>CALUNU010000006.1 GCA_944322095.1 uncultured Alloprevotella sp.
ACGCGCCTTCCGCGGGTTCGCTGCGCTCACCCGCGGTTACAGAGTAGTGCGACCCCTGCGGGGCCGGCAGCTTCGCGGAATGCCTGTACAGATGTAGGCATGGGGACGGCGGTATCACAGCGACATGCTGCCGGGATGACGACGGGGACGACACCTGCACGCACACACGCGGTGAGCGTTCGACCCCCTTGGGGCCGATGATGATGAGGCACGCACCTTCCGCGGGTTCGCTACGCTCACCCGCGGCTATAGAGTAGTGCGACCCCTGCGGGGCCGGCAGCTTCGCGGAATGCCTGTACAGATGTAGGCATGGGGACGGCGGTATCACAGCGACATGCTGCCGGGATGACGACGGGGACGACACCTGCACGCACACACGCGGTGAGCGTTCGACCCCCTTGGGGCCGATGATGATGGGGCACGCACCCTCCTATGGGGGCGCCTGCCGCGCGGTGTGCCTATGGCTGCGACGAAGATGCCTTAGCGGGGCCTTGCCCCGAGCTGTGGCGGCAGGAATGCCGCCCCTCCTAAGGGCGCTGCTTTTTAACATGGAGAATCGATTATTTTCGAGCGCCTGCGCTCTTGCTCGCAAATACGCGAAAATCAGAAATGTCTGATAATGAAACACATCCGTGCGACGCACCGCCGCAGGGACGGCTGAAAATGGGGTTTTCGCCACTATGTGGCACGTTTCGGAGCTATTTTTCCGCTGGAAAGTGGCCTTGGATCGAAAATTCCATCCCTTGGATCGGCGAATCCATGGGATGGAAATCGATTTCCATGGGATGTTTCGGCCGAGGGGCCGCATGGACGGGCGGAAATCTCGCTAAAAGGCGGACGACGGTGGGCGTCCGCTTTAACGGTTTGACATATAGCGCACAGGTCATTTCCACCCCTCGTCGTCGGGGCGGGGAGCGTCGGGGGCGGCGTCGCCGTCGGCGGGGGCGAGGCCGGGGGGATGGGGCATGTTGCGGGGGAAGTGTTCGAGAATCTGCTCGCGCAGAAACGTTTTGTCGATGTGGGTGTATATCTCGGTGGTGGCGATGCTCTCGTGGCCGAGCATGGCCTGGATGGCGCGCAGGTTGGCGCCCCCTTCGAGCAGGTGGGTGGCAAAGGTGTGGCGGAAGGTGTGCGGACTGATGGTCTTGGTGATGCCGGCCAGGGCGGCATATTGCTTGATGAAGTGGAAGACGGTGATGCGCGAGAGGTGGCGGTGGCGGCGGCGGCTCACGAAGACGTAGTCCTCCTCGCCGGGATAGGCCGTGATGTCGGCGCGCTCGACGGCCCAGGTGCGGAGCTCGTCGGTGGCGCGGGCCGAGATGGGTATCATGCGCTGCTTGCCGCCCTTGCCCGTGATGCGCACGTAGCCCTCGTCGAGGAAAAGGTCGGAAAAGCGCAGGTGGCAAAGCTCGCTCACGCGCAGGCCGCAGCTGTAAAGGAGCTCGATGACGGCGTGGTCGCGGGGGCCCTCGGGCTGCGAGAGGTCGATGGCGGCCAGGATGCGGTCGACCTCGTTCAGGGTGAGCACGTCCGGCAGGTGCTTCCCTATTTTGGGCACTTCGAGCATTTCGGCCGGGTCGGCGTCGATGTATCCGTCGAGCAGGAGGAAGCAGTAGAACGAGCGCAAGGCCGAGACGGCGCGGGCGATGGAGCGGGAGGTGATGCCCAGCTCGTGGAGCGCCCAGGTGTACTGGTGCAGGCGGTCCAGGTCGGCGCCGAGCACGCCCAGCCCCTCGTCGTGCTGAAAGGAGGCGAAGCGCGTGACGTCGCGCAGGTAGGCTGCGCGCGTGTTGTCGGAGAGTCCGCGTTCGAGAATGACGTAGTCGCGATAGGCATCTATGATTTCATCATCGGTCATAGGCAGAAAATTTTTAAAGGAAAGGGGCGCCGCGCCGTCGGTGGCAACAAAGACGGAACGGGACGGGGAGAAAACCGGTTTTTTGCGTACCTTTGTAGCTCCCTACACAAAGGTACGCAAAAATAAGCACATCCGCGCGCGCAGCGGACGCCGGCAGGCCCGGCACGATGGGAAGAATGCCGCGGCGGGGCAGGGCCCCGGGCGTGAGAGACGCGGTGAAGAGCGTCTCTGCGTGGCGGACATCGCCCTGCGGCTGCCTGCGTATGCCGGCGGACGGCTTCCCTCCCTCAAATTCACCCCGACATATTAACTCATACGGCCATGAAGATACTCATAATGAACGGGCCCAACCTGAACCGCCTGGGACGGCGCGAACCGTCGGTCTACGGGACGGCCACGATGGACGACTGCCTGGACGACCTGCGGCGGCGCTTTGCCGACGTGGAGCTGGCCTACTTCCAAAGCAACTCGGAGGGGGCGCTCATCGACCGCCTGCAAGCGGCGGCCGACGACGGCACGGAGGGCATCGTGCTCAACGCCGGGGCCTACACCCACACGTCGGTGGCCCTGCACGACGCCATCCGCTCGATCGACGTGCCCGTCGTCGAGGTACACCTCTCTAATATATACGCGCGCGAGGACTTCCGCCACCGGTCGTACCTCTCGCCCGTGTGCCGCGGCACGATATGCGGCTTCGGCATGCGCTCCTACGCCCTGGCCGTCGAGGCGCTCACGGAGGAAGCCCCACCCGCCAGACGACAACAGTAAAAAAACATAAACCACCCGGTATGTACAAAAAGACAAAGATTGTTGCCACCATTTCAGACGCCCGCTGCGGCGTCGACCTCATACAGCACCTCTACGACGCGGGCATGAACGTGGTGCGCCTCAACACGGCCCACCAGGACGCCGCGGGCATGAAGCGCGTCATCGACAACGTGCGCGAGGTGTCGAGCCACATCGCCGTGCTCGTCGACACGAAAGGGCCCG
The DNA here is from genome assembly GCA_944322095.1 of uncultured Alloprevotella sp. Lineage (GTDB taxonomy): Bacteria > Bacteroidota > Bacteroidia > Bacteroidales > Bacteroidaceae > Alloprevotella. The sequence goes on from CALUNU010000006.1 coordinate 2,849, forward strand.
AAGTGCGCACGACGGCCTGCGCGGCCCCCATCGCCTTTGAGCAGGGCGAGACCGTGCGCATCGCAGGCGACCCCTCGTGCGAGACGACGCACGAGCGCATCGCCGTGACCTACCCCGCCTTTGCCAAAGACGTGGGCCCCGGGGCCCACGTGCTCATCGACGACGGCGACCTGGGCCTCATCGTCGAGGCACGCGACGGCGACGAGCTCGTGTGCCGCGTGGAGAACAGCGCCACGCTGGGAGCCCGCAAGAGCGTGAACGTGCCGGGCGTGCGCATCAACCTGCCCGCGCTGACCGAACGCGACAAGCGCAACATCGAGTTTGCCATCGATTACGACGTATCGTTCATCGCCCACTCGTTCGTGCGCAGCCGCGAGGACGTGGAGGCCGTGCGCGCCCTGCTCGACGCACGCGGCAGCGACATACGCGTCATCGCAAAAATAGAAAACCAGGAGGGCGTGGACAACATCGACGAGATCCTCGAAGCGGCCGACGGCATCATGGTGGCCCGCGGCGACCTGGGCATCGAGGTGCCGCAGGAGCTCATACCGGGCATACAGCGCCGCCTCGTGGCCAAGGCCATCCGCGCCCACAAACCCGTCATCGTGGCCACGCAGATGCTGCAAAGCATGATAAAGAACCCGCGCCCCACGCGCACGGAGGTGACCGACATCGCCAACGCCGTGTACAGCCGCGCCGACGCCCTCATGCTGAGCGGCGAGACGGCCTATGGCGACTATCCCGTCGAGGCCGTGCGCGTCATGGCCTCGGTGGCCTGGCAGGCGGAGCGCGACCTGACGGACGACTTCGGCGACGTGGACATACCCCTCTCGGAGGCGCCCGACGTGACGGAGTTTTTCGCCAAAGAGGCCGTCATGGCCACCCGCAGCATGAAGCTCCGCGCCATCATCACCGACAGCTACTCGGGACGCACGGCGCGCTACGTGTCGTCGTTCCGCGGGCAGTGCACCATCCTGGCCATCTGCTACAAGGCGCGCACCGTGCGCCACCTGGCCCTCTCCTACGGCGTCTACGCCATCTACATGCCCATGAAGAGCTACGGCCACGAGTTTCTGCTGGCCGCCCTCAGGAAGCTCCTGAGCGACGGCGTGCTGCGGCCCGAAGACCGCATCTGCTACCTGGGCAGCCAGCGCAAGGAGCAACGCACCTCGTTCATGGAGATGAACATCGTGAAAAACATCTTCCAGACCGAGGGCGAGGAGACCCTGCCCAACTGACCACGCACATGACGGCGACGGAAACGACAGACGACTACATCCTGGCGCACATCACGCCCGAGGACGACTACCTGCACCGCCTATGGAGGGCCACCCACACGCAGCTGCTCTACCCGCGCATGGCCTCGGGCCACCTGCAAGGCTGCCTGCTCACGATGCTCACGCGCCTCATCGCGCCGGGCTGCGTGCTGGAAATAGGAACCTTCTCGGGCTATTCGGCCCTGTGCATGGCCAAGGCAATGGCGCCCGGGGGCGTGGTGCACACCTTCGAGGTGAACGACGAACAGGAGGAGTTTACCCGCCCGTGGCTCGAAGGCTCGCCCTACCCCGCCCGCGTCGAGATGCACATCGGCGACGTGCTCGAGCTGCTGCCGGCCATGGACCTGACGTTCGACATGGCCTTTATCGACGGCAACAAGCGGCAATATTGCGACTACTACGAGCTCGTCATGAGCCGCCTGCGGCCGGGGGGCTACATCCTGGCCGACAACACGCTGTGGGACGGCCACGTGGCCGACCCGGCCTACGACCACGACGCCCAGACACAGGGCATACGCCGCTTCAACGACCGCGTGGCCGAGGACGGGCGCGTGGAAAAGGTGATACTGCCCCTGCGCGACGGACTGACCCTCATACGACGCATACCCTGACGCCCCGGCACGTAGGCCGAGGGGCGCTACAAACCTGAACATCCAAACAAAAGAAACATGGAAACGACAAGACAACAGAAAATAGCCCGCCTCTTGCAGAAAGAGCTGAGCGACATGTTCCGCCTGCAAACGCAGGGGATGCACGGCGTGCTGGTGACGGTGAGCACCGTGCGCATCAGCCCCGACATGAGCTACTGCCGCGCCTATCTGAGCGTGTTCCCCTCGGAAAAGAGCACGGAAATCGTAGAGAACATCAACAAGAACGTCAAGACCGTGCGCTACGAACTGGGCAAGCGCGTACGCTACCAGCTGCGCATCATCCCCGAACTGAAATTCTTCGTGGACGACTCGCTGGACTATATCGACCACATCGACGAACTGCTGCATAAATAAATGAACTTCCCCTTCTTCGTGGCGCGGCGCTACCTCTTCTCGAAGAAAAGCCACAACGCCATCAACGTGATTTCGGCCATATCGGTGGCTGGCATCGCCTTTGCCACGACGGCGCTGGTGTGTACGCTGTCGGTGTTCAACGGGTTTCACGACCTCATCGGGAGCCTCTACACGACGTTCGACCCGCAGCTGGCCGTGACGCCCGCAAAAGGCAAATTCATCGAAGCTCCCGACGAGGCCACGGCCAAGGTGAAGGCCGACGGGGACGTGGCCGTCGTGACGCAATGCCTGGAAGACCAGGCCCTCGTGCTCTTCTCGGGACAGCCGCTGGTGGTGACGCTCAAAGGCGTGGACGACAGCTTCGACGAATGTACCGACATACGCAACATCCTCTACGGCAACGGCAGCTACCTGCTGCATGCAGCCGACGTGGACTATGGCATACCGGGCATCGGCCTGGCCTATCAGTTTGGCGGAACCGACTACGGCAGCCTCACCATCTGTGCGCCGCGAAAGGGCGAGCGCATCAACATGGCCAACCCGTCGGACAACTTCAACGCCGAGCAGCTCGTTTCGCCGGGCGTTATCTTCGACGTTCACCAGCGGAAGTACGACGAAAACTACATTCTCTCATCGCTCGCCTTCGCCCAAAAGCTGTTTGAGCAGCCGGGGAAAATCACCTCGATTGAGCTCAAACTGCGCGAGGGGGCCAACGAAACGCGCGTCAAGGAGCGCCTGCGCGCCGCGCTGGGCCCCAACTACGCCGTGCTCGACCGCATGGAACAGCAACAGGAGGTGTTTGGCATCATGAACATCGAGAAAACCATCGCCTACCTCTTCCTGACGTTTATCCTGCTGGTGGCTTGCTTCAACATCGTGGGCAGCATCTCGATGCTCATCATCGACAAACGCGACGACGTGGGCACGCTGCGCAACCTGGGCGTGGACGAACGGCGCATCGTGCGCATCTTCCTGTTCGAGGGTCGCCTCATCTCGGCGATGGGGGCCGTCATCGGCGTAAGCGTAGGCCTGCTGCTCTGCTGGATCCAGCAGGAGTTTGGCGTCATCAGCCTGGGCAACGGCGGAGAAAACTTCATCGTGCAGGCCTATCCCGTGAGCATACACGTCACCGACATCCTGCTCGTCTTCGCCACCGTGCTCGTGGTGGGATTTGCCAGCGTGTGGTATCCCGTCAGGTATCTTTCAAAACGGTTGCTCTGAAAAAACAGACAATGGGTAATTGACGGTTATCAATTACCCATTGTCTGTTCTGAATACGCCAGTCGTCCGTTGTCAATTCTCCAAGGTTTTGATATAAACGTTCGTGTCGCGACGCTCAAACCCCATCGAAACATAAAGCGCATTGGCGGCCCGACGGGCAGGCCGTGATGTGAGACAAAGAGCCGCCGCTCCCAAGCGGGCGGCCTCTCTTGTTGCCCGTTCCACCAAGGCACGGGCATAGCCCCGGCCACGGCAGGAAGCATCGACCACGACGTCTTCGAGCCAGGCCTTGGTGCTCGTGGGCGAGGAGCAGAGGCAAAGCGTGGCCATGCCGCAAAGGGTGCCCTGTTCGTCGGCCACGGTGTAGAGGTGCGTCGTCTCGCGTGCCAGCAGGGCGGCCAGTGCGGCGGCGTCGATGGGGCGGGCCTTGGCGCTGAGCTGGGGCAGCAGGCGGTTGACGGCGGCGAGCAGCTCTTCCGTGGGGGCGGCCGCCCGGTCGATGCGGGGGCGGTTGAGCCGCCTGAGGAGCTCGGCCACGGTGACGCCCTCGGTGGGGTGCAAGGCCGCAGGGGCTATCTCGGCCAGCGGTTCGAGCACGAAGCGGCGCCCGGCCATGGCGGGATGGGGCAGGCAGAGGTCGGGCTCGCTGACCACGACGCCATCGAGCATGAGCAGGTCGATGTCGATGGGGCGGTCGGCATAGCGTCCGTCGCGGCTCTTCGACGTGCGGCCCAAAAGGCGCTCTACCTCCTGCGTGGCACGCAGCAGCTGGCGCGGCGTGAGCTCCGTCTCGTAGGCCGCGGCGGCGTTGAGAAACTTGTGAGGCGAAACAAAGCCCACGGGCTCCGTTTCGTAAAACGAAGAGCACCCGACGCGACGGCCCAGCCGTCGGTCGAGTGCTTCAAGGGCTTGGCGCAGCGTTGCGGCGCGGCTACCTGTGTTGGCGCCCAAACTGATGTAGAGCAGGGGCATGACGTCAGTCGACAAGGAGCATGACGTCGCCGTAAGGCCCAAAGCGATAGTCCTCTTTGAGCGCCACGTCGTAAGCGTGCATCGTATAGTCGTAACCGCCGAAGGCCGACGTGAGCATCAGCAGCGTGGAGTAAGGCAGATGGAAGTTGGAGAGCATGGCATCGGCCACCGAAAAATCGTAAGGCGGGAAAATAAACTTGTTAGTCCAGCCTTCGAAGGGCTTGATGCGGCTGTCCGTGCCCACGCAGGCTTCAAGAGCGCGCTGCACGGTGGTGCCCACGGCGCATATCTTGTGCTCACCGTCCTTGGCACGGTTCACAATGTCGCAACACTCCTCCTCGACAAACATTTGCTCGGAGTCCATCTTGTGTTTGGTGAGGTCTTCCACGTCGGTGTTGCGGAAGTTGCCCAGCCCGCAGTGGAGGGTGATGAAGGCGAAGTCGATGCCTTTGATTTCCATGCGCTTCATGATTTCGCGCGAGAAGTGGAGGCCGGCCGTGGGGGCCGTGACGGCGCCTTCGTGGCGGGCAAAGATGCACTGAAAGTCCTCGAAATCGCGCGGCTCCGACTCGCGGCCGATGAAGCGGGGCACGGGAGCCTCGCCCAAGGCATACAGATTTTTCTTAAACTCTTCGTGGTCGCCGTCGTAGAGGAAGCGCAACGTGCGGCCGCGGCTCGTCGTGTTGTCGATCACCTCGGCCACGATAGAGTTGTCTTCGCCAAAGTAGAGCTTGTTGCCAATGCGTATCTTGCGGGCGGGGTCGACGAGCACGTCCCACAGGCGCAGCTCGCGGTTGAGCTCGCGGAGCAGAAACACCTCGATGCGCGCGCCCGTCTTTTCCTTGTTGCCATAGAGGCGGGCGGGAAACACCTTGGTGTCATTGAATACAAAAACGTCATGCTCGTCGAAATAATCGAGCACCTCCTTGAACATCTTGTGTTCGATGTCTCCCGTCTTCCGGTGGAGCACCATCATGCGGCACTCGTCGCGATGGGGCGCGGGATATTTCGCAATCTTCTCCTCGGGGAGCTTGAACTTGAATTGTGAGAGTTTCATATTTTCCTTGTCTTATGTGGTGCGGGCGGCAGACGCTGCGGTGCCTCAGGCGGGCAGTTCCGTTTCGACGTCCTGGGCTTCGAGCCACGTTTCAAACGTTTCGAGGGTAAAGCAGTCGGCCTCGGCATAGCTGCCCACCCTTGTGCGCCTCAGCGCCGTGAGATGGGCACCGCTGCCGAGCGCAAGGCCTATGTCGCGGGCCAGCGAGCGTATGTAGGTGCCTTTGCCGCAGGCGATGCGCAGATCGGCCTCGGGCATGTCGCCCGGGCGGAAGGCCAGCAGCTCAATGCTGTCGATGCGCACGGGTTTGGCGCGCAGGCTGACGTCCTCGCCGCGGCGGGCTATGTCGTAGGCGCGGCGCCCCTCGACCTTGCAGGCCGAAAACGCGGGCGGCACCTGCATGACGTCGCCCTCGAACGTGGCGAGCACGCGGCGCAGGGCCTCTTCGTCGATGTGGGCAGCGGGATAGGTGGCGTCCACCGGGTGTTCCAGGTCGAAACTTGGCGTTGTGGCGCCCAGCCGCAGCGTGGCCGTGTACTCCTTGACGCCGCCTTGCAGCTCTTCGATGCGCTTCGTGGCGCGCCCCGTGCAGAGCAACACCACGCCCGTGGCCAGGGGGTCGAGCGTGCCGGCGTGGCCCACCTTGATCTTGCGGCCGCCCATGCGGCGCGTGAGGAGCCAGCGCACCTTGGCCACGAGGCCGAAGCTCGTCATGCCCAGCGGCTTGTCGAAAGCCAGCACCTGTCCTGCCAGAAAGTTCATGCCACGACGGTATTATTCCATGGTGAGCTCGTAGCCGCAGGCGCCGAGCACGAGGATGAGGGCACCCACGATGATGCGGTACCAGCCAAAGGCCACGAAGCCGTAGCGAGCCACGTAGCCAATGAAGAACTTGATGGCTGCAACGGCCACGACGAAGGCCACCACGCTGCCCAGGATGAGCAGCCACAGGTTGTTGCCCTCCATCAGTATGTTGCCGTCGCCGTGGGCCATGAGCTTGTAGGTTTCAAGGCAGGTGGCACCAAACATCGTCGGCACGGCCAGAAAGAACGAAAACTCGGCTGCGGCCTTGCGCGTGAGCTTTTGCTGCATGCCGCCCACGATGGTGGCCATCGAGCGCGATACGCCCGGTATCATGCTGATGCACTGGAAGAGGCCTACGATGAAAGCGCGGCGCGGCGTCATGGGCGTGCTCTCCGACCCCTTGTTGAACAGCCGATCGCAGAAGAGCATGAACACGCCGCCCACAATGAGCATCACGGCCACGAGGGTTACGTTGCCAAGGTTCGACTCGATGAAGTCGTTGAAGGCGAATCCAAGCACCACGGCCGGGATAATGCCCACGATGAGCAGCCCGTAGAAACGGCTGATGGCCTGCCACCACGTGTAGCCCCGCGTCTTCATGGTCTCGGGATAGAAGAACTTGCGCCAATAGAGGCACACCACCGAGAGGATGGCGCCAAACTGGATGATAACGGTGAAGGCTTTCAAGAAAGGGGTGCTATCCATGCCCAGCAGGCCCTGGGTAATAATCATGTGGCCCGTGGAGGAAACGGGGAGAAACTCCGTCAGTCCCTCGACGATGGCGATGATGATGGTTTCAATCCACGTCATGCTTCAGTTTTTTGGCTGTCGGCGTTTTCCTTATGCCCGCGGGGCTTCCGCAAGATGGCATATACCATGAACACATAGCCCACGAGGCTCACCAGCGGAGCCACCTTGATGCGGCGGGCACTGAATATTTCGGGGTTGAAATGCTCCACGTCGGAGCCAGAGCCCGCCATGAGCAGCATGCCCAACACAACGACGGCCATGCCCGCCGCCAGCAGGATGAAGTTGGTGCGGTCGAACGCAAAGTTCCGTTTGTCTGTCATATCGTTTTGTCTTGATTATTTCAGAAATACCTGGCCGCCCGTCATGCGCAGGTGCTTGTTGACGGAGAAAAAGGCGCAGAGCATCGTCAGCGCCAGGCCTGCCACGACCACGCTGCCCAGCGTGGCGCCCGCCACAAGGGGCGTCACCAGCGCACTCACGTAGACGTCGAGCCCCACGAGCAGATACATGCCGCAGGCCAGCACGGCGCAGGCCAGCAGCGACGCCACCAGCCCGATGACGAAGGCGCGCCACATGAACGGCCGACGGATGAAGCGCCACTTGGCGCCCACGAGCTTCATGCTGTGAATGGTGTAGCGCCGCGCATAGACGCTCATTCGCATCGTATTGTTGATAAGCGAGAAGGAAACGAAGGCCATGAGCACGGCTATCGTGAGCAACACGAGGCTGCCGATGGCCAGGGCGTAGTCCATGTCGCCGAGCGTGTCTTTTGGGTAGACCACGTCGGTCACGAAAGCGCGTTGCCTGACGAGCGGCATGTAGTGGGCCAGGCTGTCGCTGTTGGCATAGTCGGCGTTCAGATAGAGCTCAAACTCGGCCGGTATGGGGCTGGTGCCCAGGAAGTCGGCCGGGCTGCCGTCGAGGGCCTTGGCCATTTCGGCCGTGGCCTTCTCTTTCGATATGTAATGGATTTCCTTGACGAAAGGCTGCTGCTTGAGCGAGGTTTGCAGCCGCACGGCCTCGGCGGCCGGGATACTGTCGGAAAGCAACACCTCGACGGGTATGTTTTCGCGCAGGTTGCGGCTCAGGCCGTTGGCAAATGTGACGGTGAACACCACCGTTCCCAACAGAATAAGCACCAGCGCGATGCTGATGCACGAGGTAACGGTGTCGAAGCCGCCGCCCGTCCGTTTTTTCTTCTTGGCCATTATATATTATATAAGGTGTAAGCACGAACCGCGCGCGGCCTGCGGCAGCCCGTTGAGATACATTACGCGTAAATTTGCACAAAAATAACACATTCCGCCCGCCCCCGAAAGCTTTTCGTCCGTATTAACACTTTTTGCGCGGCCTCTCTCCCTCTCAGCGGTGGATTCGAATGGGTCACGCCCCCTTTTTCCTATTATTATGCACCGCAAACATAATGTTTTCCGTGCATAATTTCAAATAAAGCTCCGAAAAAACTGCTCTTGGCCCCGAAACTTGTGCCGGCGGCGGCCTTCTTGCACTGCAAATGGCACGGAAAAGGGGCCTTGCACGGGCTTTCTCGCCGCTGATAGGCCAAATAAGCCTCTTTCTCAGCCCCTCTCTGCCCCTTTCACGGACAAAAAGTTGGGCAATACCGGCTTTTTACGTACTTTTGCGCGATTGAGCGCCTGAAAACAAGACGATAGTAAGCCTTTGCGGCGACGGCGTGGCCCCTGTGCGCGGCGTTGCGACGCCACGAAGGGCCCTCTCCACGACAAACGGAAGCAGAAAAGAAAAAACAAACCATATCCAACCCAAAAAACAAAGCGTATGAAAAAATGCAAAGCGTTGCTGCTGCTCGTTGCGCTGGCCCTGGTGCCCGCGCTGCGCTCTGCGGCGCAACAGATGCCCCAGGTGCCGCAGGTGCCCATGGACACGGCCATCCGCTACGGCAAGCTGCCCAACGGACTGACCTACTACATCCGCCACAACGCCCTGCCTGAAAACCGGGCCAACTTCTACATCGCGCAGAAGGTGGGCTCCGTGCAGGAGGACGACTCGCAGCGCGGCCTGGCCCACTTCCTGGAACACATGTGCTTCAACGGCACCGACAACTTTCCCGGCGACCGCCTCATCAAGTACTGCGAAAGCATCGGCGTCAAGTTCGGCGTCAACCTGAACGCCTACACATCGACCGACGAGACGGTGTACAACATCGACGACGTGCCCGTGACGCCCCAGAACGTCGACTCGTGCCTGCTCATCCTGCACGACTGGGCCGACGGCCTCACGCTCGACCCGAAAGAAATCGACAAAGAACGCGGTGTCATCCACGAAGAGTGGCGCCTGCGCTCCGACGCCTCGGGACGCATCTTCGAGCGCAACCTGCCCGCGCTCTATCCCGGCTCCAAGTACGGCCACCGCTACCCCATCGGCCTGATGGAGGTGGTCGATAACTTCAAGCCCGAGGCCTTGCGCGCCTATTATGAAAAATGGTACCGCCCCGACCTGCAAGGCATCATCGTCGTGGGCGACATCGACGTCGACCAGGTGGAAGCTGCCGTGAAGCGCATCTTCGGCCCCATCGAGATGCCGCAGAACCCCGCTCCCTACGAAACCTATCCCGTGCCCGCCAACAACGAACCCATCTACATCATCGACAAGGACAAAGAACAGCAGCAGAACACCATACAAATGATGTTCAAGCACGAGCCCATGCCCGTGGAGCTGCGCGGCACGATGGCCTTCTTCGGCTATAAATACATGACGCAGATGGCTTCGGCCATGCTCAACGCCCGCCTGAGCGAACTGAGCCAGGAAGCCTCCTGCCCCTTCATCTATGCAGGATGCCAGGATGCCACCTATCTGCTCAGCAAAACGATGGACGCCTTCATGCTCGTCGTCCTGCCCAAACCAGGCCAGGACGCCGCCGCCGTCAAGGCCGTCATGCAGGAGGTGGAGCGCGCCGACCGCTTCGGCTTTACGGCCACGGAGCTCATCCGCTCGCGCGAGGAGTTCCTCAGCCAGATGGACAAGATTTACCAGAACCGCACGAAGCAGCGCAACGACTTCTACGTGCCGCAATACGTGCGCCACTTCCTCGACAACCTGCCCATCCCCGACATCAGCACCGAGGTGAACATCTATAAGCAGCTGGCTCCCGCCATCAGCGCCGACGTCATCTCGCAGGTGTTTGGCGAAATGACGGCATCGACCGACACCAACTTTGTCTTCCTGGCCATGTATGCCGACAAGGAAGGCGTGGCCATCCCCACGGCCGACAGCTTCAAGCAGGCCATCGCCGCCGCCGAAAAGGCAGAGCTCACGGCCTACGTCGACAACGTGAAGAACGAGCCCCTCGTGCCCGAGCTGCCCAAGAAGGGCTCCATCGTGAAAGAGGCCAAGGACGACTTTGGCTACACCTGCTGGACGCTCTCGAACGGCGCCCGCGTCTACTGGCGACAGACTGACTTCAACGACAGTGAAGTGCTCATGTCGGCACGCAGCTTCGGCGGTCTGTCGAAAATCAAACAGGAAGATCTCATCAACGCCAACCTGCTGGACTTCACCGCCATGGTAACGGGCACGGGCAACTTTACCTCCGTCGAGCTCGAAAAGGCCCTGGCAGGCAAGCAGGCCTCCGTCTACCCCTCGCTCTCCAACTTCTCGGAGAACCTCGCGGGACAGTCGACGCCCAAAGACCTGCGTACGCTCTTCGAGCTTACCTATCTGCGCTTCCAGCAGCCGGCTAACGACACGGCCGCCTTCAACAACGGCATGGCCATGCTACGCACCCAGCTTGAAAACGCCGAGAAAGACCCCATGACGGCCTTCTCCGACTCCATCACCGCCACCCTCTACGACCACAACCCGCGCATCTTCAGCCTGAAGCTGACCGACCTTGACAAGGTCGACTACCAGACCATCCGCCGCATATGGAGCGAGCGCTTCCAGTCGGCTTCCGACTTCGACTTCTATTTCACGGGCAGTTTCAACGTCGATTCGCTGCGCGCCTTCACGGAGCAGTACATCGCGTCGATACCTTCGGCCGGCAAGCGCGAAATGTACGACAAGGTGAACGTCTTCCCGCGCAAAGGCACCGTGACCAACAGCTTCAGCCGCCAGATGGAAACGCCAAAGGCCAACATCCAACAGATGTGGATGGGAACAACCGACTATTCGCTCGCCAAGAGCGTCACGGCCGACGCCCTCGGACAGGTGCTCATGAGCCGCTATCTGAAAAGCATACGCGAGGACGCCGGCCTGGCCTACACCGTAGGGGCACAAGCCCAGGTGAGCTTCGGCGTGCGCGACCAGTATGCCCTCTACATCAGCGTGCCCGCACAGCCTGCCAAATGCGACTCGGCCCTTCTCCTCATGAAACAGGGCATCGAAGAAGTGGCCAAAAACGGAGTGACCGACGAAGAATTGCAGAAAATCAAGGAATACGAACTCAAAACCTACGCCGACAACCAGCGTAAGAACGAATACTGGCAGGGCCTCATCGTCTCGAAGAGCGTTTGGGGCTACGACGAGCGCACAGGCTTTGAGGAACTCATCAAAAAGCTCAATTCGAAAGACATTCAGAAGTTCCTCAACGACGTCATCCTGAAAGGCGGCAACTGCGTGACCGTCGTCATGCAACCTACCGAACTCACCGAAAAACAGCCCGCACAGCAATAACCGGGCCCGGTCCACACATACTTAAAGCTCTTCCCCACCGCACACACCGTGTGATGGGGGAGAGCTTTTTTCGATGCGGATGACAACCGGCTCCGCCTTCACCTACTCTTCACCGCCGATCTTCAAATTTCTAACCGCCTCCCAAAGCACAATGCCCGCACTGACGGAAACGTTGAGCGAATGCTTCGTGCCATACTGCGGAATTTCCACTGCGCCGTCGCAGGCATCCACCACGTCCTGGCGCACGCCCATCACCTCGTGGCCCACCACCAGGGCATAAGGCCGCCCCGGTTCAAAGGGGGCATCGGCCAGCGAGCGGCTTCCCTCCACCTGCTCGACGGCCAGCACGGTGTAACCCTCGGCTTTGAGCCAGCTCACGGCGTCGAGCGTGTCGGCAAAATAGCGCCAGTCCACGGCCTCCTCGGCCCCCAGCGCCGTCTTGTGTATCTCGGCCGAGGGCGGGCAGCCCGTCACCCCGCACAGGCACAGTCCGCGCAGGCGGAACGCATCGGCCGTGCGAAACACCGAGCCCACGTTGTGAAGGCTGCGCACGTTGTCGAGCACCACGACGAGCGGCACCTTGCGGGCCGCCTTAAACTGCCGTACGTCCATGCGGCAGAGCTCTTCCACAGTCAGTTTTCTCATACCCTTTTCTTTTTTCATGAGGCAAAGGTACTTCCTCCCGGCCAAACGGCCAACTCCCGCCCCCGACGATGCGCAAAGACATGTGGAAAAACACGTGGAAAACCCGGGGACAACCCCGTGAAAAGCGTGGAGGAAAAGCTACGCCGCGGGGCCTCAGCAAGGGCCCCGCCGTTATACACCGAAAAACGGGGTTATACACGGCTGCACCCCACCCTTTTTCCACAGAAATCCACACCCCGCGGCGCACTTTTTCGAGCCGTCGAAAAGTTTTCCACGCCCTGTTGACAAAACAAGCCACCGCCGCCGCAACTGCCATGAACATAAGGCCGCAAGCCGGCGCCGCAGGCTGTGGACAACGGCGTGGAAAAACAGAGTCATGGCGTGGAAAACTTAATGGCCAAATTTTTGCGCCAAAACCTTTCCACGTTTTCCACAGCCTATCATCATAGACATAAGTTTTCTCCCCTTTTAAAACAAAGAAAAACGCATCATATTATTAGAGCAAAACGGTGGACGGTGGAAAACGCCGTCGGAGCCACCGGTGGCCGGTGGTGCCCCGATGGCCGGAGGGCAGCCCCTGGCCGCCACGAACCCGCCCGGCAGCCATCGTTGCGGCAGCGCGACGGCGGGGCAAAGCCCCGCCACGAAGGCAAGCGCAGGCCTGTGCGCCATATGGCAAAGCGTTAAAGCGGACGCCCACCGTCGTCCGCCTTTTAGCTTTGGAAATGCGGCCGCGCGGGGTGTTTCGGCCGAAACATCCCATGGAAATCGATTTCCATCCCATGGATTCGCCGATCCAAGGGATGGAAATTTCGATCCAAGGCCAGTTTTCGAGTGAAAAATGGAGCCGAAACGTGCCATATAGTGGCGAAAAAGGCGTTTTCAGGCGTCCCTGCGGCAGGTCTTTTGATGGATGTGACTGAAAGTTAGACGTTTCTGATTTTCGCGTATTTGCGAGCAAGAGAGCGAGCGGTCGAAAATAATCGATTCTCCATGTTAAAAAACAGCGCTCTTAGGAGGGGCGGCATTCCTGCTGCCCACACCATGCGGATGGCCCGCCGACGGAAAAGAATGTCGGTGCGGGGCTGTCGCCCCGAGCTGTGGGCGGCAGGAAAGCCGCCCCTCCTAAGCCATCCGGTTGGTGAGAGACGCGATGAATCGCGTCTCTACGCGGCGGACATCCAGCCTCGCGGACATACATCCCATACGACAGGCGTGTCCACCCGCCGCGCGTGCGGCCCCAAGGGTGCCGACCTATCAGTAGCCTCGGGTGGAGCGTAGCGGAACCCGAGGAACGCACCCACTCCACGGGAATGAGCCTCGAAGAGGCGATTATGCCATCCGCCGCCTCGGGCATAACGACCTCTTCGAGGCCGACATCCTCTCCGCCGCACCCACTTCGGGTTCCACTGTGCTCCACCCGAGGCTACTATTAGCACGGCCTCTTCGAGGCCTTCACCTATGCCGAGACATTCTTCCTTAGGAAGGTGCCGCGCATCGCCTGCCTGTTCATATGGCTCTGGTTGAACCACGGCGGGGCGGACATTTTGCGCGCGCGAAACGGTTTATTAGGAATTATTATGGTACATTTGCAGCCTTGTTTGCGGTGCTGCCGTGGCGGCCTGCATTCCTATTAATAAAGACAGCAGATGGTTTTCTCTGATTTGTTCTTCCTCTTCGTGTTTCTCCCCGCGTTTTTCGTGTGCTACATGGTGGGCGCGGGCATCGACCGCCTGATGCGCAGCGAAGGCAACGCCGCCAAGAACATGGTGCTCGTGGTGTTTTCGCTCGTGTTCTACGCCTGGGGCGAACCCGTCTACGTGTTGCTCATGGTGGCCAGCGTGCTGCTCAACTATGTGGTGGGCCTGCTCATTGCGCGCCGGCGGCGGGGGCGACGGGCGGTGCTCGTGGCGGGCGTGGTGTGCAACCTGGCGGTGCTCGCCACCTTTAAATACCTGGGCTTCCTTGCCTCGACGCTGCTGGGACTGGGCGTTGCAGTGGAGGTGCCGTCGATAGCCCTGCCCATCGGCATCAGTTTCTATACGTTCCAGGCGCTGTCGTACCTGGTCGACGTGTACCGGCGCGAGGAACCCGTGCAGCGCAAGTTTTCCGACCTGCTGCTCTACATCTCCATGTTTCCGCAGCTCATCGCCGGCCCCATCGTGCGCTACGGCACGGTGGCCCGCGAGCTCGAACGGCGCCACGTCTCGGCCGCCGACTTTGCCGACGGCGCCTTCCGCTTCCTCATCGGCCTGGGCAAGAAGGTCATCGTGGCCAATCAGATGTCGGAAATCGTCGACCAGTTTCTCGTCGTGGGATTCGACTCGCTGACGACGGCCGGAGCGTGGGTGGGCATCGTGGCCTTCACGTTTCAAATTTATTTCGACTTCTCGGGCTATTCCGACATGGCCATCGGCATGGCGCGCTGCCTGGGCTTCCATTTCAAAGAGAACTTCGACCATCCCTATTGCTGCTCGTCGATTACCGACTTCTGGCGGCGCTGGCACATTTCGTTGGGTAGCTTTTTCCGCGACTACGTGTACATACCCATGGGCGGCAACCGACGCCACCAGGCCGTGAACATCCTGGTGGTGTGGTTTCTCACGGGCCTGTGGCACGGGGCGAGCTGGAACTTCGTCACGTGGGGCCTCTACTTCGGCCTGATCGTGATGGCGGAAAAGTACACCTTGTTGCGCGTCAAAGACCGCATTCCCGCCGTTGTGCTCCATGTGTACAGTCTGGCGGCCGTGGTGGTGGGCTGGGGCATCTTCTATTTTGAGGACTTCGGCGCGATGCTCCGCTTCTTCCATGCCTTTGCGGGCGGAGCCGTGGCGGGCTACGACTTTGTGGCGGTGAGCGCGCTCACCGACCACTTCTGGCTGTGGGTGGCCGCCGTCGTGTTCAGCATGCCCGTGAGGCGCGGGGTGTCGGCGCTCACGGCCCGCATGCTGTCGGGCCATGCGGTGGCGTTGCGCGGGGTGGAGCTCACGGCGCGGCTCACGCTGAGCCTGGCGCTGCTCGTGCTGAGCGTGGCCCTGCTCGTGGGTGCCACGAACAATGCCTTTATCTACACACGTTTCTGAGGCGCAGACCTGTTTTTATGGACAAGAAAATATATGTAACGCTCATCGTGGCCGTGTTTGTGGCCTTTACGGTGGTGTTCGACACGCTGCCGCGCAGCACCTATTCGGAGCTGGAAAAGCGAGAGCTGAAGAAGTTTCCCCCCTTCACGGCCGACAGCCTGAAGAACGGCAGTTTCACGGCCGAAGTGTCGTCGTGGTTCAGCGACAGCGAGCCCTATCGCGACGTGTTCATGGCCCTGAGCATGAAGGTGAAGGGCCTCATGGCCCTCACGCTGCCCGGCGAAGAGACGGTGCGCTTCCATGCCTCCGACGCTCCCGCGGCCGCCGCCGACACCATCGCCGAGCCCGCCGGCGGAGAGATGGGCGAATATGTGAACAACGTGACGGCCGACGAGAACGCCAAGATAGCCAACGCGGGCATCATCGTGGTGGGCGAGGGAAAGAAGGTGAGGGCGCTCATGGCCTTTGGCGGCGGCGCCAAGGGAGGCGGCTCGTATGCCCGCCTGGCCAACGCCTACGGGCGGGCGCTGGGCAGCGGCGTGACGGTCTATTGCATGGCCATACCCATCGCTTCGGAGTTTTACTGCCCCGACAAGGCCCGTTCGGCCACGCGGCCGCAGCTGCCCGTCATCCGCAACATCTACGCACAGCTCGACGAGGGGGTGAAGGCGGTGGATGCCTACTCGGCCCTGGCCGCCCACGCCGGTGAGGACATCTACCTGCGCACCGACCACCACTGGGCGCCGCTGGGGGCCTACTATGCCGCGCAGGCCTTTGCCCGCACGGCGGGCGTGCCCTTCCGCGACCTGAAAAGCTACGACCGCCACGTGGTGCGCCGCTTCGTGGGCAGCATGTATGGCTATTCGAAGGACATCTCCGTGAAGGAGGCGCCCGAGGATTTCGTTTATTACACGCCCCGCGGCATCAACTACACCACGACCTATCAGAACTACACCATCGACGAGCACTACCGCGTGACGGGCGTGAGCAAGCCCGCCCGGGGCCCCTTCTTCTACCACTACCGCGACGGCAACGGCGGCGCTTACAGCACCTTCATGGGCAGCGACGCCAAGCTCACCGTCGTGAAGACGGGCACCGCGAACGGCCGTCGCGTCTTAATCATCAAGGACAGCTTCGGCAACGCCTTGCCGGGCTATCTCTTCTTCTCCTTTGAAGAGGTACACGTGGTGGACTTCCGCTACTTCAAGAAGAACGTGAAGGCCTACGTGCGCGACAACCACATCACCGACGTGCTTTTTGCCTGCAACATCTTCAATGCCTATTCGGGAGCCATGAACCGCAACTGCATGCGCTTCCTCACGCAGGACGGCACCATCACGCCGCCCCCGCCCCTGCCCGGCGGCCCCCATGCGGCCGACAGCCTGAAACGCCCCGCCTCTCCCACTGCGCCGGCCGACAGCCTGCCGCGGCACCATGCCCCCGCCCGGCAGCCCGACAGCTCGGCCGTGGCTCGACAGGCGGTACCGAAGGCGTAATTGGTCGTTCTTTATAGGCAGTCCGCCGCATGGGCGCACAAAAACCCCGGCTCGGCAGCCTCCCGATGAGGGGAGACGTACCGAGCCGGGGTTTTGTGTGTCCGTGCGGCGGAGGAGCGCCGGGTGCAGGCCTATTTCACCTCGCTGCCCGGGGCCACCTCGCGGCCGGGCTGGACGACGCTCAGCGTGCCGTCGGGGGCTTCGGCGCTTAGAATCATGCCCTGGCTCTCGATGCCGCGGAGCTTGCGCGGAGCAAGGTTGGCCACGAAGCACACCTGGCGGCCCACGAGTTCTTCGGGCTTATAATGCTTGGCAATGCCCGAGACGATGGTGCGGTTTTCCAGTCCGTCGGCAATTTCGAAGCGCAGCAGTTTGTCGCTCTTGGGCACCCGCTCGCAGGAGAGCACCGTGCCGACGCGGATGTCGAGCTTCTCAAAGTCCTCGAAAGCCACGACGGGGCGCACGGGGGCAGCCTTGCGCGCAGCGGCCTCGTTGGCGCGCTTGGCGTCGAGGAGCTTCTGCACCTGCGCCTCGACGGCTGCATCTTCGATCTTTTCGAAGAGCAGCTCGGGGCGGCCCAGCCGGTGGCCGGCGGGCAGCAGGTCGATGGCGCCCAGACGGTCCCAGCCCAGCTCCTCGACGGCAAGCATCGAGCGCAGGCGGGCCGAGCTGAAGGGGAGGAACGGCTCGAAGGCGATGGCCAGGTTGGCCACGAGCTGGAGCGAAAGATTGAGCACCGTCTTGACCCGCTCGGGATCGGTCTTGACGACCTTCCACGGCTCGCTGTCGGCCAGGTATTTGTTGCCGATGCGGGCCAGGTTCATGGCCTCTTTCTGCGCGTCGCGGAAGCGGAAGTGGTCGAGCAGCTGCTCCACCTGCACCTTGACGTCGGTAAACTCCGCAATGGTCTGGCGGTCGTAGTCGGTGAGCTCTCCGCAGGCGGGCACGACGCCGTCGTAATATTTCTGCGTGAGCACGAGCGCGCGGTTCACGAAGTTTCCGTACACAGCCACCAGTTCGTTGTTGTTGCGCGCCTGAAAGTCTTTCCACGTGAAGTTGTTGTCTTTCGTTTCGGGCGCATTGGCCGTGAGCACGTAGCGCAGCACGTCTTGCTTGCCGGGAAACTCGTCGAGATATTCGTGGAGCCAGACGGCCCAGTTGCGCGAGGTGGATATTTTGTAGTCTTCGAGATTGAGAAACTCGTTGGCGGGCACGTTGTCGGGCAGGATGAACGAGCCTTCGGCCTTAAGCATGGCTGGAAAGACGATACAGTGGAACACGATGTTGTCCTTTCCGATGAAGTGGACGAGGCGCGTGTCGGCCGACTTCCACCATTTCTCCCACGAGTCGGGCAGCAGCTCCTTGGTGTTGGAGATGTAGCCGATAGGGGCGTCGAACCATACGTAGAGCACCTTGCCTTCGGCCCCCTCGACGGGCACGGGTATGCCCCAGTCGAGGTCGCGGCTGACGGCGCGGGGCTTGAGGCCCATGTCGAACCAGCTCTTACACTGCCCCGTCACGTTGGAGCGCCAGTCGGCGTGCTCTTTGAGTATCCACTCTTCGAGCCAGGGCTGATGCTTGTCCAGCGGCAGATACCAATGCTTCGTCTTGCGCAGCACGGGCTTGGAGCCGCTCACGGCGCTGCGCGGGTTGATGAGCTCCGTGGGCGAAAGAGCCGTGCCGCACTTCTCGCACTGGTCACCATAGGCGCCCTCGGCGTGGCAGTGGGGGCATTCGCCCGTGATGTAACGGTCGGCCAGGAAGACGCCGGCCTCCTCGTCGTAATATTGCTCGCTTTCCTGCTCGACAAACTCGCCCTTGTCGTAAAGCGTACGGAAGAAGTCGGACGCTGTCTGGGCATGAACGTCCGACGAGGTGCGGCTGTAAATGTCGAACGAGATGCCGAAACGCTCGAACGACGACTTGATCAGGCTGTGATAACGGTTCACGACGTCTTGAGGCGTACAGCCCTCCTTGCGGGCACGGATGGTGATGGGCACGCCGTGCTCGTCGGAGCCACAGACAAAGAGCACTTCCTGCTTTTTAAGGCGAAGATAGCGCACATAGATGTCGGCCGGGACGTAGACACCCGCCAGATGGCCGATGTGGACGCCGCCGTTGGCGTAGGGAAGCGCTGCCGTCACCAAGGTACGGTTGAAATGTTTCTCCATAAGGTATGTTGTGTATATACAGTTGTGATGCGTCGGTTGCCGGCGGCCTGCCTTGGCGCCCGGAAGGGCCGTTTTGCACGTGTACAGGGCCGTTGGCGGCGTAAAGTTACGCTTTTTTCGCCGGATGCCGCGGTCGGGGTTCCAAATACGTGCATATTTGAAGCGGGCCAAGGCTTGCTTTCGCGAAAAATCCGTATATTTGCACGCCTCTTGGCGAGAAAAAACAACAAATAAATCAAGTAAATACAAAACCAACCAACAACAATGCAAAACAAAGTCTTTGTAAAAGTCATAGCAGTATTGCTGACTTTGATTTGCCTCTTCTATCTGTCGTTCTCGGCGGTGACCAACCACTACGAGAGCAAGGCAGCCGCCATGGGCGAGGTGAAGGGCAAAGCTTACCTCGACTCCATGCGCAACGAAAAGGCCTGGATGGGCTTCACGCTCAAGGAGTGCGAAGAATTGCAAATCAGCCTCGGTCTCGACTTGCAGGGCGGTATGAACGTCATCTTGGAGGTGTCGGTGCCCGACGTGGTGAAGAACCTGGCCGGCGAGAACGCCAACGACCCCAAGGTGCAGAAAGCCATCGCCGAGGCCCGCGAAGCAGCCAAGAGCGGCACGGAAAATTTCGTAGACCTCTTCGTGGCCAAATATCAGCAGGCCAACGGACAGGGCAAGCTGGGAGGCATCTTTGCCCTCAAGCTCGGTGCCAAAAACATCACCCCCACCTCGACCGACGCCGACGTGCAGCGCGTGCTCAACGAGGAGGTGAAGGCTGCCGTGGCCAACTCGTATGAAATCGTGCGCTCGCGTATCGACCGGTTCGGCGTGGCGCAGCCCAACATACAGACGCTCGAAGGCAAAGGCCAGGTGGGCCAGATCATGGTTGAGATGCCCGGCATCAAGGAGCCCGAGCGCGTGCGCAAACTCCTGCAAGGTAGCGCCAACCTCGAGTTCTGGGAGACCTACACCGTAAGCGAACTGAACGCCACCCTCCTCTCGCTCGACAACCGTTTGGCGCAGCTCGAAAAAGCCGGCGTTAAAGCCGACACGACCAGCGTTGCCGCCAAAGATACGACGGCTGTGGCTCAGGCCGATACGGCCGCTGCCGCCAAAGACAAGAATGTGTCGTTGGCTTCGTTCAAGAAAAACGCCGGGGACGTGGCTGCCGATGCCACACCGGCCTACGATCCCGCCCATCCGCTGCTGAGCCGCCTCGTTCAGGACCCGCAGCTCATCAGCCCCAACGGTTGCGTCCTTGGCTTGGCGCGTGCCGTCGACACGGCCGCCGTCAACAAGCTGCTCGCCTCCGACGTGGCCCGCGACATGCTGCCCGCCGACCTGCACCTGGCTTGGAGCGTGAAGCCCACGAACGCCGTCAAGGGCAACTATGTTGAGCTCTACGCCCTGAAAACCACCAACGGCGCGCCCGCCCTGGCCGGCGACGTCATCGAAGACGCCAGCGACGACTTCGACCAGTATCATAATCCTATCGTCTCCATGACGATGAACTCGGACGGCGCCCGCGAGTGGGCCCTCATCACGCGCAACAATCTGAAGCGGCCCGTGGCCATCGTGCTTGACGGCCTCGTGTATAGTGCCCCTGTCATTCAGAGCGAAATACCCAACGGCATCTCGCAGATCTCCGGCCAGTTTACGCCTGAAGACACGAAGGACCTTTCGAACGTGCTGAAGAGCGGTAAGATGCCTGCCCCCACTACCATTGTACAGGAGGAGACCGTGGGCCCGTCGCTTGGCTCCGCGTCGATCCAGGCCGGCTTCACGGCGTGTATCGTGGCCTTTGTGCTCCTGATGGTCTTCATGTGCGTCATGTACGGCTTCATCCCGGGCATGGTGGCCAACTGCGCCCTCATCCTCAACTTCTTCTTCACGTTTGGCGTGCTCACGTCGTTCCAGGCCGCGCTCACCATGAGCGGCATCGCCGGTATGGTGCTCTCGCTCGGCATGGCTGTCGACGCCAACGTGCTTATTTACGAACGAACCAAGGAGGAACTCCGCGCGGGCAAGAACATCAAGACGGCCCTGGCCGACGGATATGGCAATGCCTTCTCGGCCATCTTCGACTCGAACCTGACGTCTATCATCACGGCCATCATCCTCTACAACTTCGGTACGGGCCCCATCCGCGGCTTCGCCCTCACGCTGGGCATCGGTATCTGCGCCTCGTTCTTCACGGCCGTGTGGATTTCGCGCATCGTCTACGAGCACTTCCTCAATAAGGACAAATGGCTGAACCTGACGTTCACCACGCGCCTCTCCCGCGGCCTCATGCAGAACGCCCACTACCGCTTCATGGACATGGCCAAGAAATCGTTTGTCGTGACGGGTGTGCTCATTGCCATCTGCCTTGTTTCGTTCGGCATACGCGGTCTGGCCAAGGGTATCGACTTTACGGGCGGCCGCAACTTCGTAGTGGAGTTTGAAAAGAAGGACGTGACGCCCGAAGAGGTGCGCGAGGCCGTGGCAGCCAAGGTGCATGCCAAGGATCCCAACGCCACGGTGAACGCCATCCTCATCGTTACGGCCGACAACCGCGCAGTGCGCCTGACGACCAACTACCGCATCAACGAGGACGGCACGGAGATCGACCAGGAGGTGGAACGCTTCATCTACGACGCCCTGCATGAGAAAGGGCTCATCACGGCCGACTACGCCACCTTCATCGATCGCGACAACCGCGCCGGAGGCTCCATCATCTCGGCCCAGAAGGTAGGCCCCTCGGTGGC
This sequence comes from uncultured Alloprevotella sp., assembly GCA_944322095.1. Classification (GTDB taxonomy): domain Bacteria; phylum Bacteroidota; class Bacteroidia; order Bacteroidales; family Bacteroidaceae; genus Alloprevotella. Next base: position 24,726 of record CALUNU010000006.1, read on the forward strand.
TGCCGACATGGCCAAGGGCGCCGTCATCAGCGTGGTGCTCTCGCTCGTGGCCATCTTCATCTACATCCTGCTGCGTTTCCGCAACGTGGCCTTCTCGGTCGGCAGCGTCGCCGCGCTCACCGTCGACACGTTGCTCATCATCGGCATGTACTCGCTCTGCTGGGGCTGGATGCCCTTCTCGCTCGAAGTGGACCAGACGTTCATCGGTGCCATCCTGACGGCCATCGGCTACTCCATCAACGACAAAGTGATTGTGTTCGACCGTATCCGTGAGAACCTGCGCCTCTTCCCCCTGCGCGACACGAAGCGCCTCTTCAACGATTCGATCAACGTCACCCTGTCGCGTACGGTGATGACGTCGGGAACGACGCTTCTCGTGCTGCTCTGTATCTTCTTCTTGGGTGGCGACAGCATCCGTTCGTTCTCTTTCGCCATGATTCTGGGCGTCGTCTTCGGAACGCTCTCGTCCATCTTCCTGGCAGCGCCCATCGCTCTGCGCTCGCTCGGCAAGAAGCACCGCATCGTGGCCCAGACGGCCGAAGCCTGACCCTACAGTCCGCCGCGGCGGGCCACAGCATAACCCTTGCCTCCGCACGGTTTCGTTTGAGAAGCCGTGCGGAGGTTTTTTTATGCCCCCGCCGCAGGGAGGTACCGGAGCGGCCGCCGGCAGGCCCGCCACCCCTGTGCGCTATATGGCAAAGCGTTAAAGCGGACGCGCAGGTTCGTCCGCCTTTTAGCGTTGTTTTCGTGCGTCCATGCGGCCCCTCGGCCGAAACATCCCATGGAAATCGATTTCCATCCCATGGATTCGCCGATCCAAGGGATGGAAATTTCGATCCAAGGCCAGTTTTCGAGTGAAAAATGGGGCCGAAACGTGCCATATAGTGGCGAAAAACCCATTTTTAGGCGTCTTTGCGGCGGGGCTTCGCACGGATAGCCTTCATTATCAAGCCTTTCTGATTTTCGCGTATTTGCAAGCGAGAGCGCGAGCGCTCGAAAATAATCGATTCTCCATGTTAAAAAACAGCGCTCTTAGGAGGGGCGGCATTCCTGCCGCCCCTCCTAAGCCATCCGGGCGGTGAGAGACGCAATGAATCGCGTCTCTACGCGGCGAACATCCTCCTTCGCTCCTGCTCCGTCCATTACGTCCCGTTGGTTGCGGGCAAAAAAACGACGCGCCCCCATCGCTTTGTTGTTGCGGTGGGGGCGCGTTGTGTGGGGCGCGGGGCGTTGTCAGTCGTCCACGCGAGTCACTTTGCCTTTCACGGGGCTCACGCGGTTGGGCGTGAGGGGGCGCGGTTGCAGTGCGGGCACGTTGCCGTTACTGTTGAGCGTGAAGCGTGCGGGGCGTGCGGGCCGGCCGTCTTTGCGGTCGACGCGCTCCTCGAAGAGCCGGTTCACCTGGCGGGCGGTGAGTATTTTGGCAAACTTGTCCACGTACTGCTGCTTCGTGGCGGCGGTTTTCTCGCGGGTGGTGAGGCGGGCTTTCAAGCGGTCGAGGATGGCTTCGTCGCCCTTGAGCTCCTTGTCGGGCTTCACGCGGCAGCTGCGCAGGGCGGCCACATATTCCTTATAGAGCGGGGCAAACTGGGCCGCCGTCTTCTCGTCGAGCATGAGCTTTTTCGTGAGTTGGTTGATGCGGCTCTCTATGCGATTTTCGCGCTCGGCCTGTTTCCCGACGTTCTGGGCCGAAAGCCCGAGGCTCATGGTCATGGCGAGCAGCACGGCCGCCATCATGCTTTTTTTCTTCATGTGCTGTTGTTTTTTTCAGGGTTCAACATCGCGCCGTCGGCGGGCGGCGTCTGCATATATGACGTTGGAGCGGTGCGAAAGTTTATCTTTGCGGCCTTTTTTAACGCATATATGCACGGTTTCCCCGCCTGCGCGGGCCGCGGGGAGCCATGTTTGTGGGACGGGACGTGAAAAAAATCGGACCCGGGCCCTTGTTTTGGCGCACAATAGCCTTAAATTTGCCACTCTGTGCCGTGCTTTGGCACAGCGCACACCTACTTTTGCACCTGTTACCCTTATATTGATACGACCATGACCAGTCAACTCATCAAGCGCTATCTTTGGCTCATCGACACGATACACCGTGCCGGGAAAATCACGTTTGAAGAAATCAACGAACGCTGGAAACGTTCCTCGATGTCGGAGAGCAAGGAGCTGCCCCTGCGCACCTTCCACAACCACCGGGCTGCCATCGAGGATCTCTTTGACATCATCATCGACTGCACGCGGCAGGGTGGCTATCGCTACTACATCCGCAACGACAGCAACCTGCACAAGGAAACAGCGAGCCACTGGCTGCTCGAAAGCCTCGCCGTGGGGGCCAGCCTGAACGAGGGCCGCAGCATGCAGGAGCGCATCCTGCTCGAACGCATCCCCTCGGGGCGGCAGTTTCTCACGGCGCTCATCGAGGCCATGCGCCTCGGCGTGCAGGTGGAGCTCACCTATCAGAGCTTCCACCGCGACCACGCCACGACCTTCGTGATGGAGCCGTATGCCCTTAAGCTCTTTCACCGCCGCTGGTACGTCGTGGGCCGCAGCCCCCAGCTCGACGCGCTGCGCGTTTACGCCCTGGACCGCTTCTGCGGGCTCGAACTGACGGACAGGCCCTTTCACCTGCCCGACGACTTCGACGCCGCCACCTATTTTGCCGACTCGTATGGCGTCATTGCCGACCCCCTGGCGCAGCCCGTCGCCATCCGCCTGAAAGCCTACGGCACGAAGGCGCTCTACCTGAAAGCCCTGCCGCTGCACGCCTCGCAGCGCATCGTGGCCGAGACCGAAAACTACACCCTCTTTGAGCTCTGCGTGAGGCCCACCTACGATTTCTACCAGGAGCTCCTCTCGCACGGCCCCGAAGTGGAGGTGACGGCTCCCGCCTCGGTGCGCCGCGAGATGGCCATCCTCGTGGAGGGGATGGCCCGCTGTTACAGGGTGAGAACCGACGAGGACGATTGAGGACTGCCGCATGAGGATATTGCATCTGTCCGACACGCACGGGCTCCACCGCCGCCTCGCGCACCTGCCCGCGGCCGACGTGGTGGCGCATACGGGCGACTTCTGCATGGCCGGCACGGAGAGCGAGGCCATCGACTTCCTGCAATGGTTTTGCGACCTGCCCTATGCTCACAAGGTGTTTGTCTGCGGCAACCACGACGACTGCCTGCGCGGGGCCACCATCGAGGGGCTCGACCCTAACTGCCATTACCTTTGCTGCTCGGGTGTTGAAATAGAGGGCGTGCGGTTCTACGGCGTCCCCCTCTTTGTGAACGACTGCATCAGCGGGCAGCAGCGCCGATGGTTTGCGGGCATCCCTGCCGCGACGGACGTCGTGCTGACGCACATGCCGCCCCGTGGCATCCTGGACCGCGACGGCAACGTCCATTTCGGCTCGGAAACGCTGCTCGAAAGGGTGAAGGCCGTGCGGCCGCGCCTGCACCTCTTTGGCCACACGCATGCCGCCAACGGCGTGTGGGACGACGGCACGACGGTGTTTGCCAACTCGGCCATCGCCACGGGCAGCTACGACGCGTTGCAGCGCCCGCACGTGCTCACCCTCTGACGCCGGCGGCGACGGAGCGCGGCAAAGCGTTTGTGGCTCAGCCGCTTTAGCAGCCCGTGCGGCCCGCTTTGCCTAAAAAACGCCAAAGCGCGGCGCAAAGGGGCGCACGTGGAAAGAAAATCGTACATTTGCCTGTGAACCCGCCGCACCCGCATCCCGAGGGGGTGGGGCGGCGGGGGAAGAAGCAGAGAGGAGGCAGCAACAACTCCTTATATATATAGGAGACGGAACGTGGCTGTTTGCCAGAACAAGCACAAAAATCTGACGGATATGAAACTGAAAAAATCGAAAGAAGAGAAGCAAAAAGAGTCGCAACGGCTTCTTGCCAAGCTGAAAGCCTTGCCCCCCGAAGAACTCTCCAAGCCTGCAAAATGGTTCTTGGAAAATTATGGGAAAGAGGCGGTCTATTACGACATGAAAGCCGTTATGAAATGAGACTGATGCTGGATACAAACGTCTTGGTCTTTCATTTGCACGACCCAGACGCATTGAGCGCTGATGTCAAGTCTCAGTTGCTCGACTATACGAACGTTCTTTTTACAAGCACCGTGTGCGTACAGGAACTTATCCATCTGTGTTGCATCGGAAAGCTTGCCCGCGACGGCCGCAAAGTCTTGAACGAACTTTCCGAAGCGGGCATCAACATTGAGCAGGTCACGGAGCGTCATCTTGCCGCCTATGCCGCTCTGCCCCTCTACGACGACCACCGCGACCCGGCCGACCGCCTCATCATAGCCCAGGCCATGGCCAACCGCGTCCCCCTTGTCAGCTCCGACCGCAAGTTTTCGCGCTACGCCCGCCACGGTCTGAGCTTTGTCTTCAACGAACGCTGACGGGCGTTCGCTGTTCTACCGTAAAATATCCCGGCTCTTTTCATCATAGCGCCCTCTGCCAGCGTTTCGCCCGGCAACGGAAGAAAACCGGAGGCCGATATTTTTCGTATCTTTGCCCTCAATACGAAAACGACCCCCACAAGCTCATGGCCAAGGACGAATTGACACCGATGATGCGGCAGTTTCACGACCTGAAGGCGAAACACCCGGACGCGATACTGCTCTTTCGCTGCGGCGACTTCTACGAAACTTACTGCGACGACGCCGTGACGGCCGCACACGTGCTGGGCATCACGCTCACACGGCGCAACAACAAGGGGCAGGCCTCGACGGAGATGGCCGGCTTCCCCCACCATGCGCTCGACACCTATCTGCCACGGCTCATCAGGGCGGGCTTCCGCGTGGCCATCTGCGACCAGCTGGAAGACCCCAAGCTGGCGAAAAAGCTCGTCAAGCGGGGCATCACCGAACTGGTCACGCCGGGCGTGGCCATGGGCGACAACATGCTGGACAGCCGCGAAAACAACTTTCTGGCAGCCATCCATTTTACGAGCACAAGCATCGGCCTGTCGCTGCTCGACATATCGACGGGCGAGTTTCTCGTGGCCGAAGGGACGCCCGAGTATGTCGACAAGCTGCTCTCGGGTTTCGCGCCGAAGGAAATACTCGTGGAGCGCGGGCGCCGCGAGCGCCTGGAAAGCTACTTCGGGTCGAAGCATTTCACCTTCGAGCTGGACGACTGGGCTTTCTCCGAAACCAACTCGCGCGAGAAGCTGCTGAAACATTTCGAGGTGAAAAACCTGAAAGGCTTCGGCGTGGACCATCTGCATGCGGCCATCGTGGCGGCAGGCGCCATCCTGACCTATCTCGAACAGACGCAGCACACGCAGACGGCCCACATCACGCGTCTGGCACGCATCGAGGAAGACCGCTACGTGAGGCTCGACAAGTTTACCGTGCGCAACCTCGAACTGGTGGCGCCCATGAACGAGGAGGGCACGTCGCTGCTCGGCGTTATCGACCGCACCCGCACGCCGATGGGTGCGCGGCAGCTGCACCGCTGGGTGCTCTTCCCGCTGCGCTCCGTGGAAGACATAGAGCGGCGGCAGGACGGCGTGGAACACTTCTTTCGCGATCCGTCGTTCGGCCGTACGTGCGACGACGAGCTCTCGCGCACGGGCGACGTGGAGCGCACGGTGTCGAAGGTGGCCGTGGGGCGCGTCAATCCGCGCGAGATGCAGCAGCTGCGCACGGCCCTCGAAAGCGTGGCCACGCTGAGGGAGGCCTGCCTCGACAGCGGGCAGGAAAGCATCGTGGCCCTAGGACGGCAGATGGACGCCCTCACGGAGCTGCACGACCGCATAGCCCGCGAACTGAGGCCCGACCCGCCCGTGCTGACGGCCAAAGGAGGATACATGGCCGACGGCGTAAACGCCGAGCTCGACGAACTGAGGGCCATCTCCACCTCGGGCAAGGACTACCTGCTGCGCCTGCAACAGCGCGAAATTGAGGCCACGGGCATCGCCAGTCTCAAGGTGGGCTTCAACAACGTCTTCGGTTACTACCTCGAAGTGCGCAACACGTACAAGGACCAGGTGCCCGCCGGCTGGGTGCGCAAGCAGACGCTCGTGGGGGCCGAGCGCTACATCACTCAGGAGCTGAAAGAATATGAGGAAAAGATATTGGGTGCCGAGGACAAGATACTCAGCCTCGAACAGCGCCTCTACACCGAACTGGTGCAGGCGGCCGCGCGCTACATAGCCCCCTTGCAGCAGAACGCCCTGGCCCTGGCCACGCTCGACTGCTACCACGCCCTGGCCACCGTGGCCGCCGAGCGCCGCTACGTGCGCCCCGTTGTCGACGACGGCCTCGTGCTCGACATCCGCGGCGGCCGCCACCCCGTCATCGAGACGCTCATGCCCGCCGGCGAGGAGTATGTGGCCAACGACGTGCTGCTCGACACGGACGGCCAGCAGATTATCATCGTCACCGGCCCCAACATGGCGGGCAAGAGCGCCCTGCTGCGCCAGACGGCCCTCATCACGCTCTTGGCGCAGATAGGCTCGTTCGTGCCGGCCGAGAGCGCCCGCGTGGGCCTCGTCGACAAGATATTCACCCGCGTAGGCGCCAGCGACAACATCTCCGTGGGCGAGAGCACGTTCATGGTGGAGATGAGCGAGGCCGCCAACATCATGAACAACCTGACGCAGCGCAGCCTCGTGCTCTTCGACGAACTGGGACGCGGCACGTCGACGTACGACGGCATCTCCATTGCGTGGGCCATCGTGGAGTATATCCACGAAAACCCCCACGCCCCGGCGCGCACCCTCTTCGCCACCCACTACCATGAGCTCAACGAAATGGAAAAGCTCTACCCGCGCGTCAAAAACTACAACGTATCGGTCAAGGAGGCGGGCGGCCGCGTGGTCTTCCTGCGCAAACTCATGCCCGGCGGCTCGGAACACTCGTTTGGCATCCACGTGGCCAAGCTTGCAGGCATGCCCCGCGGCATCGTCAAGCGCGCCGAGGAGATCCTGCACCGCCTAGAAGAGGCCGGGGCCCGCGCCGGGGGCACATCGGCCATGCCCACACCGGCCGACGCCCCCTCGACCGACGGCATGCAGCTCAACTTTTTCCAACTGGACGACCCAGTGCTCAAACAGATACGCGACGAGATACTCCATCTCGACATCGACCGCCTCACGCCCATCGAGGCGCTCAACAAGCTCAACGACATCAAGCGCATCGTGAGCCCGGGAGAACAATCGGGCCGGAAGAAGAAACAGTAGGTGCATCCCTGTGCGCCGTGGCGGGCGCATACAAGCCAGCCTCCCCGCAGCTTCATGGAAAAGCTGCGGGGAGGCTGTTTTTGCTTTCGCCTTGTCGTGCCGGCGGCGGGTGTGGAGAGACGTGTTGCTGCCACGCAGCGGCAGCAACGAGGGGGCTACGTCATTCGCCCCACGACTGGCGGTCGAGATTGCGGTAGCCGATGGCTTCGGCCACGTGGGGGTAGGAAACCTGCTCGCTGCCGTCGAGGTCGGCGATGGTGCGGGCCACCTTCAGGATGCGTTCGTAGGCACGGGCGGAGAGGTCGAAGCGCTTCATGGCGTCGGCCAGGGCGCGCAGGCCCGCTTCGTCGGGGCGGGCGTAGCGTTCGAGCTGGCTGGCCGTCATGCGGGCGTTGCAGTGGGTGCCGGGTTCGGAGGCAAAGCGCAGGCGCTGCACCTCGCGGGCGCCGACCACTCGGCTGCGTATGGTGGCGCTGCTCTCGCCGGTGGGGGCTTTTGCCAGGTCTTCGAGGGGGACGGGCGTCACCTCCACCTGGATGTCGATGCGGTCGAGCAGCGGACCCGAGATTTTGCTCATGTAGCGGTGGATTTGTCCCGGCGTGCAGGTGCAGCGATGGGTGGGGTGGTTGTAATAGCCGCAGGGACAGGGGTTCATCGAGGCCACGAGCTGGAAGGAGCAGGGCAGCGTGGCCGTGTATTTGGCGCGCGAGATGGTGATGACGCGGTCTTCGAGCGGCTGGCGCAGCGTTTCGAGGGCCCCGCGGCTGAACTCGGGCAGTTCGTCGAGAAAGAGCACACCGTTGTGGGCCAGGCTGATTTCGCCCGGTTGCAGCGAAGAGCCGCCACCGATGAGCGCCACGTCGGAAATGGTGTGGTGGGGGCTGCGGAAAGGCCGCTGCGTGATGAGCGACACGTTGTGGCCGAGCTTGCCTGCGATGGAGTGGATTTGCGTCGTCTCGAGGCTTTCGGCCGGTGAGAGGGGCGGCAGGATGGAAGGCAGCCGTTTGGCCATCATGCTCTTGCCGCAGCCGGGACTGCCCACGAGCAGCAGGTTGTGGCCGCCGGCGGCAGCCACTTCGAAGGCACGTTTCACGCTCTCCTGCCCCTTTACGTCGGCAAAGTCGCAGTCGGTCTGTTCGCGGGCGGCGAAAAACTCTTCGCGCGTGTTGATGATGGTGGGCAACGGGCCGCCTTTGCCGTTCAGGAAGTCGACCACCTCTTTCAGCGTCTCAACGCCATACACTTCGAGGCGGTTCACCACGGCAGCCTCGCGCACGTTGTCGGCAGGCACGACGAAGCGGCGGTAGCCGCGCTTGCGGGCTTCGATGGCCATGGGCAGGATGCCGCGCACGGGCCGCACGCTGCCGTCGAGGCCCAGCTCGCCTACGAGGACGGTGTCGGGCAGGAGCGTCGTTTCCACCAGTTTTGTGGCGGCAAGCAGGCCGATGGCCAGCGGCAGGTCGTAGCCACTGCCTTCCTTGCGCACGTCGGCCGGCGCAAAGTTGATGGTGACGTTGAGCGACGAGAGGTGGAATTTTGAGTTGCTCAGGGCCGAAAACACGCGCATGCGGCTTTCGCGCACAGCGTTGTCGGGCAGGCCCACCATGAACACGTTGTTCATCCCCTTCGTGGCATTGACCTCCACCGAGACGGGTATGACCGAGAGGCCGTTGACGGCTGCGCAGTTCACTTTGGCAAGCATAGGCAGGTGTTTGGGGTTATGTCATTTTACGGCTTTTTCTATGGCATCGCGCAGCTCGTCCTGTTTCAGGTTGCGGGCCACGATGGTGCCCGAGGCGTCCACAATCATGACGTCGGGCAGGTAGCGCACGCCCAAGCGGCCGACGAGGGGCGAGGCAAAGGCACCGCCGTCGCACAGCACGGGCGAGCGCAGCGTGTCGGTTTCGGCCTGGGTGCGGGCGCGCTCAACGTCGGCGTCGAGCGAGACGTGCAGAAACGACATCTTGTCGCCATAGAGCTTTTCGTAGCGGCGCAGCAGGTCGAGCCATACGAGGCAGTCGCTGTTCCACGAGGCCCAGAAGGCCACGAGCAGCGGCTTGCCGCGGTAGCTGTTGCTGTCGATGGTTTTCCCGTCGAGGTCTTTGGCCTTGAAAGACGTCATTTTGCGCCCCACGCTGTTGCGCAGCAAGGGAGAAAGCATTGAAGCCATGCTCGTGACGGACAGATCCTTGGGCCGAGCCTTGCGCAGGGCGTCGAGCAGGTCGAGCGCGGTGGTGGCGTCGGCCCGCTTGTCCTTGGCAAAGTATTGCTTGAAAAGTACGACGGCTGCGCGGTCTGAGGCATGCGTGCGGATGTATTCGGCCGCGGCCAGGCGGACGTCGCCGTCGGGCTTGTGCAGCTGTTGCAGGCGGAAGTTTGTGAGCGCCTCGTTGTCGGGTGTCCCGCTGATCGCCATTTCGCCGAGGCGGCCGGCGTCGCCTTCCATCTTGATGGTGGCGCCCGGTGCGGCCACCACATACATTTCGGAGAAGTTGGGGTAGAGCAGCGTCAGGATGGCTGTGTCGGCCAGTTGCCGCTCGTAGGTGAACTCGCCGTCCTCGATGCGCACGGTGTCCATGCCGTCGATGGCGCCGTCCTCGCTGTAAACGTAGAACTCGGCCTGGCTGATGTGGTTGAACTTGCCCTCGATGCGCACTCTGTCCTTGGGCAGTCCGCAAGACAGCAGGGCAAGACAGCCCGCGAGCAGGGCAATGATGTGTTTAGCTTTCGTCATGGCAGGATGGGTTTGCGTTTCGTCGGGCCGTGCGGCGGTGTCTGTATTCTTCGCTGTGGCATCAGGGCTGTCGGCGCACGTGTGTCGGCCGTTGCGCCCCACGGCTCCATACAGGCATGCGGGCTCCGAACGAAAAGAAAAAATAGGGCGTATCTCACGACACACCCTATCCACATATAACCTTGTATTAACCTTAAAATAAAAAATATAAATAACGTCCGCTGACGTCCAAATTTAGGAACCTCTTGTTATTTCACCAAGCTCTGGAAGCTGGCATCGTCGAAGAGGGCGGCGAATTCCAAATCCTTAGCAGCGCGATCCTTCAAGCTGGCATCTTTGGAGATGGCGTCTCTCAGGTTGCTCACTACGGCCGAGCTCTGGTTGGTGCGGGCGGCTACGATGGCTTTGAGATAGCTCGTCATAGCGTCGGCATTGGCCACCTTGGAAAGCGTGGCAGAGGCGCTCGTGTAGTCTTTGTTGAGGATTTGTGCGAGAGCAGCGCTGTTGGTGTTGACACCGCTCAGGCTTTGTGCGGCTTGTGCGTAGTTGCCTTTGGCAATTTGCAGGTTGCCGAGGATTTCGTTGTAGTTTTTGGCTGCGGAAGCCTTGGCCAGATAGCTTTCGGCCTTTTCCACGTTGCCTTCGGCCAGTGCTACGAGTGCATAGTTGGCGTTCACCTCGGGAGCGTCGGCCTTCAGGCGTGCAGCCTGGTCGAGATAGCTCTTGGTAGCGCTGAGGTCGCCCTTCTGGAAGGCCAGCTGTGCGAGGTTGTTGTAGGCGCGGTAGTCGTTGGGATAGTTCTTGGCCGTCGTCTTATAGATGTCTTCCTGCTCGGCTGCGTTGTCTGTCAGCGTGGCAGCGTAGAGCATCTCTTCGACAGAGAGCTTCGTGGCGTCTTCCTTGTATTGTGCCTTGATTTCATCGTCGGTGCGACCGATGAGGTTGTAGTTGATGGTCAGGCGTGCGCGGCGCAGCTCGGGCAGTATCTCGTCGGCCAGTTCGCGGAAGGCAGCCGACAGGTTGCGGATCTGCGTTTCACGCTCTTCGGGGTCGCTGTACATGGAAAGAACGCGCAGGATGACGTCCTTGTCCTGGATGTTGCTTTCGGAAACGAGCTTCTGGAAGCCGTCCCAGTCCTGTGCCGTGTATTTGGCATCGACGTTGGCATCGAGCTCGATGTCTTTGAGCTGTTCTTTCACGTACTTCGTCGAGGACTTTTCGCGGTTCTCGGCCAGCGTAGTGTTGAGCTTGACGCCGCCATCGGGCGATGCGTAGGCCGAAACCTCGATGTTGTCGAGCTTGTAGCCCTTCTGGTCGGCCTTGATGTCGCGCAGGGTTTGCAGGAACTCCTGAACGGAAGCGCTCTTCAGCTCGCTGCTGCGTACGTTGTACTGCTGGATGAGATATTTGATTTGAGCTTCTTTCTGCTGAGCAATGATCTGCTGGTAAGCATCAGGGGCGATGCTCGTTGTGGCGCTGCCCACCGTGCTGCTTACGAGCGTCGACGTGGCGATGACGCCGTCGGCCACCTTCACTTCGGGCACTTCGACGGTGCGCTTGCCCACGCGGGCTTCGAACGTGAGGTAGAGTTCGCTCTTCTGCATCTCGGGCACGTAGGCGAACGTGTTCTTCATCGTGTAGCTACCACCCACCTTATAGTTGATGGTCTGGTCGTTGCCTTCCACTTTTTCGCCCTGGAACGTGGCGCTCTGGCCTACGGTCTGCGTTCCGTTGTATTTCAGGACGGGGATAACCGTCACAACGGCCTTCTTCTTCATATATTTTTCAGGGAAGCGTCCGTTGATGGTTACGGGCACCTTACCGGCCACAGCCTCCATGGGCGAGGGCGTTACGGTGAAGTTGTCGGCGGAGAGATCTCCCAGCTTTCCGCACGAGCTCAACACCAGTGTGCCGGCAAGAGCCATGGATACGTACAGTTTGCTTTGCATATCTGTTTGTTTTTATGTAGTTTCTTTTTCTTTCGACGGCTATCCGGCAGCCGTCTACGGGGGCAAAGGTAAATATTATTCCGGTACGGCGTCCGCTCGAAGCCTTTCTTTTTTCTTACTAATTGTTAAAGTGACGTTTTTTTCTTGTTTTCGTCTGTTTGCTCCCCCAGTTTGCGGCAGTATTTCCCGCCCACGAGGCAGTAGAGGCCTATTATTATAAAAGGTATGCTGAGCACCTGGCCCTGGTTGAGCCCGATGAGGGCCTCCATGCGCAGCTCCCACGGCTCCTGCACTTCTTTGAGAAACTCCACGCCGAAGCGGAAGGCAAAGATGGCCGTGAGGCAGAAGCCGAAGAAGAAGCCCGTGCCCACGCGGCGGCGCATGCGGCGGTAGAGCCACAGGCCAACGAAGAAGATGAGCAGATAGGCCACGGCCTCGAAGAGCTGTGCCGGGTAGCGGGCAAAGGTTTCGCCGTGGTTCTGCACGAAGACGAAGCCCAGGGGCGAGTCGGTGGGTTTGCCCACGATTTCGGAGTTCATCAGGTTGCCCACGCGGATGCAGCAGGCCGTGGCGGGCGTGGCGATGGCCACATTGTCGAGCACGCGCATGAGGTTGACCTTGGTGCGGCGCACGTAGAGCCACAGGGCCAGCATGAGGCCCACGGTGCCGCCGTGGCTGGCCAGGCCCGCATAGCCTGTGCAGCGCCAGCCGCCGTCGGCGGTGCGGCCAATGGGCAGGAACATCTCGATGGGGTGCGTCAGGAAGTAGGCGGGCTGGTAGAGCAGGCAGTGGCCCAGGCGGGAGCCGAGCAGGATGCCCACGAAGCAGTAGAGAAACAGCGGGTCGAACTTTTCCTGCGCGATGCCCTGCTGCTTGTAGAGGCGGGCCACGATGAGATAGGCGGCGGCCAGCCCCACGCACCAGCAGAGCGAATACCAGCGCACGGCGAAGCTGCCGATGTGGAAGGCCGTGATGTCGGGGTTCCAGATGATGGTTTCGAGCATGGCGTAAGGCGTTTTGGCTTAGACGTTGAAGCGGAAGTGCATGATGTCGCCGTCCTGCACGACGTAGTCCTTGCCCTCGACGTGGAGCAGGCCGGCCTCGCGCACGGCGGCCTCGCTGCCATACTTGATGTAGTCGTCATACTTGATGACCTCGGCGCGGATGAAGCCTTTCTCAAAGTCGGTGTGGATGACGCCGGCACACTGCGGGGCCTTCCATCCCTTGTGGTAGGTCCAGGCCTTGACCTCCATCTCGCCGGCCGTGATGAATGTTTCGAGGTTGAGCATCTTATAGGCAGCTTTGATGAGACGGTTGCAGCCGCTCTCTTCGAGTCCCACGTCTTTCAGGAACATCTGGCGCTCCTCGTAGGTTTCGAGCTCGGCGATGTCGGCCTCGGTCTGCGCGGCCACCACCAGGATTTCGGCCCCCTCGTCGGCCACGGCGCGGCGCACGGCCTCGACGTAGGCGTTGCCCGTGGCGGCCGAGGCCTCGTCGACGTTGCACACGTAGAGCACCGGTTTGGCCGTCAGCAGGAAGAGGTTGCGGGCCGCCAGCTGCTCTTCTTTCGTGTCGAACTGCACGGTGCGTGCCGACTTGCCCTGCTCTAAGGCCTCGCGATAGGCTTTCAGCACCTCATATTCGGTCTTGGCGTTTTTGTCGCCTCCCACCTGTGCCGATTTCTCTACGCGGCGCAGGCGGTTGTCCACCGTTTCGAGGTCTTTCAGTTGGAGCTCCGTGTCGATAATCTCCTTGTCGCGCACGGGGTCGACGCTGCCGTCGACGTGCACCACGTTCGAGTCGTCGAAGCAGCGCAGCACGTGGATGATGGCATCCGTTTCGCGTATGTTTCCCAGGAACTGGTTGCCCAGTCCCTCGCCTTTCGATGCGCCTTTGACGAGGCCGGCGATGTCGACGATCTCAACCGTCGTTGGGACGATGCGTCCCGGGTGTACCAATTCGGCCAGCTTCGTAAGCCTTTCGTCGGGCACGGTGATGACGCCCACGTTGGGTTCGATGGTGCAGAAGGGGAAATTGGCCGATTGCGCCTTGGCGTTGCTCAGGCAATTGAAGAGTGTCGATTTGCCCACGTTGGGTAAACCGACTATACCACATTGTAAACTCATACCTTATTATATATGTCTGTGAAAGTTCGCGGCAAAATTTTCTGCCGCGGTGCAAAGGTAGTGCAAGGCGAGTGAAGAGGAAAAGGAAAACGTGTTTTTCTTTTTCTCTTCCGAGCCGCCGCCTACCTTGGGCGTGAGCCAAAGTGTGCAAGGCGAGTGGAATGAGACACCCAGAGGGCCTATTTATAGGGGCACCGGCCTTAGGATGTATCCTTTCCGCGGGTTCCGCTGCGCTCCACCCGCGGCTACTGATAGGTCGGCCCCTTTGGGGCCGCACATGCCGCGAGGCTGTATAGGAGTGGCGGCAGGAATGCCGCCACTCCTAAAAGCGCTGTTTTTTAACACGGAGAATCGATTATTTTCGCTCTCTCGCGCTCTTGCTCGCAAATACGCGAAAATCAGAAACGTCTGATGTTCAGACATATCCATCAAAAGCCCCGCCGCAGAGACGTCCGAAAATGGTTTTTTCGCCACTATATGGCACGTTTCGGCCCCAATTTTCCTCTGAAAAGTGGCCTTGGATCGAAATTTCCATGGGATGGATCGGCGAATCCATGGGATGGAAATGGAAATCCATGGGATGTTTCGGCCGGAGGGCCGCATGGACGGGCGAAAATCTCGCTAAAAGGCGGACGAAGGTGGGCGTCCGCTTTAACTGTTTGCCATATAGCGCACAGGGGGTGGCGTCCGCTGTTTCTCCCCTGCCCTGCCTTGGCGCACTGGCACGAAAAAGCCGCCTCGCGCTGTGGCGCGGGGCGGCTTGGTTGGGTGCGGAAGAAGGGTTGATTACTTCACGTAGATCTTCTTTCCGTTGACGATGTAGATGCCCTTGGTGGCCTTCGTCACGCGGCGGCCGGTGAGGTCGTAGATGACGTCGGTCTTGCCAGCTTCGTCGGTGTCGACGGTTGCACCGTTGATGCCCGTGAGCGTGCCGACGGGACGCAGGCGCCACGTGTTAGCGTAGCCCGTGCCGATGGTGTTGTAGGTCGTGATGGTGCCTTCGGTGAGGGCGGCGTTGAGCGAGCCGCTGCCGGCGCAGAGGGTGATCTTGTCGCGGCCACCACCCTCGGGTACGTAGTAGCATACGAGGTTGTAGGCAGCGGGTTCCATCTCGCTCTTGACCAAGGTGTATTCGCCTGCTTCGTCGGCCGGTACGAGCACGGCCTGTCCGCCGAAGCGGAACTCGTTGACGAAGGTGGGTTCGAGCGATGCGTCTTCCTGGGCGGCTTCAGCGGCGCTCAGGCTGCCGATGGTGTAGGTGCCTTCTTGTTCACCCGGAGTGAAGTACCACAGGAAGGCCGAGTTGTCGCTTTCAGTTTCTTTCCATCCGAGATAGTTGAGATTTTCGGCGTCGGTGGCATTGTAGAGGGCGAACGACTTGCCGGGCTGATGCGTCAGGAAAGCGCGGTAGGCACTCACGATCTCATAGGAGGCTTGCGGGTCGAAAGCGATCGTGTCGGCTGCCTCGAGCTGTACGAGAGCGTCGGCCATGCCGGCTACGTCGTCGTTGTCATAGGCTGTACGCAGGGGCGTCAGGTCGGCTGCCGACCATCCGCCTACGCAGCCTTCGGCGTTGAGGTAGGGAGCATAGCTGCGCTTGGCGATGGCTATGGGGTCGTATTTTTCAAAGACGATGCTGCTGCCCGGATCGGTGGGAGCGGCCTCGTTGTTCCAAATCTTCAGGTTGTCCAGAGCCTGGAAGTCGTTGATGCAGGCATAGTCGGTTCCTTTGACGGTAAAGGCGAAGCCGTCGCCGTTGGTGCTGAGCATGAAGACGCTGTTGGCCAGTTCGTCAGAGTCGGCGCCCATGAGGAGGCTGTTGCCGTTCTCCAAGCCGGTGGCATAGAGCACCTGGCCAGCGCCGGCCTGCTTGTTGTAAATCTTGAAGCCGTTTTCGATGTCGCCCGTGAAGCACCATTGCAGGCTGTCGCCGAACGTGGCGGGGTTTACGACAGTGGTGTAGTTGCCGTCGGTGTCGCCTGGCTCATATTGCAGATACTTCGTGCCGCGCAGGGCCATGGTATACCATTGCGTGTCTTCGGCAAACTGGCCGTCGGTGATCGTGGTGGTTTCGAAGGGCAGGTTGCCGCCCATGCGGTAGGTGAGGGTGATTTCGGCGTCTTCCTCGACGGTGTAGCCGTCCTCGTAGCCCTCGTCGGTCAGGGTGTAGCCGGCGATGACGGGCACTTCGATGACGGTGCCCGGCTCATAGTAGTTGTCGACCACTTGCAGAGAGTTGCCCTCTTCGTCCACACAGTTGAACACGACGTGTGCCCAAGCCGAGTACATGAGTATCCAGTTGGTGCTTTCCTCAACAGTGACGGGGAATTCGAGGGGTTCGCCCGTGTTACCGTCGACGCCCGATTCAAAGGTATAGTGCTCGATGGCGGGAGCCTCTTCAACCACCATGCCCGTCAGGCCGCGCAGTTGTGCGGGGTTGTCGTGGCCCGTGATTTCCAGACCTGATGCCGCGTCGACGTAGGCTACGTCGATGGTCACGGCGTCAACCTGTCCCAAAGTGGGCAGGATGATCTGGTAGTCGGAGTTGCCTCCGGCCTGGTTCCAGCCCGTGAAGGTAGCTTCGTTGCCCGAATAGTCGTTGCCGTTGAAGTAGAGGCCGTTCGAGCCGAGGATGTTCCACAGGCCGGCGCCCGTTGCCGATACCGAGATGGTGAAGCGTTCGGCCGTGGCTGCCGAGCTGTTGGCTTTGCCGCTCACGAGCTCGGGGATGTAGTTGCCCGTGGTCGATTTAAACGTAGCCGTGGCCGAGCCGTCGTTGTTTTTAGAGAGGGTTTCGAGCGTCCAGAGGTATTTCTGGCTTTCGAGCTCGGAGAAGGGCAGCTCGGCCGTGAGCACGAGGGCCTGGTTGTCCTTTTCCATCAGGTAGCCGCTGCGGCCGTTGTTGTAGAGCACAACCTGCTGGCCCGGCTGCAGGCTTTCGAGCGACGTCAGCGGTTCGCCCAGCGAGGCGATGACGTCGTCGGCCGACATGGATGCCGTCCCGAAGAGGGAGAGAAGCATCGTCAAGCACAAGTAGAATTTTTTCATTGTGATTGTTTTTTATTTGATAAGTAAGTTGATGAATAAATGGCTGTGTAACTGCGCAAAGTTACGTAATTATCCGGCCGGGCACAAAGAAGTCGTCCATTTTATCCTTTTTTTAAAGAAAAAGTCGTGATGGGGGCTGCTGTGGCGGCGTGATATAAAAAACGGGACAGCCGCGTGCATGGCACGGCTGTCCCGCAACGGGGGTGGCACGCGGCGCGTCAGGCGGGGCTGCGGCGGTCGGCTTCGATGAGGGCGAGCAGGCGGGCCACGGCTTCGTCGGCCGGTATGTTCTTTTCCACGCAGGTCTTGCCGCGGTAGAGGCTTATCTTGCCGCGTGCGGCGCCGACGTACCCGTAGTCGGCGTCGGCCATTTCGCCCGGGCCGTTGACGATGCAGCCCATGACGGCTATTTTCAGCCCGCTCAGGTGGGACGTGGCTGCCTTGACGCGGGCCACGGTGGTTTGCAGGTCGTAGAGTGTGCGGCCGCAGCCGGGGCAGCTGACATACTCCGTCCGTGTGGTGCGCTGGCGGGTGGCTTGCAGGATGCCGAAGGCCGTGTTGTCGATGACGGCGTGCGAAAGGGGGGCCTTGCCCTTCGGCGTGTTGTTGAATAGGAACAGGCCGTCGCACAGCCCGTCGAAGAGCAGCGCGCCGCTGTCGGCCGCGGCCATGAGCTGGAAGTCCTCGCGTGCGGCAGCCGTGCAGCTGTAATGCTGGAAGACGACGACGGGGTTGGTGAGCCCCTCGTGCCATAGCTCGTGGATGAGGGCGCGCTGCTCGCCCAGGCGGTTGGGGTGGTTGCTCTGCGCGATGACCACCATTTCGTCGTGAAGGCGCAGGCAGGCCTTGACTTCGTCGTTGAGCGCGCCGTAGGCCAGGAAGAGAAACTTCAAGGGGGCGTGCGATGCGGCCACGGTCATGAGCTGCGTGGTGGTGTAGGCGGGATAGGTGTCGTTTTCTCCCGTCCAGGCCGGTGCGTCGACGATGTAGCGCACGGGCAGGCGGTGGGCCGCGGCGGGCAGGCGGCTGCCGCAGTAGACGTAGTCGGGCAGCGTGGTGCCGCGGCCGGTGCTGCCGTCCAGGCGGTCGCTCACGACGACGGGCGGCCGGCCCCCGCCGATGTCGAGCACGCCACAGGTGGGGCGCCGCTCGGGCCGCAGGTAGTCGAACGCGGCGCAGGCGCGGGCAGGTATCATGTAGTGCCCGGCACGCTGCACGACGTACGACGCCAGTTTGTAGGCCACGGGTATTTCGGCCTCGGGCTCCTCGCTGAGCGACACGCGTATGGTGTCGCCGATGCCGTCGGCCAGCAGGGCGCCGATGCCTACGGCGCTCCTGATGCGGCCGTCCTCGCCCTCGCCGGCTTCGGTCACGCCCAGATGGAGCGGAAAGGCCATGCCTTCGGCTTTCATGGCGGCGCAGAGCAGGCGCACCGAGCGCACCATGACAACGGTGTTGCTGGCCTTGATGGAGACGGCCACGTCGCGGAAGTTCTCGCGCATGCAGACGCGCAGAAATTCCATGCAGCTCTCCACGATGCCCTCGGGCGTGTCGCCGTAGCGGCTCATGATGCGGTCGGAGAGCGAGCCGTGGTTGACGCCGATGCGCAGCGCCGTGCCGTGGCGGCGGCAGATGTCGAGCAGCTGCCCGAAGCGCTCTTCGAGCCGGCGGAGCTCGGCGGCATATTCTTCGTCGGTATAGTCGACGTGCTTGAACTTGCGGGCGGGATCGATGTAGTTGCCGGGGTTGATGCGCACCTTTTCGACGATGGTGGCGGCCACGTCGGCCACGGCAGGGTTGAAGTGGACGTCGGCCACGAGCGGTTTGGTGTATCCCTGGCGGTGCAGCTCGTCGCGGATGGCGCGCAGGTTCTCGGCCTCGCGCGTGCCTTGCGTGGTGAGCCGCACGTAGTCGGCCCCGGCGTCGAAGATGCGCTTACACTGCTCCACGCAGCCGCGGGTGTCGGTCGTGGCGCACGTGGTCATGCTCTGCAAGCGGAGCGGGTTGTCGCCCCCCAGCGGGAGGTTGCCCACGTGTACCTCCCACGAGCGGCGGGGGGTGTAGTTGAACAGCTCATAGTCGGGGCGGAAGCCCAGGGCGGCGGAGCTGTAGCGTTCCAGGCTCTTCATGCCCGTGGCGGTGCTGCAGGCTTCGGAGCCGTGCGTTTCGTTGGCAGGCATGGGTCAGTTGGTTTTATACGTGTACTTCACCTCGGCCAGGTCGCTGTTGGCCTTGACAATCTTGCTTTTCAGTCCGTTCTTGTAGGCTTCGAGGCGGTCGGCCACGGCCGTGTCGGCGAGAGCCAGCATCTCGGCTGCAAGGATGGCGGCGTTGAGGGCGCCGTTGACGCCCACCGTGGCGACGGGAATGCCGGGAGGCATCTGCACGATGGAGAGCAGGGCGTCGAGGCCGTCGAGCATCCCCTTGATGGGCACGCCGATGACGGGCAGGGTGGTGCAGGCGGCGACGACGCCGGGCAGGGCGGCGGCCATGCCTGCGCCTGCAATGATGACGCGCAGGCCGCGGCCCTTGGCTTCGCGGGCAAAGGTTTCCACTTCGGCCGGCGTGCGGTGGGCCGAGAGGGCGTTCATCTCGAAGGGTATCTGCATGTCGTCGAGAAACTTGGCTGCTTTCTCCATAACGGGCAGGTCGGACGTGCTGCCCATGATGATGCTAACGATAGGAGTCATGATGGTAGATTGGTTTTAAGTGATGGTTCGACAGAAACGACGAGCGTCCCGCTCACACTCAGGTGAGCAGGACGCTGAAAAAGCCACAGACTATGCCGAGGCCCGTGCCCCATGCCAGTTCGCCCAAGGTGTGCTGGCGCAGGATGAGGCGTGCTGTCCCCACGGCGCCTGCCAGCACGATGGTCAGGCAGAGCCAGCCCGTGGGGTCGAAGTTGAAAATGAGGGAGAAGGCCAGCAGCGCTCCGATGACGCCGCCCGAGGCGGCCGAGTGGGCGCAGACCTTTATCCAGTGGTTGGCGATGGCGCAGGCTATCTGGATGGTCAGCGCTCCCGTGACCACTCCCAGCGTGAAGCGCGGCATGGGGAGCGAATACATCAGATAGAGCAGCGCGGCGTAGCACATGATGGAGAGAATGTAGGGCACGAAGCGGCGCTCGCGGCGCCCGAGCTGGTGGCGCGTCCAGCCGTTGAGCCGCCGGTACAGGTAGATGCCCAGCCGCGGGAGGGCTACGGTGAAAACGTAGACCATGGCGATGATAATGAGCTTGTATAACGGCGGGTAGAGGTTCAGGTAGCTGAACAGGAAGAGCACGATGAAGGCGATGACCGGAAGGTAGAACGGTGAGAACAGGAGGGAAATCACCTGGGCTGTGAGTACTAACAGTTTGTTGTTCATGTCGGCGTATGTCGGTCCGCGCCGGGCGGGACGGGCCTTTGTGTTGTCGGTCGAAACGGGGGTGTGCCTACCGGCGCAACCGGGCCGGGGGAAAACCCATCTGTTCCCTGTATTTGGCCACGGTGCGTCGCGCCACGGGGTAGCCCTGCTCTTTGAGCTGTGCGGCCAGCGCCTCGTCGGGCAGGGGCGCGTTTTTGTCTTCCTCCTCGATGAGGCGGCGCAGCATGGCTTTTATCTTGCGCGAGGAGAGCTCTTCGCCCTCGTTGGTCTTGAATTGCGACGAAAAGAAGAATTTGAGCGGGTAGGTGCCGTAGGCTGTCTGCACGTACTTGCTGTTGGTAACGCGCGATACGGTGGATATGTCCAGCCGGGTGCGCTCGGCCACGTCTTTGAGCGTCATGGGGCGCAGGCGGCTCTCGTCGTCTTCGTCGAAGAAGGGGCGTTGGAGCTCGGCGATGGTGCGCATCACGGCATAGAGCGTGTTGTTGCGCCGGTGCAGGATGTCGATGAAGCTTTGCGCGGCTTCCACCTTGCGGCAGGCGTAGAGGTAGGTGTCTTTCTGCTCACGCGAGAGCTTGTTCTTCTTGTCGGCGTACTCACGGATGCTGTCGCGGAAGGCGCGGCTCACGCGCAGCTCGGGCACCTCGCCGTGGTTCAGGCGGATGGCGAGGCTGCCGTCGTCGGCCACGGAGAGGAAAAAGTCGGGGACGACCGTTGGGGCGGCGTGGCTCTCGCCTTCGTTCAGGGCGCTGCCGGGCCGTGGGTTCAGGCGGGTCAGCTCGTGCATCACGTGGCCATAGGTTTCCTCGTCCCAGCCCATGCGGCGCTTGATGTTCTCCTTTCGTTTGTGGATGAAGTCGTCGAAGCAGCGATCCACCACGTCGAGCGCCTGCCGCCTGTGGGGCGAGCGGTTGTCGGGGTCGGTCAGTTGCAGGCGCAGGCACTCTTGCAGGTTGCGGGCCCCGATGCCGCGCGGCTCAAACGTTTGGAGCACGCCCAGGAGGCGTTCGAGCTCCGTCTTGTCGGTGTTGATGTTATGATAGACGGCCAGTTCGTCGGCCAGCGTTTCAAGGTCTTTCCGCAGGAAGCCGTCGGCGTCGAGCGAGCCGATGAGATATTCCAGCAGCGTCTTTTCCTCTGCCGTCAGGTCGCATTCGTTCACCTGTCGGTTCAGGCTTTCGTAGAACGAGGCGTCCTCCGTGAGCGGTATTTCGTGGCGTTCGCGCGCTTCGTCGGCCTGCGTTTTCAGATAGTCGGGCGTATCGTCGTCGTTCAGGTAGTCGCCCATGGCGTCGTTCACGTGCAACGGCACGTCGTCCCCATATATGTCGCTCCTCTCGTCCGTTTCGCTTTGCTCGGTCTCCTCTTCGGCCCGTCGGTCGTCGTCGTTTTCTTCGAGGGCCGAGTTTTCCATCATTTCGTTGCGGACGCGCTCTTCCAGGTCGGTCACGGGCAGTTCGAGCATGCGCACGAAAGCCACTTGCAGCGGCGAGAGTGTCTGCGTTTGCGTTTGCGTCTGGCGTTGGATGAGCTTTTGCGGCATGGGGCTTGCTTATATATATGGTGTGAGGCCGATGGTTCAGCAGGCTGTTCCGTCGAGGACGGCGCGGCCCAGGGCTTCGCCCAGCTTGCGGGCCTGCGCGAGCGTTCCGGCCCCTGTTCCCTGTTTCCATTCCACGGGGCAGCCCACGGGCGTCATTTTCATTTTTTCGTTGTAGGCTGTGATGGTCTTGACGGCCTGTCCCGACCATGTGAAGCCGCCGAAGCATGCCAGATGGTGGTGGCAGACCTCTCGGCCGGCGAGACGTTTCAGCAGGTCCTCCACAACGGGGAACAGGCCGCCGTTGTACGTCGGCCCGCCGATGGCCAGTCCGTTGTAGCGGAAGATGTCGGCCAGCACGAACGAGGGTTGCGACACCGACAGGTTATGGACGATGATGTCGTTCACCCCGGCCCGGGCTGCACCCTCGGCCACGGCCTCGGCTGCGCGCTGCGTGTTGCCATACATGGAGCCGTAGCACACCACCACGCCGGGGCGGTTTTCGCCGTGGCTCAGGCGGCGGTAGGTTTCGATGGCCCGCGGTGTTTGCTCGGTCCATACGGGTCCGTGCGTGGAGCATATCATGGCGATGTCCAGGCCGCCCAGTTTTTGCAGGGCCGTACGGACGGGCGCGCAGAACTTGCCCAGGATGGAAGCGAAGTAGCGTTCCATTTCAGGCCAGTAGGGTTCTGTGTTCATCTGCGTATCGAGCACGGCGCCGTTCAGGGCCCCGAAGCAGCCGAAGGCGTCGCCCGAGAACAATATCTTGTCCGTCTGGTCGTAGCTTACCATCGTCTCGGGCCAATGGAGCATGGGGGCCAGGTGGAAGCGCAGACGGTGGTGGCCCAGCGGCAGCTCGTCGCCCTCGGCCACCATGATGTCGTCTCCGGTCGGCTCGCCGTAGAAGCCCTGCACCATCTCGAAAGTTTTCCTGTTGCCCACGAGGCGCACGCCCGGGTAGTATTTGCGTATGAGCGAGATGCTGCCCGAATGGTCGGGCTCCATGTGGTTAATCACCAGGTAGTCGATGGGTCTGTCGCCGATGACTTCGCGTATTTTTTCGAGATATTCTGCAAAGAAGGCCACGTCTACCGTGTCGACGAGGGCCACTTTTTCATCGTCTATCAGATACGAGTTGTACGAAACGCCCATCGGGAGAAACCAAAGCCCCTCGAAGCGATGTTTCACGCGGTCGTTTACGCCCACGTAATGCACTTTTCCTTTGATGTTCATAGCTTGTCTGTATGGCGCTGTGTGGCGCTTTTTGCAAAAGTACGAATTTTTTCCGTGGCAGTTCGGGCGCCGGTTGTTTTTCTCCCGGCCGGGGTGTCAGTCGAAGCGTGAGCGTCCCGTCAGGATGCGCCAGCGGTTGGCCATGGCCCGGCCGATGCGCTTGAAGTCGCCGTGGCGCAGGTTGATGCAGAGCTCTTCGAGCGAGCGCCCCACCTTGATCCACGGGTGGCCCCATGCCATCGTGCGGAACATGCGGTCCTTGTAGCCCACGTTCTCGATGATATATTTCGGGTGGCGCAGGGGAAACTGCAACTCGTGGCGCCCCATCGTGAAGATGCGGCGGTAGGCTTTCGGCAGGCGGTCGTTTGTGCCGGCAAGGTGGGCTCCTTCGCCGCAGGCGCCGAGGTTGTTGATCATGTTCACGCGGGGCACGATGCTCAGGCTGCTGCTCAGGAAGATGGCGGCGTGGAAGATGGTTTCGTAGTAGGCTTTGCCCACCGAGCGGTGGTAGCGGCAGAAGTCGATGAAGTTGCTTTGGAATTTGCGCTCTTTGATATACTCGGAGAGCTGGCGCAGATTAAACTCGTCGTCCAGGAACGAGTAGTGCTCGTCCCATTGGTCGACAACGCGGCGCCAGCTGGCCCAGCCGCTGATGCTGAACGTCGTGGCAAAGAAGTAGTCGTACGGCATGTCGGCCGTTTTTTCGTCGTAGTTCGTACCGGTAATCATGGCGATGCGGGGGTCGTTCTCGTAGCGGTCGAGCATCTCCTTGCAGAAGGGGAAGAACGACTGACTGGGGATGTCGTCGTCTTCCAGCACGATGCATTTGTCGGTTTGCGAGAAGGCCCATTTCTGCGAGATGTACTCCGACGGGTCGCAGCCGTAGTTTTTCTCCTGGTAGAGGCGGTGCACCTCACACTGCCAGTCGATGTCGGCCACAATCTTGCGGCAGGCCTCGATGCCCGGCATGTCGCGTTCGCCGCGCGGGCCGTCCTGGTAGAGGAAGAGGCGTGCGGGCCGTGCCCGGCGCACTTGTTCGAACACGGCGGCCAAAGCTTCCGGCCGGTTGAAGAAGAGGATGAGGACGGAGACGTCGATGCGTGCAGGTTCCATGGCTGTTGGGTGTCTTACGGTTTGGGTGTATATATATAATATGGTGTGGCCGCGGCGTTGGCGGCGCAGTTTTTCAGAGTTTCTCCCCGCCTCCCGTCTCGTTCAGGTCGGGTTGGAAAAAGACGGCGTGGCCGTGTCGTTTTTCCTCGGGCGGCAGGGCCTGGTAGTCGCCGTACAGGTCGCGCAGATAGACGTCGGGGTTGGCGGGTGCGCCGAACGTTGTGCCTTCGAACGCAATGGTCGAGAGGGGAAACACCGAACTGGTGCGGTGCATGATGCCGTAGCCGTTGTTGTCGAGCGTGTTGGAGATGTATTTGTCTGTGGGGCGTGCCACGCAGGCCGCCTCCCACGCCATGCGGCAGAGCGCCCGCTTTGCACCGAAGTAGAAAAACTCGGCAAAGGAGCGCAGGCTGTAATAGTGGGCCGTGTGCAGCACGGCGTTGGCGCGGCAGTAGCCGCGGGCCACGCGGCGCACGAAGCTCCGCGACACGTCTGGGTAGGGGCGCATGGGGAAGATGTCGACGTAGAGCCCCTTGGCATAGCCGCGGGCAAAGTCGTCGCCCGGCTCCACGAGGAGCGACGCCCGGTCGCGCACCTTGACGACGGGCGCCACCACGTCGGCATCGGTTGCGCGCGTTTGCAGGAAGAACCCCTCGGGCAGTTCGCTCGCCGCCACGCGGCAGAAGCGGTCGATGTCGGCCAGCGGCATGGCGATGTCAACGTCGTCGTCCCAGGGGATAAAGCCGCCGTGGCGCACGGCCCCGAGCAGGGTGCCGCCGTCGAGCCAGTAAGGGATGTCGTGGCGCCGGCAGATGACGTCTATTTCGCGCAGTATGTCCAGCTCTTTCAGCTGGCAGCGGCGCAGGTGGCGCTTCATGTAGGCCCGCAGGGCTTCGTCGTTTTTCATGAGCGTTTGCGTTTCACGTCGATTACCTGGCCCGTGTAGTCCGAGAGGAGCGAGCCCACCGTAGCCTCGGCCACCGTGCGCGAGGCCAGCAGCGAGTCGTCGGGCTCCACGCCGAAGTTTTTCACGCGCATGGGTGTTTTGGTGCGTTCGGGGTTGATGCAGTTCACGGTGATGCCGGCCGGTTCCCATTCCTGCGCCACGGCCTGCACGAAGTTGACGATGGCGGCCTTTGTTGACGAGTATATGCTGTAAAAGGCGCGTCCGCGCGTGTAGCTGCTCGAAGTGAAGAAGACGAGCTTGCCCTTCGTCTCTTTCAGGTAGGGATAGGCTTCCAGCGCCACGTGGACGGTGCCCATATAGTTGGTGTCGACGGCGGCGCGTATCGTGTCGTAGTCCATCGTGTTGAGGGGTTCGCGGTTGAGCACGCCGGCGGTGTTGATGACGTAGTCGATGTGTCCCTCCTCGTCGGCCGTGCGGCGCAGGGCCTCGGCCACGCTGTCGCGTCGGGCCACGTCGGTGCCCGTTGTGCTGCGCGAAAAGCTGTGAACGCGGGCGCCGGCCCCGGCGAGCAGGTCGACCGTGTCTTTCCCGATGCCATACGACCCGCCGAAGACGACGGCCACCTTGCCGCGCAGTGTGGCCGGGTCGATGTGGCCGGCCGGCAGTTCGCTGCGGCGCAGCTGGAAAAACTTGTCGAGCAGGTACGTGTCTTCCTTGTATGTAAGTTTCATGTTGCTCTCCTCACCAGCCACGAGGTGGACGGCCACTTCGGGCAGATAACGCACGACGACGCCGCAGTCGTCCGTCACCTTGAAGGCAGGGTCGGTCAGGGCTTTCTCGTAGGCCCGTTCGATAACGCTGAGGCGGAAGGCCTGCGGCGTCTGGCCGCGCATGAGGCGCGAGCGGTCGGGGATGGAGGCGATGTGTCCGTCCTCGGCTTCGATGATGGTGTCGACGGCCGGCAGCACAACGTCGATGGCTTCGTGCTCGACAAGGGCGGCCGCCACGTCGTCGATGATGCGCTGGCTCACGAGGGGGCGCACGGCGTCGTGAAAGACGAGGTTCACGTCGCGTCCGCTGTAAGCGCGTATGGCCGAGAGGCTCGAGTCGTAGCGTTCCTTGCCCCCTTTCAGTATGCGCTTCACCTTTTTCCATCCGTTGCGGAGCACCATGTTTTCGATGTCGGCCATGTAGAACGGGTTAGACACGATGGCAATCTCGTCGATGTGGGCGTTTTTCTCGAACGTGTCGATGGTGTGTTCGATGACCATCTTCCCGGCCACTTTGAAAAACTGTTTAGGCGTGCTCAGTCCCAAGCGGCTGCCGACGCCTCCCGCCAGTATGACGGCTATGTTAGGTCTCATCATTATTATAATGTGTCTTGTGGCAGAAAATGCAAGCGCTGTGGCTTTTCATTTCCTGAATGTTGTGTTTCCGTAGGCATAGATGGCCGGGTAGCAGAAGGCCCGCAGGCGGTTCTTCCAGTCGGGCTCACCTTTCGAGGGATAAACCAGGCGGCGGTGCCGCAGGCACAGGCAGCACAGGCGCAACGTGCCGCCGCCCCGTCCCAGCAGGGCCGCGCACAGGGCGTGGGCCACGGGTTGTTTTTCGGCCGGAATGATGGTCAGCAGGCTGCGGTAGAACTGTTGCCAGCGCTTTTCGTGGCGGAGCCGCGCCAGGTCGAGCCAGCCAAACACGTACGGGTGCCACGATGCGTGCGCCTCGCGCCGCGTGCCGCCCCTTTGCTGCCGCAGGCGGGCTATGGCCGACGCCTCGTGCGGCCGGTGCCAGTTGAGCGCCTCGTCCACCCTTGCCACGCCGCCGCCCATGTGGGCCATCAGCAGAAACCACCAGTCGTAGTAGAAGTCGTCGTTCCACGCCGTCTCATGGCCCACGAAGCTGCGGCGCACGAGCATCGTATGCCCCGGGATGACGTTGGTGAAGAGCAGGTCTTCCAGCCGCCCGGCCGGGCATACCTTGCACGAAAGGTGGTTGGAAAACGTCGCATCGCGGAAGTAGGCCGAGAAGCACAGGTCGCAGGTGCCGATGGCCTCCACCTGCCGGCGCACTTTCTGCGGAAACCAGATGTCGTCCTGGTCGGCAATGGCTATGAGGTCGCCGCGGGCACGCAGCATGGCCGTGTGGAAGTTGCGGTTGAAGCCCAGCCTTCGTTCGTTGCGGAACACGTGGACGCGGCGGTCGCGGCGGGCGTAGCGGTGCAGGATGTCGATGGTGTCGTCGCTCGAACCGTCGTCCTGCACGATTACTTCGAGCAGCGGGTAGTCCTGTGCCAGGACCGAGTCCATCTGTTCGTCCAGATAGCGGGCCCCGTTGTACGTACACATGACGACCGAAACGCTCGGCGTCGTCCCGTCTGTAGGTTGCATCATACGGGCAAAGTTAAGCTATTTTTTCCGTTTTCCGTGATTGCCGGCTGCGAAAACGCCCTGCGGCCGCGGCCAGCCGTCCCCCGGCCGCTATGGCCTCCGTCTGTGCTCAGAGCTTCTCGATGTCGTCGGTCGTGAGCCCCGTAGCACCCGCGATGACGTCGGGCGCCAGGCCCAGAGCCTTCATGCGGCGGGCCGTTTCCACGACGGCTTCGCGCCGGCCTTGCTCCATGCCTTCGGCGCGGCCTTGTTCTCTTCCCTCGGCTCTGCCCTCCTCTATGCCCTCGGCGCGTCCTTTCCTGAGGCCGCTGTTGTAGAGGGTCTTCTCCACGCTGATGGCGTCCCAGAACTTGTCGTAGCCGAGCAGCTGGGCGTCGGTGTAGGCCGCCTCCTCGACGGCCGTCACGGCGCGGCAGATGTCGGGGTTGTCCATGAGTTCGGCGGGCACCTCGGTGGTGTGCGCGCCAATCTCGGTGAGATAGCGCAGCCAGAGCACCTGCATTTTCTTTTGCGAGAAGGTGTCGGGGCGAAACTTGGGCAGCTCCACAAAGACGAGGTGGAGCCCGTCGATGACCTTCTCGCTGTGCTCCACGTGCACCATGCGGTAGTAGTGGTAGTAGCCTTGCAGTTCGGGCTCGAAGACCTCGTTGACGAGGTTGAGGGAGTAGACGGGTTCCAGGAGGCGGTAGTCGTCGCCCTTGTCGCTCTGCCTGACGTAGGCCTTGGCAGCGTTGAAGAGCACGCGCTGCTGAAACTCAGGCGACCAGACCATCTGCATCTCCACGATGAACTGCCTGCCGCGTGCGTCGCGGCACCTGACGTCGACAATGCTGTTTTTCCTGAGCGGCGTGTCGGGCACGAGCTCGGCGGGCAGGTATTCGATGCTCTCAATCTCCTCCTCGGGCTCCTCGAAGGGCAGGAGCGCGTTGAGGAAGCTGCGGGCGAGCTCAGGGTTCTCGCCAAACACCTTTTTAAAGGTAAGGTCGGCTTTCGGGTCGAGGTATCGCATGTGTTGTCTATTTTATTTCGATGACATAATCGGGGCACGAACGGTCAATTTCTAGTCCGTAGATTCGGAGCAGGCCGTTGTGGGCGGTGTGACGCGGCGTACTGTCGTCGGCCAGGGTCCTTACCGAGCGCACGCGGAACGGCACGGGCAGCTCCACCTCCTCCACGTTGGGCGAGAGCACGTGCAGGAAGAGGCGGTTGCCGCGTCGCGTGGTGACGATGCTGTCGCCCGCGTGCCAGGGGCCGGCCTCGGTGCCATAGATGGTTTCGCCGTAGCGGGCGAGCCAGCGGCCCATGCTGTCGAGGCGCGTCAGCGACTTTTCGGGCAGGGCCCCGTCGGGTTGCGGGCCCACGTTGAGCAGCAGGTTGGCCCCCTTGCCTGCCGTGCGGGCCAGCAGGCGGATGAGCGCGGCCGTCGGTTTGTAGCGGCGGTCGGCCACGGCATATCCCCACGAGCCGTTCATCGTCTGGCACGTTTCGAGCGGCAGGCGCGCCACGGGCTGACCTGCCGAGAGGCCCGCTTTGTTTTCGCCCGGCACGTCGCGTTCGAAGATTTGTATGTCCTCGCCCGGCAGGGGAGCTATGTGGTGGTTGTTGCCAATGAGGCAGGCCGGTTGCAGGGCGTGGATGTGGTCGTAAAGTTCCTCCATGCGCCAGGCAAAGGCCGTGCTGTCGCGGTTGTGGTCCCACATGCCGTCCAGCCAGATGCAGTCCACGCGCCCATAGCGCGTGAGTAGTTCGCTGAGCTGCCGTTTCATAAAGTCGAAGTAGGCGTCATAGTCGGCCTCGCCGGCATGTCCCTTGCCGTGGCCCGTCCATCCCGCGGGATAGTCGGTGCGCGTCCAGTCGATGAGCGAATAGTAGAGGTGGAAGCCCAGCCCCTGCCGGTGGCATTCGTCGGCCAGTTCGCCCACGATGTCGCGTCCGAAGGGCGTGGCCGCCATGCTGTATGCCGACTGGTCGGTGAGCCACATCGAGAAGCCGTCGTGGTGGCGCGAGGTGAGGCACACGTAGCGCGCCCCCGCCTGTTTGAAGGCTGTCACCCACGCCCGTGCGTCGAAGCGGTGGGGATAGAACGCCCCGGCCGCCTTGGCATATTCGGCAGGGTCGAGGCCCGCGTTGCTCAGGTACCATTCGCCCTGTCCGAAGAGGCTGTAAATGCCCCAATGCAGGAAGATGCCGAAGCGGCTCTCGGCAAATTGCTTCCGTGCTTCCCGGTTTTCGGGCGAAGGTTCGTAGGGATCGGCCGCCCGCAGCGGCGCGGCATGCAGCAGGCAGCCTCCGACGAGCGCGGCCATGCAGATTTTTAGCAGTCGGTTCATGTTTTTGGCTGTTAGATGAAGTGTTTTTTGCAAAGATAGTGCAAGACGAGAGGAATGCAAAGCGAAAACGGAGTTTTTGCTTTCATTCCCGAGGCGCCGCCTGTCCCGGTGCGTAGCTGATGATGAGGCTGTCGGCCCCGAAGGGGTCGCACTACTCTATAACCGCGGGTAAGCGCAGCGCACCCGCGGGAGGTGTGCGCCTACAGGATGGGCCCCAAGGGGGTCCAACTGCCGTGCGGTGGTGTGGTCGCGCGCGTATCGGGCGCTTGGGGCGTCTTGTCCGTGGTGTTGTTCGACCCCTTTGGGGCCGCGAGTGTGAGAGGTAGTCTGCGGTCCGCGGGTTCGCCATGCTCACCCGCGGTTACAGATTAGTTCGGCCCTTGTAGGGCCGCATGACTTCCTGCGCTTCGTCGCCGGCCGCACTGCGGGTCTGCATGTCTCCCCGCGCTTCGTCGCCGCCGCACTGCGGAGCTGCATGCCTCCCTGCGTTTCGCTGCCGGCTGTCCCGGTGCGTAGCTGATGGTGAGGCTGTCGGCCCCGCAGGGGTCGCACTACTCTATAGCCGCGGGTAAGCGTAGCGCACCCGCGGGAGGTGTGCGCCCACAGGATGGGCCCCAAGGGGGTCCAACCGTCGTGCGGTGGTGTGGTCGCGCGTGTATCGGGTGCTTGGGGCGTCCTGTCCGTGGTGTTGTTCGACCCCTTTGGGGCCGTGAGTGTGAGGGGTAGTCTGTGGTCCGCGGGTTCGCCATGCTCACCCGCGGTTACAGATTAGTTCGGCCCCTATAGGGCCGCATGCCTCTCTGCGTTTCGGTGTCTGCCACACTGTGGGGCCGCATGGTTCTCTGCGCTTCGTCGCCGGCCGCACTGTGGGTCCGCATGCCTCCCTGCACTTCGGAGTCTGCTGCACTGCGGGTCCGCATGTCTCCCCGCGCTTCGCTGTCGGCTGTCCCGGTGCGTAGCTGATGGTGAGGCTGTCGGCCCCGTAGGGGTCGCACTACTCTATAACCGCGGGTAAGCGCAGCGCACCCGCGGGAGGTGTGCGCCCACAGGATGGGCCCCAAGGGGGTCCAACTGCCGTGCGGTGGTGTGGTCGCGCGTGTATCGGGCGCTGGGGGCGTCTTGTCCGTGGTGTTGTTCGACCCCTTTGGGGCCGCGAGCGTGAGGGGGTAGTCTGCGGTCCGCGGGTTCGCCATGCTCACCCGCGGTTACAGATTAGTTCGGCCCCTATAGGGCCGCATGCCTCTCTGCGTTTCGCTGTCGGCTGTCTCGCTGCAGAGCTGATGATGAGGCTGTCGGCCCCGCAGGGGTCGCACTACTCTATAGCCGCGGGTAAGCGTAGCGCACCCGCGGGAGGTGTGCGCCTACAGGATGGGCCCCAAGGGGGTCCAACTGCCGTGCGGTGGTGTGGTCGCGCGCGTATCGGGCGCTTGGGGCGTCTTGTCCGTGGTGTTGTTCGACCCCTTTGGGGCCGCGAGCGTGAGGGGGGAGTCTGCGGTCCGCGGGTTCGCCATGCTCACCCGCGGTTACAGATTAGTTCGGCCCTTGTAGGGCCGCATGCCTCTCTGCGTTTCGCTGCCGGTTGCACTGTGGGGCCGCATGCCTCTCTGCGTTTCGCTGCCGGTTGCACTGTGGGGCCGCATGCCTCTCTGCGTTTCGTCGCTGGCCGCACTGCGGAGCCGCATATCTCCCTGCGCTTCGATGCCTGTCGCACTGCGGAGCCGCATATCTCCCTGCGCTTCGGAGTCTGCTGCACTGCGGGTCCGCATGTCTCCCCGCGCTTCGCTGTCGGCTGTCCCGCTGCGAGCTGATGATGAGGCTGTCGGCCCCGAAGGGGTCGCACTACTCTATAACCGCGGGTAAGCGCAGCGCACCCGCGGGAGGCATGTGCATACAAGTTGGGCCCCAAGGGGGTCCAACCGTCGTGCGGTGGTATGGTCGCGCGTGTATCGGGTGCTTGGGGCGTCCTGTCCGTGGTGTTGTTCGACCCCTTTGGGGCCGTGAGTGTGAGGGGTAGTCTGTGGTCCGCGGGTTCGCCATGCTCACCCGCGGTTACAGATTAGTTCGGCCCCTATAGGGCCGCATGCCTCTCTGCGTTTCGGTGTCTGCCACACTGTGGGGCCGCATGGTTCTCTGCGCTTCGTCGCCGGCCGCACTGTGGGTCCGCATGCCTCCCTGCGCTTCGGAGTCTGCCGCACTGCGGAGCTGCATGACTTCCTGCGCTTCGGCGCCGCCTGTCCCGGTGCGTAGCTGATGATGAGGCAGTCGGCCCCGCAGGGGTCGCACTACTCTATAACCGCGGGTAAGCGCAGCGCACCCGCGGGAGGTGTGCGCCTACAGGATGGGCCCCAAGGGGGTCCAACTGCCGTGCGGTGGTGTGGTCGCGCGCGTATCGGGCGCTTGGGGCGTCTTGTCCGTGGTGTTGTTCGACCCCTTTGGGGCCGTGAGTGTGAGGGGGTAGTCTGCGGTCCGCGGGTTCGCCATGCTCACCCGCGGTTACAGATTAGTTCGGCCCTTATAGGGCCGCATGCCTCTCTGCGTTTCGGTGTCTGCCACACTGCGGGTCTGCATGCCTCCCCGCGCTTCGTCGCCGGCCGCACTGCGGAGCCGCATGACTTCCTGCGCTTCGTCGCCGGCCACACTGCGGAGCCGCATGACTTCCTGCGCTTCGATGCCTGTCGCACTGCGGAGCCGCATATCTCCCTGCGCTTCGGAGTCTGCTGCACTGCGGGTCCGCATGTCTCCCCGCGCTTCGCTGTCGGCTGTCCCGCTGCGAGCTGATGATGAGGCTGTCGGCCCCGCAGGGGTCGCACTACTCTATAACCGCGGGTAAGCGCAGCGCACCCGCGGGAGGTGTGCGTCCACAGGATGGGCCCCAAGGGGGTCCAACCGCCGTGCGGGGGTGTGGTTGCGCGTGTATCGGGCGCTGGGGGCCGGCAGCGGTCGATAGCCGGACTGCGAACGCTCCGTGAGTGGGCTGTTTCGGGACGGACGGGTCGTTGCGCGGCGGCGCGGTGGGGCGTTTTTGCCGATCCATGGGATGCCTCGGCCGATCCATGGGATGGAATCGCGATTCCATGGGGTGTTTCCACGATTCCATGGGATGTTTCCAGCCGACCCATGGCCTGTTTCGTGCGGAAAATGCGGACGTTTGCCCCACGAATTGCCATCTCCACCGCTCAAAACGCCACAAAACGCCGCGGCGGCGCGTTCCGTCGGCCGGCGCCGGCGGGGCAAAAGGCGGTTTGTCCGCTCTATTTGGGCCGCGCGGGCATGTCGCAATTTTTTGGAAAATTGCCCCTCGCGCCCCCTCGCGCGGTGCCGCTGCGGGCAGCCCTGCCCCGCCCCGTGCGCCGCCCGTCGCCGTGCCGCGGCGGGGCCTGCCGGTGGCGTGTGCCGTTTTTTAACGCGCGCGGGCCTTATTATCTGTGGAAAATGCCTAATTTTGCAAGCTCTTAAACGATAAAACTTTACAACGATGAAAAGAACTCTGTTGCTCTCCGCCCTGCTTCTTGCGGGCATAGCCGTGGCTCACGCCCAGCTCCCCTCCGTCTCGCTGAAAAGCATCGACGGAAAGACCGTCGACACCGCCAAGCTCGAAAACGGTGGCAAGCCGTTCATCATCAGCTTCTTCGCCACGTGGTGCAAACCCTGCAACCGCGAGCTCAACGCCATCCACGAGGTGTACCCCGACTGGCAGGACGAGACGGGCGTGAAGGTGGTGGCCGTATCCATCGACCAGGCGCAGAACATCCAGAAGGTGAAACCCCTCGTCGACAGCAACGGGTGGGAATATGAGGTGCTGCTCGATCCCAACGGCGACTTCAAGCGCGCCATGGGCGTCAACATGATACCCCACGTCTTCATCGTCGACGGAGAGGGCAAGATCGTCGAGTCGCGCAGCGGCTACACCGAGGGTGGCGAGGCCCATCTCATCGAAAAGGTGCGCGAACTGCTCGCCAAATAACCCGCCGGTGCAACGGTCCATTCATCTCACACACAGACAAGACGCATGACAAAACCCATACGCACCGCCCTCGTGGGCTGCTGCCTGGCTGCCGCGCTGCCCGCCATGGGGCAGGACGACGGCCGCAAGTGGTCGCTCACGGGGAGCGTACAGAGCGACGTGCTCATCCCCCAGGAGGACGAGAAAATCAACACCGGCGAATACAGCGACTGGGGCCTGACCAACACCTACGCAGAGCTCCACGTCCTTAATAAATACGTGCAGGCTGGCGCCCGCTTCGAATTTACCGAATGGCCCCTCCCGGGCTTCGAGAACGACTTCAAGGGCTGGGGCGTTCCCTACTTTTATATCACGGGAAAATACAAGGGCTTTGAGCTCACGGCCGGCGACTTCTACGACCAGTTTGGCTCGGGCCTCATCTTCCGCACCTACGAGGAGCGCAGCCTGGGCATCGACAACAGCCTGCGCGGCGGACGCCTCGTCATGAAGCCCCTGAAAGGCGTGAGCTTCAAGCTGCTGGGCGGCCAGCAGCGCCGCTACTGGACGCGCAACGACGCGTGGATCTACGGCGGCGACGTGGAGCTCAACGTCGACCAGTGGTTTAAGCGCATGCAGGAGAGCGGAACGTATCTGACCCTCGGCGCTTCGGCCGTCAACAAGCACGAGGGCGACGAGAACATCATGACCATCCGCCCCACGGGCGAGACGGACGAGTTTGGCGACGCCGTACAGGGGCTCTACAAGCTCAACCTGCCCAAGGATGTGGCCGCCTTTGACGTGCGGGCCAACTTGCAGAAGGGCGACTACAACCTGCTCGTCGAGTATGCCCGCAAGGCGCAGGATCCGTCGTTCGACAACGGCTACATCTACCGCCCCGGCCAGGCCCTGCTGCTCTCGGGCTCGTGGTCGCGCCGCGGCGCCAGCGTGCTGCTCCAAGCCAAGCGCAGCGAAAACATGGCCTACCGCAGTTCCCGCTCGATGGAGGGCACCTCGTCGTTCATCAATCACCTGCCAGCCTTCTCGCAGCAACAGACCTACGCCCTGGCCGCGCTCTACCCCTACGCCACGCAGAACGCCCTGGGCGAATGGGCCTTCCAGGCCGAGGCCGCCTATACCTTCAAGCGCAACACGCCGCTGGGCGGACGCTACGGCACGAAAATCAAGGCCAACTTCTCGCACATCCGCTCCATCGACCGCCAGCCCGTCGAGGGCGTGGCCGATCTCACAGACCGCGAGCAGACGATGGGCACCGACGGCTACACGTCGAAGTTCTTCAAAATGGGCGACGAAGTCTACTACCAGGACATCAACGTGCAGCTGGAAAAGAAACTCTCGCGCGACTTCAAGCTCAACCTCATGTATATGCACCAGCGCTACAACCAGACGGTCGTTGAGGGCCACGGCGGCACCGTGCGCAGCCACATAGCCATCGCCGAGGGCAAGTATCAGATCAACGACAAGCTCACGCTGCGCGCCGAGGCCCAGTATCTGCACACGGAGCAGGACCAGAAGGACTGGTGGTATGGCCTCGTGGAGCTCAGCGTGCTGCCCTCGCTGATGTTCACCGTGTCCGACATGTACAACGCCCACGTGGAGGGCGCCGACGGCGCGGAGCGCAAGGTTCACTACTACATGGTTTCGGGCACCTACACCCACAAATCGCACCGTTTGCAGGTGGGCTATGGCAAAACGCGCGCAGGCTACAACTGCTCGGGCGGCGTTTGCCGCTGGGTACCCGCCAGCAAGGGCGTGCAGCTTTCGTACAACTACAATTTCTAACGGAAAAGGCATGAAAATACCACTGACATATCTCTGCACCGCAGCCCTGGCGCTGACGCTCATCGCCTGCGACGAGGTGGACGAGGGCGAACGCTTTGAACCCGTCGAGGACTTTACGCCGCGCAAGAACGTGCTCATCGAAGATTTCACGGGACAGCGCTGCAACAACTGCCCCCGCGCCACCAACACCATCGCTGCCATGCAGCAGCTCTTCGGCGAGGAGCACGTCGTGGCCGTGGGCATCCACGGCGGACCCCTCTCGCTGCCCGCACCGGCCGGCCTGGCCACGCCGACGGCAGCCGAATATATAGCCCGCTGGGGCGTGGAGAGCTATCCCTCGGGCGTCATCGACCGCACGGGCGGCACGCAGCTTTACACGGCGTGGACAGCAGCCGTGCTCGAACGCCTGCAAATGGAGCCGGCCGTCGACATCAGCGTGACGCCCGCCTACGACGCCGCCACGCGCAGCCTCAGCATCAGCGTGGCCACGACGGGACGCACCGGGGCTGCCGGGCAGCTCTCGGTATGGCTCGTGGAGAACGGCATCACGGGCTATCAGCTCATGCCCACGGGCCAGAGCAACCTGCAATACGTGCACAACCACGTGTTCCGCACGGCCGTCAACGGCACGTGGGGCGAGGACGTGGCCGTTGCCCCCGGCGCCACCGACACGAAGACCTACACCGTCACGCTCGACGCCGCATGGAAGGCCGAGAACATGGCCGTCGTGGCCTTTGTGAGCAACGACCAAGAGGGCGTGCTCCAAGTGGTGCAGCAGCCCCTGGCCGCCAACAACAGCGAAACTCAGGAATAAACAATACAACAACCCATTATGAAGAAAATCTTTACGCTTCTTTTTGCAGCCATGGCCCTCTTCACGGCCAAGGCACAGGTGAACATCACGTTCAACGGCCAGACGGTCAACAATGGCGACGTGCTTGAACTTCAGCCCACGTTGCTTGACCTTGGTGGAGGCTATACCATTCTGGAATGGCCTTTTGATCCTACATTCACCAACGCTGGTAGCTCGGCAACGAACCTGAATGTCGTCGTAACAAAGGACTATACTGATGGTCCCGGGCTTAATTGGTGTGGCATCACGACGGATTGTATGCCTATTTCGGGAAGCAGCGAAACGCGCACCACCACGCTTCAGCCCGGCGGTATGACGACGTTGCATTTATATCCATTAATTGAGCCGACGGAAAGCGTTGACTGCACGGCTTCTGTGCAGGTGATGGCGGGGCTCAACGTATTGTCGTTCAAAGTTCACTTCGTTTACCAGAGCACTGCGGGCATCGACGGACTGACGGCCGAGACAGCAGGTGCCAAGGCCGTAGAGGGCGGCATCGCCCTGCCCGCCGGGCCGTGGGCCGTTTACACGGTGGACGGGCGCCTCGTGGCCAAAGGCAGCGACGCCGGCACGAAGCTGTTGCCGCGCGGCATTTACGTCGTGAAGTGCGGCACGACGAGCCAGAAGCTCCTGGTCGACTGAGCGCGGCACCACTGACGATATACACCAAAGGGGGCAGCGGAACGTTCCGCTGCCCCCTTTCTTCGTCCCCGGTGGGGAGAGGCGTCAGTTCGACTTGTTGTTCAGGATGACCAGGGCCGCTATCACTCCCGGCACCCATCCGCACAACGTCAGCAGGGCGACGATGAGCACCGACCCGCAGCCGCGGTCGAGCACGGCGAGAGGTGGGAAGATAATGGCCAGAATAACTCTCAGACAGGACATAGCTTTTCGTTGGTTTATCCCGCAAAGATAGCGAAAGGCGCAGAGAAATCTTGTATTCTTGAAATCAAAATCGTGTGCCCCCGGTCGTTGTCAGTCTTCCGTCGGGGCAATTGCGTAGCGCAGCCATACTGTGCCCTCGTTCACGCGCTCCACGCTCCTCAGGCTGAGCAGGGTGGCCGGGCGCGACGGGTCGTCGATGCCGTCGAACACGGCCGTCATGCCGCGGCGGCCGTCGATGCCCGGGCCGATCATGACGCTCACTTCGTCGAGCAGGCCGGCCGCCAGCAGGGCGCCGTTGATGTGGCCGCCGCCCGTCACGGCCAGGCGCTCCACGCCAAACTCCGTGCGTAGCAGCTCCATGGCTCGCGCCCAGTCGATGCCCCCGGCGCCGACGGCCAGCCACGAAATGCCCTGCGCCGTGAGCGCGTCGACGTAGGCCTGCGGGCAAGCCTCCGAAACAACGACGAGCAGCGGTCGGCCGTCGGCCTCGGCCGACGGCCAGCACAGGCGGCCGTGCGTGTCGGTGCCGACGACGTAGCCCCCGGTGCCGTCGGCCGCCTTGTGAAAGGCCGTGCGCCCCACGGGCGTCGCGTCGGCCGCCGCGAAGGTCTCGGGCAGGGCGTAGTGCATCTGCATCGTGACGCGCCCCATGAGCATCGAGGGGCAGCCAAGGCTGTCGAGCGCTTCATAGTAGGCATCCGTCGTGTCAATCTGTTCGGTCATGTCGCAGTCGATGCGCCCGTCGACCGACATCATCATGTGCGAAATGGTGTAAGGTCTCATAGTCTGTTCGTTTTTTGTGATGGATCCACTCATATATAATATATAGGATGCAAAGATAGGCCTTCTGCTCGTTGCAGGCTGAGCACAAATTACGGGTGGTTGGCCCAAAATTACGGAAACAGCCCGCCCCCGCTCCCCGCTCCCGCCGGCGGCCGCGGGGCGACGGCCCCGGCCGCCGAAAGCTTTTGCTAAAATCGAAGGGAAAAGCTTGGCCCGTTCAGAGAAAGTCAGTATCTTTGCACTTGGAAGCGCTGCGGCGACGCACGCTCCGCCCGGGCCTATAGCTCAGTTGGTTAGAGCAACAGACTCATAATCTGGAGGTCGTAGGTTCAAGCCCTACTTGGCCCACAGCATCGCGAAGACCGCCTGCGAGACGTCGCACGGCGGTCTTTTTGTTGCATCTTGCCGATGTTTGCTTAGCTGTTTATGATACAACTGTTCGTCCTCTTGGCCTGCCAGCTGGCCGCGGCCGTGCTGCAAGGCCCCGCCAAAACGCCCACCGAGCTCCGCATGGAGGAGCAGGGGATGGTGGACGTGCAACGCGTCGACTCGACGTTGCGGGTCAGCCTCATGTATGGCAGGGCCGACAACTTTACGGGCCGCGTGCTCTACGACGACCTGCACCGGGCCTACCTGCACCCCGAAGCGGCGCAGGCGCTGGCACGGGCACAACGCGCTCTGCGCCGTCGCCGTCCCGACCTGAGCCTTAAGGTGTACGACGCGGCGCGGCCCATGAGCGTTCAGCAACGCATGTGGAATGTCGTTGCCGGGACGCCCAAGCACATCTACGTGAGCAACCCGCGCAATGGCGGCGGCCTGCACAATTACGGCCTGGCCGTCGACATTACGCTCTGCAACGAGCGGGGCGACAGCCTGCCCATGGGCACCCGCATCGACTTTATGGGCCACGAGGCACACATCGACCGCGAAGAGCAGTTGCAACGCCGCGGCGTGCTGACGCCCGAGGCCGTGGCCAACCGTCGCCTGCTGCGCGAGGTGATGGCCGAAGGGGGCTTTCGCCCGCTGCGCACCGAGTGGTGGCACTTTAACCTGAGAAGCCGTGCCGAGGCACGGGCACGCTATCAAGTAATCAGATGACCGAAAACTGCGACCTCCCCACCCTGCCCGCGCTCGACGCCGCCACGGCAGCCTACGTGCGCCTCCACCGCGACGACGACGTGGAGCGTCTGGCGCTGTCGCCCGGCGAGGCCGCAGGCGTCGACCTGCACCTGGCGCTCCAAGAGATCGAGGGCCGGCAGCGCTTGGGCCGCAAGGTGCCTTCGTGGGCAGCCGTCGAGGGCCTGCGCCTTCCCCCGCGCCTGGCGCTCGAACAATGCTCGGGCGAGGCCGCGGCGCTCTACAAGGCCC
This sequence comes from uncultured Alloprevotella sp., assembly GCA_944322095.1. Taxonomy (GTDB): domain Bacteria; phylum Bacteroidota; class Bacteroidia; order Bacteroidales; family Bacteroidaceae; genus Alloprevotella. The sequence goes on from CALUNU010000006.1 coordinate 64,284, forward strand.
GGCTGGCCCACAGCCTGTTGCCGCGGGGCGGGAGCATGGCCGACCTGACGGGCGGCCTCGGCGTCGACTTCGCCGCGCAGGCCCGTCTCTTCGAGAGCTGCACCTACGTGGAGCGCCGCGCGGAGCTTTGCGCCCTGGCGCGCCACAACCTGCCCCTGCTGGGGCTGGCACGGGCCCGCGTGGCGTGTGCCGCGGCCGAGGACTATCTGGCCGCGATGGAGCCCGTCGACTGGCTCTTCCTCGACCCCTCGCGCCGCGACGAGGCCGGGCGCAAGACGGTGCTGCTGGCCGACTGCCGCCCCGACGTGTCGGAACTGGCGCCCCTGCTGCTCGAAAAGGGCCGCTACGTGCTCGTCAAGCTCTCGCCCATGCTCGACGCGGCCGACGCCGTGCGCCGCCTGCCCTCGGTGGCCGGGGTACATGTCGTGGCCCACGGCGGCGAGTGCAAGGAACTGCTCCTGCTGCTCAGCCGCGGCCACGAGGGCGAGCCCCTGGTGACGTGTGCCGACGGGCAGCGGCTCTTCTCCTTCCGCCCTGCCGAGGAGCAGGCGGCCACACCCGCGCAGGCAGCCACGCTGCGCCGCTACTTGTACGAGCCGGGGCCGGCCCTGCTCAAGGCGGGAGCGCTCAAGCTCACCGCCGTGCGCTTCGGCTTGGCGAAGCTCCACCCCAACAGCCATCTCTACACGTCCGACGCCCTCGTCGGCGATTTTCCCGGCCGCACGTTTCTCGTCGAGGGCGTCTATGGCTTTTCGAAAAAGGAGCTGCGGCGTTTCGCGGCCAACTGCCCCCGGGCCAATCTGACGCTGCGCAACTTCCCCGGCACCACGGCCGACCTGCGCCGCCGCCTCCGCCTGAAAGAGGGCGGCGACCGCTACTGCTTTGCCACGACGCTGGCCGACGGCGGCAAAGTGCTCATCGTTTGCCGCAAGGTGAAAGGCTGACATCGCTCCGCCGCGGTTTCTCCGTGCTCCGAAAGAATTGATTGCTCCCTCCGGTTGCCCGATTGCCGGAGACTTCTTATTTTTGCAGGCGATGAACGTCAGGCTTTCCCTTGTTAATGAAAAACAGACAAGGCCCGGAGGCTTTCATTGCCGGCCTTTTGCTCCGTTTCCTGCACGCCCCTTTTCCGCTACGGCCGTGCCGCCGGCCGGTAGAAGCATCCGTCTGCATGTTCCGCGGCGGCCGTTGCGGTCGCGGGCGGTGTGTGCAGGCATTCCGTCGACATATTTTCTAATCCATCCACAGATACGATGAAAAAATTCTCTGTTTTCCGCATGGCGCAGTGGCTGCTTCTGCTGTTTCTGGGCATCGTCTTGTCGGCGCAGCCGGTCGCAGCGCGCCACAAGCGCGACACGCTCACAGTCGGCCGGGGGCAGTTTCTGCTCAACGGCCGCCCCTTCGTCATCAAGGCCGGCGAGCTCCATTATCCACGCATCCCCGAGCCCTATTGGCGCCACCGCATCCGCATGTGCAAGGCTCTGGGCATGAACACCGTGTGCATCTACGCCTTCTGGAACTTCCACGAAGAGCGCCCCGGCCACTTCAACTTTGAGGGCCAGCGCGACATCGCCCGCTTCTGCCGCATCGCCCAGGAAGAAGGCATGTACATCATCCTGCGCCCCGGCCCCTATGCCTGTGCCGAATGGGAGATGGGCGGCCTGCCCTGGTGGCTGCTCAAAAAGAAAGACATACGCGTGCGCACCAACGACCCCTATTTTCTCGAACGTGTGGGCATCTATCTGAAAGCCCTGGGCCGCGAGCTGGCCGACTTGCAGGCGCCGCGCGGGGGCAACATCCTGATGGTGCAGGTCGAGAACGAATATGGCGCCTATGCCGAGGATAAGGTCTACATGGGCCGCATCCGCGACATGGTGCGCGAGGCAGGCTTCACCGACGTGCCGCTTTTCCAGTGCGACTGGACTTCGACCTTCCGGCGCAACGGCCTCGACGACCTGCTCTGGACGCTCAACTTCGGTACCGGGGCCGACGTCGAGGCCCAGTTCCGCCCCCTGCGCGAGGCACGCCCCGACAGTCCGCTCATGTGCAGCGAGTATTGGAGCGGATGGTTCGACCATTGGGGCCGACGCCACGAAACGCGCGACGCAGGGCAGATGGTTTCGGGCCTCAAGGACATGCTGGACCGCGGCATCTCCTTTTCCCTCTACATGGCGCACGGGGGCAGCACCTTCGGCCACTGGGGCGGCGCCAACAGCCCCACCTATTCGGCCATGTGCTCCTCGTACGACTACGACGCCCCCATCAGCGAGGCCGGCTGGGCCACGCCCAAATATCACCTGCTGCGCAACATGCTCATGCAGCACGCCGACCCCGGGCAAGACATTCCCGCCGTGCCCGACTCGCTCCCCGTCATCGCCGTGCCCCGCTTCGGCCTGACCGAGGTGGCCCCGCTCTTCGACAACCTGCCCCGGCCCCAAAGCTGCGACACGGTGCGCCCCATGGAAGATTTCGACCAGGGCTGGGGCACCATCCTCTACCGCACGACGCTGCCCGCCGTGGCCGCCGGCAGCGTGCTGCGCATCGACGAGGTGCACGACTGGGCCCAGGTCTATGCCGACGGCCGCCTGCTGGGCCGCCTCGACCGCCGTCGCTCCGAGAGCACGCTGCGCCTGCCGCAGCTGCCCGAGGGCACGCGCCTCGACATCCTGGTTGAAGCCATGGGCCGCGTCAACTTCGACCAGGCCATCCACGACCGCAAGGGCATCACCCGCAGCGTGAGCCTGCTCACCGACGCCGGCGCCCGCGAGCTCACGGGCTGGCAGGTTTACAGCTTCCCCACCGACGCCTCCTTTGCCGCCCGCAAGCACTTCCGCCCGGGCAAGGCCGTCGAGGGGCCTGCCTACTATCGCGGCACCTTCCGCCTCGACAAGCCGGGCGACACCTTCCTCGACCTGCGCACGTGGGGCAAGGGCATGGTGTGGGTCAACGGCCGGGCGCTGGGCCGCTTCTGGCGCATCGGGCCGCAGCAGACGCTCTACCTGCCCGGCTGCTGGCTCAAGCGCGGCAAGAACGAAATTGTCATCCTCGACCTGCTGGGCCCGGCCGAGGCCGAAACGGCTGGCCTGACGCGCCCCATCCTCGATGAGCTGCATGCCGAGGCGCCGCTCACCCACCGCGCCGCGGGCGACACGCTACGCCTCGACGGCCTTGCGCCCGTATGCACCGACAGCCTGCCCGCAGGCAACGGCTGGCGCGAGGTGCGCTTCGACCGCTCCGCCACGGGCCGCTACGTCTGCCTCGAAGCCCTCTCGGCCCACGACGGCGGCAACGTGGCAGCCGTGGCCGAGCTCCATCTGCTGGGCCCCGACGGCCAGCCCCTGCCGCGGCAGGACTGGCGCATCCTGTATGCCGACAGCGAGGACGCCCGCGGCGGCAATCGCACGGCCGACAAGATATACGACCTGCAAGAGTCGACCTATTGGAGCACGGGCCGCGCCGCCTTCCCCCACGCCCTCGTCATCGACCTGGGCGCCACCCGTGAGCTCACGGGCATTCGCCTGCTGCCCCGCAGCGAGCACGGCACGCCCGGCGCCATGAACCGCATCAAGGTGTACGTGCGCGAGGAGCCTTTCCGCCTCAAATGACCAAGCGGGGCGCCGCGCCGCCCCCTCCCCCCAAGCGTTTCCGCCCGGCAACGTGCCTTCCCCGGCACCGCGCCCGGCGGAAACGCTTTTTTCGTAGCCATCCCGCAGTCCGCCCCAAAGCCCTGTGCGCCATATGGCAAAGCGTTAAAGCGGACGCCCACCGTCGTCCGCCTTTTAGCTTTGGAAATGCGGCCGCGCGGGGTGTTTCGGCCGAAACATCCCATGGAAATCGATTTCCATCCCATGGATTCGCCGATCCAAGGGATGGAAATTTCGATCCAAGGCCAGTTTTCGAGTGAAAAATGGGGCCGAAACGTGCCATATAGTGGCGAAAAACCCATTTTCAGGCGTCCCTGCGGCGGGGCCTTTGATGTTAGTGTTTGAAAGTCAGACGTTTCTGATTTTCGCGTATTTGCGAGCAAGAGAGCGAGCGCTCGAAAATAATCGATTCTCCATGTTAAAAAACAGCGCCCATAGGAGGGGCGGCATTCCTGCCGCCCACAGTTCGGGGCAAGGCCCCGCATAGGCATTTTAGCCCCAGCTAAAGGCACACCGCGCGGCATGCGCCCCCATAGGGGCGAACTATTGATAACCGCGGGTGAGCCAAAGGCTTACCCGCGGAAAGGAGCCATAAAGATATGAGGACCCCATAGGGGTCCAACCTCAGTAGCCGCGGGTAGGCCGTAGGCTTACCCGCGGAGCCGCGAGGCTGCCGTCTGTCAGATGCTCTCCACAGATATGCCGCCGCGGTCAGGCATGCGTCACGCCGCCCGAAAGCCGTCGGAGGGAAGTTCGCCCCCCCTGGGGTCGGAATGGTGTGGGGATGCCTGTCCGCGGGTGGCTGCGCTCACCCGCGGTTATCCATTGTGCGACCCCTATGGGGTCGTCAGCCTCGCTGTCTGAGCATCTTACGCCTCATCCGCAAGGGGCAATCCGCCGCGTAGAACCGCCTCATCCTCCCGCAACCCCGCGCGAAAAAAAGATGAAAAAAATTCCGCTCCGCGTGTAACTTTTCCCCGCTGAGCCCGTCTTATAGATAGAGCGCAATGAAAGCAATAGATTTCCGACACGATTTGCTCCCGCTGAAAGACGTCCTCTTTCGGGTGGCGTTGCGCATCACGACGGACACGGCGGAGGCCGAGGACGTGACGCAGGAAACGCTCTTGCGCGTGTGGAACCAGCGCGACGACCTGCACGACGTCCGTTCGTTGGAAGCTTACTGCCTGACCATCTGCCGCAACCTGGCGCTCGATCGCAGCCGGAAGCGTGAGGCACAGAACCTCTCGCTCGACGAGCACGATGTCGACCCTGCCGACACGGCCTATACGGCCGACGAACAGCTGGTGCGCCGTGAACGCCTGCGGTGGGTGCACACCCTCTTCAACCGCCTGCCCGAGAAGCAGCGCACCGTCTTGCAGCTGCGCGACGTCGAGGGCAAGAGCTACCGGGAGACGGCCGACATCCTCGGCATCAGCGAGGACCAGGTGCGCGTCACGCTGTTTCGCGCACGCCAGGCCATCCGTCAACAATTCGAGAAAATAGACAATTATGGACTATAAGTATATCGAACAACTGCTCGACCGCTATTGGGCCTGCGAGACTTCGCAGGAGGAAGAGGCCATTCTGCGCGCCTTTTTCAGCCAAAAGGAGGTGCCCGCCCGTTTGGAGCGCTACCGCGCGTTGTTCCAATACGAAAAGCAGGCCGCCGCGCTTCGTCCGTCCGACGGTTTTACCGAGCGCCTGCTGCGTGCGGCGCAGGCCGTCGAGGCGCCCCACGTCAAGGCGCGCCCCTTCACGCTGGCCCGCCGCCTGCGCCCGCTCTACCGCGCTGCCGCCTCGGTGGCCATCGTGCTGCTCGTGGGCGGAGCCGCCCACCGCGCCCTCAACCGTGAGGAAGCGCCCGCCGGGTGGGACTATAACGCAGCGGGCTACACCGACACCTACCAGAGCCCCGAGACGGCGCTCGACGAGAGCCTGGAAGCCCTGAAAATGGTGCAGGACGGACTGAAAACCGCGGCCATCGAGGCCGACTCGACCACGATGACGGGCAACGCCACGCCCGATAAACCTGCCGGCAAATGAAGCATCTGCTCTGCGTCCTCCTCATGGCCTGCATCGGCCTGACGGCTGCCGCACAACGCGAGCAGGACTTCGCCTCGCGCTATATGAGCCTCTACGGCGAAGGCGCCGCGCTGCAATGTGCCACGGTGAGCCCGCTCATGATGGAGCGCATCCTGCAACTGCCTGAGAGCCAGGAGGGCGGACACGTGCGCGAGGTGCTCAGCCAGCTCAAGAGCATACGCGTCGTGAGCGACAAGACGGCCGGCGCGGGTGAGGCCCTCTACGACAAGGCCGTCGAGCTGGCCAAAGACAACCCCCGGCGCTACAAACCCTACGCCGAGACCGACGGCCAGAGCATCTACCTGCGCAAGCGCGGCGGCGTCATCGTGGAGCTCGTGCTCCTCACGTTCAACGACGAGGGCGTCTTCAACATCGTCAACCTCACGGGAAACATGACGGACGCCTTTCTGCGCGAACTCCTGAACATTTGAAATCAACAAGACGAAAGATAAGCGAAGCAACCGCCCCGAAATGCGGGGCAACAAAGTGAAACAGTCACTGCCTCAAACCAAAACCAAAACCAAACCGAAGCTGAAGCGTTTCAGTTCTCTCAAAACCAATATCCGTCGGGATATGCAATGATAAACAGGGGAGCTCCCGTCCGGGCTCGGACGGAGTTCCCCTTTATCATGCCCGCGCGGCAGGCCGTGCGCGGCGGGCCTCCGGTTTCCCGTGGCCCGGTGCCCGCGCCCCCTGCGCCACGGGCCCGCGGCATGCGGGCAGTTTCAGTATGGGGGGTCACAAAAAACAGCATGCAGCAGAGATCCGTTACGACGATATCCCGGGCCCCCTCCCCGACGGAGGGGCGAACGGCCGTGGCGCTCCACCCCGCCGCAGGCCGCATGGAGCAGTTTGACAGGGTGAAGGCCTTTTGCATGTGGTGCGTGATATGGGGCCACCTCATTCAGTACATGCGTTCGGACGATGCTTTCGCCGACCCCGCTTTCTGTCTGATCTATTCGTTCCACATGCCCTTGTTCCTTTGCCTGGCCGGCTGGTTTTCTGCCAAAGCGTTGCAGCTGCCTTTCCCTTCGTTCCTGCTGCAGCAGGCGCGCAGGCTCCTGCTGCCCGTGGCCACGTGGTGCGTGTTGCTCATCGTTCCCCTGGCGCTGTGCCGCACGCCGTTCCGGTGGGAGCATTATGCGCACGCCCTGCTGTGGGAATACTGGTTTCTCCGCGCTCTCTTCCTGTGCTTCGTCGGCACGTGGGCCGTCGTGCGCCTGCCCCAGCAGTGGATGCGGGCGGGTGCCGCGCTGTTTTTGCTGCTCCTCACGTACAGATACTATTTTTCCTTTGCCTTTGCCTTTTTCCTGACGGGCTTTTACATGAGACCGCATGCGCGAAGCCTGTTTCGCTCGCATCTCGTGCGCACAACAGTGTTGTCGGGCATTCTTTTCGGGCTGTTGCTCGTCGGGTGGGACGGCTCCTGCACGGTTTATCTGACGCCCGGCGTCACGTGGAAGAACCTGCTGGCCGAACCGCAGGCGGCCCCCGGCCGGCTCTTGGTGGAAATCTACCGTTACGCCACGGGCCTCAGCGGCAGCCTCTTCGTCATGGGGCTCGCCCACAGCCTGTTCCTGAGGGGGCGCGTGGCCGCCGTGCTCCAATGGATGGGCCGCTACACGCTGGGAGCCTACATCATGCACATCGCCTTCGTCCTCTACACGCTGCCCTGGCTGTTCACGGCGGACGCCCTGCCCCGTCCGCTGGCCAACTGGCTGCTGCTGCCCGTTGCGGCTTTTCTCCTGCAACTCCTGCTGGCCCTGCTGCAACAGCGCATGGAGCGCAGCCGCATCGTCGGCTTCCTGCTGTTCGGCCGGCAGCTGAAAACGCCGCAAGCCCGCGGCGAACGGGGGAAAATGCGTAACGCACGTATCAAAACGGGCCGTTCCTTCTGTTTTTGCGGGCCGTGGCGGGCAAAAGAGGAGCGGCGGCCGTAGAAAGAGCAGGCTTTTGCTTAACTTTGCACATGCAGTGTAGGCGGCCCGCCGTGTTCCGTGTTGCAGCGGGGCGCGGGGGCCGTACTTTTCGTGGTCAAGACGCATAAATCGAGGCGTTTTGACTCCGGCCGCGAGGCTTTTCCCTGTTTTTGCTCCGGCCGTACCGTTTATATAATGAGAGAAACGTATGAGGAAGCGCATCATTCTATTCGTCAGTTTGCTTGTCGTGGCCGCAGGCATGCGCCCCCGGGCGGTTGCCGCCGCCGGGGCCGACAGCTTGCGGCTGAGCGTTGACGAGCTGTTCCGCCGCGGCGTGGCAGCCAGTCTGCGGATGCAGGCCGACGCCCTGCGCGAGCGTTCGGCCGCCGCGGGTGAGCAGGCCGCGCGCCGCGCCGCCCTGCCCGAACTGACGGTGGGCGTCGACGCCGGGGCCATCGGCCAGCCGGTGGTCTTTGCCCACGGCCTGTCGGACCCCACGCGCCCCGACACGCCCGACTGGTCGCAGAGCTACGCCGTGAGCCTGCGCCAGCCCCTCTACGATGCCGGGCGCATACGCCGCGGCGTGAAGCGCGCCGCCCTGCAACGCCGCCTGGCGGAGCGGGCGGCCCGGGGCGACGAGGCCGACGTGAAGCTCGCGTTGCTGGGAGCCTATCTCGACCTGATGCGGCTCTACAAGCAGGAAGAGGTGCTGGGGGAGAACATAGCCGAGTCGGAGCGCCGCCTGACCGACATACGGCGCCTGCACCGCGAGGGCGTTGTGACGAACAACGACGTGCTGCGCAGCGAGCTGCGCCTGCGCGAGGACAGCCTGGCCCTGAGCGAGGCCCGCAACGCGCTGCGCCTCACCTCGCAGGAGCTCGACGTGGCCCTCGGGCTGGACGAAACGACGCTCATCGTGCCCGACACGGCCTTTCTCGACCACCTGCCCGCCCCGCCGGCCGACGGCGGCGTCGAGGCCTTCATCCGTGCGGCCTATGCGGCCAACCCCTCGCTGCTCGGCCTGAAGACGCAGACCGACGTGGCCCTGACCGACCTGGCTGCGACGCGGGCCGCCGTGCTGCCCACGGTGAGCCTCGTGGCGGGCAACACGCTGGCGCGCCCCATCACGCGCACCATGACCGACCTGTTCAACAACGCGTGGAGCGTGGGGCTGTCGATGAGCATGTCGCTCTCGGCCCTCTATAAGAACGGCCCCGACGTGAGCCGCGCCCGCCACGCCGTGGCGCTGGCCCGCAACGCCGAGGAGCAGCAGCGGCAGACGCTGCGCATGGACGTGCGCCGCGCCTGGACGCGCCACCGCGAGGCCGTGGACCGCACCGGGGCCATGCGCCTCTCCATACGCCAGGCCGACGAGAACTACCGCATCATGCGCAACCGCTACCTGAACCGTCTGGCCATCCTCACCGACCTGCTCGACGCCGGCAGCCTGCGCCTCGACGCCCGCCTGCAATATGTGACGGCACGCACGCAGGCCGTCTATGCCTATTACGAACTGCTCAGAGCCTGCGGCAGGCTTTGAGGCAACACATTGAGACCGACTATGTCCGACATGGAAAGAAAACACCGCCGCCTGCGTTCGCGGCGCGTGCGCAACATCTTCCTGAACACTGTGTGTGCCGTGCTCACGCTGGCCGGCGCCTGGTGGGTGTTCAGCTATTTCAGGGAATACATGAACTATGAGGTGACAAACGACGCCTACGTGGACCAGTACGTGGCCACGGTCAACGTGCGCGTGGCAGGCTACATCCGCGAGGTGCGCTTCCGCGAGCATCAGGCGGTGCACCGCGGCGACACCCTCCTAGTGCTCGACGACCGCGAGGCCCGCATCCGCGTGGCCGAGGCCGAAGCCGCCCTGCTCGACGCCGAAGGCGCCCGCGAGGTGCTCGCTTCGGGCATCGAGGCCGCCCGCGCGGGCATCGACGTGGAGCGCGCCAACATGGCCGAGGAGGCCGCCCGCCTCGAACAGTACAGGCAGGACTATGAGCGCTACCGCCGCCTGCGCGACGAAGAGAGCGTGACGGGGCAGGAGTACGAGCGGGCCAAGGCACAATATGAGGCGGGGCTGGCGCGCTACGAGGCCCTCAGGCAGCAGCACCGCGCCACCACGTTGCAGCACAGCGAGATGCAGCGCCGCAACAAGAGCGCCGAAGCCGCCATACGCAGGGCTCGCGCCGCGCTCGACATGGCCCGCCTCAACCTGTCGTACACGGTGGTGACGGCACCATATGACGGCGTGACAGGGCGGCGCAGCATCGAGCCCGGACAATATGTGCAGGCCGGGCAGAGCGTGTCGGCCCTCGTGAGGAGTCGGGGCAAGTGGATTACGGCCAACTACAAGGAAACGCAGATTGGCAGCATATACGTGGGCCAGCCCGTGCGGGTGAAAATCGACGCCTTCCCGGGGCGCACGTTTACGGGACGCGTGACGTCCATCTCGGAAGCCACGGGGTCGAAATATGCCCTTGTGCCGACGGATAACTCGGCGGGCAACTTCGTCAAGATACAGCAGCGCATACCCGTGCGCATCGACCTGGAAAACGTCGCGCCCGCCGACATGCAGCGCATGAGGGCGGGCATGATGGCCGAAACCTCGGCCGTGAAACGCTGAACCGCACGAACCGGCTGGAACAATGAGACACGTCGACCTGCCCACCCGCAGCTGGGTCCCGCAATGGCTGGGACTCTTCACAATGTTCATGATCATGACTTCGGTCGTGCTCGTAAACGGCACCTATATGGGCAGTAGCATCGACCTCTCGGGGGCCTTGGGTACCACGTCGGAGGACATCATGATGGCCTACTATGCCACCTCCGTGGGCGTCGTGGCCGCCAACCCCCTCGTCCACCGCATACGCAAGGCCGTCACGTCGAAAACGCTCATCCTGGCCGATATGGCCATGCAAGTGGCCCTCAGCCTTGTATGCGCAAGGACGACCAACATGGACCTGCTCATCCTGTGCAGCTTTTTCATGGGCATGCTCAAGACGACGCTCATCGTCGAGTTTATCGTGCTCATCACGCCGCTGCTCAGCCCCGGGCGCGTGCGCAGCGAATACTTTTCCTACTTTTTCCCCGTCGTCTTCGGCGGCGGCCTCGTGTCGATGAGCCTGACGGCGTGGCTGGCCAACAGCTACCGTTGGCAGTACACCTATTATTTCATCATCGTCCTGCTGCTGGTCACGATGGCCTGCGTGCTCGTCTTCTTCCGCGACGCGCGGCGCCCGCACGAGTTCCCGTTCCACGAAATCAACTACCGGAGCATCTTTCTGCTGAGCGCGTCCTACCTGATGATTGTGTACGTGCTGACGTACGGCAAGACGCTCGACTGGTTCGAGTCGCCCCGCATCCGCCTGTTCAGCGTGGCCGGCGCGTTTCTGCTGCTCACCTTCCTCTACCACGTACACACCACGCACAAGCCCTACATCAGCCTGCGCCCGCTGTTGCGGCTCAAGCAGGTGCTGGGCTACGTGTTCATGCTCTTCTGCATGGTGCTCAACAACGACACGACGCTCGTCAACAGCTACGTGACGGGCGTCTTGGGGCTCGACAACGTGCACAGCTACCGGCTGGGGCTTTGGAGCATCGCAGGCTATGCCGTGGCCGGCGTGGTGAGCTTCTGGTGGTTTCGCTGGCAGCGCTGGCGCTTCCGCTATCTGGTGTCGGCCTCGTTCTGGCTCTTTGCGCTCCACTACGCCATGCTCTTCACGGGCATCAGTCCCGACGCGAGCTACGAGGCGCTCTGCGTGCCCATGGTGCTGCGCGGGGCCGGCATGATGCTGCTGGTCATCGCCTTCGGCGTGTTCACGGCCGAGGACCTGCCGCAGGGCGAACTCGTGTCGAACACGTTTTTTCTCATCTCGGTGCGCTCGGTGATGGGCCCGGTGCTGGCCTCGTGCCTGATGGCCAACGGGCTCTACCGCCTGCAAGTCCAGGCCCTGGACCGCCTGGCGGCCCACCTCACCCCCGTAGATGCCGCGGCCGCCGCACGGCAGGCCGAAGGCGTCGCCGGCGCCCTGGCCCAGGGAAAACCCTATGCTGACGCCCTGCTCACGGCCAACCAGAGCCTTTACGCCACGCTTCAAATGCAGGGCACGCTCTGGGCCCTGAAGCACCTCTTCGGCGCCCTCCTGCTGGCGGCCATCGTGCTGGCCGTGGTGTCGGCCTTCATCCCCTTCCACAAGACCGTCAAGGTGGATGTCGTCAAGACAGGCGAGGACATGGCATGACGCTTGCCGGGCAAGACGCAAGAAGGGCCGCCGGAATTCACATTCGGGCGGCCCTCGAAGATTTTTATTGTAGTGTAAGTTTCTTTTCCGCACCCTGGATTCACATCCCGGCCTGCGGAGCAATCTTATAGGAAATGAAAGCTACGCGCCATCCGCCCCGTTTGGGCCGACGACGCCATAACTACCCACAAAAGTAGGCATTAATCTCCTCCATGGCAAGCTTTTCGCCGAAAAAACGTGCTTGTTTTTCCTTTTTTGCCATGGGAACAGAAGAAGGGCCATTGTTTTTATGAGAGGCAGGCCTTTGCCGGGATGTGCGTGCTCACTCCTTTATATAATATATATGGTGTGGAGCGGGACGGGTCAGGAGGAAAAGACCTCGGTAAGCACGGGGAGCGATTTCAGTTCGGGGAAGCCCGGCAGGTGCAGGCGGTAGTAGTCGTTGATGTGGCCGAGCAGGCGGCTGCGCTCCGCTCCCGAGAAGCGGAAGAGGTGCATCGTGGCATAGTTCATGCGCATGAGGCGTGGCAGGCGGGCGGCGTCGGGCGGAGCGATGAAATGGTTGTGCTGGGGGCGCCCCGGCACGAAGCAGGCGGCTTCGAGGTCGAAGTAGCTGCCGGGGGCGGCGTCGTGCAGGTTGGGGTAGAAACCGAGGAAACGCGTCAGGCGCAGCAGAAAGACGAGGTGGAAATTGGCATAGCTGCCGCGGCAGGCATCGAGCCACTCGACGGACGCCGCCACGTAGCGGAACAGGGCCGGGGCGTCGGGCTCGGCGCGCAGGGCGAAGTGGAGAAACTCGGCCAGGAAGAGCGACATCGTTGTCTTGCCGGGATCGTAGGGCAGCGAGACGAGGGGGACGTCGACCGAAGCGCCCTGCACGCGCTGCAAACGCGAGGAGGGACGGTGGTTCCATTCGAGCATGAGCAGAGCCAGCGGGCGGAACAGCGTGTGCCTGACCGCGGCCCGGCGCGAACGGGCGACGCGCACCATGAACGACACGCGGCCCGACGCTTCGGTGAAGGCCTCGGCAATGATCGAGTCGTCGTTGTAGCGGATTGTTTTGAGCACAATGGCCCGTGAGCGCACCTGCATGCGATGTTTCCTCCCTTTAATATGCCTGCGAAGTTAGCGAAAAGGCACAAAAACGCCTTGTTGGTGTAAAAAAGTTGGGCGCTGACGAAAAAAAACGGCGAAACTCTTTGTCAATCAAAAAAGAACCTCTACTTTTGCACTCGCAAATGAGCGCCGAGAGGCTTTCATCTGTGAAAGGCCGGCCCATTCGTCTATCGGTTAGGACGTGAGATTTTCATTCTCAAAAGAGCAGTTCGATTCTGCTATGGGCTACAAGAAAAAACAAAAGAACAAACAAGAAAATGGCAAATCACAAATCTTGCATGAAGAGAATTCGCCAGACGGCGACTCGCAGACTGCATAACAGATACTACGCCAAATCCATGCGCACGGCCGTCCGTAAGCTCCGCGACATGACGGACAAGGAGGAAGCTGCGAAGTTCCTGCCGAAAGTGCAGAGTATGCTGGATAAACTGGCCAAGACGAACATCATTCATAAGAACAAGGCTGCCAATATCAAGTCGAGCCTGATGGAACACGTCAACAAACTGGGATAATTTTTCATAGTTTTCATAGTTTCAACTTTTGGGAGCTGCTTTCTTCGGGAAGCAGCTCTTTTTTGTTGGTGCGCGGGCTGGGCCCGGCGGGGTGCTGCCGGTGTGGCGGGAGCAGCCTGCCCCGCAGCAGCGCGGCGGGCGGCAGCGTATCGACTTTTTTTCGTACTTTTGCCGCGTATGAACGAAGATACATTCGACATCCGCTCCGAGCAGAACGCTCCGACACCTTCGGAACGCGAGTTTGAGAACGCGTTGCGCCCGCTTTCGTTCGACGATTTCAGCGGGCAGAGCAAGGTGGTGGAAAATCTCCGCGTTTTTGTCGAGGCGGCCAAATATCGCGGCGAACCGTTGGACCACACGCTGCTGCACGGCCCTCCCGGCCTGGGCAAGACGACGCTTTCGAACATCATTGCCAACGAGCTGGGCGTGGGCTTTAAGATTACTTCGGGGCCCGTGCTTGACAAACCGGGCGATCTGGCGGGACTGCTGACGTCGCTCGAACGCAATGACGTGCTTTTTATCGACGAAATACACCGCCTGACGCCTGTGGTGGAGGAGTATCTCTACTCGGCCATGGAGGACTATCGCATCGACATCATGATAGACCGCGGCCCGGCGGCGCGGTCGATACAAATCGACCTGAACCCCTTTACGCTCGTGGGGGCCACGACGCGCAGCGGCTTGCTGACGGCTCCTTTGCGGGCCCGCTTCGGCATCAATCTTCACCTGGAATATTACGACGCCTCGACGCTCGAAGACATCCTGCATCGTTCGGCAGGCATCCTGGGCGTGCCCATCAGCCGCGAGGCCGCTGCCGAGATAGCCGGGCGCAGCCGCGGGACGCCCCGTATCGCCAACGCCTTGTTGCGCCGCGTGCGCGACTTTGCCCAGGTGAAGGGCAACGGGCGCATCGACACGGAGATAGCGCGCTATGCCTTGGAAGCGCTCAACATCGACCGCTACGGGCTGGACGAGATAGACAATAAAATATTGACAACCATCATCGACAAGTTCAAGGGCGGCCCCGTGGGGCTGGGCACCATTGCCACGGCCATCGGCGAGGACCCCGGTACGCTCGAAGAGGTGTATGAGCCGTTCCTCATCAAGGAAGGCTTTATCCGTCGCACGCCGCGTGGCCGGGAGGTGACGGAGCTGGCATACACCCACTTGGGACGCAGCCGTTATGGCAACGACCCGTTGCAGGCTTCACTCTTCTGAAGCTGCGACGCATTATATATAATGAGATCATGATTACCTATAACACAATCAACGTGAAAATGCCCGCCATCAGCCATCGTGCCACCACAGCGTGGGTGCGCAGTGTGGCTGCCACGTATGGGAAACGCGTGGGCGAGGTGGCATACGTCTTTTGCGACGATGAGAAAATCATCGAAGTCAACCGTCAGTATCTCAATCACGACTATTATACCGACATCATCACCTTCGACTATTCCGAGGGCGACGTCGTCAGCGGCGACCTCTTCATCAGTCTCGACACGGTGCGCAGCAATGCCGCGGAGCAAGGGACCGACTACACGGAGGAGCTCCACCGCGTGATTATTCACGGCATCCTGCACCTCTGCGGTCTCAACGACAAGGGGCCGGGCGAGCGGGAAACAATGGAAGCTGCCGAGAACAAGGCGCTTCAGACGGCTCCCTATCGTGAAGCATAGGGACGAACGCATGGTGAGGCCGCACCGTTTGTCAGCATTACATCCCTCCCCCTTTCGAGAGCGGGAGGGATGGCGTTTTTGGAGCGCACCGTGCTTCGTTTGCATGGCGATTGGCACGGCCGATGGCGTGGCGCCCTCCGTTTTTCCAAAAACATGTTCTAAAAATCGCTTTTTCTTTACGAAAATGTCCCGTAAAAATTACGCTTAGGGAAACTTTTCGTAACTTTGGAGTTTTGAAAAAGCAAAGACAAGAGAGTAAACAAAAACTTATCCTATAAAAAACATAGAAATGAAACCTGCAACAGGAAAGTTAGGAGTTCTGTGTGTCGGTCTTGGCGCCGTCACAACCACATTCATCACGGGAACGCTGATGTATCGCAAAGGCTTGGGCATTCCCGGCGGCTCTATCACGCAGATGGCCAAAATCCGTGTGGGCCGCGGCGAGAAGAAAGCTTACAAGAAGATAGGCGAAATCGTTCCCTTGGCCGATGTCAACGACATGGTGTTTGGTGCGTGGGACATCTTCACCGACAGTGCTTACGAGAGCGCCATCAACGCCGAGGTGCTCAAGACGAAAGACATAGACCCCGTCCGCGACGAACTGAAAGCCATCGTCCCGATGAAGGCAGCCTTCGACCCCGACTACGTTTCGCGCCTGCACGGCGAGAACGTAAAGAGCGGTACGCGCTGGGAGCTCGTTGAGGCGTTGCGCGAGGACATCCGTCGCTTCGTCAAGGAGAACGGTTGCGAGCGGGCCGTCGTCATCTGGGCCGCCTCTACGGAGAAATACATCCCCTACGACGAGCAAGTGCACAAGCATCTCGCCGACCTCGAAGCAGCCATGAAGGCCGACGACCGCGAGCACGTGTCGCCGTCGATGTGCTACGCCTACGCCGCCATTGCCGAGGGCGTGCCTTTCGTAATGGGCGCCCCCAACCTTTGCCTTGACATCCCCGCCATGTGGGAATTCGCCGAGAAGCAGCAAGTGCCCATCGCAGGCAAGGACTTCAAGACGGGACAGACGCTCATGAAGACCGTGCTTGCTCCGATGCTCCGCACGCGCTGCCTTGGTCTGGCCGGCTGGTTCTCCACCAACATCCTTGGCAACCGCGACGGCGAGGTGCTCGACGCCCCCGAGAACTTCAAGACCAAAGAGGTCAGCAAGCTTTCGGTCATCAACACCATTCTGCGCAAAGAAGACCAGCCCGACCTTTATTCCGACATCTATCACAAGGTGCGCATCAACTACTACCCGCCCCGTGGCGACGCCAAAGAGGGATGGGACAACCTGGACATTTTCGGTTGGATGGGCCAGGATTATGGTATGCAGATAAAGGTCGATTTCCTCTGCCGCGACTCCATCCTGGCCGCCCCGCTCATGCTCGACCTCGTCATCTGCGCCGACCTGGCTGCCCGCGCAGGCCGCAGTGGCATCCAGACGTGGCTTTCGTTCTACTTGAAGAGCCCGATGCACGACTACGAGAAGGGAATTGAGCCCGTTCACGACCTCTTCCAGCAGTATGTCATCTTCAAGAACGCTATTCGTGAAATGGGAGGGGTAGAACCCGACGAAGAGCTGGATTAAAGGCTGTTTTAAAGCAGCATAAGAGAAGAACTCGCCTCGGTCGAGATTTTTTTGCCTTAAAGGTAAAAAGCTCTCCGAGGCGGGTTCTTTTTTTGTCTTCAAATGTTGCTGCTGTATGAGGCGGGCCCGCGCAAACAAAGAGGGCGGCAGGCATGTTTTTCTGGAACGGGTGGCTTCTACCATGAAAGGAGAAGGCACGGAAACACGTTTCGAGCTGCTGTTCACTCGGACGCCGGGCTATCTTTGGGCTTTGTTGTTCCGTCGTCTCGGTGTTCATCCCACGGTGGTCACCGTGGCTTCCATTCTGATTGGCTGTGCCGCAGGCTGGTTTTTTGGTCAAACGTCTGTTGGCTGTAATATAATAGGTGTGTGCCTGCTCGTTTGGGCCAATTGGTACGACTGCGCCGACGGTCAGTTGGCTCGTATGACGGGGAAAACCTCGCTTACGGGGCGCATCCTCGATGGTTTCGCAGGCGATTTGTGGTTTTTCTCCATTTATTTCTTCATCTGTATGCGTTTGCAAGCCGAGTGGGGCGTTTTTGTTTGGTTGCTTGCAGCGTGGGCCGGGTTGTATTGCCACGCCCGGCAGTGTGCTTTGGCCGACTATTACCGCAATGTACATCTTTATCTGCTCTCAGACGGCCGTCATGGGGAATGGGACAGCAGCGTGGCGCTGAAAGAACGTCGGAGGGCTTTGGTGGGAAAAAACGTGTGGTTCGAAAGGCTTTATCTCTACTTTTATATACGTTATACGCGGCAGCAGGAGCGTTCCACGCCCTCGCTCCAACGGCTTCGTCGCAAGCTTGACAAAGATAGCGGTCTGTTGCTGCCCAAAGAGCTGAAGCCTATTTTCGAAGAGCGGAGCCGCGCGCTGATGCCTGCATGTAATCTGTTGACGTTCGACCTGCGTGCCGGCGTTCTTTGTCTTACGTCTGTGCTGGGAGTCCCTTGGGTCTATTTTCTTTTTGAGTGTACCTTTTTGGAGTGGCTGCGTCTGCATACGAGGCGTCGTCACGAAGCGCTTTCACGTCGTCTTTTTGAAAAGTTGTCGGTTCATGCATAACGTTTCGAGCATTGCTCTCATTTTGGCAGGCGGTCATGGGCGGCGTTTGGTTCGTCCCCGTCCCAAGCAGTTTGTTGAGGTTGGCGGCCGCCCCGTCCTTGCTTATACGTTGAGAGCTTTCGCCAACCACCCCGGCGTAGAAGCCGTGGCCGTCGTTTGTGTTGACGAATGGATGAACGTTGCCGACGGGTTGGGCAGGGACGTTTGTGGCAGGAAGTATCTTGGAACGTTTCGTGGCGGCGAAAGCAGTGTTCTTTCGGCCCGTAATGGTGTGGAGGCCTTGTGGCGTCTTGGCTGTTGTCCCGAAGCCGTTGTGCTTATACACGACGGGGTGAGGCCGTTGGTCTCGGCCCGGCTCATCAGCGATTGCCTGGAAACGTGCCGGGCAAAGGGAAATGCCGTAGCGGGGCTGGAAAGCAACGAAGCCTTCCTTGTGAGCAGCGACGGGCAGTGTGCCTCGGCCTATCTGCCGCGGACCGGGTTGTTTCGTGCACAGACGCCTTTGGCTTTTTCTTTGGAAACGTTTCGCAGGGCGTTTGCTTCAGCCGGTGAGAGTGGGATGCAACAAGCGCAATCGGTGTTCACGCTGATGGCTGCGCAGGGGGTGTGGCCGCTACACATCGTGCAGGGCGAGAGCCGTAACTTCAAGATTACTTATCCCGACGATTTGGAACTTTTTCGTGCCTTGCTGGCCGCGGGACAAGGCTGGTAAGTGAAATATGCTCCCTTGGGAAAACTAAAAAAGTTGAAAGGTTTTCCGATATTTCTTATATTCCGCTCACATTTACCTTTTTTCAGTGGTGCGGCAGGCGGCGGGTGGAAAAAACTTTCTACTTTTGCTCCGTTTCCGCCGCAGAGGATGCCGACGAAGGCAGGAGGAGCGGGTGCTTGTTGCCCTCTGCTCGTGCCCCGTGCGCCTCTGCGGCCGCATCCCCCCGACGGCTGTCATGAGGCAGGCTGCCGGGTTATGTTGTCTCTCACGGAATATGATAAAAAGAACGCTTCTTTTCCTTATTTGTCTGCTTTTCTCTTTTGTAGCCGGGGCCCAGACGCTCACGGGCACGGTGGTCGATGCTGACAGCGGCCTGCCCTTGGGCTTTGTCAACGTGTTCTACGAAGGGGGCGAGGCTGTGCAGACGGACGAGGCGGGAAAGTTTGCCGTCCCCTTGCGCCGCGAGCGCCTTTATTTCTCGCGCATCGGTTATGATACGCGTTCGTTGCGTCCCTCGGCCGGCGACACGCTGCGTGTGGAGCTCGAAGCCAATTCGAAGCTGCTCGACGAAGCTGTCGTGCGCGGGCACAAAACGAAATACAGCCGCAAGAACAACCCCGCCGTGGAGCTCATGCGCAAGGTCATTGCCGCCAAGAAGCGCAGCGACCTGAAAAGCCACGACTATTACAGCATCAACAAGTACAGCAAACTGACGTTTGCTTTCAACGAAGTGACGGAAAAGGTTTTTCAGGAAGGCAAGTTCAAGCGTCTGCCCTTCCTGAAAGAGCATGTGGAGCACGACTCCGAGACGGGCAAGCTCATCCTGCCTATATCGGTCGACGAGAGCGTGACGCGCCTCATCTACCGCCGTCAGCCCGAGAGCGAGAAGAGCATCGTCATGGGGCAGCGCAGCAGCGGCCTCAACGACCTGTTCAACACGGGCGACATCATGACCACCCTGCTCCAGGACTGCTTCACCGACGTCAACATCTACGAGGACGAAGTGCGCCTGCTGCAATACCCCTTCATCAGTCCCGTCTCCACTCGCTCGGCCATCAGTTTCTACCGCTTCTTTATTGAGGACACGCTCGACGTCGGCGATGTGCGCTGCATACAGGTGAGCTTCACGCCCAACAACCCGCAGGACTTCGGCTTCACGGGCGATCTTTACGTCATGGCCGATTCGACCTACCGCATCCACCGGGTAGATATGGGCATCCCCGGCCGTTCCGATGTCAACTGGGTGGAGCGCATGCACATCAGCCAGGAGTTTGCCGAGCTGCCCACGGGCGAGCAGGTGCTCACCCGCGATGAAATGCTCGTGCAGCTGAAAATCGTCGATTTCTTGCAAAAGTTTCAGGTGAAGCGCACAACGCAATACAGCGATTTCAGCTTCGCCTCCATCCCCGACCGCGATTTCGATTTCAAGGGCGAGCAGACCACCGAGGCCAACGCCCTCATGCGCGACGAGGCGTTCTGGGCCGGCCACCGCTCCGACACGCTCAGCAGCTCCGAGGGGCGCATGGCCCTGTTCATGCGTCAGCTCCAACAGGTCAAGGGTTTCAAGCCCGTCTTGTGGGTGGCCAAGGCTTTCATCGAAAACTACGTCGAGACGAGCGTCAACCCCGACCGCCCCAGCTTGGTCGACATCGGGCCCGTCAACACGTTCTTGTCGCAGAACTTCGTCGACGGCTTCCGCCTGCGCTTCGGCGCGCAGACCACGGCCAACCTCCACCCACAGCTCTTCCTGCGCGGCTATGCCGCCTATGGCTTCAAGGACCACCGCTGGAAAGGCTTGGGCGAGGCCACCTGGTCGTTCAACAAGAAGGCCTATCTGCCACGCGAGTACCCGGTGAACAACTTGACGTTCACTTATACCAACGACGTCATGTCGCCCAGCGACAAGTTCCTGCCCACCGACAAGGACAACGTCTTCGTCTCGTTCAAGTGGACCAAGGTGGACCACATGATGTACTTCCGCAACTACCGCCTCACCTACGACCGCGAGTGGGCCGGCGGCCTGCGCATGACGCTGCGCCTCACCCACGAGCAGAACGAGCCCACCGGCGCACTTTTCTACCAGCCCCTGTCGGCCGGTGCGGCCCCCTCGGCCGACGCCTCGCTCCATCTCAGGCACATCACGACGGCCGATGCCTCCTTTGCCCTTACCTATCAGCCCGGGGCCAAGTGGGTCAACACGAAGCAGCGCCGCATCGCTGCCAACCACGATGCCCCCGTCTACTCGGTCAGCCACACGGCGGGCTTCAAGGGCATCTTCGGCTCCGACTACGACTACAACCTCACCGAGCTGAGCATCTACAAACGCTTCTGGCCCGGCTCGTGGGGGAAAATCGAGGTCTATGCCAAGGGAGGCGTGCAGTGGAACCGCGTGCCCTACCCCCTGCTCTGCATGCCTGCCGCCAACCTTTCCTACATCAAGGAGGACAACATGTTCGGTCTCATCGACAATATGGAGTTTCTCAACGATCGCTACGCAGCCCTCATGCTTTCGTGGGACCTGAACGGGAAAATCTTCAACCGCATCCCCTTCCTGCGCAGGTTGAAGTGGCGCGAATACCTGGCCTGCAACGTCCTGTGGGGTACGCTCACCAACAAAAACAACCCCTACCTGCCCCAAAACGCGGGGCGTGCCGACCTCTTCCATTTCCCAGGCCATTTCAATGCCGACGGCACCTATTCTTACCAGTCGGCCCTCATGGACAGGAAGAAGCCCTACGTCGAGGTGGTGGCCGGCATCCACAACATTTTCAAGTTGCTTCATGTGGAATATGTGCGGCGCCTCACCTATCTCGACCGTCCCGACGTCGAGAAATGGGGCATCCGCTTCATGATACGCATGACGTTCTGACAAAGGTGCGGCGCCGCGGCGCCGCCGTCGAAAACACAGAGGAGCGCACCGGTGTGGCCCGGCGCGCTCCTCTGTGTTGCGTGCTGCCTGTCGGGGCAACAAAAAACCCCGGGAGACTCTGCGCCGTCACGGCGTGCTCCCGGGGAGGGGTGTCATCCTTTCCTATCTAAACAATTCAGCATTTCAATGTTTTTCGAGCGCGGCGTACTCCTCGTCCGTCACGGGCTCAAGCCATTCGTTCGAGGTGTCTTCGCCCGGTATTGCGAAAGCCAAGTGGGCAAACCAGCTGTCGGCGGCAGCTCCGTGCCAGTGTTTCACGTTGGCCGGGATGTGCACCACATCGCCCGGGCGCATTTCGACGGCAGGTTTTCCCTCCTCCTGGTACCAGCCGCGGCCGGCCACGCAGACGAGCATCTGCCCGCCGCCCTTCGAGGCGTGATGGATGTGCCAGTTGTTGCGGCAACCGGGCTCAAACGTCACGTTCGAGAAGGGGATCTGCTCCGTCGAAACGCGGGCCAGATAGCTGTTGCCGATGAAATATTTCGCATAAGCCGTGTTGGGCTCGCCGATGGGGAATATCATTTCGCGCTGGAAGGCAGCCTTGCCGCCGTCGCCCTCGGTGTCGTCGGCCCAGACGTCCTTGGCCAGGCGGAAGGCCCCCCACGCATTGGGCCAGCCTGCGTAGAAGGCGATGTGCGTGAGCATTTCCGAGATTTCCGTGCGCGTCACGCCGTTCTGTTTGGCAAATTGCAGGTGGTGCGAGAGCGACGAGTCGATGATGCCCTTGCCCACGAGCGTGGCTATCGTCACCATGCTGCGGTCGTGAGGGCTCAGGCCCGGACGGTTCCACACCTGGCCGAAGAGGACGTCGTCGTTCAGTTCAGCAAACTTGGGCGCCAGCTCGCCGAGCTGGGTGCGGCCGGCTGTTTGTGTGATTTTTTCTTGTGCCATGGTAAATTGTATTTGACTGGCAGATAAAAGCAGCGCCAGGATAAACGTTTTCTTCATGTTCGTAATGTTTTAGGCGGGGTTTATAAAATGGCGTCGTCGCGTGCCGTCGCGCGGAGCGTCCGTGCCTTCGACCGACAAGGCAAAGGTACGCCCTTCTCCAAGCATGGGCATAACACAAATAACGGATGCTTGTATCCATTTCACTGAAAATGCCCTCCCCGCTCCCGCTGCCGGGGCTCTGCGCGCCCCTCCGGCCGCGCGTTTGCAGCCCTTTTGCCATTTTCCGGCCCGAAGTTTTGGGCAGATGGAAAACAAGTCGTACATTCGTCGGCGCAAGTTACCATGAAAACACTTTAACACGTTGTCTTATGACTGCGACTCTTGTCATTTTCTTTGCCACGATCGTGCTGTTTCTCATCGGGAAGATACGGTCCGACATCGTGGCGCTCTGCTCCATGGCCGCCCTGCTGGCCACGGGCGTGCTGACGCCGTCCGAGGCGTTGGCCGGGTTTTCCAACAGTGCCGTCATCATGATGGTCGGTCTTTTCGTTGTGGGCGGGGCCGTCTTCCAGACGGGTCTGGCCCGCACCATCAGCGGCCGTCTGCTCCGTCTGGCCGGCACGAGCCAGAAGAAACTTTTCTTTCTCGTCGTGCTCGTTACGGCCTGCGTGGCGGCCTTCGTCAGCAATACGGGCACGGTGGCCCTGCTGCTGCCCATCGTGCTGGCCATGGCCAAAACGTCGGGCACACATCCCGGCATGCTCATGATGCCCCTGGCCTTTGCCAGCAGCATGGGTGGCATCATCACGCTCATCGGCACGCCGCCCAACCTCATCGTCGACGGCTATCTGCGCGAGCACGGCTTCGGCGGTTTCGGCTTCTTCGAGTTCACACCCATCGGCCTCGTTTGCCTGGCCGTGGGCCTCTTGCTGCTCTATCCCCTCTGCCGCTTCTTCCTGGGGCGTCGCAAGAAGAGCGACGACCAGGCGTCCGACGACGACAAGTCGCTCGACGAGCTGCTCCACGAGTACCGCGTCGACGAGCTGGTTCACCGCGTGCGCGTGGGCAGCGGCTCGCGTCTGGCCGGCCGCAGCGTCGGCGAGCTCGACATCCACCACGCCTGCGGCATCACCCTGCTCGAAGTGCGCCGTGGCCACAAGTCGTTGGCTTCGACGCTGCTCTCCTCTCCCATCCAGGAGCGAGTGGGCCCCGAAACGGTGCTCGATGCCGACGACCTCATCTATCTGCTCGGCCACGAGGACGCCGTGCGCAGCTTCTGCAAGCGCTACGACGTCACCTACCTGCCCGACAGCGACGAGGAAGGACGCGGCAAGCTCGACTATTACGAGATAGGCCTTTCCGAAATGGTGCTCACGCCCGGCTCGGCCCTTGTGGGGCGCACGGTGGCAGCCGCCAACCTGCGCGAACGCTTCGGGCTCAACATCCTGGCCGTCAAGCACGGCTCGCGCTACATCACCGAGGGCGTCGAGCGCCAGCGCCTTTCGGCCGGCGACATGATGCTCGTGCACGGGCCGTGGAAGGGCATCGAGAGCCTGGGCAAGAAGCGCCGCGAATGGCTCGTCATCGGCAATCCCGCCGAGGCCGAGGAGCAGGCCCCCCTCAACCACAAGGCACCGCTGGCCGCCGCCATCATGGTGGCCATGGTGCTTGTCATGGTCTTTGCCGACCAGCTTGGCGTCGAGCCGTCGGCCGCCGTCATCGTGGCCGGGCTGCTCATCGTCCTGACGCGGTGCGTGCGCAGTGTCGACGCCGCCTATAAGATGATCGGCTGGGAGAGCATCGTGCTCATAGCGGCCATGATGCCCATGTCCACCGCGCTCGAAAAGACGGGCATCTCGGCCGCCATCGCCAACGGCCTGGTCGATACGTTCCACGGCTACGGCCCCATCGCCGCCCTGGCCGGGGTCTATCTGGTCACGTCGCTCCTCTCCACCTTCATCAGCAACTCCGCCACGGCCATCCTCGTGGCCCCCATCGCCATGCAGACGGCCGTGCAGATGGGCGTCGACCCGGCCCCCTTCATGATGACGGCCGCCGTTGCTGCCAGCGCCTGCTTTGCCGCCCCCATCTCCACCCCGCCCAACGCCATGGTCATGAGCGCCGGCCGCTACACCTTTATGGACTACGTCAAGGTGGGCGTGCCCTTGCAGGTGGCCATCGGCATCGTGGCCGTGCTCGTCATCCCCTTGTTCTTCCCCTTCGGCTGACGGCTCCGCCCGTCGGCCCCTCCCGGCGCCCCCGCCCGGTGCAAAGGTTCGCCCGCCCCTTTGCGCCGCACGGGGGCGGCGGGCTGTTTTTGCCGCCGATTTTTTGCAAAGCACAAATTGCAAAAAATGAGAGCCTTGCACAGTTTGTTGAAAAATGAGTTAAGATTTCGCCAAGCCCCGGTACAAAAGAAAAGAAAACGGATGGAAGCGAAATCTTTTTCGTACTTTTGTCACGGCCAAGCCGGATAGCGCCCCCTCGAAGGGGTGTTGCGCGGCCGCCAAGCGAAGAAAACCAAAAACCATTTTTAATCATAAAAACATCATGGCAACATTAGATTTAAGCAAGTACGGTATTACCGACGTCAAAGAAGTGCTGCACAATCCCTCGTACGAAGTGCTCTTCGCCGAGGAAACGAAAGACAGCCTCGAAGGCTACGAAAAGGGTCAAGTGACCGAGCTCGGCGCCGTCAACGTCATGACCGGTATCTATACGGGCCGTTCGCCGAAGGACAAGTTCTTCGTGATGAACGAAGCCAGCAAGGACTCCATCTGGTGGACGAGCGACGAATACAAGAACGACAACAAGCCTTGCTCCGAAGAGGCTTGGGCCGACCTCAAGGCCAAGGCCGTTAAGCAGCTCTCGGGCAAGCGCCTCTTTGTCATGGATACGTTCTGCGGCGCCAACCCCGCCACGCGTCTCAAGGTGCGCTTCATCATGGAAGTGGCCTGGCAGGCCCACTTCGTGAAGAACATGTTCATCCGCCCCACGGCCGAGGAACTGGAAAACTACGGAGAGCCCGACTTCGTTTCCTTTAATGCTGCCAAGGCCAAGGTCGACAACTACAAGGAGCTGGGCCTGAACTCTGAGACGGCCACCGTCTTCAACCTCAAGACCAACGAGCAGGTCATCCTCAACACGTGGTATGGCGGCGAGATGAAGAAGGGTATCTTCTCCATCATGAACTACCTGAACCCGCTCCGCGGCATCGCCTCGATGCACTGCTCGGCCAACACCAACAAGGAAGGCACCGACACGGCCATCTTCTTCGGCCTCTCCGGTACGGGTAAGACGACCCTCTCCACCGACCCGAAGCGTCTCCTCATCGGCGACGACGAGCACGGATGGGACGACGAAGGCGTCTTCAACTACGAGGGCGGCTGCTATGCCAAGGTCATCAACCTCGACAAGGAGAGCGAGCCCGACATCTATAACGCCATCCGCCGCGACGCCCTCTTGGAGAACGTAACGGTCGACGCCAACGGCAAGATCGACTTCGCCGACAAGAGCGTAACGGAGAATACCCGCGTGTCCTACCCCATCGACCACATCGAAAACATTGTGAAGCCCATCTCCAAGGGCCCGCACGCACATCAGGTCATCTTCCTTTCGGCCGACGCCTTCGGCGTGCTGCCTCCCGTTTCCATCCTTGACGCCGAGCAGACGAAGTACTACTTCCTCTCTGGCTTCACGGCCAAGCTCGCCGGCACGGAGCGCGGCATCACCGAGCCCACGCCGACCTTCTCGGCCTGCTTCGGTGCAGCCTTCCTGAGCCTGCATCCCACGAAGTACGCCGAAGAGCTCGTTAAGAAGATGGAAAAGGTGGGTGCCAAGGCTTACCTCGTCAACACGGGCTGGAACGGCACGGGCAAGCGCATCTCCATCCGCGATACGCGTGGCATCATCGACGCCATCCTCGACGGTTCCATCGACAAGGCTCCTACGAAGACCATTCCTTACTTCAACTTCGTCGTGCCTACGGAGCTCCCCGGTGTCGACACGAACATCCTCGACCCGCGCGACACCTATGCCGACGCTGCACAGTGGGACGAAAAGGCCAAGGATCTTGCCGCCCGTTTCATCAAGAACTTCGCCAAGTTCGAAGGCAACGCCGCCGGTAAGGCTCTCGTTGCTGCCGGCCCGAAGCTCTAAGCCGCTAACCAATCATTATCGCTCTATAAGCAAAGGGAGCGTCGGACACGTCCGACGCTCCCTTTCGTTTTTCGGCGCCCGCATGGGCGGTGGAGCTTTCTTCGGGGCGGGCCGTCAGCGGCGCCGACCGGCCATATAGGCCGCTACGGCCGCCACCGCTGCCACGACCAGCACCGTCAGGGCGCGGCGCGCCGTTCGCTCCGGGGCGGCGGCCGTTGGGGCAGCGGGCACGGCCAGCGTCACCGTGTCGCGGCGCAGGCGCACCAGCGTGTCGCGCACCGTGCGGTCGCGAAACTTCGTGCGCTCGCGGTAGCGGTAGGCCACCACCGTGTCGCCCCGCACGACGACGCGCTCGCTCGTGCTGTCCACGACGAGGGCCCGCACGTCGCTCTCGCGCGTGGCGTACACCGTGTCGTGTACCGTTTGCGGCAGGGGCACGACGGCCGTGCGTGGTGTGCGGCATCCCGTGGCAAGGGCCGCCACGGCCAGGTAGGGCAGCAGGCGCTGCGCCCGCCGCATGCGGTCAGTGCGTTGCATGGGCCGCGATGTTGGCATATTCCCGGGCCGCCTCGAAGCACGGACACTCCTTGATGCGTTCCCACGCGTCGACGCGTCCGTTGCCGTTCGTGTCGGGCGAGAGGTCGCGATGGCCCACGATGCGGGCCCGGGGATAGCGGTTTTTCCACGTTTGCAGCACGTCGGCCAGCGCCGCGCGCTGGGCAGCGGTGCGCGTGTCGGCCGGGTGGCCGTCGGCGTCCAGGCCGCCGATGTAGGCCACGTGCAGCGACGTCGCGTTGAAGCCGCGTGCGCCGTTGGCCACGCCGGCGTCGGCCAGCAGCGTGGTCACGCCTCCGTCGGGCCCCACCACGCGGTGGTAGCCCGGGTGGCACCAGCCCAGCGAGCGGAAGTGGTTGAGCAGTGCCCCCACCGTGGCCGTGGGCTGCGTTGCCGTGCAGTGTACGACGATGCGTTCAATGTTTCTCATGGCTGTGTCCTCCCGTATTACGCATCGTGTTCGTCCAGCGGGCCGCAGCCCAGAAAAGCTTCGAGCGTCTCCACCTGTTGCGGCGTGAAGTAGTGTACCTGCTTGCGGTAGCTGGGCGTTTTGAGCGCTTCGCGCAGCGGCGGCCACTCCTGGATGGTGCGGCGCAGTTTGCGCAGGGCAGTGTCGACGCGGTAGCCGGGAAAATAGCGCAGGGCTACCGAAGCTTTACTGATGGAGTTGGCCGGGCGGCCCGGCGTGATGGCGGAGGGCGACGTAGAGCCCGCGCCCGAATGGTCTTTCGTTCGCAAGAATCTCATGGTTCTTCTCGTTTTTTAGTGGTAAATAATAATGGTTAGTGAAGCTCTCAGGGACGGAGGCAACGCTTCGCCCCCACAGTTGTTATCCTTGTTGTGCGCGCATTTCATGGAACAACGTTGCAAAGCTACGACAAAGAAAACGGACGGCAAAACCAAGCCTCAACATTTTTCTGAAAATGTTTGCAAGCGGGTGAACATCAGATGTTTGCAGGTTTTTCTCTCTCCGAAAATCGCCTCTGCCGCGTCTTGGCACGGAGTGCTCCCTTGTGGCAGAATGTAGCCCGCGTGGGGGCGCGGTTTATCGCGTTTCCCACCGCCCGGATGGCTTAGGAGGGGCGGCTTTCCTGCCGCCCACAGCTCGGGGCGTAGCCCCGCCTTGACATACTTCCCCTCTCGGTGTGCCCTGCGGCGGTGTGAGCGGCAGGAATGCCACTCCTCCTATTGGCTTCATGGCCCGCTGTGCGCTTCCCCTTCCCTCTCCACGCCCCAAACCGGACTTGGAAGGGAGCGTGGGGGCGCACTTTTTGGCGCGGCGGGCCTCTTTGCGGGACCGACTGGCCTTTGTTCAGCCGATCCATGGGATTGATTTCGATTTCCATGGGATGGAAATGCGATTCCATGGGATGGATCGGCCGATCCATGGGATGTTTCCAACCGATCGATGGGATGTTTCTTGCAGAAATTGCGGACGAAATGGCGCTGATTTGCCATGCCGGCTGCGCAAAACGGCCTCTAACGGTCTTTTCGCTTCGTCCGCGGGGTGGGCCGTTGGGCGGTTGCGGGGGCTCTGTCCGCTCTATTTCGCGCGTCGACGCATGTCGCAATTTTTTGGAAAATTGCCCCCGCCGTTCCCTCCGGCGGGCGGGGCAGACGGTGGGAGATGACGGCGGGCGGCAGGGGCGTTTTGCGGCGCGCGTGTCCTCTTTTTCAAAAAAAACGGGAGGAGGTGGCGGCGTTTCCGCAGAAATACTTAACTTTGTTTCCGTCAATGAAAATCATGCGCGCGTGCCTGCGTACGCGCGGACTGTGCTAACGCTCTTAACAACCCATACCATGGAAGGCTTCTCCCTCTTTGTCACCGTTGTCGTCGTTGTCGGCGTCATCGTGGTGCTCAGCGTGTTTTTCTACTTCGTCCCCTTCTTCCTTTGGCTCTCGGCCAAAGTGTCGGGCGTGCATATCTCGCTCATCCAGCTCTTTCTGATGCGCATCCGCAACGTGCCTCCCGGCGTCATCGTGCCCAGCCTCATCGAGGCCCACAAGGCCGGGCTCTCCACCATCACCCGCGACAATCTGGAAGCCCACTACATGACGGGCGGTCACGTGCAGCGCGTGGTGCATGCCCTCGTGTCGGCCTCGAAGGCCGGCATCGAGCTGTCGTTCGAAAAGGCCACGGCCATCGACCTGGCCGGCCGCGACGTGTTCGAGGCCGTGCAGACGTCGGTCAACCCCAAGGTCATCGACACGCCGCCCGTGGCCGCCGTGGCCAAGAACGGCATCCA
Organism: uncultured Alloprevotella sp.; assembly: GCA_944322095.1. Taxonomy (GTDB): domain Bacteria; phylum Bacteroidota; class Bacteroidia; order Bacteroidales; family Bacteroidaceae; genus Alloprevotella. The sequence continues at coordinate 93,616 of CALUNU010000006.1, forward strand.
GCTCATCGCCAAGGCGCGCGTCACGGTGAGGGCCAACATCCACCAGCTCGTGGGCGGCGCCGGCGAGGACACCATCCTGGCCCGCGTGGGCGAGGGCATCGTGTCGAGCATCGGTTCGGCCGCCTCGCACGAAGAAGTGCTTGAAAACCCCGACTCCATCTCGAAACTCGTCCTCCGAAAGGGACTCGATGCCGGGACGGCCTTTGAGATACTCTCCATCGACATCGCCGACATCGACGTTGGGAAGAACATCGGCGCCACCCTGCAAATGGACCAGGCCAATGCCGACAAGAACATCGCCCAGGCCAAGGCCGAGGAGCGCCGCGCCATGGCCGTGGCGCTCGAGCAGGAGATGAAAGCCAAGGCACAGCAGGCCCGCGCCGAGGTCATCCAGGCCGAGGCCGAGGTGCCCAAAGCCCTGGCCCAAGCTCTGCGCGAGGGCAACATGGGCTTCATGGACTTTTACCGCTTGGAGAACCTGAAAGGCGACACTGCCATGCGCGAGAACTTCTCGAAGTTTGGAAAAGACGATGTCAAGGACATCCTGAAATGACAACCGGGCTGCTGCTGCCGCCCGGCCCGCATCCGCCAGAACCATTATTATTCAAAATTTTCAAATCATCCCCAATCATTAAAACATTTATCCATGAAAAAAGTTACCAGAATGCTCGGAACCCTGTTGGGGCTCGCATGCCTGGCGCTCCCCATGGCGGCCCAGACGCCCGACGCGGTGCGTCTGTCGTTCACGCGCACGGGGACGACGGCTGCCGACGATGACGCCGTTTCCTTCCGCGTCGACATGCAAAACGGTAGCCTGGCTACGGGAACGGGCAGCAGCGAATACTCCAATCTGTGGAGCAGCACGCAGACTGACCCGCAGCTCACGCTGACGGCCGGGGCCAACAACATGAGAGCCAACGCCGACGGCGTCCGTCTGGAGCTCTACCGCGGAGCCCGTGGCAACACTTATACGCTGAGCGCTCCCCGCGGCTGGCTCATCAGCTCCTATTCGTTCGACTTTACCAACAGCGATGCAGCCGAAAACATGACCATCACGCCCGCCGGTGCGACTGCCGTAACGGCCGAGGGTGACGCCACGGCCACCGTCAGCGTCGAGGGCATCGACGCCCAGACGGCTTCGTTCGATGTGGCTTCGGCCAACAACGGAGTGAAAGCTGCCATCACGAACAACTTCGTCGTCGAGATGGTGCCCGACCCCAACGCCGGCGAAGCGCCCGCCACGCAGGCACTCTTCTCCCGGGAAACGGGTGACAACGTGCCCTACCGCATTCCGGCCATTACGCGCATGAAAGACGGCAGCCTGCTGGCCATCGCCGACTATCGTTATTGCCGTGCCGACATCGGTTTCGGCCACATCGACATCATGGGCCGCATCAGCACCGATAACGGTCAGACCTGGGGCGAACAGTTTATGATTGCCGACGGTAACGGCATTTCGGGCGACCACGCCTGTGGCTACGGCGACGGCGCCATCGTGACCGACAGCGCCACGAACCGCGTGCTCATGATGTGCTGCACGGGAAATGTGTTTTATGGCAACGGCAACCGCCAGAACCCGCTGCGTACGGCCCGTCTGTATAGCGAAGACGGCGGTCGCACGTGGTCGACGCCCGAGGATGTGACGGAAGAAATCTACGGTCTCTTCGACGAAGACGAGGCAATCAACGGTCTCTTCTTCGGTTCCGGCCGCATTGCCCAAAGCCACCTTGTCAAGGTGGGCGACTACTACCGCATTTACGCCGCTCTCTGCACACGCAACGGCGGTAACCGCGTGGTCTACTCTGACGACTTCGGCCAGACGTGGGCCGTGCTCGGCGGCCTTTCAGCCCGTCCCGCTCCCGGCGGCGACGAGCCTAAATGCGAGGAACTGCCCGACGGCCGCGTCCTCCTGAGCAGCCGCAAGAACGGCGGGCGCTACTATAACATCTTCACCTTTACCGATATCGAGAAGGCCGAAGGTTCGTGGAGCACCGTCGTGGCCAGCGAAAGCCAGGAAGGTGGCGTCACCGTGGAGAACAACTCGACGAACGGCGAAATCCTTATCATTCCCGCTGTACGCAACGAGGACGGCAAGCAGATGTATCTCGCCCTGCAGTCCATCCCCTTCGGCTCCGGCCGCGCCAACGTGGGCATCTGGTACAAGGGTCTGGAAAGCTATGCCGACTATGCCACTCCCGCATCCTTTGCTTCCAACTGGGACGGCAGCTACCAGGTTTCCTACGTCAGCTCCTGCTACTCGACCATGATGCTCCAGGCCGACGGCAAGCTCGCCTTCCTCTATGAAGAGACGGGCGCGACGACCGCTGGCGGCGGTTACGACATCGTCTACGCCCCGCTTGCCATCGAAACGATCACCGACGGAGCTTATAGCCTCGACCTCGACGTTGACCGCTGGGCTTACGTGGCCGAGAGTGCCGACGAAATAGCGGACAACATCGATCAGGGTAAATATGTGGGCCAGTCGCGCATCTCTGACGAGGGCATGACGCTCATCGCCGCAGCCGTGGACGCCTTTAAGGCCGCACCCTCTTTCGACACCTACAAAAACATCATGGCCCGCGCCAACGACGACAGTTATCTGACGCCTATCACTTTCGATCCCGCCAAGGTGTACCGCATCTACAATGCACGTGCCTTGGAGTCGATGAGCAGTCTTGAGGTGGCTCAGGCCGCCGACGGCAGTCTCACGGGCAACGTCGTTACGAGCGAGGCCGACGGTAGCGCCGACTATGGCGCACTCTGGCGCTTCGAAAGCGACGAGGCCGGCGGCTACAAGCTCCGCAACCTCAACGCAGGCTACTACGTGGCAGGCGCCGGCAACGCCACGGTCGGCACAGCCGACGAGGCCTCCGTCATCGAGATTGGTGAAGGCTCTGCCGCCGACAACTGGACGCTCAACGTGACCAATACGAGCTCGGAAAATACCTATTTGAACGCTCACCACTGTGATGACGCCAACCAGGGCAACCCCAACAGCCACGCCATCGGCTTGTGGAGGAACGGTGCAGAAGACGCCGGCAACCAGTGGATGCTCGAACCGGTGGACGACGTGACCGTTGAGCTCGACGAGACGGGCTATGCCAGCCTGAACCTCCCGTTCAACGTTGTCCTGCCCGCCGGCCTGAAGGCCTATGCCGCCGTTGAGGAAGAGGCCGACGCCGTTGTGATTGGTGAAGTGGAGGGCGTGGTGCCCGCCAATACAGGTGTGTTGCTCAATGGCGAAGCCGGCACGTACACACTGCCCATTGATAATGAGGACAAGGAGGGCATGGAGTCGCTCTTCCACGGCACAACGCTCACCACGACGATCAGCAGCGACGTGAACGCTTATGTGCTGGCACAGCACGAAGGCGACGAAGCCCCCAAGCTCTACCAGCTCGACCCGACGGAGCGCACGATGGCAGCCAACAAGGCATACTTCGTGAGCGAGAGCGCCGCAGCCAGCTTCGCACTGAAGATGGCCACCGTCGGCATCGACGGCGTGCTGACCGACGGTGACGCCGAGGCCGTGAAATATTACGACCTCTCGGGCCGCCGCGTGCTGAACCCCACGAAGGGTCTCTACGTGACCGACAAGGGCCAGAAAGTGCTCGTGAAGTAACCCCGCCCACAGCGGTATAACCCCTCAGGCCCGCCCCGCGCCAAAGCGCAGGGCGGGCTTTTTGCGTGCGGACGCCGTTGGGCGTTCCGCCGAATTGAAGTATCTTTGTAGGCGGCGCAGCGCGGCCGCATGCAGCCGCACCGTCCGCCGAACCGTTAAGGGGAAAGCCTATGGCAACGAAAAGAACAAAAGAAGAAAAGAGAAAAGACTGGCAGGAGTTTCTTGCCAAGCTGAGGGCCCTGCCCCCCGAGAAGCTCTCGAAAGGAGCGAAGTGGGTGCTGGAAGAAGAGGAAAAAGGGAATGAGTATTGGATAGATATGAAGGCTGTGCTCAAATGAGACTTTACCTCGACACCAATATATTGGTGTTCTATCTTTACAACCGCGACGAGCTGTCGACAGACGTGAAAGCATCTCTGTTCGATTATAGCAATACGCTTCTGACAAGCACTGTATGCGTGCATGAGCTCATACATCTTGTGCAAATAGGCAAGGTGCAGGCGATGGAGAGGGGCAGGCATAAATCGATCGACCCGTTGACTGTTGTCGACGCTGTGAGGGATGCGGGGCTTGGCATTGAGCAAGTGTCTGAAAAACACCTTTCGGTGTTTGCTTCGCTCCCTCTCTACGACGACCACCGCGACCCGGCCGACCGCCTCATCATAGCCCAGGCCATTGCCGACCGCGTGGCTCTCGTCAGCTCCGACCGCAAGTTTTCCCGCTACGGACGCCACGGCCTCCACTTCGTATACAACGAGCGCTGACCGCACCGCCTGCCACGGGTGCAGCCACACCTTATATATAATACGCGCGCGCGAGGGCCCGGGCCGTCCGCCCTGCGCCGCAACAAAGGAAAGAAACGATGAAAGAAAAGATTACGATAGTGAAAGTGGGCGGAAAGATCGTCGAAGACGACGTTTCGCTCGACGTCCTGCTGAACGGCTTCACAGCCATCGGGGGGCATAAGCTCCTGGTGCACGGCGGCGGACGCACGGCCACCGACGTGGCGGCGCGCATGGGCGTCGAAACGGTGATGGTGGGCGGCCGCCGCGTGACCGACGCGGCCATGTTGCGCGTGGTGACGATGGTCTACGGCGGACTGGTGAACAAGCAGGTGGTGGCCCGCCTGCAAGCCCGCGGCGTCGACGCCCTGGGCCTCACCGGGGCCGACATGGACGTGGTGCGCTCGCGCCGCCGGCCGGTGGCCGACGTCGACTATGGCTTCGTGGGCGACGTGGAGCGCGTCGACGCCGACCGGCTGGCCATGCTGGTGCGCTCGGGCGTGACGCCCGTCATGGCACCGCTGACGCACGACGGCCGCGGCTGCCTGCTCAACACGAACGCCGACACCATCGCGGGCGAGGTGGCGCGGGCCCTGGCCCCGCTCTTCGACGTGACGCTCGTCTACTGCTTTGAGCACGCCGGCGTGCTGGTCGACCCCGGGCGTGAGGACAGCGTCATCCCCCGCATCGACCGGGCCACGTTCGAAGCCCTGCGCGAGGCCGGCACCGTGGGCGGAGGCATGCTGCCCAAGCTCGAAAACTGCCTGGCAGCCGTCGAGGCAGGGGTGGCCCGCGTGGTCATCACACGGGCCGATGCGCTGGCCCCCGGCCGGGGCACGGAAATTGTGGCCTGAACGGCTGCACGCTTTGAAATTTGCATCCCAACACATGACTCTCAACGACTTTGAAATCATGGCCCCGGTGGGGTCGCGCGAGTGCTTCGTGGCGGCCTTGCAGGCCGGGGCCGACTCCGTCTACTTTGGCATCGAAGCCCTCAACATGCGCGCCCACTCGGCCAGCCGTTTCACCATCGACGACCTGGAAGAGATGGCAGCCACCTGCCGCGAGCACGGCGTGCGGAGCTATCTCACGGTGAACACCATCATCTACGACGACGACCTGCCCCTGATGCGGCGCATCTGCGACGCCGCGCGGCAGGCAGGCATCTCGGCCGTCATCGCCTCGGACGTGGCCGTGCTGGCCTACTGCCGCGAGATAGGGCAAGAGGTGCATCTCTCCACCCAGCTCAACATATCGAACGCCGAGGCCTTGAAGTTTTATGCCCGCTACGCCGATGTGGTGGTGCTGGCCCGCGAGCTCAACCTGCAACAGGTGAGCGCCATCCACCAGACCATAGCGCGCGAGAACATCTGCGGCCCGTCGGGACGCCCCGTGCGCATCGAGATGTTCTGCCACGGCGCGCTGTGCATGGCCGTAAGCGGCAAGTGCTACCTCTCGCTCGACAACCTGGGCCACAGCGCCAACCGCGGCGAATGCATGCAGGTGTGCCGCAGGGCCTACACCGTGCGCGACCGCGAGACGGGCGTGGAGCTCGACGTCGACAACAAATACATCATGAGCCCGAAGGACTTGAAGACCATCGGCTTCGTCGACAAGATGATGCGCGCCGGCGTGCGCGTGTTCAAGATCGAGGGGCGCGCCCGCAGCGCTGAATACGTCTACACCGTGGTGCGTTGCTACAAGGAGGCCGTGGCCGCCGTGCTCGACGGCACGTTCGGCCCGGAGCGCGTGGAGGCGTGGGATCGACAGCTGGCCACCGTGTTCAACCGTGGCTTTTGGGACGGTTACTATCTGGGCCGCCGCCTGGGCGAGTGGAGCGCCAAGTATGGGTCGAGCGCCACGGAGAAAAAGGTGTACGTGGGCCGCGGCGTGAAATATTTCAGCAAGCTCGGCGTGGGCGAGTTCTACATCGAGGCCCAGGGCTTTGCCGCCGGCGACCGCCTGCTGGTCATCGGGCCGACAACGGGCGTCGTCTATCTGACGGCCGGGGAGATACGCTACGACATGCGGCCCGTAGACCACGCCGAAAAGGGGTGGAGCATTTCCCTGCCCGTCCCCGCCAAGATACGTCCCTCCGACAAGCTCTATAAACTCGTGGCTACGGAGCCCGACGACCTGCCGCCACTGGACTGAGGCCGCCGGGCCGTTGGAAAGCCCCATCTATCAACAACGACATGGACCATCCCGTAAAATATCTACTCTTCGATTTCGGCGGCGTGCTCGTCGATCTCGACAAAGAGCGCTGCATCCGCTCGTTTGCAGCGCTGGGCTTCGACGTGAGGCCCTATCTGGGAACGTATGCACAGGGCGGCATCTTCTCGCAGCTCGAAAGCGGGCGCATCGACGAGGCTGCCTTTTGCCAGAAACTGCGCGAGGCGAGCGCTGACCCGGCCCTGAGCGACGAACAAATCAAGGACGCATGGCGCAGCTACCTGACGGGCGTGCCCGCCGAACGCCTCGACCTGTTACTGCGTGCGCGCAGGCATTACCACGTCATGCTGCTGAGCAACACCAACAGCATCCATTGGGCGCAGGCCCGCGACGGCTACTTCCGCTACGGCGGCCGCCGCGTGGACGACTTCTTCGAGCACGTGTTTCTTTCCTACGAACTGGGCGTCGAAAAGCCCGCTCCCGAAATCTATGCCAAGGTGCTCGAAGGGAGCGGGGCCCCGGCGGCCGACGTGCTCTTCCTGGACGACAGCGAGGCCAACTGTGCCGCGGCACGGGCCTGCGGCCTGCAAGCCGTTGTGGCCCCGGCCGGCGGCGTGTGGATGAACTATTTTGACGAGGAGGGCCGTCTATGTATATAGTGCATCCCGACGAAACTTACGGGCGCCCCTCGGCAGCCACCATCGGCTTTTTCGACGGCGTACACCGGGGCCACCACCATTTGTTCGGGCAGCTGCGCAAGGCGGCCGCAGCCCGCGGGCTCGACACGCTGGCCGTCACCTTCGGGGAGCACCCGCGGCAGACGCTGGCCGCCGACTATCGCCCGCACCTGCTCACGACAAAGGACGAAAAGCTGGCCCTGCTGGACAAGGAAGAGCTCGACGCCTGCGCCGTGCTCCGCTTCGACAAGGAACTGGCCGCGCTGACGGCCCGCGAGTTTATGGAGCGCTACCTGCGCGACCGGCTGGGCGTGCGCTGTCTCGTCATCGGCTACGACCACCACTTTGGCAGCAGTCGGGGCGAGGGCTTCGTGCAGTATGCCGCCTATGGCCGTGAGCTGGGCATTGACGTGGTGCGTGCCACCGCCCTGGAATGGGGAGGCGTGACGGTCAGTTCGAGCGCCGTGCGGCGTTTCCTGTCGGCAGGCAACGTCGAGATGGCGCGCGTCTGCCTGGGCCGTGCGTACGAGCTGACGGGCACCGTCGTCCACGGCCGCGAGGTGGGCCGTTCGCTGGGCTACCCCACGGCCAACCTGCGCCCCGACAGCGCCGACAAGATGCTGCCGGCCGCCGGGGTCTATGCCGCGCGCATCGAGCCGGCCGAGGACGGCAGCGGGCTGCCCGCCGAAGGCGTCAGGGCCATGGTGAACGTGGGCTGCCGCCCCACAATCGACGACGGCGAAGAGCTGACCATCGAGGCCCATCTCTTCGACTTCGCGGGCGACCTCTACGGCCGCCGGCTGAGGCTGCTCTTCGAGCGGCGCCTGCGCGAGGAACGGCGCTTTCCCTCGCTCGACGCCCTGCGTCGCCAGCTCGACACCGACGCAGCCCGCACCCTTGAACTGACGGCGCCATGAGAAACGCGGCCCTCGCCCTCGCCCTGTTCCTGCTCGTGCAGCTGGCTTCGTCGGCTGCCGCGCTGCTGGCCGTCAACGCCGGGCACCTGGCCGACGGCGGCGGGCTCGACACGTCGCTCCTGCTGCGCCATCCCGAATACAGCGGCATGGCCCTCTTTTTCGGTCAGCTCCTGCTCATCGCCCTGCTCTGGCTCACGCGCCTGGTGCCGCGCCGCCCGTTGAGGCCCGCGATGCACATTGGCGCAGGTGGGTGGCTCTGCGTGGCCAGTGCCACGCTCCTGATGTCGGTGGGCTCGACGCTGCTGCTGGCTCCGCTGGGCCTCTCCGACGACGGTATGATGGAGACGTTTGCCGGTATGAAGGGCAACGTGCTCTGCCTGCTGTTGCTCTGCTGCGTGGGGCCGCTGGCCGAGGAGCTGCTCTTCCGCTCCGCCGTTTTGGGCAATCTGCGCCGCAGCGGCCTGCATCCCGCGGCGGCCGTCGTGGTGAGCGCCGTGGCCTTTGCCGCCGTGCATGGCAACTGGGCCCAGGCCGTGCCGGCCGCGCTGGGCGGCCTGCTCTTCGGCACGTTCTATGTGCGTGCGGCCGATTTGCGCCCCTCGGTCCTCGGCCACGTCGTTAACAACAGCCTGGCCGTGGTGGCCCTCTTTGTCTGGCCCGAGATGGACGCCGGCCTGCTGGCGCTGCCTGCGGCGGTGCAGGTGAGCGCGGGCATCGTGCTCCTGGCAGGGGCCGCTGCCCTGGCATGGCTATGGTGGAACAAAACTTTACAGCCCACACATGAAAATAGGTAACATCGATCTGGGCGAACGCCCCGTGCTCCTGGCTCCGATGGAGGACGTCACCGACATAGGCTTCCGCCTGCTCTGCCGGCGGATGGGGGCCGCCATGGTCTATTCCGAGTTTGTGGCGGCCGATGCCTTGGTGCGCCTTGTGAACCGCAGTCTGGAAAAGCTTGTCGTATGCGATGAGGAACGCCCCGTGGCCATTCAGATATATGGAAAAGACCCCGTGGCCGTGCGCGACGCGGCCCAGATTGTTGAGGAGCGCGCACATCCCGACGTGATCGACCTCAACTTTGGCTGCCCCGTCAAGCGCGTGGCGGGAAAGGGGGCCGGGGCCGGCCTGTTGCAAGACCCGCAGCGCATGCTCGACATCACGCGCGCCGTCGTTGGGGCCGTGCGCTGCCCCGTCACGGTGAAGACGCGCCTGGGATGGGACGACGGACACAAAATCATCGTCGGGCTGGCAGAGCAGTTGCAGGACTGCGGCATACAGGCCCTGACTATTCACGGGCGCACGCGCGCGCAAATGTATAACGGTGAGGCCGACTGGACGCTCATCGGCGAGGTGAAGCGCAACCCGCGCATGAAGATACCCATCATAGGCAACGGCGACATCCGCGAGGCCGACGACGCCCGACGGGCCTTTGAGCGCTATGGCACAGACGCCGTCATGGTGGGCCGCGCCACGTTCGGCCGCCCGTGGATATTCAAGGAAATGGCCGATGAGCTCCATGGCGCATCGGCCGCGCTGGACGGCGTCATCGACAGCCCCTACCCTCCTCTGACACCCGACTGGAAGCTCGACGTCTTGAAGGAGCAGGTGCGCCAGAGCGTGGCCCGCATCGGCGAGCGGCGCGGCATCCTGCACGTGCGGCGCCACCTGGCTGCCACGCCCCTCTTCAAGGGAATAGCCAACTTCCGCCCGACGCGCATCGCCATGCTGCGGGCCGAAAGCGTGGACGAGCTCTTCGCCATCATGGAGAGCGTACGCCCGCTGCTCGACAGGCCGGCTGAGAGCGACCGATAAAAAGGCTGAAAAATTTGGATTGGAGCGAATTAAACCGTACCTTTGCCCACGATACAAATAGATGAGGTAAGGATGAAAGGATTCCAGAGGCTGTTCGCCTGGGAGTTCTTTCGGTTTTTTTTACCTCTCATGTCTAACGATGAACAACGCATCAAAAAGCGAATAAACGATTATGGCTTACATGACGCAAGAGGGCTATGACAAAATGGTGGCCCAGCTCAGACACATGGAAACAATCGACAGGCCGGCAGCTTCGGCTGCCATCGCCGAGGCCCGCGACAAAGGCGACCTTTCGGAGAACAGCGAATACGACGCCGCCAAGGAGGCCCAGGCCATGCTGGAAATGAAAATCAACAACCTCAAGGCTGCCATCTCGTCGGCCAAGATTATCGACGCCAGCAAGCTGCGCAACGACGTTGTGCAGATACTCAGTACGGTGGAGATGAAGAACGTGAAGACGGGCATGGTGATGAAATATACCATCGTGAGCGAGAGCGAGGCCAACCTGCGCGAGGGAAAAATTTCCTCGACAACGCCCATCGCACAAGGCCTGCTGGGCCGCAAGGTGGGCGAGGTGGTCGAGGTGAAAATACCGCAGGGCACCATACAGCTCGAGATATTGAACATCACCGTGGGCTAAGCAGGGCCGACCCAACGCTTAAAACAGAAAGATATGACGCTTTTCAGTAAAATTGCAGCAGGAGAAATCCCTTCGTACAAGTGTGCCGAAGACAACCGCTTCTATGCCTTTCTCGACATCAACCCGGTGGTAAAGGGCCACACGCTCGTCATACCGAAAAAGGAAGTGGACTATCTTTTCGACATGGAGGACGGCGAGCTGGCCGACCTCATGGTGTTTGCCAAACGTGTGGCGCGGGCCGTCAAGGAGGCCGTGCCCTGCAAGAAGGTGGGCGTGGCCGTGCTCGGGCTCGAAGTGCCCCATGCACACGTACACCTCATCCCGTTGCAAGGCGAGGGCGACATGGATTTTCGCCGCCCCAAATTGCAGCTTCCTGCCGAGGAAATGGAACAGACGGCCGCCAAAATTCTGGCCGCCTTCGAGGCTGGAAAATAATCAGTGACGAAAATGTATGAACAAGAGATGTGACCGGGCTGAAGCCCAGAGTTGCATCTCTTTTTTCGTAGCAAAAGACATATGCGACAAACAACAATGTTCAAGACTTTGGCCGTTGCGGCACTGCTCGCCACGGGAGGATTGCATGCCGCCGCGCAAGAAGAGCGGCACGAGATATGGTTCGACACCCCCGCCTCGCTCCCCGACGGGCCCGCGTGGGATCGGCCGGGATTAAGACTGGTTGACGCTGGGTCGGGGCTGGCAGATCAGACCGACAAGGAATGGGAAAACCGTTCGCTGCCGTTGGGCAACGGCAGCATCGGAACCAACCTGATGGGAAGCATTGCGGCCGAGCGGCTCACCCTGAACGAGAAATCGCTGTGGCGCGGCGGGCCGGGCACGGCAGCCGGGCCACGGGCCTATTGGGACGTGAACAAGCCGGGCGCCCTCATGCTCGACAGCATCCGACAGGCCTTCGTGCGGGGCGACCGCCAGCTGGCGGCACAGCTCACGCAGGAACATTTTAATAGCGAGGTGCCTTATGAAAGTACGGGCGAGGAAGCCTTTCGCTTCGGCAACTTCACGACGCTGGGCGAGCTGCGCATTGCAACGGGGCTGAGCGAGGACGGCGTAGAGGGCTATCGGCGCACCCTCTCGCTCGACAGCGCGCTGGCCACGGTGCGCTTTACGCAGCAGGGAACCACCTACGAGCGCCGGGCCTTCATCTCCTACCCCGACCAGGTGCTCGTGCTCCATTTCGCGGCCGACCGGCCCGCAGCCCAGCACCTGTCGCTGACGTATCTGCCCAACCCCGTGTCGACGGGCGGCTTCGCCGACGAGGGCGACGGCTTCGTGTTCAACGCCCGCCTCGACAACAACGGGATGGCGTTCTGTGTGCGTGTCAAAGCCTTGGCGCGTGGCGGCTGTGTGGCCTGTCGTAACGGCGTACTGACGGTGGAGGGGGCAGACGAGGTGACCTTCCTGCTCACGGCCGACACAGATTATCGCCCCAACTATGCGCCCGACCCCGACGACGCGCGGGCCTATGTGGGAGTGGACCCGCAGAAAACGACGGCCCGCTGGATGCGCCGCGCCGCCCGCCGCGGATACGACGCCCTGCTGAGCCGCCACGAGGCCGACTATGGGCCGCTGTTCCGCAGCGTCAGGCTCTCGCTTCCCGATAGTGCCACCCCGCTTCCCACCGACAAGCGTCTGGCCCGCTACCGCCAGGGAGCGCTCGACCACGCCTTGGAGACCCTCTATTTCCAGTATGGGCGCTATCTGCTCATCGCCTCGTCGCGACCCGGCAATCTCCCGGCCAATTTGCAAGGCATCTGGGCCAACAATGTGGACGGGCCGTGGCGCGTGGACTACCACAACAACATTAACCTGCAAATGAACTATTGGCCCGCCTTTTCGTGTAATCTGACAGAGTGCGCCGCGCCGCTCACCGACTTCATTCGTCTGCTCGAAAAGCCCGGGCGCGTCACGGCCCGCAGCTACTTTGGCGCGCGCGGCTGGACGGCCTCCATCTCGGCCAATCCCTTTGGCTTTACGGCGCCGCTCGAAGGCCGTGACATGACGTGGAACTATAACCCCATGGCCGGGCCATGGCTGGCAACGCATTTGTGGGAATATTACGATTTTACGCGCGACCGTCGTTTCCTGCGCCACACGGCCTGGCCCTTGTTGCGCGAGAGTGCCCGCTTCACCGTCGATTTCCTGTGGAAACGTCCCGACGGGTGGTATGCCGCCGTGCCTTCCACCTCGCCCGAGCACGGCCCGGTGGACGACGGCGTCACCTTTCAGCATGCCGTGGCGCGCGAAATACTGGCCGACGCTTTGGCTGCGGCCGACGTTCTGGGCAAGAGCGACGAAGAAACGCGCTCGTGGCAGGGCGTGCTCGACAGCATCGCCCCTTATCGCATCGGCCGCTTCGGGCAGCTCATGGAGTGGAACCGCGACATCGACGATCCGCAAGACCATCACCGCCACGTCAACCACCTCTTCGGGCTCCATCCCGGCAGCAGCATCCTTGCGCTCAGAGACACGGCGCTGGCCACCGCGGCCCGCGTCACGCTGAACCATCGGGGCGACGTCGCCCAGGGATGGAGCATGGGTTGGAAGCTCAATCAGTGGGCCCGCCTGCTCGACGGCGAACGCTCTTACATGTTGCTGCGCACGCTCATAGCCCGTGGTACGACGGATAATCTGTGGGATGTCCACCCGCCCTTTCAAATCGACGGCAACTTTGGCGGAACGGCCGGTATGGCCGAGATGCTCCTGCAAAGTCAAGGCGGGTTGCTGCATCTTCTGCCCGCTCTGCCACGTGCATGGGCCGACGGCCGCATCAATGGTCTGCTGGCCCGCGGTGGTTTCCGCGTCGACATGCGTTGGACCGACGGCAGTTTGTCGGAAGCCGTCGTTCACGCCACGGCCGACGCCCCCTGCCACGTCCTGTACCGCGGCATGAAGGCGAACATCGACGCCCGCCGCGGCCATACGTATCGCATCGTGCCGACGGGCAGCGGATTGCGTGTGGAGCCTCTCGCACGATAGCCTTTCGCGCAGCGTCAGCATAGCATGAGCCGGGCACCCCTACCCATAGCGGTAGAGGTGCCCGGCTCGCGTTTATCAGTCCCCCTCGGTCTTGGCCGGTGAGGAAGGGTCACATATATTCTTCGCCCAGCTGCATCTGCGCCTCGTTGGCCAGACGGCGCACCAGGGCCGGGTCGTTGTTGGGGCAGATAAGCAGCGTGTTGCCCTCCTGCGCCACCAGGTAGCCGTCGAGTCCGTGAATGACGGCAGCCGTTCCCTTGGGCAGGCTCACCAGGTTGTCGCGGCTGGCCGAGAACATCACTTTCGACGACGAAGCCAGTCCGTTTCCGTCCACGTCCTTTTTGCTCAGTTCGTGCACCTCGGGCCAGCAGCCAATGTCGGCCCATCCAAAGTCGCATGCCTGTACGAAAACGTTTTTGCTCCGTTCCAGGATGACCAGGTCGATGCTCAGGTGGAGGTTCGAGGGGTAGAAGCGCTCCACAAACGCCAGTTCCTCTTCGTTGGAGAGCGGGGCGTCGGAGTTTCTCATGTGTTGTTTCATCACGGGGATGAGGTTGTCCAGGTGGTTGAGCATTGTGCGCACGTTCCAGAGGAAGAGGCCCGTGTTCCACAGAAATTCTCCGCTCTCGACGAAGATTTTGGCAAAGTCCAAGTCGGGTTTTTCCGTGAACGACTGTACGGTGTACACGTTCTCCTGCGGCGTTTCCTCTCCCTTTTGGATGTAGCCGTAGCTCGTGTTGGGCTCCCCGGCCTTGGCGCCCATGGCCAGGAAGAAATCGTGCTGCCGCACGAAGTCGAGCCCCTGCGACATCTGCTGCTCGAAGCGTTCCTCGTTGACGATATACTGGTCGGCCGGCGAAACAATCATGTTGGCGTCCATGTTTCTCTGCGCCACGTGATAGGTGGCCCAGGCCACGGCCGGAGCCGTCGACAGTTGCACGGGTTCGGCCAGGATGTTTTCATGCCGCACGTCGGGCAACTGTTCGTGCACGAGGTCTACATATTCCCGATAAGTCGATACGTATATGTTTTCTTTGGGAACAAAGCGGGCGAAACGGTCGTAAGTGGCTTGGAGCAAGGTGCGTCCCGTTCCGAACAAGTCTAAAAATTGTTTGGGTTTGGCCTTGCGGCTGCAAGGCCAGAGGCGACGGCCTACGCCTCCTGCAAGGATGATACAAAAATCGTTCTTCGTTCTCATAGCCTTGAATGGGTTTACTGTTTGGCAGCGCTAATGTACTGAATTTTTCCATTCGAGGAAAGGCGCCTCCGTTTAAAAAGCCACAAAAAACGCCATTTCCCCGCCGTTTTGTTGTTTGTTAAGGAAAAAACTCTTACCTTTGCATCGCAATCCTGCGACAGGAAAAGCAAAAGCCCAGATGGCGGAATCGGTAGACGCGCTGGTCTCAAACACCAGTGGGGAAACCCGTCCCGGTTCGACCCCGGGTCTGGGTACTAAAACGGCTGTTAATCGCTTGATTTTCAGCCGTTTTTCTTTTGCTGGGTAGCCAAAGGGTAGCCAAAAACGACAACACCCCCACTTTTATACGCTTAAAACAGCAAGCCGGGCGGGACGCTTGCCACGTCTCGCCCGGCTCAACCGGTACCGGAGTCCCCCAAAAAAGTTTTCGGTCAGTAAAAATCTTTCAGAGTGGGCGCGCGTGGTTTACCACGTACCCCTATGCCCCTAATAAAAAACGCACGGGCCTCAGTTCAAATCTTCTCTGCCCATGTCAAAGTCATGCTTGTGGGCTTCTTTAAACTTGCGTATTTTAGGTTCCAGCTCATCGGCGGCCCGTTCACAACAGGTTTCTATCACCGTGTAATATCGGGCAAGTTGCAGTGTAGCTTCCGCAAGCTTTTCCAACTCCTTACGGTCTGCATACAGATTTACTACTGCATCCATCACCTCGCGCCGCTCCATGTATTTAAGCAAAGCGGCGCAAACAAAATCTTCGCGCGTCATAATACACTATTTATTTGGTTCAACATATCGCCAAACTCTAAGTTCAGCATAAACTTTCTAAACTCCTCGTCTCCCATCTCTTTCTTGGCGTAAAAGAGGAGCGTTCCGAGACGGTAAGCATAACCGCCGTGTTTCAAACACTCGTTATATTGGCGGTCGGTGCTCCCCGGTTCTACTTCATACGTGGGCCCGTATTTACTTAACCGGTGGGCATATTCGCGGCCGGCCTCTCCAAAGGTTGAGGCCAACGCGCAAAGTATCTCAAACCACTGCCTATATCCTCCCGTAATGTCTGCTTCCTTTCCATCTATCCAATCAAGGAGCGCAAGCATAAGCGGGACGCGTGCCTCCTCCGGCACTTCTTGGTTTAACCGCTGCGCCCTCGGGGGTTCTTTTTCGGGGAGCGTGTAATCGTACACCTCTGCCCCCGTGTTAATGTACGGCTCT
Organism: uncultured Alloprevotella sp.; assembly: GCA_944322095.1. Taxonomy (GTDB): domain Bacteria; phylum Bacteroidota; class Bacteroidia; order Bacteroidales; family Bacteroidaceae; genus Alloprevotella. Next base: position 109,641 of record CALUNU010000006.1, read on the forward strand.
GGGTCATACGACACAAACCGCTTGCGCCCCTCGTCCACGCCGCTGAGGTCAACCGTAAGCCCGCACAGCGCAAAGTCATGGCTAATCGCACGGAAATACTCGCGGTGCTTTGTGGGGTCGGCAATCCACACAAGGCAGAAATACCCCCTGCCGCTAACGGAACGGGCGCAAAACACCACGTTCGGGCACATGGCCAGACGTTCTTTCAGCCGTTCAAAATCGGGGAAATCGTTGTCCTTAGCATCAAAATCGATGCTAATAAGGCCGGTGTGCGCTATCATGTCCGCTGCTTTCAAGCCACTGAATTCCCCGGACGGTGTAAAACAAGGCAGGGCGTTTTTCAACGCTTGGCGCTTAGCCTCGTCTGCTTCGCGTCTAACGGCCTCAACCGCGGAACGCCATTTACCGGACGTTATGCCCCAAAGGATGCTGCCCAAGCTCACGGTTTGACACTGCCCGCCTCTTACCGACGAAAATAAACTAACTCTTGCCTCAAAGAGGCTGCGGCTCTCGCCACTTTCTTTTAAAGACATATTAGATAAATATTTTGCCCTGACGGCCGGGCCGGCCATAAAAGTTATGTTCGTAAGTGTACAAGTGTACAAATAGGTACAAAAACACATATTGCACACTTCCCAGCGCAAAGGTGTATGTGTAAGTGTACAAGTGTACAAACCCCTATATATAGGGGTGTACAGTTGTACACACATGCACTCCGCCCCGTTGCACTCATTTTTAGGTTTCATCTTTGCCCTCCTTTCCACCGTCATTCATCCCCTCAAAGTCGGCCACCACGGTTAGCTGGTAAATCGTTTTGTGGCCCTTATCAAACGCGCTCAAAATCCCCCTCTGTTTTGCCTCCGCAATCCTATTTTTTGCTGTGCTCCCGCTGCATCCCTCTTGCTCGGCATACGCTTCCGCAAGTTGGGAATAGTTCATGCTCTTGCCGCCCGCCAGCAATTTGCCGAACGTCGCGAACAATTCCTGCTGCTCCTGCTGCTGTTTAGTCAGTCCGCCGTAAGCCGGCAAAAGCGCAAACCCGTCTCCAAACTCAAAGGCTATATCGGGCACACCCGCAAAGCGGGAAAGCGCTTGCTTCACGTTCGCCACGTTCCCCGTGCGCGTCACCTCGTACACTTCTCCCGCCTTTTGCTGGGCGATAGCGCCGACGTGTCCGCGTGCTTCCGACTTGTCTGTTTTGTTCGTATGCACAACGGTAAGGAGCGCACACCCCGCTTCCTCCGTCGCGTTAGTCAACTCACCCACTACCTGCGCGGCCTCCTTTTGGTCGTTGAAGTCCTCGCACAAGTCCGCCACACCATCAAGAAAGACCAAATCCGCCCCGCTCCCGGTTATCGCCTCTAAGGCCTTTTTACGTCGCTCTGCGGGGTTGAGGCTTTTCAGCGTGTAAACCCTTAGCCGCGCCCCTTTCTCCCCGTCCTGCGCCATTTCTACGGCCTTGCGCGCTTTTTTCGCCAGCGTGCCCCGGTCTTGCTCCGTATCTAACCATAAAACGCGCATATCCCCCTTGCGTGCCCTCACGCCTAAATACTCCCCGCCAAGGGCGGCTGTTACCAATAACACGCCGAAAGCGGACTTGCCCGTTTTCTCCCGCCCTTTCACAAGGTGTAAGTTGTTACATGCCATAACCCCGCGCCCGGAGTACTCAAAGAGGCAGGGCGTTTCGTCCTCCACCTCTTCCGCCCATATATCCACAAAGTACTCGGCCAACTCCCCCGACGGGCGCGCATGGTCGCGCCCCCATCGGGAAAAGTCTATCACTTTGCAGGCTGTCATCTTACGCCCCCTTTCATGCAGTAGGCGTCCGCCCGTTCCTCTATTTCCTCCGCCGTGGCCACCCGGTTCCCTTGCAGCCACGCTTCCAGCTCGTGGCGGTTGAAATAGCACATTTTGCCCATCGGCTTGTAGTGCGGTATCTGCCGCCGCATGGTAAGCTTGTAGAGGTAAGATTTTGATATGCCCATATAGCGCGCCGCCTCGTCGCTCGTGAGCACCTCTTTCGTGCAGAAAATTGTTTTAGCCGTAACTTGGTCGGCCACCGTTTTAATAAGCTCTTCCATATCGATTTTAATTTTGAAAGAGTTAGGGCTCTCCGGGTGAGTTGCAGGGCACACCGTTCTTTGCCCGTGTTATCCTCAGCGGTGAGCCTGCAATCGCCACCCCGGCGGAAAACAAGGGCAAAAGTAGGGGGTAAGAGAAAAGAAAACCTTATACGTTTAAGTAACGTTACATAAACGTATAAGGTTAAACTGCTGAATTTTAGCGTGTAAAAAGGTTTTACCTTTTTCTTATACCATTATCAATGCAGTGTGCGGCATTTTTTAAATCCACACTGCTCAAATACTTTATCTACAATTTCGTACCCTTTTGGGGTGCCTATGCTTGCTTTATACCCACCCTTTGCCCCTCTTAGATTTTGCCGGCTAAACAAAAACTCCCACGGTTTAAAATTTGCGTAAGTAGTGCCATCCGCTTTTTCTTTTTCCCCTAAACCTAAGCCGGCGGGGCGTCCCTCACTTGCACGGTCTGCCACGTACGCCAAAAGCGCTTTTGACCTCTTCCATACATACCGCCCGCGCTTACATTCGCAAAGCCCTGCTTCAATCATGGCGCTAAGTAATTTCCTGCATTCATTTGTGTTTAATTCATCGGGTAGCATATTCTCCTTGTCCTCATCCGTCTGCTCGTTGGATGCTGCCACCGGTGTCCCGGCCTCGCCCGTCTGTCCGTCGGATGCTGCCACCGGCTCCCCCGCCTCGCCCTCCCCGCTTTTCTCGCCATAGGCCTCCGCCGTTTGCTCTTGTTCGCCCCGCCTTAGTCTAAAAAAAACGCGCGCAAAACGAATGTTGCCAAGTATAGCCGCAAGGTTTTGAAAGTAGCCCATCCCCACTTGCTCCCAACATTTAAGCAATGCCATCGCATCCTCCCGCAATAGCAAAAGGGCCTCACCTAAACGCCGGTCATCGGTGTCTACTGCAAAATCTGTTGCCTGCTTCAATTTACTCGCTGTTTCTGAAAGTTCTCCGGTCAGTCTTTCTTTTAAATTATCATCCAGCTTTATCGTACCACTACCCGCCGCGGGCATCCATGAGGGGTCAACCAATAGGCGGTGGTCCCGCAAAATTTGGCCCATATCGTCTATTAATCTGAATGCTTCGCTTCTCGTTATGCTCGGTGTTGGTGGAAACGTGGGCTTACTTGTTTCGTTCATCTTTTAACATTTTAAGTTTGATAATATTTCGGCATATAACTAAAACGGACGTTAAGCGCCTTTTTTGCCCGTTTGAGCGCTTTTCCCGCGCCGGGCGGGCAGTTTTCCCTGCTTGGCGTAAAAAGGGCTTAAATCGCCCCGTTTACGTTTGCCCCGTTAGGGGCGGTTAACCACGTCACCAATTGTTTGTATTACTACATTCGCGTTAACCCCGCGCCGGTTTTCAAGTCATGAAATAAACGCTCTCACGTCGGACGGCCCAGCCACAAGCGCCCAGCCGTCTGCGCCGGGGAGGCTTGCAGGGGGAGTTCTGCCCGCGCTGCCCTCCACCGTCTGTGCCGGAGCCGGGCCTCATCCTCCGCCGGGCAAAGTGCAGGAAGTGCCGCCGGCATCATGTAGCCCTGCCTTAGCCAGCGCCGTAAGGGCACCGCCGTTTGTCTGTCTATCGGTATTTGCCGCGTCATACCTAAATAAATTAAGCCCGCCAATCCATCGCCGTTGAGGCTAACCCCCGCTAAGCGGCTTTTAAGCCCGTCTAAGCGTTTATTTTGAGCGAATAGCCCTCTATACATTTAATGCCATAAACACGCTTAAATCGCCGTATTTGCGACCGCCCGGGTTACACAATCCGCCGTGACACGCTCTGCCGGCGCCCGCTTATAATTTAAGCTCCGGCAAGCTGTTTATAGCCTCTTGTTTAAGGCTGTCAACCGCGCGCGTGTACTTTTCCGTATGTTTCAGCCCGCTGTGCCCTAAAAGGCTTGCCACGGTCTTTATATTCGCCCCGTTGTTGAGGATATTCACGGCAAAGGAGTGACGGGCGCAATGCCAGCTTATGTGTTTGTTTATCCCCGCCTGTTTCACCCATCTTTTAAGGGCTTTTAGGCACATTTCATAGCTGGGCAAGGGGAATATAAACTCGTCCCGTCTATCTGGCCTGCTTGGCTTCCCTATAAGCTTCAATATACCGTCGTTCAGAGGGATAACAACGCCGCTGCTTGCACTATGCCCCTTTGTCTTGCTCTGTTCAAATATCAATAGCTTGTTGGAAAAATCCACGTTGGCAAATGTAAGGTCTTTCACATCACAAAATCTTAGCCCACAATAGAGGCAAAAGATAAAAGCGCGCCTTATGTTTTGGTTCTCGCGTTCATGGTGGGTTGCTATCAGTTGTTGTATCTCCTCCGGCGAAAGCACCTCTTTCCTAAGTTGTTGGTCGTCCCCTTTTATTGTTACGCCGGTGCAGGGGTTTTTCAGCATTACGTCGTGCTCTATGGCGTACTTAATCACTTTCTTAAACCGGGCATAGATGCTCTTGGCACCCTCGCCCACGCTTCTGCTTTGTAGGTACTCGGTGAAAGCCATAATCATGTCTTTTGTTATCTGCTCCGGCTTTATCTTCTCGGCAAACTTATTGTACTCCGGGGTGTCGTTCAGAAAGGTGGTGAAACGTTTAAGGGCTATCTCCACCATCCTAATATCTTTCTTAGTGTATTTGTCAATATAGGCTCGGAAATAGTCCAGAAAGTTTATATCGCGTTCCATTTTAAGTCTGTAACCCTCTATGCTCTCTAAAAGCTGCTGCCCCCGCTCAAACCTAATCTTCTTTGCAAGCTCCACCGTTTCTTTGTTCTGTTGGCGTTCAAGCGGTGTTCTGGGGGCTTGCCAAAGGTATAGTTTCAGAAACTCGCGTTTCCGGTCTTTCTTGGCTACCTGCCTATCCAGCTTTTCACTATAAACCATCCGGTAGCCAAAATAGTAATCCAAAAACAAGCTCTCCCTGCCGTCTGAAAGTATCTTCGCCCCCAACTTGGGGTTGTCAGTGGTGTCTTGGCTTATTAAGTAGGTGTTATCACCCCTTATCTCCTTTTTCTGTGCCATACTCTTTTGCTCTTTATTTCCTTTGCTCGCAAAGGTAGGCATTTCCTTAAATCTGGGTAGCCAAAGGGTAGCCAAAAACGGCAAAATATAGTCTTTTTCGTGCAATTAATGGCAATGTACCATTTTGGGCTACCTATGATTTTCATGCACTTAGCTTCATTTGGGTACACTTTGTTTGCTGGGTACTTAACTGGGTCTGGGTACTGAGTTGGAGAAAGAAGAAATTCTTTCTCCTTTTTCTTTTTATTTCCTCGCAACTCATTGGTTTGCTGAAAGATAAGGTCAAGCACTTTGTTGTAAGAGTTGGTTCGATATTTTTCTCCGCCAAATTCGATTTTTTCAGGGAACATCGAACTTATCAGCTTGATTTTTGTTTCAACAGGAGCATCCAAAATAAACTTATCTGAATTAGTCAAGACTTAATCTGACAGTTACGCATAAAAAGAGTAGATTTGTAACATAAAAGCAGATTAAGT
>CALUNU010000007.1 GCA_944322095.1 uncultured Alloprevotella sp.
GTACCGCGGCGAACATCGTGCCGCATGGGAATTTGCTTGCGTAGAGACGCGATTCATCGCGTCTCTCACCGCCCGGATGGTTTAGGAGGGGCGGCATGCTTGCCCGCGAGGCTGCCGGCCCCCTTGGGGCCGTTGCCCTCGCGGCACAGCTGACATATATATCTTTCGATGGTGAAGAGACGCCTACGCGGGGCTACGCCCCGAACTGTGGGCGGCTTTCCTGCCGCCCCTCCTATGGGCGCGGTTTTTTAACATGGAGAATCGAATATTTTCGCGCGGCTGCGCTCTTGCTTGCAAATACGCGAAAATCAGAAATATCTGATTTTCAGATGCTAACATCAAAAGCCTCGCCGCTGGGAGGCCCGAAAATGTGGTTTTCGCCACTATATGGCACGTTTTGGGGCTATTTTTCCGCTGGAAAGTGGCCTTGGATCGGAAATTCCATCCCTTGGATCGGCGAATCCATGGGATGGAAATGGATTTCCATGGGATGGATCGGTCGAAACACCCCACGCGGCCGCTTTTTCAAAGCTAAAAGGCGGACGAGGGTGGGCGTCCGCTTTAACGGTTTGCCATATAGCGCACAGGCTTTGCGGGGCGTTTGCAGCGAGGCTGGATGTCCGCCGCGTAGAGACGCGATTCATCGCGTCTCTATGTGGCGGATTTCCCATGCGGACGAGATGAGATGCCTTGGCGGGGCTTTGCCCCGAGCTGTTGGCGGCAGGAATGCCGCCCCTCCTAAGGTCGCTTCTTGCGCGGGTGTGGGAGATAGGCTACGGCGGGGCTTTGGCCCGAACTGTGGGCGGCAGGAAAGCCGCCCCTCCTAAGGTCGCTCCTTGTGGATGCTTTGTTCTTACTTCCCCCTCCCCCATATAAAAAAGCAGCCGGGGCTGCCTTCGCTTTGGGAGGGCAGCCCCGGCTTGGGGGTGTGGGGGTGATGTGTCAGTCGGCTATGAGGGAGAACTCGGCGCCCGAGGCGAAGTCCTGTCCGCCCTGCTCGCTGAGGGCCTCGAAGCGGATGTAGCGGGCCTTGACGGGCTTGCTGAACATGACGCGCTTGGGCTTGACGCTGTTGTCGAACGTGCCTTTGGCCACGGGGTCGCCCCAGGTCTTGCCGTCCTGGCTGACGTAGACGGCATATTCCTTGACGTTGCCGTTGGCACCGCTCTGGCGGGGCTGATAGGTGAAGCCCTTCATCGTCTTGGTCTCGGCTGCGTCGAAGTCGACCCAGTGGGGATACTTCGTTACGGTGACGCCGTAGGCCGAGTGCCAGATGGTGGAGGGATCGCCGTCGACGAGGTGGGCGGCGTCGCCGCTACCGGGCTCCTGGCTCGAAGCGAAGACCACTTGCAGGGGCACGTTTTCAATTTTCTCGTAGGTGGCCGTGAGGCTCAGGCGCGGGTTGCTCTTGTACCATGCCTTGATGGTGCCGCCCTTGCGCATGTCGATTTCGCCTCCGTCGTAGGTCTTGGCTTTGGCGCCGTCGATGGCGTAGAGCACGGTGGCCTTGGCGTCGCCCGGGGTGAGCTTGACGCGGCCCACGCGGTCGCGCTCGATGGCAATGGGGCGGTCGCCGGCTGCAACCACCTTGGCCTGCGTCTCGGCGTTGCCTGCCTTGACGGGACGGATGATGAAGCCAAACTGCGTGGCGGCGGCCATGGCGCGGTCGTCTTCGAGGGGAGCGCCCTGTCCGCAGCTGTTGCCGCCGAGGCCGGTCACCTTGGCGTCGAGGTGCAGGTGGGTGCCGGTGCTGGCGGGGAGCTCAAAGGGATGGGGGGCGTAGGTCATCTCGAGCTGCGACCATGGCAGGGCCGAGGCCGACATGCGGCCCGTGGCCACAAAGGCTGCTCCGTTGCCGCTGTTGTCGGTGAGGGCGAGCCAGCGCACGTCTTCGCGGTTGCCCATCGACTGGGGCTTGGTGAGCATGATGTAGTTGTCGTCGACGGTGGTGCGGAACTGCTCGATGAACTGGCCCGTCTTGCGGTCGTTGTAGTTGTTGACGGGGCCGCGGCCGTAGTAGGTGTACTGCTTCATGTCGGCGGGCAGCTCCATGGCGTAGCCCAGGCGGGCCAGGGCGAGCGAGGGCTGGTTGGAGCTGATGGCTGCTTCGAGCTCAACGGAGCCGTCCTTGTAGACGGTCCATACCTGGTTGGTATTGAAGCGGAAGTCGTCCTTGCCGAAGGGGCGGTCGGCGTGCTCGACGGGCTTGTAGTAGCCCGAGGTGCCGCCGGTGAGGGTGGCGCCGTTGGGGGCCTGCGACTCGACGCTGTACGTCAGCACGACAGCTCCGTCGGGGCGCGTGTAGCAGGCGGCCGACGAGGCTTTGTGGCGCAGGTTGTGCAGGCCGGCCTCCCACCATTTGCCGTAGGCCCAGTTGTCGTTGTCGACGGGTGCGCGCAGGGCGTCGATGCGGGGGCCTTTGCCTTCCTGCAAGATCTGGCGTCCGCCGTAGACGAGGCTGTGGAGCGTGCCCGTGCGGTTGTCGAACTTGGCGGTGAAGCCGTCGCCGCTCACGGTGGTGAAGTCTTTCGTCTCTTCGGTCGTCAGGGTGCCTCCCTTAGCGGCCTGTGCCACCGAGGGCACGTCGGCCGCCGTCTTGACGGCGAGCTGCTCCTCCATCTGCACGTAGCCTGCCTTGGCCCAGGGCATGTCGTGAGCCAGGAGGAACTGCACCTTGACGAAGTATTCGCCGTCGGCGTCGAGCTTCTGGAAGTCGTAGGGCAGGGTGTACACCTGCTTCTGGCGCGGGCCGAGCACCATGCGCGGGCCCTTCAGGGCGCGGCTCTTCTCGACGAGCTTGCCGTCCTTCCAGAGCGACCACTCGATGACGTAGTCGGAGAGGGGCTTGAAGTAGTTTTTGTTGAAGATGGCTATTTCGCCCTTGGCCATGTTGACGGGGCGCACGCTGACGTTCTGATAGACCTTCTTGACCTCGTAATACTGGCCCTTGGGCGTGAGGTCGGGCATCATGATGCCGTCCATGCAGAACATGCCGTCGTTGGGCTTGTCGCCAAAGTTGCCTCCGTAGGCCATATAGCGCGTTCCGTCCTTTGTGTAGTTGTAGAGTCCGTGGTCGATCCATTCCCAGATGGCTCCGCCCATGAAGTAGTTGGTGCTCTCGATGGCGTCCCAATAGTCGATGAGGTTGCCCGTGGCGTTGCCCATGGAGTGGCCATACTCGGAGATGTGGAACGGATACTTCAAGTTGTACTTGCCCGTGACGGCGCCGCGCACCCATGCGATGGAGGGATACTGGTTGGAGCCCATGTCGACGATGTCGTTGTTGCGCTCATACTGCACGGGGCGGCTCGTGTCGAAGGCCTTGATGGCGTCGTAGGCGGCCACGAAGTTTTTGCCGGGGCCGGCCTCGTTGCCAAGGCTCCAAATGACGATGCTGGGGTTGTTCACGTTGGCATGTACCATTTCGAGGTTGCGGGCCACGTGTGCGGCGCGCCACTCGACGGGATGCGAGAGCGATTCCTTGCCATAGTAGTACTCGTGGCTCTCGATGTTGGCCTCGTCTTCCAGATAGATGCCATATTTGTTGCACAGGTAGTACCAGTAGGGGTCGTCGGGGTAGTGGGAGTTGCGCACGTGGTTGATGTTGGCGCGCTTCATGAGCATCACCTCCTGCTCCATGCGCTCGTGCGACACGGCGTGGCCGCGTGCGGGGTCGGTTTCGTGGCGGTTGACGCCCTTGAGCTTGACGGTCTTGCCGTTCACGTAGAAGTAGCGGCCGGCCAGCCCAAACTCATCCTCGGAGGCAGGGGTGTCCTTGATTTCCACCTTGCGGAAGCCGACGGTGGCCGAGACGGTTTCGACGGTGCGTCCCTTCTTGTCTTTGAGCTCGCCCACGAGCACGTAGCGCCAGGGCTCCTCGGCCGACCAGGGGCGCACCTTGCTGCCGGCGTCGAGCTTGACGCTCAGGTCTTTCACGTCGCCCTTGGCCAGTTCGTCCACGCTGACGGTGGCCGATACGCCTTCGACGAGGCGGTTGTCGTCGCCGTAGAGCGCGTTCTCGTAGAGCGAATAGGTCAGGGTGTAGCCTTTGGCTTTTTTCTTGTCGAGGTTGCGCAGCTCGGTGGTGATGTTCAACGACGCGTTGGTGTAGGAAGCGTCATAGTCGGGCACGGCCACGATGTCGCTCACCTGCACCTTGGGCTTGGCGTGCAGGGCCACGCCGCGGAAGATGCCGGCCAGGCGCATCATGTCCTGCGACTCGAGGAACGAGGCGTCGCTGTTGCGGTAGACCTCGACAGCCACGACGTTCTCGCCTTTGACGAGGTAGGGCGTGATGTTGAACGAGGCCAGGTTGCGCGAGTTTTTCGAGAAGCCCACGTAGCGGCCGTTGATGTAGAGGTAGAAGAACGAGTCGACGCCGTCGAAGTTGATGTACACCTCACGGTCTTTCCACGCCTCGGGAATGTTGAACGTGCGGCGGTACGAGCCCACCTCGTTGCGGTGCTTGTAGGTGGGCCAGTCCTTGGGGGGCGTGCGCATGACGCCGCCGCGCCAGTCGTCGACGGCCACGGTGTGCTGGAAGATGACGCGCTGGTTGGAATAGATGGGCACGCCGTATTTGAGCGAGCCGTCTTTCTGTATGCCTGCGACGTTCCAGCTCATGGGCACCTCGATTTTGTCCCACCCGGATGTGTCGAAAGCGGGGTCCATGAAGGTTTTGGGCCGCTCGTCGGGCACGGGGGCCCAGTGGAAGTCCCACTGCCCGTTGAGCGACTGCCAGAACGAGCTGTACTCGGGCAGGACGCGGCGTGCCTCGTCGGTTCCGTCGAACGAGAAGAACCAAGCATGCGGCTGCTCCTTGTTGAGCGAGAGCTGCTCGGGGCTTTCCCATTCCTTCCCCGAGGGGGCCGCGGGGTTGGCCTGGTAGGCGAAGCCTTCGAGGGGCTTCACGCCTGCCGTGGTCTGTGCCTGCGTGGCCGTGGAGGCGGCAAGGCATCCCAGCAGCAGGCCGAAAGATGTTTTACGCATGTTGTTAGTGTTAGTTTATTTGGATAGTGATTGAGTTTGTTCGCAGTTTTTCATGGCGAATGGCCGTCCCCGCCCCGTGCGGCGGACACATTGCAAAGCAAAGATACGTATTATGTGCAAGTTGTCCGCTTTAAGACACGTTAAAAAACGGAGCCCGTCGCCCCGGGGTGGGGCAACGGGCTTCGAGCGCGCTGCGTGCGGCCTCTCAGCGCGTGAGGAGCTGGCAGACGCGGTCTTGAAAATGGCGCCCGTCGGCGCCGCGGCGCAGCCCCTGGTTGATGATGGCGAAGCAGAGCGTGTGCCCTTCGCGCGTCACGGCATATCCCGCCAGCGAACTCACGCCTTCGACCGTTCCCGTCTTGGCGCGCACGTTGCCGGCGGCCGTGCCGTGCTGCATGCGGCGGCGCAGCGTGCCGTCGCGGCCGGCCACGGGCAGCACGGGCAGCAGTTGGTGGTAGATTTCCTCGTGGACGTAGGCATGGCGGAGCAGGGCCACGAGCAGCTCGGCCGTCGTGTAGTTGTAGAGCGAGAGTCCGCTGCCGTCGGCCACGTAGTAGTCGTCGGGGTCGAAGCCCAGGTGGCGTATGAGGCGGTTCACCTGCCGCGCGGCCTGTTTGCGCCCGGCATAGGCGTGGCCCTCGTGGGCGCCGATTTGGTAGAAGAGCGCCTCGGCGCAGAGGTTGTCGCTCTGCTTCATCATGGGCCGCAGGATCTGGCCGATGGTGTGCGTGCGGCGGGCGATGGGGCGTGCCGACGAAGGCACGCGGCCACGGCGCAGCGTGCCCCCCAGGGCGATGCCGGCGTCGGCCAGCGCACGGCGCAGGGCGGGCTCGAAGCCCTCGCGCGCATTATATAATAATGGTGTGAGACGCGTCTCGTCGTCGTCCCAGCACCAGCCCTGGCCCAGGGGCAGCGTGTCCTTGATGCTCACGTCGAGCAGCACGTCGCCCGCCACCGAGTCGGCCCCGAGCTCCTTGATGGCGCTGACGAAGGCCGCCATGTCGTCGTGGCCGAAGCGCGGGTCGAAGCCCGCCTCGATGCAAAGGTTGCCGTGCAGCGTGCTGTCGGTGACGGTGCCGTCGGCATAGAGCGAGGTGGCGAAGTGGTAGTCGGACCCCAGGAGGCCCAGCGCCGTGATGGCCGTGACGAGCTTCTGGCACGAGGCGGGGCGCAGCAGTTGCCGCCCGCCGTGCGCGAACACGGTGCGCCCGGCCGTGAGGTCGTAGACGCAGATGCCCACCTGCGAGCGGTCGAAGAGCTCGTCGTTCATGAGCTGTGCCAGCGCGGCCGCCAGCGGGTCGGCCGCCGCAGTGTCGGACGGTGCGGGGCCGTCGTCGGCAATAAAGGTGGCCCCGTCGACAACGGGAAACATGTCTTCGTCGAGCTCTTGGGCGCGGAGAGTGGCTACCGGCACGAGCAGGAGCAGGGCGGCGATGAGGGATGTGAGACGTTTCATGCGGTGTAGGTTTCGTGGGGTCCCGCCGCGGGGCGGCGGGACGGTGCGCAAAGTTACGCTTTTCCGCCCGTTCGGCCAATGCGGACCGCGGCCATGCGCGGCCCCGGCCATAACGCAGCGCGGCGGCCCCGGCAGGTGCAGGGCCGCCGCGTCGCGGCAGGGGGTGGAGGGAGCCGTTAGCGGTACGACTTCTCGTAGATTTCCACGCAGCCCGCGTGGTCGAGCTCGCAGGGGTTGCCCATGAAGAGGCCGCCCATGGTTTCGCGTGCGTTGGCGGCCAGCGTGTCAAACTCGTCGCGGCCGATGCCGTAGTCGCTCATTTTGAGGTCGGCCACGCCGCAGGCCTCTTGCAGACGCACCAGCATGGTGATGAAGTCGTCGGGCCGCGAGGCGTCGGCCATGCCCATGGCGCGGGCCATGCGCACGAAGCGTTCGTCGCAGGCATGGCGCTCGATGAAGTATTCGTAGAAGGCTTTCGAAATCATGATGAGGCCGGCGCCGTGGGGCAGGTCGTGGTGGTAGGCGCTCATGGCGTGTTCGAGCGAGTGCTCGGCCGTGAGGCAGCACACGTCCATGACGATGCCCGAGAGGGTGTTGCCCAGCGCCACGTGCTCGCGGGCTTCCAGGTCGTTGCCGTCGCGCACGGTGCGGGCCAGGTAGCCTGCCACGTTTTCGATGGCCGTGAGGGCATACATGTCGCTCATGGCGTTGGCCGTGGCCGAGATGTAGCCCTCGGTGGAGTGGAACAGGGCGTCGAAGCCCTGGTAGGCCGTAAACTTGGGCGGGACGGAGAGCATGAGCGTGGGGTCGACGATGGAGAGCACGGGGAAGTCGGCATGGAAACCTATCTTCTCGTTTGTTTCATCGTTGCTGATGACGCCGTAGGCATCGGCCTCGGAGCCCGTGCCGGCCGTCGTCGTGATGCACACAAGGGGCAGGGGAGCGCTCTGCCGGGGCTGCGCCTTGCCCGTGCCGCCTGCGATGTAGTCCCACACGTCGCCCGGGTTGGTGGCCATGAAGGCAATGACCTTGGCGGCGTCCATTACGCTGCCGCCGCCCAGAGCCACCACGCAGTCGCACCCCGCCTCGCGGGCAGCGGCCGCACCGGCCATTACGGTGCTCTTTAACGGGTTGGCCTCCACGCGGTCGAACAGCACCGTGGCCACGCCCGCCGCGTGCAGTTCGGCCTCGACGGTGGCCAGGTAGCCGTTGGCCTTGGTGGAGCGGCCGTTGGAGATGACGACGAGGGCCTTCTTGCCGGGCAGAGGCTGCTCGTGGAGTTGTTTTACCATGCCCGAACCAAACAGAATGCGGGTGGGCACGTAGGCACAAAAGCTTTTCATATGCTAATCCTCCTTGTTTTTGAAAATGGTTTGTTTTCAGTAGCAAAGATAGCCAGTATCTTTGTCTTGTCATGTAGACGGATTACGGAAATAGCTCCCCCGATTACAGCTCCATGTGCAATCGGTTGCAGATGGCTGGCTCTTCCGCATCATTGTGTCAGACGGTCGCAGTGCCGGCCGGCCGGGGCATTCCCTCAGGCGCCGTCACAGCTTCTTTTTCACAAGATAAGAAACATTCGGTACGGCTCCTTGTGAAAATCCTGCGGCTTTTCACGGCGCTTTCCGCTCATTTGCACTATCTTTTCATAAGACAGGCTGCATTCGGGAAAGCTTTTGTGAAAATCCTGCGGCTTTTCCCGCCGCTTTCCGCTCATTTGCACTATCTTTGCCCTTATTAACAAAGCCGGAGCGGGGTGGTCTGCACGGCTTTTTCCCTCCGTAGTCTATGGACAAGCTTGCGCAATATCTTCCCGTCACGGATCCCACGTGGATTTTCTTCATCGTGCTCTGCGTCATCCTGTTCGCTCCGATGCTCTTGGAGCGCTTGCGCATACCGTCTGTGGTGGGCATGATCGGGGCCGGCGTGCTGATAGGGCCCCACGCCTCGCACCTGCTCGCGCGCGACGCCAGTTTTGAGCTCTTTGGCCAGGTGGGGCTCTACTACATCATGTTTCTGGCCAGCCTTGAGATGAACATGCAGGACGTCCAGAAGATACGCGGCCGGGCCCTCACGATGGGCCTGCTGGCGTTCGCTCTGCCGATGCTTCTGGGCTTTGGAGCCAACTATTGGGTGCTGGGTTGCGGCGTGGCGGCCTCGGTGCTGATGGCGGCCATGTACGCCTCGCACACGCTCGTGACCTATCCCATCGTGTTGCGCTACGGCTTGTCGCGGCGCAGCAGCGTGAGCATCGCCGTGGGCGGCACCATCGTGGCCGATACGCTCGTGCTGCTCGTGCTGGCCGTGGTGGGCGGCATGTTCAAGGAGCACGTCACGGGGCTCTACTGGCTCTGGCTCCTGCTCAAGGTGGTGGCCTTGGGCCTGGTCATCATCTATACGTTTCCGCGCCTGGGCCGCTGGTTTTTCCGCCGCTACGACGACGCCGTGGCCCAGTTCATCTTTGTGCTGGCCCTCGTCTTTCTGGGTGCGGGCCTCATGGAGTTTGTAGGCATCGAGGGCATTCTCGGGGCCTTCCTGGTGGGCATCGTGCTCAACCGCCTCATTCCGCCCTCGTCGCCGCTGATGATTCATTTGGAGTTTGTGGGCAATGCCCTGTTCATCCCCTATTTTCTTATCGGCGTGGGCATGATTATCGACGTGCAGGCGCTCTTGACGCATGCCGGCGTGCTCGTCATGGCAGCCGTCATGGTGGCGGTGGCGCTGGGCGGCAAGTGGCTGGCGGCGCTGGGCACGCAGAAAATTTTCGGCATGAACGCCTGGGAGCGCCGCCTGATGTTTGGCCTGTCGGGCTCGCGCGCGGCGGCCACGCTGGCCGTGGTGCTCGTGGGCCACGACATCCTCCTGCCCGACGGCAGCCGCCTCTTGGGCGACGACGTGCTCAACAGCGCCATGGTGCTCATCCTCGTGACGTGCGTGGTGAGCTCCTTTGCCACCGAGCACGCCGCGCGCCACCTGGCCTTGCAGAAGCCGCAGGCCGAGCCCGCGGGTGGCGGTGCCGACAAGGACAAGCTGCTCATCGCCCTGTCGAACCCCGCCACGGTGGCCCCGCTGGTCAACATGGCCCTGATGCTGCGCACGCCCAAGTCGCCCATACCGCTCACGGGCATCAACATCGTGCTCGAAGACGACCCCGCGGCCCGTGGCGAGGGGGCCAAGGCGCTCGAACATGCCGTCAAGATTGCCGCGGCGGCCGGCGTGAAGATGCTCACGCAGAGCCGCTGGTCGGTCAACGTGGTGAGCGGCATCTCGCACGCCGTCAAGGAGTACGACGCCAGCGACCTGCTCGTGGGGCTCCACCGCAAGACGCGCCTCACCGACACCTTCTTCGGCAAGCTCACGGCCGACCTGCTTACCGCCGTGGAGCGTCAGGTGCTCGTGTACCGCTCCGACATTCCCCTCAACACCGTGCGGCGCATCCACCTGCTCGTGCCGCGCAAGGCCGAGTTTGAGCCGGGCTTTGCCCACTGGGCCGACAGCGTGGCCCTCTTGGCCGGGCAGCTCTCCTGCCGCGTCGACGTGTACAGCGGCCGCGACACGCTGGCCGCCCTGCGCGCCTATTGGGAAGCCCGCAAGTATAGCACCGAAGCCACGTGGAACGAGCAGCGCGACTGGCGCAACCTGCTGCCCGTGGCCCACCGCACGCGCCACGACCACATGCTCGTCTTCGTCACGGCGCGCCGCAGCACCCTCTCGTACCACTCGTGGATTGAGCGCCTGCCCGAGCAGGTGGAGCGCCACTTCTCCACGCGCAACGTGCTCATCGTTTTCCCCACCCAGTATGGCGCCGAGGGCGCAGCCGGCTCGTCGGTGCGCTCGGGGCTGCCCGTCAACATCCGTACCCCTCATGCCTGACGCTTCCTCACCCCTCTGGCAGCAGCGCACGGCCCTGCTGCTCGGCCCCGACCGCATGGCCCGCCTGGCCGCGGCCCACGTGCTTGTGGTGGGCACGGGCGGCGTGGGCGCCTATGCCGCCGAAATGCTCGTGCGTGCCGGCGTGGGCGCCCTCACCCTCGTCGACGCCGACAGCGTGGCCCCCACCAACCTCAACCGCCAGTTGCCCGCCCTGCGCTCCACGCTGGGGCGCCCCAAGGTGGAGGTGCTGGCCGAGCGCTTCCGCGACATCAACCCCGACGTGCGCCTCACGCTGCTTGCGCGCTACGTCGAGCCCGACGGCGTGGCGCCCCTGCTCGACGCCGCCCACCCCTCCTTCGTTGTCGACGCCATCGACAGCGTGGGGCCCAAGGTGGCCCTGCTCGCCGAGGCGCTGCGCCGCGGCCTGCCCGTTGTGTCGTCGATGGGCGCCGGGGCCAAAACCGACATTACGCAGGTGCAGTTTGCCGACGTGTGGAAGACCTACCACTGCGGCCTGAGCAAAGCCGTGCGCCACGGCCTGGCCCGTGCCGGCCTGCGCGGACGGCGCCTGCCCGTGGTGTTTTGCAGCCAGCAGGCCGACCGGGCGGCCGTCGTGGGCGTGGAGGGCGAGCCCGGCAAGAAGACCACGACCGGTACCGTCGCCTACATGCCGGCCGTTTTCGGCTGCTACCTGGCGCAGTATGTGCTCATGCATCTCTGAGGGGGCAGCCCCCAACCTTCCGTCGGCGCTCCGCCGCGGCAGACCGGCCCGTTTGCGGCCCCGCTGCCGCGGCGGGGCGCTTTTTTCGTGCCCCGCTTCGTACCGGCACCGCCCGTGCAGGGCAGGGCCGGCGGGTGGTAAAAATCACTATTTCAGGGTATTTCACGCCCGCCCCGCCCTGCGTATCTTTGCATCCGGCAGGCAGCGACATGGCGCCCCGCCGCCTCTCTGCAACAACGACGTGAAACATCAACAACCTTCCGCAACATGAAAACAACAGCCATCTTCTACGGCTCGACCACCGGCTCCACCGAGGACGTGGCCGCCCGCATCGCCGCCCGCCTGGGCATTGCCCCGGCCGACGTGCGCAACGTTTCCGACCTTTCGCCCGAACTCGTCGCGGGCTACGACGCCCTGCTGCTGGGCAGCTCCACCTGGGGCGCCGGCGACTTGCAGGACGACTGGTACGACGCGCTGGACCGCCTGCGCGCCCTCGACTTGACGGGCAAAACCGTGGCCCTCTTCGGCTGCGGCGACGCCGCGAGCTACCCCGACACGTTCTGCGGGGCCTTGGGCCAGATCTACGACGCCCTCGTGCCCACGGGCTGCACCTTCGCGGGCAGCGTGCCCACCGACGGCTACGACTTTTCCGACAGCGAGGCCGTGCGCGACGGCTGCTTCGTGGGCCTGGCCCTCGACGAGATGAACGAACCCGAGAAAACCGACGACCGCGTGGCCGCCTGGTGCGAGGGGCTGAAAGAGGCCCTGGCCTGAGCTGCCGCCAACAGGAACTAACGACAAACCGACCCACCCGCATGAAACTCACGCAAGCCACCCCCGCAGAGCTCAAGGTGCTCCTCAACCACATCTACGAACTGAAAAAGGGCGTGCGCAGCATGGCGCTCTACACCACGCGCGCCTCGCTCTGCCGCCCCGCCGTTGAGCGGCTCGAGCAGCAGGGCATACGCTACGCCGTGCAACGCGTGGGGAGCGGCCGCGTGAACATCTATTTCGGCCGCCCCGAGTGTATCGACGCCATAGCGCTGCTCGTGCGCCGGCCGCTCAACCTGCTAACGCCCGAGGAGGACTTCATCCTGGGAGCCCTCCTGGGCTACGACATCTGCGGCCAGTGCCGGCGCTACTGCGAGCGCAAAACGCGCCTGGGCGCCTGACGCCGCGGCCCCGAGGGCTGCATACAAAACACAGCAGGGCGTCCGTGCCATAATGGCCGGACGCCCTGCTGTTGCGGTGTCGGGGTGACTGGATTCGAACCAGCGACAACACGCCCCCCAGACGTGTACTCTAACCGGGCTGAGCTACACCCCGCTCTTGCAGCTGCAAAATTACGCATTTATTTGGGAATGCGTAGCCTCGTGCCCCTCTTTTTTCATATACAAGCCCCGAAAAAACGCCCTGCACCCCCTCGTCTGTCGCCCGGCGGCAGGCGGGCGTGCAGCCCCGCGCAGCCTTGTGCGCTATATGTCAAACCGTTAAAGCGGACAGCGGCCTTCGTCCGCCTTTTAGCGTTGTTTTCGTGCGTCCATGCGGCTTTTTCGTGTGTCCGTGCGGCCTCCCGACCGATCCATCCCATGGATTTCCATTTCCATCCCATGGATTCGCCGATCCATCCCATGGAAATTTCGATGCAAGGCCTGTTTTTGATGGAAAAATGGGGCCGATTTGCGCCATATAGCGGCAAAAAAGGCCTTCGCCGCGCTGCTTGCGGGAAGGCCTGCGAGGTTTGTGCCTCATTATCAAGCGTTTCTGATTTTCGCGTATTTGCAAGCGAGGGAGCTTGCGTGCGAAAATAATCGATTCTCCGTGTTAAAAAATAGTGGCGCGGCGCAACCATTCCGCCCTCAGCGCACGGCCGTCACCAGTCGGTCGTTGCCGTAGCTGTCGCGGCTCACCCGGGCGCCGGCATAGCCGTCGGCGAGCATGAGAGCGCACACGTCGCGGGCATAGGCACGGTTGGTTTCGAGATACATGCGTCCGCCCGCGGGCAGCACGGCGCGGCCCAGCGCCGAGAGGGCGCGGTAGAAGAGCAGGGGGTCGTCGTCGGGCACGAAGAGGGCGCTTGCGGGCTCGTAGCGCAGTACGCGGCCGTCCATCTCGGCCCGCTCGCGCAGGCAGATGTAGGGCGGGTTGCTCACCACCACGTCGAACGAGCACCCCGCGGGCGGCGGCGCCAGCAAGTCGCGGCGGGCAAAGCGCACCCGGGCCCCGCAGGCCTCGGCATTGGCGCGCGCCACGGCCAGGGCAGCCTCCGAGAGGTCCCACGCCTCGACGCTTGCCCCGGGCATCCCCAGCGCCAGCGCCACGGCAATGCAGCCGCTGCCCGTGCCGGCGTCGAGCACGCGCAGGGGGTGGCCGGCCTCGGCGCTGAGCACGCGGTCGACGATTTCCTCCGTCTCGGGGCGGGGGATGAGCACGTCGGGCGTGACGCGCAGGCGCAGGCCGCAAAAGGAGCACTCGCCGAGCACATACTGCACCGGTTCGCCCGCCGCGAGCCGCGCCACGATGGCGTCGAGCCGCGCAGCCTCGGCCTCCGTCAGCGCCCGCGCCGTACCGGCATACAGCTCCGTGCGCCCGATGCCAAACGCCTCTTCGAGCACGAGCAGGGCCACCGCGCGCGCCTCCCGCGCGTCGTATTCGGGCGGAAGCGCGCCAACAATCTGTCTGTAAAGCCTGTCCATAAAGAATACTCCTTGTTTCGCCCGCAAAAATACAAAAGATATTCGGCCCGCGGCGGGGGAGGGGGGCCGTGAGGGCGGATGGCCGCCGCATAGAGGCGCGTTGAAGCGCTTAGGAGGGGCGGCATAGGGAAGGCCTCGAAGAGGCCGTGCTAATAGTAGCCTCGGGTGGAGCGCAGCGGAACCCGAGGTGGGGGTGGGGGAGAGAATGTCGGCCTCGAAGAGGTCGCCATGCCCGTTGCGGCACGTGGCATGCACGCCTCTTCGAGGCTATCTTCGTTATATGTACCTATATCGCGGGTTTCGCTACGCTCCACCCGCGGCTACTGACAGGTCGGCCCCCTTTGGGGGCGCGGGCCTCACTGTATGCCTGCTGCGGCGCGTGTCGGTTGCGGATGATTACCGCACTCCACCCGCCCCCGCCCCGCCGCGCACATATTTTGCGCCGCGCGCTTGCCTGTTTTCGCAGAAAAGGATAGCTTTACCGCCGAAAACTGCTTTTTGAAACTGCACAACATGACCACACGCGAAGAAGACGAGAAATGGATGCGCCGCTGCCTCCAACTGGCGCTCGGCGGCACCGAACACGCGGCGCCCAACCCCATGGTGGGCGCCGTCATCGTACACCGCGGCCGCATCATCGGCGAGGGTTGCCACGTGCGCTGCGGCGAGGGACACGCCGAGGTGAACGCCCTGCGCGCGGTGAAGGACGTGGACCGCCCGCTGCTCCGCGAGAGCACCATCTACGTGAGCCTCGAACCCTGCGCCCACTACGGACGCACGCCGCCCTGCGCGCGCCTTATCGCCGAGGTGGGCATAGGGCGCGTCGTGGTGGGCTGCATC
The DNA here is from genome assembly GCA_944322095.1 of uncultured Alloprevotella sp. Taxonomy (GTDB): domain Bacteria; phylum Bacteroidota; class Bacteroidia; order Bacteroidales; family Bacteroidaceae; genus Alloprevotella. The sequence goes on from CALUNU010000007.1 coordinate 14,576, forward strand.
GACCCCTTTGCGCGCGTGCAGGGCCGCGGCGTGGCCATCCTGCGCGAGGCGGGGGCCGAGGTGGTGACGGGCGTGCTCGAGGCCGAATGCCGCGCCCTGAATCGTCGCTTCTTCACCGTGCAGGAGCGCCACCGACCCTTCGTCACGCTGAAATGGGCCCGCTCGGCCGACGGCTTTCTGGATCGGCGGCGCACGCCCGACGAGGCGCCGGCACGGCTCTCCACGCCCCTGAGCCGCCTGCACGCCCACCGGCTGCGCGCCCTCCACGAGGCCATCGCCGTGGGCCACACCACGCTCACGGCCGACCGCCCGCGGCTCGACGTGCGCCACTGGGACGGCCCTTCCCCCCAGCGCTTCGTGGTGGGGCGGCCCGCTCCCGGCGAACTGCCCGAGGGCTTTCGCGCCGCCGAGAGCCCCGAGGCCCTGCTCCGCCTGTTGCAGGCCGAGGGGGTGCAGACGCTGCTCGTCGAGGGCGGCCGCCGCACGCTGCAATCGTTTCTCGACGCGGGGCTGTGGGACGAGGCGTGGGAGGAAACGGCCACCCTCGTGCTGGGAGATGGCGTGGCTGCGCCCGTCGTGCCGCCCGGCGTCGTGCGCACGGCCCTGACGCGCCTGGGGGCTGCCTTTACGCTCTATCGCAACCCGCGGCCTGCGGGCTTGGATTGAAGGGCGCTTCCGCCCCTTCGCCACACGGCACAAAACAATCCGCCCCATTGAGAGCCTGCCCATAGCGGGGCGGCCCCCAATGGGGCGGATGTATGTTGTCGTGGCTGCCGCGGGGAGCTCAGAGCACGATGCTCTCCACCTCGACGCGCTCGTGCATGAAGAGGGCGGCGCTCTCGCGAAACTTGTCGGCGTTTTCCGTCGTCAGGTAGCGGCAGGTGCCGCCCTGCGAGCAGGCTGCCTCCATCTCGGGGTGACGCCTGAGATAGTCGGTGAGGCTGGCTGCCACATATTCGCCCTGCGGGATGATGCGCACGCCGGGCGGCGTGTATTTCACGATTTTGGACATGAGCAGGGGGTAATGGGTGCAGCCCAAGATGAGGGCGTCGATTTGCGGGTCGAGGCGCAGGATGCCCTCGATGCGCTTGCGCACGAAATAGTCGGCCCCGGGCGAGTCGAACTCGTAGTTTTCGACCAGCGGCACCCACATGGGGCAAGCCAGGCCCGTCACGGTGATGTCGGGGAAGAGCTTGTGAATTTCGAGCGTGTAGGATCCCGAGTTGACCGTCCCGGCGGTGGCCAGCAGGCCGACGTGGCGTGTGCGGGTGAGGGCGCCGATGGCCTCGACCGTGGGGCGTATGACGCCCAGTACGCGGCGCGAGGGGTCGATGCGCGCCAGGTCGTTCTGCTGGATGGTGCGCAAGGCCTTGGCCGAGGCCGTGTTGCACGCCAGGATGACCAGGCGGCAGCCGCGGGCAAAGAGGGCCTCGACGGCTTGGAGCGTGTATTCGTAGACCACCTCGAACGAACGCGGGCCATAGGGCGCCCGGGCGTTGTCGCCAAGGTAGAGATAGTCGTAACGCGGCAGGTATTGGCGTATCTGGCGGAGGATGGTGAGGCCGCCGTAGCCCGAATCGAACACGCCGATGGGGCCCGCAGCGGGAGTGGTGGAGGCAGCGGGGGTGGTCATGGCTCGGGAGCGTCTAAGGGTCGGACAGGCGTGGCCGGGCGCGGCTCAAGCGGCTGCACGCGCCGCAGCTTGGCCCGGACGAAAGGCATGGCGTCTTCGCAGAGCGCCGGCGAAACAAAGGGAAACGAGGGCACGTCGGTGTTGATGATGAGCTCGTAGCCGCGCTCCTTGCCCACGGCGTCGAGCGCCGTGTGCAGGATGTCGAGCACGGGGCGGCAGAGGTCGCGCTCGGCGGCAGTCAGCAGGCTGTCGGCGGCATGGCGGAAGTGGAGCCCCTTTTCCATGGCCTCCTGCAAGTCGCGCTGGCGCTTGAGCATGATGTTTTGCGGAAAATCCTTCTGCCCTTCGAGAAACTCGGTGAACATGCGCTTGAACGACTCCTCGTTGTAGTGCGCCTCGGCCTCGTATTTCTGCTTCAGCCCGGCCATCTTGCGCTGCACCTCGACGTATTCGGGCATCTGGTGGAGCAGGCTGTCGTAGCTCACCAGACCATACTTGGCCTGCGCCCGGGCCGAAACGGCCGCCACGGCCCATAACAGGGCCAGCAGGCCCGCAATGAATAGCTTCTTCATGTGTTGTTGTGGTTTTGACGTATGCAGGGTAAAAACATAGCGGTGGAGGCGCACTGACGTGCACCCCCGCCGCTGTTTCATGTGTTGCGTTTCGATTTATTTCTTAATACTGAGCAGCTCCACGCGGAAGATGAGGGTGGAGTTGGCCGGTATCTGCTGATTGTCGCGCTCGCCGTAACCCAGCTCGGCGGGGATGACGATTTCCCATAGCGACCCGACGGGCATCATCTTCAAGGCTTCGGTCCAACCCGCGATGACTTCGTTGACGCGGAACGTGGCAGGACGCTTGCGCTGGTAGGAAGAATCGAAAATGGTGCCGTCGATGAGCCGTCCCTCGTAGTGGACCTCGACACGGCTCGTGTCGGTGGGCAGTTCGCCCGTACCCTTCGACAGAACGGAGTATTGCAGACCGCTCTTCGTCGTCTTGACGCCCTTTTGCTTGGCGTGCTGGGCCAGAAAGTCGGCGTTGGCCTTCTTGTAGATGCCCTTGTAGTAGTTGAACTGGCGCTCTGTGAGCTTGAGGGCCGAGTCGGGCGTGAGGCCCTTGGCCGTGCCGAGCAGTCCCTCGCACAGGCCGCGCGTAAACTCGGCGTACTGCGTGTAGGTGGTGTCCTCGGAACCCGTGGCCTGCTTGTTGAGCATGGGCACAACCTGGCTGCGGTTCATCTCGGCAATGCGCAGACCTGCGGCATAGGCCATGGCCCGCTTGGCTTCAGCCTCGGAAACGTTGGCAGCAAGACCCTTGGCCACGTCGGCAATGTAGACCGTGTCGATGCCCTCGCGCATCACGAGGTATTGCTTCAGGCTTCCGCTCTGCGAGAGGCCCATGGCGTAGCTGAACGAGTCGGCCGGCACGGGCTGCACGTCTGCCACGAGCGGTTTGGCGGGCGCGTGCTTCTTGCGCGTGCTGCGCTGCGCCGAGGCCGAGCCGCAGAGCAACGCCAACGCGAGAAGATATACGAGTTTTTGTTTCATGATGACTTGACGTATAGGGATGGAATGAACGTGCAGTCGCGGCTTATTTGCCGATGGCCACCAGTTTCACCTTGAAGATGAGGGCGGCAAACGGAGGGATGTTGCCGTAAGGCTGACCGCCCTCGCCGTATGCCTGGTCGTAGGGGATGTAGACTTCCCACTCCGAACCGACTGTCATGTGCGTCAGGGCTATCTGCCAGCCGGGGATAACGTTGGAGATGGGGAACGTGGTGGGCTTGCCGTCGTTGCGCTCGGACGAGTCGAACACGGTGCCGTCGACGAGGCGGCCCTCATACGTCACCTGCACGGTGTCGGTGGGGGCGGGCATCTCGCCCGTGCCCGTGGCGATTACCTTGTAGAGCACACCGTTTTGCAGCTTCTGGACGCCTTTCTCTTGGGCCTTCTTGGCCATGAACTGCTCGCTTTCGGCCTTTTCCTTCTTGTAGCGCTCGGTCTGGGCCTTCTTGTAGAGCTTTTGCATGTGCTCGTCGGCCACGCTGTTGGACTCCATCGGGCCAATCACCTTGCCGTCGATTTTCAGCGCGCTGCGGTCGTTGAGGCCGGCGCCAAGTCCTGCCAGAATGTTCTTACGGCTCAGCTCTTGCGTGCTGTCGGGGAACAGATTGCGGTCGATGTTCTGCAACTGGGCGTTGAGTTGAATGCCACTCATGATGCCCATGTAGCGGGCCATCTTGGCCTTGTCGTCTTCGGCCAGGAGGCCTTCGCGCATACCTTTGAGGAACTCGTCCATATATGCGGAGTCGACCTGCATCTGCGGCATCATGCCTTTGATGTAGGCCGAGTAGGAAAGACCGAGGGCGTACGAAAGCGTGTCGGTCTCGCTCTTCATGTTGCTTTTGGGCGCACCGTTGTTGCAGGCGCTCAGCAAGGCTGTGGCGGCAACGGCCGCCATGATGAAAATCTTTCTCATATTGCGGATGTTTTTATTGTCGGATGTAGAATTGTCAGAGTACTTCGATGAGCTCGATGTCGAAGAGGAGGGCGGCATAGGGAGGGATGCTCTGGCCGGCGCCTTGCGAGCCGTATGCCAGGTCGTAGGGGATGCAGAAGCGGTACACGGATCCTTCTTTCATGAGCTGCAAACCTTCGGTCCAGCCGCTGATGACGCTGTCCAGGGGGAAGATGGCGGCTTCGCCGCGACGGTAGGACGAGTCGAACACGGTGCCGTCGATGAGCTTGCCCTCGTAGTGGCACTTCACGCTGTCGGTGGCTTCGGGCTTGCGTCCTTTGCCTTCGTGCAGGACGGTATATTGCAGACCGCTGGGCAGGACGACGACGCCCTCCTTTTTGGCGTTCTCGGCCAGGAAGCGTTCGCCTGCCTCGCGGTTGGCTTTGCTCAGCTCTTCCTCGCGGGCTTGCAGAAACTCGGCCACCATGCGTTGTGCATCGGCCGAGCCCATCTTCGTTTTGCCCCCGGCGAGCACGGTGCCAATGGCTGTTGCGAAATCTGCTCCGTCGAGAGCGTCGGCGCCCACGCCCATACTTTTGAGGTTCTCGCCTATTACCATGCCCAGTGCGTAGCTCAGTTTGTTCATGTCAGGTATAAATGGTTTCAGAAACGTTTAAAATGAATGGATTGCGCGCAAAATTACAACTTTTCTTCCATTGCGTCGGCGCAGGCCCGCCAAAAAAGCCTGCGCGGCGGGGCTTTTACGTTTTTTAGCCCCGCCGCACAGTTATGCGCTGCGGAAAAGGCCCGCGTGCGGGCCTTATATATATAATATGGTGTGGGGCGTGTCTCAGAGCTTGGCGCCGAAGGAGAGGTCGCCCGCGTCGCCGAGGCCGGGCACGATGTAGGCGCGCTCGTCGAGGGCGGGGTCGACGGCGGCACACCAGAGGGTGACGTCGTCGGTGGGGAAGACGCGCTGCAAATGGGCGATGCCCTCTTCGGCAGCTATGGCCACGCAGACGTGCACATGGTCGGGGCGGCCGCCCGTTGTGAGGAAAGCCTTATAGGCCAGCTCGATGCTGCCGCCCGTGGCCAGCATGGGGTCGACCATGAGGAAGGTGGCGCCGTCGAGGCGGGGCGAAGCGATGTATTCGAGGTGGATTTTCAGGTCGTCTTTGCTGCCCTCTTCGCGATAGGCGGCCACGAAGGCCGAGTCGGCGCCTTCGAACACGTCGAGGAAGCCCTCGTGAAAGGCCAGGCCGGCGCGCAGCACGGTGCCCACGACGATGCGGTCGTCGTAGGTGGGCGTGTCCTTGGTGCCGAGGGGCGTCTGTATGGTTTTGACCGAATAGCGCAGCGTGCGGCTCAGCTCGTAGGCCATGGCCCGGCCGATGCGCGTCAGGTTGTGGCGGAACAGCGCACGGTTCTGCTGGTAGTTGACGTCGCGCAGTTGCGCCATAAAGGTGTTGATGGCCGTGTTGTCGGCCCCCAGATTGATGACTTTCATGAAAATATGCGGGTTGTTTTGTGTTTCTTCGCCGTAATGTGTGCAAAATTACGACAAACGCCCCATGCGGCCAAGCGCAAAAACGTCTCTTTCGCCCGCAGCCCCGAAGCGGAGCGGATGAAAGAGACGTTGGCGGCAGCCCCCGGCGGGTGGGCGGCTGCTTGTCAGTGGCGCTGGCGGCGCACGCTGTATGTGCCGCGCGAGCGGGTCGACGAGCTGCTCCGCTGCTTGGTGGCCTTGGTTTTGGTGCGCGTTTTCTTGGCGCTCACGCCGCCCGACGAGCGGCGGGTCGACGTGCCGCGGCGGCGCGTGGCCTTGGGTGCCTCGGCTTCCTTGTCGTCGGTGGCGGCGGCCAGCGAGTCGGTGGCGGCGGGCGGCACGGAGTCCTTGCCCCACACGTGTTTCTCGAAGTCGGCCAGCTCCTTCTCGATGCGTTGCTGCTCCTTCACCACGGTGGTGTCGCTCTCGGTCTCGGGGATGAGCAGTTTGTCCTGCAAGTTGGTCGTTTTGTAGATGGTTCCCTTGTAGAGGTTGAGGGTGAAGTAGTCGTCGGCCGAAATCATGGCTGCGTTGTTCACGCTGCTGCCCATCAGCATGAGTTTGGCCAGGTAGGGCGCCGCTTCTTCATACTTTACCCAGAACATGGGATATTTTGCGTCCATGCCTCCGAAGTCGTCGCCGCGCTTGAGCACGGGGCAGATGGCCGTCACCTTCGTTTGGAACGTAGCGGTGTGCTGGTTGTAGTAGACGCTCTCCTTAACGAAGTAGGACCGCACCTCGTCGGAGGGCAGATCGGCGTCGTTCACGCGGATGCGCCCGTCTTTCGACTCATATAATATCTGGTAGCGGTCCATGAGTGCCTTTCCCTTGATGGTGTTGCCGTCGGAGAAGTCTTCGTTGCCGTCAAGCTTGTAGTCGTAAGCCTTGATGCTGCCGCGCAGCACGAGCTTGAAGAGCGATACAAACAGGTTTTCGCGTCCGTTCTGCGGTGTGGCAGGATAATAGAGCGCGGCGTTCTCCTCTTTCGTCAGGTCGATCTCACGATAGATGTCACGGCGCCATACGGCATCGGCAGGCATCGGCGCGGCCGTCGGAAAGTCGCGGTGAGCCGATGCCACGGGCGTTTTGTTTTCGTTTTCCTGCTGGGCCTTGCGGCGTGCGGGAGGTTGCGCCGTGGCGGCCAACGTGGCCAGACACAGGAGAGTGAGTATGATGCGTTTCATTGTCGGATGTTTTATGCTTATGGGGCCGTAGCCCGTCGTGTGGTCGTTGGACGTAGTGTCAGTTGACGATAACTTCCGTGGCTGTGGGCAAGGTACGCTCGATACCGTCGGGGCCCACGGCGCGCACGGAGGTGATGTAGAAGCGCTGGCCGCGACGCAGCGAGCGCATCAGGTCGCGCTGTGCCTGGGTGAAGCCGGGGCCGGCCGACACCTCGGGGCGGGCGTTGCCCATGCGATCGAAGAAGACGGTTTGGAAGCCCAGCACGCGGAAGGGGATGTTGAGCAGTCCGTCGTCGATGGCCGCACTGATGCCCTGTGCGCCGAGCAGCTTGCTCTTGGCCAGGCGTCCGCCGCGGAAGCGCTCGTCGCCCATGGCCACGAAGGCCGTCGGGTCGGGCAGCTTGCGCACCTTGAAGGTGTACTGCCCCATCGTCTGTCGCCGGCCGTTCACCTCGCCCGTCACGGTAAAGGTGACGTCGCTGCCCACGGCCGTGGGGCGGGCTATGTATTTGCCCTCGCCGCGCGCCGTGAGGCTGCCGCCCGTCATGCTCACGCTGATTTTGTCGGGAGCTATGCCCGAGGCCGACACGCTCACGGGGTTTTCAAAACCCGCATAGAGCACGTTCATCAGGTCGGCCGCCACGGTAGCGCCCGTGGGCGGGGCGATGACGTTGTAGCGCTGCGTAAACTCGCGGCGTATGATGTCGCCCGCGGCGTTGGGCATGAGGATGTAGCCCGAGAAGGCGTATTGGCCCGGGCCGCCCACGCGGAAGCTGTAGCGTCCGTCGGCGGCGATGCGCCGTCCGTTCACGTATATTTCGGGGCGCTGCGTCGTGTCGACGGCAGCCATGAAGATGCGCGACGAGAACGTTTCGCCCGGCAGGAGCGTCGTGGCCTCGGGCAACACATAGGCATTCAGCTCGTTCACACGGATGTCCTTCAGGTCGATGTTGGAGATGAGCGTATGGAGCACCTCGTTTTCGGCCTTTCGCACGTCACCTTGCAGCTTCGAGAGCATGGTGATGGCGGCGATGGCGGGCATTTCCTCAAACATGTACGACTCCCAGTTGCGCCCCATATAGTCGGCCTTGCGCGGCACGTCGGTACTCAGGTTCGAGACGATAATGGCGCGCTGCTTGGGGTCGGTCACAAAGCGGAGTATCCCTGCGCGATAGCGGTTGATGGCATCATAGAGCACGTGTCCCTGCCCTCTCACGGGCGCCAGCATGACGTGGCTGGCGGCTTCCAGATCCTCCTGGTTCTGCAAGTCGTCGGGCGTGCCGTCGCGGCCGTCAGCCTCGCGGGCGATGGCCCATTTCAGGCGGTCGGCCAGGTTATAGAGCGAATCGGACATGGCGCGCACCTGCATGGCACGGTCAAACCACGGCTTCACCTTGGCCGGGTTGCCTTTGAGCTGCTCGGCCAAGTCGGCATAGATGGCTCCGTTCTCTTTCATCGCGTTCCCCGTCGTGCGGCGCAGGCTCTCGCCCATCAGCGTGAAGCCTTTGAGCACGTCGCTCGACACGTTGAGCGCGAGCATGGCCATCAGCAAGATGTACATCAGGTTGATCATCTTCTGACGCGGCGAGACGGGTCTTTTCTTTACAGCCATTCTTTTTTGTGGATGCTTGTGCTTATATAAAATGAGGCGTGTCGCGGCGCGGTCATTCGGCGGCTGCGCCGGCAGCGTTCTTCATGTTGACGGTGAGGGCCTTGATCATGCGGCCATACACGCCGTTGAGCTCTTCGATCTGTGCGGCCAGGCGTTGCGTCTGCTCGTTGATCTGGTCGATGGTGCCCACCTGCGAACTGAGCCCCTTGAGCTGCAGCTCGTAGATGCGGTTGATGCCCGTGAGCGTGCGGCCCAGCATCTCCATCTCCTCGCTGTCGCGTGCCAGGCGTCCGCTCTGCTCGTCGACCTTTTGGAGCGTGTCGGTGAGGGCTTGCAGTTTGGCGATGTAGGTCTGCGTGGCCTCTTCCATCTCGGGCGAGAGGACGGCCTGGGCGCGGCGCAGCAGTTCGTCGTTGGCCAGGCGTATGATTTCGGCCAGGCGGGCGGCGTCCACGTCGACGGGCGGCAGCTGCTGCACCGCCGGTTGCGGCTGCGGTGCAGCGGTCTGCGCTGCCGCGGCACCGGCCGGCATGTCGGTGCCCTGCACGGTACCTCCTGCGGCATAGGCGGGAGCTCCCCCGCCGGCATTGATGAAGATGCCTCCCCCCATGCCTCCCGCACCGGCAGGCGCAGATGTGGCTGCGGCTGCCGGAGCAGTTTGCCGGGATGCGTCGTCCGTGGTGTCGTCATCGTCCGTGTCGTCCTCGTCATCGTCATCGCTCAGGCCCAGACGGGCTGCTATCTGCTCGTCGGTCTCATAGTCGGGCGGAAGCTCCTTGCCCACCTCCGTCTTGTCGAAAGGCCTGTCGAAGGCCGAGAGGAAAAACACGATGACCTCCGTGCCCATACCGATGAAGAGCATGAGGTTGCCGCCCGGCAGGTGGGTGAGCTTGAAGAGGGCACCAAGGATTACGATAGAGGCTCCCCAGCTGTATGCATAGTTGAGGAACGTCTGGCCCGGCACGCTGTCCATCCAGTGTTGCAGGCGCACTACAAAATTTATCTTGGGCATATCGTTTGGCTTTTAGGGTAGGGGTGTGATGTCATTTCTTGTCCTTGCTCGTCGTGACGGCCTTGGAGCGCACGCAGCGGAAGCCGATGTAGGAGCGCGGCTGGTTCTGATACTCCCACGTGCGCCAGGCCGAGCGGATGTAGGACACGGGGTCCTTCCACGAGCCGCCGCGCACGCTCTTGCGTTTGAGCACGTAGGGGTCTTCCTTGGCGGCGTCGTAGCTGAGCTGGGGGTTGACGTCGCTCATGGCCGCCACGCCCGCCTCGGTATAGACGGTGCTGGTCCACTCGGCCACGTTGCCCGCCATATCGAAGAGGCCGTTGCTGTTGGCTCCGTAGATGCCCACCTGCGAGGTGATGAGGTTGCCGTCCTCGGTGTAGTTGCCCTCGTCGGGCTTGAAGTTGGCATAGAAGCATCCCTTGTCGTTGGTCATGTCCTTGCCGCTCCACGGGAAGGGGTTGCCCTCCTTGCCGCGGGCTGCATATTCCCACTCGATTTCCGTGGGCAGGCGGTAGCGCTGTATGTAGCGGGCCTGTGCGCCCAGGCCGCGCAGCAAGTACTCCGTGCGCCAGGCGCAGAAGGCCTTGGCCTGTTCCCACGTGACGCCCACCACGGGATAGTCGTTATACGAGGGCGAGGAGAAATAGAGGCGCATGTAGGCCTCGTTGTTGGCGTTGGGAAAGTCGTTGACCCAGCACGTCGTGTCGGGGTAGACGGGCACGATGTAGGTGTTCAGGAAGTCGTAGAGGCTCGACAGGGGGCGCTCGATGGTTTGCGTCACCACCTGTCCGTTGTCGTCCACGTAGGCCGTGTCTTTCGATATCATTATCACCTCCTCGGGGTCGGCGGGGCGGTCGGTGTTGAGGTTTCGCTCGGCGGGGTTCAGGCGATACTTGCGCAGGGCGGCCTTTTCGTAGTCGAATATCTCGTAGCGGTAGAGCATCTGGGCGGCGTCGAGCATAAGGGTGCCGTCGATGGGGTGACGCTTGTAGACGCTCATGATGGCGCGCTCCTGGTCCTCCGTAGGCTTGCGCCAGGGGATGGGTTTGGCCCAGTTGAGATGGGGCGTCACGGGGTCGCCGTTGCGGTCCACCTCGATTTTAAACGTCTCGTCGCCGCCATACGAGGGATCGGCCAGCCGTTCGCGGATGATGGAGTCGCGCACCCACTCCACAAACTGGCGGTACATCGAGTTGGTCACTTCCGTCTGGTCCATCCAGAAGCCGTCGACCGATATGTCGCGGCTCGGCACGACGGTGCCCCAGAGCGAGTCGTTCTCTTCGAGCCCCACTTTCAGGTAGCCGCGCTTTACCTCCACCATGCCGTAGGGCACGGGTTCGGTAAAGGAGGCCCCGCGCTGCCCCGTGACCTCGCCGCCGTTCGACATGGCACGGCTCCCGCCGAAGCAGGACGTGAGCAGCAGGCCGGCCGCCAGGGCTGCGATGAGGGTTGTTGCTTTATTCATTGTCTATGCTGGTTTCTTGTTGGTGCTTGTTCGCCGTCGGCCCGTCGCCGCCGCGCTGCGTCAGAGAAAGCGCACGCTGCGGTGCAGGTTTTTCCCCTTTTTCCCCAGGTTCAGGTCGAGGCGGTAGCTGAGTGTGATTTCGTGGTTGCCGCTTTCCAGACCGATGCCTTCGGTGTTGGCCTCGTACGAATAGCTGATGTCGACCCCGTGAAAGGCGCCGCCCACGAGAAGCGTCACCGAATGGAGCGGGCTGTACGAGGCGCCGCCGTAGAAGCGCTTCTTGCCGTTCTCGAAGATGAAGCGGGCCGTGACGTCGCTGCGGAAGTTTCCCGCCGCATAGCGCAACATGACGGAGGGCGCTATCTTAAATAACGGGTTTCGCGTGCGGATATTGTATCCCGCCGTCAAATTCAGCAGCGGGTCGACCTTCCGCTCGTTCGTTTCGCCCAGATAGATGGTGGGCGCCGTCAGGTGCAGGCCCGAAAACGTGGCATACCACGGCCCGTGGGCATAATAGAGGCCCGCCGAAACGTCAAACTTCGAGCCCGAAACCTGGCCCGAGGGGAAGCCCGGGTCGTTGGCATCGCCCAGGTCGGCCCGCGAGCCGTCCACGCTCTCGTTGAGCATGTCGGCCTCCACGCCGATGCTGAGCTGCCCGCCGAAGAGCTTCAGGTGGTAGGCATACTGCACGGCGAAGCGCTTGCTCGAAAAGAGGCCGATTTCGTCGTTCTGAAAGATGGCGCCCACGCCATGGCGCGTCTTGCCTATCTGAAAGGCCATGTTGGCACCGGCATACATCGTACCGCCGGCGTCCTCAAAGCCCGTGGCGTGGGCCTGATAGGCCGCGTTGATGTGCAGCTGGGGCGAGCGGCCCACGGCAGCGGGGTTATACTGCTGCTCCACCTCCCAATAGTGAACAAAGGCCGGGTCATACTGCCCCCGGGCCTCGCCGGCGCCCGCCAGCCACAGCCCTGCCGCCAGTCCACACACAAGCGGCCGCACGGCCCGCGGGCGCCGGCGGCAGCGTTGAAGACGGAGAGGAGCGTTCGTCATGCCTGCACGTTCTTGTCTGCTATTATAACTCCCAACCCGCACGGTTTATTGTGCCGGCCGTGGTTTTTGCCAAACAAAATTAGTGCAACGCGCGGGGAGAGCCAAGCGAAAACCCCATTTTTTCGCCCCGCAGCCCCCGCATCCCTCCCGCCGATAGCCCCGCCGCCCGCCCCGAAAGACGGCCGCGAACCCTTGTGCGCTATATGGCAAAGCGTTAAAGCGGACGCGCGCCTTCGTCCGCCTTTTAGCGTTGGAAATGCGACCGCGCGGGGTGTTTCGCTCGATCCATCCCATGGAATCAGATTTCCATCCCATGGATTCGCCGATCCAAGGGATGGAATTTTCGATCCAAGGCCAGTTTTCGAGTGAAAATTGGGGTCGAAACGTGTCATATAGTGGCGAAAAACCCATTTTCGGCCGTCCCTGCGGCGGGGCTTTTGATGTTAGTGTCTGAAAGTCAGACGTTTCTGATTTTCGCGTATTTGCGAGCGAGAGAGCGAGCGGTCGAAAATAATCGATTCTCCATGTTAAAAAACAGCGGTTTTAGGAGGGGCGCCTTTCCTGCCGCCCACACCGCCGCACGGCCCACCGCGGGGAAAAGAATGCCGCGGCGGGGCTGCGCCCCGAGCGTTTTCGGGCGCCAGGAAAGGCGCCCCTCCTATGGCAACCGCCGTCTCGCCGCGTCGTTCTCCCCCGCCGGCCGGTGGGGGCCACACCTTATTATATGCACGTGCGCGCGTAATGGGGCACCCCCGCCGCCCCGGCTGCAAATTGCGCTGACCGCACGGACGGCGCCCCGCACCCTCCATCCGACGCCCCGCACGGCCCCTGCCGCGCGGGGCGTCCCGTTTTGACGGCGCTGCCGCGGAAGCTGCGGCCCGGCCTGCGGCAGCCACCTCACGCGGAAGGGGCGCGGCAGGGGCAATTCGCATGGCGGGGACGAAGCATCCTGCGGGAAAAAGGCGTAACTTTGCACCCGGTAAAAACGATTGAGACATGAACATCCTGCATACTGCCGATTGGCACCTGGGCAACATCTTCCACGGCCACGACCGCACGGCCGAACACCGCCACTTTCTCGACTGGCTGCTCGGCGTGCTGCGCGAACGCAAGCCCGACGCCCTCATCGTGGCGGGCGACGTGTTCGACTCGCCCAACCCCTCGGCCGCGGCCGAACGGCTTTTCTACGACTTTCTGGAAGCTGCCACCGAGGCGGTCGACGGTTTGCAGGTGGTGGTGACGGCGGGCAACCACGACTCGGCCGGCCGCCTCGAAGCACCGGCCGCCCTGCTCGAACGACACCATATATATATAAGAGGAGTGGTGCGCTGCACGGAGAAGGACGAGCCCGACCTGGCGCGCCACATCATCCCCCTGGGACGGCGCGAGAGCGACGAGGCGGCCTGCGTGTGCTTTGCCTTGCCCTATCTGCGCTCGTCCGACTATCCTGCCGGCCTCTCGGCCGAGGAGGGACTGCGCCATTTCTTCGACGGCCTGTGGCGCACGCTGAAAAAGAGCGACTACCGCGGACTGCCCGTGGTGGTGGCGGCCCACTTCTACGCTGCGGGGGCCGACATCTGCGAAAGCGAACACAGCGAGCGCCTCGTCGTGGGCGGACAGGACGCCGTGGCCGCCGACGTGACGGGACGGGCGGCCTACGTGGCGCTGGGCCACATCCACAAGGCGCAGCGCGTCGGCGAGGCGACGACGTGGTATGCCGGGAGCGCCTTGCCCATGTCGTTCGCCGAGAAGCGCTACCGCCACGGCGTGCAGTGGGTGACGCTCGACGAGAAGAGCGGCACCGCACGGGTGGAGCAGTTGCCCTATGAGCCGCAGCGCGCCCTCGTGTCGATCCCCGACAGCGGAGCCCTGCGCCCCGCAGAGCTGGCCGGGGCCATCGCAGCCCTGCCCCGCCGCCACAAGGACGACGACGGCAGCTGCTGGCCCTATGTGGAGCTGCGCGTGGCCGAAGAGCAGCCCGAGCCGGGCCTGCTGCGCGAGGTGGGCGCGGCGCTGGCCGACCGGGCGGCGCTCTTTTGCCGCATGGTGCGCGAACAGCCCGGCGCAGCCCCTGCCGACGACGCCCCGGCCACGGTGGAGGCCTTGCAGACGCTCTCGCCGCTCGACATGGCGCGCCTCGTGTTCCGCGAACGCTACGGGGCCGACATGCCCGAAGCCCTCACCGAGCGATTCAAACGTGCCGAGGAGGCGGCCGCCGAAACCGACGACTGACCCCGCGCACCCCACCGCCACACAACGAAACACACCCCGCACGGCCCGACGGCGCAGCGGGATACAGGACGTATGAAAATAGACAAAATAACCCTTTGCAACCTGACCTCGATCGAGGGGGAACAGGTTGTCGACTTCACCGCCGAACCCTTGCGCTCGGCCGGCCTCTTTGCCATCACGGGCGACACGGGGTCGGGCAAATCGACCCTGCTCGACGCCATCTGCCTGGCGCTCTACAACGAGGCGCCCCGACTGGACGATGCAGAAAACCTGACGGGACGCGAACTGGAAGCCGCCGCCGGGGGCGAGGCGCCCAAAATAAAAGCCAAAGACGTGCGCAACCTGCTGCGGCGCGGCTGCCGCGAGGGATACAGCGTGGTGGAGTTCAGCCTGCCCGACGGCCGACGCTACGAGGCGGGCTGGCATCTGCGCGTGAAACGCACGGGCACCTACGACCGCCCCGTGCGTTCGCTGCGGCAAACGGCCCCCAAAAAGGTGAGCTTCGAGGAACGCGACATACCCGCGCGCATCGTGGAAATCACCGGGCTCGACTATAAGCAGTTTACGCGCACTGTCCTGCTGGCGCAGAACAGTTTTGCCAACTTTCTCCGCGCCCGCCGCGACGAGAAGTCGGCCCTGCTCGAAAAACTCACGGGGACGGAAATCTACGGTCTCATCTCGCAAAAAATATTTGAGCTGGCGCGCGAGGCCCGCCACCGCCTGGACGTGCTCGACGGGCAGGCCGAGGCCTTGCTGCGCGACCGCCTGGACGAACACGACCTGGCACGGCTCGACGAAGAGCGCCACCTGACGGCCACATCGCTGGCTGGCGCCGAACGCGAGCGGGCCGACGCCGAGGCACGCCTGCGCTGGCTCGACGACTGCGACCGCGCCACCCGACGCGTGGCCGACCTCGAAGCACGCCACGCCGAGGCCCACAAGGCCTGCGTGGCCATGCGGGCCGACGAGCTGGCCGTGGAACGCTACGACGAGGTGCTGGCCGTGCAGCCCCTATACCAGGAAATCGTGATGCGCCGCCGCGACGCAGAGCTGCTCAAGCAGCGCGAGGAAGAAACCGCCGCACGCCTCGACGGGGCGCGCACGGCCCTGCAAGATGCCGCCAAAGGGATGGACGAGGCCAGCGCCAAAGCGGCCGAGGCCGAGGAACGGCTGGCGGCACGGCGCCCCGCCCTGAACCGTGGGCATGCGCTGACGGGAGAGGTGGGCGTCGTGGAGAAACAGCTCGACAAGGCGCGGCGCGAACTGACGCAGGCCGAGGAAGCCCTGACGCGGCGCCACGCCCTGACCGAGAACAAGCACCAGCGCCGCCGCGACCTGGCGGCCGAGGCCGAACAGCTGCAATTGCACAAGCAGGCGCTGTCGGTGCATAAGCTGATGTTTGAAAAATACGACCTCGTCAAGGACAAACTGGCGGCCCTGCGCGGCGAAACGCTGCGCAACGAAGAGAGCCACCACAAGTATGCCGAGCTGCAAAGCAGGCAGGCCTCCATCGCTGCCGCCGCCGAAACCGTGGACCGCAAGCAACACGACAACAACGCCCGGCGCGACACGCTGCGCAGCGAGCTCCTCATACACCGGCAGGCCAACCAGGGCCGCGACAGCGCCGCCCTGCAGCAGCGCTTCTCGGACAGCCGCACGCGCCTGGCCGGGCTGGACCGCGCCAAGACGCTCTGGAACCGACTGACGCTGGGCTATGCCGACGTCGAACAACGGCGGGCCGACATCGTAAGGCGCGAAAACACGCTGGCACAGCAGGCCGAGGGGCTTGAACGCCTGCGCCGCGAGGTGAGCGCGCTCGACGAGGCCCACCGGCGCCTCAACGTGGCCGTCACCCTGAGCCAGAGCGAAAACATCACCCGCCTGCGGGCACGGCTCAAGGAGGGAACGGCCTGCCCCGTGTGCGGAGCCACCCACCATCCCTACCACACGGAGACGGAACGCGAACTGGGCGAGCTCATCAGCAACCTGGACAAGGAATTGCAGGAGACGGCCGAGGCGTTGGCCGCCAAACAACAGCAACTCGACGAGCTACAACGCACGCTGACGGCGGGAAACGAACGCCTGGCCGCCGAACGCGAATACCTGGCCGACCGCGAAAAGCGCATACGCGCTGCCGAGGAGGAATGGCAGGCCTGCGCCGACCTGGACACGTCGTTTGCCGAGTGTTCGCCGGGCGTCAACCGCGACGCGCGGCGCATCACCATCGACATGCTCATCGACAACACGCAGAAGGCGGCCACCGAGGCACGCACCGAACTGGAAACGTTCGATTTCCACCAGCAACACATCAACCGCCTGAACGAGGAAATAGCCGCCATCGACGCACAAATGGCCAACGACCACGCCTATCTGGACGAACTGCACACGCAGGCCCGCGTGGCGGCCGCGGCCTTGGAGGAATTGCAGAAGACGATAAAGCTCTCCGACCGTTCCTGCTCGGAGCTCTACACCGATCTGGACGAAATGGTGACGGTTTCGGGCTGGTTCACCGAATGGAAAAACAACCCCGACGGCTTCCGCCTGCGCGTCACGGAGCTGTATAACGACTGGCTGGCCACGTCGACAAGCCTGGACGAATGCGTGCGCGCCACGGCCCTCGTGGCCGAGGAGGTCAAGGCGGCCGAAACCGCCGAGGCCGAGGCTCTGCGCCACGTGACGGCCTGCCGCGAGGAACGCGACGGCGTGAGCAGCCGCCTGGCCGAGCTGCGCGAGGAGCTCCAACAGCTCTTTGGCCGCGAATCGCCCGAGACGGAGGCCGCCCGCCTCGAAGCTGCCATCGCTGCGGCCCGCTCGGCAGCCGCCGAAGCCACCCGCAGGCACGAGGCGGCCGGCGGCAGCGTGAAACTCCTGCAAGGCACGCTCGAAAACCTCACGGCCGACCGCGAGGCACGCCGCAAGGAGCTGGCCGAAAAGCTCTCGGAGCTCGACGTATGGATGCTGCGCTTCAACGCTTCCCACTCGCCGCTGCAATATGCCGAGCTGGAAAAAATCTTTACCGACCCGCGCGACTGGAAAGCCCTGCGCCAACGGCTCGACGAGCGCCGGCGCGCGCTCTCGCTCGTGGCCGACGAACTGGAAAAGGCGCGGCAGTCGCTGCTCGAACTGCTGGCGTCGCCCCTGCGCACCGCTGGCGACACGGCGGCCGAGCGCAAAAACATCGAAGCGCAAATGGCCACGACGGCCGCCCGCATGGAGCAGCTGCGCGAGCGCCTGGCCGCCATCAACCTGCGCCGGCAGGCACACGATACGGCCCTGCGCCGCGCCGCCGAGATGCAGCCCGACATCGACGCCGCCCGCGAGGACGCCGAGGAGTGGGAGCGCCTGAACGTGCTCATGGGAAGCGCCGACGGAAAGGCTTTCCGACGCCAGGCCCAAAGCTATACGTTCCGCTTCCTCGTGGAACGTGCCAACGCCCACCTGCGCCGCCTCTCGCCCCGCTATGAGCTGCGCTGCGTGCCCGGCACGCTGACGCTCGAAATCATCGATCGCGACATGTTCGACGAGCGTCGCTACGTCAATTCGCTCTCGGGCGGCGAAACCTTCGTGGTGAGCCTCGCCCTGGCCTTGGGCCTCGCCTCGCTTTCAAGCGGCAGCCTCTCCATCGGCAGCCTTTTCATCGACGAAGGCTTCGGCAACCTCGACCACGCCTCGCTCGACCTCGTCATGTCGGCCCTGGCCAACCTGGAAAACGCCCAAGGGCGCAAAGTGGGCGTCATCAGCCACACCGAGCAGATACGTTCGCAAATCAGTCCGCAGATACGCCTCGTCAAGCTCCCCACGGGCGGACGCAGTCGCATCGAAATCGTATAATAGGCCGGAAAGCGCTAACTTTGCAGCCATAAACAGCTGAAACATCATGAAGAAACTATATATCGAGACCTACGGCTGCCAGATGAACGTGGCCGACAGCGAGGTGGTGGCCTCCGTCATGCGCATGGCGGGCTACGAGCCCTGCGCCTCGGCCGACGAGGCCGACGCCGTCTTCCTGAATACCTGCTCCGTGCGCGACAACGCCGAGCAGAAAATCGTGCATCGCCTCGAAGCCCTCAACGCCCGGCGGCGCAAAGGGCGTCACTTCATCATCGGCGTGCTGGGCTGTATGGCCGAGCGCGTGCAGAACGAGCTGCTCGACCGCTACGGCGCCGACCTCGTGGCCGGGCCCGACGCCTACCTGACGCTGCCCGACCTCACGGCCCAGGCCGAGATGGGGCACAAGGCCATCAACGTCGAACTTTCCACCACGGAGACCTACCGCGACGTCGTTCCCGCGCGATATGGCGCCGCCCGCCTCTCGGGCTTCGTGAGCATCATGCGGGGCTGCAACAACTTCTGCCACTACTGCATCGTGCCCTACACGCGTGGCCGGGAGCGGAGCCGCGACCCCGAGAGCATCCTGCGCGAGGCCGCCGACCTCGAAGCCCGCGGCTACAAGGAGGTGACCCTCCTGGGGCAAAACGTCAACTCCTACCGCTTCGAGGCGCCCGACGGCACGGTGACGCTCTTTCCCGCCCTCCTGCGCCTCGTGGCCCGCGCCGTGCCCGGGATGCGTGTGCGCTTCACCACGTCGCACCCCAAGGACATGAGCGACGACACGCTCCACGTCATTGCCGAGGAGCCCAACGTGTGCCGCCACATCCATTTGCCCGTGCAGAGTGGGAGCGATCGCATCCTCAAGCTCATGAACCGCAAGTACACCCGCGCCTGGTACATGGACCGCGTGGCCGCCATCCGTCGCATCGTGCCGGGCTGCGGCCTCTCGACCGACATATTCGCTGGCTACTGCTCCGAGACCGAGGAAGACCACCAGGCTTCGCTCTCGCTCATGCGCGAATGTGGCTACGACTCGGCCTTCATGTTCAAATACAGCGAGCGCCCCGGCACCTACGCCGCCCGCCACTTGGCCGACGACGTGCCCGAGAACGTCAAGGTGCGCCGCCTCGAAGAGCTCATCGCTCTGCAAAACGAACTGAGCGCCGAGAGCAACCGCCGCTGCGTGGGCCGCACGTTCGACGTGCTCGTCGAAGGCACCAGCAAACGCTCGCGCGAGCAGCTCTACGGCCGCACGGAGCAAAACAAGGTGGTCGTTTTCGACCGCGGCACGCACCGCCCCGGCGAAACCGTGCGTGTGCGCATCACGGGCTCCACGTCGGCCACGCTCCTGGGCGAGGCTCTCTGACCGCGTTCCCACAACAACAGCAAACGCCGCCCGCGGGCGGCGTTTTTTCATACCTTTTTCAACGTAACCACATGAACGAAGAAAGAAAACATCTGGACGTCGTGGCGGCCGTCGTGTGCCGTGGCGACGAAGTGCTCTGCTTCCAAAAGGGAGCCACGCGCCATGCCTACACCAGCCACCGCTATGAGTTTCCCGGCGGGAAGATAGAGCCGGGCGAAACGCCGCCCGAGGCCCTGCGCCGCGAGCTGCGCGAGGAGCTGGCCGTCGAGGCCGTCGTCGGCCAGCTGCTCACGGTGGTCGAGCACGCCTACCCCGACTTCGACATCACGCTGCGGGCCTACCTGTGCGAGCTGCCGGCCGGGGCCTTCACGCTGCGCGAGCACGTGGCGGCCCGCTACGTGGCGCGCCGCGAGCTGCGCTCGCTCCCCTGGGCCGGAGCCGACGCCGCCGTGGTCGAAGCCCTGCTCCGTTAGGCGTCAGCGTCGGCGGTTGCGGTGCAGGCCCGTACCGAAGAATCCCCTCGGCTGCGACGGCGTGCGCGGTCTGTCACCGGGCTCGGGATAGGCTATACGCGTATGATAAATGGTCTTCAGGCTCTCGACGAGCACGCGCTTGGCGTCTGATATGTCGCGGAACGTGATGGGGCATTCGCGGAAGTTGCCCTCCTCCACCTGTCGGTCCACGATGCGGTGCACCAGGTCGCGCAGCGACTCCTCGTTCAGCTCCTTCAAGCTGCGCGACGAAGCCTCCACGGCGTCGCACATCATGAGGATGGCCTGCTCCTTGGTCGTGGGGTTGGGGCCGGGATAGGTGAAAAGCTCCTCATCGGGCTTCTCGCCGGGATGTTTGTTGCACCATTGTATGTAGAAATACTTTACCTTGCCGCGTCCGTGGTGCGTTGCGATGAAATCGCGGATTACTTTCGGCAGATGATACTTTTCGGCCAGCCGCAAGCCGTCTGTGACGTGGCCAATGATGATTTGCGCTGAGCGCTCCTCGGCCAGCCCGTCGTGCGGGTTCACGCCGCTCTGGTTTTCGGTGAAGAAGGCGGGGTTGAGCACCTTGCCTATGTCGTGATAGAGGGCTCCGGTGCGCACGAGCTGCGAGTTGGCCCCTATTTTCAGGGCCACCTCGGCCGCCAGGTTGGCCACGGTCATCGAGTGGTTGAAGGTTCCCTGCGCCTCCTTCGACATTTTCCGCAGAATGCTGTTGTTGATGTTGGTCATCTCCACGAGCGACACGCTTGACGTGAAGCCAAACACGCGCTCGATGAGATACATCAGCGGGTAGGCGAAGAGCAGCAGCACGCCGTTGACCAGCATGTAGATGTAGCGCGTACGGTCGAAGTCGGCGAAGCTGAGTCCCTGCATCAGGTCGTAGGCCACGGCGGCAAAGAGCATGGCCATCGTCACGATGACGGCCGAGCGCAGCAGCTGCGAGCGCTCCGTGAGCTCTTTGAGCGAATAGATGGCCGCCAGGCCCGAGGCGGCTTGCAGCAGGATGAACTCGTAGGGGTGCTGCAAGCCCGGCGAAACGAGCAGCACGGCCGAAACGAGCGTCATAAAGGCCGTGCGCGAGTCGAGGAAGATGCGCACGAAGATGGGCACCATGGCAAAGGGCACCAGGTAGACGGCCTCGGCGTCGTTCTCGGCCACGACCATCGTCACCACGGCAAAGAGCGTCACCAGCGTGAAGAGCATCAGCGTGGCGTGCGACTGTTCGAGATACGGCCGGCGGAACAGGCGCAGATAGTTCATGAAGAGCGTCATCACCGTCACGATGAAGAGCAGCTGTCCGCCCAGCACCTGCCAGTGGCTGCGGTCGGGGGCGTTGCGACGCAGGTTTTCGCGCTGCAACGAGTCGAGGATGTTCAGCTGCGTCGCGCTCACAATTTCGCCGCGGTCTATGATGCGCTGTCCGCTCTGCACCATGCCGCTGGCGGGCGAAACGGTCGAGAGCAAGTCCTCGCGGGCGGCCTGCGTCTTGGCGCTGTCGAGCGTCAGGTTGGGCGTGAGATAGTCGTTCAGGTTGCAGCGCGCCATCAGCTGGCGGTTGTAGCGCAGCGTGTCGGCGTGCATGATATACTCATAGGCCGAGCGCGTCGAGAAGAGCTCGCCCACGGGCCGCTGCGTGGCGGCCTGCCCCACCACCACGCTGATGCCCGGCGCGCCCGCCGCTGCCAGCGAGGCCAGGTCGGCCGTACTCATCACGCCTGCCTCATACACCTGGCGGAGCATCTCCACCAGATGGGGCAGATACGAAGCCGGCACGCCCTGCATCCGCCCGGCGTAGAAGTTGGAGCGCAGGGCCTGCACCTGGCGGTCCACCAGCTGCGGGTCCTCCTCGTAGAACGGGCGGAAGCCGCGCAGTACGCTGTCGCGCTCGGCCGCAATCTGTTCGTTCGTCTTGTAGATGGGAAAGTCGTACGAGGCTATCAGCGGAGCATAACGCCACGGTTTGCCCATTTCATACTCGTACCCAAACTTATTTTCGCGGGGCAGGAAGTAAACGAGCAGCACCGTCGAGGCGATGACCGCCCCGAAGAACGTCAGCACCGCGCGCACCCGTTTCTTGTCCCAATTCACTAAGCTGTGCATACCTTATTTATTAAGAAAACGTGGGAAGGCTACGGAGCGAAGTTAGCCATTTTTCGCCACACGCACACGTTCCCCGCCGTTTTTCTGCCGCCTTGTGGCGGCTTTGGGCCTCCTCTGCTCCGTGCGGGGGAGGCCCTTTCTGTTTACCGGCCGCGGCTGCGGCGCAGGCGGGCTTTGAGGCGTGCCACGACGTCGGTCTCGCGCGCCAGGAGGCGCCACGACAGCCCGGCCGAGGCCAGCACGAGCGCCAGGCCCGCGCCGTAGCGCACCGCGGCGCCCGTCTGCCAGGCAGCGGCCACGCCCGCCAGCAGCAACGCATACTGCACGGCGCAGCGCCGCAGCGTGGCCCCCTCGTAGCGGAAGCCGTAGCGGCGGCCATACACCAGGCTCACCACGAGCAGGTCGGCCAGGTTGGCCACCGAGAGGCCCAGGCCCGCCCCCGCCAGTCCGCCCAGCCGGTAGCCCCCCACCACGCAGAGGCAGAACACCACGTCGTAGGCCCCCTCGACGCACAGGTAGAGCCACGAGTGGGCGTGGGCCAGCGGCAGATAGGCCACCGGCGTATAGACGGCCTTGAAAAACATGTAGGACACGGCGCAGAGCACCATGGGGCACACGGCCATGAAGGCCGGGGTGTAGAGGATGTGAACCACCAGCGGGAGGGCTGTCATGAAGAGCAGCAGCAGGGGCGTCATGAGCAGCACGCAGGCGTCCACCTGGCGGTTGATGGCGGCGTTGGCCCGCCGGCGGTCGGCCACGGCGGCCGAGAGGCGCGGAAAGAAGTCGGCATCCATCGCCATGAAGACGAAGCGCGTACACGTCACCGTGAGCATCAGTCCGGCGGCATAGAGGCCCACCTCGGCCACCGACGCCTGCCGCGCCACAAACGTGCGCACGGCCATCTCGGCTGCCGCCGTCACGACGCCCGCCACGATATAGGCCGAGCCCAGGCGCACCATGGCCAGCCCGCGGCGCAGGAAGCGCGGCGAGCGCAGGCCGACGCGGTAGGGGTAGAGGCGCGTTGTGGCCCGCAGCTGCAAGGCCAGCAGCGCGGCCGTCGAGGCCAGCAGCACGGGCACGACGCCCCGCATGCCCAGCCACAGGTAGAGGCCCACGCTCACCACGAGCGTCGAGAGCGCCCCCAGGCTCGACACGGCCGCCAGGCGCCCCAGCCGCCGTGTGCCTTTGAGCACGGCCATTTCGCCGGCCGAGAGCGTGGCCATGGCCGCCACGGGCGCCAGCAGGGCAAACTGCCCCGTGGCCTCGTAGCCGCCGGTGGTGGTGAGGCTCAGCACGGGTGAGAGCAGCAGGCCCGCCGCCAGGCCGAAGAGGGCCGCCAGCAGCACCCAGCTGCGCACGAGGCGCACCTCGTGGGCCACGGCCCGCGGGCTGTCCCCGTCGGCCACGGCCGCCAGGCGGCGCATGCTGCTGAAGCCCATGCCGAAGCTCGTGAGGTTGCCCACCAGGTCGCAGCTGCGGGCGTACAGGTCGGCCAGGCCCATGCCCGCCGCCCCGATGAGCAGCGCCGTACACTTGTTGCGCACGAGCGAGGCGAGCATGCTCACCACCTGCACGCCGCCCAGCAGGCCGGTCGTTTTCAGCACGTGGCCGTAGCCCGTCCCGTCGTTGGGCGCCGCGTCGCGTTTGGTCGTTGCGTCGCTCATGGCCGTCCGTCGGTTTCCAGTTTGGCGCGCAGGAAACGTGCCGTGTGCCCTTCGCCGGCAGCCACCTCCTCGGGCGTGCCGGCAGCCACCAGGCGGCCGCCCGCGCTGCCCCCTTCGGGTCCCAGGTCGATGACGTAGTCGGCACACTTGATGACGTCCATGTTGTGTTCGATGATGACCACCGTGTGGCCGCGGGCTATGAGGGCGGCAAAGCTGTCGAGCAGGCGCCCGATGTCGTGAAAGTGGAGCCCCGTGGTGGGTTCGTCGAAGATAAAGAGCGTGGGCTCCACGCGCTCCTGGGCCAGATAGTAGGCCAGTTTGACGCGCTGGTTCTCGCCGCCCGAGAGGGTGCTCGACGCCTGCCCCAGCTTGACGTAGCCCAGGCCCACGTCCTGCAACGGGCGCAGGCGGCGCACGATGCGGGGCTGGCCCGCGGCTTCGAAAAACTCCATGGCCTGGTCGACCGTCATCTCCAAAATGTCGTAAATGTTGCGCCCTTCGAAGCAAACGTCGAGCACTTCCTTCTTGAAGCGCTTGCCGCCGCAGGCCTCGCAGGGCAGGACGAGGTCGGCCATGAACTGCATCTCGACCCTCACCGTGCCCTCGCCCTTGCACTCCTCGCAGCGGCCGCCGTCGGCGTTGAAGGAGAAATAGGCCGGCGTGAAATCCATTTGCCGGGCCAAGGGCTGGTCGGCCATGAGGCGGCGTATCTCGTCGTAGGCCTTGACGTAGGTCACGGGGTTCGAGCGCGACGAGCGCCCGATGGGGTTCTGGTCCACAAACTCCACGGCACGCACGGCCGCCGTGTCACCTTCCAGGCCGTCAAACTCGCCCGGCCGCTCGCAGGCCTCGTCGAGGTTGCGCTTCATGGCGCGGTAGAAGATGTCGCGCACAAGGGTGCTCTTGCCCGAGCCGCTCACACCCGTCACGACGGTCATGACGTTCAGCGGGAAGCGCACGTCGATGCCGCGCAGGTTGTTGGCCCGCGCGCCGCGCACGGTGATGGAGCGGTTCCAGGGCCGTCGCGACGCGGGCACGGCTATGCGTTCCTCGCCCAGCAGGTAGCGCACGGTGTGGCTCTCGGAGCCGGGATGCAGGTCGGCCAGCGTGCCCTCGTAGACCACGCGTCCGCCCAGCCGCCCGGCCCCGGGCCCTATGTCGATGATGTAATCGGCCGCACGGATGATTTCTTCGTCGTGCTCCACGACGATGACCGTGTTGCCCAGGTCGCGCAGGCGGCGCAACACGCCGATGAGGCGGTCGGTGTCGCGGCTGTGCAGGCCAATGCTCGGTTCGTCCAGGATGTAGAGCGAGCCCACGAGCGAGCTGCCCAGCGAGGTGGCCAGGTTGATGCGCTGGCTCTCGCCGCCCGAGAGCGTGTTGCTGGGGCGCAGCAGGGTGAGATAGCCCAGCCCCACGTCGCACAGGAAGCCCAGGCGGTTGCGTATCTCCGTCAGCAGACGGGCTGCCACCTGCTCCTCGTGAGGTTCGAGCTGCAGCCCGTCGAAAAAGCGCAGCAGCTCGGCGGCCGGCAGCTCGCACAGCTCGCCGATGCTGCGGCCCCCCACCTTTACATACTCGGCCTCGGGCCTGAGGCGCCGCCCGCCACATTTGGGACACACCGTCTTTCCGCGGTAACGCGCCAGCATGACGCGATACTGTATCTTATACTGGTTTTCCTCCAACATGCGGAAGAAGGCGTCGATCGTCACCTGCTCCTGCGGCGGACGGGCCGCCTCGTCGGCATCGCCGTGCCAGAGCAGGTTGCGCTGCTCGCGCGTCAGGTTATAGTAGGGCTCAAAGATGGGGAAGCCCTTGGCCCCCGCCCGCCGGCAGAACTCCTCTTTCCACGCTCCCATCTTCTCGCCACGCCAGCACATCACGGCCCCCTCGTACACGCTGAGCGAGCGGTTGGGCACCACCAGGCTCTCGTCGATGCCCACCACGCGCCCGAAGCCCTCGCAGGCAGGGCAGGCGCCCAGCGGCGAGTTGAACGAGAACATGTTGTCGTTAGGCTCCTCAAACGTCATGCCGTCGGCCTCGAAGCGCGTGGAGAAATGATGGAGCACGCGCGAGGGGTAAACGCGCAGCAGGCACTCGCCGTCGCCCTCAAAGAGGGCCGTCTCCACCGAGTCGGTCAGGCGGGCCACGTTGTCCTTGTCGGGGTCGCTCACGGCGCGGTCGATGAGCAGATACGTGTCGGGCGGCACGTCGGTGGCCGCCGGGTCGACGCCGGGCAGGTAGTCCTCGATGTGTACCATCGTGCCCCCTGTGTCGAGCCGCGTCAGGCCCTGTTTGAGGTCCGTTTCGAGCTGCTCGCGCAGCGTGCGTCCCGCGCGGATACGCATCGGAGCCAGCACCGTGAGGCGCGTGCCCGGCGAATAGCTCAGGGCGCAGGCCACCACGTCGTCGGGCGTGTGGCGCTTCACCTCGGCCCCGCTCACGGGCGAAAAGGTGCGTCCGATGCGGGCATAGAGCAAGCGCAGATAGTCGTAGATTTCGGTCGACGTGCCCACGGTGGAGCGCGGGTTGCGGCTCACCACCTTCTGCTCGATGGCGATGGCCGGCGGCAGGCCCTTGATGTAGTCGCAGTCGGGTTTGTTCATTCGTCCCAAAAACTGTCGTGCATAAGCCGAAAGGCTCTCCACGTAGCGCCGCTGCCCCTCGGCATACAGCGTGTCGAAGGCCAGCGACGACTTGCCCGAGCCGCTCAGCCCCGTCACCACCACGAGCTTGCCGCGTGGAATGGCCAGGTCGATGTTTTTCAAATTGTTGACGCGCGCGCCTTTCACGCGGATAAAGTCGTCCGTACTGCTCATTGTGCTCTGTTTCCTTGGAGTTGATTGCAAGGCACAAAGTTACAGATTTTTTCCGTGCGACGGAGGGGGAGCCGCGCGGCAGGATTGTGGCGAGGCAGACGCCCCCATGGAGGCGCTTGCCCAACGGCGTCCTTAGGAGAGGGAAGAAATGTCACGGCATAGTGAAGGCCTCGAAGAGGCCGTGCTAAAAGTAGCCTCGGGTGGAGCGCAGCGGAACCCGAGGTGGGGTGGGGGAGAGTATGTCGGCCTCGAAGAGGTCGCCATGCCCGCGGCGGGGCTTAGGAGGGGCGGCAAGAAAGCCGCCCCTCCTAAGGCGGCTTCTCCTGCGCCTGCGGGCTTCTTCCACCCTGTCCGCTCCGCTGTTTTTTAACACGGAGAATCGAATATTTTCGACCGCTTGCACCGTCGCTCGCAAATACACGAAAATCAGAAACGCCTGACGCTCAGGCACATCCGTGCCAAGCCCTGCCGCAAAGAGGCCCAAAAACGACGATTTCGCCACTATATGGCGCAAATCGATGCGATTTTTCCGCTGAAAAGTGGCCTTGGATCGAAATTTCCATGGGATGGATCGGCGATTCCATGGGATGGAAATCGAAATCCATGGGATGGATCGGTCGGAGGATCGCATGGACGCACGAAAACAACGCTAAAAGGCGGACGAAGGTGGGCGTCCGCATTAACGCTTTGCCATATAGCGCACACGCGGCGGGGTGGGGGACGGCGAGGCAGGATGTCCGCCACGTAAAGGCGCGATTCATCGCGTCTCACCCCGCCCGGATGGCTTAGGAGGGGCGGCATTCCTGCCGCCCACAGCTCAGGGCGCAGCTCCGCCCCGACATTCTTTTCCCTCGCAGTGGCCCATTCGCCTGTGTGCCCGCCACGAAAGCCGCCCCTCCTCACCTCTCCGGGGCTTGTCCGTGGCCTTTAGGCGTGGCGCAGGACGTGCGGTTTTTGCAAACCGGGCTTGCCAAATAGAAAATACTGCGTTAATAAATTGTAAAATCGGGGGGGGGTAATTTTAAAACTTCATTTTTCCAACGAAATGCCTTACTTTTGCTATGAGACAACGGACGGCCTTTGGCTGAGAATAGAGATTAAGAATGTATTGTACGAACCTGATGATTGTTTGTTATGCGCCTATTTTATCAGGAAGAGCACAAAACATGTTATCACTACGCTGAAAAGTCGACAGCTACGTTCAAGGTGTATCACTTGCAGCACGATGCGCCCCCGGCGCAGGCCCGCCTTGAGTGTTCGCTGATGGTTTTCGTCATCGAGGGCGAGTCGCTCATCCGTTACGGCGCCGGCAAGCCCTTCGTCGTTCCCGCCGGGCGGTTTTTCCTTGTGGAGCCCGGCACGCTTTTCACGGGCCACCAGCAGGTCCCTACGCTCGTCATGACGATGGCCTTTGTGGGTGCGCCCCAGCTGTGCAACATCTATACGCTCGAAAACCTCGTGCGCGACACGCAGGGCGCCTCGCTGCCCGTCGATCCCCACTTTACGCTCCCCATACGTCCGCGCCTGCGCGAGTTTCTCGACCTCGTCATGCATTGCCTC
Organism: uncultured Alloprevotella sp.; assembly: GCA_944322095.1. Taxonomy (GTDB): domain Bacteria; phylum Bacteroidota; class Bacteroidia; order Bacteroidales; family Bacteroidaceae; genus Alloprevotella. The sequence goes on from CALUNU010000007.1 coordinate 42,607, forward strand.
GACGACGGCCTCTCCTGCGCCCACTATCACGAGCTGAAGCGGGAGGAGTTTTTCCTGCTCGTCCGGGCCTATTACAGCAAGGAGGAGCTGGCCGCCCTGTTCCGCCCGCTGCTCGGCATCGACCACGACTTTCGCCGCCAGGTGCTCGAAGTCTGCGCCAAGGGCTGCTGCGACATTGCCGCCATGGCCGGGCAGCTGAACATGAGCACCGCCACGTTTCAGCGCAAGTTTAAGCAGACGTTTCACGAAACGGCCGGGCAGTGGCTCCTCAACCGCAAGGCCGAGCGCATCGTGCACCAGCTGAAGACCACCTCGCTCACGTTCGACCAGATCTGCTTCGAGAACGGTTTTTCCTCGCCCGCCTATTTTTCCAATTTCTGCAAGCGCGTCTTTGGCAAAACGCCCACGCAGCTGCGCAACGAAGCCTTCTGAGCGGCCGGGCCTCGCGCGCGCGTGTATATATATAAGGTGTAGCCGCGAGGGGTGCGCGGGTTAACGGAAAATCATAAATTGTTGAAACTTTTTCATAACAGCGGACGGGCGTTAAGGCCGTACTTTTGCACTGGAAATAAGAGCTACTGATGACAATCGACAACATATTCCCCCTGCGCCGCTCCCTTGCGTGGGCGCTGTTTTGCCTGCCGCTCGTGTGGGCCCCCAAGGTTGCGGCCCAGAGCGTGGGGCTGCGCACCAATGCGCTCTACTGGCTGACCACGACGCCCAACGTGGGCGTAGAGATTGGGCTGGCGCCCCGCTGGACGGTGGATCTCGCGGCCGCCTACAACCCCTGGACTTTCAAGGACGACAAGAAGATGCGCTTTTGGCTGGCGCAGCCCGAGGTGAAATATTGGTTTTGCGAGCGCTTCGAGGGCCACTACGTGGGGCTCCACCTCCACGCCGCGCAATATTTCGGCGGCTTCGACGCCAAGCGCTACGACGGCTACCTGGCCGGCGGCGGCATCAGCTACGGATACGACTGGATCATCTCGCCCCATTGGAACATGGGCGTCGAGGTGGGCGCGGGCTACGCACGCCTGTGGTACGACGAGTCGGAACGCGCCGTGTGTGAGAAATGCAGCACGCCACGCCATAAGAACTACTTCGGGCTGACGCGCCTGGGCCTCTCGTTTACCTATCTATTCTAACCCTTCCCATCCCATCCACACGCAGATGAACAACAAGAAGCTTTTATCGGCATATCTCCCCCTGGCGGCTGCTGCCGCCCTTCTCGGAGCGGGCGCCTCGTCGTGCGCCTCGCGCCGCGCCACCGTTGGCGTTGAGCCCGCGGTGGCCGTCGTCAGCCCCGACAGCCTCAACCGCGCCGTCGTCGACGTGCGCCTGCGCGTGCCGCGCAGCGTGCTGTCGCGCCGCTCGCGCCTGTTGCTGCTGCCCCAGCTGTCGGACAGCACCGGGCCCCTCTGGCAGTACGACCCCGTGGCCGTGGACGGCACGGTCTACGCCAAGAAGCTGCGCCGCCGCGCCGCGCTCGAAGGCGCCTCCGACCCCTACACCGGCCGCGTTGAGACGGCCACGCGCGACGGGGCCGACTATTTGCTCCACTACACCGACACCCTCGTGCTGCCCCGCGGCGAGCACCACGGCGCCCGCCTCACGGGCCACCTCACGGTGGACGGCTGTGGCAACTGCGAGGGCGAGGGCTCCGTGCTCATGGCCATCGTCAACGACCCCGTCTCGCTCATTGAGGAGAAGAAGGAGCTGCGGCTCAACTGGATTGAGCCCGAGTTTGTCATCCGTCCCAAGGTGCGCGAGGGCCGCGGCGTGGCCCGCTTGCAGTTTGTCATCAACCGTTACGACATACGCCCCGAGATGGGCCGCAACCGCGCCGAGCTCGACACGATGCTCGCCACGCTGCGCCCCATCGTCAACGACACGTTGGCCGAGCTCACCTCGGTGAGCATCTACGGTATGGCCTCGGCCGATGGTTCCCTCGCGTTCAACACGCCCTTGGCGCGCAACCGCGCCCGCTCGGCCGCCCGCTGGTTGCAGGAGCAGCTGGGCCTCACGCCGCGCCAGCGCTCCGTCTTTGCCATCGACTCGCGCCCCGAGGGTTGGGAGCCCGTGGTGAAGGCCATGACCGCCGCCGGCGACGCCGACTCGGCTGCCGTGCGCGACGTCCTGACGCGCTATGCCGACGCCAACGACGACGTGCAGGAGCGCCACATACGCCGCCTGCCCTGCTGGCGGCGTATCGCCGAACGCTACTTGCAGAAAGACCGCAACGTGGAGTATGTCTACACCTACCGCATACGCAGCTTCACCACCGACGCCGAGCTGCTCGCCATGTACGAAACGCGCCCCGACGCCTTCAACGAAGAGGAGCTCCTGCGCGTTTCCACCCTGAAGACCGACCCCGCGGAGAAAGAGCAGGTGTATCGCACCATCCTCCACTACTTCCCGCAGTCGGCCGTGGCGGCCAACAACCTGGCCGTGCTCATGCTGCGCCGCGGCGCCGCCGACGAGGCCGGGCAGGTGCTGGCCTCGCTCGAAAGCTACACGCCCGAGGCCCTCAACACCCTTGCCGCCACCTATATATACAGGGACGACTACGAACGGGCCGTCGAGCTCCTCGAAAGCGCCGCCGACACGCTGCCGCAGGCCCGCTACAACCTGGGCCTCGTGCGCGCCAAGCAGCGCCGCCTGGCCGAGGCGTGGGAACTGCTGCGCCCCTACGACGCCGACCTCAACACCGCCATCGTGGCCCTCAGCACCGGCCGCACGGCCGAGGCGGCTGCCGTTATGAACCGCCGCACCGAGAGCGCGCCCCGCGACGAGTATGTGCGCGCCCTCGTGGCCGCACGCCGCGAACGGGCCGACGAGCTCTTTGCCCATCTGGGCCATGCCGCGGCCGACGCCGCCCTGGCACGCCGCGCACGCATCGAGACCGACTTTATGCCCTATCGGGCCGACGCGCGGTGGACGGCCCTCTTCCCCGAAGACAAGAACGAAACCACGACCCGCAATGACTAAACGCAAGCATCAACTCCCCCTGCTGCTCCTGGCGGGCAGCCTGCTCACCACCGCGTGCATACGCGACGAGGTGCCCCCCTGTCCGCCCCTGCGCGTGACGTTCGAAGTGGTCGATAAGAACTATGCCAACATCGCCGACGTGGAAGCCATCGGCCTGGACCGCCGCGTGGACGAAAACCAGCCCTTTGCCGCCTACGTCGCCACGCTCTCCTATCGCATCACCGACGAGGCCACGGGCCACGTCGTGGCCGAGCAGCACCTGTGGCGGCCCGCCGCCGACGACGCGGCGCCTGCCGTAGAGCTGCCCGCCGACCTGCCCTTTGGCACCTACCGCATCACCGTGTGGGGCGGCATGGCCGACGAGCGGGGCGTCGAGGCCGCAGGCTCCTTTGGGGCCTATGCCCTCCACCACGGCGGCGCCGAGGGCTACGACGTCTACCAGGCCGAAACGCTCATGCACTACGACGCCACGCACGCCAACTTCACCGTGGGCCTGCGCCGCGTCAAGGGCAAGCTCCTGGTGGAGAGCGTAGGCCTGCCCGAGGGCACGTGCTGGTCGGAGCGCCGCATCGACGGCGTGGCCGCCGGCGTGACGAGCGCCCTGGCCTACAACGGCACGACGGCCTTTGCCGTGCAGGACGAGTGGCAGCCCGCCGCCAACGTGACGACCCACACGTGGACGGCCCCCTCGTTCGAGGGCAGCCCCGCCACGCTCACCGTAAGCTACTACAACTCGCCCGAGCGCACCGCGCCCGTGCTCTCTCCGCCCGCCACGCAAATCGACGTGCGCCGCAACGAAATATCCGTGGTGCGCTACGTCTACGCCGACGGCCGCTTCGAGGTCTACGTCCTTATCGACGACGACTGGAACCGCGTGAACGACCTCATCGTCGACTGAACGCCTCCCTCCGCGGGCGCGGGCGAACAACGCAAAGCACTTTTTTTTAATTTCAATTCATTTATCAATCAAAACCAAACCACAATGAAAAAGAACATTCTGTTTCTTGGCTTGGCTGCCATGAGCCTCTTTACGGTGGCTTCGTGCAGCAGCGACGACGACCTGCAAGCAGGTATGTCTATCGGCGCAGGCGACAACGTCGTTACGCTGGCCCTGAACCCCGGCGGTAGCGGCATGGCCGTGCGCGGTGCACGCCCCGTGACCTCTTCTGAGGCCGCCAACAACGTAGACAAGGTGGAAGTGAAGCTCTATCGCCTCGTTGAGAGCAACTACTCCCTCGTCAGCGAAACGGAGAACGGCCAGACCATCTACGAGCAAGACGTAACGTGGAGCAATGGAACCAAGACCGCCAACATCCCCCTCAAACACCTCGCACAGGGCAGCTACAAGCTCGTAGCCCGCGGCTACAACAACAGCACGGCTACGGCTGTAACGTTCGATGAGGGCACTCCCTCTACTTCTATCAACTGGACGGCTACGCAGAGCACGGGCGACATTGAAGAAGTGTTCGCAGGTGAGCTCGACATCACGGTGGATGCCGAAGGCAAGATCACGAGCTCAGACAAGACGCTGACGATGAATCGCCGCGTGGCTGGTTTCCTGGCCTACTTCAAGAACATTCCCACGAGGGTGAACGAAGACGTGGTGAAGTCTGTCCGCGTCGTAGCCAGCAACAAGGCCACGCAGTACGACATCATCGGTGGAACGGTTGCAAGCTACACGTCATCTCCCGCCAGCGCCACGGTGAACGGCCTTGATGCTCCTGCTGAAGGCAAGGAGACCGTACTTTGCTCGTTCGATATGTCTTCTGCTACGAACTGGGTCGGTGGTAATCCCACGGACGACTTTTATACGTTCACGAAGGTTGCTAACCAGGTGGACAACACGGTGCTCGGTGGTGGCTTCATGGTGCCCTTCCGCCAGGTGTCGGGCGTAAACACGCTGTGCGTGGAACTCGTTGGTGACGGCGACGCTGTCTTGAAGACGTTCAACGTGAAGATGCCCTCGACGTTTAAAACGGAATACGACATCTACATGAACCACTTCTACAGCATCGGCCATAAGACGTCGTCCTCTGGCACGGAAGGTCCCGATCCCGGTACCCCCGATCCCGATAAACCCGTAGACCTGGGCAGCGAGGAAGAAATCATCCTGAGCCTGAGCGACGCATGGGACGTGGTTAACGACATGGTCGTCGACTAACGCACACACCCTCTCACATGTCCTTCCCGGAAGGGCAGAGGCAACACTACACCCCGGGCCGGGCGATGGCCCGCCCGGGGTGTTTTCTCTAAAAAAAAGAAACAGACGAAACGCAGGCGGGAGCACCGCCCGTGCATTTTGAAACGATGAAACCCCTGCCGCCACACGGCGGCAACCCCATAGCGGCCGAGGCGACGGCCGGCCAAAAAAACACGCTGAAACCATGCCCCTTACCTGCGGGGCGACGCCACCCGCCGCAAGATACGACGCGCGGCGGAAGGCAAACGCAACCCAACTCGACAACTCGGAAAAAACAATATACACAATACAGACATATATGAAACGCTTTTCCCTTTACACCCTCGTGCTCTCGGCGCTGCTGGCTTCGGCCTGCTCCGACGTGCAGGAGGTGGCGGGCCCGGCGCCCGACGACGGCACGCAGCTCACGGTGAAGTTCGTGGGCGACGCCATGGGCGGCCGCGCCACGCGCTCCTCGCTCGTCTCGGAAGACCCGATGCACCACGTCACGTCGGCGCGCATCCTCGTGTTCGACGGCACGGACGGCGGGGCGCCCTGCGTGGCCGACGAAACCATTGACCGTTGGGATGCGCTGGCCACGCGTGGCGACACGGCCATCTACACCTTGCAGACATACATTCCCCCAAGAACCGACAGCGAAGAGGAGCTGCCCTACACCGTCATGGCCGTGGGGCTCGACGACGTTTCGGCCAGGGCCTATCAGTTCGACCACCCTGCCACGCTCGCCGAGGCGCAGATGGTGCTGAACACAACAGCCGAGCAAGCGCAGGACAACATGGCCCACGCCGAGTTTTTCACCGGGCAGACCGAGGCCCCGCTGGGCGCGCGGCTCCACAACGAGGCCGTCGTCGAGATGCGCCGCCGCGTGGCGGGCGTGATGGCCTACTTCAACCACATCCCCAAAGAGGTGACGCGCATCGACGTCGTGCTCCACGACCAGCTGAACCAGCACACCACGATGCCGCTGGCCGCCACCAACACCTATGCCACGGGCGTGCTCGACAACTCGCGCGTGCTGCTGCGCTTCGAGGGCTGGACCGACGACGACCTGAAGGCCGAAACCGTCACCCTCGACGACGGCACCACCTATACGAAGGAGCCCGGTTCGCTCCTCTTGGGCGCCTACGTGCTGCCCGTCGAGGCCCCCGACGCAGCGGCCGGAGGCGGGGCCGACGGGCAAACCACGCTGCAAATCGTCATGTACAAGGCCGACGGCAGCGAGTTTGGCCGCAAAAACGTGCTCCTTCCCGACCGCACGCGGCAATACCCCCTGCTGTCGAACGTCTATTACAGCATTGGCCGCAAAAACAAGGACATCGACAAGCCCGAAGACCTCGACGGCGAGCCGGGCGACAGCTGGCTCTACGTGGACGGCGACTGGCAGGCCAACGTGGACATCGATTTTGACAACTAACCAACATCAGCGACGATGAAACGACTGTACAGATACATCATGCCCGCCCTGCTGCCCGCGGCCCTGCTGCTGCCGGGCTGCACGGCCGACGACGACCTCGCGCTCACGACGCCCGACGGCGGCGCCACCCTGCCGGGCGAAACGGCCGGCATCTACGTGACGGGCAGCGGGCTGGGGCAGCCCTCGGCTCCCGCCACACGCTACGTGCCGCCCACGGGCGAAGCAGGCCCCGGCCACGACACCCAGCCCGGCGACCACAACGACGGCATCTGCCGGGCCGACCTGGTAGACGTCTTCGTCTGGCACGTCGACCAAGGCTATACACCAAGATTTCCCGAGTATAGCCAATTTTCTTTGGAAAGCACCACGACAAAGGAGCTGACCACGTCGGGGCGCGACCGCTATTCGGAGGTCGAGCTGAATATCAGCAAGGAACACAACTATGAATACCTTTTGACAACGGCGCTGGCCTATACCGGGGCCGACAAGGAGGCCGGGCGCTTCGCGACGCAGGTGAACGGGCGGCTCAACTCGACGCTGACCATCCCCGACGGAAAGAAAACGCCCGAGCTCTACTACGGCATCTTGCGCGTCCTGGCCAACACAGTTGACGGCGAACGTTACGAAGACGACCCCGACATGTTTTGGTATAAGAAGCTTGGAGCAAGCAGCGGTACGGCCACCGTCGGCGGCCGCATCTTCCGCGCCGTGAGCCGCTTCGACCTCTCGCTGACAGACATCCCGACGAACGTGGAGGGCTTGGACCTGCTCGTAACGAACGTGCCCAAGGTGATGGGCCTTTCGGGCAACCACGGGACCTACTATCCCGTGACGGCCGTCACGGACAAGGCGAACGTCGCGGAGGGCGAAACGGTGGTGGCTTCGGTCGACCTGGCCGAAGGGCAGGATGAAGCCACGCTCTCGGCCTTCTTCCTGCCCAGCGAAGTGGGCATGCAGATGACCCTGCGCGTGCGGATGCGCCAGGACAGAGAAGCCGACGAACTGGCCGACGACAGCCAGCTGGAAGAAGGAAAAGACTACCGCGACTTCGACCTGCTGCCCCCGAAGAGCTACTTCCTAACGGGCGAGGACGCCGCCGTCTACAAAGTGGGCGACGACTTGAAAGCCGAGGACGGCTCGGGCAACCTCTACGTCTACGACAACCGCAGCGACCACTACTGTTTCTACTCGTACGCCAACGTGCTCGTCACGATGCACGGCAAGTTTGAGAACGTGGCTGCCGAAACAACGACCGTCAACGTGGAAATAGAGGTCGAGCCCAACTTCGAGCATGCCAACGAGGGCCTCGGCGTCGACACCAGTTTCGAAGGAGAGCACCATTACCAAATAAAATAAACGCACACACACATTATATATAAGCCATGAACATCTTACGCAATACGTTACGGGCCCTGCTGCCGGCCGCGGCCCTGCTGCTCTGGACGGGCTGCTCGGCCGACGACGAGGCAGCCGTGCCCGGCGGTGGCGGCGAGGGCGAAACGGTGACCGTGCCCCTCACCCTCGACCTGGCCCGCACCTGGACCACGGGCGACGACGAAGCGCCCGAAAGCCGCGACGTGCCCAATCCGCCTGCGCTCAACGTGGACGGATGGGCCGAAACCGAGGGCACCGACCGCGTGCGCATCGTCACCTTCCGACGCCGCAGCACCGACGCCGCCGTGGGCGGCGACGGCAGCACCAACACCGCCCCCTTCCTCTACGACCCCTCGAACGACTACACGTGGGAGGTCCAAAAAGAGGGCGACGGAAAGGGAGCAGACGACCGCTTCTACGCCGTGGGCTCCATCACGAAGCGCTACGGCTTCGAATACCGCGTGGTGGGCATCGCCTATTCGTCCACGCGCACGCTGAGCCCGTCGAACGGCCTGCTCCCCGACGGCGAGGCCGGCCTCTTCAGCCTGAACCTGGCCGACGGCCTCACCTACGACAGCTTTATGGCCACGCTCACGGAGAAGAACCCCGACGAATGGGAGGCGTTTTGGGGTAGTAATTTAGATTATACCCCGAACGATCCCACACAGGTGAAACATGATGGAAGCAATCTTTGGACGCGAGGTCATTACGACGGCCGTCTGGTCTACACTCCCCAGCTGTTCTACGGCTACTGCCACGCGGACGGGAGCGACGACCCCATCATCAAGTATGCAGACTTCGATCCCGAAGAAGGCAAGTACGTGACCAACACCCCTCTGACGGGCACGCTCTATCGCGCCATGGCCAAGATAGAGATGCACCTGAAGCCGCGCGACCGCAACTTTGGAACAAACGTACTGCCTGACTGGGAAAACCTGCAAGGCGCGTTCCTCATGGCCAACAATGTGCGCATTCGCACAGCGTTGACCGACTACGACGACTTCCTGCCGCAGACGGACAACGCACAATATACCTCCGACATGCAGGACGACGGGCGCAACAGCACAGACAGCGAAAAGAAATATACCGTCATAGCCTCTCACGTGGAGCGTATGAAGGATGCCGATGAATACACGCTGACGCTCACAGCCTACGTGCTCCCTACAAAGACGAAGCTGGCGTTGCGCGTGATGTACATCAATTATGCAATACTACAAAACCAGCATAACTACAACTACGCCATCGACGTGGCCGACCTCTCTTCGGCCGAGGCAGCCACGGGCGTCATCTCTCCCGACGTGCAGGACGGCGTCTTCTACTTGCGCCGCAACCACAAGTATGTGTTTTACGGTGATTTGAACGACATGACCGACAACGAAATCGATTAAACCCATCAGCATCATGAATATAAAGCACCTTTTCCGATACGTCCTGCCGGCAGTTGTGCTGCTGGCCTGCCCGGCCGTCCCGGCGCAGGCGCAGGACGAGGGGGGGAGCGTGACGGACGACCGCCGGCCCATCTACCAGCAGACCGACCCCGACGCCCCCTTCTACATGGCGAACCGCCGCGCCCTGGTGGGCACCTCGTGCGTTGTCAACCGCGTGGTGTCGGCCGTGAGCGTGGGCAGCTGGGTCGACGGCCTGAACAACCTGACCGACGAAGACCTGGAAAACTACGCCACCTTCCCCGAGATTGTGGGCGCCAGCGTGGGGGCCGACCCCTTCATCAGCGTGCGCGACGTCGAGCACGTCTACAAGGGCGGCACGCAGGCCGGCTTCTGCATGGTGGCCTCGTCGGGCGGCGGCCTGCTCTCGCTCGACGTCATCAAGGCGCTGCGCATCTATACCTACCTCGACGGCGTGGAGCAGGAGCAGCTCACCCCGACGGGCGACGGCGGCGCCGGCGTGGGCCTCTCGCTCATCACGATTCCCGGTTCGGACGAGGCCTGCGTCTACCTCACCGTTACCACCGGCAAGGACTTCGACGAGATCGGCCTCGTGGTGGGCGGCGGCGTCAACCTCTCCGTGGGAGGCTCCACCCGCATCAAGTACGCCTTTGTGGGCCGCGCCAAGGAAACCATCCTCACCACGGAGCGCGTGGCCCAGTACGACCCCCAAGGCGAGGCCTACGGCCCCGGCGACGTCCGCATTGAGAAGTCGCAGGGTTGGAATCCCGTGCTGCTCGGCCTGCCGGCCCCCATCGACTCAGAGTCCATCAAGGCCCTCACCGACGAGGACACGGAGAACACCGTGGCCCTCGTGCCCATCCTCGCCGTGGGCTACCAGGGCGGCGTGAAGCTGACCTTGGGCCACACGAATGGCGACAACGAGGAAGTGTTCGACGCCGGCACGGAGATCGGCTTCGCCTATAACTTCGGCAATGTGCTCGGCCTCGACGTGGGCTCGTGGATAGACATCGTGCTCTTCGACGCCGACGGCGACGAGGTGCAGCGCAGCACCCTCTCGGCCGAGGCCGTGGGCCTCGGGGTGGGCGAGGGCGGCGAGGGCGTGGCCTCCATCACGTCGAGCGTCCCGTTCTCGGCCGCCGAGCTGCGCTTCCACACCGTGCTCTCGGTGCGCGTGGGCGCCATCGGCATCCACTATGGCTTCGTGCGCGAGAAGCCCGACGTGGCCCACCACTGCCCCATCAACCCGACGCTCAACACCAACGTCTGCGAGGAGCAGAACACCTTCCAGCTCGAAGCCAACCCCGAGCTGAGCGTGACGTGGACGATTGAGAGCGCCCCCGAGGGCGCCGAGGTGCAAGTGACGCCCGGCGGCTACGTGACCCACCTGAACAGCCGGCCCGGCCGTTACGACTTCCGCGCCACGGCTGCCGACGGCTGCTACGAAATTGTTTCGATCGTCGTCGGCGACGAGCTGGGCTCCGAGGCCGGCGCCACGGCCTGCGGCACGCCCTTGGTGAACGGCAACGGACTGGCCAGCGGCACCTACGAACTCTCCGAGGACATCTTTGAGGGGAGCGGCTCGCTGCTCTCCATGCGCGACATCGAGGGGAAAGACAACATCCTCAACAACAACTACGAGGACTACTGCGAATACAAAGCGAGCCTCTCGCTGGCCGGCAACCTCGGCATCGTGGGCGTGAAGCGCACGGACGGCCTTATCTTCGACGGCGCGGCCGCCGGGGCCGAAACGCAGCGCGTGGGCTTCGTGGTGGAGTTTTCCTCCACCGGGCTCAACCTGAGCGCGCTCAACTACTTCCTCATCCGCCTTTACCGCGGCGGCGAGCAGGTGTACGAGCATGTCATCGACGAGAGCAACACCGTCTCCGTCGGCCTGGCTGGCTCGGAGCGCGTGCAGAAAGTGCGTTTCAGCATCGAGGTGCCGACGGAAATCGACGGCCAGCCCGTGCAGTTCGACGAGATGGCCCTCTGGCAGGCCGGCGTGCTCAACCTGACGCTCTCCAACACGAAGATTTACTACCCCTTCATTGAGCGCGAGGCCGACCATTGCGGCGACCCCTTGGGGTGCAGCAGCGAAATCGTCTCGACCTCCACCACGGGCTCCACCATCAACGGCAACGCCACGCAGGTGGCCGCCGGCGTGCAGGTGGCCGGCGTGGTCAACAACCTCGGCAGCCTCGTCGACGCCAGCTTCGACACGCCCTTGGCCATCGCCAACACCGTGGGCGTGGGCAGCGGCAAGGTCATCGCCATCAACATGGGCCGCACGCTCGACTTCCGTCACCAGCTGGGCATCGTCGTCGACAACAAGACGTACCTGGCCGGCGTCGACGTGGGCGGCTGGCTCACCGTGCGCACCTACTACCGCGGCAACCCCACGGGCGACGAGTTCACCGATTGGAGCGTGCTCGGCGTCAACGCCATCGGCTATGGCGACAAGAGCTACCTCGTCATGCAGCCCAAATACCGCTACGACGAGGTGCGCATCGAAATCGCTGCCGTGGCCGGCGTGCTCGACGTGCAGAACTTCTACGGCCTGTTCCTGCGCGGCGACATCGACAACGACGGCATCCCCGACTGTCAAGACCCCGAATCCTGCTCCGAAACCATCAGCGACCTCGACGTGGCCTCCGTCTGCGTGGGCGACGTGATCACCGTGAGCGGCAAGGGCGTGAGCGGGGCCGACTATACCATCTCGATGCCCGAGCAAGGCGTGGAGGAACACATCAAGACGGAGACGGACGGCACCTTCTCGCGCACCTACCCGACGAAGCAGGCTGGGCGCTTCACCATGATGTTCTACAACGGCAGCGGCGAAGTCATCAGTTCCACGACCTACACCGTGCATCCCACCGTGACCACGTGGAAGAAGCAGCCCGTGAGCACCGACTGGAACGAGTGGAACAACTGGACGGACGGCTCGCCCTATCTCTGCACCGACGTCATCATCCCGAGCGACGCCGCGGCCTACCCCGTGCTCGTGCCGCCCACGGCGACCGACGGCGAGGGCACGCTCCTGCCGCAGGAGGCCGACCTCTACGGCTGCCGCGACATCCACTTTGAGCCGCGTGCCGCCGTGGACGCCCCGCAGCGCCTCAACTACCGCCGCGCATGGGTGGAGGCCGAGCTCCTGCCCAACCGCTACTACTGGCTCGCGGCACCGCTCAAACACATGTACACGGGCGACTTCTTCATCCCCGCCGCCATGCAGGGCACGCACACGGCTGACTATTTCACGGAGCTGACGCCCGAGAACGCCCCCGAGAACCGCTTCGACCCGCAGGTGTTCCAGCGCATCTGGGCCGCCTCGGCGCCCGGACGCCTCTACGACGGGGCCGAAACCACCGTGGGCGTCGGCGAGGCGCAATGGTCGCGCCACTTCAACCACGTGGCCCACGACTATGCCGCCGAAGGCCGCGCAGGGGCTTTCTCGCTCTGGGTCGACAACGGTGCGCTGCCCGCCACGCAGGGCTTCCGCTTCCGCTTCCCCAAGACGCACACGGCCTACACCTATTACAGCGACTACGACGGCCAGAAGCTCGCCGTGAGCGACGAGGTGGGCCGCGGCGAGGCCGGCGAGATATACCGCTTCGGCTATGAGGCGGCAAACGAGGCCAACGTCACCATGGACTATACCCGCCGCACGGACGGGCAGGAGGTGACGGAGCACCGCACGGTCTACACGGGCGTGCTGCCCCTGACGCTGCACGTGAAGGCCGAAAGCGCCACGACCGACTTCCTCGTGGGCAACCCGACGATGGGCCGCATCTATCTGGCCCCCTTCTTCGAGGAAAACGCTGACGTGGCGGCCGTGCGCCTCCTGCGCGACGGCTCGACGGCGGTGACCGTGAGCCGCGACGGCCTGGCCACCGACCCTGCGGCCACGTATGTGAACCCGATGGAGTCGTTCGTCGTGGTGATGAACAGGGAGACGAAGCAGGCCGACGTGACGCTCACGGACGAGACGCTGCTGCCGGCCGAAACTGCCGCCACGGCCACGGCCGGGACGCTGCGCGTGAGCGTGGAGGGCCGCGGGGCCACGGCTTCGATGCTGCTGGCGCCGGGCGCCGGGGGCGTGCCCACGCTGCTCGACAGCGAGGAGCGCACACCGCTGGCCCTGTTCGGCCTGGCCGACGGCACGGCCTACGACATCCTCTCCCCCGCCGACGTGACGGAGCTGGGCCTGCTGGCCTCGGAGGCCGACACGCTCCGCTTCCACTTCGAGGCGGGCGAGGGCACCGACCTGGCCGGCTACCGCCTGCTCGACCGTGCCACGGGGGCCGTCTACGAGCTGGACGACGTGCCTGCCCTGCCGGCCGGAGGCGTGACGCTGGGCCGCTTTGCCCTGGCCACGACGGCTGCGCTGGACGACGCACCCACGGCCGTGGCCGACGTCTACGTGACGCTGACGGGCCGCACGGCCACCGTGCATAGCGCGGCGCAGCCCATCGCCACCTTCGTGCTCACGGCGGCCGACGGCCGCACCCTGACGCGCCGCACGGGTATTACCGCCAACGAAACAAGCGTACAGCTGCGCGGCGGCGTGCAGGTGCTCACCGTGACGCTCCAAGACGGTACGCAGCGCACCTTCAAACTACTGGCCCGCTGAGCATGCAACATCAAATGGATAACTGAGCTTTCCTTTTGCCCGCCCGCCGCCGGCCGCAGGGCCCTGCCGCCCCGCCGAAGGCCCGGCCGCGCCACGCATAAGGGAAGGAACGACGAAAGGTGCGAGCGTTTTTTCTAAATTTCTAATCTCTCAACAACCGCTCGCGCTAAGAAGCTTCCGGGTTACGGTCCCCGGAAGCTTCTTTTTTGTGCAGACCGCGAAGCCAGGCCATCGGCAGCGCCGCCTCCCCCTGCCTGCCCCCCCTTCACGCCGGCCCCTCCTAAGGTCGCTCCTCGCGCAGGTGGGGAAGATACTACGGCGGGGCTGCGCCCCGAGCGGGTGAGACGCGATGAATCGCGTCTCTACGTGGCGGACACGTTATGGGTTGCGTGGCGATTAGCTCGCATGCGAGGAAAGAAAAACGAGGTTTTCCTTTCCTCTCCACTCGCCTTGCACTATCTTTTCATAAGATAAGGCTGCATTCGGGAAAGCTCTTGCGAAAATCCTGCGGCTTTTCCAAGAGCTTTCCTCTCATTTGCACTATCTTTGCAAGAGCGGCGCGGGTGGGGCTGCGGATGGCCGTGCCTCGCGCGCGTTCCTTATATATATGTGCAAACAACCTTCTAAACGGAAGAAGAAATGATACGCAAATTCGATTTTCTGATAATCGGCTCGGGCGTGGCGGGCATGAGCTATGCCTTGCAGGTGGCTGCCTCGGGCAAAGGGAAAGTGGCCCTTGTGTGCAAGACGACGATGGAGGAGGCCAACACGACCAAGGCGCAGGGGGGCGTGGCTTCGGTGACGAACCTCGAAGTGGACAATTTCGACAAGCACATTCGCGACACAATCATTGCGGGCGACTACATCAGCGACCCGGCGGCCGTGCGACAGGTGGTGACGGGTGCGCCCGAGGGCATCAAGAACCTGCTGAAATGGGGCGTGCGGTTCGACAAGAACGAGCAGGGCAACTTCGACTTGCACCGCGAGGGCGGCCACTCGGAGTTTCGCATCCTGCACCACGCCGACGATACGGGCTTTGAGATACAGCGCGGACTGATGGAGGCCGTGCGCGCCACGCCCAACATCACGGTGCTCGAAAACCACTTCGCTGTGGAAATCATCACGCAGCACCATCTGGGCGTGGAGGTGACGCGCCGCACGCCCGACATCGAATGCTACGGTGCCTACATCCTCGACCCCGACACGAAGAAAATCGACACGTTCCTTTCGCGCGTGACGGTGCTGGCCACGGGGGGCTGCGGCGCCGTGTATGCCGCCACGACGAACCCCAACATCGCAACGGGCGACGGCATAGCCATGGCCTATCGCGCCAAGGCGACGGTGCAGGACATGGAGTTCATACAGTTTCACCCCACGGCCCTCTATCATCCCGGCGAGACGCACCCCGCCTACCTCATCACCGAGGCCATGCGCGGCTACGGCGGCATTCTGCGCCTGCCCAACGGTGAGGAGTTTATGCAGAAGTATGACCGGCGCCTCTCGCTGGCTCCGCGCGACATCGTGGCGCGCGCCATCGACAAGGAGATGAAGATTCACGGGCTCGACCACGTGTGCCTGGACGTGACGCACAAGGACCCGGAGGAGACGAAGCATCACTTCCCGAACATCTATGCCAAGTGTCTCTCGATCGGCATCGACATTACGAAGGAATATATCCCCGTGATGCCCTGCGCCCACTACTTGTGCGGCGGCATCAAGGTGAACCTGGACGGCTGTTCGAGCATCCGCCGGCTGTATGCCATCGGCGAGTGTTCGTGCACGGGGCTCCATGGCGGCAACCGGCTGGCGAGCAACTCGCTCATCGAGGCCGTTGTGTATGCCGAGGCGGCCGCCCGCCACAGCGTGGCCCACATCGACGAATATGCTTTCAACACGGCCGTGCCCGAATGGAACGACGAGGGCACAATGACGAACGAAGAAAAGGTGCTCATCGCACAGGACGTGCGCGAGGTGGGGCAGATCATGTCGTCCTACGTGGGCATCGTGCGCAGCAACCTGCGCCTGCACCGCGCCTGGACGCGCCTCGACCTGTTGTACGAGGAGACGGAGGAACTCTTCAAGCGCGTGAAGGCCACGAAGGACATCTGCGAGCTGCGCAACATGATAAACGTGGGCTACCTCATCACGCGGCAGGCCATCGAGCGCAAGGAGAGCCGCGGACTGCACTACACGCTCGACTATCCCAAGCATGCCTACGACCAGAACTGACAACGAACGCCCTGTATGAGACTTCGCTTTCTGCCGGCCCTGCTGCTCGGGGCGGCTCTTGCCCTGCCGGCTGCCGCACAGCGGCATGACGTACTGCTGAACGACAACTGGCACTTCCGCTTTGGCCACGACGTGGAGCGGACGGCGGGACGCCGCGTGGACTTGCCCCATACGTGGAACGCGGCCGATGCCCTGACGGGGCAGAAGGACTATAAGCGAGGCATGGGCAACTACGGGAAAAAGTTCCACGTGCCGGCTGCCTGGCAGGGGCGGCGCCTCTTCCTGCGCTTCGAGGGGGCGGGCAACGTGGCCGACGTCTTCGTGAACGGACGCCATGCGGGCCGCCACCGCGGGGGCTACGGCGCCTTTGCCGTGGAAATCACGGACAAGGTGCGCTATGGGGCCGACAACGACGTGCTCGTGCGCGTGAACAACGCCGAGGACCTCACGCTCATGCCCCTCGTGGGCGACTTCAACTTCTACGGTGGCCTTTACCGCGATGTGCACCTCGTTACGACCGACGCCACGTGCATCTCGCTCCTCGACCACGGCTCGTGCGGCCTGCGCCTCGTGCAGGACAGCGTGAGCCGCGGGCGGGCCGACGTGAGGGCCATCGTGAGGCTCGACAACGGGCTGGACAAGGCGGCCGACGTGACGCTGCGCCTGCGTGTGACCGACGGCGGGCGCGAGGTGGCACGGAGCGAACGCAGCCTGCGCCTGGCGCCCGATACGGACGGCAGGGCCGACACGCTCGCCGTGGGCATCGACCGCCCGCATCTCTGGGACGGACGGCGCGACCCCTTCCTCTACCGGGCCGAACTGACGCTGTGGCGCGGCGGACGCTGCGTGGACAGCATCTGCCGCCCGCTTGGTCTGCGTTCGGTGAGCGTCGACCCGCAGAAGGGCTTTTTCCTGAACGGCCGCCACGTACAGCTGCGCGGCGTGTGCCGACATCAGGACCGCAGCGAGGTGGGCAATGCCCTGCGCCCGGAGCATCATGCCGAGGATGCCGCCATCATGGTGGAGATGGGGGCTAACGCCGTGCGCCTGGCCCACTATCCGCAGGCCGAGCGCTTCTATGACCTGGCGGACAGCCTGGGCCTTGTCGTATGGGCCGAGATACCCTTTGTGGGGCCGGGCGGATACAGCGACGAGGGCTTTGCCGACCTGCCCGGGTTTCGGGAGAACGGCCGCGAGCAGCTCACGGAGCTCATCCGCCAGCACGGTAACCACCCGTCCATCTGCATGTGGGGGCTGTTCAACGAGCTCTCCATGCGTGGCGATGACCCTGTGCCTTACATCCGCGAACTGAACGAATTGGCCCACAGCGAGGATCCCACGCGTCCCACCACGGCAGCCTCGAACACGGACGGCGCGCTCAACTTTGTGACCGACCTGATGGCATGGAACCGCTACGACGGCTGGTATGGCGGTACGCCCGCACAGCTGGGCCGCTGGCTCGACCGCATGCATGCCGCCCATCCGCAGCTGTGCATCGGCATCAGCGAGTATGGCGCGGGGGCCAGCATCTACCACCAGCAGGACACGCTGGCGCGGCCCGTGGCGGCGGGATGGTGGCACCCGGAAAACTGGCAGACGCAGTATCACATCGACAACTGGCGCGAACTGTCGGCACGGCCCTTCGTGTGGGGCTCGTTCGTGTGGAACCTGTTCGATTTCGGTGCGGCCCACCGCCACGAGGGCGACCGCCCGGGCATCAACGACAAGGGCCTGGTGACGTTCGACCGCCGCGTGCGCAAGGATGCCTTCTATTTTTACAAGGCCAACTGGCGCGACGACGAGCCCGTGCTCTATCTGACCGAGCGGCGCTGCACGCGGCGCACGCGACCCGTGCAGACGTTCCGCGCGTTTACCAACCTGGGCGAGGCCGAGCTCTTCGTCAACGGCAGCAGTCGGGGGCGCGTCCGTGCCGACTCGCTCCGCACCGTCACGTGGCGGGATGTGCGCCTCGCTCCCGGCCGCAACGTGGTGAGCGTCGTGGCCGGCCGGGGCAGAAACCTCCGTACGGACAGCTACGAATGCTATCTGGAAAACGGTCGCTGAGGCGAGGATTTTTTCATCGGCGCAGTTGTCGTGAAGAATAGGATGTCGGTGGCCAGCGGCGGAAAGGGCGACGCAGAAGGCGCGTGCAGACGAAAATGTCGGGGAGGGGAGGAAGATGGCAGAAACAGCCGTAAGGCCGTGAACGCCGCACCATTACAGCAGATTTTTACAGAGAAAGCTTGGCCGGCCGGGCGAAAGAGCGTATCTTTGCACCGCCTTATTCAAGGCACGACTTAATATCTTAATTTCAACTACACAATGTACTTAGATTCTGAGAAGAAGAAAGAGATCTTTGGACAGTACGGAAAGTCTAACTCGGACACCGGTTCCGTTGAGAGCCAGGTGGCTTTGTTTTCCTACCGTATATCCCATTTGACGGAGCACATGAGAGCCAACCGTAAAGATCATACGACCGAACGCTCTCTGGTAAAACTTGTGGGTAAGCGCCGCGCCCTGCTCAACTATTTGAAGAGCCGCGACATCGAGCGCTATCGTGCGCTTGTGAAGTCGCTCGGCCTCCGCAAGTAAAAAGGAAAAGGCTACCGCAGAGCCATGCTCTGAGCACCGGCCGCCACGAAAAAGATCATCCCGCCCCTTCGGTATGAAGAGGCGGGATGACTTTTTTTATTGCAGCCGGCGGTGCGTGCGGAGCGGCCTTAGAAACAGCCTGCCACGACGTGCAGCCGACGTAAGGGCATAAAAAAAGGGATACCGCTGTATCCCAACCTTGTTAACCTTAAATCTAATACTATGAAAAACACAATGCAAAGATACGCATTCCGCCTCCCGCTGCAAGCACCGGCGGGGAGAAACTGTCAGGTTCTAACCTTATTTAAAGATTTTGCCAATGGTTTGAAAGTCAGAGTTGACAGAACAAAACGCAACAGACGCGCCGACAAAGCGCGTCCGCGGGCTTTTTCCAACAGAAAAAGAGAAAAAGAGGAGAGGCGTGTCCGATTTTATTGTAATTTCGCTCCCCATGAGCAGACCGTGCTTTTCTCTGCGTCGCATGTGGCGGTGGCTGTTGCGTTTCCGCCACCGCCGCGGGTATGGCATCCATTCGCCTTTTGCCTTTTCCTTCGTGACGGGCGTCGTTTACGAGCGCGGGGCGTATTATGCCTACGCTCCCTTGTCGCGCGAAGCCCGCCCGGCGAGGGCCGCGCTGCGCGAGAAGGACGACCGCCTGCTCCTGCGGCTGGCCAATGCGAGCCGGGCGGCGTGGATGCTCGTGGCGGGGCCCGTGGCTCCGCTGTCGCTCAGCTATCTGCAAGCCGGGCGGAGCTGCCCCTGCAAGCAGGTGAGCGACGTTACGGCCGCTGCGCTGGAAGCAGCCATGCAGGGGCGCGAAGCTCCCGGCTTGGTCTATGCGGTCCCCGGCGCCGCGCTCGGCGCAGTGGTGCGCGCGGTGGTGCCCCGCGCCGGGGAGCACACGATGCTCGTGCTGGCAGGCATATACGCTTCGCATGCCGGCCGCGAAGCCTGGCGCAGCCTGAAGGCCGACAGCCGCGTGCGCGTTACGTTCGACCTTTACGATTTTGGCATCGCCTTTTTCCAGCGGCGACTGAACAAGCAGGACTACATAGTCAACTATTTCTGACATCATTCCTATTATATAATACAGCATGGCAACCTCTCATTCCCCCCTCCCGCGCATCTATACCCGCACGGGCGACGACGCCACCACAGGGCTCTCCGACGGCCGCCGCGTGCGCAAGGACGACGCATGCGTGGCTGCCTGCGGCGATGTGGACGAGCTCAACAGTTTTATAGGCCTGCTGGCCACGGCTGTCGACGAGGAAGAACGCAACTTCCTGCACGGCGTGCAGCACAAACTGCTGCATGTGGGCGCCATGGTGGCCGGGTTCGTCACCGACGGCGGCCGGGTGCTGACTGAAGCTGTCGGCCCCCTCGAGCAGCGCATCGACTGGACGCAGGCAGCAGCAGGCGAAAGAGCGGCGGCCTTTGTGCTGCCCGGCGGCAGCAGGCCGGCAGCGTTGGCTCATGTGTGCCGCACCGTGTGCAGGCGGGCCGAGCGCAGCCTCTGCACGGCCGCTGGCACCCAACCGACGGGCCCGGCAGGCATCTTCCTGAACCGCCTGTCAGACTATTTCTACGTCTTGGCGCTTCGATTAAACCAATTTTACGAAACAGCCGAAATAAAATGGGCGAAAGAAGCCGACTTATGAATAAAAGAACTATTTTTGCCCCACTTTCAAAAATAAAGAATCAAATTAAAACACAGGCAAAACCCTAAAATTCTCATATCTATGTATTGGACACTTGAATTGGCTTCAAAATTGGAGGACGCTCCCTGGCCGGCCACCAAAGACGAGCTCATCGACTACGCCATGCGCTCAGGAGCCCCCATGGAGGTGGTGGAAAACCTCCAAGAACTGGAAGACGAAGGGGAAATCTACGAGACCATCGAGGACGTATGGCCCGACTATCCCGACAAAGACGACTTCCTGTTCAACGAGGACGAATATTAGTGACCTTCGAAGAGGTTCTACTTTTGATTGCACCAGCGGGACAAGCATGGATGAAGTGTTTGTCCCGCTGATATTTTGTTTTTGAGGGCTGTGTCTGTTTGCATTCTTCGTTGTTTTACGTTTTATTATTATGCTTCGGAGCGGACAGCGGGGTATAATGGCGTAAATTTGTGACGCAACACTGAAAAATACCGCATTGATTATGGGAAAGACCGTCACTATACGTTGTAAGAATACGGGTAAGAGGCATAAGGTGCCCATGGGTTTTACGCTCGAAGAGGTTTATGAGATGCTCGAGCTCGACATGCCGCACGGAGCCACGAGCGCCAAGGTGAACAACAAGGTGGAAGGCCTTCACTTCATGTTCTTCAACGATAAGGACGTGGAGTTTCTCGACATCACGTCGCCCTCGGGCTTGCGCACCTACACGCGTTCGCTCTTCTTCGTGCTCTACAAGGCGCTCCACGACCTTTATCCGTCGGCCCGCCTGCGCATCGACACGCCGGTGTCGAACGGTTACTACTGCCGCGTGTTTATCGACGGCGGAGTGACACCCGCCCTGGTCGATGCCTTGCGGCAGCGCATGCACGAGATTGTGAAAGCTGACCTGCCGTTCCATCGCATCACCTGTCCCACGGAGGAAGCCGTGCGTCTGTTCCGTTCCTCGGGCTTGGAGGACAAGGCAAAGCTGCTCGAAGGCTATGGTTCGCTTTATACAACCTATTATACGCTGGACGGCCTGGCCGATTATTTTTATGGCTCGCTGCTCATTCAGACCAGCCAGCTTTATCTGTTCGACGTAGTCCCTTACGACGAGGGTTTGCTCCTGCGCCTGCCCGACCCGGCCCATCCCGACCGTCTGCGCCCCATGCGCGAACAGCCCAAGATGTTCGACGTTTTCCGCGAGCAGCACCGTTGGCAGGAAATCTTGGGCGTGACGACAATCGGCGAGTTCAACGAGGAGTGTGACAAGGGGCATACGAACGATCTCATCAATGTGTCTGAGGCGTTGCAGGAAAAGAAAATCAGTCGCATCGCGGATAAGATACATGCCAACCCGCGTCTGAAGGTCGTGCTCATAGCGGGGCCGTCGTCCAGTGGGAAGACCACCTTTTCCAAGCGCCTCAGCGTGCAGCTTATGGCTAGTGGCCTGAAGCCCGAGCCCATTTCGCTCGACGACTATTTTGTCGACCGCGTGAAAACGCCCCGCGACGCCGATGGAAACTACGACTACGAGAGCATCGACGCCATGAATATTCCTTTGTTCAACCGCCACATCAACGCCCTGCTGGCGGGCGAGGAGGTAGAGCTGCCGCGCTATAATTTTCAGACGGGGCGGAGCGAGATGAGCGGGCGGAGCCTGCGCCTGACGCCGCGCACCATTCTGATTTTGGAAGGCATTCACGCCCTCAACCCATCGCTGACGGCCGATATCCTCGACGAACGGAAGTATAAGATATACGCCTCGGCGCTGACCACCATCCTTTTGGACGATCACAACTATATCCCCACGACCGACAACCGCCTGCTGCGCCGCATCGTGCGCGACTACAAATACCGCGGCCATTCGGCCGAGGCCACCATCCGTCAGTGGCCGTCGGTGCGGGCGGGCGAGGAGCGTTGGATTTTCCCCTATCAGGAGCAGGCCGACGAGATGGTCAACACGGCCCTGCTCTTCGAGTTGGCGGCCTTGCGCTCGCAGGCGCTCCCGCTGCTCGAACAGGTGCCCGAGAACGTGCCCGAGTACAGCGAGGCCTACCGCTTGCGTAAATTTCTTTCGTACTTGAAGCCCATTTCCACCAAGGGCCTGCCGCCCACCTCGCTCCTGCGCGAGTTTCTTGGTGGCAGCACGTTTAAATACTGACCCCCTCCGTCTGTTTCCATGATGAAAAGGCGCACGCTCATCCCCCTCTGCCTCGCTGCCGCCGCGGCCGTCGCCGGCGGGGTGGCTTGGTACGAACACGAGCAGCAAGAGGAACGCATCCGCTTTGAGCTGTTTCTTGTGGAGAGCCGGCTGCCGCGCGATTATGCAAGCCTGCGGTCGTACCTTGTCCACGCCGATACGCTGCCCGATGCGTCGGCGTCTTATGGCGCAGACTTGACTGTTTGCGAAAAGGAAGGCAAGCTACCCGCCGAGACCCGGCTGTATAAAGACATCAGGCGGAGGCTTATCCAAAACAATCCGTTGCTGGAAGCCTATTATGACGACCATCCCGAACAATACTGACCCTACTGCCGCCGAAGAGCCTTTGAAGAAGATTTTCAACTACGGCGACGTGTTTTACAGCTTTTTCTACGACAGCACGGAGGTGTGTACCCATCGTGCGCACGACTATGCGCTCAATTTCGTCCGTTCGGGCGAGATGGTGCTCGACGACGGCCGGCGGCAAGTTCACGTGAGAAAAGGCGAATGCGTCTTCATCCCGCGCGACCACCGCATCGATATGTACAAGCGGCCGTACGAGGGCGAGCGTTATTGCGGCATATTCATGAAGTTCACGCGGCAGTTCCTGCGCGAGATGTACGCCTGTTTCAGCAAGTACAAGGAGACTGCTTCGGCCGGGCCTGCCGTGGGCGTCACCAAGCTGCCGCCCACGGCCGAGCTGGCGAGTCTGTTCGCCTCGATGGCGCCCTACTTCGACCGCACCGTCTGCCCGCAGGACGATTTCATGCACTTGAAGTTGCAGGAAGGCCTTCTGGCCCTGCTGCATGCCGACCCTTCGTTTGCCGCGCTGCTCTTCGATTTCAGCGAACCGTGGAAGATCGACATCCTCGACTTCATGAACCGTAACTACATGTACGAACTGACGATGGACGAACTGGCCCACTACACGGGCCGCAGCTTAGCCACGTTCAAGCGCGACTTTAAGAAGGTGAGCGACCTGACGCCCGAGAAATGGCTCATCCGCAGGCGCCTCGATGCGGCCTACGAGCTCATGCGCAGTGGCCGGCAGAAAATAGCCGACGTCTGTGCGCAGGTTGGTTTCAAGAGTCCGTCCCATTTTTCTAGGCTTTTCAAGCAGGCCTATGGCATTCCGCCCACGGCAGTGGCCTCATGAGCGCCGGCTGACCTTTTCAGACACGAACTTTGAGCCCCACGGTAAAGTTGCCGCGGGGCTTTCTGCGTATTTTTGCCACAGATAAAGAAAGGGAAACTATAAAATGGGAAATGCAATGAAACATTTATTCAAGTCATGGTGCCTCGCGGTGTTGGCCTGCGTTGCCGGCGCAGGCAGCCTCGAGGCTCAGGAGCAAACGACCTCAATTAATAATAGCTTTATGGAAGAAAAACTGAACCTCACGCAGGAATGGGACAAGACGTTCCCGAAGAGCGACAAGGTGGACCACATGAAAGTGACGTTCCACAACCGTTTCGGCATCACGCTGGCTGCCGACGTTTACGTGCCCAAGGGGGCTTCGGCTCCCTTGCCCGCCATCGCCGTGAGCGGCCCCTTCGGAGCCGTGAAAGAGCAGGCTTCAGGACTTTATGCCCAGACGCTGGCCGAGCGCGGCTTCCTCACGATTGCCTTCGACCCTTCGTTCACGGGCGAGAGCGGCGGGCAGCCCCGCTACGTGGCCTCGCCCGACCTGAATACAGAGGACTTCTGCGCGGCGGTCGACTATCTCTCGACGCGTCCCGACGTTGATGCTGAGCGCATCGGCATTCTCGGCATCTGTGGCTGGGGCGGCTTTGCCATCAACGCGGCAGCGCTCGACCCGCGCATCAAGGCCACCGTGGCCTCCACCATGTACGACATCAACCGCTGCACCACCAACGGCTATTTCGACGAAGGCGACAACGCCGAGGCCCGCGGCCGTATGCGCGCACAACTGGCTGCACAGCGCACGGCCGACTATCGCAACGGCGCTTATGCCCGGGCCGGCGGCGTGGTCGACCCGCTGCCTGCCGACGCTCCGCAGTTTGTCAAGGACTATTATGCCTATTATAAAACGCCGCGCGGCTATCACCCCCGTTCGCTCAACTCCAACAACGGTTGGAACGCAACGTCGGCCCTTTCCTTCATCAACGCTCCGCTGCTCACCTACGCCGGCGAGATACAGGGAGCCGTCATGGTGCTCCACGGCGAGAAGGCCCACTCGCGCTATATGGGCGAAGACGCTTTCAAAAAGCTCCGTGGCCGGGGCAAGGAGCTTGTCATCGTGCCCGGTGCCAGCCACACCGATTTGTACGACAACTTGGAGAAAATCCCCTTCGACCGCATCGAGCAGTTCTACAAGGAAAACATGAAGTAGGCCCGCTCTCTGCCACAAGGCAAAGCCTCCCCGCGCCGTCTTGGCCGGGGAGGCTTTTTCGTAGGGTCGCGTCGGCGGGTAGTGCCGGCCGTAGGTCATTCGTCCAGCCTGTCGCGTTCTTTCTTGTACGTGCTGTACACTTCCTTCATCTCCTCGTCGGTGCATTCGGCCATCATCGTGTCGAATCTTGCGCGTGCTCTCATCGTGCCGCGCGACGACACGGCGGCTTCGACGAGGCGGGCCGTCTTTTCGCCGCTGTGGAACGGCACGCTCACGCCGTTTGTCATGGCCGAGAGCTCTTTGTACCATGCAGCGTCCGTGATGGTCACCGTGTCGACCTTTATTTTCATCGAGGCCGCCTTGCGGGCCTCTTCGCGCCAGTCTATCTGGTTGCCTTGGTCGAGGTAGTCTTTATACGTGTAGCCCAGCGGGTGGGGGTTGGCGTCGGCAATGAGAAGGATCGAGCGCGTGGATCCTTCGCGCCAAGGCGTTTCTTCGACGATACGCTTGATGACCAGTTCGTAAAACTCGTCGCCGTCGCCGCCGTTCGTGTCTTTCGACTCGCGGACAAACTTGATCAGGTCGTTTTCGTTGTCGGTCGGCAGGATACACTGGTAGGCATCGCCATAGGTATGGGCGTCCTCCATGTCGCAATAGTCGCCAAAGGCCACGATGCCCAGGCGCAGGTCGTCGTTGTCCTTGAACAGGCGCGGGATGAGCTGGGCCACCTCGTGGCGCACGGCGCCGATGTAGGCAGCCATCGAGCCGGTCGTGTCGAAGGCGATGACCATGTCGAGCTTGCCCAGGTGCTTGGGAGCCACGGCGTCTATTCCCTGTTTTTTCGTCTCGTGGGGAGTTGCGTGTTCTTCGTGTTTCGTCGTAACGGTCTCTTCGATGGTTACAACCTTCTTCTTAAAGAATTTCATAGCGTTGAGTTTTAAATGGGTGAGCCGATTGTTTTAAACGAAAAAGCCCGCTGTTCCTTTGCGGGAGTGCGGGCTTTGCAAAGAGGGTAGGTGCGGCGTCAGCCCTGAGCCGCCCGTTCTTCGTCTTTGGCCTTGTAGGCCAGTGCATACATACGCATTTGCTTCACCATGGCCAGCAGTCCGTTGCTGCGCGTGGGCGAGAGGTGCTCGGTCAGGCCGATGTCGTTGATAAAGTGGAGGTCGGCGTCCAGTATTTCCTGCGGGGTGTGACCGCTCATCACGCGGATGAGCAGCGTCACGATGCCCTTGACGATGAGGGCGTCGCTCTCGGCGTGAAACACGAGGCGTCCCTCCTCCTCGCGGCACGTCAGCCACACGCGGCTCTGGCAGCCGTCGATGAGGTTGTCGTCCGTTTTGTCGTCGTCGCTCAGGGTCTCGCTCTCCTCGCCCAGGTCGATGAGCAGCTGGTAGCGGTCCATCCAGTCGTCCAGTTCGGCAAATTCGCCGATCACCTCGGCTTGCGTTTCTTCTATGGTTTGCATGTTGTTTCCGTTGGTCTGTTTCTCATTTTGTTTCGTCGGCCAGCACTTGCAGGATGGTCTGTCCCACGGCGCGCAGCGTGGCGGGTTCGATGTTGTCGGGCGTGTCGGCCGTGGTGTGCCAGGTGGCGCCGAACGAACTGGGGGCCGACGGCACGTAGGGTATGATGTCGATGGTGGGGATGCCGGCCACCTCGTTCATCGGCTTGTGGTCGTCCACGGCATATCCGCCGCTGGCGTTCAGGAAGTAGTCGGCTGCGCCGGCCGTCTCGGCGGCGCTCCACACCTTGGCCACGATGTCCTGGGCATATTGCAGCGAGAAGCCTTCGTGGCAGAAGCGGGCGTCGCGTCCGCCCACCATGTCGAGCAGGATGCCGTAGCGTGCCGTGTATCCCGCCTTGTGGGGATGGGCCGACCAGTATTGCGAGCCCAGGCACCAGTCGCTGCCGTCTTCGGGCGCCGTGCCCCAGTAGGGTGCGCCGTAGTCCTCGGCGTCAAAGCAGATGAAGTCGACACCCACGGCGGGCTTGAGCTCGGCCAGCTTGCGTGCCGTTTCGAGCATGACGGCCACGCCGCTGGCTCCGTCGTTGGCCGCCATGACGGGTTCGCGGTGGCGTGCCGAGTCGGGGTCGGCATCGGCCCAGGGCCGGCTGTCCCAGTGGGCACAGATGATGACGCGTTCCTTTTCCTCCGGGCGGTATGCGGCGATGATGTTGCGGCCGTCCAGACGCTTACCGTCCCAGCCTGTAAAGGTGGCACGCTGTTCGGTCACGTCGAGGCCGAAGCTGCGGAACTTCGCGGCGATGTAGTCGCCGCATCGGCGGTGGGCCTCCGTGTTGGGCACGCGCGGCCCGAAGGCACACTGCGCCCGCACGTAGGCCATGGCCGAGTCGGCCGAAAACTGCACGGCCGTGGCCGTGTCGGTCGTGATGTCGGTTTCGCCTGCGGCGTTGTCTTTTTGCCCGTTGCAGGCGATGAGGCTGCCCGCCAGCAGCAGGGCTGCGGCAGCCGTCAGGATGGTTCGTATGTTCATGCGTTCAAGATTGTCGTGTGATGTGTGTGGCGGGCGCCCGGCCGGTCAGAGCCCCAGGCGCGCCGATATGTCGAGCATCCGCTCGATGGGTTTCACGGCGCGTGCGGCCACCTCGGCGGGCACCTCGACGACGGGCCAGAGATAGCGCAGCGAGTTGTAGAGCTTTTCGAGCGTGATGAGGCGCATGTAGGCACATTCGTTGCAGGCGCATCCCGGCTCGTCGGGCGGCACGGGGATAAACTCCTTGTCGGGGCACAGCCGGCGCATTTCGTGCAGGATGCCGCTCTCGGTGACCACGAGGAACGTGCGTGCGTCGCTCTCGCGGGCATATTTCAGCAGGGCGGCCGTCGAGCCCACCACGTCGGCCTGGGCCACCACCTCGCCTTTGCACTCGGGGTGGACGAGCACCTTGGCCCCGGGGTGCCGGCGGCGCAGCTCCACGAGCTTTCCGGCCGAGAAGCGCTCGTGCACGTGGCAGGCGCCGTCCCAGAGCACCATCTGCCGCCCTGTGGCGCGGCTTATGTAGGCCCCCAGGTTGCGGTCGGGGCCGAAGATGATGGGCTTGTCTGCCGGCAGGCTCTCCACGATTTGGCGGGCGTTGCCCGAGGTGACCACCACGTCGGTCAGGGCCTTGACGGCCGCGCTCGTGTTCACGTAGGAAACGACCGTGTGGCCGGGGTGCGCCTTGACAAAGGCTTCGAACGCCCCGGCGGGGCAGCTTTCGGCCAGCGAGCACGAGGCGTTCAGGTCGGGCACGATGACGGTTTTCCCGGGGCAGAGTATCTTGCACGTCTCGCCCATGAAGTGTACGCCGCACATCACGATGACGTCGGCCTCGGTGCGGGCGGCCTTCTGGGCCAGCGCCAGGCTGTCGCCCACAAAGTCGGCCAAGTCTTGCAGGCAGCCCTCTGTGTAGTAGTGGGCCAGGATGACGGCGTTGCGCTCGCGGCGCAGGCGGTCTATTTCGGTTCGCAGGTCGATGCCCGCTGGTACGGGTTCGTCGACGTATCCTTTTTCTTTCCAGCTGCTTTTGATATCCATGTCCTTATTTTATATGTAGGTGTGAAAAGGCCGGGCTCCGGCCCGGCTCAGATGCATGTTGTCGTTTATTTTTCCAGCAGGATGATGTATCCCGCGGCCTCGATGGCCTTGTGTATCTCGTGGATGTGCTCGGCGTTGCGCGTTTCGAGCACGATGCGCAGGTTGCACGAGTTGACGTCGGGGCTCTCGCCGTTGCGTTCGTGGTGGACCGAGATGATGTTGGCCCCGAAGCGCACGATGACGCGGCACAGGCCGAGCAGCGAGCCCGGGCGGTCGGGCATTTCGATGAGCATTTCCGTGGTGCGGCCGCCCTTCATGAGTCCGCGGTTGATAACGCGGCTCAGGATGGTCACGTCGATGTTGCCTCCGCTCACGATGCAGCATACGTGCTTGCCTGCGACCTCCGTTTTGTTGAACATGGCTGCGGCCACGCTCACGGCTCCCGCCCCTTCGGCGATGAGTTTGTGGTGCTCGATGAGAGCCAGTATGGCAGCGCAGATTTCGTCCTCGCTCACGCTCACCACTTCGTCCACATACTGCTGGCAGAGTGCAAACGTGTGCTCACCGGGCTCCTTCACGGCGATGCCGTCGGCGATGGTGAGCACCGATGGCAGGCATTCTATCTGGTTGTGGTCGCGGCTGGTGAGCATGCTCGCGGCGCCCTCGGCCTGCACGCCCACCACCTTCACCTCGGGCTTGAGCGCCTTGACGGCATAGGCCACGCCGCTGGCCAGTCCGCCTCCGCCGATGGGCACAATCACCACGTCCACCTCGGGCAGGTCTGTCAATATCTCCATGCCCACCGAGCCTTGCCCCGCGATGACCATTTCGTCGTCGAAGGGGTGGATGAACGTCATGCCCCTCTCTTCGTTGAGCCTGAGGGCTTCGCGGTAGGCGTCGTCGTAGACGCCCTCCACCAGGCGTATCTCGGCCCCCAGTTCGCGCGTGGCCTCCACCTTGCTGATGGGTGCGCCCTCGGGCATGCAGATGAGCGAGGGGATGCCGTGGCGCCGTGCCGCCAGGGCCACGCCCTGCGCGTGGTTGCCGGCCGAGCAGGCAATGACGCCGCGTGCTTTTTCCTCGTCGCTGAGCGACGCGATCTTGAAGCTTGCGCCGCGCACCTTGAACGAGCCTGTCACTTGCAGGTTTTCGGGTTTCAGGTAGACGTCGCACAGGGGGTTGAGCTTGTCGGTGTGGATGAGCGACGTATGGCGCACCAGTCCCGACAGGACGGTCGTGGCTTTGTAAACGAGGTCGAGCGTCAGCATGTTTTCTTCGTCGTGCTTGGGGGTTTAGGGTGCAATATTACGAAAAAAATGCTTTTCCCCGTTGCCCCTTGCCGCCTTTTTCCTTGAAGCGGGGCGCGTCCCGCCGTTTCGGCCCGGGGCGTTCCAAAGCTCTGCCGCCTATATGCCGTGCTCCACCAGGAGGTAGAAGGCCAGGGCCCAGTCCTGGTCGTTGGCAAAGGGGTCGTAGTAGTGGCCGGGGCGTCCGTCGATGCGGCGCGGGGCCAGGTAGGCGCACGAGGCCCGCCCGTCCGGGGCGAAGAGGCACAGGCCGCCCGCGCCCAGTGTGGTGTCGGCCGGGCAAAGGGCCACGACGCCGCGGAAGTTGGAGTTGGCCCGCTCGGGCCCGCGCTCCCATATGTCGTAGTCGACCACGTTGCCCTGCGTGAGCATCAGGCCCACCTCGCTGCCCCGGCCGCTCATGCGCTGCGCCTCGACGTAGGCCGCCGCCCCGCCCGGCCATATGTGGGCATGGCAGCGCTCCGTCAGGCAGGTGCGCGCGTCGGGATAGTTGTCGTTGAAGGGCGTGTAGATGCCCATGTCGGTGAGGCGCACGGGCGCGGCCCCCTCGTTGACGAAAGTGAAGCGCTCGGCAAAGCCACCCTCGGCCTCGCTGCGTTCCACCTCAATGCGCACGCCGCCCGCCACATATTCGACGCGCCGTCCGCCGTCGGCGAGCGCCGTGGGCGTTTGCCACGAAAAAGTGCAGCCGTCGATGGAGAAATAGCCCAGTCCCCAGCCATATTTGGGCGTGACCCAAGCATACTGACTGCCGTCGGTGCGCAGCATCCAGTTCATGTTCGTCGTGTCGCCCGCGAGAGAGAGCGAGGCGATGGCCCCCGTCGCGGAGTTGGTGGCAAAGCAGACGTGCCCGTCCGTGGCGCCGGCAGGCAGCGGAGCGGCCCCCGTGAGCAGAGCCGCGCAGAGCAGAAGAGAGGAAAGCTTCATCCGTTTCGGTTTTTGGCCGAAAGGTAGCAGAAACGGCCGGAATGAGAAAACCCCGCGCCGCATTCTTTTCGCCGCACCCCGCCGTGAGAGCATCGGCCGCGGCCTTGCGGCATACGTCCCCCGCTGCGTGTGCGCTATATGGCAGACCGTTAAAGCGGACGCCCACCTTCGTCCGCCTTTTAGCGAGATTTTTGTGCGTCCATGCGGCTGTTCTGCCGAAACATCCCATGGATTTCGATTTCCATCCCATGGAATCGCCGATCCATCCCATGGAAATTTCGATCCAAGGCCTGTTTTCGGGTGAAAAATAGCCCCGAAATGTGACGTATAGTGGCGAAATCGTCGTTTTCGGGCCTCCTTGCAGCGGGGCTTCGCAAGGATGTGCCTGAGCATCAAGTGTTTCTGATTTTCGCGTATTTGCGAGCGACGGCGCAAGCGCGCGAAAATATTCGATTCTCCGTGTTAAAAAACAGCGGAGCGGACAGGGTGGAAGAGGCCCGCAGGCGCAGGAGAAGCCGCCTTAGGAGGGGCGGCTTTCTTGCCGCCCACCGTTCGGGGCGAGCCCCGAACGGGCATTTTGGCCGCAGCTAAAAGCATACCGCGAGGCCAGCGCCCCCCGTAGGGGGCGAACTATTGATAACCGCGGGTGAGCCGTAGGCTTACCCGCGGAAAGGAACCATATAAATATGAGGACCCCATAGGGGTTCAACTTCGATTGCCGCGGGTAGGCCGCAGGCACACCCGCGGAGCCGCGAGGCTGCCGACTGTCAGACGCTCACCGCGATGCAGCCACCGCACGCACGACGTCGGAGTGAAGTTCGACCCCCCTGGGGTCGGAATGGTGTGGTAGTTCCTGTCCGCGGGTGGCTTCGCTCACCCGCGGTTATCTATGGTGCGACCCCTATGGGGGGCGTCAGCCGCGCCGTCTGCACGCTGTCGCCTCGGAAAAGGAAAGAAAAACGCGGTTTTCCTTCTCTCTTCTCTCGGCTTGCACTACTTTGGCTTCGCCCAAGTAGGCGGCACTCGGGAAAGAAAACGTAAATCGCTGCGCGCTTTCCTTTTTCTTTCCACTCGTTTGCACTATCTTTGTCCCCCGATAACGGTTCGCGCGGGGCGGGCTTGGCCTTCCGCGCGCGATGAAAAGGGAAACAGGTGCGATTCCTGTGCAGTCCCGCTGCTGTGTGTCCCATTCTTTCGCAGGCACTCGACGTATTCCTGCCACTGGTTAGGCGCGGCCTAACCGGGAAGGCGTGCCTCGCGGGGACGAGCCAGAAGACCTGCCGTCTTGTCGTCGCGGCCCGGTGGCTTCCGAGGAGGAGCCGCGGGCATCTTACGAAGAAACGAAACCTCATCCCATCGTCTGCCGATGAAGCCGACCCTGCTTTCCGCCCTGTGGCGGGTGGGCATGGCCTTGCTGCCGTGGTGGCACGCAACGCCGGTGCTTGCCCTCGCGCCGACGGGCCAACGCCCCGACAGCGTGCTGCCGCCTGCCAGCGTCAGTGCGCGCCGCGCGTTGCTGCCCGAGCGCATGGCCGTGCCCCACCACACGCTGGACAGCACGGCGCTGCTGCGGCGTGGCGTGACCGACACGGGCGACGCCCTGCGGCGCCTGCCGGGCGTCAACCTGCGCGACTATGGCGGGGCGGGCGGACTGAAAACGGTTTCGGTGCGCGGCTTGGGGGCGGCGCATACGGTGGTGAGCTACGACGGGCTGCCCGTGGGTGCCGCCCGACAGGGCGAGACCGACCTGGGACGCTTCGACGCCGACCATCTGGCGTCCGTCACCCTGCGCGTGGCCGACGACGGACGCCTGCTCACCCCCGTGCGCACGCTGGGGGCCGCCGTGGTGGAGCTGCGGGGGCCGGCACCCGACGCCGTGCCGCACGGCCTGCACGGACGGGCTTCGCTCACGGCGGCGGCCTTTGGCACGGCGAAGCCGGCCCTGCTCCTCACGCTGGGGGCCTCGCCACGCACGACCCTCACGGCGGCGGCCGACTTCCACTACGGGCGCAACGACTATCCCTTCCGCCTGCGCAACGGCATCCTTGAAACGCGCGAACGGCGCACCAACAGTCGCATGCAGGCCTGGCGCGCCGAACTGGGGGCTATGCACCGCACGCGGCGCGGGGGCTCGTGGCGCTCGAAGCTCTACTTCTACGACAACCGGCGCCGCCTGCCGGGGGCTGTGAAGCTCTATACCGACGATGCCTCGGAGCACCTGGCCGAAAGGCAGGTGGCGGCTCAGACGGCGTGGCGGCAGCGCGTGGGCCGCGGCTGGGAAGTGATGGCGGCGGGCAAGTATGCCACTGACCGCTCGCGCTACGTCGACCGTGGCGACGAATGGCCGGGCGGTGCCCTCGTGCAGCGCTACCGCAGCCACGAGGCCTACGCCACGGCGGGCGCCGCCCTCAGCCGCGGACCGTGGCAGGCGGCGCTGGCGACCGACTATACGTTTGAGCGCCTGCGCAGCAACCTGGACGGCACGCGGCGCGTGGAGCGCCACAGCTGGCAGCCCGCCCTTTCGCTGCGCTATGCCGCGGGGGGCTTTGCGGCCACGGTGCGGCTCTTGGGGGCCGCCTTTGTCAACCATGCCGCGGCGGGCCAGAAGGCGGCGCGCAACGCCCGGCGGCTCTCGCCCTCGCTCTCGCTGGCCTGGCGCCCGCGGCGCGGGGGTCTCGTCGTGAGGGCCTATTATAAGGAACTGTTTCGCACGGCCTCGTTCACCGAGTGCTACTACTACCACTATGGCTCGCAGGACCTGCGGCCCGAAACGACGCGCCAGATAGGGGCGGGCCTCACGTGGACGCACGGCACGGCCGACGGCCCGCTGAGCCTGCGCCTCGTGGCCGACGGCTACCTGAACCGCGTGGCCGACCGCATCACGGGCATCCCCGTGAATCTTTTCATCTGGCAAACGTTCAACATGGGGCGCGTGCGCATCGGCGGGGCCGACGCCTCGCTCGACGCCACGTGGCGCCCGGCGCGGGGCCACGCCCTTTTCCTCGCGGCCGGCTATACGCTGCAACGCGGCGCCGACCGCTCCGACCCCGCCTCGGCCTCCTACGGCAAGCAGCCGGCCTACATGCCCGTCCATTCGGGCTCGGCATCGCTGGCATGGGAAAACCCGTGGTTCGGCCTCGCCCTGCACGCCACGGCGGCCTCGGCACGCTGGGCCACCAACGAGCACGTGGCCACCACCCGCCTGCCGGGCTACGTCGAGGCCGGCGCCGCCGTCTACCGCACGCTCCACGCGGGGCGCTTCCGCATCGACCTGCGCGCCGACCTGGTGAACGCCTTCGACAAGCAGTACGAAATCATCCGCCGCTACCCCATGCCGGGCCGGGCCTGGAAGCTCTCGGCCACCATCGGCTGGTAAGGGGCGGAAAGGCGCCTGCATCGCTCATGCAACTCATTCAACCTAAAACAAACGCATATGAAACAACTGAAAACCGCAGCCCTCGTGCTGCTTGCAGGGCTGGCCGCGGCCTCCTGCTCCGACGACGAAACCTTTGCCCCCACCCGCTACGAGGAGGGCACGCTCGGCGCCTTCGTTCTGAACCAGGGCAACATGGGCGTCGTCGACGGCTCGGTGGACGCCATCAACTTTACCGACGGCACGTACGCCTCGTCGGTCTTTGCCGCCGCCAACGGCCAGAGCCTGGGCGACACGCCCCAGGACGGCGTGGCCTACGGCTCGCGCCTCTACATCGCCGTCTACGGCTCCGACGTGGTGTGGGCCGTCGACCGCACGACCATGAAAATCGAAGCCCGGATACCCACCAACGACCCCGAGGGCATCTGCGCCGCCGGCGGGTGCGTCTACGTGTCGAACAACGACGGCTACCTCTCGCGCATCGACACGACGACGCTCAGCGTGACGGGCCGCATCGCCGTGGGGCCCAACCCCGTGCGCATCGCCGCAGCTAACGGCTTCCTGTACGTGGCCATCTCCGACGGCTACAACTACAACGGCGGATATGCCGACGGCAAGCGCGTGGCCAAGGTCGACATGGCTTCGTTCACCAAGGTAAAGGACATCGCCGTGGGCCTCAACCCCGGCCCCGTCACGGCCGACGCCGCGGGCAACGTCTTCGTGGTGTGCCTCGGCGACTATGGCGCCACGCCCGCCGTCGTGCAGAAGATTTCGCCCGACGACCAGGTGACCGACATAGGCCCGGGCACGGGCATCGCCGCACGCGGCACCACGCTCTACGTGCTCGACAACGTGACCGACTGGACCACAACGCCCGCCACGGCCGTCACGACGTATAAGACCTACGACTCCACGACGGGCCAACTGACCAACGAGGCCTACCTGGCCGACGACGGCACGCTGCCTCCCGCCCCGGTCGACATCGACGTCAACCCGGCCAACGGCGACCTCTATGTGTGCTCGCAGGCCACCATCACGGGTTACACGCTGCCCGGCTACGTCTACCGCTACGACGCCTCCGGCCGCCTCGTGAGCCGCTACGACGCGGGCGTTCACCCCTGCGCCGTCATCTTCAACTGAGAAATCGCACAGCGGGCCACGGCACCGCCGCAAAGAGCTGGCAGGAACGCCTTTTGTGCGTTCCTGCCTTTTTTGTACCGCCCCGCGCCACACGTCGCCGCCTGCCTTGCGGTGAGCGGTGCGGCATATCTGCTTTGGGGAGCAGTGGCACAGCATCTTCCTCTGCCGCAGAGGCTGCTCCCCGAACTCCGAAACGCTTTTTCACGCGTCTCTGCATTTCGCCCCGCCGCATCTTTTCAAAATTTGCACTAACTTTGCCCGAAATAAACCAACAACATCATGGAACACGAACTCTACATCTACAATACGCTCACGCGCAGAAAGGAACGCTTCGAGCCTGTCAACCCGGGACACGTGGGCATGTACGTCTGCGGCCCCACTGTTTACGGCGACGCCCATTTGGGCCACGCGCGACCCGCCATCACCTTCGACCTCGTCTTCCGCTACCTGCGCCATCTGGGCTACAAGGTGCGATACGTGCGCAACATTACCGACGTGGGGCACCTCGAACACGACGCCGACGAGGGCGAGGACAAAATTGCCAAGAAGGCCAAGCTCGAACAGCTTGAACCGATGGAGGTGGCCCAATATTATACCAACCGCTTCCACGAAGCCATGGCGCGCCTTGGCGTGCTGCCGCCCAGCATCGAGCCCCACGCCACGGGGCACATCATTGAGCAGGAACAGCTCGTGCAGCAAATCCTCGACAACGGCTTTGCCTACGTGAGCAACGGTTCGGTCTATTTCGACGTGGAGAAGTATAACCGCACGCACCACTACGGCGTGCTCTCGGGTCGCAACCTTGAAGACGTCATCAACGCCAGTCGCACGCTCGACGGCGTGGGCGAGAAACGCAACCAGGTGGACTTCGCTCTGTGGAAGCGCGCCCAGCCCGAACACATCATGCGCTGGCCCTCGCCTTGGGGCGACGGCTTCCCGGGCTGGCACTGCGAATGCACGGCCATGGGCCGCAAATACCTCGGCGCCCGCTTCGACATCCACGGCGGGGGCATGGACCTCGTCTTTCCCCACCACGAGTGCGAGATAGCGCAGGCCGTGGCCTCGCAGGGCGAGCCTATGGTGAAATACTGGATGCACAACAACATGATTACCATTAATGGGCAGAAAATGGGCAAGAGCTTGGGCAACTTCATCACGCTCGACCAGTTCTTCACGGGCAATCACCCGGCCCTCGCCGAGGCCTACTCGCCCATGACCATCCGCTTCTTCATCTTGCAGGCGCAGTATCGCTCCACGGTCGACTTCTCCAACGAAGCCCTCCAAGCCGCCAAGAAAGGGCTCGACCGCCTCATGGAGGCCATCGGCCGCCTCGGCCGCATCGAGGCCGTCGACGGCGGAGCCCTGGGCACCGACGTGGCCGAAGAGCTCACGCGCAAATGCTACGCCGCCCTCGACGACGACTTCAACTCGCCCATCGTCATCGGCCACCTCTTCGAAGCCTGCAAAACCGTGAACCAGCTGGCCGACAAAAAGACCTCCATCACGCCCGACGGACTGGAAGCGCTGCGCCGCGCGTTCCACACGTTTGCCTTCGACATCCTGGGCCTGCGTGCCGAGGCCGAAGCCGACAGCGGACGCGAAGAGGCCTTCGGACGGGCCGTCGACCTGCTGCTCGACATACGCCAACAGGCCAAAGCCGCCAAGGACTGGGCCACGAGCGACAAGATTCGCAACGAACTCGCCGCCCTGGGTTTCGAAATAAAGGACACAAAGGAAGGAGCCACCTGGCGCCTGGATAAATAAAGGCGAAGGCACGACAGAGGCCCGCGCCGCTACAACAGATGCCCCCACCGGAGCGAAAGCTCGTGGGGGCATCTTCTTTTTTTCCTCGCGCCGTGAAGGGGCGGCGGGCGGAGGGGCGCGTGGCGCAGAGGGAGTTGCCTGCGTAGAGACGCGATTCATCGCACCTCTCCCCGCCCGGATGGCTTAGGAGGGGCGGCAGGAATGCCGCCCCTCCTAAGGCAGTTTCTCCTGCGCCTGCGGGCCTCTTCCACCTTGTCCGCTCCGCTGTTTTTTAACATGGAGAATCGAATATTTTCGCGCGCCTGCGCCGTCGCTCGCAAATACGCGAAAATCAGAAACAGCTGATAATGAAACACATCCGTGCGAAGCTCTGCCGTAAGGAGGCCCGAAAACGTGATTTTCGCCACTATATGGCGCATTTTGGGGCTATTTTTCCGCTGAAAACAGGCCTTGGATCGAAATTTCCATGGGATGGATCGGGGTGAAGGCGTATGCCGAGGAACTCTACCCCTATGCCGACGCGCCGGGAGCCGTCGGGCCCGGCCGCGCCGAGAGACGAACAAGCAGGAGAGAAACGGAGCCGACCTTGTTTGGCGAAGAGGGAGAACAAAACGATTGACAACAGAGAGAAAGGAGACAACAGATATGGAGAAACAAACGGACATGCAGGAGCTGAAAGCCCTGCTCGAAAAGAACGGAGTCAGGAAGCTCTACCACTTTACCGACCGCGACAACCTGGCTTCCATCATCCGACATGGCGGCCTCTACTCGTGGGCCGACTGCGCAGACAAAGGCATCGACATCCCCAAGCCCGGCAGCGACCAGATGTCGCGCTCGCTGGATGCACGCGATGGCTTGGAGCATTACGTGAGGGTCAGCTTCGTGACAAGCCATCCGATGATGTTTGTAGCCATGAACGACGGCCGCATATCGAACCCCCGTCATCCTTGAAGTGGACCCCGAGGTGGTCTGCCGGCCCGGCACGCTCTTTGCCGACAGAAACGCCACGAAGAACGGGGCGCGGGTGGTGGCGGGGGCCGACGGTCTGCGGAACGTTCACTTCGACGCCGTCAAGGCAAGGAAACATTTCGACTTGCCCGAGGAGGAACAGATGTTTTACCAAGCCGAGGTGCTCGTGAAAAACTTCATTCCCCTGGAATATATCACCAACATAGGCAACTTTGGCATCACCCTCCCCAGCCGCTTGATGCAGGGCAAGCTGCCCTATACGGCACAAATCACCCGCAGCACGCCCACGGCCTTCATCTTTCTGATAGACCAGTCGGTGTCGATGCAGAAAACGACGCGTCTTTACGGCGAGGAGATGTCGATGGCCGAGGCCGTGGCACGCATCGTCAACCACCAGCTCAACGAACTGGTGCTGCGCTGCGTGAAGGGCGACGAGATGCGCCACTATTACGACATAGCCGTCATTGGCTACGGAAAGGAGGCATACAGCGGCTGGAAAGGCAAGCTGGATGGGCGCGCGACTTCGTGACACCGGCAGAGCTGAAAGACCATCCGTTCATGAAAACCATGGTGCGCAAGGAAACGCGCACGCGCCGCGGCATCAAAACGGTCGAGGTGGAAGAGGTGCAGTGGGTCGAGGCCGAGGCCTCACAATCGTGGACGAGGGTACACCTCGCTTTCGACCGGGCCCGACACCTCTTGGAACAATGGATGAGCAACTACCACGACAAGGACTGCTACCCGCCGACCATCATCAACATTACCGACGGAGAGTTCAACGGCGCATCGAAAGAAGATGTGCTGCAACGGGCCAACGATTTGAAATCGCTGTTTACGAACGACGGCAACGTGATACTTTTCAACATTCACATTTCGGCCGACAAGGCCGCCTGCGTGCTCTGCCCGTCAAGCAAGGCCGAAGTGAAGAACAATGACCTGGCCATGACGCTCTACGAGATGTCGAGCCTGCTGCCCAGCTGCTACTCGGCGCAGGTGGCAGGACTGCGAAACGACACCTCGCCGTGCGACCGCTATACGGCCATGACAATCAATGCAGACATGTCGGCCCTTATCCAGCTGATGGACATAGGCACACCGACAAACATCAGCCAGAACTAACGATATGAGAAGAACTTACAGCGGTACGAGCATCGGAAAACCCAGACAGAACCAAACGAACGAGGACGCCGTCGTGGCTCGGCGGAACGTGGTGGCTGTTTCGGACGGAGCGGGTGGCGGAGGCATCTATGCCGACCTGTGGTCGGCGTATCTGCTGAAGCAACTGCCCGAGACGCCCATTGCGTCGTTCGCTTGTCTGGACGATTGGGTGGACAGCATATGGGAACCGTTTTATGCTGTGTGTGAGGAGAGCGCCAAGAAGGCCGGAGGCATGGTGCTGAACAAGTTTTACGACGAAGGCTCTTTTGCCACGCTGGCTGTGGTATGGAGAACGAATGAGGGTTTCCGCTGGATGAGCTATGGCGACAGCGTGGTATTCTGCTATCGTGCGCGGACGGGGACGTTGGAACATAGCTTTACGCGACTTTCAGATTTCGACAATCCTCCCTATCTCATCAACTTCAAAGACAAATTGCATGAAGAAGGGTTCAGAAGTGGCTTGTTCAAGAACATAGGTGCTTGCGACGTTGTCTTTTGTGCCACCGACGCGCTGGCCCATTACGTTTTGATGATGTATGAGTTGTCGCGTCGCGGGAGATACGGGCTCGAACTGAAAGAAGCCGAAAGGCGTGGCTCGAAAAATGCGCAAATCGTTAAGACAGCCATGGATTGTCGCGTCTGTTTCAAAAAAGATGTCATAGACAAACTGCGACATTGCGCCGGGCGTAAGGAAGATTTCAGACAACACGTGGAAGCTTTGCTGAGGAAAAAACTCATAGCGTTGGACGACTATTCGTATGCCATGACAGTGGGATAGGGTTTCTGTCTGTTTTACTGACCCCAGACTGCGAAATCTCTCCTTATGGCTTTGTGCTTTTATCGTCTTATGCTATCTTTGCCCTATATATAATAAGGTATGGGCAGCCGCGCCGCTGCTCTCTCAAACCAGCTCAGACATGCACCGTTATCTCCTGAAACCTACGGCGGCCCTGCGGGGTACGGCCGCGCTGCCCGCCTCGAAAAGCATCTGCAACCGCGCCCTGCTGCTGGCCCGGCTGGCCGGGGGCGGCTGGACGGTGGAAAACCCGTCGGACTGCGACGACACGCGGGCTCTCGTGCGGGGGCTGGCCACGACGGGCGGCACCGTCGACGTGGGGGCGGCCGGCACGGCTATGCGCTTCCTCACGGTGTGGCTCTGCACGCAGCCCGGCCGCCACGTCATCACGGGCAGCCCGCGCATGCTCGAACGCCCCATCGGCATCCTGGTGGATGCGCTGTGGCGGCTCGGGGCCCGCGTTGCCTATGCGGGGCGCGAGGGCTATCCGCCCCTGTGCATCGAGGGCGGCGCCCTGCGGGGCGGCGCGTTGGACGTGGCGGCTTCCGTCAGTTCGCAGTACATCTCGGCCCTGCTCATGGTGGCGCCCACGCTGCCCGGCGGCCTGCGGCTGCACCTCACGGGCGAGGTGGCTTCGCGCCCGTACATCGACATGACGCTGGCCCTGATGCGTCGCTTCGGGGCCGATGCCCGCTGGACGGACGAGCGCACCATCGTTGTGGCCCCGGTGCCTTATGCCGCGGCGGGGCGCTTTGGCGTGGAAGCCGATTGGAGCGCCGCGTCCTACTGGTACGAGGCCATGGCCCTCACGCCCGACGCCGGGGCAAAGGTGTGGCTGCCGGGGCTCGCGGCCGACAGCCTGCAGGGCGACG
The DNA here is from genome assembly GCA_944322095.1 of uncultured Alloprevotella sp. GTDB lineage: Bacteria > Bacteroidota > Bacteroidia > Bacteroidales > Bacteroidaceae > Alloprevotella. The sequence continues at coordinate 83,500 of CALUNU010000007.1, forward strand.
CCGTGGTGAGCCGCCTGTTCGGGCCGCTGGGCGTGGCCACGCGCTTCGGCGAGGGCGGCGTGGAGCTCACGAAGGCGCAGCCGGCCGCGGGGCGTGTCGACATCGACTTTACGGCCTGCCCCGATCTGGCGCAGACGCTCACCGTGACGTGCGCCATGCTGGGACGGCCCTTCCGCTTCACGGGGCTGGCCAGCCTGAAAATAAAAGAGACCGACCGCATGGAGGCTCTGTGCCGCGAACTGGCCAAACTGGGCGTGGCCCTGACGGAGGAGGGGGGCCACACGCTCCTGTGGGACGGCCGCCGCGGCGAGGCTGCGACGCTGCCCGTCATCCATACCTACGACGACCACCGCATGGCCATGGCCTTTGCCCCGGCGGCCCTGTGCATCCCGCTCGCGGTCGAACGGCCGGAGGTGGTGGCCAAGTCGTACCCCGGCTATTGGGCCGACTATGCCCGCCTGCTCGGCCCCGTCGAAGAAGCCGGAGGAGAGGTACGTTCTTTATAAAGTGGAAATCATGAAAATGCTCATTCTCTTGCTTTTCGCCCTGTTTTGCGTGGCGCTCCTGCTGGGCGCGCTCCGCAACCGCCGCCTGCGCCGCCGGGTGGAGCGCGGCGAGCTGGAAGAGCTGCCAGGCGTGCAGAAGGCGCGTCCCGACGGTTGCTGCGGCCAGCACGCCGTGTGCGAGAAAGAAAGCTTGCTGGCCGGCGTGAGCCGCGACATAGAATATTACGAAGACGAGGAGCTCGACGCCTATCGCGGCCGGCTCTCGGATGCCTATACGCCTGCCGAGGAAGACCGCTTCCGCGAGGTGCTCTATACGATGCGCCAGGACGAAGTGGCGGGCTGGGTGCGCTCGTTGCAGTTGCGTGGCGTGGCTCTGCCCGATGGCGTGAAGGACGAAGTCATCCTGCTCGTGGGCGAAAGGAGGGGGCTGTGAGCGGGCTGCTGGGATACACCTTTTTCCAGCACGCCCTGCTGGGTGCGCTGCTTGCCAGCGTGCTGTGCGCCGTCGTCGGCACGTACGTCGTGACGCGGCGGCTCGTCATAGCCGGTGGCGGCGTGGCCCATGCCTCGTTGGGCGGCGTGGGCATGGGGGCCTATTTCGGCTTCAACCCGCTGCTCGGTGCCGCCGTCTTTGCCGTGGCCTCGGGCTTTGCCATACAGGCCATGGGGCGCCGCGCAGGCGTGCGCGAGGACTCGGCCGTGGCCATGCTCTGGACGCTGGGCATGAGCCTGGGCATCCTGTTTGCCTATCTGGCTCCGGGCTTCATGGCCGACCTGCCCGCCTATCTTTTCGGCGACGTGCTCTCCATCACGCGGGCCGACCTGTGGGCGCTGCTTGCGCTCACGGCAGCGGCGGTGGCTTTTGTGGGGCTGTGGCTGCCGGTGGTCGTGGCCGTAGCCTACGACCGCGATTTTGCGGTCACACAGGGGCTTCCCGTGCGCCTCGTCGAAGGCGTGATGACGCTCCTTACGTCGCTGAGCATCGTGGCCTGCCTGCACGTGGTGGGCATTGTGCTGGTGGTCTCGCTCCTCTCCGTTCCTCAGACGACGGCCGCCCTGCTGGTGCGCACGTTCCGCGGCATGATGTGGCTCTCGGCGCTCATCGGCTACGCGGGCTGCCTGGGCGGGCTGGCCCTCTCGTATGCGCTCGACGTGCCCAGCGGCGCCTCGATCATCGTGGTGTCGGTGGCCATTTATCTGCTGGTTTATACAATAAAACGGCTGAAAACGAGTTTAAAAAGAGGGGCGTAGCCTTTTGTGCCTGAGGGCGCCCCGTTTTCAACCAAAGACAGCGCGCGTGAAACGCTTACCCATATACATAGCCCTGACGTTGCTGGCCGTGGCCGCCTTCTCGGGCTGCTCCACGAAGAAGAATACAGCTTCTTCGCGCTTCTGGCAGTCGTTTGTCACGCGCTATAACGTCTATTACAACGGCAGCGAAGCCTACAAGGAGGGTTGCCTGGCCAAGGAGCAGGGCAACAAAGACAATTACACCGAGATGTTGCCCTATTTTCTTGTGGGCAACGAAAAATCGCGCGACTTGGGAAAGAGCAACTTCGAGACGGCCATCACGAAATGTGAGAAGGCCATACAGCTCCATTCCATCAAGAAGAAACCCGTGGTGAACCCCTCGAAGCGCCGCTCGCCCAAGATGAAGGCTTATCTGAGCCGGCAGGAGTTTAACCCCTTCCTGAAAAATGCCTGGCTCTTGATGGGACGGGCACAGTTCCAGAAAGGCGACTTCATCGAGGCGGCCTCGACGTTTTCCTACATCGCGCGCCATTATGCCCCCGAGCCCCTCGTGGCGGCCGAGGCCCGCACGTGGCTGGCACGCTGCTATGCACAGCTCGACTGGTTCTATGACGCCGAGGACGCCCTCGACAAGGCCCGGCGCGACACGCTCAACAACGCCATCCGCCGCGAGATGCTCTTCACCGAGACCGACCTCCTGCTGCGCCAGCAGCGCTACGCCGAGGCTCTCCCCCTGTTGCAGCAGGCGGCCAAGAAAGAAAAGCGCAAGCTGCAAAAAGCCCGCCTCTACTTCCTGTTGGGGCAGGTGAACCTGCATCTCGACAAGAAGCGTGAGGCTGCCGAGGCGCTCCGCAAGTGTATCAAGCAGAGCCCGCCCTACGAGCTCTCGTTCAACGCCCGCATCCTGCAGACCGAAGCCTTCACCTCGCCCGACGAAGCCCGCAGCATGGTGAAGCGCCTGCGCCGCATGGCACGCGACGGGAGCAACAAGGATTATCTCGACCAGGTGTACTATGCAATGGGCAACATTTATCTTACGCTCGGCGACACAGTGCAGGCCATCAGCTCCTACGAGACAGGGCGCGGGAAGAGCACGCGCGGCGGCGTCGAAAAGGGCATGCTCCTGCTCCGCCTGGGCGAGCTCTATTGGGAGCGCGGGCGCTACGACCTGGCCCAGTCGTGCTACGGCGAGGCCGTGGGCCTGCTCGACAAGACCCACGAGGCCTACGAGGAGACGATGCGACGCTCCAAGGTGCTCGACGAGCTCGTGCCCTTCACCTCGGCCGTACACTTGCAGGACAGCTTGCAGCAGCTGGCCCTCATGAGCGAGGAGGAACGCAACGCGGCCATCGACCGCACCATCGAACTGCTCAAACGCAAGGAGGAGGCCGAGCGCGAGGCCCGCGAAGACTCGGCCGCCGAGGCCCGCATGCAGGAAAACGCCGCCGCGGGCGGAACGACGCGCCCCACAACGCAGACGGGCCAAACGGCCGTGGGCGGAAACAAGGAGTGGTACTTCTACAACCCCATGCTCGTCATGCAGGGCAAGCAGGACTTTAAGAAGCGCTGGGGCAACCGCAAGCTCGAAGACAACTGGCGGCGCTCCAACCGCACCGTCGTGCCGATGGACGACATGGCGGGCGTCGACTATGAGGCCGAAGACTCCATCCGCCTGGCCGAGGAGCGGGCCGACAGCCTCGCCCTGGCCGAAGAGGAGGCTGCCGCGCAGCCCGACTCGGCGCAAAACGACCCCCACCGCCGCGAATACTATTTGAAAGAGATCCCCTTCACGCCCGAAGCCAAGGCGGCGTCGGACCTCATCATCATGGACGGACTTTATAACGCGGGTCTCATCGAAAAAGACAAGTTGGAGGACTTTCCTCTGGCCGAACGTACTTTGACGCGCCTGGCGGACCAGTATCCCACGTTCGAGAAGATGGACGACGTGTTCTATCAGCTCTTCCTGCTCTATTCGCGCTGGGGACAGGCCGACAAGGCGGCCGAGATGAAGGCGCGCATGGCGCAGCTCTTCCCCGAAAGCGCCCTGACCACGCTCATCACCGACCCCGACTACGAGCGCTATGCCCGCTACGGCCGACAGATTGAGGACTCGCTCTATACGGCCACCTACGAAGCCTACCGCCGCCGCGACAACGCCACCGTGGCGCGCAACTTCGAGGAGTCGACCCGTCGCTTCCCCACGGGGGCCAACCGGCCGAAGTTTATGTTCGTACACATTCTGAGCCGCATCGGACGTGAGGACACGAAGCAGTTGACAGGCGAGCTCCGCGACCTGTTGAAGCAGTTCCCCGAAAGCGACGTCAGCGAGCTGGCGGGCATGCTCGTCAACGGCTTGGAGAGCGGGCGCACGTTCAATGCCGCCGGGCTCGACCTCGGTTCGCTCTGGTCGCGCCGCACGGCGGCTGCCGACGCCGCCACCGACAGCGTCCGCGCGGGCCGCCGCCTGCTGCCCGACCGCGACGTGCCGTTCGTCTTCGTCGTGGCCTATCCCACCGACAGCATCGACGACAACCGCTTGCTCTACGAGCTGGCGCGCTTCAACTTTACGGGCTTCATGGTGCGCAACTTCGACATCACGCCCTTGCGCGACGCGCAGCTCACGCAGTTTCGCGTGGCAGGCTTCAACAGTTTCGACGAAGCCCACACCTATGCCCAGCAAGTCTATGCCGACACAACGCTGGCCCGCATGCTGACGAAAGCCCGCGTCGTGCTCATCTCGACCCACAACCTGGAAATGCTCGGCACGCAGTACAGCTTCGACGACTACCGCAAGTTCTACGAGCAAACCTTCGCCCCGATGGAAATCAAAGACACGCTTCCGCTCGACATGCAGGACGGTCCCGTCGAAACCCACTACGAGGACGAATATACCCCCGAGCAGCTCGAAGACATGCAGGACGACAGCGCCACCGAGGACGACGAAGGCGAGTGGTACTCCGAGTAGACCGCCGCCCGGCGCAGGCGAAAATCAACGTTTCCGCCCTGTCAGCGTCTCGGCAATGGCTTTTCTTATTTTTTGCCACCCGGGCATTTCTTTGAGCTCCCTGCGTATCGGAGCGTCGTAGAGAAGAAACAGCAGAAAGAGGAGAATGCATGCGTATGCAGTCCAGCCGTAAAGCTGCTTGATGCTGATTTCCGTTATTTGCGTCATGAAGGTTTCCATGAAACGTGGCATGTCGACAGCAGTTCTACCAGCTGTCACACCGTCAAATGCCGCCCCGTAGCGTGCAAGGTTGTCGGGCAGATAATAGGCCAGGCCACGTGTGTAGATGGCCGCCCCGACCACGCCACCCATGACCATGTGCAACATGTTGAAAACCGACAATGCCTGGAAGAAATGCTGAAAGCTCATGATTTCTTCCAGGCAGGTCATGAACGCAGTGCTGAGCACGGCGTATGCAAATCCGCGGAGAAATATCGGCAGGTAGAGCTGCGATATATGAATGTCGGACGAGATGGTGAAATAGCACCCCAATAAATAACCGACGATGCCTCCCATTCCCACAATGATGAGCCGCAGATAGTTGAAACGCTTCACGTGCATCCACCAATAGGCGAACAGGCACCCGGCCAGTACGCCGCCCAGCGCAGGCCAGTCCAGCTGTACGCTTGTCAGCGTTCCGTAGTGCATCACCGCTTCCAAATAGACTTCTTCCAGCACGTGCTCGGTTGCCAGAAACATCTCAATGAGCGTAATTAGCAAGAGGACGGGCAGCAGATGGCGGTAGGCCCACATCTTTGGCTCGTAGTAGGGATGACGGACGAAGCGTATCCGCCAGATGCAGAAGAGGAGCGTGACGACAACGGCGAGGCTCAGCCGTCGAACGACCGGGCTGTTCCACCAGTCGTACCAGTCGCCATAGTTGAACAGGTAGGCAATTTCCAGCAAGAGGGCCGACCAGAGCAAGGCTCCGAGCCAGTCGATGCCAAACAGGGGAAGCTTCTTGAACAGGCGAAAATGGCGTGCGCCAACAGTCAGAACAAGCAGGTCGAACATCATGATGCCGCCCATGAACAAGTGCATATATGTCCAATGATAATGGTACATCAGGTAGGTTGCAAGCAGGTCGGAGAGCTGCATGCTCCCCAAGATGACGATGTGCAGCACGGGGAAAAACACGGTGAAGTCGCGGGTCGGCGTCATCCACAGCTGGATGTTCGACATACATTCAAACGTGCCTTGTATTTTGCACATGCCTTCGACGAAGCATACCAGCCATAGCAGGGGAAGGAACGTGATGTGCGGAGCAAGCAGGTTGCAAAGCAGCACACCGGTGGCTGCTGTACACAGCAACGTCTTGTTGGTAAAGCGAAATTTCATGCGAAACAGCAAGGGGAAGTAGATGGCCATTCCAGACAGGTTGGCAAAGAGACACATCAGGAGGTCTTCGCGCATAAGGGCCGTCTCTCCCATCATCTGGTTCAGCGTGCCCAGGTAAAGCCCGCCCGAGAATTGGAAGGTAAAGGCTATGAAAACATATATCCAGGGCCTTATCCGTTCGGGAACAAAGCCCCTGAACATCGGCATGGAGAAGGGGGTGGAGTTTGCTGTTGCGCTCATTTTAGTATTTTATCTCACATTCAACATTGAATCCCGCTCTCAGTCGGCTCACGTCTTGCGTGTTGTTGTTTTTCAGACGAATGCGAACGGGAACCCTTTGCTCCACTTTTACAAAATTGCCCGTGGCGTTGTCTTGTGGAATGAGGGAGAAGGCTGCCCCGGTGGCTTCTGAGATGGATTCGACCACCCCTTTATAGACGACGCCCGGTACCGCATCGGCTGTAAAGGCCACCTCTGCACCTTCCTTGATGTGGGGCAGCTGGGTTTCCCGGTAGTTGGCAATGACCCAAAGGTCGCTGTTGTCCACGATGCTCACCATTGTCTGGCCGGGTTGCACCAGTTGGCCTTCATGTATGTCCTTGTGGCCTGTAGTGCCGTCGCATGTGGCAACGATAACGGTGTAAGAAAGGTTCAGACGGGCCAGGTCAACGGCAGCCTGCGCCAGACGGATGGCAGCGTCGTTTTGTCCCAGCCGGTGTGTCTGTTCGTTTTTCGAGAGCGAGGTGGAGTGTTTCATGCGGATGGCCTGTTCGTAGCGTGCGTCGATAGATTCGTAGGTAGTCTTTACGTTGTCGTATTGTTGACGTGTGACAGCGTCTTCATCCAGCAGCTTCTCGTATCGTTGCAGTTCGCGTTTTGCGTTGGCCCGCTCCACGCGAAGCTCTTCAATGCCCGCATCGTTTACCGTCAGGTTGTTTTGCGTGGTGGCTATTCCTGCGTTGGTGACGCGCTGGCCTGCCAGTGCGTTGGCCAGGTCGGCTTCGGCTTGTGCCAGCCGCAGCTTGAACTCTGTGTTTTCAATCACGAGCAAGGTGTCACCCTTGTGTATCGGCTTGTATTCCTCGAAGTAAATTTTCTTGATGAAGCCTTGCACGCGCGTATTGACCGGGGTGATGTGTTGTTTCACCTGAGCGTTGTCGGTGTATTCCACGTTGCCCGGGTGAACGAAGCGTGAGCAGACGTATGCTATCCCGGCTGCCAGCAATGCCAATACAATGGTGTTGTAAATCAGCTTCTTTGTTTTTCGTGTTGTCATGGTGCAGTTCTTTTTGGGAGATAAGTTATAAAGTATGGGTGACGTATTTCATTTTATAATAGTTGTACAAGATGTTGATGCGGGCGTCCACCAGCTCCATGTCGGCGCTGAGTTTTGTGTTGCCTGCGTCCAGCATGTCGGTGAGCAGGGCCATTCCGTTCTTATAGCGCTTGTCGGTGACGTTATAGTTCTCGTCTGCCAGCCGAACGCTGTTTTCTTGTGTTCGCAGGTCGGCAAAGGCCGTTAGGAAGTTCACATAGCTTTCCTGCACGGCGTTTTCCACCTGCTCTTGCATCCATTAGTGGTGTTCCTGCGCCTGACGAACGTTCAGACGGGCTTGTTTCAGTTTTTTGTTGTTCTTGAAGAGTGAGGAGAGATTGTACCTTACTCCTATTCCCACATACCAATAATTGAAATTATTATCCAGTACGGGCACTTCGATCGTGATGGGGCCGTCCAAATGGTCGGCTGCCACGAGGGCGATGTGTGGAAGGCGTTCGGAGCGTTCCAGTCGCACCTTCTGTTCATTGAGCCGGACCGTTGTTTCCGCTTGTTTCAGCGAGATGTTGTGGTGTTCCGCCAGGTTTTGCCATTCGTCTTCTGTCAGCGCGGCGACCTTTTGTTCCAGCAAGGAGGCGTCGGGAGTTATCTCCGTGCTTTCGGGGAGGTGCAAGGTGGTTGTCAGCCGGTGGTTGGCTATGCTGCGTGCGTCCTTCACTCTCGACAGCTGCAAGTTCAGTTGCTCCCTTTGCAGTTCGTAACGGGTGATGTCGTTTTTCAGCACCGTCCCCTGTCCTCTGCGGGCTTTCATGTTGGCAATGACCTCCCGTGTCAGTTGCAGGTTTCTTTGCAGCACTTTGATTTGGTTGTCCAGTTTGTAAAGGTTCAAGTAGTGTCCCACCAGCAGGAAGCGTATTTCCTGCACGTTCTTCTGCAAGTTGAGTTGCGCCATCAGCTTTCCCAGCTCGGCCTGTCGGATGCCGCTGCTTATGGCGCCGCCTGCATAGATGACCTGTTGGGCTTCCAGGGCGAAGTTGTTGCCGAAATGGGGCATTTCCACCGTTGTTGTGTTGCCGAAATCCCTGTCCCATAGCTTTCCGTTGCCCAGATAGCTGGCCGAAAGGGATACATTCACGTCGGGGAGCCTTTGTGCTTTGGCTGCTTTCAGTGCTTCGCCGGCGGCTTCCGTTGCTGTTCTGTAAGTTTGGATGCTTTTGCTTTGTTCGTCCGCAAGACGAAACAGTTCCTCGATGCCCATCTGTCGGGGTTGGGCACATAAGCTGCGGCTGCATAGGACGGCAATGCACAGCAGTCCTATGAGCCTATTCTTTTTGCTCATAAATTATTTGATTGGATGAAGGTTTCTGATGAATATAGCTGCGGAAAGAGAGGCAACGGTCAGATCAGAGCCGCTGCGCCCCATGCGTGGAAATCATGAATCTTGTTCTTGTAGACAACGGTGTATATTTCCATTCTTTCGCGTCCTATATCCATAATTGGATGTGCAAAAGTAGAAAAAAACAGGGCAGAATGTAACGCTACAAGGCTCGTCTTTTTTGCTATTTTAACGGTTTAATCTGTTCCTCGGTGTGGAAAACCGACCCTGTGCTTTTCCTTTATGCCAGTGCCCCAGCAAACGGAGTCTGTTTGCCGGGGCACTGGCCGTGGTGGCGTGGCAGCCAGGCCGGGACGAGGCGCACCTGCTGCTTTGTGGGGTGGTTGGCCGGCGACTTGCCGCCCCGTCAGAACACGTCGAGCGTCAGGCCGAAGCTGAGCGAGAGGATGTCGCCCAGGCGCACGTTTTTGTTGGGAATGGCCGAGATGATATACAGGTCGGACGTGCCCAGCTCATAATAGAAGGCGATGCTCTTGTGCATCCACCGCTTGCGCAGGGGGATATGGTAGCGGAAACGCTGGCCCAGAAAGACGCCTGCGCGTATCTTCGTGGCGAAGCCGTAGTACGACTTGGGGTAGCGCGAGGGCTCGTGCGCCCAAAAGTCCTCGCCAAAGATGGTGTTCAGGTAGATGCCCGCCGTGAGCGGTTCCACGCTCCACCATCGGCCCATGGGCAGGCGCCACGGCACGAAGCGCTCCTTGACCGTGAGCGTTGCCTTGGCACAGTCCGACTCGTAGCGCGGCACGAAGCCCAGGAGCACCTCGCTCTCCCAGCGGTCGCGGCGGCCGTAGTGCCACCCGATGCCGGCCGAGAGAAAACCGATGCTGCCGGCATATTGCACGACGGCCTGGTTGGGGATGAGCTTCTCAGCGCGACGCAGGTAGCGCTGCTTGTTGCGCTCGTAGCGCGGCAGGTTCGTCTCGCAGCTGTGGGGCAGGAGGGTGTCGGCCGCCGTGACCGCCGTGTCGGCCGTTGCCGCCGGCGTGCAGGCCGCGGCTCCCGCGGGCAGGATGGCTGCCGCCGACGCCAGCAGGCTAACAAGCCACTTCTTCATACGTGTATCCATCTTCTGTCAGCGTGAAGAGCAGGTACGTGCGGCCGTGCGCCGCCCCGCAGGTGTGATAGACGATGCCGTCGCCGAACAGGTTCTGGTGCTGCGTGTGGTGCGTGTGGCCACACAGGCAGAAGGCCAGGCCGGGATAGCGGTGCAGCACGAGCTGGAACACCTCGGCCACGTTGTTGTTGAACTGGTCGGTGTGGGGCGCGGCGTGCATGGCCACGACGGTGCGCCGCGTCGAGGCGGGCAGGGTTTCGCGGTCGGTGCGCAGGAAGTCGAAGTCGGGGATGGCCGTGGAGTAGTCGTACTCGAAGGCGTTCGTGTTGAGGCAGACAAAGTGGGTTGTGCCCACGTCGAACGAGAAGTTGGGGTCGCCGTAGAGGGCGCGAAACACGTCGCCGCCCGTTCCCAGGCAGTCGTGGTTGCCGATGAGGCACACGTAGGGCGGCCGCAGGCGTTTCAGCTCGCGCGCCATCCATTCCCACTCGCGCGTCAGGCCAAAGTCGGTCTGGTCGCCGCAATGGATCACGAAGTCGACGTCCGGGCGGGCGTTGATGGCGTCGACGATGGCTCCCGTCTCGTCATACCAGCGCTGCGTGTCGCTTATGACGGCGAAGCGCACCGTTTCGCGCCCGGCCGTTTCGCGCTCGATGCGTTCGATGGCCGCGGCGTTGTGGAGGCGCTCGCCGTCGACGCGGCTGTCGTACGGGTGATACTCGATGAGGTCGCACCCCGTCAGGGCGGCCGTCAGGCAGAGCGCTGGCAGCCATCGCCGGGCGGAAACTAAAAAGCGTTCGATGGTTTTCATGGTGCAAAAGTCGTGCTTTTACACCGTTTTAAAAAGGTCGATTTTTCGGAATGTGTGTCTCTTTTTCGCGTAAACGGCCGTCCGTGGCCCTTCGCCGTGGCCGGGCTCAGGAGGCAGGGGTAAAGCCTCCGTCGGCGTTGCGCACGAGGCGTCCGCTCCTCACGAGCATTTGCAGGGCCGCCCCGGCCTCGTCGGGAGCGAAGCCGTCGGGCGTCGTTTCGTCGGGGGCCAGCGTGCCCCGCCTGCGTGCCAGCTCCTCGATGGCCGCGGCGGCGGCCTCGATGCGGCCGCCCTTGGGCCGTCGGCTCAGGCACACGTCGCAATGGTCGCAGTCGGCCGCGGCGGTCTCGCCGAAGTAGGCCAGCAGGTAGCGCGAGCGGCAGCAGTCGGTGCCCCCGGCATAGCCCAGCATGGCGTTGAGCCGCGTCACATACTGTTCGCGCCGCGTTTCGTACACCTCGGGCGGTATGACCACGCGGCTCTCCTCGACGCGCCGTTGCAGAAAGGTGATGCGGGGCACGTTTTTGCGCGGCACGTAGTGGACGATGCGTTCCAGCGTGAGCAGGCGCAGCGTTTCGTACACCTCGTGGGGCGTCAGGCCGCAGTCGCGTCCAATGAGCGTCTCGTCGATAAAGGCATAGTCGCTGAACAGCCCCGTGTAGCGCCGCAGGAGCGACAGGATGACGCGGTCCATGCGCGGCGTCAGGCGGTGCAGGTTGTACAGCTCGTCGCGCTGCACGATAAACATGACGCGCGAGGCGCCCTCCTCTTCGTCGCGATAGAGGATGAGGCCCGTGCGCGTGAGGATGTGAAGGGCGCTGAGCACGCGCGTGGGAAAGTATTTGAAGTTGACGCAGAAGCGTTCCAGGTCAAACTCGTAGGTCACGCCGAAGCCGTCGCCCACGGCCAGCTGGAAGAAGTAGGCCAGCGACGAGTAGACGCGCTGCACAAACTCCTTGGGCGGGAACGTGTCGGCCACGCGGCGCAGCATTTTCGCGCGGTCGGCCTCGGAGTAGAGCAGCACGGCATAGGCCCGCCGCCCGTCGCGCCCGGCGCGTCCCGCCTCCTGAAAGTAGGCCTCGATGCTGTCGGGCAGGTCCATGTGGACCACCAGGCGCACGTCGGCCTTGTCGATGCCCATGCCAAAGGCGTTGGTGGCCACCATGACGCGCGTGTGGCCCTGCTGCCAGTCGTCCTGGCGCACGTCTTTCTCGACGGGTGGCAGCCCGGCGTGGTAGTAGAGGGCCGGTATGCCCGCCCGCGTGAGCATGGCGGCCGTGTCGGCCGCACCGCGGCGGCTGCGCGTATAGACGATGGCGGCTCCAGGCACGCTGCGCAGGATGTGCACGAGCTGGGCGGCCTTGTCGGTTGTGGGGCGCACCACGTAGCTCAGGTTTGTGCGCTCGAAGCTCATGCGGAACAGACGCATGCCGGGCCGTTTGAGCACTTCGCGGATGTCCGTCAGCACGCGCTCGGTGGCCGTGGCCGTCAGCGCCAGCAGGGGCACGCCCGGCAGCAGTTCGTTGAGCTGGCAGAGGTTCAGGTAGGAGGGGCGGAAGTCGAAGCCCCACTGCGACAGACAGTGAGCCTCGTCGATGGTGACGAAGCTCACGTGCATGTGGCCCAGCCGCCGGCGGAAGGCCTCGGAGCCCAGCCGCTCGGGCGCCACGTAGAGAAACTTGTAGCCGCCGAAGACGCAATTGTCGAGCTGCCGCGCCACCTCCTCGGCCGCGAGGCCCGAGTAGATAGCGGCGGCCCGTATGCCCAGCTGCCTGAGGCGGGCCACCTGGTCTTTCATCAGGGCGATGAGCGGCGTCACCACCAGGCAGAGCCCCTCCATGGCCAGCGCCGGCACCTGGAACGTGATGCTTTTTCCGCCGCCCGTGGGCATGAGCCCGATGGTGTCGCAGCCCCGGCCGATGCTGCGGATGATGTCGAGCTGGATGCCGCGGAAGTTGTCGTAGCCCCAGTAGCGCCGCAGGATGTCCCTGTACCTTTCGTCGTCCTCCATGCGTCTGTGTGCGCCTCCGCCGCGTCAGTCGGTCTCGACGGGTCGTATGTCCTCAATTTGCAGCTGCACCTCGCCGCGGCGGTGCGTGTTTTCCTCGATGCTGTAGCAGATGTCGAAGGCGCGCTTCGTCTTGATGTAGCGTGCCTGCGAGCTCTGCCCGAAGGCAATGCCGTTCATCACGTTGTTGCTCTTGTTGTCCACGAGTTCGAGCTTGATGTGTTCCTGTCCGCGCCCGACGACCTTGCTCGTGCCGTAGTCGTAGACGCGGTGGGTGCAGAACACGGGCTTCGGATTGCCCGGCCCGAAGGGGGCAAAGCGCTTCAAGTCGGTATAGAACGCGAAGGTCACGTCCTTAAAGTCGAGCACCGCGTCGATGTCGAGGCTTGGCTGCGTCTGTTCCTCGTTGATGTGGTGTGCCACGTAGTCCTCGAAGCGCCGGGCAAAGGCCTCGACGTTTTCCACGCGCAGCGAGAGGCCGGCGGCATAGGTGTGGCCGCCGAAGTTTTCCAGCAGGTCGCTGCAACTCTGCACGGCGCGATACACGTCGAAGCCCGACACCGAGCGGGCCGAGCCCGTGGCCATGCCCTCGCTGCGCGTCAGCACGACGGCGGGGCGGTAGTAGAGCTCCGTGATGCGCGACGCCACGATGCCGATAACGCCCTTGTGCCACGCCTCGTTGTAGATTACCACCGCGCGGCGGCTGTCCAGGTCGGGCAGGTGGCTCACCAGCTCCGTGGCCTCCTCGGTCATCTGCTTGTCCAGGTCCTTGCGCGCCTCGTTGTAGAGGTTGATGCGTGCCGCCTTGTCGAGCGCGGCGGCATAGTCGCGTTCGACGAGCAGCTCCACGGCCTCCTTGCCGTTCTGCATGCGCCCCGAGGCGTTGATGCGCGGGCCTATCTTGAAAATGATGTCGTTCATCGACAGTTCGCGGTCGCCCAGGCCGCACACCTCGATGATGGCTTGCAGGCCGATGGAGGGGTGCGTGTTCATCAGGCGCAGGCCGTGATAGGCCAGGATGCGGTTTTCGCCCATGATGGGCACGATGTCGGCGGCGATGCTCACGGCGCACAGGTCGAGCAGAGGCGTCAGCTTGTTCTGCTCAATGCCGTTGCTCGCGGCGAAGGCCTGCATAAACTTGAAGCCCACGCCGCAGCCCGACAGGTGGGTGTAGGGGTAATGGTTGTCGGCCCGTTTTGGATTGAGGATGGCGGCCGCCGGCGGCAGCACCTCGTCGGGCACGTGGTGGTCGCAGATGATGAAGTCGATGCCCAGCCGGCGCGCATAGGCCACCTCGTCGACGGCCTTGATGCCGCAGTCGAGCACGATGACGAGCTTTACGCCCGTTTCGGCCGCGAAGTCGACGCCCTTCTTCGAGATGCCGTAGCCCTCCTCGTAGCGGTCGGGGATGTAATAGTCGATGTTGGAGTAAAACTGTGAGAGGAACTTATAGACCAGCGCGACGGCCGTACAGCCGTCCACGTCGTAGTCGCCATACACAAGGATGCGCTCCTTGCGCCCCATGGCCTCGTCGAGGCGCCGCACGGCCTCGCGCATGTCGTCCATCAGGAAGGGGTCGTGCAGGTCCGAGAGCTGCGGGCGGAAAAAGCGCTTCACCTCGGCGGGCGTGCGCAGGCCGCGGCTCAGCAGCAGCCGCCCCAGCACGGGGTGGATGCTCGCCGCGGCGGCCAGCTCGGAGGCCTGGGCTTCCTCTTCGGCCGTGGGTGGCGTGTAATTCCATTTATACATCATGACATATCTTGTTTTTTCTTTTTTGCAGTGCGTGTGGCGGCGCCGGGCCGCATGTGGTGGGTCGGGCGCTCCAAGCCTCCCGTGTGCGAAAGGCGTTTTTTAGCAAGTAAAGTTAGGCAAAAAAAACGAGACGGCCGCCTCGGCGGGGCAGAAACGTATGCCGGCGCCTCCCCGCCTCCCCTTGTCGCCGCGGTGCAGGGTGCTCCCGCGGTGGGCCGCACCTTGTATATATACGCGCACGCGCGAGGCTGGGCGGAAAGCAACCCTTTTCCTGACGGCTCTACTTCAAAAAAGTGGCAATATTGCCACTTTTTTGAAGTAGCGGGGCGGTTTTAGACGTAATCTGTGCGTTTCTATTTCAGAAAACCGGCTGTGACAGCCACAAATTTGAAATAGAGCGGCCGCGACGAGGCGGGCATCACGACCATGAGCATCTACGACTTTCTGCCGGGCGAGCGCTCGCTCGACTTGTAGGCAGCCCCTCGGTGTGCGGCGTGCGGGCGCGGGCAGGGCCTTGCGGAGGGGTGGCTGCGGGCCGCCGCGGCGTGTGCGCTATTTGGCAAAGCGTTAAAGCGGACGCGCGGCTCCGTCCGCCTTTTAGCGTTGTTTTCGTGCTTCCATGCGGCCTTTCGGCCAATCCATCCCATGGAATTCTGTTTCCATCCCATGGATCGGCCGATCCATCCCATGGAAATTTCGATCCAAGGCCTGTTTCGGGAGGAAAAATGGCTCCGATTTGCGCCATATAGTGGCAAAAAAGGCCCTCTCCGTGTGTTTTGCGGGAGGGCCTTTGGCGTTGGCGCCTGAAAACCAGGCGTTTCTGATTTTCGCTCATTTGCGTGCGAGGGCGCGGCCGGGCGAAAATATTCGATTCTCCGTGTTAAAAAAATGCGGCGGCGGACAGTTTGTTGCGCCGCCCCGTGCCCCTGCGGCTCACTGCTCCCCGACCTGCCGGGCTATCCAGGCGCCCACCTCGCGCGTGCCGTAGCGGGGCGCGCCGGCGGGCTGTATGTCGGGCGTGCGCACGCCGGCCTCGATGGAGGCGTCGACGGCGCGGCGCACGGCGGCGCCCTCGGCCGTGAGGCCGAAGTGCTCGAAGAGCATGGCGGCCGAGAGAATCTGGGCCAGGGGGTTGGCTATGTCCTTGCCGGCGGCCTGGGGCCACGAGCCGTGGATGGGCTCGAAGACGGGCGTGCCCGTGCCCACCGAGGCCGAGGGCAGCAGGCCCAGCGAGCCCGAGATGCACGAGCCCTCGTCGGTGAGGATGTCGCCGAAGGTGTTTTCCGTGACAAGCACGTCGAAGTGGGTCGGTTCCTGCACGAGGCGCATGGCGGCGTTGTCGACGTACATATACTCCGTGCGCACGTCGGGGTGGAGGGCTGCCATCTCTGCGCCCACCTTGCGCCACAGGCGGCTCGAAGCCAGCACGTTGGCCTTGTCGACCACGGTGACAAGGCCGCGCCGGCGGGCGGCATAGGCGTAGGCCACGGCCAGGATGCGCTCCACCTCGGGACGGGTGTAGCGGTTGGTGTCCCAGGCCTCGTCGTCGCCCTCGTGCTTCTCGCCAAAGTACATGCCGCCCGTCAGTTCGCGGATGCATACAAAGTCGGCGCCGCGCACGACGTCGGGGCGCAGGGGCGAGAGGTGGAGCAGGCCCTCGAACGTCTGCACGGGGCGTATGTTGGCGTAGAGGCCCAGGCGCTTGCGCATGGCCAGCAGCCCCTGCTCGGGGCGCACGGTGGCGGTGGGGTCGGCGTCGTAGCGCGGATGGCCCACGGCCGAAAAGAGCACGGCGTCGGCCGCGGCGCAGGCCTCGTAGGTCTGTTCGGGGAAGGGGTTGCCCGTGGCGTCGATGGCGGCGGCGCCCACGAGGGCTTCGGTGAAGGTGAGCTCGTGGCCGAAGCGGCGGGCCACGGCGTTCATGACGGCAACGCCCTGGGCCGATATTTCGGGCCCGATGCCGTCGCCGGGAAGGAGGGCAATGTGGAGTTTCATGCGGGTGTGCGGGTGTTAGGGGGTTGTTGTGTGCTGCCGCTCCCAGGCCTCGATGAGAGGGCGGCTTTGCAGGAGGAAATCGATGTCGTCGAGGCCGTGCGTGAGGCAGTATTTCTTGTAGCCGTTCAGCTCGAAATGCTTCGAGCGGCCCGTGGCCTCGTTGGTGATGGTTTGCCGCGGCACGTCGACGGTGACGAGCGTCGAGGCGTCGGCCGCAACGCTCGCGAAGAGTTCGGCCAGGAAGTCCTCGCTCACGACGACGGGCAGAACGAAGTTGTTGAGCTCGTTCTGGCGGTGGATGTCGGCAAAGAAGCTGCTCACCACGACGCGGAAGCCATAGTCGGCCAGGGCCCAGGCGGCGTGCTCGCGGCTCGAGCCGCAGCCGAAGTTTTTGCCCGCCAGCAGTATTTCGCCGCCATAGCGCGGGTCGTTCAGCACGAAGGGCCGCGGCGAGCCGTCAGGGTTGAAGCGCCAGTCGCGGAAGAGGTTCTCGCCGAAGCCTTCGCGTGAGGTGGCTTTCAGGAAGCGGGCGGGGATAATCTGGTCGGTGTCGACGTTTTCGAGCGGCAGGGGCACGCAGGTGGAGCGTATGATGTCGAATTTCTTTTTCATGACGTGTCAGCTTGGGTTGGGGCGTGTCAGTTCATTAAGGTGCGCGGGTCGGTGACGACGCCCGTCACGGCGGCCGCGGCCGCCGTGAGCGGGCCGGCCAGGAGGGTGCGCGAGCCGGGGCCCTGGCGGCCCTCGAAGTTGCGGTTGGACGTGGCGACGCAGAGCTTGCCGGAGGGCACCTTGTCGTCGTTCATGGCCAGGCAGGCCGAGCAGCCGGGCTGGCGCAGCTCAAAGCCGGCGTCGGCGAGCACGCGGTCGAGGCCCTCGGCCTTGATTTGCCGCACGACGGCCCACGAGCCGGGTACGAGCCAGGCCGTCAGGCCGGGGGCCTTGCGGCGGCCGCGGATGATGGAGGCAAAGGCGCGGAAGTCCTCGATGCGCCCGTTGGTGCAGGCGCCCAGAAAGACGTAGTCGACTGGGCGTCCCAGCATGGGCTCGCCCGGGCGGAAGCCCATGTAGGCCAGGGCTTTCTCGTCCGAGGGGCCGGCCGGCTCGGGGATGCGCCCCGTCACGGGCATGCCCATGCCGGGGTTGGTGCCGTAGGTAATCATGGGGGCAATGTCGGCGGCGTCGAAGCTCACCTCGCGGTCGAACGTGGCGCCGTCGTCGGTGCGCAGCGTGCGCCAGCGGGCCACGGCCTCGTCCCACGCCCGTCCCTGCGGGGCGTAGCGCCGGCCGCGCAGATAGGCAAAGGTGGTGTCGTCGGGGGCCACGAAGCCGCCGCGGGCGCCCATCTCGATGGAGAGGTTGCAGAGCGTGAGGCGCCCCTCCATCGAGAGCGAGCGCACGGCCGGGCCGGCATATTCAACGAAATGGCCGGTGGCACCGCTCGTCGTGAGGCGGCTCATGAGGTAGAGCGCCAGGTCCTTGGCCGTGACGCCCGGGCCGAGGCTTCCCTCGACCGTGATGCGCATGGAGCGGGGCTTGGTTTGCAGGATGCACTGCGAGGCCAGGGCCATCTCGACCTCGCTCGTGCCGATGCCGAAGGCCACGGCGCCCACGGCACCGTGGGTCGAGGTGTGCGAGTCGCCGCAAACGATGGTCATGCCGGGCAGCGAGAGGCCCAGTTCGGGCCCCACGACGTGGACGATGCCGTTGTCGGGGTGCATCATGCCGAAGTGGGCGAGGCCAAAGTCGCGGGCGTTGCGCTCGAGCTCCTCCACCTGGCGGCGCGACACGGGGTCGGCGATGGGCCGCTCCTGGCCCGTGGTGGGCGTGTTGTGGTCGGGCATGCAGAAAATCTGCGCGGGGCGCAGGGGGCGCAGGCCGCGCTCGCGCAGGCCGCGGAAGGCTTGCGGGCTGGTCACTTCGTGGCAGTAGAGCCGGTCGATGTAGAGCTGGTCGGGGCCGTCGTCGACGTGCTGGACGACGTGGCTGTCCCATATTTTGTCGAAAAGCGTTTTGGGCATGGCTTTAAGCTTGGTTTTGCGTTATCTTACAGGGCGGCCAGCACCAGGCCGGCGGCCAGCGCCGTGAGGCAGGCGCCCGCCACGGCCAGCGCTACGGCCAGCGTGCGGCGGCCCCGGCCATACTGGTCGAGACTGACGAAGAAGAGCACCACGGGCACGGCCCACAGCAGGTTCGTCAGCACATAGAGCAGCAGCGACACCACCGTGCTCTGGCTCGTGCCGAAGGGGTGCAGGCCGCCGAAGAGGTAGAAGGGGATGAGCAGCACGGGCAGCAGACTGATGCCCGCGAGCAGCAGCATCCAGCGGGGATAGAGCTTCATTTGCGGAACTTGTTGATGCAGTCGATATAGGCCTCAACGCTCGCGGCAACGATGTCGGTGTTGGCTCCGAAGCCGTAGTAGAGCGCGCCGTCGTGCTCCACCTGCATGTGCACCTTGCCCACGTCGTCGGAGCCCTTGTTGATGGCCTGGATGGTAAATTCTTTCAGCGTCATCTTGCGCTTGATGATGCTCTTGACGGCGCGTATGGCGGCGTCGACGGGGCCGTTGCCCTCGGCGGCGGCGTCGAACTTCTCGCCGGCGATGTCGAGGATGACGGCGGCCACGGGGCGCACGCCCAAGCCGCTGGTCACTTGCAGATAGTCGAGCTTCACGGCGTGGCTCATGGCGCGGTCGGCCCCGGCCAGCATGAGGATGTCGTCGTCGGTGACCTCTTTCTTGCGGTCGGCCAGACGCAGAAACTCCTGGTAGATTTCGTCGAGCCGCGCGTCGTCCACGCTGATGCCCAGCACGTCGAGGCGGTGGCGCAGGGCGGCGTGGCCGCTGCGGGCCGTGAGGATGATGGAGCCTTCGTCGATGCCTACGTCTTTTGGGTTCATGATTTCGTACGTCCCCGCGTTCTTCAAAACGCCGTCCTGATGGATGCCTGACGAATGGGCAAAGGCGTTGCGGCCCACGATGGCCTTGTTGGCCTGCACGGGCATGTTCATCAGCGAGCTCACCATGCGGCTCGTGGCGTAGATGCACGTGGTGTTGATGTTGGTGTCGATGCCTAGTTCGCGATGGCAGCGCAGAATCATGGCCATTTCTTCGAGGCTGGTGTTGCCCGCGCGCTCGCCGATGCCGTTGACGGTCACCTCGACCTGGCGGGCTCCGTTCAGCACGCCTTCGAGCGTGCAGGCCGTGGCCATGCCCAGGTCGTTGTGGCAATGGGTTGAGAGGATGGCCTTGTCGATGCCGTCGACATGCTCCATGAGATAGCGTATTTTGGCCCCATAGTCGGCCGGGAGGCAGTAGCCCGTCGTGTCGGGGATGTTCACCACGGTGGCGCCCGCCTTGATGACGGCCTCGACCACGCGGGCCAGGTATTCGTTGTCGGTGCGGCCGGCGTCTTCGGCGTAAAACTCCACCTCGTCGACGTAGCGGCGGGCATACTTCACGGCGGCCACGGCGCGTTCGAGGATGTCCTCGCGCGTGGAGCCGAATTTATACTTGATGTGGGCGTCGCTCGTGCCGATGCCCGTGTGGATGCGCTTGTGCTTGGCATATTGCAGAGCCTCGGCGGCGCAGTCGATGTCCTTTTGCACGGCGCGCGTCAGGGCGCAGATGGTGGGCCACGTCACGGCCTTTGAGATGGCTATGACCGAGTTGAAATCGCCCGGGCTCGACACGGGGAAACCGGCCTCGATGACGTCGACGCCCAGCTTTTCGAGCTGGCGGGCCACCTGGATTTTCTCCACCGTGTTGAGCTGGCAGCCGGGCACCTGCTCGCCGTCGCGCAGCGTCGTGTCGAAAATGTAAAGTCTCTCGCTCATGGTGTTTATCTGGTTGGATGGTTGTGTCGTTTACAGACGGCGGGCGGCCTTCCCGTCCCGAAGGAGGAAAGGCCGCCCGCGTGTATCGTCTGTGCCGTCCGCACGAGTCCGTTACGCCACGCACCCGTCGCCCCTTCCGTCCGGGAGGAGCAGGCTGCGCAGTCGGAAAACGTGAGAAGCGGCGTGCATAATCGTTAAACCTAACGCCGCAAATTTAAGAAGAAAAACACAAAATGCAAGTCCGAAGGCCTGAAAATAGCGCACGAAGCCATCATTATGCGGATTTTATGTGCATTTTTCCATAAAAAAGCGCCCGGCCGAACGCGTCGGCCGGGCGCACGGGTGCCTACCAGCGTACGGGGTCGGGCAAGATTTGCCCGTCGGCGGCGTCGTCGGGCGTAAAGGTGCTGCCGGCGTATTGCACGCAGAGCATCGTGAGGGGCTCCGTGCCGTTGTTGCGCACGGAGCGGCGGCCGGCGGGGGCCACGCGCACGACGCTGCCCTCGCTCACGGGAAAGACGTGGCCGTCGACCTGAAACTCGCCGCGGCCCGAGAGGAAGAAGTAGAGCTCTTCGTGGCGGCGGTGGGTGTGGACAAAGCCCGTTTCGGTGCCGGGGGCAAACTGCTGGAAGGAGAGCTCGCTGCCCGTCGTGCCGAGGGCGCTGCCACAGAACACTTTGCCGGGAATGCGCACGTTGGGGCCCATTTCAAGGACGTAGCCGTTGATGTCGCTCAGTTTGCCCACGTTGATGGCGGTGAAGTTGTCGGCCGCAGCCGTTTTCTCAATCTGTTTCATGACTGTTGTTGTTTAAATGTCCGATGTTGTCGTTGTTGTCGCTTATCGGTGGCAAAGTTACGGCGCGGGGCCGTCCTGTGCAAGAGGGCACTTGAAAGTCAGATGGTTACGCCGTGGTAACCATTGCTGGGCGATAGCGCGTTAGAAGCCGCAGATTTTTGAAAAAAAGTTTTGTCGTTGGTTGTTTCGGGGAAGTTGGTTACTTTTGTAGACCGACAAAACGCGAGAGAAGCTTATGAAAACAACAGGCATGGCGGCCGCCGTTGCACCCAATTGCCCCATCCGCCACGTGCTGGCGCGCATCGGCGACAAGTGGTCGATGCTGGTGCTTTATACGTTGAAGCAGGGTAGCGTGCTGCGCTTCAGCGAGCTGCGGCGGCGCATTCCCGACATTTCGCAGAAGATGCTCACCTCCACCCTCCGCACGCTCGAAGAGGACGGCTACGTCACGCGCCGCGTCTATCCCGAGGTGCCGCCCCGCGTCGAGTATGAACTGACGGCGCGCGGCCGCTCGTTCCTGCCCTGTATCGACAATCTGATCAGCTGGGCGCAGGACAACATGGAAGCCATCCTGCGCGACCGCCGCCGACGCCACAAATGAAGGCAAGTGGCGGCCGCACAACCGCCGCACCGCCACCGCGGCCGCCGCGCTCCCACGGCGTCGCCCATCCTCCGCCGCAAGCCATGCTTCGCGGCGGACTTTTTATACCATTTCGGGGATAAAACAGATAATTCTCCCGGCTTTTATACCTGATGGGGGATAAAAAGAAAAGCCGTTGGGAGGCGTTTATGCCAGCATGGCCAGGCGCGAACGCACGAGGCTTATATATGCTTCGGCCATCCCGGCCGGCAGAAAACTCATGCAGATGAAAGCTTCCCAGGCGGCGGCTGCATGAACGAAGCGCTGGAAGATGTTGGAGCACACCTTGTCGCTGAGCCCCGAGCTGCGCATGGCGTCGGCAAAGTGCCCGCGCGTGAGCTTCCGCTTCTTGCCGCAGAGCGTCAGGGCCAGTTCTTCGGGGTCGTCGGGCAGGACGAGAGTCGTGGAAAGGAGGTCGTAAGCGGGCGTCAGCACGTAATTTGTGCCGTCGGGCGCATAGAGCGAATAGTTTTTCAGGTGCATGTCGGCATTTCCCGTCAGCCATGCAAAAACAACTTGTTCCCAATATCTGACCAAGTCGAGTTGGGGCGTGGAGCTGTGTTGGAAAATGATTTTGGCGATGCGTTCGTGCGAACCTTTGTACTTGTCTTCGGTGAGGCGTTCGGAGAGTTGGCACATGTCTTCCATGTGAATTTTATCTCCTTGCGGTGTGCGGTCGATGCGACGGGTGATGTAGCAGAGTTGTCCGTCGGCAAATCGTATGAGCGAGTGGGGCACGGTTTCCACCCCGGCCAGTTGTGCCAGGTGCATGGTGAGATCTTCCAGTTCGGGGAGAAAGGGGTAGCGTTCTGTTTGAGGTTTCAGGATGAAGCGCCCCCAAAGCCCGACGATGGTGAGACGTGGCGTGCGGCTCATGCGGTCGAAATCGAGCGAGAGCTTGGGCTGTACTCCCGTGAGCGTGGTTTGCGAGCGGATGACCTCTTCGGCCATTGCGCGTATTTGGTCTTGGGCGTAAGGCAAGGCGGGCGGCGTCTGTGTGCCGAACATCTTGCGGCTACATTTGGCGTGGAAGTCGGTCTCCTTCCCGCTCAGCGGCTTATAGCAGTACAGGCATTTGTCTTTCATCAGTCATTCTCCTCCTCGGTTGCGGGTCTGACGCTGACGGCTCCAATGCAATCCTTGCAGCAAGCCATGAGCAGGGCCATGCGGTCGCGCCCGTCTATTTTCCAGTTGCGTTCGGCGATGTCGAGCAGCCACCCTTCGGGGATGAGGCCGTCGAAAAAGGGGAAGAGCACCCGGCTTTTATAGGGCTCTATGCGCAGGGGCAGCGTCAGGCTGACGGCTTGCGCTCCATCCGAGGCCAGGTAGCCTGCGTCGTAGCGGAAGGTGTAGCCGTCGGCGTCCTCGGTGAGGGTGCCGGCGCGCTTGTCTTTATAGAAAATGGCGGCGGTTTTCATCAGTCGGTCTCATTGCGGCGCATGGGGACGGGGCCACACTCCGTGCCGAAGAGGCAGAGCACCTGGTTCACCTTGTCGAGGCGCAGCGTGGTCTTGCCTTGTTCCAAATCGCGCACGAAGCGCAGGCCGACGCCCGCCTTTTGCGACAGATCTACCTGCGTGAGGTGGTATTTCTTGCGCATTTCCTTGACGTATTGGGCCAGTATTGTCCGTTCCATGGGCATGTGTTTATACTATTTCGGGTGTAAAGATAAGGAAATTCCATGGATTTATACCATTTCGGGGATAAAAAGATGCAGACAGGCGGAGGTGCTTAGTCGATAAAGCCTTCTTGGCGGAGGGCTTCGGCGGTTTCTTCGAGGCGGGCGTACCATGCGGCGCCGAAGCGGCGGGTGAGGGGCTCGCGCAGGAAGCGGTAGAGGGGCAGGCCCAGCTTCCGGCCTTTGCGCACGGCGGGGGCGCAGATGTCCCAGCGGTGATAGTTGAGCCCGGTGAGGCCGCCCGTGAGGCGCTGCTCGCGGATGGGGTAGAGGGCGCACGAGATGGGCTTGCTCCACGCCGTGCGTCCGTCGCGCCAGGCGCGCTCTGTGGCGCAGAGGCAGCAGCCGGCGGCGTCGCGGCAGGTGAAAACGCAGTCCTTGCCGCCCACGATGCTCGTCACGAGGTCGCCGTCGGCGTCGGTGTAGGCCACGCCCTGGCGGTCGATGACGGCCCGGGCCTCGGGCGAGAGGTCGGGGCGCACGGTGTCGAGGACGTCCTCCAAGTGCATCACCTCTTCGGGCGTGACGGGGGCGCCTGCCTCGCCCTCGATGCAGCAGGCGCCGCGGCAGGCTGCGAGGTCGCAGCAGAAACATTCGGTAAAGCAGTCAGTCGAAAGGATGACGTTGTCGACTTGCACCATGGGCGGTCGGCGCGATGAGCGGGAGCGGGTGGTCATGAGTGTCGGTTGTGTGGAGTGATGCGGAGCGACGGTCTTACCACTCGATGGGAGCGATGCCGTGTTCCGTGAGATAGGCGTTTGCCCGGCTGAAATGGTGGTTGCCGAAGAAGCCCCGGTAGGCCGAGAGGGGCGAGGGATGGGCCGATTGCAGGATGAGATGTTTCGAGCTGTCGATGAGGGCGGCCTTGCTCCGTGCGTAGCTGCCCCACAGGAGGAACACGAGGTGCTCGCGCCCGGCCGACAGCCGTCGTACGACGGCGTCGGTGAACGTTTCCCAGCCGTGGCCCTGGTGCGAGCCGGCGCGGTGTGCCTGCACCGTGAGCGTGGCGTTGAGCAGCAGGACGCCTTGGCGGGCCCAGCGGCGCAGGCTGCCGCTTTGGGGCACGGGGCGCCCCAAGTCGTCTTGAATTTCCTTGAATATGTTTTGCAGCGAGGGCGGCTGCGCCACGCCGTCGGCTACGGAGAAACAAAGTCCTTCGGCCTGACCGGGTTCGTGGTAGGGGTCCTGGCCGAGGATGACAACCTTCACGCTGTCGTACGGACAGAGGTCGAAGGCGTTGAATATCTGCCCGCCGGGCGGGTAGCATGTGCCGGCGCGATACGCTTTGCGCACGAATTGCGTGAGTTCCTTGAAGTAGGGGGCCGCAAACTCCGCGGCCAAGGCCTGCTTCCAGCTCGCTTCGATGCGTACGTCCATGCTTATTCCAGATAGGTGTAGCCGTAGAGGCCCGCACGGTAGTTGGATATGAACTCCTTGCCCTCTTCCACGGTGATTTTCTCCTCTTTGACGGCCTTGCTCACCCATGTTTCGAGGCGGCGCACGAGCTTTTTCGGGTCATACTGCACATATTCGAGCACGTCGGCCACGGTTTCGCCGTCGATGGTCTTTTCGATGATGTATCCCTTGTCGTCGACGCCCACGTGCACGGCGTTCGTGTCGCCGAAGAGGTTGTGCATGTTGCCCAATATCTCTTGGTAGGCACCGACGAGGAACACGCCTATATAATAATGTTCGCCCGGGCGTATGGCGTGCAGGGGCAGATAGCTCGTTTGCTGGTTGTGGTTGACGTAGGTCACGAACTTTCCGTCGCTGTCGCACGTGATGTCTTGCAGCGTGGCCGAGCGGGTGGGCTTTTCGTCCAGGCGTTCGATGGGCATGATGGGGAAGAGCTGGTCGAGGCCCCAATGGTCGGGCACCGACTGGAAGAGCGAGAAATTGCAGAAGTACTTGTCGGCCATGCTCTTGTCGAGTTTGCGCAGCTCGTCGGGCACGTGCTTCTGGTGGTGGGCCAGTTCGCCCACCTCGCGCGTGATGCTCCAATAGATGCTCTCAATCTGTGCGCGCGTCTTGAGGTCGATGATGCCGTGGCGGAACAGGTCGAGCGCCTCCTCGCGGATGTCCTCGGCGTCGTGCCAGTCTTCGAGCATGGAGCGGGTCGAGAGTTTGTCCCATATCTCGGTGAGGTCGTGCACGAGCTTATGGTCGTTTTCGCCGGGCTGGAAGTTTTCGTCCATCTGGGGCACTCCCACGCTTTCGATGACGTCGAGGATGAGCACCGAGTGGTGGGCGGTGAGCGAGCGGCCGCCTTCGGTGATGAGGTTGGGGTGGGGTATGTGGTTCTTGTCGGCTGCCTCGACAAAGGTGTAGACGCAGTCGTTCACATACTCTTGGATGGAATAGTTGACCGAGCTGGACGAGTTGGACGAGCGGGTGCCGTCGTAGTCGACGCCCAGTCCGCCGCCGCAGTCCACAAATTCGATTTTGAAGCCCAGGGCGTGCAGTTGCACGTAGAACTGCGCCGCCTCGCGCAAGGCCGTGGAGATGTGGCGTATCTTGGTAATCTGGCTGCCGATGTGGAAGTGTATCAGTTTCAAGCAGTCGTGCATGCCCATGGCGTCGAGCATTTTCAGCGCTTCGAGCAGTTCGGCCGAGTTGAGGCCGAACTTCGACGCGTCGCCCCCGCTCTCCTCCCATTTTCCCGCGCCCGACGACGCCAGCTTGATGCGTATGCCGATGGTGGGGCGCACGCCGAGCTTTTCGGCCGTTTGGGCGATGATTTGCAGTTCGGGCAGTTTTTCAACGACGAGAAAGATGCGCCGGCCCATCTTTTGCGCCAGCAGGGCCAGCTCGATGAAGTTCTGGTCTTTGTGGCCGTTGCAGATGATGAGGCTGTCGTTGTTCATGTTGGTGGCCAGCACGGCGTGGAGCTCGGGCTTCGAGCCAGCTTCGAGTCCCAGATTAAACTTTTTTCCATGGCTGATGATTTCCTCGACCACGGGGCGCATCTGGTTCACCTTGATGGGGAAGACGATGAAGTGCTGGGCCTGGAAGTTGTATTCCTCGGCGGCACGTTCGAAACACTCGGCGGTCTTTTCGATGCGGTTGTCGAGTATGTCGGGGAAGCGAAGCAGCATGGGGGCCGAGATGTCGCGCGACGCCAGTTCGTCGACGAGTTCTTTCAAGTCGACCTGTACGCCGTCCTTGCGGGGCGATACGTAGGCGTGGCCCTTGTCGTTGATGCCAAAGTAGCTGACGCCCCAGCCTTTCACGTTGTAGAGTTCTTCCGAGTCCTCAATTCTCCATTTTCTCATGTCGGTGTCTTTATAACTGTAAGGTGGCTCTTATTTCGTTGACGATGTTTTTTATCTTGTCGAAGCTGTCGAGCACGTCGACGCTCACGGTGTGGTGTGCCAGTTCGTAGTAGGGCGCGCGCTCGGCGAGCTGGCGGGTGATGAAGGCGCGCAGTTCGTCGGGCTGCTTGCCGGCCAGCAGCGGGCGTTCGCCGTGGCTGATGGCCAGGTGGCCCAGGATGGTGTCGGGCGAGGCTTTCAGGTAGCACGTGGTGGCCACGCTGTTCATGTAGGCAGCGTTGTCGAAGTGGCAGGGCGTGCCCCCGCCGCAGGCGAGCACCGTGTCTTCAAACTCGGCGGCCTCGTGCAGCATGCGCCGTTCGCGGTCGCGGAAGACGGCCTCGCCGTCCTCCTCAAACATGCGGGCCACCTTTTTATGGTAGCGCTCCTCGATGTACCAGTCGAGGTCGTAGAACGTGCGGCCCAGGGCTTTGGCCAGGGCTTTGCCCACGGTGGTTTTCCCGGCGCACATGTATCCCGTCAGGATGATGCATTTCATGTGGGTTTCCGTTTGGCGGTGATATGGGTATATGGGCCCCCTTCGTCCTTATGCCTTGCGGCGCCGGCGTGCGGCGGGACGTGCGGGCTTTTTGCTGTCGTCTTCCACGATTTTGCGACACTCTTCGAGCGTGAGCTCGGCGGCGCGTGCGGCGGCCTCCTTGGGCAGGCGGTAGTTTTTCCCGTTCCAGGCGATGTAGGGGCCAAAGCGTCCGTTGAGCACCTCGAGGCCCGGCTCCTCGTCGAAGCTTTTCAAGTGGCGGCGG
This sequence comes from uncultured Alloprevotella sp., assembly GCA_944322095.1. GTDB lineage: Bacteria > Bacteroidota > Bacteroidia > Bacteroidales > Bacteroidaceae > Alloprevotella. Next base: position 110,914 of record CALUNU010000007.1, read on the forward strand.
GCCTCGGTCTCGCGTTTCTCGCGGATGATTTCGACGGCGCGTTCCAGCGTGATGGACAGGGGATCCTCGTCCTTCGGTATCGAGGCGTACTTGCCGTCGTGCTGCACGTAGGGGCCGAAGCGCCCGGCGCCCACCGTGACGGCCGAGCCCTCAAACTGGCCCAGCGTGCGGGGCAGGGTGAAGAGCTTCAGGGCTTCGTCGAGCGTGATAGTCTCGATGCTCTGTTCGGGCTTGAGGGTGGCAAAGCGCGGCTTCACGTCCGATTCGGCCGTGCCGAGCTGCACCATGGGTCCGTAGCGGCCTATCTTCACCGATACGGGCAGCCCCGTTGCGGGGTCGGTGCCCAGTTCGCGCTCGCCCACCTTGTGGTCGGTTTTTTCGGCCAGCGTTTTCTCCACCTGCGGCTCAAAGTGGTCGTAGAAGGTATGGATGAGCGCTGTCCAGTCTTTTTTCCCCTCGGCCACGGCGTCAAAGTCTTTTTCGACGTTGGCCGTGAAGTTGTAGTCCATGATTTCGGGGAAATATTCCAGCAGGAAGTCGTTCACCACGAGGCCCACGTCGGTGGGTATGAGCTTGTTTTTCTCGGCCCCCGTGGTCTCGGTGTGCGTTTCGTCGCTGATGGTGCCGGCCGCAAGCGTCAGCACGTCGACGGGGCGCGTTTCTCCCTCCTTTTCCCCCTTGACAACGTATTCGCGCTGCTGGATGGTCGAGATGGTGGGGGCGTAGGTCGACGGACGGCCGATGCCCAGCTCCTCCATCTTGTGGACGAGCGACGCCTCGGTGTAGCGCGGCGGGTGCTGCGTGTAGCGCTGCTGCGCGCATATCTCGGCGGGCGTGAGCTCCATGCCCTCGGTCATGGGGGGCAGCAGGCGCCCCTCGGCCTCGTTCTCGTTGTCGGTGTCGTGGCTCTCGCGGTAGACGCGCAGGAAGCCGTCGAACTTCACCACCTCGCCCGTGGCCGTAAACTGCTCCCCGCTGCCGCTCACGTCGATTACGGCCGTCGTTTTTTCCAGTTCGGCGTCGGCCATCTGGCAGGCTATGGTGCGCTTCCATATCATGTCGTAGAGGCGTTTCTCCTGCGCGGTGCCGTCGATGGCGGCGCGGCGCATGTCGGTGGGGCGTATGGCCTCGTGCGCCTCCTGGGCTCCCTTGGCGTGCGTGTGGTATCGGCGCGTGTGGTGGTAGCGTTGGCCCATGGCCTCCGCAATGACCGGGCCGCAGCTGCGCAGGCAGAGCTCCGAGAGGTTCATTGAGTCGGTACGCATGTAGGTAATCAGTCCCGACTCGTACAGTTGCTGCGCCACCCTCATGGTGAGCGCCACGGGGAAGCCCAGTTTGCGGGCCGCCTCCTGTTGCAGCGTCGACGTGGTGAAGGGCGGTGCCGGCGTGCGGCGTGTGGGCCGCGTGGTGATGGAGGCTATGCTGAAGCGGGCCCCGCGGCACGTTTCCAGGAAGGCGCGGGCCTCGTCTTTGGTCTTGAAGCGGGTGCCCAGCTCGGCGCGCAGCTGGGCCGTGCCCCCGTCGACGGGCACGTCGAACGTGCCCGCCACGCGCCAGGAGGCTTCGCTCTTGAACGCGGCGATTTCGCGCTCGCGCTCCACGATGAGGCGCACGGCCACGCTCTGGACGCGGCCGGCCGAGAGGCCCCCCCGCACCTTGCGCCAGAGCACGGGCGAGAGCTTGAAGCCCACCAGGCGGTCGAGCACGCGGCGGGCCTGCTGCGCGTCGACCAGGTTGAGGTCGATGTGGCGCGGGTGCTCGATGGCGGCCAGAATGGCTGGCTTTGTGATTTCGTGGAACACGATGCGGCGGCACTGCGCCGCATCGAGGCCCAGCACTTCGGCCAGGTGCCACGCGATGGCTTCTCCCTCGCGGTCTTCATCGGAGGCCAGCCACACGGCGTCGGCCTTTTTGGCCTGCGCTTTCAGTTCGTTCACCACCTTGACCTTGTCGGCCGACACTTCGTATTGCGGCTCGAACGTTTCCAAGTCGACGCCGAAGTCTTTCTTTTTCAGGTCGCGGATGTGGCCGAAGCTCGACATGACCTTGTAGTCGCCGCCCAAAAACTTCTCGATGGTTTTCGCTTTGGCGGGCGACTCGACAATTACCAGGTTTTTCTGCATGGCTGAGGGGGTCTTCTGTTTTCTGCGTGCAAAAGTAGGAAAAAAAGCCGCCTACACCTTATTATATATAGTGAAAAAAACTGAGGCCCTCCGAAAACGAAAGGCGGGCCGCCGTCTGCGGCCTGTGGGGGCCCTGCCCGGTGCAGCCGGCCCCGCCGCGTGGCGACCGGCGGGCCGTGCTCGCCTTTTTTAGCAGAGAGGTGCAGAGCGCTACGCGGGGAAAGGGGCGTTAGTGGCGGAAAGTCCGTATCTTTGTTTCACGAAGATGGGATGCGGTTCGGGCAAGGCGAGGAAAAAGCGAGCTTTTCCTTGCCTTCCCTCTCACCTTTACGGATATTTGTTGTAATCAGGTAGGTTTTATTTGACTATCAACAGATTGGATAAAACTCGCACGAGAACGGGCAATGGATAAGAAAAAGCCGGACTGTTCCGAACCGCCATATTTCTCATGCTTTCAAATAACTCTTTATCTCACTTGCAAAGATAACATTTCTTTCTGAAAAGGCCATATAAACGGCTGCAATCTTACGGAATAAAAACATATCGGGAAAAACGAGCATACCGTAGCCGAGTCCCCATAACCACAGGTGCTCTATTGACAAAATAAAAGTGCTCATACAACAATTTGAAAAGTGCTCAATCGGCAAATAGTATAAAACGCTAAAATTTTGCAGAAAAAGTA
>CALUNU010000008.1 GCA_944322095.1 uncultured Alloprevotella sp.
GCCGCCCCTCCTAAGGCAACATCTCGTGAGGTATGAAGAACGCGGTAGGATGAAACCACACCGCGAGGCAGACGGCCGCAGAGCGGTCGAACTATTCTATAACCGCGGGTAAGCGTAGCGCGCCCGCGGAAAGGAACGGCAACGACAAATGGGCCCCAAGGGGATCCAACGCCGCCGACGATGTACGTTCGCCTATCCTATGCTATGCCGCCGTGCCTGACAGGCCTCGCGGGCGTTCGACCCCCTTGGGGCCGAGCTGGTAGGGGGTGTGCGTACCGCGGGCGCGCTGCGCTTACCCGCGGTTATAGAATAGTTCGGCCCCCATGGGGCCGTCAGCCCCGCCGCATGCACATTGCTACCATGCGAAAACGCAACACGCCGCCCGACACCTTCCGAACGGCCCACCACGGGGAAAGTATGCCTCGGCGGGGCTGGCGCCCCGAGCGTTTTCGGGCGGCAGGAATGCCGCCCCTCCTAAGGCTACCGCCCTCGCGACTGGATGCCCCCGCGAACGCCTGCGAAAATGCCCCACTGCCTTGTGCGCTATATGGCAAACTGTTAATGCGGACGTGCGTCTCCGTCCGCCTTTTAGCGTTGGAAATGCGGCGGGAAGGGGGCCTTTCGTCGATCCATCCCGTGGATTTCGATTTCCATCCCATGGATCGGCCGATCCATCCCATGGAAATTTCGATCCATGGGCACTTTTCGACCGAAAAATGGCCCTGAATTTTGCCATATAGCGGCGAAAATGGTGTTTTTGGGCTTCCGTGCGGAGGTGAGTCGCAGGGATGTGCCTCATTGTCAGGTGTTTCCGATTTTCGCTTATTTGTGTGCGAGGGTCGACGTGGTCGAAAATAATCGATTCTCCGTGTTAAAAACTGGGGCTCTTGCCGCTTTTCGTGGGTGTGGGGCGGCGGTGACGGGGCGGGCTGTGGCTGCGTGGCGGATGCTCGCCGGGCACGAAAAAGCCCCGCACCCATGGCGGGTGCGGGGCGTATGAGGGTTGCGGCGCGGCGGCCGTTTTAGTTTTGCGCGGCGTCGGCCGGTGCGTCGAGGGCTGCCATTTCGTCGGAGAGGGCGGCCAGCTCGGCTTTGAGGCGGCTTATTTTGCGCTCTATCTCTTCGACGAGGCTGCCGCCGCGGGCCGACTTCGTCGTGATGAAGGTGAGATTGGTTTCGTAGCTGAGTATTTCGGCGCGCTTGGCCTCGTAGGCCCGAGCCAGGCGTTCGCGCCGCCGCGAGGGGTCGGCCGTGGCGCTGTCGGCGGCGGGGGCTGCGGCGCGGCGGGCGTCGTAGAGGCGGTCGAGGAGCTCGTGGTAGCGGCGGTGGAGCTTGTCTTTCTTGCGGAAGGGCACGTGGCCCGTGGCGTTCCACTCGTCGGAGATGGAGCGCAGGGTGGCGCTGTCGGGCGGCGTGGGGGCTGCGGCCAGGGCTTCGAGACGGGTGATGATGGCGCGCTTGGTTTCGAGGTTGGCCTCCTGCTCGCGGCGTTCGCCGGCTGTGGCTTCGGCGCGGCGCTCGAAGAAGCTGTTGCAGGCTCCGCTGAAGCGCTTCCATACGGCCTCGGAGGCCTTGTGGGCCACGGGGCCTATGGTTTTCCATTCTTGTTGCATGGCGGCCAGACGGGCGGCGGTGGGGCCCCAGTCGGTGCTCGTGGCAAGGGCCTCGGCTTCGTCGGCCAGGGCGGCCTTGCGGGCCAGGTTGGCGGCCTGGGCCTCGCGCGTGGCGCGGTAGTGGGCCGACTTGGCCTGGAAGAAGCGGTCGCACGCGGCACGGAAGCGCTCGAAGATGGGGGTGTTCATCTTTTTGGGCGTGAAGCCGATGGTTTTCCATTCGGCCTGGATGGCCAGGATGTCGCGCGTGGTCTGCTCCCATTGGGCGTGGGTGGTGAGCGTGGCGGGGTCGATGGCCTCGACGCGCTCGCACAGGGCGGTCTTGCGGACGAGGTTTTCCTCCTCGCGGGCCTTGAGGGCTTCGAAGTGGGCCTGGTGGCGCTTGTTGACGGCCGTGGATGCTGCCTTGAAGCGGGCCCAGATGTCGTCGCGCAGCTCGCGGGCCACGGGGCCCGTTTCGCGCCACTCCTGGTGGAGCTGTTGCAGGCGGTGGAAGGCGGCCACGGGGTCGGGCTCGTCGGCCAGGGCTTCGGCCTCGGCGCAGAGGCGCGTCTTGGTCTCGAGGTTTTTCTTGAAGTCGTAGGCGCGCAGCTCGTGGCCCATGCGCAGCTGGTCGTAGAACTGCTCGACGTAGAGCTGGTAGGTTTTCCAGAGCTCGGTGGCGCGCTCGGGGGGCACGGGGCCCGTTTCTTTCCAGCGTGCGGTGAGCTGCTTGAAGGCGTCGTAGCTCTTGTCGGCCTCGTCGGGCGAGGCGGCCATGGCTTTTATCTGCTCGATGATGGCGAGCTTGGCTTCGAGGTTGTCGCGGCTGAGGCGCTCTGCGGCTTCGAGGGCGCGGGCGCGCTTTTCCTTGGCCAGGGCGAGCTCGGCCTTGAAGCTTTCTTCGTTGGGGTCGGCGGGCACGACGAAGGTTTCGGGCGTGCCGCCGGCGGCTATGTGGGCTTCGCGTGCGGCTGCAACGGCGGCAGCGTGGGCGCGGTAGTAGGCCTGTTTCAGGGCTTCGAGCTCTCCGCGCTCGATGGGGCTGTCGGCTGCGTTCATCTCGCGGAGCCTGCCGATGATGTCTTCCTGCGTGGCGGGCAGGGGGCGGGCTTCGGCGCTATCGCTTTGGGGCGTGGCGTCGGCGGCCGGGGCCTCGGGCGCGGTTGCCCCCTCGGCGGGTGCTTCGGCTGCGGGCGCATTGCCGGCAGGTGCCTCGCCGGCGGCGGGGGCGGGCGTCGTGGTTTCGGCGGCAGGGGCCGCGGGAGTGTCGGGCGTGGGCGTCGTTGCGTTTTCGGCGTCGACGGGCGCGGGTTGTATGATGTCTTTTTCGTTCATGGCTGTGTTATAGGTTTTCCGGTGATTAAAAGTGCTGCAAATGAAGCTATTTTTATCGTTATGGCCAAACTTTTGCGCGGCGTTTTTGGGGTGTGTGCCGTTTTTGGCGGGTTGTTATATCCACGTTTTGCGGCGGAAGAGCCAGTAGAAGATGCCCGTCACGACGACGGAGAGGCCGATGACGAGGGGGAAGCCCCACGAGGAGCCTTCGAGGCCGCTCACGAGGTTCATGCCGAAGATGCTGGCGATGAGCGTGGGGAGCATGAGGATGATGGAGACGGAGGTCATCTGCTTGACCACGCTGCTCATGTTGTTGTTGATGATGCTGGCGTAGGTCTCCATGGTGGAGTCGAGGATGTTGGTGTAGATGTTGGTGGTTTCCCGGGCCTGGTTCATTTCGATGGTGACGTCTTCGATGAGATCGGCGTCGAGCTCGTCGACGGGTAGCTTAAACTTGAGCTTCGAGAGGAGCGTTTCGTTGCCACGGATGGAGGTGATGAAGTAGGTCAGACTGTCTTGCAGGCGCGAAAGGCCGATGAGGTCCTCGTTGTCGATGCTTTTGTCGAGATTGCGCTTCGATTCTTCGATGAGAATGGATATTTGCTTGAGCCGTTTCAGGTACCAGACGGCCGAGGAGAGAAAGAGGCGGAAAACGAGGTCGACCGAATCGGTAAACCCCTGATTGCGTTTCTGTTGGTAGGAAACGAAATCGATCATCATGTTGGTTTCGTAGTTGCATACGGTGACGCAAATGCCTTTGTTCATGATGATGCCAAGCGGAATGGTGGTGTGGGGCGTGCGCGAGCGCACCTCCTTGACGTAGGGGATGCGCAGGATGATGAGCACCCAGCCTTCGTCGTATTCGTAGCGCGAACGCTCGTCTTTATCGCGGATGTCGTCGAGAAAATAGGTGGGAATGCCCAGACGGTTGAAAAGGAAATCTTCGTCGTCGGGAGTGGGGCAGGTCACCTGAGTCCAGCAGTCGGCCTGCCACTCGTCCATCGTGCGTAACGTGTGATTGATGTTCCAGTAGGTGCGCATAAGTGTTCTTTTAAAAGAAGCGTTTGCTCCGTGCGAACGGGCCGGAGGCCGCTCATGCGCCGGCTTCCGGGAGTCATCGTTCGACGGGTTCCGCGTGATAGTCGTCCATTTTCGGTGATAGGATTGTTCTTTTCTTTGAAATACGGCGCAAAAGTACGAAGTTTTATCCAGTGGCCGTGGGTTTCGGCGTCCGTTTTTGCCGTTTTTTGCGCGTGGCGACGGCCGTGGGCGGCTCAGGGACGTCGGAAAAAGGAGAAGTTGACGCTTCCGTAGCTGCGGTGCTCGACGAAGTCGGGGCGGGTGTCGAAGGAGTGGCGCTTGCCGTGCTCAAGGACGAAGAGGCCGCCGGGAGCCAGCAGGCGGCTGCCCATGACGCGGTCGGGGAGCTCGGGGAGCTCGGGGAGCGTGTAGGGAGGGTCGGCAAAGATGAAGTCGAAGGGGCCGCTGCCGCGCTCGATGAAGCGCAGGGCGTCGGTGCACAAGGGCAGACACGTGCGGTCGTCGAGATAGCGGAGCACGGCGGTGATGAAGGCAAAGTGCTGGCGGTCGCGCTCGACGCTCACCACCGTGGGGCAGCCGCGCGAGAGGAGCTCGAGCGTGATGCTGCCCGTGCCGGCGAACAGGTCGAGGGCGCGCGTGGCTTCGAAGTCGAGGTAGGCGCGCAGCACGTTGAAGAGGTTTTCCTTGGCAAAGTCGGTGGTGGGGCGGGCCTTGAAGGTGCGTGGCACGTCGAAGTGGCGCCCTTTGTATTTTCCTGTGATGACTCTCATTGTTTTCTCGTTAGCTTGGTTCGTGGAGGCCGTGGGGCGGCCGTGGGCTGCCTCAGCCCTCGATGAGCAGGGTGGTGAGGTCGTAGGGCACGTCGTCGGTGCGGGCCACGACGTGGCGGTTAAACTCGCCCGAGGGCACGACGGGGAGCACCTGGGCGGCATATTTGCGCAGCTCGGCTGCCACCTCGCCGCGCACGTGGGGGCTGCCGGCCACGTAGAAGGGGGCGCGGCGGGGCTCCACGCCCAGATGGCGGGCGGCGTTGAGGAGATAGTAGGCCACGTCGACGGGAGCGTGGGCGTCGAAGGTGTTGACCAGCAAGAGGCGGTTGTGGTCGAAGGCGGCCACGTCGACCTGCTGCTCGTGGCAGTAGGCAAAGAGACGCTTGTCGTAGATGGCCGTGCCCTTGGTGGAGAAATGGCGCAAAACGGGGGTGAGGCCCGCCACGTAATGGACGCTGCCGAAGGTTTCTTCCAGCGTGTGGCAGGTGGCTTCGTCGAGGGCGAAGAGCAGCACGACGTTGGCCGTGGGCAACACGTCGTAGAACACGCGGCGCTTCCCTTCGTGCGGGAAGCAGAAGTCGTAGAGCGTATCGCAAAACTCCTCCTGAAAGTCGGCCAGGGGCACGGGCGTCACGGCCCCCGTGGCGAGCACCTGCACGGTGCCGGTGGGGCTTTGCAGGATGGGCTCGGCGTCGATGGCCTCGCGCAGGTTGACCGTGAGCGAGGCGTGGGGGCGCATTTTATAGGCCGAAAAGTCGAAACGGGGCTCGCGCCCGCCTTCGTAGCGGGCGATGCAGAGACGGGTGTCGGAGAGGCGTAGGTAGAGGGTGGTTGGCATGTGCTGAAAGAGTGGAAGGAGGTGGAACGTGTGAGGGGCGTCGGCGCTGCCTGCCGGCGGGCCTATCGGCCGGGCCCCACGCGGTGCCACAGCAGGCCGCGGCCCACGGCGGCAGCAAGGAGCACGCCAATGGTGTTGGCGGCCAGATCCCACCAGTCGCCGCTGCGGGTGGTGGTGAGGCCGGCTTGCAGCAGTTCGATGAGCCCGCTCATCAGGATGGGGGCGGCCACGGCCCACGCCAGCAGCGCCCGGCCCCGGCGACGGGCGTGCGAGCGCAGGTATTCCCACCACAGGACGGTGCACGTGCCGGCGTACATGGCGATGTGCACCCACTTGTCGATGAAGGGCGTGTGGCTCAGGCGCGTCGTGGGCGGCTTGAAGAAACACAAATACCAGATGGCGGCCACGCAGAGCAGCGTGAGGGGGTATCTTTTCAGCAGCTTCATGCAGCGGGTTACCAGAATTTGTTGTACTCGCTGCTGTATTCGAACCCCGCCTTGGCCAGGGTCTGTTGCAGCTCCTGCTTGTCGACGTCGAGATCGTCGCACAAGGCGTCGAGCGAGGCGTAGCTGTCGCGCAGCTTCATGTTGACCACGCTGAACAGCATCATGGGATCTTTGGGAAGTGTCATGGGCTTGTGTTGAGGTGGGGCAAAGTTAGCCTTTTTGGCCGGATCGGGCAACGAAAAGCGCGAAAACAGCGCTTTTGCTTGGGTGGTGCCGCGTCTTTGCCGTACCTTTGTGGTGGAGGCGCGGCCTCCTTATTATTATATATAAGGGAAGAAAAACGATGATACACGAAGAGATGTACCGGCGCATCGCGGAGGAGTTTCCCCACGCCATGACGCCGCAGCAGACCGAGGCCGCCATGTCGCTGGCAGCCTTTGTGGCTCTGCCGCGGCCGCGGGCGGCTTTCGTGCTGCGCGGCTATGCCGGCACGGGCAAGACGTCGCTTGTGGGCGCCTTGGTGCGTGCCTTGCAGAAGATGCAGCGCGACGTCGTGCTGCTGGCTCCCACGGGGCGGGCGGCCAAGGTGTTCTCCCACTATGCCGGGGCCAAGGCCTACACCATCCACAAGGTCATCTACCGCCAGCAGACGTGGGGCGGCGAGGGAACGCGCTTCTCGCTGGGCTACAACAAGCTGCGCGGCACGCTGTTCGTCGTGGACGAGGCGTCGATGGTGACCGACGACGCGGGAGCCGCCTCGCTCTTCGGGTCGGGCCGCCTGCTGGACGACCTCATCACCTACGTCTACGAGGGCGAAGGCTGCCGCCTGCTGCTGGTGGGCGATACGGCCCAGCTTCCCCCGGTGGGCGAGGACGAAAGCCCGGCGCTCAACGCCGACGTGCTGCGTGGCTACGGCCTGCACACGACCGGGGCCGATCTCACCGAGGTGGTGCGCCAGGGGGCAGCCTCGGACGTGCTCGCGGGAGCCACTCACCTGCGCAATCTGCTGCGCGAGGGCTTCACGGGTCTGCCGCGCATCGCGGGCGACGCCCGGGGCGAAGTGCGCTTCTTGCCGGGCGACGAGCTCATCGAGGCCCTTGTCACCTCGTATCGCGACTATGGAACGGGCGACACCATCGTGGTCACCCGTTCGAACAAGCGGGCCAACGTCTACAACAACGGCATCCGTGCGCGCATCTTCGACCGCGAGGAGGAACTCACGCGGGGCGACCTCGTCATGGCCGTCAAAAACAATTATTACTGGGCCGAACGCCTGGCAGCCACCCTGCCGAAAGGCGAGCGCCTGCCGTTCGACTTCATTGCCAACGGCGATACGGCCGAGGTGCTCCGCATTCGTGGCGTACACGAGATGTATGGCTTCCACTTTGCCGATGCCCTGCTTCGCTTCCCCGACTACGACGGCTTCGAAATGGAATGTCGCGTGCTGCTCGACACGCTTTCTTCCGAGTCGCCCTCGCTGACGGCCGACGAGCGGCGGCGCCTGTTCGAGTCGGTGCTGGCCGACTATGCCGACGTCCCGCTGAAAAAAGAGCGCCTGAAACGCGTCAGGGAAGACGCCTATTACAACGCGTTGCAGATCAAGTATGCCTACGCCGTGACCTGCCACAAGGCGCAGGGCGGCCAGTGGAGCCGCGTCTTCGTGGACCAGGGCTACGTCACCCCCGACATGGCCGGCGTCTCCTACCTGCGCTGGCTCTACACGGCCTTTACGCGCACCACCGACCGCCTTTACCTGGTCAACTGGCCCGCGGCGCAGCGTGCGGGCGGCGCCGATGATGACTTGTAGCTGGCTTTTCGCCGGCAGAAGCGCCTGTTTTGTTAAAATTAATTCCTATCTTCGCGGCAAAGCCTTACGGATATGTGGACATTGGTCTTGACTTGGAGCGCGTTGGCGGTGTATGCCGTGATTGTGCTGAGCACGGTTCTGGTGGTCCTGCTCGACAACCGCCAGCCCTACAAGACCATAGCCTGGGTGGTTGTGCTGGTGTTGCTGCCATTCGTCGGGTTGGTGTTTTTCTATTTCTTCGGGCAGAACATCCGTAAGGAGCGCTACATCAACCGCCGCAACTTCCGCCTGCTCACCGAGAAGATGCTGGCCGAGCATCCCGGTATGCACAGCGAAGAGTTCCCGCCGAAATATACCCCGCTCATTTCTCTTTTCGAACGCAAGCACCTTTCCGTTGCCACGCCGGGCAACGAGGTGCGCCTGTTGCGGTCGGGCCGTGAGTTTATGCACGCTTTGTTGCAGGACATCGGTTCGGCCGTTCATCATATCCATGTGGAAACCTACATCATCGAGGACGACACCGTGGGGCGTCTCCTGCGCGATGCGCTGGCCGACGCCGTGCGGCGCGGCGTCACGGTGCGTCTCATCTACGACGACGTGGGCTGCTGGAACGTGCCCAACGATTTCTTCGCCTCCTTCGGCCGGGTGGGCATCGAGGCGCAGCCGTTCCTGCCCGTGCGCTTCCCGAGCCTGACGCACAAGGTGAACTACCGCAACCACCGCAAGGTCATCGTCGTGGACGGCCGCGTGGGCTTCATCGGCGGCATGAACTTTGCCAACCGCTACATGGAGCGCGGCGGCATCGAGTGGCGCGACCTGCACATGCGCCTGTCGGGGGGAGCCGTTGCGACGTTGCAGCGGAATTTTCTGAGCGACTGGCATTTTGTGACCGATACGCTCGTCACGTCGGCCCGCTGCTTCCCCCTCATCGACATCGAGCCCGGCCAGGGGGCGCTCGTTCAGATTGTCGACTCCAACCCCGTCTCGCGCTATCCCGAGATCATGTACGGGCTGACGTGGGCCTTTCAGCACGCACGCCACTATCTGTACATACAGACGCCCTACTTCATGCCCACCGAGCCCGTGCTGCAAGCCATGCAGACGGCGGCCATGTCGGGCGTGGACGTGCGGCTCATGGTGCCCTTGAAACCCGATGGCTTCTGGCTCCGATGGGCCAACGACAGCTACTTTGCCGAGGTGCTCAGGGCCGGGATACGCATTTTCACCTTTGCTCCCGGCTTCCTCCACAGCAAGTGTGTGGTCATGGACGACGACTATTGCTCCATCGGTTCGTCCAACATGGATTTCCGCAGCTTCGAAAACAACTTCGAGGCCAACGCTTTCATTTACGACCGCGCTACGGCGTTGCAGGTAAAGGAAATCTTTCTGGACGACGAGCGCCATTGCCGCGAGGTGAGGCTTTCGGAGTGGAGCCATCGCTCGTATGGCCGCCGTTTGCTCGAATCGTGTACGCGCATCCTTTCGCCTTTGTTGTAGTTTATGAGACCGTTACGCATCTTCCTCCTGCTTTTTTTGTTCATTTTGCCCGGTGCGCTGCGCCTTGGGGCCGCGCCTGTCGATACGGCTGCGGCCCGACGTGCCGTCGCAGCCTTTTTGCGCACGTCCCCCGGGGCAGCCATGCCCGGTGCCCGCCTGCTGGCGGCAGGGACAGCCGCGGAGCCGCGCCTGGTGGAGCACGCACGGGCGGGCTACTTCTTCGACGACGGTGCCGGCGGCTTCGTGTGGGCCGCAGCCGACGACACGCTGCCGCCCGTTCTGGGCTATGGCGTGAGCCGCGGCGGCGAGCTGCCTCCGCCCCTGCGGCAGGCCGCACCCGCAGGCCGTGCCACCATCCGCAGCGTGCAGCCCGTGGCGCCGATGCTCACCATGGTGCGCCATCAGAACGCCCCTTACAACGCCGCCTGCCCCCACTACCGCGCCGACGACGGCACGCTCAGCGAGGAACGTTGCATGGTGGGGTGCGTGGCTACGGCTTTAGAGGAAATCGTCACCCACTATCGCCGCCCCATTGTGCTGCGCGACACGCTGCACGGCTGGTCGACGCCCCACTACGACATTCCCGACGTGCTGCCCGGCACGCAGGTGGACACGCGCCTCATTCTGGACGATTACGACCGCCAGCCCTACACGGCCGAAGAGCTGGACGCCGTGGCCCGCCTGTCGTACTATTGCGGGGTGGCCGCGCAGATGGACTGGGGCCTCTCGTCGAGCGGCGCCCACATCCGCCATCTCGTCGACCCCTTGAAGCGTGCCTTCGGCTTTGGCACGGCTGCTTACGTCGACAGCTACCTGTATGAGCCCGACGACTGGTTTTCGCTGATGTATGGCGAGATGCAGGCTGGCCGCCCCGTGCTCTACACGGGATACGTCATGACGGGCGGCGGCCATGCCTTTGTGGTCGACGGCGTAGACGCGCAGGGCTTTTTCCACGTGAACTGGGGATACGGGGGCCACTACGACGGCTATTTTCTGCTCGACGTGCTCAACTTTGCCGAGCCCTCCTACGACCGCACGCCCACGGGGTGGGAGGCGGGCTTCTTCTGCAACCAGCAGGCCCTGCTGCTTCACCCCGACGTGGTGGACTTCCATCTGCCCGATACGCTCTCGCGCACGGGAACCGAGGTGGTGATCGACTCCATGCGCTTCGAACTGCCGCCCGCCGCCGGCACCTATACGCCGCTGTGCCTTTATCTGCGCAACACGTCGGCCCGCACGCTGACCACCCCGCTTGCTCTTTTCACGAACACGCCGGCCGACACCGCAGCGCTCGAACAGGGCGTGGGCGTGGCCAACGGCGGCATCACGCTGGGGCCGGGCGAGCAGCGCATGCTGCGGCTTCATGTGCGGGTGGACGGGAGCGGCCCCATGTGGCTGCGGGCCACGCCCGACGACGAGCACATCATCCTGGACACCCTTGTGAACGTCGGGCCCTACTATGCGCCCGACATACGTTTTGGTGAGCCCGTCTTCACCTTCCCCGACACCTCTTCCGTACACATCGCCCTGCCCATCGATAACGCCATGCAGCAAGCCCGCAGCGGCTTCCGCGTGGTCTATTGTCTGTTTGATGGTCCGCAGGTCGGCACCGACGGCGATACGCGCCACACCCATTACGTCTACCTGTGGGCTGGCGAGAGCTTGACCGACACGGTTTCGTTCCGCGGTTTGCGCCCGGGAGCCACCTACACGCTCCTTGTGCGCTCGCCCTGGACGCCCATTATGAACCGCACGTTCACCCTGCCCGCCACGACGGGCATCACCGCTCCCGCCGTGCAGCCGCAGGCCGAGACGTGGTATGGCACCGACGGCCGCCGCGTGGCCCGCCCCGACCGTCCCGGCGTCTACCTGCGCCGCCGCGGCGGGCATGTTGAAAAAATCTATTGGAAAAACAATCAGCCATGAAGCATCCCGTTCAGATAAAGACGCGCCTCGTATGCCGAGGCGAGGAGGGCGAAGAAACCATCGAGCGCACCTACCGCGGCACGTGGGCCCGGCGCGACAGCCGCCACCTGCTCCACTATGCCGACGAGGAGAACTGCGGCGAGACCCACGTGCTCCTCTCGCCCTTGCAGGCCGACTTGCGGCGCCGCGGTCAGGCCGTTTCGCGCATGGTGCTGGCCGAGGGCTTCCTGCACGAGTCGCCCTATGCCACGCCGGCCGGCACCTTTCCCCTGGGCGTGCGCACCGAGAGCTATGCGCTCGGCCTGACGCCGACGGGCGGCCGCCTGCATGCCGTCTATACCATTGAGATGGGCGGAGTGGCCGTCAGCCGCAACGAACTGTGGCTTACCTGGAACTATCTCAACTAATCAATCAACAACAAGATGAGCGATATAAAAACGTACATCCACGAAAACGAGCCCCGCTTCCTGAGCGAATGGTTCAGCCTGCTGCGCATTCCGAGCATCAGCGCCCAGACCGAGCACCACGACGACATGCAGCGCTGTGCCCGCCGCTGGGCAGAGCTGCTGCACGAGGCCGGTGCCGAACGGGTCGAGGTGATGCCCACCGAGGGCAACCCCGTTGTCTATGGCGAGCGCTTCGTCACGTCCGATGCTCCCACCGTTCTCGTCTACGGCCACTACGACGTGATGCCTGCCGAGCCGCTTGCGGCCTGGACGTCGGCTCCCTTCGAGCCCGTCGTGCGCGACGGTGCCGTGTGGGGCCGCGGGGCCGACGACGACAAGGGCCAGACGATGATACAGGTCAAGGCTTTCGAATATCTCGTGCGCCACGACCTGCTGCGCGTCAACGTGAAGTTTATTTTCGAGGGCGAGGAAGAGATTGGTTCGCCCGGTCTCGAACGCTTCCTTTCGGACCACCGCGACCTGCTGCGGGCCGACGTCGTGCTGGTGAGCGACACGAGCATGCTGGGCCCCGACCTGCCGTCGCTGACGACGGGTCTGCGCGGCCTGGCCTACTGGGAAGTGGAGGTGACGGGCCCCAACCGCGACCTCCATTCGGGCCATTTCGGCGGAGCCGTGGCCAATCCCATCAACGTGCTCTGCAAGCTGCTGGCCGGCATGACCGACAGCAACGGCCGCATCACCGTGCCGGGCTTCTATGACGACGTCGAGGAGCTTTCGCCCGAGGAGCGCCGCATGATAGCTTCCATCCCCTTTGACGAAGCGGCCTATATGCGGTCCATCGACGTGAGGCAGCTCGAAGGCGAGGTCGGCTATTCGACGCTCGAACGCAACAGCTGCCGTCCGTCGTTCGACATTTGCGGCATCTGGGGCGGCTATACCGGCGAAGGGGCCAAGACCGTGCTCCCCTCGAAGGCTTATGCCAAGATTTCCTGCCGCCTCGTGCCCCATCAGCAGCACGAGAAGATAGGCCGCCTTGTGGCCCGTTACCTCGAGACGTCGGCTCCGGCCAGCGTCAGCGTCAGGGTGACGCCGCTGCACGGGGGCGAGGGCTATGTGTGCCCGCTCGACCTGCCGGCCTACCGCGCTGCCGCACAAGGCTTCGGGCAGGCTTTCGGGCGTGCCCCGCTGGCTGTGCGCCGCGGTGGCAGCATCCCCATCGTCAACAGCTTCGAGCGCGTGCTCGGGGCCAAGACGGTGCTCATGGGCTTCGGGCTCGAAAGCGATGCCATCCATTCGCCCAACGAAAACTTCCGTCTCGACATTTTCCGCAAGGGCATCGAAGCCGTCGTGGGCTTTTACCTGGCCTACGGCAGCGCGGCCCGTTAGCTCAACCCAACCAGAGAAAGCATGAACGAATACGAAGAATATGCCGCCCGCGACGTCTCGCTGCGCGGGCGTGTGGAGGTGATATGTGGCTCCATGTTCTCGGGCAAGACCGAGGAGCTCATCCGCCGCCTGCGGCGCGCCAAGATAGCGCGCCAGCGGGTGGAAATCTACAAACCCGCCGTCGACACCCGCTACTCCGAGGCCGACGTCGTTTCGCACGACAGCAACATCGAGCCATCGACGCCCGTCGAGTCGTCGGCCAGCCTCTTGCTCTTGGCCGACGAGGCCCAGGTGGTGGGCATCGACGAGGCGCAGTTTTTCGACGAGGGCCTCGTCGGCGTGTGCCGCGAGCTGGCCAACCGCGGCAAGCGCGTCATCGTGGCCGGCCTCGACATGGACTTCCGCGGTGAGCCCTTCGGCCCCATGCCGGCCCTCATGGCCGTGGCCGAGGAGGTGACGAAGGTTCACGCCGTCTGCGTGCGTTGCGGAGCGCCCGCCTATCTGTCGCACCGCAAGGTGGCCGACGGGCGGCGCGTCCTCTTGGGCGAGCAGAACGAGTATGAACCCCTCTGCCGCCGCTGCTACGCGCAGGCCGTGGCCGAGACGGCCGCCGCCCGCCCCGACTGACCGCCACCGCCACCGGCCGTCGCTTTTGAGGCATAAGAAAAACGCACTTGCCCCCTCGTGGAGGCAAGTGCGTTTTCGGTTGTGGCGCGTGCGGGATGCGGCGTCAGAGCCGGCCCAGGTCTACAAACTTGCCGCGCCGGCGGCGTTCCTCGATGAGCTGCTCAAGGAGGCGGCGGCGGTCGGCTGCGATGTAGCGGCGGGCAAAGATGTTGGGGATGGCCACGCCGAGCGATATGCACAGAATGGCCAGGGCCGAACTGATGCCGTAGACGGCGGCGCCGGTGACTTCACCCACAACGCCGTTCATCTCGATGAGGCTCACCAAGGCACGGTACATCAGTACGCCGGGCACCATGGGGATGACGCTCGGGATGGTGAGCACGTGGCCGGGCGTGTGAAACCAGTGGACGGCTTTCACGGCGATGATGCTCACCAGCGTGGCCCCCGCCAGCGAGCCGAGCGACAGACCCATGTCGAGGCCGATGTTGCCGTTGGAGGGGCCCAGGTTCACGAAGTTGCGCGTACAGACGGCCAGGATGCCCCCGACGGCCACCACCCACAGCAGGCGCCGCGGGATGTTGAATATCATGGAAAAGCCCATGGCCGAGATGGCTGCGGCGATGGCATACTCCCAATAGGCATGATGGGGTGTCATGGGGATGGCCAGCAGCGAGGCACAGTCGATGCCGCCCAGCTTGATGAACATGGCAATGCCGAACGACATGGCGGCAATCATCATCAGCGTGTTGGCCGCGCGCACAATGCCCACCTGCACGTAGCCGTCGAGCATGTCGTCAACGAAATTGATGAGCGGCACGCCAGGCACGATGAAGAGGGCGCAGGCCAGCAGCGGATGGAGCGGCGTCGACGTCCACGACGCGGGCAGGAACGTCGTGGCCCACGCCAGCAGCGTCGACACGAAGGCCGCGATGGCGATGCCCATATAGTGGTTGATGCCAAACTCGTTGCATTTGGCGCGCAGGCGGAAGCCCAGGATGGCAGCCACCGAGGCGTAGAGAAAGGCCGTCCAGTCGCAGCCAAACTGGATGCAGAAGCCGCCGCAGGCAAAGCCGGCGCCGATGGCCACCTGCCAGGGCGAGTAGTTGCGGCGGCGTGTGCGGATGGCTTCCAGTTCTTTCTCGTAACGGTCGAGCGAGTAGTCTTCACGTATGGCACGCCACGACAGCTTGCTGATGGCCGATATGGCCGTCATGTTCACGCCGTGTTTTTCGCAGCGCTGGAACTTTGAGAACGAATGTTCCCCGTCGCTCAGGTTGACCATGAGCATGTCGTACTGGATGTGGATGTGCAGATGTTCTTCGGGCAGGCCGAGAAAGGCAGCCGTGCGCTTCATGTTGCGCATGATGCGGTTGGTGTCGGCCAGGCTTTCCAGCAGCAGGCCGCCCGTGCGCAGCAGCAGGTCAAGCTTATGGCGCAGCAGAGCCTCTTGGTTCGGTTGTAATGTTTCTCCCATGCAGTTAAGTTTTATTTCGAGGTGCAAAGATAACACAAAGATGGTGCAGGAGCAAATTCGCGGGGGAGGCCGGCCCGCGAAGGGTCGGCAGCCTCGCCGCGGTTGCCAAGCCACGGCGTAATATATCCCCTGCGTTGCAAGCAGCATGCGGCGGGGCTGGATGCCCGCTGCGTAGAGATGCGATTCATCGCGTCTCTCACCGCCCGGATGGCTTAGGAGGGGCGCCAGGAAAGGCGCCCCTCCTAAGGTCGCTCCCCGCGCAGGTGGAAAGAATGTCGCCGCGGGGCTGTCGCCCCGAGCGTGTGAGACGCGATGAATCGCGTCTCTACGTGGCGGACTCCCATCGCGTCAGGATGCCCCCGCGATTGCCTGCGAAAATGCCCCACTGCCGTGTGCGCTATATGGCAAACTGTTAATGCGGACGCGCGTGTTCGTCCGCCTTTTAGCGTTGGAAATGCGGCGGGAAGGGGGGCTTCCGTCGATCCATCCCATGGATTTCGATTTCCATCCCATGGATCGGCCGATCCATCCCATGGAAATTTCGATCCATGGGCACTTTTCGACCGAAAAATGGCCCTGAATTTTGCCATATAGCGGCGAAAATGGCGTTTTTGTGCGTCCATGCGGAGGTAGGTCGCAGGGATGTGCCTCATTGTCAGGTGTTTCTGATTTTCGCTTATTTGCGTGCGACGGCCGACGCGGTCGAAAATAATCGATTCTCCGTGTTAAAATGGGACGTTGCGCCGGACTATTGGGCCCTTTGCGCCGTGGCATGAAAAAGCCGGGAGACGGCGGTGGCTGTCTCCCGGCTTGGGGTTTTTCGGAGGGGGTCAACGCCCGGCCTGCGAGAGGCGGAGCTTATAGCTGAGCGGGCGGTTGGGCACGCGATACTTGGGCAGCGTGTCGACGTCCTGTCCGCAGCTGGCGTTGCCCAGGCCGCGCGTCCATGCGTCGAGATGGAGCACGGTGTAGGGGCGGGGCGTCATGTCCCACAGATGGCGTCCGTTCATCAGGTCGGCGTCGGTGTAGGGCTGTGCCGAGAAGGCCGTCTGTCCCTCGGCCTCGATGCGCAGGCCGAAGCCCCGGCCGTCGCTCAGCACCAGTTCGCGCAGTTCTTCGCGGCCTCCCATGCTCTGCGGCTTCACGTAGCGCTCGGCCATGCCGGCCACGGTGGTCGAGTAGCGGCCCACGAGGCAGCCGTCCTTGCGGTCGATGTAGTTTTCCCACGGGCCCAGGGCATAGTAGTCGACGTTTTTCAGCGCCGAGTCGACGTAGCAGACGAGGCCCGCGCGGCGCAGGTTGCCGTTGTGGGGCGTAAAGGTGGCGTCGACGTCCATCGTGCCCTGCGGGGCGAGGGTGTAGGTGATGTCGGTGGAGCAGAGCGAGCCGCCGCGGTGCGTCGTGACGACGACGAGGCCGTCGCGTTGCGTCACGCTCAGCGTGCCGCGGGCTTCGAGGCCGTTTTCAGTGCGGCCGAACTTGTCGTTTTCGTTCCAGCGGTGGTTGTCGTAGACGAAGCCGCCCTCCTGGGCTATCACCTCGCGGCCGCCGAAACGCAGCGACGTGAGGCGTCCCGTCTGCTCGTCGAACGTGGCTGCGATGTGCTCGTTGCTGATGGTCAGGCGGCCGTCGGCGCGCTTCTCTTCGAGAGCCCGGGCGCGGCTGTCGGCCGTGAGCGCGGCCAGCGGTGCGCGGGCCGTCAGCTCAAACTGCTCCTGCGCCATGCTGTAGCCCTTCGGGGCGTAGCTCTGCGCTTCGCTGAAGCACACGTTGAGCGTGAGCATCGTTTCGATGCCTTCGGCCTCGGCCTTGCGGAGCTTCGTCTTGGGCAGCTTCAGCGTGAGCGTGACGGAGTCGTCGGGTTGTACGTTGCCGATGTCGGTTTTCTTCACCTTGCCGCCGCGTCCGTCGCTCACCACCTGCCATGTCAGGTAAAAATCGTCGAGCGAGCGGAAGTCGTAGGTGTTGTAGAGGCGCACGGTGGCTGTGTTCTTGTCCTTGTCGACGCCGACGAGGCGGAACTTGACATATTGCTGCACGGCCTTCACCTCCTTGATTTTGGGACTCTCGTGGCGCGTGGCGGGCAGCAGGCCGTTGTTGCAGAAGTTGCCCTGGTGGGGGCCGGGATAGTCGTAGCCCGTGTGCAGGCGGCCTTCGTACGTGCCAGCCTTGATTTCGTGGGGCTCATAGATGGCCTGGTCCACCCAGTCCCAGATGGCTCCGCCGATGAAAGTCTGGCTCTTTTCTATGCTCTCCCAGTATTCGCTGAAATTGCCAGTGGCGCAACCCATGGAGTGGGCATATTCGCAGATGAACATGGGACGGTCGAAGAAGTCGGCATACTTGTTCATCCAGTTCATGCCGGGATACATCTTCGAGTAGAGGTCGCTGAAGCGGTTGCCGCCATACTCCTTGCCGTCGCGCGTGCCTTCATAGTGGACGGGGCGCGGGTCGAGGCGCTTGGCCGCCTCGTAGCAGTATTGGAAGTTGTCGCCGCCGCCGCCCTCGTTGCCCAAGCTCCAGAAGATGACGGAGGGGTGGTTGCGGTCGCGCAGCACCATGCGGTCGATGCGGTCCACAAAGGCCGGGATCCACGACGGGCGGTCGCTGATGCTCTGGTTGGCGTGGTCTTCCAGGTCGGCTTCGTCCATGCAGTAGAGCCCGTAGTAGTCGAACATGGCATACATGCGCTCGTTGTTGGGATAGTGGGACGTGCGGATGGTGTTGAAGTTGTGCTGTTTCATCAGAATGACGTCGCGCAGCATGCCTTCGGTCGTCACGGCGCGGCCGCGCAGCGGGTCGGTGTCTTGGCGGTTCACGCCCTTGAAGAAGACGCGCTTTCCGTTGATGTATACCAGCGAGCCGCGCACCTCGATGTCGCGGAAGCCGTACTTCGTGCTGAAAGCCATCTCTTCGCGGCCGTCGGCGTTGAGCTGCACGATGTGCACGGTGTAGAGCCGCGGCGTTTCGGCCGACCAAAGCTCGACGCCCTGCAAGTCGGCCGTGAGGTTCAGCTCGACCATGGGCTCATTGGCGCCGTAGCTCACCGTGACGGGGCTGCCGGCATAGACCTCGCGGCCCTCGGGCGAGAACACCTTCATGACAAACTGCTTGGAGCCCGTGAGCGAGTCGCGGTTGTCGATGGCCAGACGGACGTCGAGGCGGGCGTTCTGCCGGTTGTCGTAGAGGCGGGAGGTGATGTAATGGTCGCGGGCCGACACGCGGGGCACGTTGTAGACGTAGACGCTGCGGTGGATGCCCGACATGCGAAACATGTCCTGGCATTCCAGGTAGGAGCCGTCCGACCATCGCAGCACCTGCACGGCCACGCGGTTCTCGCCGGCACGCAGATAGGGCGTCAGGTCAAACTCGGACGTGTTGTTCGAGCCCTGCGTGTAGCCCACGTAATGACCGTTGAGGTAGACGAAGGCTGCCGAGTAGATGCCGCCGAAATGGATGAACGTGCGGCCGTTCGTCCAGCCCTCGGGCACGTTGAACGTGCGCACGTACGAGCCCACGGGGTTGATGCCGTAGTTCTTTCCCCCGTCGTTGAAGCCCGGGCGGGCCTTGATGTAGGGCGGCGTGTTGCTGTGGGGATATTCCACGTTGCAGTAGATGGGGCGGTCGTAGCCCTGCATTTCCCAGTTGGACGGCACGGGAATGGTGTCCCAGCCCGACACGTCGTAACTGTCGAGATAGAAGTCGAGCGGGCGTTGCGAAGGTTCGGGCACGAAATGGAAGCGCCACGTGCCGTCGAGCGAGAGGTAACGGCTGTTGACGGGTTGCGTCCAGGGCGTGGCGTAATAGGCTGCGTCGGCCAGCATGTCGGCTTCGGTGGCATAGGGCATGTAGGTGGCCACGCCCGTTTCCTTGTTTTCTCCGAAGATGGTCTCATCCTCCCAGTAGGGCGACTTGATCTTGGGCTTCTCCACCTCTTCAAAGGTGAACCATGCGCTACGGTCGGCTGCGTCATAGTCGGTGAGTTTCAGCTCGTCGCCGCGGACGGCATACATCTTCCCTGCGCGGGCCTTCGAGGCAGAAAGCAGACGGTAGGCTCCGTGCTCACCCTCGACGGCTTCGAAGCGGAAGCGTGCGTTGTTCCATTCGCCCTCCCGTGCCGGCCATTGCAGCAGGTAGTCGATAGCGGCGTTGCCGCCTCCGTCGTCGAAGTTCTGGTCGTAAAAGGCGTTTTTCACGGCCCGCTGTTCCAGGTCGATCATCTTGACGAACCAGTATTGTCCGCGGTTGGTCGTATCGGGAGCCTCGGGGCGGATGCGTGCGTTGTTCTCGCCGCTGTCGCCGTTGCCCAGAACGAGGTCGGGCCGGGCGACACTGCGTATGCGGTATGACAGGTTTTCGTCGAAGCCCGCAATGGGCGACTCTTCCAGACGGAACAGGGCGCTCTGCTGCCCGGTCAGGTTTGCCTTCTGTCCGACGCTGACGCTGCCGTCGGCAGCAACGCTGACGGCCGTCGCCGGCTGGTTGGCCGGCACGAGCATGTAGCCTCCTTCGGCGGCTTCAAGCCGCCAGAGCTGAGCTTCGTCCGAGCCGTTGATTTCGCCGGTTTCCAGTCGTCCGTCGCCCGGTGCGCGCAGGGCCACGTTGGCGAACGTGTTGATGAGGCGGTGTGTGCCCGACAGCTCGGGCAGCGTCCAGAGTTGTGCGGTGGCGGCATCTTCGCGCCGGACAAAACTGACGTTTTTCGTCTGGCTGTCGTAGGCCAGCACCAGCCCGTCGTGGGCCACAGACGTCACGTAGTAGAGCGCGCCCTGTCGGATCGCGCCGGCAGTCTGCCCCATGGCGGTGGCCAGCACCGCGAGCCACATGGCCGCGGTCAGCATCGCGAGGCGTCCTGCCTTTCGTAAAGGAGATGGGTTCATAAAATGATAGTATTAAGGGTTTTGCTTTTAATCCGGCGTAGCAAAGATAGCGAAAGGCGAGAGCCGGGCCAAGGAAAAGCTCGTTTTTCCTTGACCCGGCCGAGCCGCATCCTATCTTCGTGAAACAAAGAAGGGCGAAAGGGGAAATGGAGGAAGGCAAGTGGGGCGATTACTTCTTTCCCGCCTGTTTCTTGGGTTTCATGTCGAAACGGTACGTGAGATGCAGGGAGGCGTAGGCGGGCGTGGTGTTGTACCAGGTTTCGGTGCGCCCCTGTGCGTTGACGGTGCGTCGGATGTTGCTGAGTTGCTGCAGGATGTCGAAGCCCACGGCGCGCAGGAGCCACTGCTTGCGCTTGCCGAAAGCCTTGGCGAGCGATGCGTTCCACACCCAGTCGGTGGTGTTCATCGAAGCGTCGGCGTATCCGCGGCGCAGGTAGACCATGACGTCAGTCTCAAGGTCGATGCCTCCGGGCAGGGGTGCGGTGAGGGTGAGGCCGAAGGCGGCGTCGGTGTAGTGGAAGGGCGTGAAGGAAGGTCCTCCACCTGTGAGGCGTGTGTGCTGCACGGTGGCTTTTGCTCCTGCGGTCCATTTCTTGAAGCGGTAGTCGGCGCGGAGCATGGCGTCGAGTGAGAGGTTGTCGACGGCGACGCGGTCGGGGAGCGAGGCCGAGGGGTTGTCGGAGGCGAAGTCGACGCTGTGGAGGAACGAGCCCTTGGCTTCTCCTTGCAACGTCCAGCGGTCGTCTTTTCCCAAGCCCTGCGTGTAGCCTGCGGAGAGCGATGCGTCCCAGTTGCCGTCGATGTTTTCGGGGCGCGTGGTGGTGACGCCCGTCGTTAGGTCGTAGAAGCGTGCAAGAGCCACGAGGCGGTCGCTCTTGTTGTAACGGGCGCGCATACTTATGATGCGTTGATGCTCTGGCATCTTGTAGTTGAAACCTGTATGGAAGGCGTGTATTCGAGAGCTCTTTAATCGATCGTTTCCGAGGCTGACGTAGAGCGGGTCGCTGTCGTCGCGCACGTCTAGTTGATAGAAAATGTCGGGTAATTCTTGGCGAAATTCATAAACGATCTCATACCATAGCTGTTTGCCCCAGTGTGTAAGATCTATCAAGGGTTGCCACGTGAAGTCATTGCGTTTGATAAGACGGTCGTTGCCGCCGCGCAGGTCATGGATGCGCCGCTCTGTAAATGTTAATGGCATTTCGATGGATAAGCCCACCGGCCCTAGCGGGAAAGAGAAAAGTTGTGGTTTAAGGGTGTGGGTACGTTGCAGGCGCGTGGTATGGAAACTATTGACCTGGTCAATTAACCACTCGTTGGTAGCAGTGACAGACGGAACGAGGAGGTTTTCACTGACTGGCAGTCCCTCTTTTTCGCTTAGGTTACGGATCCCGGAATGAAAAGTCTGTTCGTAAGTGTATTTTATTGATACCTGAAAGTTTTTTTCTCTGGTCAGATTGATACTTTTATCCATTTTTGTATCAATGGAGAACGTGTACTTGTTTGTGGGTTGGGCGTCGGAGCGTAATTGAGTGATGTTCGGTGTGGAAGGAGTGTCATAAACAATGTGGTCGCCTGTGAGCGATGCCCAGTCGCGGTGGTCATAAGAAGCAGAAGTCATGAAGTTGAAGCCGATGTCTCCCCATGGCAGATAGCCGAAAGCGCGTAGCTTTACGTTTCCTCCCCAATTAGTATTTTCGGTCGTAGCGTGAAGCTGACGGTTGTAAAGAGCATCAAGGGCAGAGACATAGTTCCCTGTATTTTGTACTGTTTGCCATTGTGATGAGGCCGAAGTGCTAGTACCGGAAGTATGGATGTAATAAGCCGTTGGATCTAGGCTGATGTGAAAAAGATCATTCCGCTTGTTGGGGAAATGGGGGAAATATAAGTTTGAAGACCATTTCAAATCGGTCGTCCCTGTGCGCGAAACGGAGCGGTTGCTGCGGAATACGGATGGAGCCGCGGGCAGATAGTCCTCGGCCGAGGTGCGCTGTTCACCCGTGATGTCCTGCCTCATGGCTTGCAGGGTGGTGTTGAATTTTATGCCCGTCTCCTTTCCGTCCACGGAGAAATCGATGCCGCCCATCTTGGTGGTGCGCCGTCCCTGCCCCGGCTCGGTGCGTTTCCATTCGCCTTTGGAGCCCGGGGCCTGATAGTCGTCCATGTTGTTGATGTTGGCGTAGATGCCCAGCGACGAATGGTTGGTGTAGCGCAGGGCGAAGAGGCGCCCCATCCATATGGGGTCGAAGCCGTCGCCCAGCCGTGAGCCGCCGCCTGCCTCCACGTTGGCAATCCAGCCTTGGGCGTATTCGCGCTTGAGGTTGACGTCCATCACGAGCGGGTCTTTCTTCCGCTCGGCCTCGCTGCGTTCTTGGTTCTCGCGTTCGCGCGGCGCTTTCTTGTAGACTTTTATCTTGTTGACGGTGTAGGCTGGCAGGTTGGCCAGGGCTATCTGCGGGTCGCCCTTGAAGAAGTCGCGTCCATTGACGAGTAGCGAACTGACGTACTCGCCGTTTACGGTGATGCGCCCGCCATCTTCCAGCTTCACGCCGGGCAGGGCGCGCACGAGGTTATCGAGCATAGACCCCTCGGCCATTTGGAACGCAGCGGCGTTGTAGACGAGCGTATCGCCCCGCATCACCATTTTTATCTGTGTGCCTTTTACGGTGGCCTCGCCCAAGTCGTAGTTCATTTGGTGCCAGAGATATACGTTGGGAAGCGTCCAGCTTACGGTTGGTTTCCCATATCGTTTTTGAGGCACCTCGATTTTTACTAGCTGTGGCGCGTATCCTTGGTGGGTTATTCTAATAATATATATATCGCGGCGTGGTACATTTCCACCAAATCCGATGAAGAAACGTTTTGTTACGCCGTTTGATGTTCCTTCGCTCCATATTCCTTCTAGCGAATCGGCCAGTACCGTCACGCTGTCTGCTTCGAGTATCGAAACGTGGGCGCTGTCCAAAATATCTTCGGTAAAGCCGTCATAGACAATCATGTTTTTTAAGTAGATGCCATCAGATTGACCATATGCTGCATAGCTTAAACCGAAGAGAAGTATGAGAATGTAAAAGGAATACAGCTGTTTTCGCATGGGAATAATCTTTTAGTGGAAAGTACAGGTGAAGTTCCATGGCAATTATGAAAATTGATGGATTTCGCCTGTACTGATGAAAGAAAGTTAGTCGCTTATGTACGTATATACATAGGAGTTTTTAATGCAATCGCCAGAACATTCCGAGGCGCATGAGATTGAGCATTCAGTTTCGTCTTTTACAGTAAGATACTTACTTGTAACAAGTCCATTACTGTGGGTGAGTGTGCAATGACATGTTCTTGTGTAATTGACTTTCCCACCGATAATGCTTTTCAGTTCCTGCTCCGTGAGCGGAGTTCCCGTCAATGACGGGGAGATTTTTAGCTTCTTCATAAAATGAATTGTTTAAACGATTAATGAAATTGAATATAAAAGGCTTGTAGCCCCTTATGAGGTATGTTTTTATTTGTTGGTTTCACCTCTTCCCCGCCTGCTTCTTGGGTTTCATGTCGAATCGGTAGGTCAGGTGCAGGGAGGCGTAGGCGGGCGTGGTGTTGTACCACGTCTCGGTGCGCCCCTGCGCGTTGACGGTGCGGCGGATGTTGCTGAGTTGTTGGAGTATGTCGAAGCCCACGGCACGCAGGAGCCATTGTTTGCGCTTGCCGAAGGCTTTTGAGAGCGATGCGTTCCACACCCAGTCGGTGGTGTTCATCGATGCGTCGGCATATCCGCGGCGCAGATAGGCCATGACGTCGGTTTCCAGGTCGATGCCTCCGGGCAGGGGAGCGGTGAGGGTGAGGCCCATGGCGGCGTCGGTGTAGTGGAAGGGCGTGAATGCGGGGCCTCCGCCCGTGAGGCGGGTGTGGCGGACGGTGGCCTTGGCGCCTGCCGTCCATTTCTCGAAGCGGTAGTCGGCGCGGAGCATGGCGTCGATGGAGAGGTTGTCCACGGCGACGCGGTCGGGCAGGGTGGCCGAGGGGTTGTCGGTGGCAAAGTCGACGCTGTGGAGGAACGTGCCCTTGGCCTCGCCTTGCAGCGTCCAGCGGTCGTCTTTTCCCAAGCCCTGGGTGTAGCCCATGGAGAGCGATGCGTCCCAGTTGCCGTTGATGTTTTCGGGCCGCGTGGTGTTGACGCCCGTCGTGAGGTCGTAGAAGCGTGCAAGGGCCACAAGGCGGTCGCTCTTGTTGTAGCGGGCGTTGACGTTGAGCAGGCGCCTGTGTTCCTGCGTCTTGTATTTGAAGTAGGCGCGTACAGCATGTATCTGCGCCTTGCGCAGGTGGGCGTTTCCGAGGCTGACGTAGAGCGGGTCGCTGTCGTCGCGCACGTCGAGGAGGTAGAAGATGTCGGGCAGCTTCTGCTGGTGTTGGTATTGGATGCCCGTGTCGAACGTCTTGTTCCACCATTTCAGCTCCACTTCGGGTTCCCACGTAAAGCTTTTGCGGGCGTAGGTGCGGTCGGCCCCGCCGCGCAGGTCGTGGATGCGGCGGTCGTAGAAATAGAGGTCGGCGGCCAGGCAGATGGTGAGTGGCTCGATGGGCAGGTTGAAGATATTGGCCCGCAGGTTGTGCTGCCGTTCCATCCGCGTGGTGTGGAAGCTGTTGGCCTGGTCGACGGCCCACTCTTCGGGCGCTCCGGCCGAGGGCGTCAGGCCGTCGCCTTGCCAGTTGTCGTTTTCGCTCAGGTCGCGGTGGCCGGAGCGGAAGGTCTGGTCGTATTGATACATCAAAAGAAACTGTGTGGCTGCCGTGCGCCCGTGAAGCCAAGTGTGTTTTTCGAGAGCCATGCGCACGTTGTAGTTGTAGTCCATCTCGGGCGCGCGCTCGGAGCGGAGTTGCGAGAGGCCGTTGGTGCCCGGGTCGGCGTATCGGATGCGGTCGCCCGTGAGAGAGGTGTATTCCCTGTTGTTCAAGGTGGCATAAGTAAGTATGTTGAGGTCGGTGCGTATCCATGGGAGAGAAAGATAGAAGTTCAAATCAGTCCGTCCGCCCCAAGCCGTTCGCTCTGTGGTGGAACGGAGCAGGCGGTCGTAGACGGTGTCGGGCGTAGCGGTGTAGGCCGGCAGTTGCGTCGCGTGCTGCCATTGGGAGCTCAGCGAGGAGGCGTCGGCCGTGGAGCGGGTGTAGTAGGCGGAGGGGGAGAACGACACGAAACCTAAATTGGCTTTTTTCGTAGGGAAGTCGGGGAAGAAGGTGCTTGCCGACCATTTCAGGTCGGTCGTCCCGGTGCGCGAAGTGGAGCGGTTGCTGCGGAATACGGACGGAGCCGCGGGCAGATAGTCCTCGGCCGAGGTACGCTGCTCGTTCGTGATGTCTTGCCGCATGGCTTGCAGGGTGGTGTTAAATCTGATGCCTGTCTCCTTTCCGTCCACGGAGAAATCGATGCCGCCCATCTTGGTGGTGCGCCGTCCCTGCCCGGGTTCGGCGCGTTTCCATTCGCCTTTGGAGCCCGGGGCCTGATAGTCGTCCATGTTGTTGATGTTGGCATAGATGCCCAGTGAGGAGTGGTTCGTATAGCGCAGGGCGAAGAGGCGCCCCATCCATACGGGGTCGAAGCCGTCGCCCAGGCGCGAGCCGCCGCCGGCCTCCACGTTGGCAATCCAGCCTTGGGCATACTCGCGCTTCAGGTTGATGTCCATCACGAGTGGGTCTTTCTGTCGCTCGGCCTCGCTGCGCTCTTGGTTTTCGCGGCCGCGCGGCGCTTTCTTGTAGACTTTTATCTTGTTGACGGTGTAGGCAGGCAGGTTGGCGAGGGCTATCTGCGGGTCGCCCTTGAAGAAGTCGCGCCCGTTGATGAGTAGCGAACTGACGTACTCGCCGTTCACGGTGATGCGCCCTCCGTCTTCGAGCTTCACGCCGGGCAGGGCGCGCACAAGGTTATCGAGCATGGAGCCCTCGGCCATCTGGAAGGCCGCGGCGTTGTAGACGAGCGTGTCGCCGCGCATCACCATCTTAATTTGCGTGCCCTTTACGGTGGCCTCGCCCAAGTCGTAGTTCATCTGGTGCCAGAGGTAGACGTTGGGCAGTTGCCAACTCTTTATTTTGGTGCCCAATCGTTTTTGGGGTACTTCAACACGCAGGGTTTGTGGGGAAAAACCTTCGTGACTTATGTGGACGACATAAACACTTCTCCAAGGAACCCAGCTAAGGAACCCAGTGAAGAACTTCTTACCGTTGCCTTCTCCCCAACTTGGTTGGAGGGAAGAAAGAACCGTGAGGCTGTCGGCTTCGCATACCGTGACGTTTGCTTTGTCCAGCGGCTCTTCCGAAAAACCATCGGCAACGTTTTTTATATAAATCTTGATGGTGTCATTCTGTGCGTGGGCGTGAGGTAAGGAAAGCAGGAATACAAAAAGTAGACAGTATATGTTTTTCATAGTTTTGGTTTGAGGCGCACAAACTTTTATGTGTTGGTATCGGTTGAAGAAATGATAGATTTCTTCAACCGATACCTTAGAAGAGTTCTTAATTAAAGATTGCTTACATAATAGGCGTATGAATATTTTTCACATGCCCCATCGCTATCGCAATTGTTTTTGCATTTTGACGAACAAGTATTTTCGTCATCTGCTTCTACGGCTTCACTGGTCTCATTTCCATTATTGTCAGTGTAATAGCATGTGCAGGATTTAACAAGAGCCATACTTCCGCCGACAATGCTTTTCAATTCCTGCTCAGTGAGAGGTGTGCCCATAAGTACAAGGTTGATTTGAACTTTTTTCATATTAATTTTCTGTTTAAAGTTAATGATTCATCCGCAAATATATGAAGAAGTCTTGAGATCCTACAAATATCAAAGGACATTCTTTTGAGAAATTTGAATCCACTGCTTATTGAAAATCATGGAAATAGCTTTATTGTGTCGTCTTTCCCCGTAATGATTTCAGCCTGCCCGTTCATGCCGTAGGAGAAAGGTATGGCTTTTCCGTTGTTGGTCGTGAGTGAGGCAGGTAATTGGATTTCTACGTAGTGCGCACCGTTTGCACCGGGGAGCGAAGCCACGTGGGCGATCACCCCGGGGATGAAACCGTAATCGCTTTCGGGGTAGCCCGTGATGCGCAGGCGAACTTCCTGCCCACCTTGCACGTCTGCCGCCATGGCGGCGGGAACGTACCCATAGCAGACGGGCGCGGACGTCCGAG
The DNA here is from genome assembly GCA_944322095.1 of uncultured Alloprevotella sp. GTDB lineage: Bacteria > Bacteroidota > Bacteroidia > Bacteroidales > Bacteroidaceae > Alloprevotella. The sequence continues at coordinate 27,205 of CALUNU010000008.1, forward strand.
ACGGAATGATGTGGAGCAGGGTGTCGCCCCGGGAAACGTGCCGACCAAGGTACAGACGCTCTGCCTCGAAGCGTCCTGTTGTAGGAGCTTTGAGCAGCGCGCTGTCGCTGTCGGTTGCAACGATGGCCATCGCTTGTCCCGCTTGAACGTCGGCACCGTTTGTTACGAAGCAGGCCGTTAGCGTTCCGTCCATGGGCGAAGTAAGCGCGGCAGGTTCGGGGTAGGCCGTGATGGTGATGGCTATTTCCATTTTGGCAGGGCTGTGGAAAACTTGACTGCCCAGCAGGAACAGCACAACGACGGCCAGCGTGATGCCCACGTTCCACCAGACGATGCCACGCGGCATACGGCCCATGATTTCCTGCACCTCTTCGTTGCGCAGAGGCGCTTCTTCGAGTTTATGTTCTGTGCTCGTTTCCATAAATTACGTTCCCAGTTCCAGTTGGTTCTTTACTAAGGTGTAGTAGACGCCCCGTTGCTCCGTGAGCTGTCGGTGCGTGCCTTGCTCGACCACTCGTCCCTTGTCCAGCACGATGATGTTGTCAGCGTCCTTTACGGTGCTGAGGCGGTGGGCCACGATGAGCACCGTTTTTCCCCGGCAGGCCTCGTGCAGATTTTCCATGACGGTGCGTTCGTTGTTGGCATCGAGCGAGTTGGTGGCCTCGTCGAAGAAGATAAAGTCGGGGTCTTTGTACAGAGCCCGCGCGATGAGCAGGCGTTGCCGTTGCCCGGCGCTCAGTCCGCAGCCCTCCATACCTATTTTCGTGCTCAGGCCCAACGGGAGCGAGTCGACGTAGTCGTCCACGTTGGCCATGCGGATGGCCCTGCGCAGGCGCTTCATGTCTATTTCGTCGGAGCTGACGGCGATGTTGCGGGCTATCGAGTCGGAAAAGATGAAGCTCTCCTGCATGACCGAGCCCGTGGCCTGTCGCCAGCGGTGCGGGTTGATGGCAGCCAGCGGCGTGGCTCCTACCTTGATCTTCCCATGCCCGGGCTCGTAGAAGCCCAGCAATAGTTTCACGAGGGTCGATTTGCCACTCCCGCTGGCCCCTACGATGGCTGTCACCTTGTGTTCGGGGATGGTGAGCGACACGTTGTGGAGGGCATAGTCGCGCTCGGCGCCGCTGTAGCTGAACGAGACGTCCTCAACAGTGATGGTGTGGTTCTCCGGCAGCTGGGAGAGCTTATTTTCTATGCCCTCTTCTTCGTCTTTCGTGTCGTGTATTTCGTTCAGACGCTCCAAGCTGATTTTAGCGTCCTGAAACGATTGGGCAAAGCCGATGAATTCGCTGACGGGGGCCGACAGTTGGCCGATTATGTACGTTAGGGCCATCATCATACCGAGCGTCATGTCGCCAGAGATGACGGCTTGCGCCGCAATGAATGTGACAAGGATGTTGGTGGTCTGGGTGAAGAAGACAGAGCCCACCTGCTGTATCTGCCCGATGCTGAGGGAACGTACGCTGATCTTGAACAACCTGACTTGGATGTGTTCCCACTCCCAGCGCTTCTGGCGTTCGCAGTTGTTGAGCTTTATTTCCTGCATGCCCTGCACCAGTTGGATAATTTTGCTCTGCTCACCTGCCGATTGGTTGAAACGCTTGATGTCGAGCTCGCGGCGGAACTTCATAAAGAAAAGAATCCATAGCACGTACAGGGCGTTGCCCGCCAGAAAGATGGCCAGAATGCGCCAGTCGTACCAGGCCAGGATGGCAGCGAAGAGGAAGAAGTTGAGAAACGAGAATATGATGTTGATGGAGTTGCCCATCAGGAACGACTTGATGCGGTCGTGGTCGCCGATGCGTTGCATGATGTCGCCCGTCATCTTAGTGTCGAAGAAATGGAGCGGCAGCTTCATCAGTTTCATCAGAAAGTCAGATATGAGCGCGATGTTGATGCGGGCATTGATGTGCAGCAGTATCCAACTGCGGAGAAAGCTGATGGCCAGTTGCGCCACGAAGAGCGACAACTGGGCGATGAGTACGAGCGTGACCAGACCGAGGTTGCTGTCCTTCACACCCACGTCCACAAGCATCTGCGTGAGCAACGGAAATGCCATTTGCAGGAGGCTGCCCAACAGCATGCCCCAGCCCAATTGCAGGATGGCACCTTTGTAGGGCAGGATGTAGCGGGCGAAAAAGAGCAGGTCGCGCCGCGTGTTGCGCTCGGGTTCGTCGTCGATGCTGGAAAAGTCGGGCCCCGGTTGCAGCAGAAGGGCGGTGCCACACTCTTCTCCCCCGGCTTTCGTGCTCAGCCAGCATTTTGCAAACGCCTCTTGGTCGTATCTCACGCAGCGAGCGGCCGGGTCGGCTATGTAAAAGACGTGTTGACCGTTTCGTTTTCGTCGGATGCGGTAGCACACAACGAAATGGTTCTGGTTCCAATGGAGAATGCAGGGTAGGGGTTTTTCCTTTGTGAGCTGGCGGAGCGAGGCTTTCACGCCCAACGTGCGGAAACCGATGCTTTCGGCGGCATCGCTCAGCCCCAGCATCGAAACACCCTCGCGGGTGATGAACGAACGGTCGCGCAGCGTTTGCAGCGTGTAGTGGCGTCCATAGTGCTTGGCCACCATGCGCAGACACGCCGGGCCACAGTCCATGATGTTGTATTGGGGATAGTGAGTGAACCTCATGTTTTCTTTTATAATATGTGTGGCTTTATTTCTTCCCCGGCCGCTTCTTGGGTTTCATGTCGAATCGGTACGTGAGGTGCAGGGAGGCGTAGGCGGGGGTGGTGTTGTACCACGTCTCGGTGCGCCCCTGTGCGTTGACGGTGCGTCGGATGTTGCTGAGTTGCTGCAGGATGTCGAAGCCCACGGCACGCAGGAGCCACTGCTTGCGCTTGCCGAAAGCCTTGGCGAGCGATGCGTTCCACACCCAGTCGGTGGTGTTCATCGAAGCGTCGGTGTATCCGCGGCGCAGGTAGGCCATGAGGTCCGTTTCGAGGTCAATGCCGCCGGGCAGGGGAGCGGTGAGGGTGAGCCCCATGGCGGCGTCGGTGTAGTGGAAGGGCGTGAACGCGGGGCCTCCGCCCGTGAGGCGCGTGTGCTTCACGGTGGTTTTTGCACCTGCCGTCCATTTTTCGAAGCGGTAGTCGGCGCGCAGCATGGCGTCGATGGAGAGGTTGTCCACGGCGACGCGGTCGGGCAGCGTGGCCGTGGGGTTGTCGGTGGCAAAGTCGACGCTGTGGAGGAACGTGCCTTTGGCTTCGCCTTGCAGCGTCCAGCGGTCGTCTTTTCCCAAGCCTTGTGTGTAGGCTATGGAGAGCGATGCGTCCCAATTGCCGTCGATGTTTTCGGGTCGCGTGGTGGTGACGCCTGTGGCGAGGTCGTAGAAGCGTGCCAGGGCCACAAGGCGGTCGCTCTTGTTGTAGCGGGCGTTGACGTTGAGCAGGCGTTGGTGCTCCTGCGTCTTGTATTTGAAGAAAGCGCTCGCACTGTGTATCTGTGCCTTGCGCAGGTGGGCGTTTCCGAGGCTGACGTAGAGCGGGTCGCTGTCGTCGCGCACGTCGAGGAGGTAGAAGATGTCGGGCAGGGCCTGCCGGTGTTGGTAGCTGATGCCTGTGTCGAGCGTATCGTTCCACCATTTCAGCTCTATGTTGGGCTCCCACGTAAAGCTTTTGCGGGCGTAGGTGCGGTCGGCCCCGCCGCGCAGGTCGTGGATGTGGCGGTCGGTGAAGTTCATGTCGACGACCAGATTGAGCCTGAGCGGGCCGAGTGGTAGCCTGCTCGCTGAAGTTCTTAAGTTGTGATTACGTTCCATGCGTGTGGTGTGGAAGCTGTTGGCCTGGTCGACGGCCCATTCCTCGGGCGCTTCGGCCGAGGGCGGCAGGCCGTCGCCTTGCCAATTGTCGTTTTCGCTCAGGTCGCGGTGGCCGGAACGGAACGCTTGCTTGTAGCTGTAATCGATGTCGAACCAAGAATACATCTTATACCTGTGAATTCTGATGCTCTTACTTAAATTCGCATGAATGTTGTAGTCGTAGTCCATCTCGGGAGCCGTCTCAAAGCGTTGTTGCGACAGATCTCTTTCCGAGGGAACGGCGTATTGCAATAAGTCGCCTGTCAGCGAGGTGTGTTTCCGTCGGTTGTACGACGTGGATGCATCAAAGAAGAACATAAAGCCGCCCAGCCAGGGAAACCCGGTAAAGTATTCAAGCCTCAAGCGTCCTCCCCAGTCGGTGCGTTTCGTGGTGGAACGCAGCAGGCGGTCGTAGAGCGTATCGGCAGCAGAGCTGTAAGTTTGAGCGTTCAGGCTTTCCTGCCATTGTGCCGAGACGGTTCGGTCGTCAGCAGTGGAATGGGTGTAGTAGGCCGAGGGAGAGAATTCGAAATAGCCCCAATCGTGTTTTTTAGAGGGGAAATCCCCGGTAGCCAAGCGGCCCGACCAGTTTATATGTGTCGTTCCCGTTCGTGAAGTGGAGCGGCTGCTGCGGAACACGGACGGGGAGGCGGGCAGATAGTCCTCGGCCGAGGTGCGCTGTTCGTTCGTGATGTCTTGCCGCATGGCTTGCAGGGTGGTGTTAAATCTGTAGTCAGTATTCTTCCCGTCCACGGAGAAGTCGATGCCGCCCATCTTGGTGGTGCGCCGTCCCTGCCCCGGTTCGGTGCGCCTCCATTCGCCCTTGGAGCCCGGGGCCTGATAGTCGTCCATGTTGTTGATGTTGCCGTAGATGCCCAGCGACGAATGGTTGGTATAGCGCAGGGCGAAGAGGCGGCCCATCCATACGGGGTCGAAGCCGTCGCCCAGGCGCGAGCCGCCGCCTGCCTCCACGTTGACAATCCAGCCTTGGGCATATTCGCGCTTCAGGTTGACGTCCATCACGAGCGGGTCGTTCTTCCGCTCGGCCTCGCTGCGCTCCTCGTTCTCGCGTCCGCGCGGCGCTTTCTTGTAGACTTTTATCTTGTTGACGGTGTAGGCAGGCAGGTTGGCCAGGGCTATCTGCGGGTCGCCCTTGAAAAAGTCGCGTCCGTTGATGAGTAGCGAACTGACATATTCTCCATTCACGGTGATACGCCCGCCGTCTTCCAGCTTGACGCCGGGCAGGGCGCGCACGAGGTTATCGAGCATGGAGCCCTCGGCCAGTTGGAAAGCCGCTGCGTTGTAGACGAGTGTATCGCCGCGCATCACCATCTTGATTTGCGTGCCCTTTACGGTGGCCTCGCCCAAGTCGTAGTTCATTTGGTGCCAGAGGTAAACGTTGGGCAGTTCCCATTTGACAATGGGTTGGCCGAACCGCTTCTGCGGCACCTCAATGCGTAGCACCTGCGGGGCATATCCCGGATGGGTGACCTGAAACACGTAGACTTTGCGGAGGGGGAGATATCCTTCGAAGCCGGTGAAGTAACGTCTCTTCACGCCGTTCGACATGGATTCGCTCCAAATTCCTTCCAGGGAATCAGCCAGCACCGTCACGCTGTCGGCTTCGAAAACAGAAACACGGGCCTTATCCAGGGTTTCCTCAGTGAAGCCATCATAAACGATCATGCCGTGCAGGTTGACACTGTCAGATTTTTGTCCGAGGGCCGGCGAGAACGGGTAGAGGAGACATCCGAGAAAGAGAAGGAGCTGAAAGAGCTTTTTCATGGTGCTTAAATGTGGTTAGGTGAATGCGCGTAGGAAAAGGAGATACCGGTCGAAGAGGTTTGTCTCTCCGACCGGTACAGATGAGAGGTCAATTAAGCATTAGTCACAGTATAGTAATAGGTGGATCTATAGCATTCTGAATTATCATTGCATAAGCTCCCACATTTCTCGGAGCATTGGCTCTCGTCTTTTACTGCTAAAGTTTTTTCATCGAGAGGTTCACCATTTTTTTTGTAAAGTTGACAGGAACAGTTTCGGGTGAAGCCCATTCTTCCACCGATAATGCTTTTCAGTTCCTGCTCCGTAAGCGGAGTTCCCGTCAATGACGGGGAGATACGAATCTTTGTCATAATAATAAAGATTTAAAAATTAATAAATGTTGATTTTATAAAGGCTTTTCGGCCTCTATGCTGATGTTCTCGAAAGAGAGGGCTTCGGGGGCGACGTAGGGTGGGCGGTGCTCCACGCCGCGCAGGGTGGGGTGGCGGCTTTCGCCGACGGGGCAGAGCGTGACGGCGCGGAAGCCGGCGGCCGTGAGCTGGTCGCGCAGCAGGGCGAAGTCGTAGAGCACCTCCTTTTCGGCCTGGCGCATGAAGTTGTTGAGCACGAGGGCCGGGGGCGGGCAGCCGTCGGCATTGGCGAGGGCTTGGGCCGTCTTGGGTGAATAGTAGGCGGCGTTCCAGCGGGCGTAGCGGCGGACGGCCTCGTCGTCGGGGCGGGTGTAGAGCTGCACGAGGCGCTCGACGGAGCACACCGTGAGGCGCAGCACGCCGCCGGGGCGGAGCACGCGGAAGCATTCGCCGAGCAGCTTCTGGCCGAGGCGGTAGGGGAGAAACTCGATGAGGTGTTCGAAGAAAACGTACCGGAAACTGCCGTCGGGCAGGGGAAAGCGTTGCGTGGCGTCGAGAAACGCTGCGCCGTAGGTGGGCTCTACGTCGGTGTTGAGCCAGCCGGGCAGCAGGTGGTGGCCGCAGCCCAGTTGCAGGGCGTGCGGGCCGGGTTGCGACAGGTAGGGCGTCAGGCGGTCGACGGGTTCCTCTTCAATGGCGTGGCCCGAAAGATAGCGGCCGATGGCATAGAGGTAGTGGCCGGCGCGGTGGGTGCTCTCCTCGAAGTGGCGCAGGATGCGGGCCTGTGTGTTGTTGCCCTCGGTCACGTCGGAATAACCGAAGTCCGCCTGGCGTGATACGTAGGGCACCGTGACCATCTTGGCTGTGAGCAGGGCCGAGAGTTTTTCGTCGGCCACGTCGCGCACGCCGAAGCGGGCGTTGAGGATGGTGCGGAAAGCTTTGCGGTAGACGACGATGAACTGCGTGCACCAGAACCAGTCGTCCCAGAAAAGACCGCCGGGCAGGGGCACCAGATTGCGGAAGCCACCGATGCCGCCCGAAAGGAGCTCGGCACCCATGGCGCCGGCCAGCAACACCTGGCGCAGAAAGCGGTTGCGCTCGTAGGCGGGGGTAAAAACGTGGTCGTCTTCGACGATAAGCACGGCGTCCTCGCCGTCATGCTCGGCCTTTTCGATGATTTTGCAGATGCTCTGCCAGAGGCCCACGGCGCCGTACTCGTGGCGGCAGGCTTCGACGATGTGGAGGTCGAACTCGTTGCGGCCCTCGAACTGCCGCAGGATGTGGGCACGGCGGTCGGTGCGCTCGGGCAGGTTGACGACGTAGGCGGGCAGAAACATGCCCGACACGTCGGTTTGGCGGATGGCCTCGATGGTGGCTGCCGAGGTGGCGGCATAGAACGTGCGTATCTGTGAGAGCTTTTGCAGCAGGTTGCGGGCCCGGCGGAAGAAACCCTCGACGCGGCCGTCCTCGTTGTTGATGGTGGTGGCGTCGGAATAGCCAAACTCGCGCTGCTCGCTGATGTGCGGGTGGGTGACGAAGAGGCTGCGGCTGAGGTTGCCCAGATGGATGTCGGTGACGTAGCCCTCGTCGGTCTTCGAAGCCAGGATGCGGGCGTAGCAGCGGCGGAACACGACGGTGAACTGCATGCCGTTGAAGCCTGCCACCCAGAACAGGTGGTCGCTCACCTGCACGGGGCAGCGCGTCACGGCCATGCCGCCCGAAAGGATGTCGGCCCGCAGGGCGTCGGCCTCGGCGATGCGGTCGAAGAGGAACTGCGGCGAATAGTCGGGCGTGAAGACGTGGTCGTCCTCGCAGAAGATGAAGAAGGGCAGGTCGGCCCGGGCGGCGCGCTGCACGATGCCGTAGAACGTTTGCCACAGGGCCCAAGGGCCGTTGGGCAGTTCGATGCCGGGCACGACGGTGAGACGGAACTCGGGGCGGCCGGCAAACTGCTCCTCGATGGAGCGGCGCCGTTCGGTGCGGCAGGCCAGGTTGACGGCGAAGACGGGAATGGGTGTTTTCATGCGGTCAGTGTTTCAGTATATATATAAGGTGTGGATGGGCGGTCGTCAGGCGAGGGTGGCGAGGTCTTCGCCCCGGTAGGGTGGCGGCAGCGGGCGGCCGTCCACCAGCACGTGGGGGGTGGCCATGAGCCCGTTGGCCAGGCTCCACGCACGGTGGCGATCGAGCTCGGCTTCGACCTCGGCCGTATGGCTCTCTTCGGGGCCGATGCCGTCGAGCAGGGCCGGGTCGTGCGTGGCGTACCAGCGGTCGAGGAGCTCCCACGCGGCGTCGGGGCCGCGGCGGAGATAGGTGGCGACGATGCGGCGGTTGGTTTCGAGCAGCTCGTCGTTGAACGACGTCAGGACGTACTGCACCCTCCACTCCCCGCCTTCGGGCAGAGCGTGGAGAGCGGCGTGCAGACGGGCACAGGGATTGCAGTGGGGATTGCTGAAGACGGTGACGGTGTGGCTGGCACCGGCCGGGCCGAAGAACAGGGTGGAGGCTTCGGCCACGGAGACGGCCGGGCGCGGGGCGAGCAGCGCAAGGAACACCTCCTTGCGGCGTTTCAGCGCAGCGTGGGCCCACTTCCATTTCGAAGCCTCGCGGGCCCGGTCGTAAAGATCGGTCAGAAGGTGGACGGCCAGGCCGGCTGCCCCGCAGGCGGCGAGCAGCAACGCCAGGCCGGCCCAACCCGGGAAAGGCAGGGCAAACGAGCCCATGACAGCGTGCAGGGCAAAGAGCAGCCACAGGACGGCCATGACCGCCAGGCAGAGGCCGCACCAGCGGCGGGCGCGGAGGCGCTGATAGCCAATGCTCCACAGCGTGTAGGGCAGCGAGGCGGCCGCCGTGACGGCCGTCCAGAAGAGCTGCGAGGGACAGAACAGGGCGACGGCGGCGCTGACGCTGAAATAGGCCAGACCCACTTCGCTCCATCCGTAGCGGCCGAAGAGGCGGGCACCGGCCGTGCGGGCCACGGCGTTGCACCCGTCGCTGCCCGTGAGGCGGCAGATGCGGTCGGCCACGCCGTTGCTTACGTGCAGCTGTCGGAGCAGCAACAGCCACGACAGCGCCAGCCCGATGGCCGAGAGAGCCACGACGCCCGCCCGCAGGGCAAGCGATGCCGGCGGCAACTGCGCCGCAGGCAGGAAACCGCCCGCACAGCACACGAGCAGGCACAGCGCCAGCCCCATGCGTTCGGCCCGGCGAATGCGTTCCTCGCGGCGGTGGAGGGCGTAGCCCGGCTCGCCGCTGCGGGCGTCGGGACGGGCCGTGAGCACGACGCCCGACCACGCAGACACGAACGCCTCGCGGCTGAGCGTGTGGCGGCCGTCGGCGCGTTCGATGACGACGGTTGCATCGTCGACGGAGTGCACTACGGCGAGGTCGTCCTCCACCTGAGCCATGAAGGGGACGGGCAGGCGGCTGAGGGCAGCCTTGTCGTCGAGACGGAGGGCGTCGGAGGGCACGCCGTAGGACGCCAGCAGCCGGCGGATGCCGAACAGGGTGTACTTGTAGGGATGGCTTTCGAAGGCCTCGCGGGTGAACGCCCGGGTGTGGGGAACGCCGAGGGCGGCCAAGTAAACTTGGAAGAGGTTGTCGTGTGTCATTCGCAGTGACATTAGATGTAAGGTGCAGGCGAGGCTGTGTGAAACGCGTTTGTTTCGCCTTTTCGCCGTGGTGTTTCATTTGCAAATGTAGAAAAAGAAAGTTACGGTGAGCCAGTAAATATGGATTATTTCGGCCTTTTCTGGGCTTACTCGTCGGTTTTTGCAAGAAAAACTGTTTTTTTGTACGATTTTGCAAGACGGAGATGGCAAAACGCAGGGCGTTTTTGGCCGAAAAATGGGTGCTTTCTGTGGCTTGTGGCGGGGGAGAGGGCCCGGGGCGCGCGGTGATGCGGGCCCGGCCGCCCGGCGGCAGGCGTGGACGGCCGGGCGACGCTGCGGCACCGTCCGGGGGAGCGTTTGGCGCGGAAATGGCTTCCGCTTCGTTGGGAGGGAGCCTCAATTTTCCAAAAAATTGCGACATCTGTCGGCGGGCGTTTTAGAGCGGACAGGGAGCTTTTCGAGGCAAAAATGGGACCGTCTGACGGAAACATCCCATGGAAATGGCGATCCATGGGATGGATTTTGAGATCGATGGGATGTTTCGGACGAACGAAGGCCTTGATTTTTTCGAAAAATGGGCCCAAAATGGGGCTTTTTGGCGGCCTTTTGAGGAGCCTTTGGACGTAAGGCGCACAAAATCAAGAGTATACAAAAATCGCCCATATCTGTCCGTCGCGGCGACGGTCAAAATGGGCGGTGCTGTGCGTGTTAAAAAAATCCGACTTTGTCAATTGACAATGGACAATGGGGGCTTTTCAATGGACAATTGATAATTGACAATTGAAAATGGGGAAAGGATGGTTGAAGGTGAATGTAGTGGCGGGGCTGTTGCCCCGAGCGGGTGAGACGCGATGAATCGCGTCTCTACGTGGCGGACATTGTGCTGCTTTTCCCTACCTTCATTCTCAATTGTCAATTCTTAATTTTCAATTGTCCATTGTCAATTGTCAATTGTTAGAGAACGTCCCGTCGATGCGGCCTGCGGCTTCGGGGCTGAGGGCGAGGGCCTGCTTGAGGTCGTCGGCCGCGCCGGCGGCGTCGTGGAGCTGCATTTTGAGGCGCCCGCGTCGCTCGTAGGCCTCGGCAAAGTCGGGCATGAGGCCGATGGCCTCGTCGTAGAGCGCGAGGGCCAGTTCGTGGCGGTGGGCGGCGTCGTAGAGACTGCCCAGCAGCAGGACGGCTTCGCGGTGGAAGGGGTTGAGCGCGCGGAGGCGTTCGGCGGTGGTCAGGGCGTCGTAGGTGCTTCCGGCGGCAGCCAGGGCGCGGGCATGGAGCAGGAGGCACGTTTCGTCGTCGGGAGCGTCGGCGGTGAGCGTCTGCGTGTCGGCCAGCGCCTCGCGGCCCTGGCCCATGTCGAGCAGGATTTCGGCGCGCAGGCGGCGGGCGGTGGCATAGTCGGGGCGGGCGGCCAGGGCCTGCGTGAGGGCGGCGATGGCGCCGAAGAGGTTGCCCGCGGCGCGTTCGGCCAGGGCCAGCACGTAGCGGGTGCGTACCTCGTCGGGGTGGGCGGCCACGAGGGCGTTGGCCACGCTGAGCGCCTCGTCGGGGGCGCCGGTGCGCGTGAGGCTCTGCGAGAGCAGCAGGGCCACCTCGACGTTGTCGGGCTCGGCCGCGGCCAGGCGCCGCAGCAGGGGCAGGGCGCCGGCGTCGTCGCCTTGGAGCAGGTGCACCTCGGCCAGATGGCCGGCGGTGGCGAGGTCGTCGTTGAGGCGCAGGGCCTCTTCGAGGCAGGCGGCGGCATGGGGCAGGGCGCCGGCCCGGCGGGCACGCAGGCCTTCGTCGCGCAGCGTTTCGAAGCGGCGCAGGCGCTGGCGCTGCTCTTTTTCTTCGGGTGTGGGCTCGGGCCCACCGAAAAGCTTGTTGAGGAATGACATAAGGCAATGGTTTTGGCGAGCCGTCGCGACGGGCGCCCCCTTGATGCACCATGTGCCGGCGTCTGCCGGGTGGGCAGCGTCGGCACATGGGTGGGAGGGCTGTGGCGCTGGACGGCGCGTGGGGTTATCCGTAGATGATGTTTCCGTTCTCGTCCTCGTAGGGCTTCATGTCTTTGCTGTACTGGTTCATGGCGCGCAGGCTCATGCCCATGCTCGAGAAGCCGCCGTCGTGGAAAAGGTTCTGCATGGTGACCTTGCGCGTGAGGTCGGAGAACATCACGACGCAATAGTCGGCACACTCGTCGGCTGTGGCGTTGCCCAGGGGGCTCATCTTGTTGGCAAAGTCCATGAGGTGTTCCATCTCCTTGATGCCGTTGCCGGCCGTCGTGGGCGTGGGCGACTGCGAAATGGTGTTGATGCGCACGTGGTGCTCTCGGCCATAGATGTAGCCAAAGCTGCGGGCGATGCTTTCGAGCAGGCTCTTGGCGTCGGCCATGTCGTTATAGCCGAAGAAGGTGCGCTGGGCAGCCACGTAGGTGAGGGCCACGACGCTGCCGTAGTCGGCAATGGCGCCAAGGCGCTTGGCCACCTGCAACATCTTGTGGAACGAGACGGCCGAGATGTCGAGCGTTTTGGAGAGCATGCCGTAGTCGAGGTTGTCGTAGGTGCGGCGCTTGCGCACGTTGGGGCTCATGCCGATGGAGTGGAGCAGGAAGTCGACGGGGCCGCCGAGCTTTTCCATCGACTCGGTGAAGACGCGTTCGAGATCGTCGACGCTGGTGGCGTCGGCAGGGATGATGGGGGCGTTGAGCTGGCGGCCGAGCTCGTCGAGCTGGCCCATGCGCAGGGCCATGGGCGTGTTGCTCAGGGTGATGACGGCCCCTTCTTCAACGGCCTTGACGGCCACTTTCCAAGCAATGGACTGTTCGTTGAGAGCGCCGAAGATGATGCCGCGCTTCCCTTGTAGTAAATTGTGCGTCATGAGATGTTTTGAATTTGGATTGCGGCACAAAAGTACAAACTCTGTGCAAGACGGACAAACGTTTTGTTGAAAAAACGTTATTTGCGGGGCGAAGGAGGTGCGTTTTCGCCCGATGGGGCCGGGGGAGCGCCGTTGGCGGGGGCGGCCTCGGACGAGGTGCGGCGGCCGCGCGTGAAGATGATGATGACCACGGCGGGGATGATGAGCAGCACGCCGAGCAGGACGTTGAGCGTGAGGGGCTCGCCCAGCAGCAGGCAGCCCAAGGCCACGGCCGTGAGGGGTTCGAGCGCGCCGAGCACGGCCGTCATGGTGGAGCCGATGCGCTTGACGGCACCGACGACGGCCAGATTGGTGACAACCGTGCAGACGAGGGCCAGCAGGAAGAGGTTGAGGGCGGCGTCGGCCGTGGGGACGGGGCACAGGCGGTTCTGGCGCAGGGCTTCGGCGGCGAAGATGAGGGCGCCGAGAGCCATGACGTAGAACGTGAGGCGCAGCGAGTCCATGCCGCGCAGGCGCGAGCGGTTGACGCGGATGATGTAGAGCGCGTAGCACACGGCCGAGATGAGCACGATGACGACGCCGCGCAGCCCGGCGTGGGCGCCGTCGGGCTGCCACGAGAGCACGCCCACGCCCACGGCAGCCATGAGGGCGGCCAGGAGGGTGCTGAGCTTGCGGGCTTCGTGGTAGAAGACAATCATGAGGAGCGCCGTGACGACGGGGTACATGAAATGGATGGTCGTGGCCACGCCCGTCGTCATGTAGTTGTAGCCGTCGAGCAGGAAAAGGGCCGAGCCGTCGGAGATGAAGGCCACGTAGAGAAGCGAGACGAGTTCGCCGCGCGTCACGCGGAAGCTCTTGCGCAGCAGGAGCATGACGAGGCCCAGGAGCAGGGCGGCCGTGGCGAAGCGGTAGAAAAGGATGGAGGGGTCGGGCAGGCCGGCGCTGCGCACGGGGACTGTAAACGTGGGGATGAAGCCGTAGCACACGGCGGCCAGCAGGCCGAGAAGGGTGCCCTTGACATATCGGTGCATGGATGGTGAGGGTGTTTTGGGGGGAGGGGTGAGACGTGGACGGGCCGGTGCCGGCGGGCGGGCCCAAGAAAAGCGGGCATCCGTCCGCCACGGGGGAGGACAGGATGCCCGCTCGATGAGGGAGCCGGGCCGGCTGTTATTTCTTGGCAGCCTTGGCTTTCTTCTTGTCGTACTTCTTCCAGGCCTTTTCGGCGCCTTTCTTCAGCTTTTCGGTGAAGGCTTTGGCCTTGGCTTCGGCAGCAGCTTCGTCCTCGGGCGAGGCAAAGGCGTGCTTGTAGCCCTTGACGTCGTTCCAGTGGCCGCGGGTGAAGTCGGGGAAGGCCACGGGAGCGCAGCCGTTGTCCATCGAGAGCGAGCCGAGCTCGGCCAGGCTGCACCACTCGGCCAGGTCGTAAACGTCCATGTCGAGGGGCAGACCGTTTTGCAGGCAGTAGACGAGGCGGGCGTCCATGATGAAGTCCATGCCGCCGTGGCCGCCCACTTCCTTGGCCATTTCGCCATACTTTTTCAGGATGGGGTGCTGATACTGGGCTTCGAGTGCTTTCTTTTCAGCCTCGGGCATGAAGCCGTGGGCGCTGAGGTTGTCGACCTGGGGCTGGTGGCCGGTGGCTTTCAGCTGGCTGGCGTCGACGGCATAGCCCTCGACGGGATATTTGTTGGCAAAGCCCTTGGTGCCCGTGAGCTGGTAGAGGCGGTTGTAGGGCTGCGGGTTCATCACGTTGTGCTGGATCTCGATGACCTTGCCGTTCTCGGTGCGGATGAGGGTGGTGGTGTGGTCGCCGTTGCGGAAGTCGCGGTCTTCGCCGGTGGCGCGCTTCACGAGTTCCTTGCCGTGTACGCTCTTGGTATCCATGGCGACGAGGGTGGTCATGCGGTCGCCGCGGTGGATGTTGAGCGCCTGGGCAACGGGGCCGAGACCGTGGGTGGCATAGACGTCGCCGCGGTTTTCCATGTTGTAGCGCAGGCGCCAGCCGAGCTTGTCGTCCTTACCGTTCTTCCAATAGTAGGGCCAGAAGTCGTCGAGGTTGTGGATGTAGGCGCCCTGGGCGCGTATGATTTCGCCGAAAACGCCGTGCTGGGCCATGTTGAGCGTGTTCATCTCGAACCAGTCGTAGCAGCAGTTTTCGAGAATCATGCAGTGCTTGCGGGTTTTCTCGCTCAGGTTGATGAGTTCCCAGCACTGCTCGAGGTTCATGGCCGAAGGCACCTCAATGGCCGTGTGCTTGCCGTTTTCAAGGGCACACTTGGCCACGGGGAAATGGTGGTCCCAGTCGGTGGCCACGTAAACGAGGTCGATGTCGTCGCGCTTGCAGAGCTCTTCGTATCCCTTGGCGCCGGAGTAGATGTCGGCGGGCGGAAGGCCTGCCTTGCGCAGGAACTTCTGGCAGGCTTCGGCGCGGGCTTCCTCATAGTCGCAGAGGGCTACAATCTGCACGCCGGGGATGTAGGTGAAACGCTCGACGGCTCCGGGGCCACGCATGCCAAGGCCCACAAAGGCCACGCGCACGGCTTCGAGTTTGGGGGCCGTCAGACCGAGCACGTGCTCCTGCCCGGCGGGACGCGTGGGCGTGTCGACTACGATGGTTCCTTTGTCCCAGTGCCACTTGGTGGACGGGGAGAGCGACTGGGCCTGTCCTTGCAGACCGCCCAAGGCCAGCAGCGCTGTGAGCGCACAGGCCAGCATGCTGTTCAGCTTTTTCATACTTTTGATTAGGGTATTAGTGATGATTAAACGGATGTTTTTGTAAAGACTTTGCGTCTCAATGATGTTTTATGCGGCAAAGTTACGGTTTTCATGGCTTTATGGCGCCTTTTAAAGGTTTTTTTCGACGCGGAAATGGCTCATGGCCATAAAAAAGCCGCCGCACGACGGGTGTGCGGCGGCTTGTGGGATGTGGAGCGGGGCTTATTGCTGCCCGCTGAAGCGTTCGAGGAACGACTTGATCTGGCTGGCCATGGTGTTTTGGGGGTCGATCTGCAAAATCTGCTCGCTGTATTTCAGCGCGTCGTCGTTCTGGTCTTTCTGCAAGGCATACCAGGCGAGGTATTGCAGGCTTTCGAGCTTGGCCGACTTGGCTTTCTCGTTGTCGCCGATGCGGTTGAGCGCTTCGACGTAGAAGGCGCGTACGTTGTCGAGGGGCGTCTTGTCGTCGATGTTGTTGATGCGTGCGCGCCACTGCGGACCGAGATAGCTGTCGGGCACCTCGGTGGCGACGCGTGCGAAGACGGTGTCGCCGGCTGCCACATAGGCCGTCTTGGCATCGCCCGTGGCGTTTTGCGAAGCGTAGAAGTTGAGCACGCCGAGCTGGAAGAGGTCGGTGGGCTGGGCCTTTTCGCCGAGCTTGGCGAGGTAGGTCGTGTAGGCGCCGATGGCCTTGTCGTAGTCGCGGCCCATCTGGTACATGCTCGACAGGTCTTTATAGGCGCTGGTGCGGCTGCTGTCGACGGCCACGGCTTTCTCCATATAAAGGATGGCATTGGCCGTGTCGTTCTTCTCCTTCATATACTTGGAGGCGTAGGCGTAGTCGAGATAGAGGTAGAGGGAGTCGGCAAACTGCTTGTCGCGGATGTAGCTCAAGGCTGCTTCGGTGGCAGGCAGGTCGTAGTTTTCGTAGTTGCAGATGAAGTTCATGCGCTTGAAGACGAGGTTGTTGGGGTAGCGCGGCTCGATGACTTTCAAT
Source organism: uncultured Alloprevotella sp. (assembly GCA_944322095.1). GTDB lineage: Bacteria > Bacteroidota > Bacteroidia > Bacteroidales > Bacteroidaceae > Alloprevotella. Next base: position 43,319 of record CALUNU010000008.1, read on the forward strand.
ACGCCGAGGGCCTTGACAAAGCTGCTCGTGGCGTAGAGCGAGTTCATGTAGTTTTCCAGCGAGCGCTCGTTGAGTGAGTCGACGGGCGTACCTTTGTAGTACGGGTCGTAGTGCTTCACGGCTTTCTTGTAGTCTCCCATGTTGTAGGCGATGTCGCCCAGATCCTTGTCGGCCTCGAAATTGTTGGGGTCGAGGCGCTTGATGCGCTCCAAGGCCTCGATGGCCACGTGGGGGTTAACGTTTTTATAAACGAAGGCTTTCAGTTCGAGGGCCTCGGTAAGAGTGGAGTCGACGAGCAGGGCTTCGTCGAAGCGCTGGCCGGCCGTTCCGTAATCCTTGAAGGTCATGTAGACTTCGCCGCCGAGCATCAGTGCGGGAAGGTATTGGGCGTCGAGCTTGTAGGCTCCGTCGGCGCAGAACTTGGCACAGGGATATACTTTCTTGGAAAGAAAATATTTACCGGCGCTGACGAGCTCTTCCTTGTTGTTGCGCATCTTGCGGAAGAGCTTGGTGAACGATTTGTTGGCGGCATCGGGGTCGGAAATCTGCTGGGCGATGACTTCATCGGCCAGTTCCGTCAGTTCAGCGTCCAAAGGAGGGACGTCAAGCTTGCTTTGCGCCTTTGCCTGCGTGGCGCCCATCAGGAGGGAGGCGCAAAGCGCGAGGCTGAATAAGAGTTTTTTCTTCATCTTTTATTTATTAATTGTGATATGCGTGGGGTAGAAGCTTTTAAAGCTGCCAGCCGGGTGTATTAATACGGCTTTTACGGCTACAAATGTAGTAATATTTCAGTTATGCGGCGCGAAAAGAAACGCTAAAAGTGTGTGGCGCGTTGTGAAACAGCGCTCTTGGCGTAACCTTTTAACATCTTTCCTGGCGTTCGCCGTATGGGGTTGCCTTTGCGCCGGCTGCAAATATAATAAAGGCGGCCCGCAATATATAATGTGCGGGCCGCAGCTTCTGTGGTTTTCGGATGTCGTGTCGGGCAGGGTCAGTCGTTGATGCTGACGGCCTTTATTTGAACAGGTGTGATGGGGAGCATTTGCGAGTAGTTGCAGATGATGAGCTGCCCTTTCTGACCTTTCAGGAAAAAGTAGAACACGCGTTCGAGCGATTGTGAGCGGGGGTCGGTGCAGATGACGTATACAGAGCGTAACAGGGGGTATTCGGCCGTAGCAATGTTATATTGATAGGGCCGGAAGAATTCCCGCCGCGCATCGTCGGCATATCGGCTCACCCACATGACGTTGACGTCCAAATTCTTGAACGATGACAGGGCGCTGTCTTTGCGCGATTTCAGCCAATTGGCCCCGACCACGCCTATGATGTCGGGGTTGCGCTTCACAAGGGCTATGACCGAGTCGTTGGAACCCTGGGCAAAGAGGTTGCCGCTCAACTTCTTGCCGCCGCAGAGCGAGTCGGTCATGTAGCGGACGGTGCTCGATCCCTCGTTGTCGAATACCAGGTTGAGCGTACCGCGTTTCTTTGCAAATTTCAGCTCTTCCCATTTCGTGATTTTCCCGGTGACAATGCCTTTTATCTCATCCAGCGTGATGAGCGTGTCGTGGTTTTCTTTGTTGACGATGAGTGCAAAGGCATCGGTGGCGATGAGCGACTGCCGGGGTTCAAGCGTGTGGCTGCGGATGGTTTTGATTTCGGCGTCGGTGAGCTGGCGTGTTACGATGCAAGAGCGCAAACTGTCGCAAAGCAGGAGGCGCAGGGCCTCGTTTTCGCTACAAAACACAGGTTTCATGCTTGCCTCGGGGTGTTCGAGGGCAAAAACTTCCATTTCCTCCTCCATGATGGGGCGGAACGTTTCATCTACCGCTATATGCACATCATCGGAAGTCAGCCAATCTGCCGACTTCCGATGATTGCCACACGAGGTGGTGAGGGTAATGCACACAGCGGCTACGAATAGCCAAAGTGTTTTCATGTCACATGTCTGCGAATTACTGAATGATGAAGCGGATGGGAAGCGTGAACCAAACCTTCACGGGGCGTCCCTGCTGCTTGCCCGGAACGAAGCGCGGCAGCGATTTCACTACGCGCACGGCTTCCTTGTCGCAGCTGGGGTCGAGACCGCGCTGGATGATAACGTCGCCAATGGAGCCGTCTTCCAGCACCACGAAGCGCAGAACGACCGTTCCTTGGATTTCCTGCTCCTGAGCGATGGCGGGGTATTTCACGTGCTCCGAAACATAGCGGAGCAGCGCAGCCTCGCCGCCGGGGAACGTAGGCGGTTGCTCAACGACGGTGAAGACGTCGGGCTCTTCCTCGGGGGTGGCTGTACCACCGGCTTGCTGGTTGTCTTTCAAGTCGTCGATGTTGACGGTACCACCCTCGTCGCCTTTGTAGGTCTGAGAGCCGATGGCGGCCTTACTGCTGATAAGTTCGTCCATCGTCTTCATCTCCTGGTCTTCGCGCACCTGGTCGTCGTCCACAATCTTAGGAACGGTGAACTGGATAGAGGCTTTTACGGCCACCTTTTCCAAAGGCTTTTCGTATTTCAACTCTATCTTCTCTTCCTTCTTCTCTTCAGGTTTCTTTTCTTCTTTCAGTTTACTCATTTCGAGCGCAGCGGTGTACTCGTCGCCTTGGCCTTGCTGTACAGAGTCCTTCACAACAATGCTGAGGGCTACCAAAGCACCGATGACGAGAATGCCGATAACCACGTATATCAAAGCCCAAGCCTGGCGGCGGCCTGAATTGGCACGCATGCGATAAGCTCCGTAATCTTTGTTACGTCCTTCGAATACGAGGTCGCACCACTCGCGTGATACTAAATCTATTTTAGACATATCTTAATTACTTCACTTATGTTTATTGCTGCGCAGGGTTGGCTTTGTAGTCCTTGATTTTCGCAAGGTCACCGTCTGCGATGTTGTCGATCACGTACTTACCGATGCTGCAAATCTGCATCTCGTCCAGAACATCAATCAAGTTCTTGTACGTTGCCTTGTCCGTAGCCTTGATGATTACGTTGGGCGTGTTCTTGCCGTTCTTAATGTCGGCCAGACGCTTCTTGTACTCTTCTTGATTTTTGGCGTCTACTGTGGGGTTGGAGCTGCGTCTTGTCTCAAACTCCTTTTTAAGCGCCTGAACCTGCTGTTGCGCAGCTGCGTTCAGGTGCATCAAAGCATTGCGGATACCATCTTTTCCATAGGAGGTCTCCACCAGTTTGGCTTCGTCGGGCTTACCCGTGTAGTAGTAAATCTTGTTATTCTCGTCCAGAAGGATCGTGATAGCCTTAGATGCTGCAATCTGGCTCTGATTATCCTCGTTCAAGTCGTTCTTGTCCGAGGGCATACTGATTTCCATCGTCTGCGGTTTAATCAGCGTCGTACACAGCATGAAGAATGTCACGAGCAACATGATCATGTCCACCATCGGCGTAAAGTCGACGCGGGCATTCATTTTCTTTTGCTTACTGCCACCTTTCTTTGCCATAACATTCTTTTTTATTAATCCTCGGCAGTCTTCAACGCCGTGATCAGATTATATCTGTTCTCGTCGATGGAGCGCAAGGAGTCCATTACTCTTTTTATTACTTTGTATGGCGTTTCTTTGTCTGCCTTGATGGCAATACGCATGTTCTCACCACACGCGGTGCGTGCTGCTTTTACCCATACGGTCAACTCGTTGTTGGTGCTGTCGCAAGGGATGCCTTCGTTCACGCCGCTCGTCAGGTACTTGTTCCTTTCGGAGTTGTCCAAGGAAAGCCATTGCGAAACGACATTGATAGGCGTACCGAACGTGGGGACCTCGGCAAAGCTTTGCATTTGCTGGTCGTTCAGGTTGAGTTCACCGTTAGTGTTCATCTGTTTGCCAAGCTTTGTCATGGCTTCGGGACTATCCATTGTCATGAATACCTTTCCGCCTTTCTCGACGAAGATGGTGAGCAGATTCGATTCGGGGATTTTCACCTCCGAAACGGAGCCGGGGGTATTGACCTTTACAGGTTCTTCTTTCACGAAGTTTGCCGTAAGCATAAAGAAGGTAAGCAGCAGGACCATGACATCGCTCATAGGCGTCATGTCTATGAACGTATCTTGTTTTTTAATTTTAAAACGTCCCATGTTTTGATACCTTGTTTATGTTTTAGTGCGTGGCCGAGAAAGTCTGAACGATGGAGAAGCCTACTTCGTCAAGGCAGAAGGTCAAACGGTCGATTTTGTTGGTGTAGTAGTTGTACGTGATTACAGCGAGAGCACCCGTGGCGATACCGGAAGCCGTGTTCACAAGGGCTTCGGAGATACCGGTAGAGAGGGCAGACGAGTCGGCACCGCCTTCACCGGAGGCCATGGCACCGAACGAACGGATCATACCCAACACCGTACCGAGCAGACCCATCAACGTACCCAGCGTGATGATCGTACCGACGATGGGAAGGTTTTCCTGCATCATGGGCATTTCGAGGGCAGTGGCCTCTTCCAGCTCTTTCTGGATGGCTAGGATTTTCTGCTCCTTGGTGAGCGAGTCGTCCTTCTCCACTTCCTGATATTTCTTCAACGTAGCTCTTACGACGCTGGCTACCGAACCGCGCTGCTTGTCGCAGAGGGCTTCAGCCTTGGCCATATCGTTGGCGGCAAGGGCTTTCTTGATGTCGGCTACGAACACCGTGATACTGCTGCGGCCGTAAGCGTTGCGGATGGCGAAGAAACGTTCGATGGCCAATGCGATGACCGTGAAGAACAGCGTCCAGATGATAGGCACGACGAAGCCGCCCTTGTAAACCGTTCCGATCAAGTCGGCGGGGTCGAGGGTGACGTCAGCGGGCAAGAACACGGAGAACTGTACCGACTGGTCGGCGCCGCCTTGGAAGTGGCTGAGATGGCCGAACACGAAAAGATAAATCAATACTGCGATGACGCAGCAACCGATAATGACGGAGAAGCCCGACTTAATACCGGTGAAACCTTTGGATTGGTTCTTCTTGGGTGCGCTTTTGGGTGCGCTAGCGTTTGTAGTTCCCATTTTTGATTAAGATTAGTTGTTTGAGATTTGAAATTTATTTGATAATTAATTGTTTATGTGAGTGGCTGCTGCACAAGGCAGCTTTGCCGTGAGCAAAGGTAAGCATTAAAATGTTACTTGCTCTTATGGTTCTTGCAAAATTAACGCTTTTTTCACCGGAGTGCGCGTTGTGTTTTTTAATAATAGGCGTGTTATGTTTGCGTTAGTTGCCGCAAATGTAATTAGATATTGAATAGTGGCCAAACTTTCGTTGAAAAACTTGTAATTTTCTTTGGGTTTTGTTTTTCTTGGAGCCTGCCGCAACGTCCTGCTCCGCGGAGGTGGGGCGCGAAGCGTGTTGCCCGTCCCTTGATTACGATTGTTCTGTTTGGCTGTTTTTGAATTTTTCTGTTTGCCGTGAGTGGTTTCTGTGTGTGCATGGCCGTGCCGGGACGTGGGCAGTCTGCTGTACAAGCGTTGCAGGCCTGCCTCGGTGCATGCAGGCCTTGGTTTCGCGCAGGCAAGGCTTGCTTCCGCCACAACAGGCCTTGCTTCTGCGAAACCAAGGCCTGCAATTTTCTTTTCAACCCTGCGATAATGAATGGATATGGCGAGCTGACGCGAGAAGAAGGGCGAAAAACGAGTTTTTTGTGAATAGATGTAGAAAGGCGTGGCCGAAAAGGGGCGAACAGAGGCGTTGGCGACCGACGAAACAGCCTTGAACAAATATTTACAACGCCCGCTGCGTGTGAAAAAATCAAAGGAAGTGTGTGATTTGTTGAATGAGTTTTGCCGTGAAATGGCCTTTCTCGGTAGAAAATAGGGGCGATTAACGTCTGTTGGCCTTTCTTTGGGCGTTCGCTGCGATTGGTCATATTTTCTGTTCTTTCGGCTTTCTGCATGGTGGCCAAGGGTGGCTTTTCCTTCGTTGGGTGTCGACAGGGCGTTGGTGAGAGGCTTGGCCGGCGCCGCCGAAAACGTAAAAAACGCTGAAAAAAACGGCGGCCGGCGCAGCCTTTTGCCATTTAATACGTACTTTTGCGCTTAAATCGAGCGCCTGATACGGCGTTGTGATGCGATAAAGGACCAAAATGAAAGAAGCAATGGAAAAAATTGATTGGGCCAATCTGCCTTTTGGTTACGTGCGCACCGATTATAACGTGCGCTGTTATTATCGTGACGGGAAGTGGGGCGAAATTGAAGTCAGCTCGTCAGAAACCGTCAACATCCACATGGCGGCTACCTGCCTTCATTACGGGCAGGACGCCTTTGAGGGTCTGAAAGCCTTCCGTTGTCCCGACGGAAAGATCCGCGTGTTCCGCATGGAGGCCAACGCCGAGCGCTTGCAGAATACGTGCCGTGGCATTCTGATGCCCGAGCTTCCCACGGAAAAGTTCACCGAAATGGTGCGCCGCGTCGTGAAGCTGAACGAACGTTTCGTGCCGCCCTACGAGAGCGGGGCCGCACTTTATATCCGTCCGTTGCTTATCGGTACGGGCGCCCGCGTAGGCGTTCATCCTGCCGACGAATATCTGTTCCTTATCTTCGTGACGCCCGTCGGTCCTTACTTTAAGGGTGGATTTGCCACCAACAATTACGTCATCATCCGCGAATACGACCGCGCCGCGCCCCTGGGGACAGGTACGTTCAAGGTGGGCGGCAACTATGCGGCCAGTTTCCGTGCCAACAAGATGGCTCACGACGCGGGTTACGCCTGCGAGTTTTATCTCGACGCCAAGGAAAAGAAATATATCGACGAGTGTGGCGCCGCCAACTTCTTCGGTATCAAAGATAACACGTACATCACGCCGAAGTCGACGTCGATCTTGCCCTCCATCACGAACAACAGTCTGCAACAGCTGGCCCGCGATTTGGGCATGAAGGTGGAATGCCGCCAGATACCCGAGGAAGAGCTCTCCACCTTCGAAGAGGCAGGTGCTTGCGGCACGGCAGCCGTCATCAGCCCCATAGCCCGCATCGACGACATGGAGAACCACCGCAGTTATGTCATTTCGAAAGACGGCAAGCCCGGGCCGCTCAGCACGAAGCTCTATCACAAGCTGCGCAACATCCAGTATGGCATCGAGCCCGACGAACATGGCTGGGTCACCGTGCTCGACTGACGCGGCTTCCCGGCAGCGGGCGTTTCCAGTTCCTCATGTGTTTCATTGATACAGCGACTTTATGATGACCAATTCCGAATTGCGCCGCATGGCCCGTCGCCATCTGGATGGCCGATGGGGCGATCTGGTGCTTGTCACGTTTCTTTACTACATCCTCAGCTCCTGCATTTCGTTTCCGTTCCAGGTGGGGATGGACGAGAACATTTGGAAACTGTTTTCCCTCCCGCTGGGATGGAAGGTGCCCGTCGTGGGGGCCGGTTGTGTGCTCCTGCTTCTGCTGCTTCCTCTGGAATGGGGCTACCAGGTGACGTTTCTGCGGGCGTGGCGTGAGGAGCCGGCCGACATAAGTACGCTGTTTCATGGTTTCCGCGACTTCTGGCGCATCTTTTCCACCCTGTTCCTCCAACAGCTTTACATCCTGTTGTGGACGCTTCTGCTCATCGTGCCGGGAGTGGTCAAGGCGCTGTCGTATGCCATGACGCCCTACATCCTTCGCGACCACCCGGAGCTCTCGCGCCGGGCAGCCATCCACCTGAGCCGCGAGATGATGGCCGGCAACAAGGGGCGGTTGCTGCTGCTTTGGCTGAGCTTCCTGGGCTGGGCCGTGCTGGCGCTCTTCACCTGCGGCATCGGCTACCTTTGGCTGGCTCCCTATATAGGCGTGTCGGAGGCGGGGTTCTACGAAGACGTCCGTCAGCAGTACGAGCAGCGCGATGGCGCCGAAGCGGACGTGCCTGCCGCAGGGGAGTAGCCGCTTCGTGCGGAGCGGGCGGGGGCCTGTGAGCCTTGCAACCGTGCCGAGTGCCTTCACAGGCTGTGTGGGAAGAAGCCTGCCCCGTCCCGCATCACTTTCGGCAACGGGGAAGCCGTGCAGACCGGAAGAAAAGGCGGGCGCAAGCCTCGTTCAAAGAAAACCAACAAAAAGAAATAACGAAACAACGTAGATGAGAAAAATTTCCCATATCCTTCTTGGCACGGGCATCGTGCTTAGTGTCCTTTCCACGGTGTCGGCGTGCAAGTCCGACTCGAAGGAGCTGGCCGAAAAGGAAAAGGAGCTCGAAGAGCTCCGTCAGCTGGCCGATCTCGACAAAAAAGAGATGGAAAATCAGTATGCACAATTTGCGTTGCAGTACGACGAGTTGAAGAAGGGCGTCAAGGACGACTCGCTCATAGCCCGTCTCGACGCCGAGCAGCAGCGCGCCGAAAACCTGCTGGCCGAGCTGAAGCGCGTCAAGAGCAACGACGCCGCCGAGATACGCCGTTTGAAGAAAGAGCTGGAAACCGTCCGCGCCGTCCTGCGCACATACATCCTTCAGGTCGACTCTTTGCAGCAGCTCAACCAGACGCTCGTGGCCGAGCGCGACATGGCGCGTGCACAGAACGAGGCTGCCAACCGCCAAATCTCTTCGCTCAACACCGAGCGCGCCAATCTGAGCGAGCAGGTGGCCATCGCCTCGCAGCTCAACGCCACGGGCGTCAGCGTAGCGCCGTTGAAGAAGAACGGCAAGAGCGCCCGCCGCACCAAGGACATAAAGCGCTTCTCCGTGACCTTTACCATTACGCGCAACGTGACGGCAAAAACGGGCAACCGCATGGCGTATGTCCGCCTGATGAAGCCCAACCAGTCGGTGGTGAACCCTTCGGGCTCCTTCACCTACGAAAACCGCAGCATCGAGTATTCCGCGGCCAAAAACATCGAATACACCGGCCAGGAGCAGCGCGTCACGCTTTATGTCCCCGCCGACGAATACCTCAGTGCGGGCACGTTTACGGCCTACATCTTTGTTGACGGTCAGATGATCGGTTCGGGCAGCTTGCAGATGAAGAAGTAACGCGCGTGCGCGCGTGTATTATTATAAGGAGAGTGGGACGGGCGTCCGTAAGGAGGCTTCCCGCTCTCTTTTTCTTTAATTTCTCCCAACATTCCTCCGATATGAAACGACTTTTTCTCCTTCTCCTGTTGGCTCTGCCGTTGGCAGCCGTCGCTTTTGCCGCCCCTGCCGACAGCCTGGCCCGTCGCATGGCCCTGCTGGCGGCCCGCGGCGATGCCGACAGGCTGCGCCCCCTGTATGTCCGCTCGGCCGACAGCCTGCCGCCCTACACCCGTCTCTATTGCCAGATGGCCCTTGCGCGGGCCGACCGCCGCTACGGCCGCATGGTGGCCTGCATCGATACGCTTCTCGACAAATATCCGCGCCGCCTGGGCACCAACGGCCGCTTTGCCCTCGTGGAGCTCAAGGCCGGCGGCCTGCGGCGGTTGGGACGCTACGACGAACTGGCAACCTTCTGCCGCCGCGAGTTGAAGAGCTATCGCCGCAAGCGCTTCGACCGCGAGCGGCTGGGGCGTCTCGTGGTCTACGAGCGCCTGGCACGGCGTCTGGGAGGAGCCACTCCGCGGGCCCGGCTGCTTTCGCTGGCCGACCGCGACAGTGTGTTCACGCTGCGCGAGGAGTATCCCCGCCTGTCGGCCGCGGCCGACACCTTCGCCCGGCGTCGTGCGGCCTTGTCGCTCGCGCTGGCCTTCCGCCGCGATGCCGACGCCCTGCGCCTGGCCGATTCGCTCCTCGTCCATCATGCCGACTCGCTTATCGACGAAGACTTTGCCCACGTGGCCCATGCACGGGCCCGCCTGTTGGTGCGTGCCGGCCGCTGGGCCGAGCTCTCGGCCCTTGCCTCGCGTTGCGCCGGCGAGTGGTCGGCGAGGGGAGTGGACCTGTCCCGCTACGGCCGTTGGGGCGAGGCCTGGCGCGACGAGCCGCCCACGCTCTTGCAGGGCGATGCCGGCGGAGCCGCGCTGCACCTCACGCGCGACTGGCCCCTGCTGGCGTCGTTTGCCCTCAACGCGGGCGATGCCGTCCCCTTTCTGCTCGACACGGGGCAGGAGCATACGCTCGTTTCCTCTGGATTGGCGCGCAGCATGGGCCTTCGCGTCCTGCCCGACACGCTTTCCGTGGCCACGCCCCTCGGCCTGCTGCGCGTTTCGCCGGCGCTGGCCGACAGTCTGCACCTCGGCAGCCTGACGCTTTCCCATTTCTTCCTGTATGTCACGGCCGATACGGCCCGTTTCCCGGCCGGCGTGTCGGCCATCATGGGTTGCGACGACCTGGCGAGGCTGGGCCGCCTCACGTTCAGCGGCGAGCGGCTCAGTATAGCCCCCCTCCCCCCTGCGGCGGCCGCTACGGACGGGCCCAATCTGTGGTTCTCCACGGCGGGAACGCCCTTGCTGCGCGCGAGCTGCGAGGGCAGCGAGTGCGTCTTCGGCATCGACACGGGCAATGCGGGCAACGCCATGTCGAGCATCGTCTTCCCCCGTGAGCAAACCGACACCCTGGCCTTTGCTTTCAGCCTGGACGGCCGGCGGCTATCCGTCGGCCCCGTCGTCTTGCGCGATTACCGTTCGGCCGACCGCGACGGAGCCCTGGGCGCCCCCTTCCTGCGCAGCTTCAGCGAGGTGACGCTCGACTTTCACCACATGCGCCTCACGGCAGGCAGCCACCGCGCCTACGAACCCCTCCACGTGTTCGACTACATGGAGAGCGGCGACCTGTTTGGCCTCGAACGCAACGCCCGTGCCCTCACGGCCGTTTCGTCGCCCCGCGACACGGCGCTCATGCATCTCCACATCGACGGCGGAAAGAACTGCCCGGCGCTCGTTGCTGCCGAGGCCGCCCGTCTGCTTGCCACCATCGGCGGGGAAGACGACGGGGCCGAGGCTGGCGAGCGCGACTATCTGCTCATGTACCGCATCAACGCGCTGGTGCGCGCCGGGCAATATGCCGAAGCCGCCCGCATGGTGGACGAGGCCGGGCGCGAAGGCCTCCACTCCGGTGCGGTGCGCGAGATGCTGCTCCACCTGGGCGCCACCTGTGCCGCCCTTTCGGGCACGCAGCCCACGCGCATCACCAGCGGAGGCGGGGCTGTGGCCGTGCTCCGCGAAACAACGGACGAGAGCGGACGCCGCAGCATAGGCATCACCGTTAATAAAAAAGAGATGGAGGCCGCCGTCGATCCTTCGCTCGAAGTGACCCGCCTCACTGAGCGGGCCGCCCGCCGCCTGAAGGTGCGCATTGTTCATCGGCACGGCGCCGACGCCTATGCCGTGGGCGTCATCGACAGTCTGCGGCTGGGCCGATACGTGCTGCGCGACGTGCTGTGCCACGTCCTTCCCGACAAGGAGCGCCGCATGACGCTCGGCTTTAACGTGCTGTCCCTCTTTTCCGACGTCACCTTTGCCCCCGGCGCTGTCACCTTCGTTTCCGACGCCCCTGCCGCGTCGGGAGCCACGGTTCCTTTGCGTTTCGACGGTCGCCTTTGCGTCGAAGGCCTCGCTCCCGGCGGCTACCTGACGCTGGGCCTCGTTGCAGAAGGCCGCAGCACGCTGGCCCGCCGTTTCCCCTCCATCGGCGTGGGCACGTTGAGCCTCCCGGCGTCGGCGTTCGTCCCGGGCGATTTCACGGGTGAGCCCTACCACCTCGACGGCACCCTTTCCGTCCCGCATCTCGTCAAGGCCGCCGGCAGCGTGCGCTTCGATTTCCAACGGATGCAGCTTTCCTATCCGCGTTAGCCGGCCCGTTATTGCGTTTTCCCGCCGGTCCGTTGCCATAGGCGGTCGGCAACCGTCGCCCCGAAGGCCGGGAGCGGCAACAAGCCCGAGACAGCTCGGGCTTTTTTCTTATCTATGAACAGGGAAATGGGATGCCGCTCGGACAAGGCGAGGAAAAAGCGGGTTTTTCCTTGCCTCCCCTCTCACCTTTCACTATCTTTGGCTGCGCCCAAGATTGAGGCGGCTCGGCAATGCCAAGGAAAACGAGCTTTTCCTTGGCGCTGCTCTCGCCTTTCACTATCTTTGCAAACCATGTCGGGAGAAACGAACCATAAGAAGGTACTTGTGGCCATGTCGGGCGGAGTGGACAGCTCTGCCGTCTGCCTGATGCTCCGCGAGCAGGGATACGAGCTCGTGGGGCTCACCATGCGCGTGTGGGACCTGCCGCGCCAGTTTGCCGACGGGGCCGACGAACCCGACTTTGTCCGTGCGGCGCGGGCCCTGGCAGCCCGTCTGGGCTTTCCCCACTACGTGGCCGACGTGCGCGAAGCCTTCCGCAACAGCGTGGTGCGCTATTTCCTGGACGAATATGCCGCCGGCCGCACGCCCAATCCCTGTGTGATGTGCAACCGCGACTTCAAGTTTCGCCTGCTGGCCGACGAAGCCACGCGCCTGGGCTGCCAGTACATTGCCACCGGGCATTATGTCGACACCGAGGAGCGCGAAGGACACGTTTACCTGCGCATGGGCGACGACGGACGGAAAGATCAGTCGTATTTCCTTTGGCGGGTGCCCGAGGAAACGCTGCGGCGCTGCCTTTTTCCGCTCGGAAGGATGGAAAAGGCGGCCGTGCGTGCCTATCTGGCCGACCGCGGCTTCCACGTGGCGGCCCGTCAGTCGGAGTCGATGGAGGTTTGCTTCGTCGAGGGCGACTACCGCGACTTTCTCATGGCCCAGCGCCCCGAGCTGGCAGCCGCCACGGCAGGCGGGGCCTTCGTGTCGGCCGACGGGCGGCGCCTGGGCACGCACCGCGGCGTGCCTTTCTACACCGTGGGGCAGCGCAAGGGGCTGGGCATAGCCTTGGGCAGCCCGGCTTACGTCCTGCGCCTCAACGCAGCCAAGAACACCGTCGTTCTGGGCGGCGCCGACGACCTGCTCACCACCGCCTTCTTCGTCGAGGATGGCCGGGCCGTGGCCCCCGAAGCCTTTTGGGCGTTGCAGGAGCTCAGCGTGCGCATCCGCTACCACAGCCATCCCGTGGCCTGCCACGTCAGCCCCCTGCCCGACGGACGCTGGCTCGTGCGCACGCCGCAGCCCGTGAGCGCCGTCACGCCGGGGCAAAGCGCCGTGTTCTACGTGGGCAGGCGCCTCGTGGCTGGGGCCGTCATAGCCTCGCAGCGCGGCATCGGACAATACATGGAAAAGCAAGAAACAACAAAATAAACGAAAAAGAGATGAGAAAGACAGCCATTCTCCTTTTGTGCGCCGTGCTTTCGCTGGGGGCCTATGCCGCCGCCGACACTGCGCGCGTCTATCGCTTCCGCGTGAGCCTCGCGGACAAGAAAAACAATCCCTATTCGCTGAAACATCCCGAAAAGTTCCTCTCGCCGAAGTCGTTGGAGCGCCGTGCCAAGTTTAAAATCAAGCTCGATGCCCACGACCTGCCCGTAACGCCCGCCTACGTCGACGGGTTGCGCCGGGCCGGGATGAGCGTGCTCAACATGAGCAAGTGGAACAACACGGTGCTCGTCGAGACAACGGACAGCGCTGCGGCCGTGGGGCTCACTTCGCTGCCGTACGTGAGCGCCGTGCGCCTGCTGTGGGCCGGCCAGCCCGCCGCTCCCAAAGCCCCCAAGACCGACCGCCACGACATCGTGACCAACCGCCGCGATACGCTCGACAACTATTACGGCCGCGCCGTGACGCAGGTGGAAATGCTTGGCGTCGACAAGCTGCATGCTGCCGGCTTCCGCGGCGCAGGCGTGACGATAGCCGTCGTGGACGGCGGTTTCTACAACGCCGACTGCCTCGACGCGCTCCGCGGCTGCAAGATCCTGGGCACGCGCAACTTCGTTCACCCCGGCCGCAGCGTCTACGAAGAGCAGTCGCACGGCATGCAGGTGCTCTCGTGCATCGGCTCCCGCTGGGAAAACGCCATTGTGGGCACGGCCCCCGACGCTTCGTTCTATCTCCTTGTGAGCGAGGACGGCGGCAGCGAGAGCCTCGTGGAGGAGGACAACTGGTGCGCCGCCATTGAGTATGCCGACAGCGTAGGCGCCGACATCGTCACCAGTTCGCTGGGATATTATGAGTTTGACAACCCGGCAGATTCGTACCGCTACCGCGATCTCGACGGCCGGACGGCCGCCATCAGCCGTGCCGCCTCGCTGGCCGCCGGCCGCGGCATGGTGGTGGTGAACAGCGCGGGCAACAGCGGCGACGAGCCGTGGAAGAAAATTAGCGTGCCCGCCGATGCCACCGACATACTGACCGTGGGCGCCGTCGATGCCGACCGCACCAACACCAACTTCTCGTCGTTGGGCCCCGCAGCCGACGGCCGCGTGAAGCCCGACGTCGCTGCCATGGGCGGCCGTTCGGCCGTATTGCTCGTGGACGGCACGGTGGGTGCGGCCAGCGGCACCTCCTTCTCGGCCCCCATCCTCTGCGGAGCGGTGGCTTGCCTCTGGCAAGCCTGTCCCGGCCTTTCGCCCGTGAAACTCATGGACGCCGTGCGCCGTAGCGGCGACCGGGCCGACTATCCCGACAACGTCTATGGTTACGGCATCCCCAACGTGTGGAATGCCTATCAGAAACTGATGAAGAAATAGTGGAACGCCGCCCGCTTTCGCTGCACGAATTGAACGGCTTGGTACGCGCCACGCTCGAAGCCACGCTGCCCGAACCCTTCTGGCTCGTGGCCGAGCTGAGCGAGGTGCGCCCGGCTGCTTCGGGCCATTGCTACCTGGAATTTGTGGAGAAGAGCGAAGCCGACGGCCGCTTGCTGGCCAAAGCCTCCGGGCGCATCTGGCGCGACGTCTATCCCCTCGTGGCGGGCCATTTTGAGCGCACGACGGGCAGCCCCCTGCGCCCCGGCATGCAGGTGCTCGTGCAGGTGGAAGTGGCGTTCCACGAGCTGTATGGCTATGCGCTGACCGTCGTCGACATCGACCCCACGTACACGCTGGGCGACATGGCACGCCGCCGGCAGGAGATACTCATGCGGCTCGACGAGGACGGCGTGCGCGACCTGAACCGCGAGCTGCCACTGCCACGCCTGCTGGCGCGCATCGCCGTGATTTCCAGCGGAACGGCGGCCGGCTATGGCGACTTCTGCCACCAGCTCGACGCCTCGCCCTTTCGCTTTGCGACGCAGCTCTTTCCTGCCACGATGCAGGGAGCACAGGTGGAGCAGAGCGTCATAGCCGCTCTCGATGCCATAGCTGCCGAGGCCGGCAGCTGGGATGCCGTTGTCATCATCAGGGGCGGCGGAGCCGTGAGCGATTTAAGCGGTTTCGACACCTATCTGCTGGCCGCCAACGTGGCGCAGTTTCCGTTGCCGGTGCTGACGGGCATCGGCCACGACCGCGACGAGACCGTTATCGACTGCGTGGCCCACACGCGATTGAAGACCCCCACCGCCGTGGCCGATTTTCTCGTGGCCCATGAGCGGGCCGAAGCCGACGCCCTGGCAGCCCTGCAAGATGCGTTGTACGACGCAGCCGGGCGGAAGCTCACCACGGCGCGTCATGCCTTCGAAACGACGGGACGACGCCTCCATGCAGCTGCCGTGCAGTACGCCTCGCGGCGGCGCGAAGAGCTGTTGCGGCTCACGGTGCCCGTTTTCGCCCTGGTGCGCCACCGGCTGGCCGAGGCGAAGGCCGCGCTCGACGCCTGCACCCCGCGCCTGGCCCGGGCCGCGGAGCGCACGCTGGCCGAGGAGCACCGCCGGCTGGACCTCATGGGCCGCACCGTGGCCATGGCCGGGCCCGAGCGCATCCTCCGTCTGGGATACAGCATCACGCGCCGGGACGGACACGCCGTGCGAAGCATTGCCGACCTGAAAGAGGGCGACCGGCTCGTGACCGAGCTGCTCGAAGGGCGGGTGGAAAGCACCGTAAACACCATTTATCATGAAGAAAACCGAACTGACCTACGAGGAAGCCTATCAGAAGTTGGAGACCATCGTGAAAGGTCTTGAAAACGGAGAGCTCAGCGTCGACCTGCTCGGAGCCCGCCTCAAAGAAGCCCGCGACCTGCTGGCCTATTGCAAGGAGCGGCTGCTGAAAGCCGAAACCGACGTCAAGGCCGTGCTCGACGACGAAGCCTGAACCGTGACCACGCAGCCGCCAGGCGGCGCGACAAACCCATAAAAACGACCATGAGCAAGAACAAGTTATCCAAGTTTGCCGATATGGCCACCTATCCCCACGTGTTCGAGCCCCCCTTCGGCGCCACCGACGAGGCGGCGTTCGAGATGAAGGGCCGGTGGGGCGAGCTGTTTTTCCACAACGACCATCCCATCGTGCTCGAACTGGGCTGCGGCCGCGGAGAATACACCGTCGGGCTGGCACGCCTCTTTCCCGAAAAGAACTTTATCGGCGTCGACATCAAGGGAGCCCGCATGTGGACGGGAGCCACCGAGTCGCTGCGCGACGGCATGAAGAACGTAGCCTTCCTTCGCACGCAAATAGAGTTTATCACGCGCTTTTTCGCTCCCGGCGAGGTGGCCGAGCTGTGGCTCACGTTCAGCGACCCACAGATGAAGAAGGTGACAAAGCGACTGACCTCCACCCATTTTCTGGCCCGCTATCGCAACATCCTGGCCGACGGCGGCCTCGTTCACGTCAAGACCGACAGCCCCTTCCTCTTCACCTATACGCGCTACGTCGTGGAGCGCAACCATCTGCCCTTGGAGCTTTGCACCGACGACCTCTATGG
Source organism: uncultured Alloprevotella sp. (assembly GCA_944322095.1). Taxonomy (GTDB): domain Bacteria; phylum Bacteroidota; class Bacteroidia; order Bacteroidales; family Bacteroidaceae; genus Alloprevotella. The sequence continues at coordinate 59,879 of CALUNU010000008.1, forward strand.
AGCGTTGCCCGGGGCCGACGACGAAACGCGGCGCATCCTGAACATCCGAACCTACTACGAGCAGCAATGGCTCGACCGCGGCTTGACCATCAAGTACCTGAAATTCCGCCTGCCGCAGGCCGGGGAGCTCGTCGAGCCCGACGTCGAAATAGAGCTCGACTCGTATCGCAGCTACAACCGCGCCAAGCGCTCGGGCCTGGAAAAGGCCAAATGAAAACAGAACCCAACAAAATAAGAAAGGAAAGACATGACAATCTATCCGAAACTCATAACCGACGCCCTCGCCACCGTGCGCTATCCCGGCACGGGGAAGAACCTCGTTGAGGCCGGCATGGTGGAGGACGACCTGCGCATCGAAGGCATGAGCGTGGCCTTCTCGCTGCTGTTTGAAAAGAGCACCGACCCTTTTCTCAAATCGGTCGTAAAGGCAGCCGAGGCTGCCATCCACGCCTACGTCAGTCCCGAAGTGAACGTGGCCATCCACGTCAAGACGCGCCAGAGTCCCCGTCCCGAACCGGGCAAGATGCTGCCCGGCGTGCGCAGCGTCATAGCCGTTAGCTCCGGCAAGGGCGGCGTGGGCAAGAGTACCGTGGCGGCCAACCTGGCCGTAGCGCTGGCAGCCCTCGGCTACCGCGTGGGCCTGCTCGACGCCGACATTTTCGGTCCGTCGGTGCCCAAGATGTTTCACCTCGAACACGAGCAGATCTTCGCCGAGGAAGTGGGCGGCCGCCAGGTGCTCATCCCCGCTGAGAAGTACGGGGTGAAAATTCTCTCCATCGGTTTTTTCGTCAAGCCCGAAACGGCCACGCTGTGGCGCGGCGCCATGGCGTCGAACGCCTTGAAACAGCTCATAGCCGACGCAGGCTGGGGCGAACTCGACTACTTCATCCTTGATACGCCTCCCGGCACGAGCGATATCCACTTGACGCTCCTGCAAACCCTGGCCATCACGGGAGCCGTCATCGTTTCGACCCCGCAACAGGTGGCCCTGGCCGATGCCCGCAAAGGCGTCGACATGTATCGCAACGAAAAGGTGAACGTGCCCATCCTCGGCCTTGTGGAAAACATGTCGTGGTTTACGCCCGCCGAGCTGCCCGACCATCGCTACTACATCTTCGGCCGCGACGGCGTGCGCACGCTGGCCGACGAGCTGAACGTGCCCCTGCTTGGGCAGATTCCTCTCGTGCAGAGCATCTGCGAGAGCGGCGACGGCGGCGAACCCGCTGCTGTCAACGGCGACACTGTGACGGGACTGGCCTTCCGCGACCTGGCCCGCCGCGTTGTTGAGGAAACCGAGCGGCGCAACCGCGAGCAGCCGCCCACCCACATCGTCGAAACGCATAAATAAATAATCGGGAACAGCCCGTTCTGATTTTCTCTTCCCTGTTGCTGAGATCCGCTGACAGGGAAGAGAAAGTTTTTATTATGCAATAGCTGGAAATTGGTATTTTGCGGTTCTTTTCTTTCTCCATATTCTTTTCGGCTTAGGATTTATGGTTCGTACAAATACCGAAATGTAGCGATTGTGGACGTTTTGTTTAACTTGTACTTTTGCAACCGAATTTAAACAGACGTTTTTAAAAAGTTATTCAGCATTATACATGAGAAGAGCCATTCGACCCTATCTTAGTTTATTGCTTTTTTTCGTTGTTGTCCATCCTCTTGCTTTTTCCCAATCAGCACCTACGATTATTTCGGGTTCTGTGACAGATGCGACCACGGGTTCTCCTTTGCCGTATGCCAAGGTCGAACTTTGTATAGCCCCTACGGGTCAGGTTCAGGCTGCTACGCTTGTCAAAACTGACGGAACGTACCGGCTGCAAGCAGATGTTCCGGGGGAATATCAGTTGAAAATCAGTTGTGTTGGCTATCAAACGCTTCGCTCTGGAATATTACATGTAGTGGAAGAAGGAAAAGAGCACAGACAATCGTTTGAACTGAAAGGAACGGATATGGCTTTGGGAGAAGCCTTGGTGAAAGGACAGAATGCTGCCAGCCGCATGCAGCAACAAGCTTTTAACGTACAGGCTCTGGAAACGAAAAAATTGGAGAGTACCACATTGGACTTGGCGCATGCCATGGGAAAAATCAGTGGTGTAAAGATTCGCGAGACAGGAGGCCTGGGTTCGGATGTTCGTGTTTCACTGGGAGGTTTTTCCGGCCGCCATATTAAGTTATTCATAGATGGTGTTCCTATGGACGGTATGGGAACGGCTTTTGGCTTGAATAATATTCCGGCAGGTTTAGCAAAGCGCATTGAAGTTTACAAAGGGGTTGTGCCTATTGAATTGGGTGGAGACGCTCTTGGCGGAGCTGTCAACATTGTGACTGATGAGGAGCGGCGTAGCAGGGTGAATATATCGTATTCTTATGGTTCGTTTAATACGCATCGCTCCAATATATATGCGGAGCATACGACGGAACGGGGATTATATTTTTCATTGAATGCTTATCAGAATTATTCTGACAACGATTATGAGGTGGATGCCAAGATTCATGATTTTGAAACGCATATATATGAGAAGAACAAGCGCCGTGTGCGCAGTTTCCATAACGCTTATCACAATGAGGCGGCCGTGGCTAAGCTGGGTGTAGTGGACAAGCCTTGGGCTGAGCGTTTGCTCGTCGGTTTCATTGGCGGTTATGAGTATAAGGAGCAGCAGCATGCTTCCAGCATGGATCGCGTTTTCGGTGAGCGGTACAGTACGGCCACGACGCTTATGCCGACATTGAGTTACGCGGGGCGTTTCGACGTGTTGGATGGATTGAGGGTGGGGTTGGACGGAGCATATAATTTCGGTAGGTCTTATTCTGCCGATACGGCCCGACGCGAGTATAACTGGCTGGGTCAATACCGTGAGTATGAGTCGACTGAGGAGTCTGGTGAGCTTGCATATCAGAAGTATCGCTATCGCGATAACAATGCTACGGCCAACCTGAAGTTTTCCCTCGGACTTGCACCCGGGCATACGCTGTCTTTCGCTTCGACGCTGACGGCCTTTTCGCGTAAGGGGCACGACGAAACGGAGGTGGCCGACGAGGCCAGTCGGCATCCGCAACGTTCGATGAAGGATGTCCTCGGCTTGAGCTACCGCTACTCGCACGGGGAGCTTTGGAACGCCATTGTTTTTGCAAAGAGCTACCTTAATTATCTCGAATCGTATCTGGACCCGGAGGGGGGAACGGACTATCAGCGGCTCAGCTCGTTCGATACTTATTGGGGCGGCGGGGTTGCGGCCACATGGTTCGTGTCGCCCGTTGTGCAGGTGAAAGCTTCTTACGAACACGCGTTGCGCCTGCCCACCAGCCGGGAGCTTTTCGGTACGGGCGACGGCATCGAACTGGGTACGGCGGATTTGAAACCCGAGAACAGCGATAATGTCAACCTGGGCGCCCTGCTTCATCCGTTACGGAGCGGGCGGCACGACCTGACTTTTGACGTGGCTCTGTCTCTTCGAAATGTGCGTGATTACATCCGGCGTTCTGTTGACGAGACCAAAGGCGTGGCCACCTCTTCCAACCAGGGAAAAGTGCGCAGCTGGGGCATTGACGCCGGCGGTCGTTATGCTTTTCGCGACCTTTTCTACGTGGGCGGTAACGTGACCTATATCGACATGCGCAACATGGAGCGTTATCAGCCCGGAACGACGGTGGAAAGCACTGTCTACAAAGACCGTCAGCCTAATGAGCCTTGGCTTTACGGTAATGTGGAGGCCGGCTTTACGCTCCGCAATTTGGGCTTCAAGGGAAGCGTGCTTGACGTTCAGTATGCCCTGAGCTGTGTGGGGAAATTCACGTATGACTGGTCTAACTATAACGGTGACGCTTCCATTCCCAGACAGCTCGCTCACGACGTATTCGTGAGTTATACGTTCGGGAGTGAACAGGCTTTTACGCTGGCTGCCGAATGCCGTAACCTGACGGACGAGCGCCTTTACGACAACTATAACATCCAGAAACCCGGCCGCTCGTTTGCATTCAAGCTGGCGTACCGCTTCCTGCGTTGAGACGGGTTGCGCGGAGACGGATAATAAATGCCTACGAACCAATTAAATATAAACGAAACGATATGAAAAGAAGATTTGACTTTCCGCTACTGCTGTTCAGTGCCTTGGCTTTTGCCGCTTGCAGCGACGACAACACCGTTCCTGTTCCTCCGGGTGGCGGCAATCTCTCGCCCGACGGATATGCCTATGTCGTATGTTACAATTCCGGCGACCAGGGCAACAGTGGCTACATGATGCAGGTGGACGACATCTCCCAAGGCTCGCTCGACGGCACGCAAAATGCCAACAACCGGCAGGAAGTGACGGGAAACCAGGACTACGTTTCCGTAAACGACCTTTACCTGTATAACTTCAACTATGCATCGAAGGGTGCCGACGGCACATCCACCGTTTCAGAGTCGTGGGCTCTTTCAGACGACGGCCTCGTCACGAAACGCAACGAGATAAACATGTCCGGCGACGTGAAAAGCCGTGCTGTCGTAGGCAAGTACGTGGTTTCGGGAAGTAGTCAGTGCAAGGAGAAGGATGGCCTGAACAAGATGTACGAGCGTATCCGTATCGTAGACAGCGAGAGCGAGGCGGTCATCACAGCCAACGGCCGTCTGGAGACGTCGAAATACGACGGAGCCTGGGGCGAGACCATCGGTGAGAATTACATGTTTTCCGACATAGCAGCGTATGGCGATGTGGTGCTTGTTTCTTTCACGACGAAGCAGGAGGACAAGGCCAAGGGCGGAACGACCAACCTGGCGGGCAATCTTTACCTCGGCGTGTTCGAGCTTGACGTCAACGACAAGGAGGGCAACGAGTATCTTCACCCGCGCCGGCTCATCGTGCGCCGGAGTGCCGACCATCCGGGCCGTGAGGCCGGTCAGATAGCCGGTAACAGCCAGTCGCGCACGGAGACCGGCATCGAGCCTGTCGACAATGGCGACATTTACCTGTTCTGTCAGGGCAATAAGGCCGACGCTGCCGAAGGGTCGGCGTATTACCCATCGGCCGTGCTGCGTATCAGCGGCAGCAACATCGCCGATGGAGTGCCGCAGGCCATTGATGACGACTATTACGTCAACCTCCGCGAGCTTTCAGGCGGCTACCAGCTGTGGCGCACCTACTATCTGGGCGGCTCGAAGTTCTGCCTGCAGATGTATAACCAGCCCTATGACCCCGCCACCAACGACAACGGCAGCGCTCACCGCTTCGCCATCTTCGACGCCGTCGGGCAAACGTTCCAATGGGTGACGGGCGATTTCGATGAAGCCAAGGTAACGGGCATAGGCCTGCTCCATATGATCGAGAAAGAAAAGGGCAGCATCACTTTCGGCATTGAAACGGCCGACCGGCGCCCGGCCCTTTATACGATAACGGCGGACGACGCCCGGATTGTCCGCGGCCTCGAAGTGAATGCCGAAGGTATCTCGGGCGTAGCCCGTCTGAAATATTGATTTCCGGCCGCCGATTGTCCTATGAAGCGTATTTTCAAGCAGCTCCACCTGTGGCTGTCGCTCCCGGCGGGCCTGCTGCTCGTCGTGCTCTGCCTGACAGGAGCCGTACTCGTTTTTCAGAGCGACATACAGCAGTGGCTGTCACGCCAGGCACGTTCCGTAACGGTGCCCCCCGGCGCCCGGCCCCTGCCGCTCGACACGCTCGTGGCCGTCTCGCAGCGCGAGGCGCAGGCAGCCGGAAAGAGCGTCAGCGGCCTCACGGTCTATGCCGACGCAAACCGGGCGTGGGACGTGAGCGTGGCCGGCCGCAAAGGCCCCTTTCTGACGATAGATCCCTATACCGCCCGCGTGACAGGGCGGGGGACGCCCGGAGAGGATTTCTTCGGTGCCGTTCGTGGCCTCCACCGCTGGCTCCTGCTCGACAACCGTGCCGTGGGCCGGTGCGTCATGGGCATTTCCACGCTCTCTCTGCTCGTCATCCTCGTCAGCGGTCTGGCCGTTTCTCTGCCACGGAGCTGGCGGCAGTGGCGCGAGTTTCTGACGCTGCGTTGCGGCCGTAAAGCCTTCCTTTTCTGGTTCACCTCCCACCGGGCGCTGGGCTGGTATGCCTTGCTGTTTCTTTTTCTGATGGCAGCCACGGGCCCCATGTGGTCGTTCCCCTGGTACCGCGACGGCGTGGCCCGCGTGTTTGGCGTTTACGAGCCGCGTAAGGACGGCGTGAAGAAGGAGCGGAAAGGCAGAGAGGCGCCGCCGGCTCCCGCTCCGCCCGTCGCAACATGGAGCGTGGCGCTCGAAAACGTGCGCCGCGCAGCTCCTGACTATACTTCCGTCCGCTTGCGCGCCGGAGAAGCCACGGTGCGCTCGCCGCGCGACGTCCATCAGCAGGCGTCCGACACTTACCGGTTCGACCGCCGGGGACGCATCACGGAGATACAGCGCTACGCCGATCTGCCCGCTTCGCGCAAGGTGATGCACTACGCCAAGCTGCTCCACTTCGGCACCTGGGGCGGGTGGATGACGAAGGTTCTCTATTTCCTGGCCTGCCTGGCCGGCGTCCATCTGACCCTGTCCGGCTATTGGCTCTACATCTACCGTCAGCGCCGGCGGTGCCGGTAAGCTGCCCCGTGCGTGGCGCAGCCCGGCGGCGCTGCCACGCTACGGCCGCACACGATCATCACCATACCCGGTCCGTGAAGCAAAAAACACGGGTCGGGTCTTTGTCTTTGCAGGCTGGATAGAAAATTCAGCAGCCGGCTCCCGTCAACAGCTCGCCGGCAAACATCTTTTCGCAGGCCGCTGCTGCGCGAGGTGCCCCTCGTTGGCTGCCCATCGCCCGAAGCACGGACATTTTCAGCACACGGGGCGAAAAAAAAAGGACGGCCTTTGCCAAGGCGCGCGGAAATGTCTAAATTTGCAAAGCAGCAAAATGCCTTTTTAAGAGAAAAGGGCACAAAAGAAAGAAATCGAACCATAGAAATATCAAGGTAAAAAATTATGAGCTTAAAGATCGTAGTGCTTGCCAAGCAAGTGCCTGACACGAGAAACGTGGGCAAGGACGCCATGACGCCCGAAGGGACGGTGAACCGTGCCGCCCTGCCTGCCATTTTCAACCCGGAGGATCTGAACGCGCTGGAACAGGCGCTGCGCCTGAAGGAGCAAAACCCGGGTTCGACCGTAAGCATCCTGACGATGGGGCCGCCGCGTGCCACGGAGGTGATACGTGAAGGGCTCTACCGCGGGGCCGACGGCGGCTATCTGCTGACCGACCGCGCTTTTGCCGGCGCCGACACGTTGGCTACGAGCTATGCCCTGGCCCAGGCCATCAAGAAAATTGGTATGCCCGACATTGTCATCGGGGGACGCCAGGCCATCGACGGCGACACGGCCCAGGTGGGCCCACAGGTGGCGCAGAAGCTGGGCCTGAACCAGGTGACGTATGTAACGAGCGTGAGCGAAGTGAAAGATGGCGAGGTGACGCTGACGCGCCATATCGACGGCGGCGTCGAGGTGGTGAAGGCCCCGTTGCCCATTCTGCTTACGGTGACGGGAGGTGCCGCCCCGTGCCGCCCGCGCAACGCCAAGCTCGTGATGAAATACAAGCGCGCCAGCGCACCCATGGAGCGCCCGGCCGGCGAACTGCCTTACGCCGAGGAATATGAGAAGAAGCCCTACCTGACGGTGACGCAATGGGGCGTGGCCGACGTCGACGGCGACTTGCGGCAATGTGGCCTGGCCGGCTCGCCCACGAAAGTGAAGGCTGTGCAGAACATCGTGTTCAAAGCCAAGGAGAGCAAGCGCCTGACGGCGGCCGACGCCGACGTGGAAGGCCTCGTGAAGGAGTTGCTCGAAAGCCATACCATCGGATAACGCCATATTCAAAAAAGACACAGATGAACAACGTATTTGTATATTGCGAAATAGACGGAACAACCGTCGAGGAAGTCAGCTTCGAACTGCTGACAAAGGGCCGCAAGCTGGCCAACCAACTGGGCGTGCAGCTCGAGGCCATTGCTGCCGGCAGTGGCATCACGGGCAAGGTGGAAAAGGATATACTTTCGTATGGCGTGGACAAACTTCACGTTTTCGACGCCCCGGGATTGTTCCCCTATACGTCCAAGCCGCACACGTCTATCCTTGTGAACCTGTTCAAGGAGGAGAAGCCCCAGATCTGTCTGATGGGAGCTACGGTGATAGGCCGCGACCTGGGACCGCGCGTTTCCTCATCGCTGACGAGCGGCCTGACGGCCGACTGCACGGCGCTGGAAATTGGCGACTACGACGACAAAAAGACAGGTAAACACTACGAAAACCTGCTCTATCAGATCCGCCCGGCGTTTGGCGGCAACATCGTGGCCACCATCGTCAACCCCGACCACCGTCCTCAGATGGCCACGGTGCGCAGCGGCGTGATGAAGGCCGAGAAAGTGGCAGAATACTACAACGGCGAAATCGTTTACGAGGACGTGGCCAAGTATGTGCCCGAGACCGACTACGTGGTAAAGGTCATCGAGCGCCATGTCGAGAAGGCCAAGAACAACCTGAAAGGGGCGCCCATCATCGTGGCCGGTGGCTACGGCGTAGGCTCCAAGGAAGGGTTCGACTTGCTGCGCAAACTGGCCGAAGAGCTCCACGGCGAGGTGGGAGCCAGCCGTGCAGCCGTTGACGCAGGCTTCTGCGAGCACGATTTGCAAATTGGCCAGACGGGCGTCACCGTCCGCCCGAAGGTGTATATCGCCTGCGGCATCTCGGGAGCCATCCAGCACGTGGCAGGTATGAAGGAGAGCGGCATCGTCATCTCCATCAACACCGATCCCGAGGCCCCCATCAATCAGATAGCCGACTACGTCATTACGGGCGCCGTGGAAGAGGTCGTTCCCAAGATGATAAAGTATTATAAAGAGAACAGCAAGTAAGAGATCTTTCATTCTCTTCAATCCCAAAAGAAGAAAGCAATGGCAAATCATTATAGCGATCATCCCGAGCTGAAATTCGAGCTCAACCACCCGCTCATGAAGCGGATTGTCGAATTGAAGGAAAGATCCTTCCGCGACAAGGATACCTACGATTATGCGCCCCTCGACTACGAAGATGCCATGGACAGCTACGACCGTGTGCTCGACATCGTGGGCGAAATCAGCGCCACGACGATAGCCGATAATGCCGAGGGCGTCGACCTGGAAGGCCCGCACCACGAGGGCGACCGCGTGCGCTATGCCGAAGGCACGGCGCGCAACCTCGACGCCATGGTCAAGGCCGGCATGAACGGCATGACGATGCCCCGCAGATATGGCGGCCTCAACTTCCCCATCATGCCCTACACGATGTGCGCCGAGCTCGTGGCCGCCGCCGATGCAGGCTTTGGCAACATTTGGAGCCTGCAAGACTGCATCGAAACGCTCTATGAGTTTGGCAACGAAGATCAGCACGCGCGCTTCATCCCCCGCGTATGTGCAGGCGAAACGATGTCGATGGACCTCACGGAGCCCGACGCCGGGTCGGATCTGCAAAGCGTCATGCTGAAAGCAACGTACAGCGATGAAGAGGGCTGCTGGCTGCTCAACGGCGTGAAGCGCTTCATAACGAACGGCGACGCCGACATCCACCTGGTGCTGGCCCGTTCCGAAGAGGGCACGACCGACGGCCGCGGCCTCTCCATGTTTATTTACGACAAGCGTCAGGGCGGCGTCAATGTGCGCCGCATCGAAAACAAATTAGGCATACACGGGTCGCCCACCTGCGAGCTGGTATATAAAAATGCACACGCCGAGCTTTGCGGCGACCGCAAGCTGGGCCTCATCAAGTACGTGATGGCGCTGATGAACGGCGCCCGTCTGGGCATTGCGGCCCAGAGCGTGGGCATCAGCCAGGCCGCCTACAACGAGGGATTGGCTTATGCCAAGGATCGCGAGCAGTTTGGCAAGGCCATCATCAACTTCCCCGCCGTTTACGACATGCTGGCCCTCATGAAGGCCAAGCTCGACGCCGGCCGCGCCTTGCTCTATCAGTGCGCCCGCTACGTCGACGTATATAAAGCGCTCGACGACATCGCGCGCGAACGCAAACTGACGCCCGAAGAACGCCAGGAGCAGAAGCGATATGCCAAGCTGGCCGACAGCCTCACGCCGCTGGCCAAAGGCATGAACTCGGAATATTGCAACCAGAACACCTACGACGCCATTCAGATCCACGGTGGCAGCGGCTTCATGATGGACTACCCCATTCAGCGCTACTATCGCGACGCCCGCATCACGAGCATTTACGAAGGCACGACGCAGTTGCAGGTGGTGGCCGCCATCCGCTACGTTACCAACGGTAGCTATCTGGCCCAGATGCGCGAGTTTGAAGCTGCCCCCTGTTCCGACGAAATGAAACCGCTGCAAGAACGCGCCCGCAAGATGGCCGATCTCTACGACCAGGCTGTGGCTTACGTAAAGGATGCCAAGGATCAGGAGCTGCACGACCTTTGCGCCCGTCACCTCGTCGAGATGGCAGCCGACGTCATCATGTTGCACCTGCTCGTTCACAACGCAACGCAGTCGCCCGAGCTCTTCGCCAAGAGCGCCCGCGTATATGCCAATTTTGTGGAGGCCGAAGTGGCCAAGCACCACACGTTCGTCATGAACATCTCGGCCGACCAGCTCTCCGACTACCGTCAGGAAACTTCCGTGGCCGAGGCCGAGTGACAAGAGGCGCTTTACGCCTGGCAACAGGTGAGATAACGTAAAAGAGATGGCTCCTTCCTCATCGAAGGAGCCATCTCTTTTGCATTCATGTCGCCATGCAAGGCTGTGCAGACGTGGGGAAGAGTGGCATCGGCCACGGTCTTCGCCCAACAACGCAAAGCAGGACAAACAGCTGAAAGCTTGCTGTTTGTCCTGCTCTTGTCGGAAAGAGGCGACTCGAACGCCCGACCCCTACGTCCCGAACGTAGTGCGCTACCAACTGCGCTACTTTCCGATTGCGCTGCAAAAGTACTACTTTTTTTTGATGGTGCAAAGTTTTCGTTACGAAAAAAGATCCCAACCCTTTTATGATGTGTGAAAGGGTGGGGCCTTCGCTTTTCTTTATCCGAGCAGCCTCTTGTTCCTACTTGTCCACGGTTACGTCGATGGCTATTTTCGGATGGTTCGGGTCGTTGGTGATGAGTAATACGCGTCGGCGGCCGCGGAAGTGCTGGCTGTCGGCGCTTACGGTGATTTTCAGTTTTGTGCTTTCTCCCGGTGCGATGCGCCGTTTGCCGAGCTTCACACCGATGCCGGGGTTATACACTTGCAGGGTGCGTATGACGAGGGGCGATTTGCCGTCGTTGCTCAGCGTCAACTGTCCGCGCACGCGTTTCTTGCCGCCCAAGCTTCCCAGATTGATGTTAGTGCTGTCGATGACGGCCACGGGGATGCGGTCCATTTCCTCGGGCGTGAGGTCAAACTCGGGCAGCAGCGTGGCCGAAACGGTGATTTCGTTGTCTTTGTTCACGCGGTCGCCCGGGAAGCGGCTCAGATAGACCTGGGTCTGTGTCAGGCCCATGTTGTGCAGGTGCTCGCTGTCGAGCGTCACGCGGATGCGGCCCACGCGTCCCGGCCGCAGCACTTTCGGGTCGGCTTCGGCCGTAAGATATTTGGGCAGGTGCATCAGTTCGGGGCTGTATGGCTCTTTGCTTGTGTTGAGGATGATGATTTCTTCCTGAGGCGTGTCGCCGCGATATACGTCGTCAAATTCCAGTTCGTTGGTGTTGAGATAGATGTCGTCGATCTGGTAGGGAAATTCACCCGAGTATTCTTTCTTCCTGATGACCACTTGTCCTTTCAGGCCGAGATAGGCGGGTTCGTCCGAGGCGTTGGTGTAGACGGCTATGCTTTTGTGGAAATGTCCGAGCAGTTCCGAGTCGTACGTAGCGCTGATGGAGCCTGTTTCTCCGGGGCCGATGGGGTCGTGCGTCCATGTCACGGCCGTACAGCCGCAGTCGGTGCGTACGTTGTTGATGTATAGGTCGCTGTTGCCAACGTTCGTAACGTAGAAGGTGGTAAGCCCGGGCACGTGCCACGTGAGCATGCCGAAGTCGTGCTCGTCCGTTGCGTATTGGGCCACGGGCTGCGCATATATATGAAGGGCAGCCGGCAGGAGGCCGGCTAAGGCAAGAAGAAAACGTTTCATGTTGTGGTGGTTCAAGGGGCATTCTCCGCAGCCGGGAGTGTGACGATGCACAAAGAGAAGTCTTTTTGTCTCTGCTGCCGGCCCCTGTCAGTTGCAAAGGTAAGAAAAATTTCATATTTCTTCTTTTCAAGGCTTTTCGCCTCGGCTCACTTTTAAGGTTTTATGTGAAAGAGGAAGGAAAAGCTTGCTTTTCTTTTTCTTTTCACTCGGCTTGCACTATCTTTGTCCCCATGGAAATGAAAGAAATGAAGACGAGAGGTGATGCCGCGGTGCTGCGCGTGCATTCGTATGAGAGTATGGGGACGTTCGACGGGCCGGGCCTGCGCTATGTGGTCTTTTTGCAAGGCTGCCCGTTCCGTTGCCTCTATTGCGCCAACCCCGATACCATCGACGCAGTGGGCGAGAGCCGCGAGACGCCCTTGGATTATATTGTCGAACAGGCTGTAAGCATGAAGCCTTTCTTTGGTAAACGGGGAGGTGTCACCTTTTCGGGCGGCGAGCCCACGGTGCAGGCCCGCGCCTTGCTGCCTCTGGTCAGGCGCTTGCACGAGGTGGGCATCCACGTGTGCCTCGATTCTAACGGCGCGGTGTGGAACGACGACGTTGAGGCCCTGCTGACCGAGGTCGATCTGGTGCTGCTCGACGTAAAGGAGATCAACCCCGAACGTCACCGCCGGCTGACAAGCCGCGACAACGGCCGCACGCTGCAAACGGCCGATTGGCTCGAAGCGCACGAAAAACCCTTCTGGCTGCGCTATGTGCTCGTGCCGGGATGGAGCGATTTCGAGGAAGACCTGCGCGCCCTGGGCGACCGCTTCAAAAACCATCGGATGATTGAGCGCGTCGAGCTGCTTCCGTACCACACGCTGGGCGTCCACAAGTACGAAGCCATGGGGTGGGAGTATCGTCTGAAGGGCGTCAAGGAAAACACGCCCGAACAGATCGACCGCGCGGCTGCATTGCTGCGCAGCTACTTTCCGCAGCTCATTGTCAACTGACGCCGCGTGCCAGAAATAGCAACGACAGAGGCCTCCCTTGCGGGGCCTCTTTTTTGTGTGCGGCTTCGTCTTTTCTTGTCTTTTCGTCCCACTTCTTAAATAGTTGGGCCCCTGCGGGGAGCGTTCGGCCTTTTCTTATTTTTCAGGAACGCAACGCCCGCTTTTCTTCGTAAACTTGTCATCGCAATCCTAAACATTCCAAGCTATGAGATTACAGAGCAGTTTATTGATGGCGGGGCTGATGCTCGTTTCGGGCGCGGCTTTCGGTCAGACGTCGGCAACGGCTCAGCCGGTGCCCGGCGGTGAGGAAAAGATAGAGTTCAACCCGCATGGCTTCTTGGGCGTGCAGGGTGGCATAGGCATTACGCGCGGCGAGGCCAAGACGAAAGACCTCATTTCGCCTGCGGTGGCCGTTTCGGGCGGCTATCTGTTCAACCCCGTCGTGGGGCTGCGCGGAAGCGTGAACGGCTGGCAGGCCAAGGGTGGCTGGTCGGCGCTCGCTAAGGACTATAAGTTCAACTTTGCTCAGGTCAATGCCGACGTCATGTTCAACCTGACGAACCTTATCGGCGGCTACAACTATAAGCGCGTGGTCGATATGTATGCTTTCGTCGGCGTCGGTGCCAACTATGCGTTCGACAACGACGAGGCTGTGGCTCTGGCCGGCCAGCCCGGTTGCACGATGGAGTATTTGTGGACGGACAACAAGTTCTTTGTGGCCGGCCGGGCCGGTCTGGGGCTCGACTTCCGCCTCTGCGACCGCGTGCGTTTCAATCTCGAAGGGAACGCCAACCTCTATTCCGACCATTTCAACTCGAAGAACGGCGGCAACGTCGACTGGCACTTCAACGTGATGGCGGGTTTCACCTTCCATCTTGGCAAGACGCATAAGAAGTCGGCACCGGCCGTTCCCGCCACGCCCGTCATAGCGCCCGTGGAGGAGCAGCGCGAAGAGCCCAGGCCCGTCGTGAAGCCCGTCGAGGAGAAAAAGCCCGTCGAGGCTCCGAAGGCCAAGGCCGAGGAACACGTGTTCTTTAAGATCGACTCGTACGCCGTCCGCTCGTCCGAGGAGGCCAAGGTGGCCCGTCTGGTCGAGTTCCTGAAGAAAAACCCGCAGGCCAAGGTGACCGTCACGGGATATGCCGACGCCAAGACCGGGCGCGGCGATTACAACATGTCGCTCTCCAAGAAGCGCGCCGAAGCCGTGGCCGCCCTGTTGCGCAGCAAGGGCATCGACGCCGCACGCATCACCGTTGCGGCCAAGGGCGACACCGTGCAGCCGTTCCAGGTGAACGCTGAAAACCGCGTGACGATCTGCGTGGCCGAGTAAGGCTCCAGCTTCACACCTTTTTCATTTTGGTACAGGTGGGAAAGGGCGCATCCGTTCGTTCGGGTGCGTCCTTTCTTTTTTATCCTGCGGTCTGCACTTCGTTGCGGCCGCTCACGGCGCTCCGCATGCCGAAAAGCAAAGGCGCACCGTCCGACGAGTACGGACGGTGCGCCTTTTTTGCTGCCGCTGCCGGCTGCGTCGGCCCGTGCGCGGGGCGTTGCAGCCCGGGGCGGCCTTATTTATAGCGCAGCCATTTGGCCATTTCCTTGAACGTGGGCTTTTTGCCATACATCAGTATGCCCACGCGGTATATCTTTCCCGACAGCCACACGAAGAGCAGCGCCGTGCCATAGAGCAGGGCGAGCGAGAGCAGCTCCTGCCAGAGCGGCACCGAGAACGGTATGCGCACCATCATGACGATGGGCGACGTCAGGGGAAACATCGACGACCAGAACGCCAGCGGCCCGTCTGGGTTTTCGGCGCCGTAGATGCCGGCGTAGAGGCCGAAGATCATGACAACCGTGGTGGGCATGATAAATTGTGAGCTGTCCTCCTGGGCGTTGATGGACGCCCCCACGGCGGCAAAGAACGAGGCGTAGAGCAAGTAGCCTCCCACGAAGTAGAGCACGAACATGATGCCCAGCTCGGCAAAGGGCAGGTTCATCAGTGCCGCCATCATTTCGCCCGAGCCGTCGGTGGCGGCCTCGGTCATGGCGGGGTTCGCTGCGGTGAGGGCCGCCCCCTCCTGCGCCGTGGCGGGGTCAAGGCCGAAGAGGTGCCAGCACACGCCCAAGATGGCGGCCACCATGCCTGCCCAGATGATGAGCTGAACGAAGCCCACAAGGGCCACGCCCACAATTTTTCCCATCATCAGCTGGAACGGCTTGACCGACGACACCATCAGCTCCACGATGCGGTTGGTCTTTTCCTCCATGACGCTCTGCATCACCATGCCGCCATAGGCCAGCACGAAGAAATAGATGAGCATCGTGAAGAGCAGGCCGGCCACGGTGGCCAGGTCGGTGTCGGAGGCCGTCTCGCGTCCCGTCTCGTCCCACTTTACGGTGCGCACGTCCACGGCCGCGCCCTGCACGTCGTCGATGATGCGTTCCAGCCCCTGCACGTTGTAGGCCGCCAGCTTGTCGCGCCTCACCTGTTCGCTCAGCACGTTCTCGGCGAGCGAGCTCAGGTCCGACGGCACCTCCGTGCGCGAATAGATGGCCACGGCCGCGGGGTGGGTGGCCAGGTCGGCTGTGATGGCTATGACGGCCTCCACCTCGCTTGTGTCGCTGCGCAGGTCGGGCGTGACGGCGGCGGCCGGCACGAAGCGGTACGAGGCGTCGTCGCGGAACAGGCCGGCGTAGCGTCCCGTCTTGTCGACCACCACGACGGTTTTCTGTTCGCCGTCCTTGATGCCCGCCAGCCACACGGGCACGAAGATGAGGGCGGCAAAGATGAACGGCATGAGCACCGTCAGCAGAATAAACGATTTCTTGCCCACGCGGGTCATGAATTCGCGTTGTATGATGATAAGCGTCTTGTTCATGGCTTCTGTTGTTGAGGGGCGGCAGAGGCTCCGCCCACGGTTTTCAGGAAAATGTCGTTCATCGATGGCAGCAGTTCGCTGAACGCGCGCACCTCCACGCGGCCGGCCAGCAGGGCCACCAGCTCCGAGTTGGTCAGCGCGTCGGCCTTGCGCAGGCGGTAGTGGTCGACCCCGGCCACCTGGTGGGCGGCCGTCACCTCGTAGCTCCCCGCCTCGCTTTCCAGGCGCGGCCCGGTGCAGGTCAGTTCGTAGAGCCCTGTGCGGAAGCGGCTCTTCACCTCGCTCACGTTGCCGCTGAGCACCACCTGTGCATGGTCGATCAGGGCTATTTCGTCGCATATCTCCTCGACCGACGCCATGTTGTGGGTCGAGAAGATGACGGTGTGGCCCCGGTCTTTCAGGCGCAGAATTTCCTGCTTCAGGCGTTCGGCGTTGACGGGGTCGAAGCCGCTGAACGGCTCGTCGAAGATGAGCAGGGGCGGCTCGTGCAGCACCGTGATGATGAACTGTACTTTCTGCTGCATGCCTTTGGAGAGCTCTTCGAGCTTCTTGTCCCACCATGGCATGATGTCGAACCGTTCGAACCACTCCGTCAGCCGGCGTTTGGCCTCGGCGTGCGTCAGCCCTTTCAGGCGGGCCAGGTAGATGGCCTGCTCGCCCACTTTCATTTTCTTGTACAGGCCGCGCTCCTCGGGCAGGTAGCCGATGCGCATGACGTCTTCGGCCGCCAGCGGGCGGCCGTCGAAGAGCACTTCGCCGGCGTCGGGCGCCGTGATGCGGTTGATGATGCGTATGAGGGTGGTCTTGCCGGCGCCGTTGGGGCCCAGCAGACCGAAGATTTTTCCGCGTGGCACGTCGATGCCAACGTCGTTCAGCGCGGTGTGGCCGGCATATCGTTTCACGATGTGGCGCGCGCTCAGGAATGTTTCCATGTTGTGTCGGTTGGTTTGTCGGGGTTGATGTGTGGAGTGTGGGCCGGCGGGGCGGGCTCAGGGCTGGCTTTCGCCCTCGACGAACTCTTCCAGGAAGAGGTGCTCGCCGTCGTAGATGGCGTAGGAAAACTGCGAAATCCAGTCGCCCAGGATGACCAGCCGGGTCTGGCGCGCCAGCATGAGGTCGAGCTCGATGTGCCGGTGGCCGAAGATGAAGAAGTTGATGTCGGGGTGCGTGCGCAGATAGTCTTTGGCAAAGATGACGAGCTCCTCCTTGTCCTCGCCCATGTAGGCCGGCTCTTTTCCGTTCTCGCGTTTCAGGCGGCTGCGGCGGGCCCATTCCAGGCCGAAGGCCATGCCCCACCGCGGGTGGAGCGCGGCGAAGAGGCGCTGGCACGTCGGGTTGTGGAAGAGGCGGCGCAGGGCCTTAAACTTGCGGTCGGTTGTGCCTAGGCCGTCGCCGTGGGCCAGATAGAAGGTCTTGCCGTATATTTCCATCACGGAGCTGCGCGGGTGGAGCGTCACGCCGCACTCGCGTTCCAGGTAGTCGCCCATCCACAGGTCGTGGTTGCCCGTGAAGTAGTGGACCTCGACGCCCAGGTCGGTCAGTTCGCTGATTTTTCCCAGAAACCGCGTGTAGCCTTTGGGCACCACCGTGCGGTATTCGTGCCAGAAGTCGAACATGTCGCCCAGCAGATAGATGGCTGCCGCCTTGTGCTTCACGCTGTCGAGGAAGTTGGCCAGGCGGCGTTCCTGCATGCGTCCGTGGGGAATGGCCAGGCTGCCCAGGTGGGCGTCCGAGAGGAAATAAACGTTTTTCATCTTCGCGTTTTTTCAGTTTGGTCGGTTCAGAGGAAGCCCAGCTCGAGCTTGGCCTCCTCGCTCATCATGTCTTTGTCCCATTCGGGTTCGAAAACGAGGTTCACCTTCACCTCTTTCACGCCTTCGATGCCGCTGAGCTTCAGGCGCACGTCCTCGGCGATGAAGTCGGCCGCGGGGCAGTTGGGGGCGGTGAGCGTCATGTCGACGTCGAGCGTGGCGTCGTCGTGCAGGTCGATGCGGTAGACGAGGCCCAGGTTGTAGATGTCCACCGGTATTTCGGGGTCGTACACGGTTTTCAGCACCTCGACGATGCGTTCTTCGGTTTTCAGCTTTTCTTCTTGTGTCATAAGGCCTTGTTTTAATTGTCCATTGTCAATTGTTCATTGTCAATTGTCCATTGTCAATTGTTCACACCCTTCCTTCCTCGGCATAGCTGTACCAGGCGCCGTCGCACACGATGACGTGGTCGACGAGGCGCAGCTGTATGGCCTCGGCTGCCCGTTTCATGTCCTGCGTCAGGCGGTCGTCCTGTGCGCTGGGCCGGGCGTTGCCCGAGGGGTGGTTGTGGCAGAGCACGAGCGCCGTGGCCTGAGCCAGCAGTGCCTCGCGCAGCACGCAGCGCACGTCGACGGCTGTCGACGTCAGTCCGCCGCGGCTCACGAGCTTCGAGCCGATGAGGCGCAGGCTCTGGTTGAGCAGCAGCACGTGGCATTCCTCCGTGGCCAGGTCCTGCATGCGTCCCAGATAGTAGCGATACACCTTTTCGGCGTTGTCCATCTTCGGCCGTTCCTCGGCCGGTTCGGCCGCCCGGCGGCGTCCCAGTTCGCACGCCGCCAGCAGGGTGATGGCTTTTGCCGGCCCTATGCCGTTGTAGCGGCACAGCTCCTCGATGCCCATCTTGCCCAGGCGGCTCAGGTGTCCCTCGCAGTGGGCCATGAGGCGGCGCATCAGCGCCACGGCGCTTTCGTGCGGCGAGCCCGAGCCGATGAGGATGGCCAGCAGTTCGGCGTTCGTCAGCGCCCCGGCTCCCAGCGAGGCCAGTTTCTCGCGCGGGCGGTCGGCCTCGGCCCATCTGGCTATGCTCAGCCGTTCCTCCTTCGGCGCGCTCATTGGTAGAAGTTCTTGCTGAAGGCGTCAAACTCGCCCCGCCCCATCACGCAGCGCTGCCACCAGGCGCGCAAAAAGCCCGAGCCGTAGCCCCAGAGCTGCACAAACGAGGCCGCCACGGCCCGCACGCCCACGCCCGCGCTCCGTTCGCGCAGGGCGGCGTCGGTGCCTGTGAGCAGGGCGTAGAGGCCCAGGGGCAGCAGCGTCCACGGCCACAGCGGGGCACACGCCACGAGCCCGGCGCAGCCCACGGTGAAAGCCGCCGGCAGCAGGTGGACGGCTTTGAGCGTGCCCGGGTGGCGCTTGGTGAGGTGGATGCGCGCTATGCCCGAGTTGTGCACCTGCTTGAAGAAGCGCCGCAGGTTGGTGCGTCGCTTGTGCCACACCCATGCCTCGGGGAAGAGGCGGCACGAGTAGCCCTCCTCGAAGATGCGCGTGCTGAAGTCGATGTCCTCGCCGAAGCGCATCTCCGAAAAGCCGCCCAGCGCGGTGTAGACCTGGCGGCTCACGCCCATGTTGAACGAGCGCGGGTAAAACTTGTCGAGCTTTTTCTTGCCTCCGCGTATGCCCCCCGTCGTAAAGAACGACGTCATGGCATAGTTGATGGCCTTTTGCATCGGCGTGAACGAGGGATGGGCGCGGTCGGGGCCGCCAAAGGCGTCGCACGGCGCGGCGTCCAGCTCGGCGTCGAGCGCAGCCACATAGCCCGGGGGCAGCACCACGTCGGAGTCGAGGATGACGACATATTGGCCCGTGGCCCGTTGCACGCCATAGTTGCGCGAGAGGCCCGGGCCCGAGTTGTCCTTGGCAAAATAGCGGACGGGGAGCCGGTCGGCATAGCGCTCCACCACGTCGCGGCACGTCACGTCCGATCCGTCCTCCACCACGATGGCTTCGAAGCCTCCGTGCGTCTGCCCACACAGACTGTCCAGCAGCTCCTCCACCTCAGCCGGTCGGTTGTAGACCGGTATGACGAATGAGTATTTCATATATGGGTACAAAGATAGTGCAAGGCGAGTGGAGAGGAAAGAAAAACCCCGTTTTTCTTTCTTCTCCCGAGGCGCAGCCTATCTTGGGCGAAGCCAAAGATAGTGCAAGGCGAGTGGAGAGCAGACGCAGGGATGTCCGCCACGTAGAGACGCGATTCATCGCGTCTCTCACCGCCCGGATGGTTCGCGCGGCGGGAAGAATGTCGGTGCGGGGCTGTGCCCGAGCGGGTGAGACGCGATGAATCGCGTCTCACCCGCGGCGGATTTCCCGTGCGGCGGGGATGGTGGCGAGGTCTGCGGCCCCATAGGGGCCGAACTTCCTATAACCGCGGGTGAGCCGCAGGCGAACCTGCGGAAAGGAACCACCCCACGATGACGACCCCATGGGGGTCGAACTTCCCATCACGCGAACCGATGCAGGCGCGCCGTAGCCGCGGCAGGCCTGTGCGGTGTGTGCTGCGAGGCTGGGCGGCGCGTGTGCCCTGCGGCGGGGGGATGGCCGTGAGGCACGACGGCCTCGAAGAGGCCCGGCTATGAGTAACCTCGGGTGGAGCGCAGCGGAACCCGAGGTGGGCAGGATGGTAAGGATGTCGGCCTCGAAGAGGTCGTTATGCCTGCTGCGGCTTCGGGTATAGACGCCTCTTCGAGGCTATCATCGTAGGGCGTGTCCGTACCGCGGGTTCCGCTTCGCTCCACCCGCGGTTACTGATAGCTCGGCCTCTTCGTGGCCGCCAGTGCTGCGGTGGGCCGGCCGCACGGTGCGTGACGTTGGCCGCGAGGCTGAACGCCCGCCCCTTGTCCCGCGCTGTCGCTTTTACTGCCCGCGCAGCCTTGTGCGCTATTTGGCAAACCGTTAAAACGGCGGGCGTGGCCGTCCGCATTCCAGGTGTTGCATGGGCCCCGGCAAGGGGTGTTCCGACGCATCCATGGGATGTTTCGCGCGATCCATCCCATGGAAATTCCGATCCATCCCATGGAATTTCCGTTCCATGGGCACTTTCAGAGTGAAAATTGGGACTGTTTTTTGCCATATAGTGGCGAAAATGCGCTTTCTTGGCCCCCTTTCACCTTTCGCTTTCGTCTAACCGCTTCATTATCAGGTGCTCCATGTTTTCGCTCATTTGCGTCGCACGGTTCGGTCGGTCGGAAATATCGCATTCTCCGTGTTAAAAAATGGTCCGCTTCCACGTTTCCGGGCCCCGTTTGTGGTTGTGTGGCCCCGATTTCCGTGTAGCTCGCGGACCGGTGGCAGGCGTCGTACGGGCGTGCGGCGGTGGGCGTTGCCGCCCGGCCGGGGCATAAAAAAAGACAGACGCCCCGCCGTAGGCGGCTGCTGTCTGTCTCCCTCGGTTTCACACAAGGTCGGATAGATAAATGCTGATATGTTTGTGTCGGGACGTGTACGCACCTTCGTGGGGCGAAGGCGCGTCATGGTTGTGGTGCCATGAATTTCAGATAGGTTGTTCCGTTCTGTTTGCCGATGTAGAAGACGCGCTGCTCGCCCTCGCCGCGGCGCAGCCCGTAGGCCAGCACCTTCTCGTCGGCGCTTTCGGGGGTGAGCCGGTAGCGGGCGGTGACGGCGCCCGTTTCGCGCGAAAGGCAGACGTATTCGTAGGCCGATTCCTGCACAAACACGCCGTCGGGCGTGCCGTAACGCACGAGGCAGTGGATGCTCCGGCTGTCGAGCGTGGCCTGGATGATGCAGCGGTTGAAGTAGGGATAGTAGAGCTGCTTGTAATCGTCGTCGTAGAGCCGTTCCTCGGGCGCCGGGGGCAGGCTGTCGAGGCGGAACACCTCGTAGGTGCGCTCTGTGCGCTGGGGCGCGTCGGCCGCCGTCATGTGGAGCAGGCCGGTGAAGCCGTTGCCGTAGACGAAAGTGCTGTCGGCCGTGTCGGCCACGGGGAGCACGAACGTGTAGCCCATGCGGGTGTGGCGGAACACGTCTTCAAGCTGTCCGAAGCGCTGCACCACGTGGCCCGTGCGCTTGTCCACCTGTGCCATGTAGGGCAGCGGCTGGTCGTAGAAGGCGTCGGTGCGCGGGTCGTAAAGGGGGTTGCCCTTGCAGCTGTCGTCCGTCATGAAGTCGGGGTAGGTAAACTTGCACGACTGCAAGGCGATGAACTGCTCGCCCAGAGGATAGGTGATGTAGTGCATCTCCATGTGGTGAGGATCCACGATGTCGGCGTCGATGTCGGTTGTGGGACGGCGGCAGAAAGGCGTCAAACGCCAGCGCATGACGAGGGGCTCGTTGAAGAACACCACGGCGCCGTCTTCCTCAAACACCATGGGGATGGAGGCCGAAACGCCTATCTCGTTGTCGCCGAAAAAGCTGGGCCCCATCGTCATGTAGCGGAAGCCGCGCTGCCAGGCCTGCTTGTCGGCCGGGGCAAGGTCGATGTAGTCGTCGCGCCGCAGCGTGTCGACGGTGAGCCGGCCGGTCAGGTCGAACGCCTGCCGCGTGCTGTCGAGGCGGAGCAGAAAGGCCGTTTCGGTGAGGTTGTCGCCAAGGAGCAGGCGGTCTTGTTGCACGGTTGGCGGAAACTGTATGAGCGAGAGGTGCACCGGCTGCTGCCCGAAGCGGAGCGGCAGGGCGGGCGAGTAGCTGAGCGGAACGCCGGGCGCCTCGGGCTGTGGCGGGGCTGCTGCCTGCTGTGCTTCCGTGGCGGCCTCGCCGTAGCTGTGCAGGGGCAGCGGGTTGCGCTCGGCTAGGAGGTCGCGCACGAACGAGGAGCCTATGTACGACAGCTGTCCGCCCGTGATGAGGCGGCCGCGGGCGGCATCGATGCGCAGGATGTAGACGCCGATGGGGTAGAAGCTGTTGAAGCTGAAAATCTGCGTGTACGCTTCCCGCGTGTCGACGGCCACGGCGTCTTCGCCAAACTGTTGCCGCGCGTTGTAGTCGATGGCGGCTTCCGTGTCGTCGTAGAGCAGGATGGCGTTGAGCTTTTCTTTCGGCGCGATGGCCCGCAGAAGTCCGACAAACGGGGCTATGGTGGCCTCGCAGCGTGGGCAGGCAGCGGGGATGAAGAGCAGCGCCAGCACCGTGTCGCGCCCCGGACACATCTGCTGCATGTATTCGCGCATCAGCTGCTCCGTTCCCGGCCTTTGTCGTATTTGCAGCTGGTCGGCCAGCATCATTTCGTAGAAGTCCTGCCCCTGCTGCCCCCGGGCCGGCAGCAGGCACAACAGGCACAACAGCAGCGATGTCAGTTTCTTCATATACATATCTGATGAACCGAACCTCCGGGCGCTACCCGCACCCGGAGGTTCGGTTGATTATTATTATTCCTTCTTGAATTTCCCGCTGAGGGTGTTGCCTTCTTCGTCGCGGAAGTGGATTTCGTAGGTTCCACGGTTCTCGTGCTGCATATTGATGCGCATAACGGGGCTGTCCTCCTCGGAGCGTGTGCGGTCGACAACGATTCCTTCCTGCCCGACCACTTCAATGTCATAGTCCTTGCGGTCCAAGAATTGGATGGTCAGTTTCTCTTGGTCGAAGTCCACCAGGATGGGGACAATTGCTTGGTCTCCCGCAGATTTATTTCTAACATTGATAATCTCGCCTATGGATGGTACGCATAAGAGCGACGCTAATATGGCTAAACTTGTTTTATTCATGATATTGTAAATATGTTTGATTCGGCTGCAAAGGTAGAGCGTTTAAAAAGTAACGACAAGAAAATGGAGTAGACAAATGGGTAGACATTTTAGAGGCGGCTAATTGTGAGATGGTGCAGATTTTCAGCTAATTAAGCAAAAAGCCCCGTAGACATTGGCGTTCCACGGGGCAGTGAGAGGAAGATATTGTTAGTTAGAATTGTTCTAAAAAGTCTTCGAGAGAGTTGTAGCTGTGTGCCTGTTCGATCTTTTCGTTCTTGATGCGATATTTTCTTTTTTTCAGCGCTGTCGGGTTGGTGGATAGCAGAAGGCAAGCAATTTCCTGCGATATTCCCATTTTCAGCAGGCAACAGTAAAACAAATCATCATCGCTGAGTTCTTTGTATGTCAGATGCAGACGAGTGATTATGTTGTCATAACAAAGATCAATGGCAAGAAAAAGGCTTTTCCGTTCTTCTTCGTTGAGTATAACTTCCGTGCGTTTTAGTTTTCCAATATTACTGGGGTTGGCTGCCAGCCTAAGAATTTTTCTTGCTGTTTCGTTGATGCGCAATACTTGTTCGCGGAGTTCCATTTGTCGCTTTCTGTTGTAAGCGAGTTCCTTTTCGTTGTTGCTTATATCCGTTTGCAGGTTGTTTGGCTTTTCAGTTTGTAATTCATCGATACGGGCAGCCTGTTCTTTAAGTTCTTGCTTTTGTTTTTCCAACAGCTTTTCAGCTTCCAGCAAAGCTTGGTTTTGAAGTAAAAGTTTTTCGTTTTTTTCAGTAAGATGCAGCGAACTTTTTTGCAGCAAGGCATCTTTGGAGCGCAGTATGGCTTCTGTGCGTCGTTTGTTTCGACTGCGCAAGACATAAAAGAAGTAACTTCCTGCGATGATTATGGCAATCAGCCCGAAGATGGTGGCAAATAATTTGCGTCTTTGCGATTCGAGCGTCAGGTTCTGAATTTTGTATTGTGAGTAGTTATAAAAATGTTGTATAGGCATGAGGGCAGTTTCGCTGTCCTTTTCAAAAACAGAATCTAAAAGCTGGGCATATCGTTCCAAATGGTAAAAGGCCAAGGGTAAGTTTTTAAGCCCTTTGTTTATTTTGTAGAGTTGTTGATGCTTGATGGCTTTGGTTATTATCGTACTACTGTCTTTTACCATCCTCATATAGTAAAAAGCAGAATCGTATTGGTGAATGTGATTGAAGATATAAACGCTATATAGATTGGCTTCTTCAAAATCTTGGGCAGTCTGCATGTAGCGTTTGGCTGAGTCCAGCATGGATTTGGCTAAGTTATAGTTCTTTCCTTCATCGTAAGCAAATGCACTTTCTGCATAAATTTTAAAAAGCAGAGATGTGTCGTTTTTTGTTTTAGCCAAGAGTCTGGCTTCATTTAATTGTAGATAGTTTTTTTCATACTCCTTGAGGTTAAGAAAGCTACGACTAAGATTTATGTGGCAATGTACAATATGGGTGGTATCCCGCTCTTGTGTAGCATATTTCTGTGCTTGTATTAATTTTTGCATACCTTCTTCATATGGTAGGTAGTCTTGTAGCATGTTTCCCCAATGCTGGTAGATAAGTGCCAACATGTTATAGTTGTTTGTGCTTTCACCAGCCGATGCAGCCTGCTGGAAATAGCGTAGTGCATCGCGCTGGTTGCCTCCGTCGCGCGCGGCTTGGCCCATGTAGAAGCAGGCCCAGGCTTTGTGGAGCGAGTCGGACGATGCGCAATAGTAGTTGTAGGCAATGCTGATGAGCGAATCGTTGGGCAGGGGGATGCCGTTCTTATATTGTGCCTGCGTCATGAGCAGTGCGTAGCGGGCCTGGTTTTCGCCCCGAAGCTGCCGCGTGCTGTCGATGCCGCGGAGCAGGCGGTAGGCGCTGTCGGGATGCTCGCGCATGACGCTTTCGGCATGTTCGAGCAGCTGCATTGTTCCTTTGTGGGCGGAGAGGAAATGCCAGATGCAGCCTCCGAGAAGAGCTGCAAGGGCTATAGTGAGCGAAAGAATGAGCCTTTTCTTCATATTGTAGCCTGTTTGTCGGCATGCAAAATTACGAAAAATCAGAAAAGGCGTTTGCCTGCGCCTGGTTGAATGGGCAGACCCACCCATGGTGAGGGCCTGCCATTCGATTAACGGAAAGCAGGGAGTTGAAAGAGGGATAGAGTGGCTGCTTTTAGAAAGAAAATAAGAAGAAAGGCATGACCTGTTCTTCTCATTGAGCGAAAAAGCAAACGGCTCCCCCTCCCGAAGACCGTTTGCTTTCGCTGTATTTTATATCAAAGGTTAATGGTTCGTCATGAAAAATACTGTATGTTTCGTTTCTAAAAGCGCCATCCGATGCTGACGTAGACATGAGACAGGTTGCCTACGAGGCTGCTGCCGGTGGCATCGTAGTAGCGGTAGCCGGCTGAGAGGGTGGCCCTGTTTCGCCGAAGCGAAGTGAGGCGCAGAGCTCCGTCGTAGTAGACAAATCGCCAGTCGCTTTTTCCCACAACGCTTCCTGCGGTGAGGCAGAGGTCCAAACTTTCTTCTTTTATGTTTTGTGCGTTAGGGCTGAAGCTGAAAAGGTGTGCGCCGAGACCGCCGCCCAAAGCGTGGTTCTGGAGCCATGTACGGCTGTTGCCATCTTTAAAGAGCCCGTAGGTGTCGTCGTATTTGGCGATGAGGAAAAATCGTTTAGCAAAATCATACTCGGCCGACAAGTTAAAGGAAAACGACTGAAAATCGTCGAAGTCGCGTCCACCGGTGACGTTGATGCCAAAGTGAAGCGGCAGCTTGTCCCACGGGGTCTGCGTTGTCGTGTTAGGATCTTGTGCATGCGCAGTGAGCGAAAGGCTTCCTCCAACAATAAGGGCCAGTAAGCAGTTGAATGATCTCGAAATAAAATTTCTGTTCATAAGATTTAGTTTTATAAGTTGGGAAACGTTGGCAAAGGTAGAGGGTGTTTCTTGTATTTGCAAGAAAGCATGGTAGACAAATGGGTGGACATTTTTGAATGTGTTGATTGCGAGATGTGATTGATTTTCTGTGCTTTAAACAATAACTCCCGTGGATATTAGCGTTCCATGAGGCAATGAAGAGAGGAAAAGTGTTGTTTTTATATTGTGTCTGCGCCATGAACAGTGCATGGCGGCTTCGGCCTGTTCGAACAGGCGGGTTGTATCTCTATCCATCGAATGGGTATAGATGGGTTGGCTGCATGTGAGATATACCCGTTGAGCAAGCGCTCAGGCTTGCTCAACGGGCAAAAGAAAAAATCGCAGTGGTGGCAATCTTACGGGCGGGGCTGTATAAACTTGACGTACGTTTGCCCGTCGCGCTTGGCCACGTAGAATACGCGACCGCTGCCCTCGCCGCGACGCAGGCCGTAGGACAGCACTTTTTCGCGGCTGTCTTCGGGGGCCAGCATGTAGCGTTCCGCGACTTGGCCCGTTTTGCGCGAAAGGCGCACATATTCGCAAGAGGAGGCCGCCGTTTCATCGTCGTATGGTTTCCCGTGCTGAACAAGGCAGTTGATGCCAAGGCTGTCGAGCGTCATCTGCCTGATGCAGCGGTTGAAGGAAGCGTCGTACGTGTGGGGATAGTCTTCGTCGTAGAGCAAGTTTATCTGCGGGGCGGGCAGGCTGTCGGCATCCAAGTGGAACACCTCGTAGGTGCGCAATGTCGTTTGGGGACGGTCTGTGGCGGTGGCATAGAGCAAGCCGGTGAAGCCGTTGCCGTAGACGAAGGTGCTGTCGCTCGTGTCGGCCACGGGGTGGAGGAAGGCGTACCCCGTCAGACTACGGCGGAAGATGTTTTCCAGCTGACCGAAGCGGCGGACGAGATGGCCCGTGCGCTTGTCGAACTGGGCCATGTAGGGCAGCGGCTGGTCGTAGAAGCCGTCCACCCGCGGGTCGAAGAGCGGGTTGCCTTTGCAGCTGTCGTCGGGCAGGAAGTAGGAGTAGGTAAACTTTTCCGTAGCCATAGCGATGCAGGCGTTGCCGAGCGGGAACGTAGTGAAGTGCATATCCATATAGCTGACGTCATTGGTGATGTCGGCGTCAATGTCGGTCGTCGGGCGCCGAGAAAAAGGTTGCAGACGCCAACGCAGCACAAGGGGCTCGTTGTAGAAGCTGGTGTTTTCGTCTTCTTTGAATACAAGAGGAACGGAATAGGACAGGCCTATTTCGTCAGGCCCGAGGACGCTGGCGCCAATGGCCATATAGCGGAACGAAGGTCGGTTGGCTTCCATCTCGGTCGGTGCCAAATCTATGAAGTTGTCGCGATATATGCTGTCGACGAGCAAAGTCTTGGTTTCTCCGAAGGCCTGTTCCAATGGGTCGTACCGGAAGAGGAAGCCTGCGTTGCACAGCTTATCGCTCAGTAAAAGGTTGTCGCCTTGCATCACGACATTGCCTTGCAGCGAAGATAGTTTGTATCCATAGCCGGGATGAAGCGGAAGCGCTGGTGAATAGGCCAGATGACGGGTTGTTTCTGTTGCCTGCGTCGGGGTAGGCAGTGGAGGCTGTTGCTCTTCCACTTCGTCGCCTGCAAAGGTGTGGAAGGGCAAGGGCTTGCGCACGGCCATGAAGTCGCGGATGAACGCGGGGCTGATATACGAAAGCTGGCCGCCTGTGATGAGCAGTCCGTGCCGGGCGTCTATCTTTAAAACGTGGACGCCATTGGGATAGTTGTAGCTAAAGCTGAATATCTTCTTATACTGTTCCTTGTCGTCGACGGCCAAGCGATCTTCGCCCCAGCTTTCGCGCATGGCATAGCCGATGGCAGCCTCTGCGTCGTCATAAAGCAGGATGGCCAGCAGTTTCTCGTCGGGTCTCTCTGCTTTTAGTACTCGTACGAAGGATGGGATGACGGCTTCGCAGCGGGGACAACCGTTGGGGATAAGAATTATGGCTACGACAGTGTCCTTTCCCGGGTACATTTGCTGCATGTAGGCACGCAGGAGCTGTTCTGTCCCCTGTTTCTGACGGATTTGCAAAGGGTCTTCCATCATCAACTCGTAGAAGTTCTCGCCTTCCTGTCCGTGGGCCGTAAGGAATACGAGGCTGCCAAGCAGGAGAAATAAAAGCTTTTTCATTGTCAGATCTTATTAGAGTGAAATATTAATACAACCCGCCATGTCCAGCGAGGAATGGCGGGTTGTATTCTTTTAGTCGAGGTTAGTCTCAGCGCTTTCTCCTTCCCAGATAACTTTAAGGCCCGGGTAGGTGCGTTCGCATTGCTTCATGGTGATGTAGTCGCTGTATGGCGTATCGGCCGGGAGAATGACAATTCTTGTAACGGCATTTGGCTCTGCGCTGAGCAAGCCAATGCTTCCATCGTTTCCACCAAGGGTGGGAGGAATCCTATCACAGTTTCTGTCTCCTTCTGCGGTCTCTCCTCCCGGCACGTAGACCCGAGCGCAAACGCGGGTGGTCAGTCCTCTGCATGGATTCCATGGGTCACCGGTACTTCTTCGTCCATAATAGGTTGTGTAGCCATCTGCAAAGGCAGACGTGGCAAGCAGCAGCATGGCTGCGGTTGATAATAATATACGTTTCATGTTAATTAGGTTTTAATGTTTAATGGGGATACTTGCAGCTGCTTGATTGTGTCTCCGAGTCCAAAAGTACGGGGCTTTTGCAGCCTTTGCAAGAAAACAAGGTAGACAAATGAGTGGACATTTTGGGCTTGGTGAAATCTCTATATGCGTTGATATTTAGTGGTTTACGCATCTATGAGGGTAGACATGGGCGTTCCGGGCCTTGAATGGGCCGGCACAATTGCATGAAAAACGGGGAGCGCCTGCGGGACGGAACCCGTGGCGCTCCCCGTTGGATGGGGATGTGGTTGGCAGCCGTTTACATGCGTTCGTGGAACGAGCGGCTGATCACTTCGAGCTGGTGCTCGCGGCTGAGCTTGGTGAAGTTGACGGCATAGCCCGAGACGCGGATGGTGAGTTGCGGGTATTTCTCGGGATGTTCCATGGCGTCTTCCAGCATTTCGCGGTTGAGCACGTTGACGTTCAGGTGGTGGGCACCCTTGGTGAAGTAGCCGTCGATCATCGTGACGAGGTTTTCAACGCGGGCCTCGGGCGTGGGGCCGAGCGACTTGGGCACGATGGAGAACGTGTTGGAGATGCCGTCCTGCGCGTCGCGGTAGCGGAGCTTGGCTACGGAGCTGAGCGAGGCGATGGCGCCGCTCTTGTCGCGACCGTGCATGGGGTTGGCGCCCGGGGCGAAGGCTACGCCCTTTGCGCGGCCGTCGGGGGTGGCACCCGTCTTCTTGCCATACATCACGTTGGAAGTGATGGTGAGCAGCGAGAGCGTGGGGCGTGCGTTCTTGTAGACAGGCAGCTTTTTGAGCTCCTCGCTGAAATAGTAAACGAGGTCGACGCCGAGGTGGTCGACGCGGTCGTCGTTGTTGCCGAAGCAGGGGAACTCACCCTCGATGTCGAAGCTCTCGGTGAGGCCGATGTCGTTGCGGCGGGCCGTCACCTTGGCATACTTGATGGCCGAGAGCGAGTCGATGGCGATGGAGAGGCCGGCCACGCCATAGGCTAGGTTGATGCGCGGGTTGGTATCGACGAAAGCCATCTGGGCCTTTTCGTAGTAGTACTTGTCGTGCATGTAGTGGATGATGTTCATCGCCTCGTTGTAGACGCGGGCCACCTGCGTGAGCACGAGTTTGTAGTTGGCCATGACCTCTTCGTAGTTGAGGCGGTCGCTCGTCAGTACGGGAATGCCCTCGACGATGACGGTGCCCGTGTTTTCGCAGCGGCCGCCGTTGATGGCCAGCAGCAGGGCTTTGGCCAGGTTGGCGCGGGCGCCGAAGAACTGTATCTGGCGACCGATGTCCTGGTAGGAAACGCAGCAGGCAATGCCGTAGTCGTCGCTGTGGCGCACCTCGCGCATGAGCGTGTCGTTTTCATACTGGATGGAGCTCGTGTCGACCGACACTTTGGCGCAGAAGTCCTTGAAGCCTTCGGGCAGCTCGGGGCTCCACAGCACCGTGAGGTTGGGCTCGGGCGAGGGACCGAGGTTGTAGAGCGTCTGCAAGAAGCGGAACGACGTTTTCGTCACCTTGGTGCGTCCGTCGTTGAAGCGTCCGCCCAGGGCTTCGGTCACCCATGTGGGGTCGCCGGCGAAGATTTCGTTGTAAGAGCCCATGCGCAGATGGCGCACCATGCGGAGCTTGATGACGAACTGGTCGACGAGCTCCTGGGCGAAAGTCTCGTCTATGAGGCCGTGCTTGAGGTCGTGTTCGATGTAGATGTCGAGGAACGATGATACGTTACCCAGCGACATGGCGGCCCCGTCCTGCTCCTTGACCGCGGCAAGGTAGGCCATGTAGACCCACTGCACGGCCTCCTGTGCCGTATAGGCCGGGCGGGAGAGGTCGAGCCCGTAATATTCGCCCATCACTTTGATGTCTTTCAGGGCTCTGATCTGTTCGGCCACCTCTTCGCGCAGGCGGATGCGGTCCTCGGTCATGGGGCCGGTGAGGTGGCGCAGGTCGTCGGCCTTGGCCTCAATGATGCGGTCGATGCCGTAGAGGGCCAGGCGACGGTAGTCGCCGATGATGCGGCCGCGGGCATAGTTGTCGGGCAGGCCCGTCAGGAAGCCCAGCGAGCGGAATTTGCGTATTTCTTCGGTATAGACGTCGAACACGCCGTCGTTGTGGGTCTTACGGTAGTGGGTGAAGATTTCCTTTACCTCGGGGTTGAGCTGTACGCCGTTCTCGGCGCAGGCTTTCTCAACGACGCGTATGCCGCCGAAGGGCTTGATGGCACGTTTCAGCAGCATGTCGGTCTGCAAGCCCACGATGAGCTCGTTCTCGCGGTCGATGTAGCCTGCGGGATGCGAGGTGATGGTCGAGACGCGGTCGGGGTCGAGCGCACGAACGCCACCCCCGGCGCGTTCCTCTTCGAGGGCTTTCAGACATTCTTTCCACACGGCCAAGGTGCGGGCGGTGGGGCCTTGCAGGAAAGAGGCGTCACCTTCGTAGGGCGTGATGTTTCTGCGCACAAAGTCGGTGACGTTGATTTCGCGGCTCCATGGCCCGTCGATGAATTGCTTGGTCAAATCCATAAGCTTAATATAAATAATGTGTAAAACGTGTTTGATGCGTTCCTTGCCCGCCGTTTCGACCGGCGGAACGGGCCATTTTCGCACGTTTGACCCGTTTCGTGTGCAAAGGTAATGAATAAATTACAAATTCGCACAGAAAACAGCCAAAAACTCGTTCATGCTGAAACGTTTTGCCCGCAACGCTTGACTTTTCGCCTGCGAAAAGCGCGCGTGAAGCCAAGAAAATCAAAGGCTTGGTTTAATTTTCTGAAAAAAAGCCGTAACTTTGCGCGCGTTCCAAGGGGAACCCTCATAGAAAAGACAGAACAACAGATAAATACATCCGAACAACATGATTAAATCGCAAGACATTAAGAAAGGCACCTGCATCCGTTTGGACGGAAAGCTCTATTTCTGCATCGACTTCCTCCATGTGAAGCCTGGCAAGGGCAACACCATCATGCGCACCACGCTGAAGGACGTGGTGAGCGGCCGCGTGTTGGAGCGTCGCTTCAACATCGGCGAAGCGCTCGAAGACGTGCGTGTGGAGCGCCGCCCTTACCAGTATTCGTATGCCGAGGGCGATTCGTTCCACTTCCTCAACCAGGAAACGTGGGACGACGTGGTCATTGCCAAAGAGCTCATCACAGGCGTCGACTTCATGAAGGAAGGCGACGTGGTTGACGTGGTGAGCGACGCATCGACCGAGACGATCCTTTACGCTGAGATGCCTGTGAAGACGCGTCTGAAGATTACCTATACCGAGCCGGGCCTGAAGGGCGACACTGCCACCAACACGATGAAGCCCGCCACGCTCGAAACGGGAGCCGAGATCCGCGTGCCCCTCTTCATCAACGAAGGCGAGATTGTCGAGGTCGACACGCGCGACGGTTCCTACGTGAACCGCGTGAAGGCCTGACCGTCGCTGCTTCATAAGGTTTAAAAACCGCCTGCATCGCCCCGCCCGAGAAGGTGCAGGCGGTTTTTTGTATGCCCGTCGGCCGCCGCATGGCTTGCAAGCGGTCGGAAAAACGCAAAGCGCCCCCGCTCCACAAGGAGCGGGGGCGCTTATTTAATAAGGTGTGGAGGCTTTTAGAGCGACCAGTCTTCTTTCGTCTTGCGTACGTAGGAAGCGTAGCGGTGCTTGGCAGCCTCTTCCGTTTTGTTGAAGAGTTCCTGAGCCTGTTCGGGCAGGGCCTTCTTCAAGGAGAGGAAGCGCACCTCACCGTTGAGGTAGTCCTGGAATTTGCTCCAATCGGGTTCCTTCGAGTCGAGGGTGAAGGGGTTCTTGCCTTCGGCTTCGAGGGCCGGGTTGAAGCGCCAGAGCTGCCAGTAGCCACACTCGACGGCCTTGGCCTCTTCGGCCTGGCTCTTGCCCATGCCGCCTTTGGCTTTCAGACCGTGGTTGATGCAGGGAGCATAGGCGATGATGAGCGAAGGTCCGTGATAGGCTTCGGCCTCGCGGATGGCTTTCAGGCACTGAGCCTGGTCGGCACCCATGGCCACCTGTGCCACGTAAACGTAGCCGTAGGTCGTTTGCATCAGGCCGAGGTCTTTCTTCGTCACGCGCTTGCCGCTGGCGGCAAACTGTGCGATGGCGCCGATCGGGGTCGACTTGGAAGCCTGGCCACCCGTGTTGGAGTAGACTTCGGTGTCGAGCACGAGGATGTTGACGTCCTCGCCGCTGGCCAGCACATGGTCGAGGCCGCCGTAACCGATGTCGTAGGAAGCACCGTCGCCGCCGATGATCCACTGGCTGCGCTTGGTGAGGTAGTGCGTCAGTTCGCTGAGCTGCGTGCAGACGGGGCAGCCGCCGGCCTTGCCGGCCTCGATGAGCGGCGTGAGCTTGTCGGCAGCGGCGCGGCTGGCGTCGGCGTCGTCCTTGCCTTCGATCCAGGCCTGAGCGGCTTCCTTGAAGTCGGCCGGAGTTTGGGCGTCGGCGATGGCGCCTTCGAGCAGTTCCTGGATGCGTGCGCGCATTTTCTTGTTGGCCAGCACCATACCCATGCCAAATTCGCAGAAGTCCTCAAAGAGCGAGTTGGCCCATGCGGGACCCTGCCCTTTGGCGTTCTTCGTGTAGGGCGTCGAGGGGATGGAGCCCGAGTAGATCGACGAGCATCCCGTGGCGTTGGCAATCATCTGACGGTCGCCGAAGAGCTGGCTGATGAGCTTGACGTAAGGCGTTTCGCCGCAGCCCGAGCAAGCACCCGAGAACTCGAAGAGCGGTTGGGCAAACTGCGAGTTTTTCGGGTTGAGTTTCACGTCGACAAGGTGTTGCTTCGTGGCAACGTTCTTTACGCAGTAGTCCCAGTTGGCAACCTCGCCCATCTGTCCTTCAAGGGGCACCATGGTGAGGGCCTTGTTGCCGCGCATGCCCGGGCAAACGTCGGCGCAGTTGCCGCAGCCGAGGCAGTCGAGCACGTCGACCTGCATGCGGAAGTGCATGCCCTTCATGGCGGCGGGAGCTTTCATTTCGAGCGTCGTGGCGCCGAAGCCCTTCACCTCCTCGTCGTCCATGACGAACGGGCGGATGGCGGCGTGCGGGCAGACGAACGAGCACTTGTTGCACTGGATGCAGTTTTCAGCGTTCCATACGGGAACGAAGGCAGCCACGCCGCGCTTTTCGTAGGCAGCCGTGCCCTGTTCCCACGTACCGTCGACCGAGCACGTGTAGGCCGAAACGGGCAACAGGTCGCCGTTTTGTGCGTTGATGGGGCGAACGAGGTCGGAGATGTAGGCAGGCTCGTCGCGCTCCACCTTGGCGTCTTCGGGCAGCGAGGCCCATGCGGGATCGACGGGGAGCTGCTTGTATTCGCCTCCGCGGTCGACGGCCTGGTAGTTCTTGTCGACGACGTCCTGACCCTTCTTGCCGTACGATTTCACGATGAACTTCTTCATCTGCTCGACGGCCAGGTCGACGGGGATGACCTGCGTGATGCGGAAGAAGGCCGATTGCAGGATGGTGTTGGTGCGGTTGCCGAGACCGATCTCCTGGGCAATCTTCGTAGCGTTGATGTAGTAGACGGTAATGTTGTGCTCGGCGAAATAGCGCTTCACGTTGTTCGGCAGGTTGTGCACGAGCTCGTCGCCCTCCCAGATGGTGTTGAGCAGGAAGGTGCCGCCGTCGCGCAGGCCGCGCAGCACGTCATACATGTGCAGGTAGGCCTGGACGTGGCAAGCCACGAAGTTGGGCGTCTTAATCTGGTAGGTCGAGCGGATGGGGTGGTCGCCGAAGCGCAGGTGCGAGCAGGTGAAGCCGCCCGACTTCTTCGAGTCGTAAGAGAAGTAGGCCTGGCAGTATTTGTCGGTGTTGTCGCCGATAATTTTGATGGAGTTTTTGTTGGCTCCCACGGTGCCGTCGGCGCCGAGGCCGTAGAACTTGGCTTCGAAGATGCCTTCGCCGCCCAGGGCCATCTCTTTTTCGAGGGGCAGGGAGGTAAACGTCACGTCGTCCACGATGCCCAGCGTGAAGTGGTCCTTGGGCGTGGGCAGGGCGAGGTTGTCGAACACGGAGATGATCATCGTCGGCGTTGTGTCGCACGAGCCGAGGCCGTAGCGGCCGCCCACGATGAGCGGACGGTTGGCAGCGTCGTAGAATGCCTCCTTGACGTCGAGGAAGAGCGGTTCGCCCACGGCGCCCGGCTCCTTCGTGCGGTCGAGCACGGCGATGCGCTTGCACGTCTGCGGGATGGCAGCCAGCAGGTGCTTGGCCGAGAACGGACGGTAGAGGTGAACGCTCACCATGCCCACCTTCTGGCCGTTGGCGTTCAGGTGGTCGATGGCCTCGCGGGCAGCTTCGGTGACGGAGCCCATGGCGATGATGACGCGGTCGGCGTCGGCAGCGCCGTAATAGCTGAACAGCTTGTATTCGCGGCCCGTGATTTTCGACATCTCCTCCATGTATTTCTCCACGATGGCGGGCACGGCCTCATAGTAGGCGTTGCAGCTCTCGCGGTGAGCGAAGAAGGTTTCGGGGTTTTCGGCCATACCGCGGGCCACGGGGTGCTCGGGGCTCAGGGCACGGGCGCGGAATTCGCTCAGGGCCTTCTGGTTGAGCAGCGGGCGCACGTCTTCCTGGTCGACCACTTCGATTTTCTGGTATTCGTGCGAGGTGCGGAAGCCGTCGAAGAAGTTGATGAACGGCACGCGGCTCTCGATGGTGGAGAGATGGGCCACGGCCGAGAGGTCCATCACCTCCTGCACGGAGCCTTCGCACAGCATGGCAAAGCCCGTCTGGCGGCAGGCCATGACGTCGCTGTGGTCGCCGAAGATGCAGAGCGAGTGGGTGGCCAGGGTGCGGGCTGACACGTGGAACACGCAGGGCAGCAGTTCACCCGCAATCTTGTACATGTTGGGAATCATGAGCAACAGGCCCTGCGAGGCGGTGAACGTCGTGGTCAGCGCGCCTGCTTGGAGCGAACCGTGAACGGCACCTGCGGCGCCGCCCTCCGACTGCATCTCCTGAACCGAGACCGTGTCGCCGAAAAGGTTCTTGCGGCCCTGTGCGGCCCATTCGTCCACGTGCTCGGCCATCGGCGAGGAGGGCGTAATGGGGTAGATGGCAGCGACCTCCGAGAACATGTACGCAATGTGCGCAGCGGCCTGGTTGCCATCGCATGTGATGAATTTCTTTTCTTTTGCCATAATGATGATAAGAAAAAGTGTTTTTGTTAAGTGAGTCCGATTTGAGTGGGGCGCCCCTACACCTATATTAATATAGGAAGCCGAAGAGCCAGATGGGGATGTCGCGGTCGTGGCCCATCTCCGTGTCGTAGCGGGCGCAGTAGGCGTCGGGGGCCGACTTGATGCGTCGGCTGCGGTCGCACACGTAGACGTCGAGCGTGTCGTTCACGCGGAACTGCCCTTCGCGGCGGCGCCCTTTGTTCACCTTGTGGTGGCGCCACAGGCTGTTCACGAAGAACGACTCCATGATGCGTCCTTTCTCCATGGCGGCCGAGGTGGGCGAGCACACGGCGTACATCAGGTTGGTGTCGTGCAGCATGACGGCGGCGGGTTTCTTGGGGAAAGCGTCGCCGTTCTTGTAGACCATGTTGATGAGCCGCGCCTCTTCCAGATAGCGCAGGTAGTTCATCACCGTGGCGCGCGACGTGCCTATCTCTTCGGCCAGGCGGCTGATGTTGGGCGAGCCTGCGTCGCCCGTTGCCAGCAGATAGAGCAGTTTTTTGATGCGCGAGAGATATTTCAGTTCGATTTGTTTGATGAAGAGGATGTCCACCTCGATCATCATGTTCATGGCTTTCAGCAGGTTTTCCGTGAAGTTGCGGCTTTCCAGGTAGAAGGGGTAGTAGCCGTGGTGCAGGTAGTCCTTGAAGTAGAGCCACGGGCGCACTTTCAGCAGGAGGCCCCGCAGAATTTGCTCGTGGTTGCTGAGCAGCTCATTGATGGTGTAGGGGCGGAAGTGGCTGCCCGTTTGCTGATTGATGAACTCGCGGAAGGAAAACCCGTGGAGGACGTAGCAGCGGCTCAGCGACGAGAGCAGCGTGTTGTCGTCTTCGCTGCTGTCGACCGACGTCGTGGTGTAGACAATGCGCAGATAGGGATAGCGGCGGTAGCACTCGCATATCTGTTCGCGCCAGTCGGGCAGCTTAAAGGCCTGGTCGATGAGCAGCACCACTCCGCCCTCGTCGACGAACTCGCCGGCGAAATCGACGAGGCCGCGTCCTTGGAAATAGAAACTGTTCATGTTGATATACAGGCACTGGTGCAGGCGGGTGTCGAAGTTTTCTTTGGCATATTGCAGAAGAAACGACGTCTTCCCCACGCCCCGTGGGCCTTTGATGCCTATCAGCCGGTAACTCCAATCGATTGTATCCATCAAGCTGCGGCGCACAAGCGAGTTGGTGTGTTCTATCAGATAGGAATGTGTCTGAAAAAAAGTTTCCATATGGAGGACGCACTTGTTATTGCTGCAAAGATACAAATTAATATAGAGAAACTGAAAGGCCGACTTTACAAAAAAATCGCTTCTTCGCGTCGAAAAATGCCCGGCCCGGGCCTTGCCCGAAAAAAACGGC
>CALUNU010000009.1 GCA_944322095.1 uncultured Alloprevotella sp.
TCTTTTTTTGTGCTTTAGGCGCGGAAAAGGGTGGAAGGTGCGGATTTGCTGGTGGATGATGCGAGGTGTGCGGCGGATGTTGCGGGGCGTGCGGCGTGCGGCGAGATGTCTTTCCGGGGGCGGGCGACGGGTGGTGCGGTGGCGTGGATGGTTGTGTATGGCGGTGCGTTATTTTTTGAAAGATATCCTTATGCCGAGGTGGAGGTTGAATTGGAATGGTTTTTCCTTGTTGGAGTTGTTGCTGCTCTTTCTGGTAGTGGGAGTTGCCCCCGTCGCGGAAGTCTGATTTGAGGTAGGCGTACGTCAGGCCGGTGGTGAGGCTGACGCGCGGACTGAGTTGCCATGCGAGCGACACCCCCGTTTTGAGCGGCAGGTGGTGATGCACTTTTTTCTCCACTTCTTTTCCTTGGTTGTAGGCGATGATGCCGAGCCGAGGGTTGTCGTTCCAGCCAGAGTTGCCCGGCCCCAATGCTGTTGTTTGGTTGATGCTGAGGTAGCGGTGGCTGAGGGTGTTTCCGCTGCTTCCGTTCATGTAGACGCTCACGGCGAGGCGGCGCTCCCGCTCCCCGTTGCTTGTGGCCGGGGCCGTGGGGGCGTTGGGCCGACGGTGCGTTTCTTCATGTGCAGGGAGCGAGACCGGCGTGCGTGGCGTGCCGGTGGAGCTGTGGGGGTGCGAGCTGTCGCGGGCAGAGAGCGTGTCGGCCGCCCGTGTTGTGGCGGCGGTTGTGTCGTGGCGCGTGTCGAAAGCGGGCATGGTGCCTTGCGGCGTCGTGGCGGCAGGGCTTGCGGCCGCGTGCGCAAGGGGCGAAGCCTGCCGCGAGGCGGCCTGCGGCGCGAGGGGCCGGGCCGGCTGCGTTGTGGTTGCAGCAGGGCGGGCGGGGGGAGTGCCGTTGCCGTCGTTGCGCGGCACCATCAGGCAGACGATGCCCGCCACGGCCGCCGCCGCGGCCAGGATGCCCAGCGCCGGGGCGAAGAGGCGGAATAGTGTCATAGGCGTATGGGGTTTAGATGGGTTTGCCTGCCCTGTATAATCGGGCCCGGGGCAAAATCTTGCACGGCGGGCGCGTTTTTTTCCGTCTGCCGCCGGTGGGGCGGGGCAGGGGCGTGACAGCATTTGGCAAAATGTTAAAACGTCCGCTTTTCGTGACAATTTGTAGCGGAGCAAATAGAGCGGACAGCGGGGTTTTTGGCGCCTTGTTGGCGTCGGTTTTTATTTCCATGGGATGGATTTTCATTTCCATCCCATGGAATTTCGTTTCCAAGGGATGGAATTTTGCTTCCAAGGGATGTTTTTGAGTGGAAGAAGCCTTGAAAAAGTGACAAATGGTGGCGAAAATCGCAGTTTTCGGGGTGCTGTGGGCGAGGGCTGGCGCATGGATGGCTCATAATCAGGTGGTTAAGATTTTCGCGTATTTCGAAGCAAAGTTCGCGGCGGAGATTTCGATGCCATTCTCCGTGTTAAAATCGTGCTTCTCCCTGCCCTTTCTTCCGGCTTTTGGTATCTTTGTTACACCAAGATAGGCTGCGGCTCGGACAAGGCAGAGAAAAGCAAGCTTTCCCTTGGCGTTGCTCTCACCTTGCGCTATCTTTGTTTCACAAACCCATGCAACGACGGCAATACAACAGAAATATGGACGAAGCTACGATTAACGACCGCATACAAACCGTGGTGGACTGCTTCTTCGGGGGCAACAAGGCCCGCTTTGCCAAGGCCATCGGCGAACCCGCCACGAGCGTGAGCAACGTGCTCACGCGGCGCCGCTCGGTGCCATCGGCGCTGACGTTGCAGCGCATCTGCACGGCCGTGGCCGGTCTCTCGGCCGAGTGGCTGCTCGCCGGGCGGGGCCCGATGTGCGTCGAGGCGGGCGGCGCCTGCGGTGGAGGCAGCCCCTATTACGACGCCGACTTCCAGAGCGGCGCCGACGAGCTTTGGGACGGCCTGCGCGTGGCGCCGGCGGGCCGCGTGAGCGTGCCGCCGCTCGATGACGCCGGCGTGTGGTGGTGCCGGCAGGGCGACGCCGCGATGGAGCCCGAGATAGGCCGGGGCGACCTCATCGCCCTGCGCGAGGTGACGGGCTGGGACCGCTTCCTCGTCTTCGGCCGCACGTATGCCGTCGTCACGCAAAACGGCCTGCGCCTGGTGCGCCGGCTGTGTGCGGGCGGGCGGCCCGGCTGCTTCCGCCTCGTGGCGGCCCGCAGCGGCTGCGAGGAGCAGGAGATAGGGCTCGCCATGGTGAGGCGCCTCTTTTTGGTGGAGGCCTGCGTGCGGCGCTTCTGACTGGTTTTTTTAAACATTCCCCCAAAAACGTTTCGCATGAGCAAGTATGTCGATGTCGTTGTGCCCCTGTCGCTCGACGGGCTGTTCACCTACGAGGTGCCCGCCGGGCTCTCGGGCCGCGTGGCCGCGGGCAGCCGCGTGGTGGTGCCCTTTGGCGCGCGGCGCAGCTATACGGCCGTGGCCGTGCGGCTGCACGACGAGGCGCCCGCCGCCGGCACCGCGCTCAAGGCCGTGGCCGACGTGCTCGACGAGGCTCCGCTGCTTCTGCCCGCACAGCTCGAGCTGTGGCGCTGGCTGGCCGATTATTATATGTGTACGCCCGGCGAGGTGATGCGGGCCGCCCTGCCTTCGGGGCTGAAGCTGGAAAGCGAGACGCAGGTGTCGCTTTCGCCCGAGGCCGACCCCGCGGCCGCCTATACGCCGCGCGAGCGCGCCCTGCTGGCCCTGCTCTCGACGGAGCGGGGCACGTCGCTCGACGCCCTGTCGCACCGGCTGGGCGGAGCGCCGTTGCAGGGCGTGGTGCGCCGTCTGCTCGACCGCGGCGCCGTGCGCGTCCACGAGGCCCTGGCGGGCCGCTACCGCCCCCTCACCGAGCAGCGCCTCTCGCTGGCCCCGCCCTATGCCGCCCCCGGCGCGCTCCGCCAGCTCTACATCTCGCTCGACCGCTCGCCGGCCCAGCGCGCCCTGCTCGACGCCTATTTCCGCCTGGCCCCGCCCGACGACGGCGACGGGGGCGATGCCCCGCACGAGGTGACGCGCGCCCGGCTCCTTGCCGCCGGCGGGGGCAGCGCGTCGGCCCTTGCGCAGCTGCGCCGCAAGGGCGTTTTTGCCGAGCGCACCTGCACGGTCGACCGTCTGCCCGAGGGGCCGGTGGCCGCCGCCGCGCCCCTGCCGCTGGCCCCCATGCAGCAGCGGGCCTTCGACGCCGTTGTCGAGGCGCTCTCGGGGCGCGAGGTGTGCCTGCTCCACGGCGTCACGTCGAGCGGCAAGACCGAGGTCTACACCCACCTCATCGCCCGCGAGCTGGCTGCCGGGCGCCAGGTGCTCTACCTCGTACCCGAGATAGCCCTCACCACGCAGCTCACCGAGCGTCTGGGCCGCATCTTCGGCGGCCGCATGGGGGTGTACCATTCCAAGTTTCCCGACGCGCTGCGCGTGGAGCTGTGGCAGCGCCAGCTCGGCCCGTCGGCCTTTCCGCTCGTGCTGGGCGTGCGCTCGTCGCTCTTCCTGCCCTATCGCCGCCTGGGCCTCGTCATCGTGGACGAGGAGCACGACGCCTCCTACAAGCAGCAAGACCCCGCCCCGCGCTACAACGCCCGCGACGCCGCCATCGTGCTGGCCCGCCTCCACGGGGCCCGCGTCGTGCTGGGCACGGCCACGCCCGCCATGGAAACCTATCGCAACGCCTTGGAGAGGAAATATGCCCTGGTGGAGATGACCGAGCGCTACGGCGGCGTGGAGCTGCCCGAAATATGCGTCGAGGACGTGGGCGAGCTGCGCCGCAAGCGCCTCATGAAGACGCCCTTCTCGCCCCGCCTCACGGCCGAGGTGCGCCGCGTGCTGGCCGCCGGCGGCCAGGCCATACTCTTCCAGAACCGCCGGGGCTATGCGCCGGTGGTCATGTGCCGCTCGTGCGGATGGACGCCGCGCTGCCCCCACTGCGACGTGAGCCTCACGCTCCACAGCCGCGAGGGGCGCCTCGTGTGCCATTATTGCGGCGCCACGTTCGACGTGCCCCGCAGCTGCCCCCAGTGTGGCGACACGGAGCTGCGCGACGTGGGCTACGGCACCGAGCGCATCGAAGAGGCCGTGGCCGCCGTCTTTCCCGAGGCGCGCACCGTGCGCATGGACCTCGACACCACGCGTTCGCGCACGGCCTACGAACGCATCATCGACGACTTCCAGACGGGCCGGGCCAACCTGCTCGTGGGCACGCAGATGGTGACCAAGGGGCTCGACTTCGGGCGCGTCGGCGTGGTGGGCATACTCAACGCCGACCAGATGCTGTGTCGCCCCGACTTCCGCGCCCACGAGCGCGCGTTCCAAATGATGGCCCAGGTGGCGGGGCGCGCCGGGCGCCGCGGCACGCGCGGCCTCGTCGTCTTGCAGACGCGCTCGCCCGGCCTGCCCCTCATCGACCAGGTGGTGCGTGGCGACTATGCCGCCTTCTACCGCGAGCAGGCGGCCGAGCGGCGCCTCTTCCGCTATCCCCCCTTCTGCCGGCTCATCTACGTGAGCCTGCGCCACCGCGACGAACGCACCGCCGAGGGCGCCGCCGCATGGCTGGCTGCGGCCCTGCGCCCCCATTTCCCCGACGCCCTGCTGGGTCCCGACCGCCCGCCCGTGGGCCGGGCCCGTTCGCTCTTCATCCGCCGGCTGGTGGTCAAGGTGAGCCCCGCGCTGCCGCTTGCCGGCGTGCGTCGCACGCTGCTGGCGGCCCGCACGGCCCTGCTCTCGGTGCAGGCCTACCGCTCGGTGGGCGTCAGCTTCGACGTCGACCCCGCCTGATGGCCCCGGGCCCCCATCTCCCCTCCGCACGGTCACGAAATGGGCCGCGCGTCGCCCCTATCTCCGAAAAAATCAATAACTTTGCCCCTGTCCGCCACCAGGCAGACGCGCCGAGGCCGTGAGCGCCGCGAGCGCGCCTGCAAGCAGGGAGGCATCCGTAAGGACAGAACAAAACAACCAGACAAATGAGCGAGCAATACAGTTTGAGCCACCTGAAAGAACTCGAAGCCGAGTCCATCTACATCATCCGCGAGGTGGCGGCCGAGTTTGAAAACCCCGTGATGCTTTACAGCATCGGCAAAGACTCGTCGGTGATGGTGCGTCTGGCCGAAAAGGCCTTCGCCCCCGGCAAGGTGCCCTTCCCCCTGATGCACATCGACTCGAAGTGGAAGTTCAAGGAAATGATAAAGTTCCGCGACGAATACGCCAAGAAATATGGCTGGAACCTCATCGTCGAGAGCAACATGGAGGCCTTCCGCGCCGGCGTGGGCCCCTTCACCCACGGCAGCAAGGTGCACACCGACCTGATGAAGACGCAGGCCCTGCTCCACGCCCTGGCCAAATACAAGTTTGACGCAGCCTTCGGCGGCGCCCGCCGCGACGAGGAGAAATCGCGCGCCAAGGAGCGCATCTTCTCCTTCCGCGACCGCTTCCAGCAGTGGGACCCGAAAAACCAGCGCCCCGAGCTGTGGGACATCTACAACACCCGCGTACACAAAGGCGAGAGCATCCGCGTGTTCCCCCTGAGCAACTGGACCGAGCTGGACGTGTGGCAGTACATCCGCCTGGAAAACATCCCCATCGTGCCGCTCTATTTTGCCAAAGAGCGCCCCGTCGTGGAGATTGACGGCCAGCTCATCATGCCCGACGACGACCGCCTGCCCGAAAAATACCGCGACCAGATCACGACGAAGAAGATACGCTTCCGCACGCTGGGCTGCTGGCCCCTCACGGGAGCCATCGAGAGCGAGGCCGACACGATCGAGAAAATCGTGGAGGAGATGATGACCACCACCAAGAGCGAGCGCACCACGCGCGTCATCGACTTCGACCAGGACGCCAGCATGGAACAGAAAAAGCGTGAGGGATACTTCTGAGAATGGGTAATCAATCTTTAAAGCCGTAAGCACAGAGTTTCGTTTTGTTGCTTCATGCTCGTTCCGTGACGGCGTTCAGCAGAAGAAGTTTGCCGCGTGCAAACCGATTGCCTCAATCATAACGACAACAAAAGCCAAATGAACAGCAATAAAGACAAAGAGAAAGAGAAATTGTCAATTGAAGAGTTTCTCGACCAGGACGAAAAGAAAGACTTGCTGCGCTTTCTCACGGCAGGCAGCGTGGACGACGGAAAATCGACGCTCATAGGCCGCCTGCTCTTCGACAGCAAAAAAATCTACGAAGACCAGCTCGCCGCCCTCGAACGCGACAGCAAGCGCGTGGGCAACGCCGGCGAACACATCGATTACGCCCTCCTGCTCGACGGCCTCAAAGCCGAGCGCGAGCAGGGCATCACCATCGACGTGGCCTACCGCTATTTCTCGACCAACAAGCGCAAGTTCATCATAGCCGACACGCCGGGCCATGAGCAGTACACGCGCAACATGATAACAGGCGGCTCGACGGCCAACCTGGCCGTCATCCTCGTCGATGCCCGCACGGGCGTCATCACGCAGACGCGCCGCCACACGTTCCTCGTCTCGCTCCTGGGCATCAGGCACGTCGTGCTGGCCGTCAACAAGATGGACCTCGTAGGGTTCGACCGCACGGTGTTCGACAAGATCGTGGCCGACTTCCGCGCCTTCACCGCCCCGCTCGGCATCCCCGACGTGCAGTGCATCCCCCTTTCGGCCCTCGACGGCGACAACGTCGTCGAGAAGTCGGAGCGTACGCCCTGGTACGACGGCCCCGCGCTGCTCGACTATCTTGAAAACGTACACATCGGCAACGACCACAACTTGCAGGACTTCCGCTATCCCGTGCAGTATGTCCTGCGCCCCAACCTCGACTTCCGTGGCTTCTCGGGCAAAGTGGCTTCGGGCGTCGTCCGCAAGGGTGACGAAATCGTGGCCCTGCCCTCGGGCAAGCGCTCGCACGTGAAGCGCATCGTCACCTACGACGGCGATCTCGACTACGCCTTTCCGCCGCAGAGCGTGACGCTCGTGCTCGAAGACGAGATAGACATCTCGCGCGGCGAAATGATCGTCCACCCCGGCAACCTGCCCCACACGGGCCGCCACTTCGAGGCCATGCTCGTGTGGATGGACGAGGAGCCGATGGACGTGGACAAGGCTTTCTACATCAAGCAGACCACCAACACCAGCCGCTGCCACGTGGATCACATTGAGTATAAGGTGGACGTCAACACGATGGAGCATTCCGAAGTGAAGACATTGCAGCTCAATGAGATTGCCCGCATCGTATTGACAACGTCGAAAGAGCTGTTCTTCGATGCCTACGCCGACAACAAGCCCACAGGCTCGTTCATCCTCATCGACCCCATAACGAACAACACGAGTGCCGTCGGCATGATCATCGCCCCCGTCGAGGAGCGCGACCTGCACCGCGCCGATGCGCTCCCCGTGCTCGACCTGCCGAA
Organism: uncultured Alloprevotella sp.; assembly: GCA_944322095.1. Classification (GTDB taxonomy): domain Bacteria; phylum Bacteroidota; class Bacteroidia; order Bacteroidales; family Bacteroidaceae; genus Alloprevotella. The sequence continues at coordinate 7,383 of CALUNU010000009.1, forward strand.
ACTCGGCATCGCGCCCGAGCACTACGATGCCATCGACCGCGCCGTGTGCGAGCTCGCCCGCCAGGGGCTGGCCGTCAAGGTGGTGAAGGAGTGAGCAGAGGAGCTTGCAGAAGAGATACAACCATCAGTCCCTGCCGGGATGCTCATGCAGCATCCCGGCAGGGACTTTTTTGCCACGCATCGTTTGAAGCCGTGGGGCAGGCCGTTTGTGGGAAGGGGCTTTACATCCCGTTCAGAACGGCTGCTGTCGCAGCCATTCGCCCATGAAGCGGTCGTAAACAGTGTAGCCGTCGGATGAATGATAGATCAGTTCGCTGTTGAGCAGCTTTTTCAGGGCCGCACTGACGCTGCTTGCAGCGCGCAGCCGGTGCTTGGCTATGAAGCTTCCCGCCATCACTTCATTGACGCAGCCCTCGTTGGCAATGGCTTTGAGCAGACTGATCTGGCCGGGGGTGCATGTGTTCAGCAGTTCGGCATATGAATAGCTGAGCTCGGATACGATTTCTTCGGCAGCATAGGCAGCCAGTTTGAGGTCCACGTTGCGGTTGTAGCCATACAGGCGGTTGAGCAGATATTGCACATACCACGTATATCCGTCGTATCTCTTGTAAATGGCATCGAACACTTCGCGTGGAAGCTCTTTTCCATGGCGAGCAAAGTGGCTCATGGCGAAGCGGGCATACGCATCGCGGTCGATGGCGCCCAGGGTGAGCAGTTGCGTGCTTTGGTAGAACGGTCTTTTTGACGAAGTGAACATCTCCTGTATCACGTGTTGCCGGCTGCCGGCAAAGACGAAATGCACGTTCGGCAGGAACTGGATGTAAGAGCGTAGCAATGCCTCGACGCCTTTCTCGGGGTATGCCGTGATTTGCTGGAATTCGTCGATGGCGATGTAGCAGTTTTTTTCCGACGAACTGAGGTAGTCGAAAATTTCTTTCAACGTGCTTCCTTCTTGGGTCGGTGCCACGTCGACGCTCACCTTGGGAGCGCCCGTAAGCTCGTCGAATGTAAGCGTAGGGCGGCAGCTCTTGATGAATTTGCCGATGCGGTTCAAGGCTTTTTGTGGGGCGGAGTCCAGCTGCCCGAGGACGGTATGAGCAAACAAGCGTACAAAATCGCTGAGCGATTGCGTAGAGAAAATATCCATGTAGAGCGTCACAGCCTCGGGTGCCTGCTTTTTTATATGGAACAGCGTGTGTCTGATCAGCCCCGTCTTCCCTATACGGCGGGGGGCCGTCAGGGTTACGTTGCGTTCGTTGTGCAGGGCGTCAAGGAGAGCTTGGGTCTCTTGTTGCCTGTCGCAGAAATATTCAGGGCTGTGGTATCCCGCAATTAGGAAGGGGTTGTTAGGCTTCATGCTTGCGTTCATTACGTAATTGTCGTAACGCAAATATCGCAATAAAAGCAATTGTGGCCAAGTGAACGCGGTGAAAACTGATATCTGCGGCATTTTTTATAAGATAAGGCTGTACTCGGGAAAGCGCTTGTGAAAAACCTGCTGTTTTCCCTGCTCTTTCTTCTCATTTGCACTATCTTTGCCCTCAAATTGTCCGCATTCTGTTTGCGGGGCCCGGCGGCAGCAAGGTTTTTCGGCCGGGGCATCTTTTTTAATTGACATATTTGGACAGAACTATCACATCATGGGACTCTTAGAATTCAACAAACTCCCCATCAATACGCTCGTCGGGGCCGACTGGCAGACGTTTAAGGCCATCACCGCCGGGCGCGACATCGACCCGGCCTACCGTGGCAAGTACCGTCTGACGAAAGCCGTCAGCCGCCTGCTCTCCACGCTCGTGCCCATACAGGAGCACCGCTACCGCCGCCTCTTGGCCGACAGGCCTTTGGAGCATGCGCCCGTGTTCATCCTGGGCCACTGGCGGTCGGGCACGACGTTCGTCCACAACGTCCTCTCGTGCGACAAACACTTCGGCTACAACACGACGTACCAGACCGTCTTTCCCCACCTCATGATGTTCGGGCAGCCTTTCTTCAAGAAGACCATGAGCTGGCTCATGCCCGACAAACGGCCCACCGACAACATGGAGCTCGCCGTCGACCTGCCGCAGGAAGAAGAGTTCGCGCTGGCCAACATGATGCCCTATACGTACTACAACTTCTGGTTCCTGCCGAAATACATGCACGAGTACTGCGACAAGTATATGCTCTTCGAAGGCATCGAGCCCGAGGCGCTGCGCGTGTTCGAGGAAACGTTTACGAAGCTCATCAAGATTTCGCTCTGGAACACCGGGGGCACGCAGTTCCTCTCGAAGAACCCGCCCCACACCGGCCGTGTGCGTGAACTCGTGAAGATGTTCCCCGACGCCAAGTTTATCTACCTCATGCGCAATCCCTACACCGTCTTTGAGAGCACGCGCAGCTTTTTCACCAACACCATCAAGCCGCTCAAGCTCGAAGACATCTCGGACGCCGAGCTCGAAAGCAACATCCTCACCATTTACGCCAAACTCTACCGCAAGTATCAGGCCGACAAGGGTTGCATCCCGGCGGGCAACCTCATCGAGGTGAAGTTCGAGGACTTCGAGGCCGACGCCCTGGGCAAGACGGAGGAAATCTACCGCACCCTCTCGCTCCCCGGCTGGGAGGAGGCCCGCACGGCTATCGAGCAGTACGTAGGCAGCAAGCGGGGGTACAAGAAAAACAAGTACAAATACGAGCCCCGCACCGTGGAGCTCGTCGAGAAGCATTGGGGCTTCGCCCTGGAAGACTGGGGTTATTCTCTCTGATGTAAAATCTTTCCCATTTTCTTTTGAACTATATTCTGAACGTCCGACCTCGGACTTTTAGAATATAGTTTTTTGTGCGTAGGGAATGGAAAGAGACAAGAAAAAGAATATACAGACGGATTTTGTTTAATCTTGTTTATTGTGGGACAGAGTCTTCTGTAGAAAGGACATAGGCAGGTCCAGTATCAGATTTTTCTTCAACTTTTGAATTTTCCATAAATTGTAAGAGTGGAACAACGAAGCCAAAGGCTGCGATGCTTCCTACTTTTTCTCTGTTCTCCATGCAAATGTATCCTAAGGAGAAAAGTCCGTAATTCTCTACTCGATAGGATACGATATTATCCAGAATTGCATCGACAAATATATCAGAAGAAAGTATCCATCTGCCTAATGCATCCACAATAGGCATATCGGTCTCCTTGACTATCTCATCTGTCATGAAGTTGCGGGCTTCTTCTCTAAAACTTTGGCGTAATTTGTTGATATGCGTTGTTTCGGAAGGGATGGTAACATGGGCGATAAAGCAGAATAGTGCGATTAGAAGTAAACGCTGTATGAGCTTGTGCCAATTAATAGAGGATGTGGAAGTAACGGCTGTATTAGTGGCTTGTTCTTCGTCTTCTGGTGGATTTTGTTCCAGCCATTCGCCACAATATCTACATTTTATGGCGTCTGAATGTATTTCCTCACCACAATATGGGCACGTCTTCATGCTATTTTCAGCGTTGTTGAAGTTGCTGTCTTTCTCCATTGTCATGAAATGTGTGAAGGGTTACTTATACGATTAAAAAGTTTACCCGAACAAAAGTACTGCTTTTTTTCAACGAGCCCAAAACATTACGCATATCTGTTAGATAATCTGTCCGTGTAGCAGGTTGTCTTAATGCCGTCCTAACTTCTCCAAAATTTTATGAAGGGGGACGCGCTCTGTGCCGGAAAAACGTAACTTTACGGCTGATAAAATTTTTCCGCATGAAACGCCTCTTACTTTGGTTGCTGCTCCTTCCGTTGCTTTCTCTTCCGGCAGCGGCGCAAACGGCTCGTGCAGAGCTTGATGCCGACCTGCATCGCTCTGCCTCCAACTACATGGCTTATCCCGTGCCCGAACGCGTGCGCTACACGCGGGCTCCTGCCGGGTATAAGCCTTTTTACATAAGTACCTACGCGCGCCACGGCTCGCGCTATTTCACCCATGCCGAGCAGTATGAGGCGCCGGCGGCCACGCTGCGCGCCGCCCGGACGGCGGGCGTCCTCTCGCCGCTGGGCGAGGAGGTGTCGGCCGCGCTCGACAGCTTGGCCTGCCTGGCTCGCGGGCGCTATGGCGAACTGACGGCCAAGGGGGCCGGGCAGCATCGCGGCATAGCGCACCGCATGTACAGCCATTTCTCTGACGCTCTGCGTGGCGACGCTTTTGTCGAGGCCCGTTCCACGACGAAGCAGCGCTGCATTCTCTCGATGGCCAACGAGCTGTGGGCCCTGCGCGGACTGAACCCCTCGCTGCGCCTGCGCATGGACGCCTCCGAGGCCGACATGACGTGGCTGCACGACAAGCACCACCCCGCCATGCGCCTGCGCGAGAGCGCTGAGGCCCGCCTCTCCACCGACACGTTTGCCCTTGGCCGCGTGCGCCCCGACCGCCTGATGCGCTCGCTCTTCACCGACACGGCTTACGTGCGCCGCCACGTCGATGCGCGGGCGCTCATGGAGCAGCTCTTCCACGTGGCTTCGGGCATACAGAACCACGATTTCGACTACGACTTGTATAAAATCTTTACGCGCCGCGAGTGCTACTACCTCTGGCTCCGCAACAATTATGAGTGGTATGTGAACTACGGCCCCTCGCCCCTCACGGGCGGCCGCCAGCCCTATACGCAGGAAAACCTCTTGCGCAACTTCATCCTCACGGCCGACACGGTCATTGCCTCGGGCCGCCGCGGCGCCACGCTGCGCTTCGGCCACGACACGTCGCTCGTGCCCCTGGCCGCCCTCATGGAGCTGGGCGACTGCGGCCGCTCCGTCGCCCTGCCCGACTCCGTGGCGCTCCTCTGGCGCGACTACCGCATCACCCCCATGGCGGCCAACATACAGCTCGTGTTCTACCGCAGCCGCAAGCACGACGAGGTGCTCGTCAAGGCCCTGCTCAACGAGCACGAGGTGACGCTGCCCGTGCCCTCCGACCAGGCGCCCTATTATCCCTGGTCGGCCCTGCGGCAGTACTATCTCGACAAGTTGCAGGCCGCCGCGCAATGACGCCCGCGCCCGCAGGCACCAACCACCGACGTAACGCAGATTAAAGACATGACAAACGGCAGATTGCTTTGGGTCGACGACGAAATCGACCTGTTGAAGGCCCACCGCCTCTTCCTCGAAAAGAAGGGATACGAGCTGGCCACGTGCTCGAACGGCTCCGATGCCGTCGACCTGTGCCGCGAAAACAATTTCGACCTCATCCTGCTCGACGAGAACATGCCCGGCCTGAGCGGGTTGGAGACGCTGGCACGCATCAAGGAGATAGCTCCCAACACGCCCGTCGTGATGGTGACGAAAAACGAGGAGGAGGACCTCATGGACCAGGCCATCGGGTCGAAGATTGCCGACTATCTCATCAAGCCCGTCAACCCCAACCAGATACTCCTCACGCTGAAGAAGAACATCCACCAGCGCGAAATCGTGGCCGAGGTGACGCAGAGCGGCTACCGCCAGGACTTCGGGCGCATTGGCATGCAGATTTCCGACTCGCTCACCCCCGACGAATGGATTGAGCTCTACAAAAAACTGGTCTACTGGGAGCTCGAGCTCTCCACGACCGACGGTGCCATGCAGGACATGCTGCGCATGCAGAAGGAGGAAGCCAACCTGGCCTTTGCCCGCTTCGTCCGCCGCGAGTACGAGGGCTGGCTCGCGCGGCCCGACGAGCGGCCCATGCTCAGCCCCGACGTGTTCAAGCACGCCGTCTTTCCCCGCCTGCGCGAGGGGCGCAAGGTGTTTCTCCTCGTGCTCGACAATTTTCGCTACGACCAGTGGCGCGTGCTGAGCCATGAACTCGCCGACGACTTCGACATGGACGAGCAGCTCTACTTCGCCATCCTGCCCACGGCCACGCAGTATGCGCGCAACGCCATCTTCGCGGGCCTCATGCCCCGACAGATACGCGAGATGTATCCCGACCTGTGGGTCGACGAGGAGGAGGACGAGGGCAAAAATCTCAACGAAGAGGCCCTCATAGCCCGCCAGATGGAGCGCTTCCGCCGCCGCGAGGAGTTTACCTACCACAAGCTCAACGACTCTGTGGCCGCCGACCGCCTGCTCTCGCAGCTGGGACGCCTCACGCGCACGCCGCTCAACGTCCTTGTGGTCAACTTCATCGACATCCTCTCGCACGCCCGCACCGAGTCGAAGATGGTGCGCGAACTGGCGGCCAACGAGGCGGCCTACCGCAGCATCACCCTCTCGTGGTTCCGCCATACGCCCGTGGCAGAGCTCTTCCACACGCTGGCCTCGCTCGACTACGACATACTCATCACCACCGACCACGGCAGCATCCGCGTCGACACGCCGTCGAAGGTCGTGGGCGACCGCAACGTCAACACCAACCTGCGCTACAAGCTGGGGAAAAACCTCAGCTACAACGCCCGCGAGGTTTTCGAGGTGCGCGACCCGAAGCGCCTGGGCCTGCCTTCGCCCAACCTCTCAACGGCCTACATCTTTGCCACGGGGTCGCGCTTTTTCGCCTATCCCAACAACTACAACTACTACGTGCAATATTACAAAGACACGTTCCAGCATGGCGGCGTGTCGATGGAGGAGATGATTGTGCCCCTCGTGGCGCTGCGCTCCAAGAAGCGCTGACCGTGGCGCCCCGTGCGGGCAGTGGCGTGAGCCGCGATGCTGCAAGTTGTCTGCGTGGAGACGCCATTCATGGCGTCTCACCCGTTCGAGGCTCGGCCCCGCCATGGCATTCCTTCCCTGCTGCGGGCCGTCCTGGCGGTGAGAGACGCGATGAATCGCGTCTCTACGTGGCGGATGTCCAACCTCACGGCAACACCCCCGCGTGTGGCACACGCCGCCACAGGCCACACGCCATCTTTCCTGGCGCCCACACCACCGCATGGCCCACCGCGGGAGGAAAATGTCGTGGCGGGGCTGCGCCCCGAGCTGTGGGCGGCATTCCTGCCGCCCCTCCTAAGCCGTCCGGGCGGTGAGCGACGCGATGAATCGCATTTCTACGTGGCGGATGTCCCTGCCGGCGGCATTTGGAGCTGCTATATATAAAAATGGCCGCGCAGCAACCATAGACACGACGGTTGCTGCGCGGCAAAACGTGAGCCGCTGCGTCCCTTGGGGCGCAGCGGCTTTGTTGTTTCTCAGCTGTTTTCCTGCAAGGGGCGCACCAAGATGAGCGCCTCGCTCACGGCCGTCACGACGATGGGCGTGCCCTCGTCGATGAAGCCGCCGGCGCTCTTCACCTCGACCTGCTTGCCCCCTATTTCGGCGTTGCCGATGAGGGCCAGACGCGTCAGGGCCGTGCCCTTGTCGCCCGGGCGCACCGAGAGCTGGTCGGCCGTGGGCGCGCTCGACGCGATGGTGGCATGCAGGGCGGCGCGGTCCAGCGTTTTCGAGCGGGCCAGCCAGCGCAGAAACAGCAGCACCACGGCTGCCGAGGCCAGCACGGCGGCCACCGTGGCCGCTCCGCCATATTCGATGTAGGTGAGCACGTCGGCCGCCACCACGCAAAGGGCGGCCAGCACGCCGGCCACGCCGAAGCCCGGCGTGACGAGCGCCTCGACGGCAAAGAGCAGCAGGGCGATGACGGCCAGCAGCACGATGACGAGGGTTGTTGACATGGCTTTACGGTTTCTTGGGGTTGGCGGGCCCGGCGTCAGTAGGCCTCGCGGTATTTGTTTTCGTCCTTGTCGCCCATCATGCTCAGATACGAGGCATAGCGCGATGGCGCCAGGCGGTGGTCTTCGAGCGCGGCCAGCACGGCGCAGCCCGGCTCGCGCGTGTGGGTGCAGTTGTTGAAGCGGCAGTCGGCCGAGAGGCGGAAGATGTCGCGGAAGTAGTGGGCCACCTCGCGCGGATCCATGTCGAACGAGCCAAAGCCCTTGACGCCCGGTATGTCGATGAGGGCCCCGCCGCCCGGCAGGTCGTAGAGCTCGCTGAACGTCGTGGTGTGCATGCCTGTGCCGTGGGCCTCCGATATTTCGGCCGTGCGTGCATGGGCGTCGGGCACGAGGCGGTTCAGCAGGGTCGACTTGCCCACGCCCGAGTGGCCGGCCAGGAGCGTTGTGCCCGTGCTCACGGCCCGTTGCAGCGCGTCGAGCCCCAGGCCCGTCGTGGCCGAGAGGTGCAGGCAGTCGTAGCCCGCCTCGCGATAGACGGCCGTCAGATAGCGTACCGTGGCCGCCTCGTCGCCCCTGAGGTCGTCCATTTTGTTGAAGGCCACGACCACGGGCACGCGGTAGGCCTCGGCCGAAGCCAGGAAGCGGTCGATAAACGTGGTGGACGTTTCGGGCCGCGCCACGGTGACCACGAGTACGGCCCTGTCCACGTTGGCGGCCAGCACGTGGCTCTGCTTCGAGAGGTTCGAGGCCCGCCGCACGATGTAGTTGCGCCGCTCGTCGATTTCCGAGATAAACAGGGCACCGCCCCCCGTGTCGGTGAGCGTCACGCCGTCGCCCACGGCCACGGGGTTGGTCGATCGTATGCCGCGCAGGCGGAAGTTGCCCTTCACGCGGCATTCCACGAGCCGTCCGTCGTCGGTGCGCACCACGTAGCTGCTGCCCGTGTTGCGCACCACGGTGCCATGCGTCGCCTCGCCGGCGCCTCGGCTGTTGTGGGGGGCGTCTGCTCGCATGCAGGTTCTCAGACGGTCATGATTTCCTTGCTCTTGGCAGCCAGGAGCTCGTCGATTTTCTTCACCATGCGGTCGTGTATCTTTTGCAGGTCGGCCTCGGCGTCTTTTTCGTTGTCCTCGCTCAGTCCGTCCTTCACGGCCTTTTTCAGGCGGTCTATGCCGTCGCGGCGCGCGTTGCGGATGGCCACCTTGGCCTCCTCGCCCTCCTTGCTGCATTGCTTGGTCAGAGCGCGGCGGCGCTCCTCGGTGAGGGGCGGGATGCCCAGGCGGATGATTTCGCCGTTGTTCTCGGGCATGATGCCCACCTCCGAGTCGATGATGGCCTTCTCGATGATTTTAAACATCGACTTGTCCCACGGTTTGATGGCGATGGTGCGGGCGTCGGGCGTGGTCACGGCGGCCACGTTGTTGAGCGGCACCATCGAGCCGTACGAGTTGACGCGGATGTCGTCCAGAATGCGCACGTCGGCGCGGCCGGCACGGATGTGGGCCAGCGTGTCTTCGAGATGGAGCACGCTCATCTCCATTTTTTCCTCACACTCTGCGAGGCATTGCTTTACGTCTAACATGGGTTTGCTTGCGTTGATGATGAAACGTTACCTGTTTGGTTTTGTGAACAAAGGTACGCTTTTTTCCCGAAGCGGCCGTCCGCAGCATCAAAAAAGGCGCCGCCGCCCTGCCGCGGGCGAAATATCCGCCGGGCGGGTGGGCAAAGAGGCCGTGCGCGGCGCGCGCGTTCTGCCGCATGGGATGTGCGCCACGTAGAGACGCGCTTCATCGCGTCTCTCACCACCCGGATGGCTTAGGAGGGGCGGCATTCCTGCCGCCCGAAAACGCTCGGGGCGCAGCCCCGCACCGACATTCCTTCCCACGCAGTGGACCATCCGGGTGGGTGGGCGGCAGGAATGGCGCCCCTCCTTGGGCCGTGCGTCGGTGTGGGCGCCATTCCTGCCGCCCCTCCTAAGGCCGTGTGCGCTATATGGCAAACAGTTAATGCGGACGGCCACCGTTGTCCGCCTTTTAGCGTTGGAAAGGCGGCGCGACGGGGTCTTTTCGTCGATCCATCCCATGGATTTTGATTTCCATCCCATGGATCGGCCGATCCATCCCATGGAAATTTCGTTCCATGGGCTGTTTTCAGCTGAAAAATCCCTTCGATTTGCGCCATATAGTGGCGAAAATGGCGTTTCGTGCGTGTTTTACAAAAGGATATCCCATGGATATTCCTCATTATCAAGGCGTTCTGATTTTCGCTTATTTGCGTGCGACTGACTTTGCGCTCGAAAATAATCGATTCTCCGTGTTAAAAAATGGCCGTCGGGGGCGGTTTAGCGGTTGGTGAGGCGGAACGTTTTCCAGAACGGGGCGCGGCTGTATGCCTTGGCGCTGCCGGGCGGCACGTGCAGGCGCGCTCGGAACACCGAGGGGTGGAACGCCTGCGGGTTCACCTGCGGCGGACTGGGTGCCAGTACGCCAAGCTCGGCAATGCGCGTGCAATGGGCAAACGTGCCCGGCCCCACGCTCTCGATGCCGCGGCCCAGCGTCACCGACGTGAGGGCGTGGCAGCCGTAGAAGGCCTCGTCGGCGAGGCGAGCCACACCGTCGGGCACGGCCACCCAGCGCAGCGAGCGGCAGCCGTAGAAGCAGGTGGGGCCGATGGCCGTGAGCGTCGGGGGCAGCGTGGCCCATTCCAGACGGATGCACCCCTCGAACACGCTGCGGCCCAGCGTGGTAACGCCCGCCGGCAGCGCCATGCCCACCAGCGCCTCGCAGCCCGCAAAGGCCTCGTCGCCCAGGTGGGTGAGCCCCTCGGGCAGCTCCACCGCCCGCAGCCGTCCGCAGCCGGCAAAGGCGCCGCGGCCGATGCTTTCGAGCGCCGCGGGCAGCGTCACCCGTTCCAGCCGTCCGCAGCCCCAGAAGAGCCAGGGCTCCACGCTGCGCAGGCTGTCGGGCAGCTCCACCCGGCGCAGCGCCACGCAGCCCTCGAAGGCATACGTGCCCAAGTGGGTGAGCCCCTCGGGCAGGTCGATGCCTGTGAGCCCCGTGCAGCCGGCAAAGGCGTGGTCGCCCACGCTGTGCAGGCCCGGCGGAAAGGTGAGCTGCCGCAGGCCCGAGCAGGCATGAAAGGCGTAGCTGCCCACGCTGCGCAGCCCCGCCGGCAGCCGCAGCCGCCGCAGCGAGCTGCACCCGGCAAAGGCCGCCTCGCCCACCGACGCCACGCTGTCGGGCAGGGTGAGCACCGCCAGCATGCCGCACCCCTCGAACGCCCGGCGGCCGATGCGCCTGACCGTCGGCGGCAGCTGCACCTCGCGCAGCGAGCTGCAACGGCGAAAGGCGCTGTCGCCCACGGCCGTCACGCGGTGCCACGTGCCGCGGTCGTCCGCCACGCTGTCGGGCACCTCGACCACGTCCCACACGGTGTCGTCGTAGCGCGCCACCTCGCAACGGCCCGCGCCGTCGCCCGTGGTGCGGTACACGATGCCGCCGGCCTCGAACTCGTGGCCCGAAGCTGCCGACAGCATGGTGCACAGCAGCACGACCAGCAGCCGTGCCCTGCGCCATGCCTCCGTTGCGCCCAGTCTGTGCTTCATTGTTTTCGTGAACTTGCGGCGGCGCAATGGCCGGGCCGCAGGTTGCCGTTACGGGAATTCATGTACAAAGTTAGAACGCGCGGCGCGTATATCCTCAAAAAGCGCCAAAAAAACGGTTTCCGGGCGGCCATAAATTTAAATTTGTGGAAAGTTCCGCCTCACCGCCCCCTCCTCCCCGCTGCGCGCCCGCCGCACGGAGCGGGCCGTTCCCGCCGTTCGCGCGCGCATACATATATATAAGGTGTGGAGGGGCCGTGCAGGGCGTTCGACAGTCCAAGTTCTTAAAAAACAGACGGATGCGCGGCAAAAAGATGCAGAAAAATTAGGATATTTTGTTGCCCGGGGCGTAACTTTGCACGCACATTGGAACAAAAACGAATGAGACGACAGGATATCGAGCTCTTTAATAAGCTGTTCGCGGCGTTGGAAGACGACCAAATCTTCCTCGACGCGCACATGTCGTTGTCGAAGATGAGTGTAATAGTCGGGACGGCTATTTCACCCCGCCCTTGAGCCGCGTCAAGATACAGCGCAGGCACGCCCCCACGGGCGTGCCTGCGTGCATTATGGGCGGATGCGACCGTCGCAAGGGAAGCGGGCTTAGGAGAGGCGGCATTCCTGCCGCCTCAAACGGCCTGACAGCCCGCCGCATGGGATATTGCCTGCGTAGAGACGCGATTCATCGCGTCTCACCCGCTCGGGGCAAAGTCCCGCCGCGACATTCCTTTCCCCTTGCTGGGCCGTGCGGCTTAGGAGGGGCGGCATTCCTGCCGCCCACAGCTCGGGGCAAAGCCCCGCCTCGACATCCCTTTTCCGCGCTGGCCATCCGGGCGGTGAGAGACGCGATGAATCGCGTCTCTACGTGGCGGACTTTCCTTGCGGGCGGGGTGTACGATGCCTCCCTGTGCCAGTCAGCCCCCTGCCCGCGCCCCCGCCCGTAGCCTCAGGGCGCGGTGATGAGGCCCGAGTGGCGGTGGCACGTGTAGGCGTGGCCGCGCAGGGTGAGCGTGAGCGTCGTGTCGTTGAGCACGCGCAGCTCCGACGTGTCGGTCTGCTCCTGCAAGTGGCTGCCGTCGGCGGGCAGGTAGGTGATGAGCAGTTGTCCGTTCTTCATGCGCCAGGAGCGCAGGCCCACGTTGGCCGTGCCCACGTTTTCGGCCGCACCGTCGGACAGCAGGCGCATGCCGTTGCCGTCCTGCCCGTCGAAGAGCCAGAAGCCGGCCAGGCTCGTCACGTTGACAACGGAGCGCAGGTCCTTGTGCCCTGCGGCTTCGACGAGGGCCAGCGTGTCGCCCGCGGTGAGGGGGCCGTGCAGGGCCTTGTCGCGGCGGGCGGCGGCGTAGGTGTAGGTGTGCTCGGTGCTGTCGGAGAGCAGGCGCACGTGCAGCGTCGAGTCGGTGCGGTCGAGGAGCACGACGCGCAGCGTCGAATCGGGCACTTCGGGGGCCTTCTCCTTCGCCTCCTGCCTGTTGCCGCAGGAGGCCGTGGCAAGCAGCAGGCAGCCCAGCGAGGCTGCGAGCGTTGCAAATGTTGATTTCTTCGTCTTCATTGTTTGAAAATGGTGGTTGGATAAGTAGAAAGGAGGAAGGGGACGCCCCCTCCCTCCTTTCTTCTCAGAGTATGTTTGGCAGCCGGCGCGAGGCCTGCGCTGCTGTTGCTTGTTTACTTGCGGTTAGCGCCCTGGCCAGCGTTCGGGTCAACGTTCACCTTGAATGTGTAGGTGCGTTCGTTCTTGAACTGATCAGCAACCGTCATACGGAACGTCACGCCCTGGGCCGAGATGGCACCCGTGCCGCCACCGGTCTGTTCTGTGGTCTCGATGACGATGCCTTCGTCTGTAACGCTAATGGTCTTGAACAAGCTCTTGAACTGATCATCGACGAGTTCTACCCTTACATCCGTGATGCGTCCGTCTCTATTCGCACCGAAATACGTCACGTCGTCCACTGCCGATGTGCTGGGATCGTCTGCTGTGATGTCGGCATCAGTGATTACCTTCGTATCCTCGGGATAACCTACTGCATAAGCCGATTGGCTGAACTTAATGTCGGTGTACATGATAGGCGACTTGTAGCGCAGGATGAATTCCTGAGGCTGGTCCCAAAGCGAAGGTACATCGAAGTAGTTGACAGCTACGCGCATCGTGTAGGGATGCTCGCTTCCGTACTTAACGGCAGCCACAGGCACTATGAACGTGTAGTCGGCAGCACTGCCTTCCCAACGGAACGGCACTGTGGTTTCGGGCTTGTATGCAACATAAGCGCCTCCATCTTTGTAATATGCATCCTTGTTGCCCAAGTCGAACATCAATGCACAACCCTCATCGTCGTAGTAATCCATGTTAAAGCCCGTGATGATGTTGTACTGCGTGCTGGTAGCTACTTTACCATCGGCGCCATTAGGAGACTCTGCCCATGCAGTGTACGTATAATCGGTCGAGAGCGTCTTCAAATCGTGGTTGAACGGAGCAAAGTATGCCGGGTTCGGTATGATCTGCACGCACTTAGCCGTCGGATAGAGCATGGTGAACTTCACGGGGAGCACGCTCACTACGTTTCCGTTCTGGTCGTAGAACGTAATGGTGACGGTGTATTCCTTGTTCACTTCGAGGTCGGCGGGATCATACACGATGGCCAGGTTCTTCACCTTCTTCAAGTTGGCCTCCGACGTGCTGGCGAGAGAGCCCGACTTGCTGTCGTTCATGTTAACCTTGTAGATGGTCTGCTGGCTCTGGTCGCCGAAGATGACGCTCTGCAAGGCCACTTCGCTCTCAACGCTGATGCTGCCCGTGTACTTGGCCCAGTCGGCGTTGTTGGCGCCCATGCAGTTGGTAGCCATGAACGTTTCGCTCGGGCACCATGCGGTCTGGGCGGCGCGGCTCGTCGGCGTGTGGCTGAAGGCGATGCCCGTCTCGGTGAAGAGCGGCTTCGTGAAGATAACATCCAGGTCGTCCGAAACAATCGTACCATCCCAGTTCTGCACGTAGTAGCGCAGCGTGAAGGTGTAGCCGTTATACTGGTCGGGCACGGTGATGCTGATCTGGTCGAAGCCGTTGGCTTCCTTCGTCACGTCCTGCGGGTTGCCGGCAGGTTCGGTGAAGACCTTCTGCAAAGCGTCCTTGTTGGCGTTGTGAACGGCAGATATAATCTGGTTGAGCGATGCTCCGGTGACAGCCGTGCCGCGCTGGTTCTTAACGCCCACAACCTCTACGTACTTGCGGAAAGGCTTGCTCACGCCGTCGCCCTTTTCGTTGGCGTCGGTCTGCGGGTTGAGCGTGAAGTTACCCATGAGGGGCTGACCCTGCTCAACGACGTAGCGCGAGGTGCCTTCGGCGGGCGAGTCGGGCACGATGTCGTTGGCCTCAACGGCCGTGATGGTCGGCGTGTACTGCTTGCCAGCCTTCACCATCTCAATGTTGAGGGCATACTTCGAGTAGACCTTGCGCACGATGGCCTCGGCTTCGCCCGTCTCCTCGTTCTTGCGCGTACCGAGGTTGAACGAAGTGTAGAGGGCATACGAGTTTTCGAAGGCAGCAGGCTCCTCGGTGCGGTCGGTAGCCGTGTTGGTCAGGCGGATGGCGTACAGACCGTTTTCAGCCTTGTCCTCGGCGGTGCCGGCGGCACGCGTGGTGATGAGGTGGTCCTTGGCAGGCATGGCCTCGCCCACTTCGATGCTGGCAGGAGCGTTGCCCAAGCTGTTTTCGAGCTGCAAGTCAACCTTGCCCGTGAAGTCGACGCGCGTGGGGTTCACGGTGGCGTAGATCAAACCGCCGTTGCCCTCGACGTTCCAGTGGCCTGCAACGAGCGTAGCCTCGTTGGCAGCGTTCACGTAGGGGAAGTGAACGATGGTGCGGTTGTTCGTGCGGTCGTACGTGATGTAGCGGCTGTCGTCGCCCGTGAAACCACCGATGTACTCGCTTGCCACCTTGGCATATACGAACTGCAGCTGGTTGTCTTGCAGGATGATGCCCGTAACGAGGTTGTTCAAGTCGGCGCTCATGGCGTTCACAAGACCCGTAGCGTCGTTCACCTTGCCTTCGAGCGTGCTGACCTTGCCTTCAAGGTCCGTTACCCTCGAGCTTACACCGTCGATAGCCGACTGCAATTTGTCGTCGGCAGCCTCATAGGCCGAGGTGAGCTGCGTAATGGCGGCGTTGACGGCGTTGGTCACGTCCTCGTTCGAAGCCAGGTTCTCAGTGGCGGCAGCAATCTTCTGGTCCATGATGCCCTGCAACTCCGTTTTGAGCGCTTCGATGTCGGGGAGCTGAGCTTCCAGCTCTTTGCGCAGCTGCTCGAGGTCTTCTTTCGTTGCCATGCCGGCCAGGTCGTCCTTGCTCACGGCGTTGTTCTCCAAGTCGTTGATGGCTTGGTCGATGGCAGCCAGCTGGGCCAGGATGCCCGTCTCTTGGTTGTTGATAGCGTCCTGCACGTCGCTCAGGTCGCCCGAGAGCACGTCGAGCTGGTCTTGCAGCGAGTTCTGGATGCTTTCCAGGTTGTCGGCCACGTTGTTCACCTCAGCCTGCACGGCCAGGGCGTAAGCACGCGAGGCAGCGCTCTGAGCACGGTCGATGCCCTCTTGCAGCGTGGCGTCGGCGCGCAGGTACGATTGCAGCGACTTGTCGGCATCCAGCTGGG
The DNA here is from genome assembly GCA_944322095.1 of uncultured Alloprevotella sp. Taxonomy (GTDB): domain Bacteria; phylum Bacteroidota; class Bacteroidia; order Bacteroidales; family Bacteroidaceae; genus Alloprevotella. The sequence goes on from CALUNU010000009.1 coordinate 23,212, forward strand.
CCTGAGCGGCGTCGCGGGCCGTCGTGAGCGCCGAGATGGCCTCGTCCACCAAAGCCTGGGCGGCTGCGATGCGCTGACGGGCAGCTTCGTCGGTCGAGGCTGCCAGCGCGTCGGCAAGCTGGTCCTTCACTTGTTCCAGAGATTCGATCTCTGCGTCTACGTTTCGGAGCTTCAGGTCGACAAGCTCCGACAGGTTGCTCGCATCTGCGTTCTGATTGATCTGATCTTGCAGGCTTGCAATGTCATCGTCGTAGTCAGAGCAGGAAACGAACGTGCTGGCCGGTGCGAGCAAGAACGCACCGAAAACCAACGCATTGATAAATTTTCTTTTCATAACTAGTTAAACGAAAATTAAAAATTGATTGGTCATTCTTATTCCACGGCCGCGTAAGCCGAGGAGAGCGAAGAGAGAATTGCGTTTTTAGACTTGACGGGACAATACTGCGCGGCGGTCTTGTGCGAGCTTTCGGCGTCGACGACAAACTGCAACGGGGGCACGCCCATAATCTTCGTGAACGAAGCGTAGAACGTGCTCTTCGAGAGGAAGCCGCAGCGCAGGTAGATGTTTTTGATGTTGGCCTTCTGCTTTTCCTCCAAGAGCAAGTTGACAGCATAGGCCACGCGGTAACGGTTGATGACCGACCGGAAGTTGTCGCCAAAGTAGTCGTTGATGGCGTATGAGAGATAGGTAGTATTCGTCCCGACTATTTTCCCCTTTGTGCCCTTGCCTGTTTTAACCGATTCATTCTTAGGGCGGAATGTGGCCATTTTGTCACAAGCGGATGCGGGCGGGAAATGGCGCGTGCCGAGCGGGAGACGCAAAATAGTCTGATTGCGTGCGAAAATTGGCGTTTTCATGGCTGCAAACGGCTGTTGAACAGAGGCTTGCAGGCGGTGGGGAAAAGTGACGATTTCGTGCCACGCGTTTTTCGCCGTATCCTCTGTTTGTGCTAACTTTGCTCCCCGTAACAAGAAGAGACATGAAGGAAGATACACGCCATATTCATATCAGCGACTTCGATTACAACCTGCCCGAGGAGCGCATTGCGAAGTATCCGAAGGCCGAGCGCGACACGTCGAAGCTGCTCCTTTACCGCAACGGGGCTATTGCCGAGGACGTTTTCAGCCACTTGCCGCAGTACTTGGCGCCGGGCTCGCTGATGGTCTTCAACAATACGCGCGTCATTCAGGCCCGTCTGCATTTCCACAAGGCCACGGGCGCGCTCATCGAGGTATTCTGCCTCGAACCCCACACCCCGGCCGACTATGCCCTCTCGTTTGCAGCGCGGGGCACGTGCACGTGGACCTGCCTGGTGGGCAACTTGAAGAAATGGAAGGAGGGAACGCTCGTGCGCACGGTGGATGTGGGCGGACGCCGCCTCACGCTGACGGCCGAGCGCATCGGCGTGAGCGGGACGGGCCACGAGGTGCGTTTTGCGTGGGACGACGCGCAGGTGAGCTTCGCCGAGGTGCTCGAAGCCGTGGGCGAGCTGCCCATTCCGCCCTATCTGAACCGCGCCACCGAGGAGAGCGACCTGCAAACCTACCAGACTGTCTATTCGAAGGTGGACGGCTCGGTGGCAGCGCCCACGGCCGGGCTCCACTTTACGCCGCGCGTGCTTAGCGCGCTGGACGAGCGCGGCATTGAGCGCGACGAAATCACCCTGCATGTGGGGGCCGGCACGTTCCGCCCCGTGAAGAGCGAGGAGATTGAGGGCCACACGATGCATTCGGAATGGATAGCCGTGACGCGCCGCAGCATAAGCCGCCTCATGGCCCACGGCGGGCGCTGCATTGCCGTGGGCACCACGTCGGTGCGCACGCTCGAAAGCCTCTACTACGTGGGCGTGCTGCTGAGCCAGCGGCCCGACGCCACCGAGGACGAGCTCCACGTGCCGCAATGGCTCCCCTACGACTACGCCGCCGCCCCTGGGCCGAAGCTCACCACGATGGAGGCGCTCGGCCTCGTGGCCGACTACCTGGACCGTCACGCCCTGCCCGTGCTCCACACGACGACGCAAATTATCATAGCCCCGGGCTACGAATACCATGTGGTGCAGACGATGGTGACCAACTTCCATCAGCCCAAGAGCACGCTCCTGTTGCTCGTCTCGGCCTTTGTGGGCGGGCAGTGGCGGCCCATCTACGATTACGCCCTGGCCCACGACTTCCGTTTCCTGAGCTATGGCGACAGTTCGCTGCTCAATTATTAATAGGAATGGCCATGAACAGCGAAACCTTTCAGCCGCACGACGACGACCGTGAGCTTCTGCCGCTGGTGGACGAGCAGGGCCGCGTGACGGGCCGGGCCCCGCGCGGCCGCTGCCACGACGGTTCGCGGCTGCTCCACCCCGTGGTGCATCTGCACGTCTTCGACCCCGCCGGGCGCCTCTTCTTGCAGAAGCGCCCCCTGTGGAAAGCCATACAGCCCGGCCGCTGGGACACGGCTGTGGGCGGCCACATGGCGGCGGGCGAGACGGTGGCCGACGCCCTGCGCCGCGAGACGGCCGAGGAGCTGGGCCTCGACGCCACGGGGGCCGAGCCGCTGACGCGCTACGTGTTTGAGAGCGACGTAGAGCGCGAACTGGTGTACGTCTACCGCCTCGTCACGACGGCCGTGCCCCGGCCCTCGGCCGAGCTCGACGGCGGTCGCTTTTTCAGTGCGGAAGAAATTGAAGCCCGCCTGGGCACGGGCTTTTTCACGCCCAACTTCGAGAGCGAATACCGCCGCGTCTTCCTCTCCCGTGGCTGACCGTCCGCCAACAACGGGCGAGCCCCGCCGACTTCATCCTGTGGGATGGTCGGCGGGGCTCGTTATTTTGGTGCGTGGGGCTCACTCGACGGCGGCTCCCCACGTGATGGGCACGTTGCGCAGGCGCAGGACGGTCTGTTCCTTGCCCGAGTGCTCGCCCGAGTTGAGGTACCATCCACCCTGTACGACGGCAAACGACGTAAGCGTGAGCGGTACGTTCATGATGTTGTTGCCAAAGGTGTACTTGGTGGGCAGCCCCGCCACGAAGGTCTTGCCGGGGTGGCTGCCGTTGTCCTTGTACATGTTGCCGTCGGCGTCATAGGCCACGAGCGAGCTGCCGAAGTTGGCTTGCTGCTGGTCCGCCTGTGTCGTCACCTTGATGATTACCTTGACGTAGCCCGTGGCCGTGTCGCCATAGGCCCCCTCGAAAGCGAACTGCGCCTTGGCCGAGGCGGGCGCCTCGATGGTTACGCCGTTCGACACGGTTGATACGTATTTCCCGTCGGTCCCCTGCGCGGTCGTGGCGCCGCCGTCGGTTTTCGAGCCCGTCAGGGCGCCCAGTATGCCGGCAGCCGTGCCGGCCACCTTGGCAGCCTTGCTGTTTTTCTTGAAAATCTGTGCGTCGGCAGTGTGCGGAGCGGCCAGCGCAAGGCCCAGCGCCATCGCCAGAGCGGTCATCCATGTTTTCATTGTCGTTGGTGTTTTTGATAGGTTGGTAAAAAAGTTGTCTCACGGACAAAGGTCGGCATTAATGGCGGGCTGTGCATCACGGAAATCCGTGATTTTCAGCCGGGCAAGGTCTGTAATGGTAAATAACAGGGGCGCTCGCTCCCGCCGACCGCCCCAAAAACAGACGGCCTCCCCCGGAGCCGTGCAGGCGCGGGGGAGGCCGGTGGAGCAGGGCGGGGGAGCGCCCGTTTCAATACTCGTCGTTGGCGTAAAGATAGTCGAACGTGGCGGGCCGGTAGCTGAAAATTTCTTCAGGACGGAAGAAACGCGCCAGTTCAACGGCTGCCGTCTCGGGCGAGTCGGACGCATGGACGATGTTTTCCTGGAAACTCATGCAATAGTTGCCGCGGATGGTGCCCGGAGTGGCCAGTCGTCCGTTGGTGGGGCCGGCCAGCGCGCGCACGGCCGCCACGGCGTCCACGCCGGCCAGGCAGAGCGCCACGACGGGGGCCGTCATCATCGAGTCCTTCACGCGTTGGAAAAAGGGCTTCGCGCTCAGGTGGGCATAGTGCTCACTGAGGATGGCGTCGTCGAGCTGCATCATTTTCATGCCGCAGATTTGCAGGCCTTTCTTCTCAAAGATGCTGATGATTTCGCCGGCCAGCGCGCGTTGCAGCGTGCAGGGCTTCAGCAGTACGAGTGTTTTTTCGATGGCCATTGGTATGTGTTTTTTAGGTGAGTGATTTCGTAGTACGATGGCGGGCGGCTGCCGTGCTTCGGCCGGGCCGTGGTCTGTATTCGTGAAACAAAGATACGCAAAGCTGCGGTGCGGGGCAAGAAAATATCCGTTTTCTTGCAGCCGGACCGCGGCGGAGCCCGTTTTTCGTGCAACGCGGTTGCAAAAACGGCCGGTGCCTCCCCGCTGAGGCCGCAGCCGGCGCCGCTTGCAACCGCGTTGCACGAAACGTTGCCTACCTTTGCGGCAAAAGAAACAAAGGAAACCGTTATGTCGCACGCTCATTGCTCCTGCTGCTCCGCCCATGCCCACGGGCACACCCACGATCATCACCACCACCACGGCGCCGCGCCCGGCGGCTGGCGCGCCTGGGCCGCCCCCGCCGCCTCGTTTCTGCTCCTGCTGGCCGGTCTCGTGCTGGGGCGTGCCGGAGCTGCCTTTTTCGCCCCCGGGTGGGTGCGCCTGCTGTGGTATGTTGTAGCCTTCCTGCCCGTGGGGTGGCCCGTGGCGTGCGAGGCCTTCGGCGAGATGCGCCGCGGCGACGTGTTCAACGAGTTTTCGCTGATGCTCCTGGCCTCGGTCGGGGCGTTCTACATCGGCGAATATCCCGAAGCCGTGGCTGTCATGCTCTTCTACGCCGTGGGCGAGCATTTCCAGGACCGTGCCGTGGCCCGTGCGCGTCGCAGCATCAGTGCGCTGGTCGAGATGAAGCCCGCCTCGGTGGCCGTATGGCGCGGGGCTGAGCGCCGAATGGTGGCGCCCGAGGATGTCCGTCCTGGCGAAGTCGTCGAGGTGCCTGCCGGTGGGCGCCTGCCGCTCGACGGCCGGCTGCTCGACGAGGCGGCCGACTTCGACACCGCCGCCCTCACGGGCGAGAGCGAGCCGCGCGCCGTGGCGGCCGGCGGCAGCGTGGCGGCCGGCATGATTGCCCTGGGCCGTGCCGTGCGCGTCGAGGTGGAGCGGCCCTACGAGGACAGCGCCCTGGCCCGCATCCTGCGCATGGTCGAAGAGGCCGCCGAGCGCAAGGCGCCCGCCGAGCTCTTCATCCGCCGCTTTGCCCGCATCTATACGCCCGTGGTCATGGCCCTGGCCGTGGCCATCGTGGCCCTGCCCGCGCTCTACGGCCTGGTGGCCGGCACGGCCTTCGTCTACGATTTTCCCACCTGGCTCTATCGCGGCCTGGTGTTCCTCGTCATTTCCTGCCCCTGCGCCCTCGTGGTGAGCGTCCCGCTGAGTTATTTCAGCGGTATCGGGGTGGCGTCGCGCCGCGGCATCCTTTTCAAGGGGGGCAACTATCTTGACGTGGCAGCCCGCGTCAACACCGTCGTGTTCGACAAGACGGGCACGCTCACGCGCGGCCGCTTCGAGGTGGCCGCCGTCGAGCCTGCCCCGGGCACGGCCGTGGCCGACCTGCTGGCCGCAGCCGCCGCTGCCGAGAGCGCCAGCACGCATCCCGTGGCCCGTGCCGTGGTGCGTGCCGCCGCGGCTGCCGGCTGCCGCCCGGCCCGTCCCGCGCGGGTCGAGGAGCTGCCCGGCCGCGGCATACGGGCCGTCGTGGGCGGCCGCGAGGTGCTGGCCGGCAACCTGCGCCTGCTGGCCGAGAGCGGTGTCGACACGGCGAGCGCCCCTGCGGGCGACGACACAACGCAGGTGCTCTGCGCCGTCGACGGGCGCTACGCCGGCTGCCTCTCGCTCGACGACGCGCCCCGCGACGACGCCCCCGCTGCCGTGCAGGCGCTCCACGCGCTGGGCATCGGCGAGCTGGGCATCCTCTCGGGCGACAAGGAGCCCGTCGTGGCCCGTCTGGCCCGCCGCCTGGGCATCGGGCGCTGGCAGGGCGGCCTGCTGCCCGAGGGCAAGGTGGCCGCCGTCGAGCGCCTCGTGGCAGACCCCTCGCGCGTGGTGGCCTTCGTGGGCGACGGCGTGAACGATGCCCCCGTGCTGGCCATGAGCCATCTGGGCGTGGCCATGGGTGGGGCGGGCAGCGACGCTGCCGTCGAGACGGCCGACGTCGTCGTGCAGAGCGACCGCCCCTCGAAGCTGGCCGAGGCCATACGCATCGGCCGGGCCACGGCCCTCGTGGCGCGGGTCAACATAGCTTTTGCCCTCGGCGTCAAGCTGCTCGTCATGGTGCTGGGCGCTCTGGGCATGGCGGGCCTGTGGATGGCCGTGCTGGCCGACACGGGTGTGGCCCTGCTCTGCGTGGCCAACGTCTTTTCCATTGCCCGCGTGGCCCGTCTCTCGGGCAAAAGTAGTACCTTTACCGCCGGACGCGCCGAGGCCCCGGCCGCGCGCGCCGCTTAGACACGAGAGAAACATGAACGCCGAAGCTCTTTCCGACGAACTGCTGGGGCGCAGCATACGCCCCACGGCCCTGCGCATCCTCATCCTGCGCACCATGAAGGAGATGGACTGCGCCGCCTCGCTCTCCGACCTCGAAGAGCGGCTCGTCACGGTGGACAAGTCGACCATCTTCCGCACGCTCACGCTCTTTCTGGCCCACCACATCGTACACGCCGTCGACGACGGCACGGGGGCCATGAAGTATGCCGTGTGCCGCCCCGGCTGCCGCTGCGGCGAGGAGGGCGAGGACGACCTGGGCGACCTGCACACCCATTTCTACTGCGAGGGCTGCCACCACACGTTCTGCCTGCGCGGCCTGCCCGTGCCCGTGGTGACGCTGCCCGAGGGCTTCCGCCTGCACACGGCCAACTACGTGCTCAAAGGCCTTTGCCCCGAGTGTGCCGCACGGGCCGCGGCGCGCACGCCCGAGGCCCACTGACTTTTCCCCCGAACGAAAGCGCATGGGGCTGTGTCCTGACCAAGACACAGCCCCATGCGCTTTTTCATGCCCCGGCCTCAGCGGGCCAGGTGGCAGCCCTCCTCGTGCGAGTTGACCACGCCCACGGCTTGCAGGTAGGCGTAGACCACGGTGCTCCCCGTGAAGCGCATGCCGCGGCGGCGCAGGTCGGCGGCGATGCGGTCGGAGAGGGGCGAGGTGGTGAGCCCCGTTTCGCGGCGGGGGCGGCCGCCGGCCATGCCCCACAGGTAGGCATCGAACGAGCCCGCCTCGCGCTGTATGTCCATGAAGACGCGGGCGTTCATCACGGCGGCACGTATTTTCAGCCGGTTGCGCACGATGGAGGCGTCGGCCCATAGGGCTTGCAGCCGGGCCTCGCCGTAGCGGGCAATGCGCTCGAAGTCGAACCCGTCGAAGGCGCGGCGAAAGGCCTCGCGCTTGTTGAGAATACACTCCCACGAGAGCCCTGCCTGAAACGTTTCGAGCAGGAGCATCTCGAAGAGCTTGCGGTCGTCGTGCACGGGCACGCCCCACTCGTGGTCGTGGTAGGCCACGTAGAGCGGGTTGGCCGTGTTGCACCAGCTGCAACGCGGCATGTTGTCGGGCGGGGTGTTCATCGTTTCGGGGTCAATGGGTGCCGCAGAGCGTGGCCAGGCGGCCGACGACGTCGTCCTCCGAGGCGTCGGTTTCGGCCACGAAGGCAATGAGCTCGTCCAGCAGTTCGCGGCGGCCGCCCAGCAGGAGCAGGGCCGTCTGCACGAGGCCCGTGGTGTAGCCGCGCTCCTCCATGAGGGCGGCCAGGGCGCGTTCTTTCGTCGTCATGGCGCGGGCTGTTGCAGGAAGGGGTCGAGCGCGGCCATGAGGTCGGGGCGCGACAGGTAGCCGCTCTGGCGCCACAGCACCTCGCCGCCGCGCACGAGCACGAGGGTGGGCACGGTCTGTATGCCGTGGGCCGCGGCGGTGTCGGGGTGGCGGTCGACGTCGACCTTGACGATGCGCAGCCGATTGCCCAGGGCAGCCTTGACCTGTTCGAGCACGGGGTGCATCATCTTGCACGGGCCGCACCACGTGGCGTAGAAGTCGACCAGCACCGGCCCGGGGCCGGCGATAACGTCGTTGAAAGTTTCCATCAGTGCAGTGTTGTTTCGGGTGTTTGGGGCGGACGCGTCAGCAGCCGCTGCCGTCCAGGCTGCATGCGGCCCCCTCGCCGTCGCGGGGGCGGGGGCGCAGGCCGGCGTCCTCGGCGCGCAGCGTCACCGTGCCGTCGTCGAGCACAAAGCAGGGGATGCCCACGGTGCCCGCGCGCCTGGCGGCGGCCATGGCGGGCGCCGTGTCGCGCAGGCGCAGGAACTCTTTGAGCCGTCGCACGTGCGTGCCGATGTCGATGAGCTCGTAGCGGTCGTTGCCGGCGGCCTGCTCCTCGACGTAGGTGCAGTCGGGGCAGGTGGCCATGCCATAGATTTTTATCATAGCGTCGGTGCGTAATGTTTCTGTGGCGGTAAAGATAGTGAAAGGTGAGAGACATGGCGGGGAAAAGCTCGCTTTTTACCGCCTTGTCCGAACCGCATCCTATCTTCATGTAACAAAGGTAGGCATAAATGGGCGGGCCCGCCGCTGTGCCCGTCATAAAAAAGCCTAACGCCCGCCGTCGGCGTACAGGGCGGGCGGCCGTGGCGGCGGGCGTTCTCTTCTTTTTTTTAACGTTGTGGGAGCCCCTAGCGGCGGCGTGGCCCGTGCCCGGGGGCGGCGGGCGCGCTCGGGGCGGCCCGTGGCCGTCGTTTTGTGGAAACATCCCATGGATCGGAATTTCCATGGGATGGATTGGCCGAAACATCCCATGGATGTGATGAAAACATCCCATGGAAAAAGCGATAGAAGGGCCCTTGGAGCGGCTTTTTCAGACAAAAAGGACACCGCATGCGCCGTTCAGACCATTTCGTGCCCCCTGTCTGCGCCTTCCTCCGCGGCCGCGGGGAGCGGGGCGGCTGTTAACGGAAATGGAGCGTGGCGCGCGGGCGTGAAAAACGGGTGCTGCCGCCGGAAGAACGCCAATAAAACTAAAAGCGGCGCTTGCACACGGCGGGACGAAGTGTGCCGTTTTACATCCCTTCACATCTCTTTCGCCCCGCGGGCCTTGTCATTATTTTTGGGAACTTTACCCCCGCCCGCCCCCGCCCGCGCGCCGCGGCGCCATGGGCACGGGCGGCCGCACCGGGCCATACGAAAAAGGCTGCCTCCCCGATGGGGGAAGCAGCCTCCTTGTGTGAAACTTTAATGTGCCGAAATGTGCGATTACTCGCCCGGGGCGATGGCGCCGCTGGGGCAAACATCGGCGCACGTGCCGCAGTCGACGCAGACACTGGGGTCGATAGAATACTTTTCGCCTTCGGAGATGGCGCCGCTAGGGCATTCGTCGATGCACGTGCCGCAGGCAATGCAGTCGTCACTGATTACGTAAGCCATTTGTTCTTGAATTTAAATTGTTATTAACCGTGTCAATGTTGCTTGTTTGCGGGGCAAAGATACGTTTTTCCGCGTTTCGCAGCGGACGGCGGGGGCTTTTTCTTCGTAATTTAGACGCCGTCTAAACAAGCCGGCGCGAAAATTTTGCTTCGCCGCGCAATAAAACGGCCCGGGGCGAGTTATAATATAACGGTATGGCCCCATGACGACGATGGAAACGTTCCACACAGCCCCCCTCCTGCGGCGGGCGGCACGCCTGTGCTGCCTGGTGGCCGCCATGTGCTGCGCCCTTGCGGCCGGCGCCCAGCAACGCAAGGTGCAGAACAAGCCGTTCATCGACGAGCGGCGCTTCCACTATGGCTTCACCGTGGGCGTTCACGACCAGAGCCTGCGCCTGCAAAACAACGGCTACATCGATCCCGCCACGGGAGCGCAGTGGCTGGCCGTGCAGGACGGCATGGGCTTCGGGTTCAGCGTGGGCGTGCTGGGCGAATGGAAGATGAACCCCTATCTGGGCCTGCGCCTCATCCCTTCGCTCCATTTCGGCTCGAAACACATCACCTTTCGCAACACGGCCACGGGCGAGACCGACTCGCAGGACCTTCGCTCGGCCTACGTGGCCCTGCCCCTCGACTTGAAGATCAGTGCCCCGCGTTTCAACAACTACCGCCCCTACGTCGTGGCGGGCGTGATGCCCATGTACGACCTCACGTCGGCCAAGCAGGCCAAGCTGCGCACGAAGCCCCTCAACGTGGCCATCGAGGTGGGCCTGGGGTGCGACTTCTACCTGCCCTTCTTCAAGCTCATACCCGAACTGAAATTCTGCTTCGGCCTGGGCAACATCCTGCAAAAGAACCGCAGCGACCTGCGCGACCCCACGCAGCTCGTCTTCACGCAGAGCGTGGACCGCGCCACGGCCAACATGGTGGTGCTTTCGTTCTATTTCGAGTGAGCCGCACGCTTTATATATATAATAAGGTGTGGACGGCGCACATGGGGCGCCCTGCCGCCTCTGAAAAGACCTGACCTTTATGCTTCAACTCTGCATTTCCGATGAAATCCATGCCGCCTGCCCCGCGTATGTGGCGGCGGTGGTCGAGGCCGGCGTGACGCCCGGCCCCACGCCCGCGGCCCTGCTCGACGAGATGGCGGCCGCCACAGAGGAGCTGCGCCGCACGCTGACGCCCGACGGCGTGAAAGCGCTGCCGGCCGTGGCTGCCACGCGCGCGGCCTACCGCCGCTGCGGCAAAGACCCGGGGCGCTACCGCCCATCGGGCGAACAGCTCATGCGCCGCGTGGTGCAGGGCAAGGACCTCTACGTGGTGGATGCGCTGGTCGACCTGCTCAACCTGGCCTCGCTGCGCAGCGGCTACTCGATCGGGGGCTTCGACGCCGACCGCATCGAGGGCCCGCAGCTGACGCTCGGCATCGGGCGCGAGGGTGAACCCTACGAGGGCATAGGCCGCGGCCCGTTGAATATTGCGGGCATGCCCGTGTGGCGCGACGCGGCGGGCGGCGTGGGCACCCCCACGAGCGACAACGTGCGCACCCGCCTGACGGCCGCAACGCGCCGCCTGCTCGTCATCGTCAACGGCTACGACGGCAACGCCGAAGCCCTGCGCCGCACGGCCGACGACATACGCGCCCTGCTCCGCCGCTACGGCGCGTCGGACGGCGGCACGCTGCGCCTCGTGCGCCACGGCTGAGCGGCCCGCTGAGCCGTTGGCCACACGAGAGACGCATGACGTTTCCTCCCGCAGGGGGATATTGTCTGCGCCTCGCCGCGGGGTATCGCCACAAACAGCGCGTCGCGCATAAATTATACGGCCGGGGAAATGCCCACTTCGGCGGTTTTTGTGTAATTTTGCGCTTGGAAAACCAATAAGCCTTTTTCGCAATGACTCAACGTCAAGCCCGTATGACTCTCCTGGCGTTCCTGGGCACGCTCAGTGCGTTCGGACCGTTCGTCATGGACATGTATCTGCCCACGCTGCCCGAGATGGCCCGCCACTTTGCCACGGGCCCGTCGATGGTGCAGCTCAGCCTGACGAGCGGCATGGTGGGCCTGGGGCTTGGGCAGCTCTTTTTCGGCCCGATGAGCGACCGCTACGGCCGCCGGCGCACGCTGGTGGGCGCGTTGCTGCTGTTTCTGCTCTCCACGCTGGGCTGCCTGTTCTCGGTGGGCATAGGCCATTTTGTCGTGCTGCGCTTCTTCCAGGGCATGGCCGGGGCGGGCGGCGTGGTCATCTCGCGCTCCATCGCCGCCGACCGTTACGAGGGAAGCCGCCTCACGTCGACGCTGGCCATTGTGAGCACCATCAACGGTGTGGCCACGGTGGCAGCCCCCGTGGCCGGCGGACTCATGGCCGGGGCGGGCGGCTGGCGCGAAATCTTCTGGGTGCTCTTTGCCCTGGGCGTCGTGCTGCTGGCCATGTGTACGGGCTTCGACGAGTCGCTGCCCCCCGTGCGGCGCAACGCAGGCGGCTGGCGGCAGCTGCGCGCGGGCTTTGCCTCGGTGCTGCGCAACCGGGCCTGTGCCGTCCACATGGCGCAGTATGGATTTACGATGGTGGTGCTCTTTGCCAACATCGCCTCGGCCCCCTTCCTCATGCAGGGGCGCTACGGACTGACGCCGCGCGAGTTTAGCCTCTGCTTCGGCGCCAACGCCGTGGCCATGGTCATCGCCTCGGGCGCCACGGCCCGCTTCCGCTCCATGCAGCCCGTGCTGCGCGCCGGCGGGCGGGCCATGCCGGCCCTGTCGGTTCTGCTGCTCCTGGCCCTGTGGTTCGGGGCAGGCTTCTGGGTGTACGAGGGGCTGCTCTTCCTGCTCATGGCCGCCCTTGGCCTCACGCAGACGGCCGCCTCGACGCTCGCCATGGCCGCCGGGCGCGAAGAGGCCGGTACGGCCTCGGCCCTGCTCGGCGCGGCGGGCTTTGCCTGCGGCGGTCTGGTGTCGCCCCTGGCCGGGCTGGGCGATCCCGGCCTCACCGCCGGCCTGCTCTTCCTGGGCGGCTCGCTCTGCACCTGGGCCTGCACGCAGCTGCGCCCGTTGCCGTGCCCCGCAGCCGCCGGCGAGGTGGTGCAGAGCGTCTCCCACGTTCACAGCGCCGCCCCGCGGGGGTGAGGGGCGGGGAGAATGTGCGTTTTTCGCGCCTCGGCGAAAAACGTTCGCTTTATCTCTACATCTTTCATCCCATTCTCATTTTGTTTTTCGGCGTGGCCAACAACTACTTGTTGCCGCCCGCGTGGACGGAGGCGTACGCTTATGCCGGCCCCTTCGTGGTCATCGTGGCGACGCTTCTCACGACGTGGGCGCTCCGCCGCCTGCACGTGCTGCGATAGGGCCGCGCCGGGCCGCGGCATACGAAGACCGCCCCCTCCATCCGCTGCTGGCGGAAGGAGGGGGCGGTGCATAAGGGGCAGGGCCGCCGCGAGGGGCTGCTCCTACTTTTTCTTGTAAGGGAAGTGGACGACGAGTTCTAGAACGATCTTGTCGCGCTCCGAGGGGAGGGCACGGCTGATGTCGTCGTAGAAGTATTTCTCGTAGTTGAGGCGCAGGTCGGCGTGGAACTGGCGCACGAAGCTCAGCGTCATGCCGCCCGTGATGCGCTTGCGCGCTCCGTCGTCGATGGGCAGGTATTCGAGCCCCGTCGACTCGTCTTTGGCGAGCACGCCCTCGCTGTGGTCGTCCATCATGTCGAAGCGGGCCAGGAACGAGAGCTTGTGGAACGGGCCGCGCAGGGGCAGACCGTAGCATACGAAGGCGTCGACGGCGTTGACGTTGGGGAAGTTGCCGCGCGAATAGTGCTTGCGCATGTATTCAGCCTCGACGGTCCAGCGGCCGCGTTGGAGCGTCATGCCACCATCGTAGAGGTAGATGGCACCGCCCGTGGGCGAAATCTTCTGAACGGAGCCTTGGAGCGTCAGGCCGAAGGGCAGCATGTATTGTGCCTTGGCCGAGAAGTTGAGACTGCGCGTCCAGTAGTCCTTCTGGTCGGTAAGGCCCGAGCCGTTGAAGAGACCGCCTTCGAGCTTGAGGGGTATCTTGTCGAACGAGTAGTCGAGCGCCAGGCCCACGTCGCGCACGTCGCCCACCTGCTTGGCAATGAACGAGCGGTTGGCGAAGTATTGCAGATGGGGCGAGCGGTGGGCGTCGATGCTGTATGGCACGCGCATCTGTCCGAGACGGATGCGGAAGCCTTTGAGCGGCCTGAGGCCCACGTAGGCATCGAGCATGCGCATGCGTCCTTCGTCGGAAAAGTCGATTTCGGCGCGGTATTCGATGCCTTTGATGATGCGTCCGTCGAGCGCCACGCGGGCGTTGCGCACCTGGAAGCGGGTGGCCTGTTCGTTGATTTGATATTCAGCCTTGGCGCGCACCGTTCCGCTGATGTCGGGGAGCCAGGAGAGGCGTGCCGAGTCGCTTTGGGCGTTGAGGCCCAAAGCGAAGGCACCCAAGAGGAGGGTGAGAATGGTTTTTTTCTCCATGATGTGCGTCGAAGAAGGGTCAGGCCAGTTCGTGGAACTTACAGCAGGAGCGCAGCAAGAGGCGCGTCTCGACGAGTAGCTGCTCGGTTTCCTGCACGATGTGGAGCAGGAGTGTCATGGCCGTCAGGTTCTCGTCGCTGGTCTGAATTTCGATGATGATTTCCTTACGGAAGGCCGAGAACTCCTCGTGCAGCTCCTTCAACTGGTCGATGACGGCGGCGTTGTCGGTCACGCGCATGGCTTCGAGGTTGCGCGAGCCTTCTTCCATGAGCAGGGCGAGGCGGTTGCGCAGGGGCACGTAGCGCTCCACCTTGGCCTCGGGGATGGGGGTGAAGTGGTTGTCGACGTGCTCGCGGGCGGGCTCGCTGATGCGCAGCAGTCCGTAGAGCATCTGTTGCAGCGAGTTGTGAACGAGGTGGAAGGTCGTGATGAGGCGCACCACTTCGCTGGCGTCGGCGCGACGCAGGGCCACCACCTCGCGACGGCGCAGGTTTTTCAGCTCACGCTTGTTCTTGTGGAGGGCTATGTCGTTCTTGCGCAGGCGGTGCAGGCTCTCTTCGAAGAGAGCATCGGTTGTGTCGCGCAGGGTGGCGGCGTAGCGGCCCAGACATTCGCCCATGTGGACGTCGAGATGGCGTGTGAGCATGGGCACGATGTCCTTTTGCTCCTTGCATTCCATCATCTGCGTGAAGAGCAGGTCGCCCTCCTCCGTCTGCATCTTCTTGCGGAAGCGCTTCTGGCTGTGGATGAGGCCGTAGACGCCGATGGCCACAATGATGAGAATGGCCACAGCTCCGCCGTAATACATGGCAAGAGCCACGAAGAAGCAGGCAGTAAAGGCCACACCGGCCGTGATGAACCAGCCACCGATGACAGTGAGCACGCCCGTGATGCGGAACACGGCGCTCTCACGGCTCCATGCGCGGTCGGCCAGCGACGTACCCATGGCCACCATGAAGGTAACGTAGGTTGTGGAGAGGGGCAGCTTCAAACTCGTGCCGAGAGCGATGAGCATGGCCGAAACGATGAGGTTGACCGAGGCGCGCACCTGGTCGAACGAGGCGCCGTTCACGTTGGGTTCTACGGGCGGCACAAAGCGCTTCTCGATGAAGCGGGCCACGGGCTCGGGCGTCACGTTCGTAAGGAATTGTCCCACGTTGTTGCCCCAGCGCACGAGGCTGCGGGCCACGCGCGACGAGCCGAACATCTCTTCGCCGTCGCCTTGATGAGCCAGGTTTACCTCCGTTTTCGTCACGTTGTGAGCTTTCTTTGAGAATACCAGGGCCATCACCATGATAAGGCCTGCTCCAAAAAGGAAATAGAAGGGCGTCTGCGCGCTCTCGTTGAGGCTGTCCATTGTGAAGGCCATCGGGTCGGTAGCGCCCGAGGCGGAGAAGTCGAGGAACGACGACCAGCCGGCCAAGGGCACACCGATGAAGTTCACCAGGTCGTTGCCAGCGAAAGCCGTGGCCAGGGCGAACGTACCGGCCAGAACGATGACGCGGAACACGTTAACCTTCAGCACGTAGAGCAGCTGCATGAGCAGCGTGAAGAACACAAACGAGCCCAAGAGCACCCATCCCTCGTGCTGGTTCACAAAGTCGAGCGCTTCCTGCGGGATGCCCGCCATGTGCTTCAGGCCTTTGAGAATCATGAAGTAGAGGATGGCCGTGATGCCCAGACCTCCGAAGATGCCGATCTTCCATTTCAGCTTCGACTTGAAGTTGAACGTAAAGACGAGGCGGGCCAGGTATTGGATGAGCGAGCCGACCACGAAGGCGATGGCCACGGAAACGAAAATGGCCATAATTACTTCGAGCGCCTTGTCCGTGTTCAGGTAATCGCCGAAGTCGGTCGTGCCCGAGTCGCTTGCGATTTTAATCATGGAGAAAGCAAACGATGCACCCAAGAGCTCGAATACCATCGAGACGGTTGTCGAGGTGGGCATGCCCAGCGTGTTGAAGATGTCGAGCAGGACGACATCCGTCACCATCACGGCCAGGAAGATAATCATCACTTCGCCGAAGACAAACTCCTCGGGTCGGAAGATTCCGTGCCGCGCAATGTCCATCATGCCGTCGCTCAGCGTCGCGCCGAAGAAGACTCCGATGGCTGCCACCGTCACGATCGTGCGAAACTTCGCCACTTTCGAGCCGATGGCCGAGTTCATGAAATTCACCGCATCGTTGCTCACGCCCACCCACAGGTCGAAAGCTGCGAGCAGGAATAGGAAAGCCACGATGCCAACGTACATCCATTCCATAAATTGATAAATTTAGTTTAAAATCTGCGGCAAAGGTAGAGCTGCATTGTGAGCGTCATGTGACAAACGTGTTAAGAAAGTGTTACAGCGGGCGGCTTGCTTCCGTTCGCCGAAATGAAAGCAAAGCTTCACCGAATTTTAACAAGCGGGGCAGGCCGCGAGCGATGCTTAATGCGTAATATTGCACCGAAAATGACAGAAAACGAGAACAAAGCATGAGTCAGAAAAGAATTTTAGTGGTCGACGATGAGCCCGACCTGCGGGAGATCCTGCAATGCAACCTGGAAAACGCGGGCTATCTGGTCGACACGGCAGCCTCGGCCGAGGAAGCGCTCTCCACGCTGCGCCCCGACCACGCGCTCATCCTGCTCGACGTGATGCTGGGTGGCATGTCGGGCTTCCGCATGGCCGAGAAGCTGCGCAAGGAGCTCAAGAATCCTGTGCCCATCATCTTCCTGACGGCCAAAAACGAGGAGAACGACCTGCTCACGGGCTTCTCGGCCGGTGGCGACGACTACATTGCAAAGCCCTTCTCGCTCCACGAGGTGCTGGCCCGCATCAAGGCCGTGCTGCGCCGCACCACGGCGCAGGCAGCTCCCAAGAGTGAGCTCACCGTGGGCAACATCACCATTGATTATACGCGCAAGCTCGTGCGCGTGGAGGGACAGGACGTGCGTCTTTCGCCCAAGGAGTTTGGCATACTGAGTCTGCTGGCATCGTCGCCCGGCCGCGTCTTCTCGCGCGAGGAGATACTGGCCGAGGTGTGGCGCGGCGAGAGCTACGTGCTCGACCGCACCGTCGACGTACACATCGCCCGTGTGCGTCGCAAGCTCGGTGAATACGCTTTCCGCATCAGCAACCGCCAAGGCTACGGCTACTGTTTCGAATAAATAGCTAACGATGAAAAGACTCCGCTGGTCATACAAAGCCAAACTTCTGGTCAACTTCACGGCGCTTTTCGCCCTGTTCACCATCATCCTCATCATCTTCCAGCAGCACCGCGAGCAGGAATATCGCGTCGAGCTGCTCGAAACGCGCCTGCGCGGCTTTGCCGACATGGCAGCCACGGGGCTCGAAAACGGAGGGATGCACCCCGACAGCATTGCCATGCGCCGCTTGTCGGTGGCCATGCCTTCCGACGTGCGCCTCACCATCATCGACAAGAGCGGGCGCGTGCTCTACGAGACGGGCAACACGCCCGCCGCGGCTATGGGCAACCATGAGAACCGCCCCGAGGTGCGTATGGCTTTCACCGACACCGAGGGCAGCGACATCCGCTTTTCGGAGACCTTGGGCAAGGAGTTTTTCTATTACGCCAAGGCTTACGGCGGCTTCATCGTGCGCGTGGCCCTTCCCTACGACTCGCACGTGCGCGACTTCATGAAGGCCGACAACATCTTCCTCTGGTTTGTGCTGCTGCTCTTCCCCGCCGTGGTCGTGGCCCTGCTCTATGTGTCGGACCACTTTGGCAAGACGGTTGAGAGCCTGCGCCTCTTCGTGCAGGCAGCCGACCGCGGATTGGTGGACTACGACCACATCAGTTTTCCCAACAGCGAACTGGGCGACATCGGCCGTTCCATCACCAAGAAATACCGTCAGCTCGAAGAGAGCAACCGCCGCACCATCATGGAGCGCGAGCGCCTGATGCGCCATTTCCATTATTTCGAAGAGGGCATTGCCATCTTTGCCCCCGACCGCCGCAAGCTCTACGCCAACCCCCGCTTCCTGCAATATGTCAACAGCCTGCTCGACCGCCCCACGGCCGACGTGGCGGCCATCTGGGAGCACCCCACGTTTGCCCCCGTCGTGGAGTTTCTCAACCTCAACCGCGGCAACCGCCAGCAGGCGCAGCAGGGCGTGCCCATCTTCCGCTTTACGGCGCCCTCGGGCGGTTGCTACTATTCCATTCAGGTGCTCATCTACGCCGACAGCGCCTTTGAGCTCACCGTGAGCGACGTGACGCGCGTCGAAAAGAACAAACTCCTGAAACAGCAGATGAGCAACAACATCACCCACGAGCTGCGCACGCCCGTCAGCAGCATACGCGGCTACATTGAGACCGTGCTCGACTGCAAGGGCCTGAGCGAGGAGCGCCGCCGCTACTTCATCGAGAAGGCCCACAACCAGGTGGTGCGCCTCACCGACCTGATACGCGACGTGGCTCTCATCACCAAGGTCGAGGAGGCTCCCGAGACGATGCAGCGCGAAACGCTCGACGTGCGGCGCATTGTCGACGACATTGCCGAGGAGCTGCGGCCGCAGATGGAGGAACGCTGCATGACGTTCGACTGTGCCATACGTCCTGACGTGCGTCTGCAAGGCAACTATTCGCTTGTTTATTCCATTTTTCGCAATCTTATGGAAAACAGCATCCGTTATGCGGGCGAGGGGACGGCCATGCATGCCGAGTGCTATAATTGCGACGCTGAGTTCTGCTACTTCACGTTCTACGACACGGGCTGTGGCGTCGACGAGCAGCACCTGGCGCGTCTTTTCGAGCGCTTCTACCGCGTGACCGAAGGCCGCACGCGCGACTGCGGCGGCACGGGGCTCGGTCTCTCCATCGTGCGCAACGCCGTCTTGTTCCACCGCGGCGACATCAGCGTGCGCAACCGCAAGGAGGGCGGGCTTGAGTTTCTCTTCACCCTTCACCGCTGACGCCCCGTGCGTCCCATGCGCAGCGCCCCCGCAGGCCGTCAGGCCTGCGGGGGCGCTTGGTTCAGGTTTGTTCCGTCCGTCGTTTCATTCCACAACGGCCGTATAGGGCCGCAGGTTCTCCACGTCGATGCGCATCACCTCGGGCCTTGCCGTGGCCGTCCAGCTCAGCGCGCCCGTGCAGTTGTAGCCTCCGATGACGTAGCTCGTGCCGCCGGCCATGACGGCCTGGCCGTAATGGAGCAGGGGCGAGCGTTCGGCACTGCCGGCGTGGTAGAAAAGGTCGAGGCTCTCCCGCTGCCCGGTCTCCAAGTCGAAGAGCGCCAGCGTCTCCGTGCCCGTGCGGTAAACGAGGCGTCCGCCGGCCGCTCCCACGAGAGCTATGCCGTCGTAGCTGCCCACGGCGTGCAGGCCGCTGTCGTCGTGGACGTAGAGCAGCGTGTCGGCTGCCATCCACACGCGGCCGTCGTCCTCGGCCAGCACCTCGACGTTGCCGGCCGGTGTAAACTCGATGCGTTCCACGTCCGTGCCGTCGGGCCGGAAGCCCATGATGACGCCTTGCGAGGCGTGGACGGTGTAGATGGCCTGGCCGCGGCCGTAGGCAGCGTCGCCAAGTCCGTGCGTGGGGCTGTCGAGCTGTGTCCAGGCGTCGTCGGCCGCGTCGTATGCATAGAGCACACCGTCCGCCCCGATGGCATATATGCGTCCGCCGGCAGGCGTGGCGCAGCCCGTTTTGCTCAGCCCGATGGGCAGGTCGCCCAGCTGCGTGAGGCTGCCCGTGGCCGGGTCGAGGACGTAAAAGGCTCGGGCATATTCCGTATGCGTCTGTGTGGCCGTGCCTCCGGCGCTCACGCTGAGCTGCGTCAGGCCGCCGCCGAAGTAGAGCCGCCCGTCATGCACGAAGCGCACCTGCCCCGAGGCGGCCTCGGGCAGCGAGCTCACCACGCAGCCGATGGTGGCCGTCTGGTCCACCACGATGCGCTGCTGCGTGGCGGGCGAGGTTTTTACGGTGATTTCCACTGGCGCGTTCTCCCGTCCCGACACGGTGTAGAGCGCCGGGGCCCACGAGTCGGGGCCCACGATGCAGATGGTGTCGGGCTGTCCGTCGGCCAGCTTCACGTCGGGGTCCAGCACCGTGACGGGCTGCGTCGATATGTCCGACAGGCCCTCGGTGCCCCGGTAGCGCCCGTCGCCGCCCGTGGCCGTCAGCACCACGTCGAGCGCGCCCGGCCGGCGCACCAGAGCCGTGATGTAGACGCCTGCCGGCAGCCCGCCGCCGGCATCGCCCTCTTGCGTGATGACAATTTGTCCGCTTGTGGCAGCCGAGTCGGAGCGCACGCTCCGGCCCGTTCCGCCGGGCAGCAGGCTCACGTGTGCCGTGCGCTCGCGGCCCGTCGTGTTGGGCAGTACGCTCAGCGTCAGGCGTTCGCCGCTGCCTTCGGGAGCGGCCGGCACGCACCAGTGGGCGTCGCTCACGGCCGTCCACGTTCCCGCCACGTCGACGGCCACTTCCGCCAGCCCGCCTTCGACGGCAACGGGTGGCAGCGCCGTTCCGCCCGGAGGAGCGGGCGGCGTGGTGGTGGTTTCCTCGTCGGAGCAGGCGCCCAGCGCCAGCACGACACAGGCCGTCAAGGCCCATAAGTTTCTTCTCTTTTTCATGGCTTCAGAGGTTAGGAAGGTTGTTTCTCACCGTCTAATTTAGAGAAAAGCCCGCTCCCGCCGTTTATTATTTCGGAAAATCGACATCCGCGTGTCTGAAAATCACGGGTTCCCGTGAGCTTTCCCCGCCTTCCCGCGCGCTGTTGCGGCCGTCGGCGTCCCGGCGGCGCCGACGCCGCCCGGCGTGACAAAACGGCAGTTTATGCCAACGTATGTTATAGCGGCGCCCTTGGCAAGCTGTTTGAGGAAAAGCGGATAGCTCCCCGCCCGGGGAGCGCGGCACGGGGCGGGCCGCCTGCCGCCCCACACCATATATTATATATACGCGAACAAACAAAAAGGAAACAGAGATATGAATTTCGACAACTTCACCGTAAAGGCCCAAGAGGCCGTACAGAGCGCCGTGCGCCGCGCCGCCTCGGGCGGGCAGCAGGCCATCACGCCCCTGCATCTGCTTGCAGGCGTGCTCTCCGTAGGCGAGAACATTACGCAGTACCTTTTCGGCAAGCTCGGCGTCGACGAGCACCGGCTCTCTGAAGCCGTCGGGGGCGAGCTGTCCCGCCTGCCGCGCGTGAGCGGGGGCGAGCCCTATCTGGACCGCGAGGCCAACGACGTCCTGCAACGGGCCACGGAGCTCGCCGGCAAGGAGGGCGACACCTTCGTGGGGCTCGAACCCCTCCTGCTGGCCCTGCTCCTCGTGAAGAGCATGGCCTCGGCCATGCTCAAGGACGCCGGCGTGGGCGAGCAGGCGTTGCGCGCCGCCATCCGCGAGCTGCGCGGCGGGCAAAAGGCCACGTCGGCTTCGAGCGAGGACACCTACCAGGCCCTCTCCAAGTATGCCCGCGACCTGGTGGCCGAGGCCCGCGAGGGCAAGCTCGACCCCGTCATCGGCCGCGACGAGGAGATACGCCGCGTGTTGCAGATTTTGAGCCGCCGCACCAAAAACAACCCCATCCTCATCGGCGAGCCCGGTACGGGCAAGACGGCTATCGTCGAAGGGCTGGCCGAGCGCATCGTGCGTGGCGACGTGCCCGAAAATCTTAAAGACAAGAAGCTCTATTCGCTCGACATGGGCGCCCTCGTGGCCGGGGCGAAATACAAGGGCGAGTTTGAGGAACGGCTGAAAAGCGTGGTCAACGAGGTCACGCGCGCCGAGGGAGGCATCATCCTCTTCATCGACGAGATACACACCCTCGTGGGGGCCGGCAAGAGCGAGGGGGCCATGGATGCCGCCAACATCTTGAAGCCCGCCCTGGCCCGCGGAGAGCTGCGGAGCATCGGCGCCACGACGCTCGAAGAGTATCAGAAATATTTTGAGAAGGACAAGGCGCTGGAACGCCGCTTCCAGACGGTCATGGTCGACGAGCCCTCGCCCGAAGATGCCGTTTCCATCCTGCGCGGACTGAAGGAACGCTACGAAAACCACCACAAGGTGCGCATCCAGGACGACGCCATCATTGCCGCAGTCAACCTGTCGCACCGGTATATCACCGACCGCTTCCTCCCCGACAAGGCCATCGACCTCATGGACGAGGCGGCAGCCAAGCTCCGCATGGAGCGCGACTCGCAGCCCGAGGAGCTCGACGAAACGTCGCGCCGCCTGCGCCAGCTTGAGATAGAGCGTGAGGCCATCAAGCGCGAGCACGACGAGCCCAAGCTCGAACAGCTCAACAAGGAGATTGCCGCTCTGACCGAACAGGAGAAAAACCTGAGGGCCAAGTGGGAGGGCGAACGCGAGCTCGTGGGCAAGATACAGCAGAACAAGCAGCAAATCGAGCAGCTCCGCTTCGAGGCCGAGCGGGCCGAGCGCGAGGGCGACTATGGCCGCGTGGCCGAGATACGCTACGGCCGCGTGCGTGCCTTGCAGGACGAGATTGACCGCGTCCAGGACGAGCTGAAGAAGCGACAGGGCGGAGCGGCCATGGTGCGCGAGGAGGTGACGCCCGACGACATCGCCGACGTCGTGAGCCGCTGGACGGGCATACCCGTGAGCCGCATGTTGCAGAGCGAGCGCGAAAAGCTCATTCACCTTGAGGACGAGCTCCACAAGCGCGTCGTCGGGCAGGACGAGGCCATCAGCGCCGTGGCCGACGCCGTGCGCCGCAGCCGTGCCGGCCTGCAAGACCCCAAGCGCCCCATCGGCTCGTTCATCTTCCTGGGCACCACGGGCGTGGGCAAGACCGAGCTGGCCAAGGCCCTGGCCGAGTTCCTCTTCAACGACGAAAGCCTCATGACGCGCATCGACATGAGCGAATACCAGGAAAAGTTCAGCGTGTCGCGCCTCGTCGGGGCGCCTCCCGGATACGTCGGCTACGAGGAGGGCGGACAGCTCACCGAAGCCGTGCGCCGCAAGCCGTACAGCGTCGTCCTCTTCGACGAAATCGAGAAGGCCCACCCCGACGTGTTCAACATCCTGCTGCAAGTGCTCGACGACGGCCGCCTCACCGACAACAAGGGCCGCACCGTCAACTTTAAGAACACCATCATCATCATGACGTCCAACCTGGGCAGCTCCTACATCCAGAGCCGTTTCGACGCCCTGCGCGGCAAGAGCGACGCCGAGCGCGAGCGCGGCCTCGACGAGACAAAGCAAGGCGTGCTCGACATGCTGAAAAAGACCATCCGCCCCGAGTTTCTCAACCGCGTGGACGACATCATCATGTTCCGCCCGCTGGGCCGCGACGAAATAGAGCAGATTGTGCGCTTGCAGGTGGGCGCCATCGTCAACCGTCTGGCAGCCCAGGGCGTCACGCTCGACGTCGACCCCTCGGCCGTGGCCCTCGTGGCCCGCGCCGGCTTCGACCCCGAGTTTGGCGCACGCCCCGTCAAGCGCGCCCTGCAACACCTGCTGCTCAACGACCTGAGCCGCGCCCTGCTGGCCGGCACCGTCGACCGCACGCGCCCCATCCGCGTGCGCGCCGAGGGCGAAGGCCTCGCTTTCAGCAACTGACCTGCGGCGCCCCATCCCCATGGGCGGCCCCGCTGCGGACAGACCTCCTGTCCGCCGGGGCCGCCCTTTTTTGTGCCCTCGCGGCAAGCCGCTCCCTGTCCGCTCCCCTGTTTTTTAACACGGAGAATCGAATATTTTCGAGCGCAAAGTCAGTCGCACGCATTTGAGCGAAAATCAGAAATGCTTGGTAATGAGGAATATCCGTGGAATGCTCTTTTGTAAAACACGCGCAGAACGCCATTTTCGCCACTATATGGCGCAAATCGCAGGGAATTTTCCGCTGAAAACAGCCCATGGAACGAAATTTCCATGGGATGGAACGGCCGATCCATGGGATGGAAATCAAAATCCATGGGATGGATCGGCCGGAACACCCCGCCGCGCCGCCTTTCCAACGCTAAAAGGCGGACGGACATGGCCGTCCGCTTTAACAGTTTGCCATATAGCGCACAGCGCATCCCATGCGGAGCGATGTCCGCCACGGCTCGGAACGACACCGCGAAGCCAGCGACCCCCCTTGGGGCCGTCAGCCACGCTGCCTGCACACCGAGACCTCGCCCGCAGGGGATGTCATTCTCTCCCGCCGCACGTACGCTCCCAAGGTGCAGCTCTCCCCCTTATACCCCCCGCGCGGCCGCCGCCAGGCATCGGGCATCGCTGCGGCCTGCACGCGCTGTCGCGGCGTTTCCCCGCCCGCCCTCCGTTTGCCACGTGCGAAAAACGGCGTACCTTTGCCCGTAAGAATGGAAAACGACGTGCTCCGCATCGAGGCCCTTGCCACGGGCTACGGCCGCGGCCGCCGGCGCCGCGTGGTGTCGGCGGGCCTGACGGGCGTGCTGCCGCGCGGCTCCGTGACGTGCCTGGTGGGCGTGAACGGGGCCGGCAAGAGTACGCTGCTGCGCACGCTGGCGGGCTTGCAGCGCCCGTTGGACGGGCGCGTGGCATGGCTGGGCCGCGACATGGGCAGCTACACGCCGCGCCGCCTGGCGCGCACGGTGTCCGTCGTGCTCACCGGGCGCCCCGAGGCGGGCTGGACCACGGCGGCCGAGGCGGTGGCCACGGGCCGCATGCCCTACACCCCGATGCTGGGCCGCATGGCGCCGGCCGACCGCGAGGCCGTGACCCGCAGCCTGGCCGCCGTGGGGGCACAGGGGCTGGCAGGGCGGCGGCTGGCCTCGCTGAGCGACGGCGAGTGTCAGCGCGTCATGATAGCCCGCGCCCTGGCGCAGGACACGCCCGCCATCCTGCTCGACGAGCCCGCAGCCTTTCTCGACCTGCCGGCCAAGGCCGAGCTCATGGGCCTCGTGCGCCGCCTGGCCCGCGAGGGCGGCAAGACGCTGCTGCTCTCCACGCACGACGTGGAGTGGGCCCTGCGCTGTGCCGACTACCTGTGGCTCCTCTCGCCCGGTGCCCTGCTCACGGGCACGCCCCGCGCGCTGGCGGCCGACGGCAGCATAGGGCGCCTCTTTGCGGCTCCGGGCTTGACGTTCGACGCCGACGCGCTCCGCTTTGCCTATGCCTGACGCCGGCGGGGCTGCATTTTTTTTTTTGACACACGAAAGAAACGTAACGATGATAGTCTGTATTGCTGAAAAACCCAGCGTGGCCCGCGACATAGCCCACGTGCTGGGCGCCACGACGAGCCGCGAGGGATACATCGAAGGGAACGGCTACCAGGTGACGTGGACCTTTGGCCACCTGTGCGAACTGAAATATCCCGAAGACTACACGCCCCTGTGGAAGCAGTGGAGCCTGGGCGCCCTGCCCATGGTGCCGCCCCGCTTCGGCATCCGCCTGAAGGACGACCGCGGCGTGGAGCGGCAGTTTGCTGTCATACAGCGCCTCATGCAGGCCGCCGACCGCATCATCAACTGCGGCGATGCCGGACAGGAGGGCGAGCTCATACAGCGGTGGGTCATGCAGAAGGCCGGGGCGCGCTGCCCCGTGGACCGGCTGTGGATTTCGTCGCTCACCGAAGAGGCCATACGCGAGGGCTTTGCCCACCTGCGCCCGCAAGACGACTACCGGCCGCTCTACGAGGCAGGCCTCTGCCGCGCCATCGGCGACTGGCTGCTCGGAATGAACGCCACGCGCCTCTACACCTTGAAGTATGGCCGCCGCGAACGCGGGGCGCAGCCCCTTTCCATCGGGCGCGTGCAGACGCCCACGCTGGCCCTCATCGTGAGGCGCCAGCAGGAGATAGAAAACTTCCACCCCGAGCCCTACTGGGTGCTCTCCACCCTCTATCGCGACACGACCTTTACGGCCGAGACGGGCCAGCCCGGCGACGACGCGCCCGATGAGGTCGCCGCGCCCTCCGACGCCACGAAGGATAAGGCCGCCGCTGCCCTGCGCCGCGGCTTTGCCACCGAGGAGGAGGGGCGCGAGGCCCTGCGGCGCATCGAGGGGAAACCCTTCTGCGTGACGGACGTGGCGCGCAAGAACGGCACCGAGGCGCCGCCGAGGCTCTTCGACCTGACGTCGCTGCAAGTGGAGTGTAACAAAAAACTGGGCTATTCGGCCGAGCGCACGCTGGCGCTCATCCAAAGTCTGTACGAAAAAAAGGTGACAACCTATCCGCGCGTCGACACAACGTATCTGAGCGACGACATCTACGCCAAATGTCCCGCCATCCTGCGGGGCCTGCGCGAGGGCTACGACGCCCTGCTCGAACCGCTGCGGGGCCGTCCGCTGAGGAAGAGCAAGAAGGTGTTCGACTCGTCGAAGGTGACCGACCACCACGCCATCATACCCACAGGCGTGCCGCCGCGGGCCCTCACGGCCGAGGAGCAGAGCGTCTTCGACCTCGTGGCGCGGCGCTTCATAGCCGCCTTCTATGCCGACTGCCGCTTCTCCTCGACCACCGTGCGCGGCGAGGTGGAGGGCGTGCCGTTCAAAGCCACGGGGCGGCAAATCATTGAGCCGGGCTGGCGCACGGTGTTTGCCGGGACGGCGACGGCCACCGACGACGAGGCCGACGAGGCACGCCAGGAGCGCACGCTGCCCGCCTTCGTAAAGGGCGAAAGCGGGCCCCACGAGCCCCGCTTGGCACAAAAAATGACACAGCCGCCCAAGCCCTACACCGAGGCCTCGCTCCTGCGCGCCATGGAGACGGCGGGGCGCACCGTCGACAGCGAAGAGCTGCGCGAGGCGCTCAAAGAGAACGGCATCGGCCGTCCCTCCACGCGCGCCGCCATCATCGAGACGCTCTTCCGCCGCGGCTACATACGTCGCCAGCGCAAAACGCTCTATGCCACGCCCACCGGCGTGGAGCTCATCGGCATCATACGCAACGACCTGCTCAAAAGCGCCGAGCTCACGGGCATCTGGGAGCGCAAGCTGCGCGGCATCGAGCACGGCACCTACGGCGCCGCAGCCTTCATCGCCGAGCTCAAAGAGATGGTCGAGGGCATCGTGCGCGACGTCCTGGCCGACAACACGGGCCGCCACGTGGCTGCTGCCACGTCGCCGCAGTCTGCCGCCAAGGCGTCGACAACAGCTGCCAAGGCCGGGGCCAAAGCCGCCGGCGACGCAGCGACCGGTGCCCCCACGGCCGAGAAGTCGCGGCGCAAAATAGTGCGCGCCGGCAGCCCCTGCCCCCTCTGCGGCCAGGGCAAGGTGATCAAAGGCAAAACCGCCTACGGCTGCTCCCGCTGGAAAGAAGGATGCACCTTCCGCAAACCGTTCAAAGGGAGCAAGGAGCAGTCGTGACGCAGGCTGTCGCCCGCCGCTGGTGCGGGGACGACAGCCTGCTCGCTCTTTTGACGACAATTTCAAGGCATTTCTGACAAAAGTAGTGCTGCGATGGGAATCGCCCCCGCGCCGTCAGGCCGACGGGCGGCGGTGCGCAGGCGCCCCGCCGCGGGCAAAAAGTTCGCGCAGCAGATGGCCGACGGCCGCGGCGGGATGAAAAAAGAGCATCCGCGGACCCGCCCACCGCATGATGCGCCGTATCTGCTCCCGCTCGCCGCGGCGGTAGCAATGCACGCGGCATTTCCTGCACGTAGGCTTGGCGTTGGCAAACGGGCAACGGTCGAGCCGCTGCCGCGCATAGCTCAAAAGCTCCGCGCAACCGCCACACAGCTCGCTGTTGCCCTCCTTGTGCCGGCAGTACAGCCGTATCATCAGCTCAACCACCCTCTTTTCTCCCTCAATGCGGCCCTTCATCATATCTGTCTGCAATGTAAAAACCCCCGGAACGCCCGGATGCATGCAAAGATAGGAAGTTCTGTCGTAAATCAGTGATTGTAAATGGAATATATTCCCTGTATCTGCGCAGAGAAGAAATCCATGTTCCCCTGGGTGAGATGTTGTGCGAAAGGTTGGCTACTGTTAACCGATTCAAGATGGGGTAATAACGAAATACCACATTCCCGGTAAGCCATGCGATGATGGTTTGGGCTTGTAGTCGCATTTGCGGATAGAAAAGTCATAAACAAACGGCATGGCAAGGCTTTCCCTGAAAGACCTTGCCATGCCGTATCATCTCACGAGGACCATTAGAAACTGTAATCTATGATCCAGCGTTTCGCTCTATATCGTGTTTAGCTATCTCATAGATCTATTATTCTTATTCTAATCAGAACGACTATCAATAGTTGTAAGATCAAGAACAATGGGACGCATATTTTGAAAGTCAGATGTCTTGTCTTATGCCTGAACAGTATCATGGCGAACAGCGCACCGAATGCACCGCCAAGAAAAGAGAACAATAGCAGAAGGAATTCTGGAATGCGTTTCTTACCATATACAGCGAAGTGCTTGTCCCTGGCATATAAGACGAAAGTGAGCAAGCTCATTAAAAATATTATAAAAAGGTCTGTCATATTACTATATTATTTAATAGTGAATTTCATGAGATATTTCGCGTGCGATGTCTTCAAACTCAGGCCATAGCATCAACAAGGCCGCAGCAGTGGCTAATAAAATAAGGATTTCAACAAGAATCATCCACCATTTCGACTTCGGCTTGTTTTCTTGCAGCAAGTATTCGTCTTCATCCTCATCCATTGTGAATGCTATCGGGTCGTATTTCCTTTCTCCACCTTCTATATTGGCGGTTACTGATTTGTCTGTTTCGAATGCATCCTTGGCAAAATATGTATCACCGCTTTCGTCAAGCGAAGCAGCAAGTTCCCGTCCGGTCTCTTCCTGCCTGAAAGTGACTTTCTTACATTTTATAGGTTTGTTCTTATGGTCGCGCACCATTACTTTGACTTTCCTTTCCTCCGTTTGCGTGCTGACAGTGAATACATATTCTTCCGTTTCTTTGTTCAGAACGTATTCTGCCGTATTGACCGTGTTGTTGCCGTCGGTTACTTTCAACGTCTTGTCCTTATCAACTTTCGGAAGGTTCACTATGCCGCTACGGTCGGAAATATAATGAGTCGTGATACCATCTATTTCCACAAAAACAGGATAATCTGCCACTGCATTTCCCCCTTCGTCTTCAACCCTTATGCGAGGACTCAGTTCTTCTGGTCTCTCAGGGATAACGGTTCTATCAAATTTAAAATCATTAACCCCGACCGTAAGTTCTTTTACTTGCGTCTCGTACCCGTTTACTGTTACGCTGCACGCACTTGACTGTACCAATTCGACGTGGCGGCTGAACCTTCCGCTGCCATCGGTCATACCCGTATAAGTTTGGCCGCCGTAGGTTATCGTCACTTCACGCCCCGCAGCGCTCTCTCCATTTTCGCAGACATATACGTTTACATCAGCTTCAATTGCGGGGGGCAATTCTTTTTCGAAGGAAAATACGATTTCGTTACCGCTTTCGTTTACGGTCTCCGTCTTTGTCAGGTCACGCATCTTAGCCACGATGTTCATACCTGCATGAAAAGGTACGTGGACCGATACACGACCTTCAGTGTCTGTGGTTAAGTCGTATGTTTTGCCGCTATAATCTATCGTTACGTTCTCGGCCACCAATGCCGTTCCGTCATAGCTTGCGGCGACTTTAATTTCCGAGTAGGTTGTTACGTCATATTCATAATTCGACTTTCCTTCTTCGACATTCAGTTCCAGTTCCATCCCACTCTTTATGTCTATTAGAATGAAATGTTCACCCGGTTTTAAGTCGTCGAAATGGAAAATCCCGTTGCCATCTGTTTTTAGGCGCTTAATCTGGTTGCGCAGCTTTATGCCAAACTCATAACCGGGCAACCTTACACCGTCAAACATGAATGAGATGTTTACGGGGTTTTTCATTTTAAGATTTATGATGTCTTTGCCTCCGTGTCGGTTCACAGGTTTTTTAAATCCCCAACCGGTAAGCAATATGCGTATATCACCATCATCGTCATTATAATAAATATAGCTTTCATCCGGTATGGTAAATAACACTTTGGCCGACTGTGCACCAATCTTTGAAGCAACGCGCTCATGCACCTTTGCCAAAGCTTCTGTTATGTCTTCCTTCCTGATCTCACTTGCTGACGCCATTTGTTTCCATTGCCGTCTATTATCAGACCATGAATAATAGCCTTGTCCGATGTTGACTTTGGCAAAGGGGTTTTCCTCACCGAACATCTTGTCTAACTTGACGTACAGTGAGCTCATGTCGTCTTCATTGACTGAGTATATCTCCTTTATTAATGTTTTCTTTATTTCCATATTTGCTGTTATTTATTAAATTATCTCTCTTTACCGGCGTTCTTCTTCGAGCACTGATTCCCCGTTTGTTGTGGATCCTGACCGAAACTTATTCAAAGATTTTGAGTTACCATTTTTTTTCTTTTGTTGGCCATGCTCCTTTTTAAACCTCTCGTTCAAGACTTTAAAATCGGAGAATGTTTTTATTTGTGCCTTGTGTGCTATAAGGTATTCTTTTCGAAACTGTAATTCTTGTGTCTTGTTCCTACTTTTACTTACGTCGAAATAAGTAGCCACCGGCCTTCTGTGAACCTCGTACAAGCTCATTTCCTTATTGCCATATTCAACACATCTCTTCAATTTCTTCAATTGGTCTATTTCCGAGTTGTCGAACGCTTCCTGCACCTTGTGGTACGACTCTATCATTTTGCAAAAGTCGGGATCTGCCTTTTGGAACAGCTCTGCGTTTTGCTCATATTCATTATAAAGCTTCGCCACCTCTTCAAACGACAAATCTTTATTTTCGCTGCTCAACACGGTCTTAAAAGATGCCAGCTGCGCGTTGACATCAACACTTTCTGAACTATACTCTTCGGGCGTGCCATAGTTTTCTCCTTCCGAGAATGTCTCGGTCTGTATCGTGTCTGAAACGGCGGAGTTGTCATCAGTTTTTTCGCCGCTCCACCATCCGATCCAATTGCCTATGGCAAGCCCAACAACAAGACCGATGATCAGCGCTATCAAGGCTGCTTTTATGGACTTGGCAATACCAATTTTCTTCTTCTTCAATTGGGAGAAGTTTACTTCTGCTACGCCATTTCTAAGCCAGACTTCATTTTCGGTGAAATACACAGTTTTACCATCTGTGATTTCCACAGAGAGAGAGTCCTTCCAGTCGGATGGCAAAGGAACGACTGCCTGTAAAAGAACTTTATCCCTATCTATCTTCTTTCCTTTTTTTCCCAATCCAACTTCCTCTGTAGCAAACTTAATATTGGTCTTCAATAAATGATCTCCACACCCTATCTTGACCGTTAACGGTTGTTGGTTCGCAGCATCAAACTTTTGGTCGAAGTATTCTTGATACTTGCCAGATGTGCAGACAAGCCTCACTGCCCTTTCTGCTTCCGGTTTACTTTCCTTTTTGCAGCTCTCCTGAATTTCACTCGTCGGCATGGTTACCGGCAGCTTTATAGGCATTATGACAGACTGTGTGCTTACGTTCAATGTTTGCCCGACAAGTTCGGCTCCGGTCACTATTATCGAGTTATCACCGTTGTATTCAACGCGCAAGTCATTCACGTTAATGTCATTGTCCTTGCCAATGAGTGTGAAACGCAATTCGTCATCAAGGAGCAGTTTCTGCTTCTTGAGATACACATTTAATGCGTCCTTTTGTGTTTTGAAAAAGCTTGTATGGCTTATAGGCATTATCTGCACTTGATACAGCTTCTTTACAGGCAGAGCCTTTAACTCCACTTTTACCACATTGTTGTCGGCATCGAAAGCAACTCCATCCATCTTCTTCCCGTTTATCAGCTCTTGTATGGTGAAGCTCACCTTCCTGTTGCGATAAAACCTGTTATCGGCTTCAGTGCTGATTTTTACCGGCTCATTGACATCGCTGACCGACTTCAGTGGCTTGCCGTTGCAGAATATAAAATAAATCTTTTCCATCTGTCTTGGAGAAAGGAAGTTAAACTATTTGTAGAGTGACACCGTGGTACATACCAACGTATGCTCCACCTTATACCCGTTCCTTTTCATTTTTTAGAGCGTCTCAACCTCATTTGCCCAGCAACTCTTGCTCTATGTCCGAGTGGACGTCGGGGGCTTGGTCCATAGCTTTTACAAATTGCTTCCACGCTTCTTTCAGATAGGGTATGGGTTCTGCGGCAACTTTAGCTTTTTTCATTGCCTCGCTTTCCCGATCTATATTCCAATCAAATTTTGTATATCCTTTTCCGCTGCGTTTGTTCTCATTGAAATATTTTAGGGCATCTCTGACAGCATTGAAGCAACCTTCGTATTGCCCCAGTTTCTCGGCGACATTGGCAATCTCTGCCCGTTGCGTTTCGTTGCATCCTTTCATTGCTTTCAACCTGTTTATCGCCGTGTTTACCGCATGGATGTCAAATCTGTTTTGCAGCACGTCTGTTGCGTTGTCGTAGGCGCGTTTGTTTTCCATTGTCAGCTCCACGTCCTCCATGAATGCTTTTACGTCCTTGTTGTCGGCATAACGGCTGCATGCTGTCATTATCCGTTCAAGCTCCTGCAAGTCCATTTCGCTGAAAGGCTTATGCGGATAAGCCCCATAGTCGGCCAACACGTTCTTTCCCACGTTTTCTTTCACCGTTTCCAGCTCTTCCATGCGTTCGCTGCTTGCCGCCAGATCTTTGTCCAGAGCCTGGATCTCGCACAGAATTTTGTCTGCGACTTGGGTCTTTGCTTTTACAGCGGCCAAAAGGCTGTCGCGTTTTTCCACCAGTTCTTTCAGCCGCAGATATTCTCTTTTGCCTTTCAGCTTTTTAATTTTCTTTTCCGCTGAAGCAGCTTTCTTCCCGGCTTGTGCCGAGTCGGCAGCGATTTCATCCAGCCGGTCTTCCAGTGCTTCCAGGCGGCTCGCCACCCTATCCATTTTTTCCTCAAGTTCTATCTTTCTTGCCGTCTCTTTCTCGAAAAGGGCGGTAATGTCTGGTTCGTTCGAGGTTGCGTCGGTCTGAGCGTTGACGGTCGTTGGCAGAGTCGTGGCGAACAGCAGCGATATGCATACGTGTTTGATACGATACATCTTTGTTCTCATTATTTGATTTTGTACTCCAATATCTCCTCTTCTATCTTTGTCTTTGTCAAGGGACTCTTATCCAGCTCTTGCCAATATTGGCGGTAAGCGTTTTCCAGATAGGGTATCAGCTTGAAATACCGTTCATAAGCTCTTTTTACCTGACGGTTTTCATCGGGCAGCAGATGTCCCTTTATAGCCTCCCGACAGGCATCGCTGACCTGCCCGTCTGCCCGACATTTGCTTATGGTCTTGTCCTTGTTTACGTTGTTGATTATTTTTTTTAGTTCAGCTACGCCTCCGATGAATCTTGACAGCTTTATATCGAGAGAGTCCATCTCCACAAACTGTTCGTCGTTGAGCTCATAGCCTTTCTCTTTGCGCCGAAACGGGAATATCTCCTGTCTTATGTTTTTTATGGCATCGGCATCAAGCTTACTGGACAGCAAGGCTGCACCTCTATCGTAAAGTTGCTTGTTTCTCACAGCAATTTGCACACGTTTCTTGTAGTCCTCATAACCATCAATCTCGCGGTATTCGTCCACGGTTGAGCTTATGGCCGCCATTTCGTCGCTTGCTATCTGAGAATAGGGCTTTTCCAACCGATGCAGATTGTCCTGCATGGCCTGTTTTTTCTTCTCCGCGGAGTAGACATCCATGCCGTCAATTTCGCCTCTTACCTCAGCCAGCCGGCCACTCATGTTTTTTTTCACCTTATTCAGGCTGTCGGTTTTAGCGTCCATGGCTTTCGCTTTGTTTTCAAGCTCCACAACCTCACTCTCCAGCTTGGCTATGAAATCGGCAACCAACGAGTCGTTCATGCTTTTAAGTTGCGCCTCTGCTTGAGCTGTGACCTCAGCCTGCCTATCGGCAGCCGTACCGGCTGCCGATATTTTACCAGTCAGCGCAAGCGTATCTTGGGTCATCTGCTTTATCTTTTCCTGCAGGTCGGCGTTTGCCTTTACCACCTTTTCATAACTGCCCTGTCCCCACACCCGGACGGATGTGAGAGAGAACAACATGAGAAGCGTGGTCATCAATATCTTGTTAAGTCTCATTGCTGCAAAATTTGATTTACATTATCTGTCTGCTCCTGTACTCATATTTCTTGCATATACAGGTGCTCTGTCACTCATGTTTCTTTCGTCTACTTCATTCGTGAAGCGTACAACGAAATTGTGTAACGCGCTGTGATCGCTTCCGCGCTCGTTGCGATATCTGGCATAGACGGCTCTCAGATCGCTGTTGTTGGAACTGGTGCGTTCCACGTTGTTATAGTAGGATATGATTCGCTGTGCCAGTATGTTGTAGTAACGCTCTCTTGCTTCCGACAGTTTTCCGGGGATGGCCGCCAGCCCGTTCTTTATCTCGCTAATGCCTGAAAGATATTTCTTGTAGTTGGCATTTCCGAGTATGGCCGTACGCCGATGAGTTATCCCGTTGCTATAGGCTGAAAACGACGGCGACCACGATGTGCCGTTGAAGCTGGGCGACAAGCCGATGGCTTTGCCGGCAAGCGCGCGGGCCTCGGTGTAAGTGGCATACACGTCCTTTATCATCGTGATGTTCTTGTCTGACGATGCCTTGGGGTCTTCCTCAGTTATTACGTTTACGGCGTCGCGGTATTTTTTCACCACGTCAAACCGACATACAGGCTTGGCCCATTCGGCAAAAATCTTTTCATACACAATGACCGTGGCTCTGACGGTGTTGATGTCGCCGAGCGTTTGCGTACTCTCCTTTGAATATTCGGTGGAGAGTTGTCTCACGGTTTCGCAGTTTTGCCGGAACAGCTTTTCGTTCCAATCGCCAGCCTGCTCCCAGTCTGCTGCAAACTGCTTGCTGTACATTTCGTAATCGTTGCCCTCAGGTGGAGGCGTAATGCCGGAACCACCGTTCATAAGGAAAAATGCACCGACCACAGCCGCCAATATGACGGCAAATACCATTATAAGCTTTAATAATTTCATAACTCTTCTTGTTTATCGTTCTTTGAACCATGATTCCTCGCTTGTTGTGGATCCTGACCGGTTTGTGTTATCATTGTTTCCCTCTTGGGAGCCATGCTCCTTTTTAAACCTCTCGTTCAAGACTTTAAAATCGGAGAATGTTTTTATTTGTGCCTTGTGTGCTATAAGGTATTCTTTTCGAAACTGTAATTCTTGTGTCTTGTTCCTACTTTTACTTACGTCGAAATAAGTAGCCACCGGCCTTCTGTGAACCTCGTACAAGCTCATTTCCTTATTGCCATATTCAACACATCTCTTCAATTTCTTCAATTGGTCTATTTCCGAGTTGTCGAACGCTTCCTGCACCTTGTGGTACGACTCTATCATTTTGCAAAAGTCGGGATCTGCCTTTTGGAACAGCTCTGCGTTTTGCTCATATTCATTATAAAGCTTCGCCACCTCTTCAAACGACAAATCTTTATTTTCGCTGCTCAACACGGTCTTAAAAGATGCCAGCTGCGCGTTGACATCAACACTTTCTGAACTATACTCTTCGGGCGTGCCATAGTTTTCTCCTTCCGAGAATGTCTCGGTCTGTATCGTGTCTGAAACGGCGGAGTTGTCATCAGTTTTTTCGCCGCTCCACCATCCGATCCAATTGCCTATGGCAAGCCCAACAACAAGACCGATGATCAGCGCTATCAAGGCTGCTTTTATGGACTTGGCAATACCAATTTTCTTCTTCTTCAATTGGGAGAAGTTTACTTCTGCTACGCCATTTCTAAGCCAGACTTCATTTTCGGTGAAATACACAGTTTTACCATCTGTGATTTCCACAGAGAGAGAGTCCTTCCAGTCGGATGGCAAAGGAACGACTGCCTGTAAAAGAACTTTATCCCTATCTATCTTCTTTCCTTTTTTTCCCAATCCAACTTCCTCTGTAGCAAACTTAATATTGGTCTTCAATAAATGATCTCCACACCCTATCTTGACCGTTAACGGTTGTTGGTTCGCAGCATCAAACTTTTGGTCGAAGTATTCTTCATATAGGACGTCTTTACAGACAAGCTTTACGCATCTTTCTGCTTCTTGCTCTTTTTTCTTATTGTCTGTATTACTGATGGGTCTGGGTGCTTCCTTTACACGGTATTTCACTAATAAGGTGGACCCATTCAGTTTGATTTCTTCGGTCTTATATTTGTTGCTGTCGTTAAATATTACGCCAAAGCCAGATGGCTGCGACAGGTATTTTATTTGTTCACCTTCAAGGGTGAAGAATTTGTCTCCACCATTACGCTCAATATTTATACGCACTCCATCGTATGTGAGGTTAAAATCAGATTGCTCGTTGAAGTTCACCGTGGTATTCCCTTCGATACGGAGCAAATCGATTTTTATTTTCTTGCGCTTGGGTTTGGCTTCTAACGTGACATAAATTTCTTCCTTTTCTGCATCTATCTTGACACCTTTTATCGTTTTGCCGCGTTCAAGATCTGCAATGGTAAAGCTCACCTCTTCGTTATCGTAACACTCCGAGTCTTTACCCGAGTGGAAATGCAGTTCCTTCTCGACATTGTTCTCCGGGCCTAACGATCTTCCGTTTGAGAAAATTGTGTAGTTCTTGGGGCGCGGAATTTTTATGTCAAGCTTAGTGTATGGCGCGTCACTCCTCACAATTTCTGCCACCAGCACTTCGTCATAAGGCACGAATTCTGCATACTGCACGTCGGCCATCAGTTTTTTTATATCGTCTTTTTCCGCCGTTACGTAGGCTATATTCTTGCCACCGTGCGCCATCTGGCGGTACGGTCCGTGCTTTTGCTCAAGTTCATACTTTCGCGCAACGCCGTCCAGCTCATCGGTGATTGTCCGAAGCATGCTGGGCGTCATGATGTTTTCTTTGTACTCGTAAGTTTCTTTCTGCGAGTCTTTCAACGTCATGTATCCATCGATAAACTTATCCTTGATTTCGATAAGTGCATCGTAAGGACTTTGCCCACCGGCAATGGCATAGCCTTTAGGCACGGATATGCCGAACATCAAGCGCCCTTCCCGTATCGCGTTGAAGCTACGTACGTTGTTCTTTATCAATTTGTAGACCACGAAGTCGCTTTCAATGCATATTGAGAAGTAAAACGAATTGTCTTGGAAACCTTCGTAGGTAGGCTCATTCATTTCAAACCTGGCATTGTTGCACAAAATGAAGCCATCTTTTCCCGCTCCGCTATGCGAGTCGGGATTGCCAAACACTTTTACCGATATGTATTTAGGATTTTCCGTTGCCATTGTTTTGACGTAATTTTTATGATTTTACAGCATGTGGCTTTTATACCGCGAAAAGTGGCGAATTAACAAGCTCTTTAAATTTTACCCAAAATGTTTTCTCTTTCGTCCCGATAGTGGAGTTCGTGATCGCCGTAACCAAGCGGTCGGAATCGGTGTAATCATATTCGTACAGTCCGCCCACATAAAACTTGCCAAGACTGAAGGTGTAAAGTTTCGGCCTATGCTTTGTCTGAGTGTTGATGTTGTAGTTCTTACACAAGTTTATGAGCTTAGTGATTTTTTGTTGATATCTTTGGACTATACTCAAAGCTCTATCATCGCGCTCTAAATTGTTGCCTAACAAGTCGGCTTTCGTTATAATGATGTGGATGGAGTCTACTTTCTTCATTATATTGCAATTACTTGGATCATCAAAAAGATCCACCATTTTCTCAATTACGTCTTGTTGATTAACAGAATAGGAATCAAGTTCTACATTACCGTTTTCTTTAGTTACTTGATGTGTTCTATGTACAACATTGGCAGTAGGATCTATAATAAGAAAAAATACTTTTCTGTTATCATTCTGCAACAATTGGGTAGTACCTGAGCCCATATCCTCAAACGTAAATATGTGGTCAGGGTTACCGGCGATCTGCAATGCAAATTCTTCGCCCGACATTTCTATCAGATTGACCTTATGCGACACGCCTTTTGACGTTTGGGAATATATATTAGCTTCAAGCGAGACCACGAAATCACCCGGGGTTGAGGTTACCGTAACGCCGCTTGAGGTGTATTGCCGTAAGGCTGCGGCGTAGTCGCCTCCTCCATGTGCACGGTTGACATCCAATGATCCTGAACTCGACAACCCCATGAGTATGCACGTCTTACCGGTGGACGGTATACCGAAAAAATACACATCTGTATATCCGGGCTTACATTCCAGTTTACACTGATTTATGGCCTGCACTATGTTCGGCAAGTCATTGTTTAAGTCGCTTTGACGCAGCCTGTCAAGCACGTTTTGCGTTAAAACCTTTTGACAAATTAACTCACGGTCAGTAAAGATGTTTTTATCAAGCAGCTTCAGGAGACGGGAGACATCATAGCTGTCGGGCCGCTGCTGCATCTGCTCAATCTCACTCCGCTTCAACGTCATGAGCAGAAGATCTGCATTGGACTTGAACGGCGACGAAGGGTTGTCGTTTATGTAATCCGACACCATGAAAATGTCGCCTGAATTCTTAATCCGATCCCACTGTGCTATAGAGTTGAGTATATTTTTCGCCTCACTTATATGGTTTCCTTCCGGGAACAACGTAATATAATTTTGTATCTCCATTATATCGTCGTTTCTCGTAAGGCTCCAAAAGTTGTCGTCGATATCGCTTTTGTGAACTGTGTTGGGGTATTTTTGCAAATGTGCGAGAAGTTTGGTCTTTGACATGCTGTCTACCTGCTCCCAATCTGCCTGCTCCCGCATTTTTTGCTGTTCCTTCAATTGGTTGTCAACGTCGTCATATAGAAGATTGGCTTCGTCCACATGATTACCATTGGGACGCGAACCTTCCCAACGTCGAATGTAGGCCTCTATCATGCGGAGCAGTTCCGGTGTCGGAGTATGGCGAAGAGCATCGATGGCCTTCCATTCGTTCTGTTCCTGTGGGTTCGGCATTGCTTGGATGGCGTTTTCTATGTACTGACGCCTCTCGGCCGCCATATTGGGAAAGTCGTCCAGACTCACATTGTCGTATTCCAGGATATAGTTCAACATTGCATTTATATTAATATGCGGCTCCTGTGCTATCAACTGCCGCTTTTGCATATCTGTAAGTTGGGGCATAATTGTGTAGTTAATTAAGATAAATATTATTATTAGCCAAGTATGTATCCTCCGTCTGGGGCTAGGAGACCTCCCCCTATGTCAGTTTTATCAGTGCGATAGGCCATGATGTAATTGAAAAGTATCAACACGTGTATCAGCAACACCAAGACGACTGCCATCGGGCTGAATCCTTCTGCCTGTCGCAAAGCTTTTCTGAACTCCAATCCTTGTATACCGCCTTCTACGGTGTATTCGCGACTTTGATTTTCGCCTGTCAAAGTATGTCGACCAAACATATCGCTTCCGATGTTGGGTAATTTTGCATTTTCAGAACGCTTGGTCAACTCTTCTCCTGCTTTTTGGGCCACTTCTTCTATCTCTTTTGCCTTAAGAGGGACAGTCATCATGCTCCAGCTGTTGACAGATTCCTCTATTTCGGAGATTTTTTTTAAGTAGAAATCTTTCTGTTCTTTGTATCCGTCACCAAGCAAGTTTGAATTCTGGATCTTCGTAAACGATTCTACACCTTCTTGTGTGGGACTGATCTTATTTTCCTCCATGAATTCGTTCAAGGATTCGTCACGCACTTGGTTGAGAGCTATGGCATTTTCGAGGCCTGCTATTGTGGCATTCAAAGCCGTTCTCTCAAAATCCTCGTACGTCTCGAACATACGGCTAATTTTCTGAAGATCGTTTTGGGCGTAAGTTTTGATCTGCTCCTTATTACCGTTAACAGCAAAGAAGTGATTTATACCGCCGAAAAGCGATACCGGTATGGCAAGGAGAACATATAAGCCGAGCGTACCGTATTCCACTTTTTTCCACATCTTCACACGATTTTCTGCTCCTTTGGCCTTTATCATGAGCCAAAGCAGAAAGGCCGCAAAGGCGGTGATGATGATGGAGAAGAACAGATCCACCCCAATTTCGCCTCCGCTCATGTACGAGTTTCCAATGTATGTGAACACTAGCAGAAGCACAAGACCAACTATTGACACGATGTTGGCTATCGTAACACTTTTGTTTTGTTTGTTATTCTTTTCCATGACTTTTATTAGTTGAGTTTTCTTAGATAGCATTCGTCTTGACCACCAGATTCAGATCTGCATGTACAAAAAGTCTTGTTTTCGTGGTCAGGGCGTATGAAGAACATATGCCGTGCAAAAGGCGCGTCCGAATTGGGTGCCGTAGCCATTTGCGTCTGGGTAACAGTCACCTGTCCCGCGCGACTCTTCACCGTAGCAGGTGCTGTAAACACTCCATCAAAGCCATTCTGGAAGAACATCACCTTGGCACTCCCGTTCGGCAATATTTGAATGCGAATTTTACCTTTTCCCGTTATGATCCCTGTCTCTTGGTCTGTGAAGGTCAACGTCTTTGTCGTCTCCCACGTGCCTACCATCTTATCCAAGTTGTCACTGAACCGGCCAAACTGACTCTTAACCTTCAGCAGAGCGTCTTTTATCTGCAAAAGCTTGCCTATTTCAGGGGCACCTTCTACGGGTTTACCCGTCTCTTGAAGTATTTGGATAACTTCCTTATTGGTAAGGTTTCCGTTGATACTTTTCATCAGTGCCACTGCACCGGTTACGATGGGTGCAGAGTAGCTGGTTCCATCACCCTTTCCATATGCATCGCAAGGTTGTGCACTGAAAATGTCTGCACCGGGGGCCGATATGGTTGAGTGGTAGATATTTCTGTCGCTGAAATTACCAAAATTACTGAAGTCAGCTTTGCGAAGGTCAGGGTCTACGGCTGATACACGGATGGTACCCATGCTGCGTTTCGACGTATCCATGGCGCCGTAAATGTTTTGATTTCCGGCCGACCAAACGATGGTCACATTACGCTCGTCTGCCAATTTGAATACATAGTCCCACATTAGCTCCTGTGCGCGACCAGACTGTCGTGAGAATGCTATTTGCTGATCGACAGGCATTTGTTTTAACATATCTTCGTCGAAATACGTACCGCAGGACAAATTGACAACGTCAGCACCATGGTGAATACAATAAAGCAAACCTTCAACCATCGTGAATGTATTGATCGTTTTTCCCATGCTGACGGGGATATATTTACATTCGGGTGCGATGCCCGACGAACCGACGCCGTTGTTAGCTGTGCCTACAGCCAAAGCCGTTACAAATGTACCATGGAAAGTCGAAGCGTCATTCATCGGAGCCCCAACGGGCGGGGCTACATTCGCGTCTCCTCTAATAACGGAATAAGGATAGAGCACACGGTCGCCTCTTAACTCACTATGACTTATATCCATATAGGAATCCACAATTCCCACTATCACGTTTTCCGAACCTCGGGTGATGGTCCAAGCCTCCGGGGCCTGTATTGGTTCGAAGTACCAGCTGAGCTCAGGATATTTAAACACCGGGTCGTTCGGGGTGGCTGTTGCATTTGACATCATGACTTCAATAGGCACAACGAGAAATTTCACCTCCGGTATTTGCCTCGGAAGATTCTCCATAATCTCAACCCGCTTTTCAGGCGGCACAATCAATACAGCGGTTTTCGCCCCTGTATTGTAATACTGTATTCTGTGAACCGGCTGGGGGTATAACGACGAAAATTTACTTGCAAATGTCTTGAAGATTTCATCAGCACCGGCTTCGACATCAGAGTCGAATATCACGTACAACATATTGCCATAAATATCCGTGATACCTCCGTTTTCAGGATTGGGAATGGTTTCCCTTTCGTCGAACGGTGGTGGCGTATTTTCACGGGGTGAAGGCAACCCCACTTTTTCTGCATCTTCTATCGGGCGGTTCCAGCTTGAATCTGCCGGAATACCCTCTTGCGGAATGCTGTCAGGCTGTATGAACGTGGAATCAGCCGGTTGTTTAAACTCCTTAGGTAGCTCTTCCTTGTTGTCACAGGTCTTAAGCAGGCTGAGCAACAGCAATAAGACTAACAGAAGCAGTAAGAACAACAAAAACCGCCATAAACAACCCATGCATCCCCATGGTTGCCAAAAAGGCACATGTCCATTAGATGACGCATTACCAAATTTTATTGTTTTCATATTATTCTTTGTTTGATTACTGTTTATATCGTCATATCTTCCAATATCTTAGCTAAGGCATCGTTAGCTTCATGATCGATATCGGGATAATCAAGATGCGCCACAAATGAGATGAACATATATTCAATCCATTTGTTATAGTTGTCTTCAAATGAAGGTAGAATTGCTTGGGGACTGGTTGACATGTCGTTGAACAATCGTGTCAAATCCTCTTCTTCATACGTTGCAGGTAGTTCTTTTTCTATGTAATTGAATGCAGGTATATTTTTATCCTCACATATTTTTTTTGCTGTATTCACATCTTTTTCTGAAAGATAATGATATCCAAAATCGAGTACAAAATCATTTATCTTACTGGCAAGGATGTCTGCCAGTAAGCCTTCGCTGGATGTGTGAATGTCAACTACGTTGACGAACTCTGCAATTGCATCTGCCATTTCGTCACGCAAATTGACGGCAACTGCTGCTGACAATAAGCCTTCAACGAGGTTGCCCATTGCAACACCATCAAATCCGTTGGCACCTGTAAGCTTATTCATAAAATCTACAGACTTTATGTTTTGGCTCCATTTATCGTAAACAGCGTCGCCTATCACATAAGAATTCATCTTGCGCCGGAACTGCTTGGAAAACAGTTTGTCAGGTTCAATATTTTTACGTATCAAGTAATCGCGTGCATCGTCTTTGGTCGTCAAGCGGTATGTATCCATTACACACTGCCATTTTTCGTCTTCATCTTTAGCTTCTTCCAACGGGTTTCCTGCTTTTTTGCATGAATTTATTATAATCTCGTAATCTTTAAAAGCGTTTACCTTTTCGTTGATCTCAGGTCCTTGCATCACCTTATGGATTATGCGGTAGCTCGACGTCTCTGTAATCTGCAAGGCTTGCACCAAATGTCCGAAATAATAATTGTCGGTATTGCAAGTGAAATCCATTTCGCGGAATACAGAGTACGCTTTGCGGATGTTCTTTTCGAGAAGTTCATCACTATTTGTGCTTACATGATAATCAACCATCAAGCTCTTTACTTTTCTAACGGTATCTTTCAGCGTATCATTTAGCAATTCACCTCTTGTTTCCAACAAACGTGTGGCTACCTTTGAAAGGTTTTCTATAATATATAATGAACCATCATTGTCGATAGATGCGCATACGTCCCATGAAAGAGCAGGATCGGAGAAGAAACGTTTAACAAATTCGCTTCCGCAAAATGTCGAACGTAAATTATCGTAATGTTCCTTTGGTATGAGCATACGTTTCTCTGACGTTTTCTCATCGCCATACAATTTACTACTCAACGGTCCTGAGAATTTATAATCGCGCAGAATGTAACTGTTCATAAAATGCTCACCGCTTCTTATCCAATTGAGAAATAATGGTTTGCCTTCGGCATCGAGATTACCTCCGGCATTGAAACATTCATTATAAAGGACTTTCTCAAACCGTTGTTGCCAGCGTCCGTTCAGACCATTTATGCTGTTTTCAACGTTTTCTGCGCTGTACTCCATGTCTATGTTGAATTTCGTTCCAACATAAAACAGCGGAGAAATGCCTCCCGTGAGTTCGAGCGTCCGTTTGCGCTTCTCCATAGTCTCGCCGACATTGTTCATTACCCAGTCTTTGAGAAGCAGAGGTATTTCACTAACTTCTGTCTTCGTCCCATGATGGCAGAACAACAAGACATTTATCAGTTTTAAGCTGTTATACTTATTGAACAGGTATGCCACCTTGCCGCGCAACAATACCATTATAAGCTGCTTCGGATCAGACATTGTAACTGTTTCCTTTTTTTGACGCGAGCGGGCACCTGGAAAGTCAAGCAAGTCATTATCTTTTAGGATATCCACCGTTACTCCACCTTTGGTGAGCTTGGCCTTTACATTTTCGTCAGTTATGCCATCAAGACAGTAGCTGTCGATATTCCCGATGTAAGTAGGGTCTATTTTAACTATGATTTCTGCGCATACTGCACAAACTTCGCTTTTGGTCAAGCCGCTCAGCTTCTCGTAATTGTCGCCTTCACGCAGGTATACGTCTGTGAAATACCGTGGGCTTTCTATGAAAAGTTCATTGAGACAATCAACACTCATTACAGTGTTTTCATTGATACCGTCGTGGAGCAAGGCTTCTACCGGCAGGTAAACGTATTCGGCGTACTTAAATCTTTTCAGCGTTCCTGTCAGTTTTGTAAACAATTTGGTCTGTTCTGGTTTCTTATGCCACAAGATGGGAAATACCTCGAACCAATCTTGTTCTGGTATTCTGTCTGCCACTAATGCAACCTTGTCGAAAAACGACGTATGTAGAAATGTTTGGGCACTGTTGAGGTGTTTGTTGTAGTATGCTTTTATGTCAAGCAAATCGTCAGCTTGTATCGGAGATGTACTTATTTGCGGGTAATCTTTATACTTGTCATAAATATTTTGTCCCATTTCATCAATCTCCGCTTCGCTGAAAGTTGTGAAGTCTTGAATATCGAGATAATAGCCATCACTGATAACCATTATTACGTCGGCTACAGAGAAACAACGCATCATTATTGGATATTTTGCACTGTAACGTTGCGGCGAATGATTGAACGAGGTAAATCGTGTCACAACTCCCGTAGCCTCAGTGTTCTTCGTCTTCGGGTTCATCTCCTCTATAAAGTTGTATTTTTGGCTGTTTGCTTCTAT
Source organism: uncultured Alloprevotella sp. (assembly GCA_944322095.1). Lineage (GTDB taxonomy): Bacteria > Bacteroidota > Bacteroidia > Bacteroidales > Bacteroidaceae > Alloprevotella. The sequence continues at coordinate 67,786 of CALUNU010000009.1, forward strand.
GAGGAAAGGTTTACCGTCTTTTTGCAGGATACAATTCATCATATACGATTTTCCGACCTGACTCTCGCCATATGCAGCTATGGCCGGATTGTCTTGTTGAGCGATAGCCAACCTACGCAACTTCCTTCGTTCTTCAATCAGTTGTAGGAATTTTTGGTCATAGTCATTAGGCTTGTTCTTTTTTACCCATGCTATGGACTTGTTGATATTCTCTATTTGCGATAATATTTTTTGTATCATGACTTTCTTTTATTTTTTAATGGTCAATTCAAACTCCCCTTTATCAAGCCAATAATTGCCGTCATCGGCCAAAGATTGCTGAACAAGTTCGACGGAGTTTTTGGAAATCGTATTCCCTTCTGCATCAGTTACATCCTCTATGACGAGTGTTTCTTTGTTTTCATAATAATTTCTCGACAGAGTCACAGCCAAGGAGCCTCGGTTACTGCTGTTGTATATTGCATACAAAGGCCTTGCTTGGTATATTGGAGAATCAAATTGACGGCATCCTAAAAACGCAGGAAAGACTGCGATATTTAATGTCGCCGTTGATTTTCCCGGTGTCAATGCGGATTCTGTGACAACTCGCCGTCTATAATTATAATCACCAATGTAATTGGCAGTTGACTTCATCTTTGCAATCATTTCTGCAAAGTCAATAACCAAACCTTTCAGGCCCGCGTTAGAAGCAAGATAACCAATCATACCACCAACAGCTACTATTGCTTTTTGGTCGTAAAAATATCCTTGACCGTCTGCCGTCGGGAAAAAAGATCCTACACGGTAATCGTTAAGACGGATGAGTCTGTCGGGCGATGTCGGAACATATTTTATGAACAACTCGGTAATAGTATCCAGTGACGTGGGACGACCAGCTAAGACTATTATATCACAATGTTGTGCATAAAGAACTAAGGCCAATTGTTTCATCAGAGGCTCCATTGTCGCTTTTACAATTCCTGCGATTTCTTCAGGATCGTATCTCCATGAAAGTTCTTCGAAACGAAAACCGAAATGGTATTCGAAATAATCAAGCAAGAAGTCTGCGGGTTTTACATCTGGGAAAATGTCGTCGAAACGATAAAGTTTAGATGGTCTGTGACAACGCAGTAATTCTAACATAAACTGAGAAATAGGAACTGATATTTGAGTGTTGAAGTCGTTACGACAGCGACGATCCTTAAAACTCATCATCGAACTATCAGCGCCGAAAAAGTCGTGAATTAAATTTGAGGCAAATGCTATCTTCTTGGCTCTTTTCTCATCTTCGTCAATAGTTACGCGAATATCTGCTACTTTATCCTTGTAGATGATGTTGTCTTTTAGGCACGACAATCCAGACAATGCGTCATCGTCCATTGCAAGAATTCTAGTAGTCAGAGCTGCACTGATATTGCCCATATCAGACTGTCCGTGCTCTTTTCCTTCTATTACGAAATTCTGTACCAAGTTGCGTAAGATATCATCTCCGGCAAGATAAAAGCTGTCCCAGAACAAAGGCGTAGGGGTTATTCTGCTACGTCCCTGACCTTCGTATTTGTAAGCGCATACCATTATGTCAGTCGTGCCTGCCCCGATATCTACTGTCCCTATTGTCAAGGCTTTATGAGGATAGCCCTCTGCCGCCATTTCTGGACGGATATGCCCTTTTAATTCGAAGAATTTGTGTATTTCACCACTGTATCTTTGTGCAATTTCCGCATATAAATATACCAATTGGCAGCATGAAGCTTCGTCGTATGCCCAAGTTTGCGCCCCATCTCTTGCTCCAAGCAATGTTGCAGATGGTATTATGTTAGGCATTGCTAAGCCGGGCATACACTTTGTTATAGCATCATATGCATCTGCTGCACTTTGACGAAGTCGTATCTGTTCGTTTACAGGCATAGCTGTTGGGCAAGTGATGATTACATTCCTTATGTAACGTCGACAATCTACGTCGCCCCATTTTTCACGATACTTTACAGAGTTGATTTGAGTGACGGCATGCTGAAATATTTCAATTAAGGCAAACGTCATTAGTGATGAACGTGAGTAATGGTGGTTTACCTTTCCAAAATCTATCAATTCATCTTGCCCGTTTTCATCATTTAATCTATCTCCTTTGTATGTACCATCTTCTTGAAATAAATCAGATAATGTAGGAACGGAAATATTGTTTGACAACATCACATTAAAAGGATCATCCGTTGTTGTGAGATTTTCCCATTGTGCTGTTGTTGGCTTAGTATCCCATAAATATCGTTTAGGACTCGAGTAATTGGTATTTTTTTCAGCGAGTCCATCATCCTCTATTGAGCGATATATTAAATTGCGGGCTTCTTCCCCAATTCGCACAAAACTTTTCCATTGAAACATATCTTCGTCAAGCACGATATCATTACCAAAATCTGCTTTACGAAATACGACACGCATATCAAAAGTTTTGTTTTCATATTGAATCCATGGTTTAGAAAGATTACGCAATTCCAGCATTTTCCCTTCTGTAAATCTTCCTCTTTCAAACAATATTCCACAAGTTCTTGAATTACCAATATCCAAAACTAAATCTACAGGAATCTTAAGATCAGATTTATCATGCAGTGTTACTTCAGGGGCTCCGCCAGACAAGCGTATGAAGTTTAAGAAATATATATAAAAAGCTTTGTACGCGTAAGATATATCATTCTTAGTCAAGTCGATACCCAATATGGCTGCTATGTAATCTGAGAAAGAATGAAAGTCCTCACTTGACGACATAAAATCCTTTAGCAAATCAGTCTTGTTACACAGACAAAAATCTGCCTTTTCTTTATCAATGTAGGGCCTTAACATTGATAACGGATCATTTGCAGTTTGAGTATCGAACGCCCAAATCAGCCTGTATCGCTCAACTCCCTTCTTTGCTCCTTCACCAATTTTCATCATTTTCATTCTACACCATCCCAAAGGAAAGCCATCTGTAACGCCATCAACTTCTTTGTGATACATCGGCATGGGCAACCATTTATCTTGTATAAGCTCGAAGGCAGTTGTTTGCATTTGTCCATTCTCAGGAGCTCTCAACCTAAAAGACTGTAAAGAATTGATACTAAACACGCATTCATCATCATCATCATAAGTTGTAAATAATGTTGTTTTGCAATCATGCTCCATCATAATCAAGCCCGCCTCATCCAGCTTCTCGCGTCCATTCGGACCACGAACTATTCCATTGTCTGCCGTCAACAATTCATCAATGGGTATATATTTATTCTCATTATTGTTATAATATAACAAGTCGAAAATTTTAGTTCCATTGATAAAATCTGTAGTTTCGCAAAACGAATATTTCAGCGTCCTGCCATTACTCAGCCGTAAAGGCTCAGAAGGATTTATTTCTATTTCTTTTATAATAAAATGAATTCCCGAATTAGCAATTAAATGTTCCATGTATATTAATTTTTTAAACCTACGATTAAATACTATTACTTTATTTTGTCATGCTACCGCACATCTAGCTTTGACTATATCTTGACGCATAAGCCACATAAACCACATAAACCTTGTATATTTCTATGGGCTTAAGCACAAGAAAAAGAGACTTTTGTTATCAACATTATCTACGGCCTCAACGAACCACTTATGTACAGCCCTTAATGATATGGTTTTCTTTTCACTCTGGTTGAAGTGTTTATATATAACAGTCCGTTTTGTATAAAGCCAACAAGTATAGTCGTAGCTTATATAAGCTAAACTACTAATATTCAATGGTATATATAAATATCCTTTCATGTTAGTCAATTGATCAGTCTCTGCTGATATTTTAAACTATACCTAATAGCTTATTTTTTTGCATTTTCCCCAAGCAAAATTAATCTAAAAGCCAAACTCCTCCAAATTTATTCACTAAAAATGCCGCTATCTATCAAGTATTTTTGCAAAATGTCATTTTGGGGAGCGGCAAAAGTTGTTTAGTCTAACAATGTAAAATCTCAGCTCAAAAGTATAAAATTCACTCTCATCTTCAACTATATATACACTTATGTTTAACTCACCTTTAAACGTAGAGTTTTACATGTAACATATCGAATTGTAAGAAAAATAGAATTGGTGTTTAAGCGGCAGAAAGGCCGTTTATCGTTTGTTATTCAGGTTTAAATATGTCTGTTTTGCCGCCCTTTTCATGAATCGAACCAACGGGAAACGGAAGTATTCCTATGCAGCATGCATACATCATTGAATGTCAGCGATAAGGCTCTTTAATCGGTACAAACGCTTTTCTGACAATTGAAAGAAGTCGAAAAGTAAGTGCAATTCATTTACACTCAATCGTTTGGCTTCATGGCGTTGTACCGTCTTTTTTAGCTGTTTTGCGAAATGTCCTCTGTCATGCACAAGACGTTGATTGACAAAGGCTTTCTCCGCAGATGTTACAGAACGCTTGTATGTGTGCAAAGATATGATTTTTTCTTTGTAAATCCATGATAATTACTCGAATATATTTGTTACCTTTGCATTGAGCAAAAATACTTAGTCCACTGAGTAAAATGTAATAGTATGTATAAACGAGCGGAATATCAAGTAATTACAGATAGGATAAAAGAACCACGGAAGTTCATCCAAGTGGTGATGGGCGCCCGGCAGATAGGCAAATCTTAGGACTTATCACCTATATTGGTAGTAAATATCTGAAAGCGTATCATAAAATCCCCAACCGCAATTGCTGGCGTTATCAAGCAATTTCTCTATCCGCTCATAATAAGAGGCTAACAAGCCATGCATGAAAATAAACTTCATGGCTTTGTCGAAGTTGTTCTCCAAGGTCGTGTAATATTGCTCCCACATGTCGCCAAAGGTCACGGTATATTCGCATCCTTGTTCAATGTAGAACAACATCAGGTCAGCAACACAGGTAGGTTCGGGTTTCAATTTCTGAAAATCAGAAATGACTTTTCGGCATTTGGCAAAGGACGGTTTTTCTGAGAACCCACGGGTAGGGAAGAACTCCTGCCGGATAGCTTTCTTACATTTCTCCAACTCGGCATTACTGTCAGGAGCCAAATAGAACTCCAGATATTCCTTAGCTTCTTTTCGAGCATCATATAGTTCAAGCATAATTTCGATGACTCGTTCTTTAGGGAGTGATTGCAGGTGTTTCTTTAGTTTTGCTTTTGACATATTCGTTCGTTATAGGGTTGTTGTATATAATCTTTCCACGAGCGGCACATAATACTTCCGCACTTCTTCTGCCGTAGGTGTGTGCGCACCGGGGAAGTGATAAGCATGGGTATAGTGTTGCAGAAACAACGGTTCAAAGTGTGCCAAATGGTCATTCTCTCCGAAGAGTCCCCAGATACGGTCGGTTATTTCCGGTCGGCAATCATCCCATTGATGCGCTTGTATGTCGGCAAACTCGTCTATCAGCGGTTGGTCTATCACGAAATGTTGCCGTCCGTCTACTCGTGGTGATTTGTATTCATGCGCACCGATGTGTTCAGAAAGAAAACGGGTCATCTCAAAATGGGGATTACCCAATAAGGCAGGCATCTTCAAACGTGATGCTACGATTTGTGCCAAGAAAGAGCCGTTGCTATTGCCAACCAATGCGCTGGGGTGTTCACGCTCGCAAAGGCTTGTAATGAATGTGAGAGCTTCGCACGGATGAAGAGGAAGGTCTGGCGTGAGGACTTCCGCCTTACCTTCAAATGCCCGCTTCAACGCTTGGGCAGGTGCACAGCTGCCCGAAGCGAAGAATCCATGTAGGAAAAGGATTTTTGTAGTCATCAGTGTTCGTTTTGAAATGTTCCAGTATCATTTACAGTATCACTTTTGCTTTTTTACAGTATCATTTTTTGCTTTGCTGATACTGTAAAATTCTATTTCCTAATCTCTGTTATTTCCCTTTCAACTTTTTCTGTTCTTTCTCAAAACTTTCAAGGAAATGGATTTCTACAGGTGAAAGCTCGTATTGCGTCCGTTCCTTGAACTTGTCGTATTCTTGATTCGCTTTCTGCTTGGCAAGCTCGGCTGAGATGGTTCCGGCATGGGTCAGAAGTTCTTTGCCGGAGAGTTTCAGAAAATCATCCAGTTTTTGAATCCAGTCCTTCATATACATCGGCTTGTGCGATTGGGCTTGGAGTTCGGCGAAGTCAAGATACAAGCTGACAATGCGGTTCAACGTGTCTAGTTCTTCGGGAAACAAGTAATTCTTGGCTATTTCCGCATCCGTGCGTTTGGGCAATCCGCCCGTCCATGAGGTTAAGCCCATAAAGTCCTTGTTTGCATCCGCCCTTTGGTAGATTACTTCTGCTGCCGTATGTCCGTGAGCCGAGAAGTGCATCTTGTTTTGTACGGTTTTGAAGAACAACTGCGTAGCTTCCGCCCGTGGGTCATAGTCGATGCTGAGCGCGTAAATCTCCAGCACTTTGCGATAGAACACCTTTTCGGATGAGCGAATATCACGGATTCGGCTCAGAAGCTCATCGAAATAATTACCACCTCCTGCACGTTTCAGCAAGTCATCATTCATCGCAAATCCTTTGATAAGGTATTCCCGCAGTACCTGTGTTGCCCAAATACGAAACTGGACACCTCGGTGAGAATTGACACGGTAACCTACGCTGATAATCATGTCGAGATTATAGTAGGCTATATTGCGTTCTACCTTCCTTGTGCCTTCATTTTGAACTGTTGCAAAAAATGCAACAGTTGAATCCGGCTTCAATTCTCCGGACTCGAACACATTCTTAATGTGCCTCGAAATGGTAGATTTGTTGCGTTGAAACAATTCCGCCATTTGGTCAGCGGTGAGCCACACGGTATCATTAGCAAGTGTGACTTCTATTTTTGTCTGTCCGTCCTCGGTCTGGTAGAGGAGGAAGTTGCCTTTCATTTTATCTATATGGCTAATATTTGTCTGCATCACTTAAATGCTTTGTTTATCTTTTTTATTAGAGAATAAAATTCTTTATGAGTTGTATCTTTGTTAATGGGAATCAATTTAAATTCTTCTAATAGTTTCTTTTTGATTTCATTTTTTGCTGATTTTTGATCTTCTCCAATTGCCATAATTGCTTTTTGGGCTAAATCTGGTTCTTTTGCATATAAAGTACAGTATACAGATTGTGGAATAAGACCTTCTATGCATTGTTTTCCAGGGTTTGATATTCCAATGGGAAGGAAATCAACATTTTCTTTAAAACCTATTGATGTAACGGCTTTTTTTACACTATTAAACCTGTCCAAATCGACTGTAATGACAACTTTTTTAAATTTCTTTTTAATAAAATTCATCAGAATATTGTTCTTTACATTGTCGGCTCCGTCATAAGGAAAAATTTCAATTCCACTTAAAAGAGCGTTTTCTCCATGAATACATTCTTGAAAGAAAAGCATATATTCTTTATCAATATTTCCTTCAACTAAAAGAATCTTTGAGTTTTCGCTGAATATAATATCCTTCATAGGTCCAAAATCAGATTGATTGACACCAAGCGCGACGGCAAATGGTTCGTACCATTTTTCAGAGTGTGTATCAATTATATGTGAACACGAGTCTTTACTTCTAGGTTTTGTATTTCTATCTATCAGAATATTGGATTCTGGAGATTTAAAACTTAATAAGTATGGACTGTGGGTGGTTGTAATTATTTGTATTTGAAATTGATTTGCTAAATCTTGTAAAATCCTCCCAAATTCAGCTTGGGCCTGCGGATGTAAAAAACATTCAGGCTCTTCAATGATAACAATGGGAGTTATTCTATCAGATTCTGTAGAAGATTGTTGTGCCCTTTTGGCGTTTAATATATTTAAAAAGATTAGAGTCCTATTTCTTGTACCACTCCCCCAATCATCTAAGGATACATCAACGCCCTTCTCTTTTAATGAAATATCTATAGTTTCTCTTTCAAAATTTAATCCTTGTGTAGATAGACTAACTTCATATTTGTCTTCTAGATTTCCAAGGAGCTCTGTTAATTCAGTTTGGTGATTCTTTAATGACTTTTGAACAATTTTCACAAGTTCATCTTTCTTTCTGTTGATAGAATCCATATCGGAAGGACTGATGAAATTAGTTACTCTATCCATGCTGTTGTCAAAAGGATTAAAATCTGAGGTCGTCGAATTATGAAAAATCAAACAATCTGCGTTTCTTAATCTCTTCAATACTTCTTGCTTCTGATAATCTTCTATCACTTCATTTTCACCTAAAAATATATTATAGGATGATTCGTTTTTAAATGTTTTTGTATAGTTAATTTGCAAAGTTTCATTCTCTGTAATAGTAAAATTAGTTGTTTTCTTAAAAATTAAATCAGTTAAGAATTTGTATATGGCCGCATCGCTTTCTTTGTGTATTTCAAATGTCAGCTTGATAGATATGTCTTCTTTAGAATCCTTTTTCCAGCTTGTTATGTCATCTTTCCAATCAAAATTTTCCACACTAAAAATAGATCCTCCTCTTAATCTAAGCCGCATACCTGGATTAAGGATTCCACGTATAGCACGAATAACATTGGATTTACCTGCATTGTTTTTGCCGCTAATGGCTGTATAAAAGCCATTAAAGTTTAGCTCGACATTTTCCAGTGTACGATAATTGGTCGCAATAATTTTTTTTATAATCATATTTAGTTGTTTTTATTATATTCTACATTTGGTTCCGCAGCCATCGAATAAGAGCTTTCTTGCAAACTATACAATTTCGGTTCGATTATAGTTTCCTCATTGTCCGTCCATTGCTCACATTGGCGGATAACCGTTTCCAAGGCATTGGCTGCTTCTTCGGGTGGATAATGATATTTCTTTAGCAGACGTTTTATCATTTTGCGCATACCTGCCCGAGCTGATTCTTTTTTCTGCCAGTCGATTGTCCGGTTCTTGCGGAGAGTTTCTGTAAGTTCTTTGGTCATGGCTACCAATTGTTCGTTGGTATATACATCTTGTACGGCTTGCGGCTTGGTTAAAGCATCATAGAATGATTTTTCTTCCCGTGTCAAACCCAAATCGTTCCCTGCCGATTCTGATGAGGATATTTCTTTTGCTAGTTTCAAAAGTTCCTGTATGACCTCTTCATTAGTGAGCAGCCCCTTTAGGTAAGAGGACAGAGAACGATTCAACAAGTCAGAGAATTTTTCCGCTTGCACAATGTTGGTCTTTTGATACAAAGTGACACGTTCCGCCAGTAGTCTCTTTAATAACTCAACGGCAATGTTCTTCTCTTTCATTTTGGATACTTCTTCCAAAAATGAAGAGTCGAACAAGGAAAATTCCGCTTTTATGTCAGAGAACAAATTGATTACTCCCTCGCTCTTTACGCTTTGTTTCAGCAGCTCACCGATTCTTGTATTGATTTCTTTCTTCGAGACTTTGCCTTTTCCTGTCATTCGGGAAAGGAGAGTACGGACAGTTTCAAAGAATGCGGCTTCATAGCGTTGCTGTTCATTCAAGAGACTGCGGCACAGGGTGATGGAATTATGTAAGAGCATAGCTTCTTTTAAGAAGACCTGCTGCTTTTCTTGTTTGTCGGGCGACATGATGAAGTTCACGCCGCCTTTGATGATTTGGGCACACTCGGCATCCGATGCGGTTTGGAAGTGGCTATAGTCATAGCCATGAAACAAATCACGGCACACTTCCAATTTTTCTTTGAATTTGAGCAAAGCGGTTTCTTTGATATCTGGATTTCCGAAATTCTTGCGGTCACGCCGGGTATAGTCGTGCATGGCTTCTTTCAGAGCTTTGGCAATTCCGATATAATCTACTACCAGTCCGCCTGCTTTGCCATGGAATACCCGATTCACTCGGGCAATGGCTTGCATCAGATTGTGACCACTCATAGGCTTGTACACATACATAGTTGCCAAAGAAGGAACGTCAAAACCTGTCAACCACATATCCACAACAATGGCGATTTTCATCGGATCATTATCGTCTTTGAAGCGTTTGGCCAATTCCTTTTTATATTGCTTGTTGCCGATAATCTCGTGCCATTCTTCCGGATCCTTGTTGCTTCCGGTCATCACCACTTTTACCTTTTCATTCCATTCCGGACGAAATTCCAATATTTTGTGGTAGATGCTCATGGCAATAGGCCGGGAGTAAGCCACAATCATGGCTTTTCCTGTCAGTTCGTATTGCCGGTTTTCTTCATAGTGTTTCAAAATATCCCGGCAAAGCGAATCAATGGTAGCAGGTGCACCCAAGATTTCTTCCAAGTGCGACATTTCCTTCTTGCTTTTCTCTATCTGTTCTTCGGTGGCTCCTTCTTCGGCAAGCAATTCGTATTCATCGTCTATGGCTTTGAGGGTAGTTTCGTCCAAATTCAGGTTGATTACACGCGATTCATAATATACAGGGCAGGTAGCACCGTCCGCTACGGCTTGTGTCATATCGTACACGTCAATATAACTTCCGAACACCTCCACCGTATCTCTGTCTTTGGTAGAGATTGGTGTACCTGTAAAACCGATATAAGAAGCATTAGGCAACGAATCGTGGATGATTCTTGCCGTGCCGATGATTCGTTTGGCAACGTCTTCGCCTTTCTCATTCTTGGTCATTCTGATTTTCTCTTCAAAACCATATTGACCTCGGTGCGCTTCATCGGTCATCACGATAATATTCTTTCGTAAGGACAGCGGTTCACTTGATTCTTCAAATTTCTGCATGGTTGTGAAGACAATGCCGTTGGCTTCACGTCCAGCCAGCAAACCTTTCAGTCCTTCACGGCTTTTTGCTTGTACAGGTTCTTGCCTGAGGAAGTCTTTGCACTTTGAGAATTGTGTATAGAGTTGGTCATCCAAGTCGTTACGGTCGGTAATCACAACAATAGTCGGCTGGGACAACTCTTCTTGCAGCAGATGAGCATAAAATACCATCGACAGGGATTTTCCGCTACCTTGTGTATGCCAGAATACACCGATTTTTCCGTCATTCACAATCGCTATCTTCGTGCGCTCAATGGCTTTCTTTACTGCAAAGTATTGATGGTATCCGGCAAGAATTTTAGCTGCTCCGGCTTCGTCCTTTGAGAAGCAGACAAAGTTTTTGATGATGTCAATCAGCCGTCCTTTGATGAAAATGCCTTCAAAGAAAGTGTCATAATCCGCAAATTCTGTGCTTTCATAATCGCCGTCTTTGGTTTTCCATTCCATATAGCGGTCTTCCTTTCCGGTAATGGTTCCGGCTTTGGAACAAGCCATATCGCTCATCACACAAAATACATTATAAATGAAAAGGGAAGGAATCTCTTTCATGTAGTTTCGGAGTTGCAGATAGGCTTCCGAAGCATCGGTCTCTTCCCGTGAAGGAGACTTTAACTCCATGACCACAAGCGGCAATCCATTAATGAAAACAATAAGGTCTGCCCGCTTTTCAGAGTGCTCTACAAAAGTCCATTGATTGATGATTTGAAAATCATTCCTTCGGATGTCTTTGTAGTCTATCAGATAGACAAGTTCATTCCGTTGTTCCTCCCCATCGTGATAGGACACTTCGATGCCATGCTGAAGATAGTCCATGAAGATTTCGTTCTTTTGCGTCAGACTTCCGGTATCAATGTCTTTCAACTTTGCGATGGCTTCATGGATAGCTGCTAACGGCTTGTCCGGATTAACCGTACTCAAGCTGTTTAATACTTGCTCTTCATAGAACGGTGTATGGTAATCGCGCTCTATGTCCGGTCCATATAGATGCTGATAGCCCATATTCTCAAACAAGGCAATCAATGCGTTCTCGTAACTACCTTCTGTGAATGACATATCGTTAATTTTTTAGGTTGCTTAAATAGGAATAATAGGCTTCCTTATAAGCCTCGTAATCTTGTTTATACAAGGCTTCGGAAGCAGAAAGAATTACACCACCCAATTCCAACGGGTTTTCTTCGTCAAACAGTTCATTGAATGTTTGGCAGTCCTCGTAATGGATACGGGAATCAGGTCTTGCGGTGCAATGAATATAAGAGTATAGGATAAAGCCTCCTATCATATCCGTGGATTTGTATGCTAAGACAGCTATCATCTTATCGAAAGGCGTGTGCTGTTTGTCTTGTCCGTGCGAAGCAAAGCCGGAGCGGTTTCTTATTTCGTTGAGTTTCTGAGAAACAGAAGCAATTCTCCGGATTAGCTCTATTTTGTCTGCTTTGTAGTATTCATCCATAAACACATTATCTAAAGTCTGCTTTACCAGATTCTGAAATTGCACATTGCCTTTATACCCAATAGCTTGATTGGTAAGAATGGTCTTGCAAAGGCTTTCTATCAGGCTTTTGCATACTTCTACGCACAAATCAGGGTTCGTTTCAACTGCATTCTCTATAGTTGAGAGGTGTGCATTCAAGTAGTTGAAACTTGGCATTTTATTAATATGTTCACGTATCCATTCCATGATGTTGTAATTATGCTGCTTGCGTTAAATTATCATTTATCCGGCGGTT
>CALUNU010000010.1 GCA_944322095.1 uncultured Alloprevotella sp.
CGGCTTCCGTCCCGTTTGCGGGTGCAAAAGTACGCACTCCCCAGCTTCTGACCAAACTTTTTCGCAAGTTTTTTTGATTTGTTTTCGGACAGCTGATTGTTTTATCATTGTTAAATTTCTGATTAATAGTGAAATATAAGGCTTTTCCAGCTTGAAAAAATTTTTCTCTATTGTGAAGAGCGTATAATGTACTGAAAAAGGGAGCACGCCTATTGCCGGCATGGCTCCCTTCCTTATTATAATGGTATGGCGTCCTTATTAAAAAGGTATCCCCCGATAAAAGTCCAAAATCTTTAAGCGAAAAACGTAATCGTAGCGGGCCGCTATGCGATCGGACTTTGCTTTTTGCCGTTGCGTCCTGCTCTCCTCGTACTCCACGGCGTTGGCTTTTCCCGTCTCATACTTTTTTGTCATTAATTGGAATGCGGTTTCCGCTTCCTCCTCGGCTACCCTGCTACTTTCGTATTGTGATTGAGAAGCCACGGCGTTGTACCATGCCTGCTGTATCTCTTTGTATAAATTCTTGCGGGTTGTTTCCATTTGCCACTTTCTATTTTCCACTTCCAGCTTTGCCTGCCGCACCGAGTTGCGCGTTGACAGGCGGTTGAAGATGGGTATGTTCAACGAAAGGGCTATCGATTTGGAGAAGTTGTCGCGCATTTGACGGGCAAAGGAAGAATTGTCCACCCCGCCGACACGATAGAACGTTGTACCCAATCCTGCGCCCAACGTCAGACCGGGCCAATATCCACTTTTGGCTATGGATACACCTTTGTAGGCACTGGCCACGCGCAAACTGTCGGCCCGCACGTCCGGTCTGACGGCCAAAGCCCTTTCGAAGACCTCTGCCGGGCTTCCCGGGACGCGGGCTGGCGGTTCTTCGGCCGGCGCCGTCACCAAGAGGCTGTCGGGCGACGGCCATTCGATGAGCTGGCTCAGATCGAGCAGCGCCAATTTGTAATTGTTCCGTGCCTGCACCAGCGACAAGTCGTCCTGCGCCACCAACGAGCGGGCCTGCGCCACGTCCAGCGCCGACGATTTCTTTTGCCCGAAGAAAGCCTGCACCCTTTCAAGCTGCTTACGACTCAGCGCCAGCTGTTCCTCGGCCACTTCGAGCATGTCCTGCTGATAGAGCACCTCCAAATAAGCCTGCGCCACCTGAATGCTCAAATCGTAGCGCACCTTTTCCAAGTCGGCCGTGGCGGCAGCCAAATCGAGCCGGGCCTGCTTTATCTCGTTGGGGATGCGAAAACCTGTAAACAGGGGCATATTCGCATTTACCGAAAAGGCGGTACTCTGTGTATTCCGGCTGACGTAGGTATTTTCCGACGTAAGTCCGCGCCCGAAGTCGAACGACTGGCTCCCCGCCGCCGAAACCGACGGAAGCCTACTGAAACGCGCCGTGTTCAAGGCGATTTCCTGATTGCGCCGCACCACATCCTGCTGTTTCACCTGCACATTGTGCGCCACGGCGTAGTCGATGCAGTCTTTTAGCGACATGGGTTGCTGGGCTGCTATATATATAGGAGTGAAAAAGGTCAAAAGTAAACCTGCTCTTTTCATATGCCGTCAGTTCTGCGCTTCGTTTTTGTTTCCTCTCACCTTGTCGCCGGCTTTCAGCCCGCGGGCTATCTCGATGTTCACGCCGTCGCTCATTCCCGTAACCACCTGCCGGCGTGCAAACGTCTGGGGACGCTCTCCCGTGAGCACATACACGAACGTGCTGTCGCCGCTATACTCAATGCCCCCTTCGGGCACCGACAGCGCCCTTTCCTTGCGTTCCAATACGATCTCGGCGTTCGCGCTGTACCCCGCCCTGATTTTTACACCGGCGGGAATTTTCACTGCCGCCTTTATTTCAAACTGATTGGCGCTCGTGGCAGCCGACGACACCTTGGGAGCGATGTATTCCAGCGTGGCCGTAAAGGTCTGCCCCTGCAAGGCGCCCACCGTAATCTTTACGGGCATTCCTTCGTGTATGCGTGCCACCTCCGTCTCGTCGATGGTTCCCTTAAACACGAGGTCGGTCATGTCGGCCACGGAGGCAATCGTCGTTCCGTCGTTGAACGTGTTGCTCATAATGACAGAATTTCCCACTTTCACGGGCACGTCCAGGATGAGCCCGTCGATGGTGGAGCGTATCAGCGTGGTGCTGTACGCTGCGTTGCTGCGCGAGATGCCTTCCTTCGTAATCTGCAAGGCGTCCTCGGCCGCAACGGTCTCTTCCTTGGCCTGGTCGTAGGCCAGACGCGTCTGCTCAAACTCTTCCGCACTCACGAGCCCGTCGTCGTAAAGCGCCTTCATGCGCTCATAATCGGTGCGGCTCTGCGTTTCGTTGATGCGGGCCAGGCGCACGCGGTTCTCGGCCGAGCTCAAAGCCGTCATGTCGGGGATTACCTTCACCTTGGCAATCACCTCGCCCTGCTTCACCTGCTCGCCGGCCTCCTTGTAAAGCTCCGATATGATACCGGAAATCTGAGGCTTGATGAGCACCTCGTCTCTTGGCTCGATGGTTCCCGTCACCACCGTCGTGCGTTCCAGCATCCGCGTTTCTGCCGTCAGCGTCTGATAAGTCACTTCCTCGGGGCGCGACTTCCGATAAAGGAACACGAACGTGCCCAAAAAGGCTGCTATGACCACCACGAGCAGCACAATCTTGAAAAACTTCTTCATCGTTTATCTGTTTTTTATTGTTTGCCTTATATGCTTCTCATCTCTGTCTGTTGTTCCGACTTGTGGAAAGGGCGGGGCCTACTCGTCCCGGATGGCGTCGATCGGCTTGATGGCCAGCGCCCGGAACGACGGAGCCAGCCCCGCCAGCCCGCCCAGCACGGCAAGCACGGCTGCCGCTCCCACGGCCATGCGGAAAGATATCTGAAACGACACGTCTGCCCCCGTCGACGCAACGATGGTTTCCAGCCCTTGGAGCATAAGCACGGCAAACGTAATGCCGGCCAGTCCGGCCAGTACCGTAAGCACAATGCTTTCGGCCATCACCTGCCGCAGGATGCTCCCGGGCCGCGCTCCGATGGCACGCCTGATGCCTATCTCCGACGTGCGCTCCCTCACCGTCACCATCATGATGTTGCTCACGCCGATGGCACCGCTCAGCAGCGTGCCCACGCCGATGAGCCACACCAGTATTTCTATTCCCTCAAACAGATTGTCCACCATACGGAACAGCGCTTCCATATTAAACATGAAAACGGCCTGTCCGTCGTCCGGCGCAATGAAATGCGCTCTTTTTATAACGCTCTCCACACGGTCCTGTATTTCCGTCACCGTCACACCGCGCCGGGCCGTGAAACCCAACGTCTGCACCTGGTCGCCATAATGATAGATGCGCTGCATCGTCGTGAGCGGCACCATGACCGAGCGTTCCGCGCTGCCCATCACGCCCACGTTGCTTGTCATCTTGCTCACGCCCACCACCTGATAGTAGATGCTGTCGACACATATATACAGCCCGCACGGATTATCCACGCCCGGGAAGAGTTCTTCGTAAATGCGCTTTCCCAACACACATACTTTCCTGTATTCACGCTCATCAGCCTCGGTGATGAAGCGGCCGTATGTCAGGTGCGGATCCTCGATCCGCGCATAATCAGCACGTATGCCCTTTAGCGTACCATTACCTTTGGTCTCGCCGCGCCATACGTTTACCCCCCAGCGTGCCGTCATCGGCGTCACTGTCTCTACGCCGGGCACGCTCCGGCGTATGCGCTCCACGTCGGCCAGTTCCAACGTCCACGAACGTCCGCTCTGAAAGCCCTTATACGCCTTCGTCGTAGTTCCTGGCATGACGAAGCACGAGTTTTGCGCAAACCCCTCGAAGTTGCGTGCCATCAGCCGTTTCAAGCCTTCGCCCCCGCCCATCAGAAACACGAGCATGAAGACGCCCCAGAATACGCCGAAAGCCGTCAGCAGGCTGCGCGATTTGTTGCGCGTGATGGTCTGGAGTATCTCCTCCCACTTGTCCAAATCGAAAAGTCTCATCTCTGTTTTCTCTCGTTTACCGTTTCGTCCGCTTTCTGTCTCTGCTTGCCGCTCCGGCCGTCAGTGAGCCCGCAGCGCCTCGATGGGTTTCACGCGCACTGCCTTGCGTGCCGGGAAAAAGCCGGCCAGCAGCCCGGCCACGACAAGCACGGCCAAGGCACGGAGAGCGATGCCCAAATCCACCGTAGGGTTCAGAAAAACCGTCATTTCCATATCTGCCACGCTCACGGTACGTTGTCCCGACAAGACGTTCATATATTCCGTCGCTGCCACGCCGAGCACCAGGCCCACGTAGCCAAACAGGGCCGTGATGATGACGCTCTCAGCCAGCACGGAGCGCAGTATGCTCCACGGCCGGGCGCCCAAGGCCTTTCTGATGCCAAACTCGTGCGTCCTTTCCTTCACCGTAATAAGCATGATGTTCGAGATGCCCACGACGCCGCTCAGCAACGTCAGCAACCCCACCACCCAAAGGGCATTCCGCAGGATATTCATAGCCTCGGCGCTCTCCCTGGCACCGGTTGAGGAGTTGTACATCCACAATGCACTCTCGTCTGCCGGGTCAAAGCGGTGGAGCTTGCCCAGCACGCGGCGCAAATCCTGCTGGAAAGCCTCGTCGGCCTCCTCTGTATCGACGCCGCGCGTACGCAGTGACATCTCTTCCAGATTTGTTCCCTTTTTATAGATGAGCTGCAAGGTGCTGAAAGGCACATGTGCCTCGACGCTCCCCATTTGTCCCTGATCGGCATACACACCGACAATGCGAAACGCCGCACTGTCCACCCTGACATAGCTTCCCACGGCACGCCCGACGTTTCCGCAAAGTTCCTCGGCCGTACGGCGCCCCACAACCACGACCTTGCGCCGCTCACGCATATCGAGCGGACTGATATAACGCCCTTCGACAAGCTTGCCCTTGTGCATGGTCATATGGTCTGGATATACGCCCTTCAGCGAGCCGCTCAGCGAGCGGTCGCCGCGCGACAGCCGCACGCCGCTCTGCGACACCGTGGCGTCCACGCCCGTCACCCGCCCGGGAAAGGCGTTTTCCGCCACACGCAAATCCCGGTTGTCGAGCTTCACCGTGCGCCCCGTTTCGAGCCCGTCATAGGGCCTGGACGTCTGCATCGGCCAGACGCGGAGCAAATCCATGGCCATCTGGCCCGAGTTGGCCTCAAAGGCATGTATCAGTCCGTTACCGGCCCCCAGCAGCACGATGAGCAGGAAGATGCCCACCGAAACGGAGCATCCCGTCAGCGCCGTGCGCAGCTTGTTACGGCGCAAGCCGGCAAAAATCTCTTGCAGCAAGTCTCCCATCGCGTTTCACTTCATCAGGCCGCCTTCGCCGAAGGGCGAAGCGCCGGGGTTCGGATTTTCCTCAATCTTTCCGATGAGTCCGTCCTTAATGTGGACGATTTTGTGCGTTCTGTACGCCACACCGCTCTCGTGCGTCACGACCACAACCGTCATGCCCTCTTCGTTGAGCCGGCGGAGCAGTTCCATCACCTCGACGGAGGTCTGGCTGTCGAGCGCCCCGGTCGGTTCGTCGGCCAGGATGATTTGCGGATGCGTGATGATGGCCCGAGCAATGGCCACGCGCTGTTTCTGTCCGCCGGAAAGCTCAGACGGCAGGTGGTGGGCCCAGTCGCGCAGCCCGAGGCGTTCCAGATACTCCATCGCCAGGGCGTTCCGCCGGCGGCGCCCCACGCCCTGGTAGAACAAGGGGAGGGCCACGTTTTCCATCGCGTTTTTAAACGGGATTAAGTTGAACGACTGGAAGATGAAGCCTATCATACGGTTGCGATAGTCGGCCGCACGGCTCTCTTTCAGGTTCTTGATAAGCACGTCGTTCAGCCTGTACTCGCCCTCGTCGTAGTTGTCAAGGATGCCGAGTATGTTCAGGAGCGTCGATTTGCCCGAACCCGACGCGCCCATTATCGAGACAAATTCGCCCCGCTCGATGTCGAGCGAAATTCCTTTGAGCACATGAAGCGGAGCTCCGGCGTGGTACGTCTTATGTATGTTTTCAAGATGGATTAAAGACATGACGTTCGTTTTTAGCGCCCTGCGGCGGCCGCTGACAGCCGCCGCAGGAACGAATGTGATGCAAAATTACATTTTTCGGCCGTGCGGAGCAAGGCCCGCGGAACATCAGGGAGCCGCCCCTCCCGTGCCGTTACGGGCAGCACGGAAGTCGCGCCAGCGGGCCATCAGTTCGTCGGGCGCTATGCCGAGCAAGTCCATGCGCCGGAAGAGCTCAGGCAGCTCTTCGTCGAGAAAAAGCCGCCGCCGCTGCTTCAGAATGGCAGCAGCCGCCCCCTCGGCAACGAAATACCCCATCCCGCGCCGATTATAAATGACGCCGAGCGCCGCCAGCTGCTCATAGGCCTTCACGGCGGTGTTGACGTTCACCTCCAAGAGCACGCTGTATTCCCTCACGCTGGGCACGCGGTCGCCTTCGCCGTACTGCCCGGCAGCTATCTCGTCCTGCAAGCGCTCGGCAATCTGCATGTAAATGGGAGTTCCTTCCTTGAAAATCATACGTTGAACCATTTGTTGCCGATCACCTGCACGCGCGAGAACAGTCTGAACGACAACCAGTAGCAGAAGACAACGAAACAAAACAGAATGACATCAGCCACGCAAAAAGCCGCGACGCTCGACGACACACTGACAAGAGGCAGATGAGCCGGCGGGACGGCTGCCAGGACGAAGCCAGCCAGCGTGAGCAGCAGAATGCCCGTCAACGACGTCAGGAGGAAGGCCTGCTTGCGGAAAAAGCTGCTTCCCAGCAGGTAGACGGCATGCCACGACAGGCAAAGGAGCAAGACGAGCCATCTCTCGGCCATCTGCTCGAAGGAGGGGGCCAGCCAAGGCACGATGTCGGACAACTCGGAGCCGATTTCCGCCAGCTTGGAAAAGAAGCGGGGAATGGCCGAAGGGAAGGCGTGGCCCAAAAGCGGGAAAACGAGCATCCGCAGCAGGTCGGCAGCCACGAAAGCCACCAGAAAGGCAGCCGGCCACAGCACGACCGACACCACCCAGCGGGCCACGTATTTCTCCGCCCGCGTGGCGGGCAGCGTGAGAAAGGCGATGCGCCCCTCCTTCGTCTTCAGCAGGTCGAAAAGCTGGCCGGCGCCCACCAGTATGAAAAGGCTGAGCATCATGACGGAACAGCCCGCAACCCGGCTCAGCAAATGGAGCATTTCCTGCTCTCCCTCGAAATCATCAGACACTCCGAAACGCGACGGAGCATAGAAAAAGAGAGCTTCCACGATGAAGCAGGCCAGGAAGACGCCGCCCAGGCCGCGTAGATATTTTTTGCCGTTTCCCAGGATATCACGCTTCAGAACGAGCGCGCAGCGGCGATAGTCAAATGTTTTCATTCCGGTTTGTGTTTTCAGGTTCAACGTTATCGGCACCCCGTCCGCCGCCGATGAAGGCCCGCAGCGCAGGCGCGGAGAGCAGGGCGTTAAAGAGGAGTTCGAGGTTCAGGGGCGTCTCCCGGCCCTGCGGGTTGCGCGCAATGACAGAGCGACCCGCGAGCGAGGGCTGCTCGTAGAGCACGTCGTCGAGCGGGGCGCCGACGGGGCGCTCCTCGAAGCTCAGGCACCGACAGATGGCGGCCGTCGGGCTGTCAAGCAGGATGTGCGACCCTTCGAGCATGACAACGTGGTCGAGCAGGGCCTCGACGTCGCGCACCTGGTGGGTCGAGACCACGATGGTGCGCTCCTCCGTCATGCAGTTGGCCACTACGCGGCGGAACTGGCTTTTCGAAGGGATGTCAAGCCCGTTGGTGGGCTCGTCCATCAGGAGCAGACTCGTGCCTGCGGCCAGGGCAAAACTCATGAACGCCTTCTTTTTCTGCCCCATCGAGAGCTGGCCGAGATGCAGATCGGAAGCAAGGTCGAAATCGCGCAGGCAAGACGCCAGCAGCTCGTCGCTGAAACGGGGATAAAACGGGCGGTTGAGCGCCACATAACGGCTGAGCGTAACGCCCGGAAGCGAAAACTCCTCGGGCACGAGGAAAATGTCGCGGAGCTCCTCGGGACGGCGGCGGGCGACGTCCTCTCCGCGGAAACAGACGGCTCCCCGCTGCGGAAAGAGCAGGCCCGAGAGCAGATAGAGAAGCGTCGACTTGCCCGTGCCGTTCCGCCCGAGCAGGCCGCAGATACGCCCGCTGCCGATGCGGAGCGAGAAGTCCTCGAAGACGGCCGGCCGGCGCCGGCCGTACTTGAAGTCGATGTGATCAATCGTTATCATAAATATGGAAACCTGGTGTAATAGTTTATTAGTACACTGCAAAAGTAGACATTCCGTCGGACGCACCAAAGTTTCCCGCCGTTTTTTTTCAGGTAAAGGCAAAAAAATTTTCCCTCGCCACAGGAAGCCACAGCAAATACAGGCATGCAGCCTGCCGTGACACAGCAAGAATGAGACATCGCCGCCCCTCTCCCGCCCCGCGCCGCCAGGCCTGCCGCGAGCCGGCAGGAAAACGGCATGAGCCGGCCGCCCGCGCTGCCTGCAAGCCGGCTCACGCCGCCCGGCGGCCGACAGGGGTGGACGAGGCCGACCTGCACTCACCCGCATGACGGGGCACGGGCACGGAAAAGGCAGGAAAGCCCCGTGGCTCTCCTGCCCGTAAACGCAGAGGCGAAGCGCGCCGTCAGTCGCGGCCGAAGGCGCGCCAGAAGTCGAGATAGGCGCGCGCCACGAGACGGTAATCGTGGTGGCGCTCCACATAGAGCCGGCTCTCACGCGAGAGACGCGGCACCTGGTCGCGGTGCTCCACGAGCCAGGCAAGCTGCCGGCAGACGTCGTCCTCCGTGGGCCGTACGTTGACGATGGGGCGCAGCGTTTGCTCGCCCAGCAGTTCGTAGTTTTCGGGCTCGCCGCCGCCCACGACCACCAGCCCGTGGGCCATGGCTTCGAGGGCGTTCATCGCAGGCGTATAGGAATAGAGCTGGTCGAGCAGGACGTCGCTGCCGTCAAGCAGACGGACGTATTCGTCGAAAGGCACGCTCTCCACGCAGACCATCTCGCAGGCGTCGGGATAGCGCTCCACCGTTTTCTGCAAGGCCCGCAGCATGACGTCCGTCCCCTTATACACGCTGCGCGAGCGCTGGATGCCGATGAAAAAGCGGAGCTTCGGTCCATGGCCGCGCTCGATAAAACGTGCCCGGTCCGTGCGGATGGGGAAAGGGATGAAACGGAGCTTTGCGGCGAAGTCGGGGCGATAGGCGGCGTAATATTCGTACAGCCCCGCGGCTATGCCGTCGCAGGCACGGGCCACACGCCGGTTGAGCCGCCCCTTGGGGCCACGAAGCCAGTCGCGCTCCCAGATGGCGTTGTCCTCGTTGCGGCGGAGCGCCGGCCCGAGGTTGAAATCGCTGTACCGGAACGTGCGACAATCCATCCCGGCACGCACCCAATAGTGGTCCATGCCGTAGGCTCCGAGGAAAACGGAACGGTTGCGCCGCCGGAGAAAATGGAAAAAGGGGTAAATGCGCTCGGCCTTGAGCGAAAGGAAAACGGGATTGATGAGCTGCACGACATCAAACCCCTGAAAACGGGGAAAAGCGCGCAAAAGGCGCCAGACATAGGCCAGAGCCGCGGAGGCCGAGGGAGAACGGCGGCTCAGGTCGACATCGCGGCGATAGCCCTTCCAGCTGTCGCCGTCGGAAGCCACCACCACGTCGTGGCCCAGGGAGCGCAGGCCTTCGGCCAGCGTCCAGTGAACGTTGCTATACTCGCCCAGCAGAAGTACTCTCATGCGTTTTGCGCGGCTTCGCCACCGGCCTGTTTTTCTTCCAGATATTCAGCAAAAAGACGCGCGGCCGTTTCGACGAGCTTCGGGCAGGGCCGCTTTTTATAATAGGTCTCGGTGCGGGCCTCGGGAACGGGGTCGGTGTGCTCGCGCCCGGTCAGCCCGAGCAGCTCCGAGCAGGTGATGGAGCCGTTGATGGCACGCAGCCGCTCGGCGTAGCGCTGCACGAGGCGGTAGTTGGCGGCTTTCGTGGCACGGTCGGCTCCCTCGACGGCCGAGAGGTCGAGCCCCAGGAGCTGGAAAAGCCCGCAAGCCGTGCCGCACGTGAGGCGCATGCGCCCGATACCGGCGCCAAACGAAGCCGACATGCGGAGCGCCTGCTCGAACGTGAAGCCGTACAGGTCGGCAAAAGCGGCTACAACCGACTGGGAACAATTGTACCCGCTCTTAAACAGGGCCACGGCCCTTTCTATTCTGTCTTCATACATTTTTACCGGCGTTTTGGGGGATGAGAAAATTTGTTCGTAACTTCGTGGACGTTATGCTTCGGACGAAAATGAAATCGCTACTCCTGGCCGCCGCTGCGACGGCCCTGCTCTGCGGCTGCCGCGAGAGCTATGACGAACGGCTCGAAAGAATCGTGGCCGAACAGAGCCGCAAAATGTGCCCCATACAGGTGGAACCCCACAACACGCTGGACAGCATGACGTACAGCCCGGCCTCGCGCACGTATTGCTACTGGTACACCTTGTCGGGACCGCTGGACGAACCTGCCGTACGCGAGGAGATGGCGCGGAAGCGGCAGATGCTGCACAACCAGCTGCTGGAAAGCCTGCGCAACTCCGTGGAACTGAAAGAGGCCAAGGAGCATGAGGTGAATTTCCGCTACGCATATCGCTCTGCATCGACGGGAAAAACCGTTTTGCAACTGGATTTCCACCCGGCCGACTACCGCCACTAAGCCCCGGCTGCCCGCAGCTGCTCGACGGCGCGGCAGAGCTGGTCGGGGCACGACGTTGACTTCGACCCGCAACGGATGCCGTCGAGGCGGCGGAGCACCTCGTCGTAAGCGAGCCCCTCGACAAGGCGGGAGATGCCTTGCAGATTGCCGTGGCATCCGCCCTCGAAACGCACGGACTTGAGCACGCCGTTTTCGCCCGTCACTTCGATGTTGCGGCTGCACGTGCCCTGCGTGCGGTAAGTCAGTGTTTTTTCCATTTCTTCCTTTCTTTTCGTTTTTGCAGAAAAAACGGGCGGCAAAGCCGGCTGTAAACGCTCCGGCCATGCCGCCCGCTGTGATTTGCCGGTTTATTCGCCCTCGGCAGGCTTCATGTTGGTGTAAACGGTCTGGACGTCGTCAAACTCTTCGAGCCGCTCCACCATCTTGTCGATGCTCTCGCGCTCTTCGGGCGTCACGTCCTTCAGGTCGTTGGGTATGTAGGTAAACTCGGCTCCCACCACCTCGAAACCGTTTTCCTCCAAATGCTTCTGTATCTGGCTGAAACACTTGGGGTCGCCGTAGATCGTGATGGAACCTTCCTCCTCGTCTTCGTCATATTCGTCCTCAACGCCATAGTCGATGAGGTCAAGGATCATTTCGTCCATGTCGATGCCTTCTTTCTTCTTGAAAGAGAAAACGCATTTGTGGTCGAACAGATAAGCCAGCGAGCCCATCGTGCCGAGATTGCCGTTGAACTTGTTGAACACGGAGCGGACGTCGCCTACGGTACGCGTAGGATTGTCTGTCAACGTATCAACGAAGATGGCCACGCCGTGAGGGCCGTATCCCTCGTACGTCATCGACTTGTAATCGCTCTGGTCCTTACCCATAGCGTTCTTGATGGCGCGCTCGATGTTGTCCTTCGGCATGTTTTCGCGCTTGGCGTTGGCAATGATGGCACGCAGCGTAGGATTGTTTTCGGGCTCGGGACCGCCGGCCTTGACGGCAATGGCAATCTGCTTGCCGATCTTCGTAAACGTACGGGCCATATGCCCCCATCTTTTCAGTTTGGTAGCTTTTCTATATTCGAATGCTCTTCCCATTGGAATGATATTTTTATTGGATTTCTTCTTTTACTGTTGCTGTGAGCGTAGGCGTTATCTCAGTTTGGCGCCAAGCTGCTTCTCCAAGTTGGCAATGATTTTATTCATCACGGCATCGGTCTGCTTGTCGCTCATCGTCTTGCTTTCATCCTGCAAGATGAAATTGACGGCATAGCTCTTCTTGCCGGCTTCGAGATGCTCGCCCTCGTAAACGTCGAAAAGGCGCACGCTCTTCAACAGCTTTTTCTCAGAAGCGAAAGCAACGCGCTCCACTTCGGCAAACTCGACGTTCTTGTCGAGCAGCAGGGCCAAGTCGCGGCTGACGGCAGGGTATTTGCTGATTTCCTTGAAGCTGACAGCGTTTTTCTGCGTTTTCTTCATCAGCAAAGTCCAGTTGAGCTCGGCGAAGAACACTTCCTGCTCAACGCCGCAGGCAACGGCCAGACTCTTGCGCACAAGGCCAAGCTCGAGAAGCAGTTTCCCGTTATGGTCGGCCACCGACAGCGACTTGCTGAACAGGTCGTTGCTGCCCGCTCCTACCACCAGGCCGCCCATCGACACACCCAGACGGGTGAGAATGTTGGCCACGTAAGCCTTCAGCTCGTAGATGCTGGACGCCTCGTCGGGATGGGCCCAAGAGCCTTCGACGCGGTTGCCCGTGAGCCACAGGCCGAGATGCATCTCTTCGTCGTAGGCAGCGAGTATCTTTTCGGGATTTTTCTTCTCCTTATTATAATAATAGCAATTGCCAAACTCGAAAAAGCTCAGATTGCTGTTTTTACGATTGACGTTGTGCTCAATGCTCTCCAAACCGCCGAAAAGCAGCGTTTGGCGAAGCACGTTAAGGTCGGAACTCAACGGATTGAGCAAGCGGACGAGATTTTCTGAGGGGTAGGTCTTCAAATCATCGTAGTAGGCAGCCTTCGTCAGCGAGTTGTTCATGATTTCGCGGAAGCCACAGCCCACGAGTTGCTCGGAAACGAGGTTTTCCAGCTTGTTGCTGCGGTCTTCCTCGCCTTTAACCGTCAGGCTCGACTTGACGGCCGTGGGTATCTCCACGTTGTTATAACCGTAGATGCGCAGAATATCCTCCACCACGTCGCAGGGGCGTTGCACGTCAACACGGTAACCGGGCACTTCCAGGCTCAAGCCGCTTTCCGTCTCACCGGTAATTTTCATTTCCAACGAAGTAACGATTTCTTTGATAACGTCTACGGGAATGGTCTTACCGATTAAGTCGTGTACGTACCGATATTCCAAATCTACATGGAAAGCTTTTTGCATCGGAACGGCCACATCTTTGATTTCCATCGAAATCTTACCGCCTGCAAGCTCCTTAACCAGCAACGCGGCCTCTTTCAAAGCGTAAATCTGTCCGTCGGGATCGATGCCGCGCTCGAAGCGGAAGCTGGCGTCCGTATTCAGCCCGTGACGGCGGGCACTCTTACGTATCCACGTGGGATTGAAATAGGCGCTCTCCAAAAGCACATTTTTCGTCGTTTCGTACGTACCGGAC
Source organism: uncultured Alloprevotella sp. (assembly GCA_944322095.1). Classification (GTDB taxonomy): domain Bacteria; phylum Bacteroidota; class Bacteroidia; order Bacteroidales; family Bacteroidaceae; genus Alloprevotella. The sequence continues at coordinate 13,323 of CALUNU010000010.1, forward strand.
CCCTTTCCGCCGAAAACGCCTGCGATACACATCGGCTCGCACGCATTGCAGATGGCCAGGTCGCGGTCGGACAGCTTGTGCTCCTGCCCGTCGAGCGTCACAAACGGGGTGCCCTCGGGCATTGTCTTTACAACGACCTTACGCCCTTCAATCATGTCGGCATCGAAACAATGCAAGGGCTGCCCGTATGCAAACATGATGTAATTGGTAATGTCTACTATATTATTAATAGGACGAAGCCCTATGGCACGCAAACGTTGCTGCAACCATTCGGGGCTCTCCTTCACCTCGCAATCGGTCAGCGTCACCGCGCAATAGCGGGGGCATGCCTCGGCGTTCTCCACCACAACATCAATGTCCATGTCATGATTATCTACGGCAAAAGCCGACACATCCGCACGGTGCAACGATGTCTTATACCCATTACGCACCAGCCATGCATACAAATCGCGGGCAACGCCATAATGCGAGCAGGCATCGGCACGGTTGGGCGTAATGTCCACCTCAATCAGCCAATCGCTCTTGATACCATAGTAATCGGCGGCGCTCATCCCCACGGGGGTGTCGTCAGGCAGAACGATAATCCCGTCATGGCTCGTACCAACGCCAATTTCGTCTTCGGCACATATCATCCCAAAGCTTTCAACGCCGCGCAGTTTCGACTTTTTGATGGTTATGCAGTCGTCTCCGTCATAAAGCTTCGTACCAAGCGTGGCCACGATTACTTTTTGCCCCGCTGCCACGTTGGGAGCGCCGCATACGATTTGCTGAGGTTCTCCCGAACCGAGATCAACCGTACATACATGCATATGATCGGAATTGGGATGCGGGTCGCAAGTGATTACACGGCCTACGACCAGCCCTTGCAACCCTCCTTTCACGCTTTGTATCTCTTCAACGCTTCCTACTTCCAAACCAACGGAAGTTAACGCGGCACCTAATTCGTCTGCGCTCAAATCAAAATCGACGTATTGTTTCAGCCAATTATAAGATATATTCATCTTGCACTGATATTATGGTCTAATATGCTGAGTGCAAAAGTACTGTTTTTTTTGTGAACGACAAAGAACGGGCGGAGAGGGGCAGAAAAAGGGCGGCACCATCTTTTTAACGCCGGATGGTGCCGCCTGAAACGGTGGAGGAGTGTTCCTTTTAAAGGATGGTGGGACGTTGCTCCTTTAATCGTCGATGTCGATGACCTGGTAGGAGGAATTGAACGTCACTTCCAGCCGGTTATTGAGCTTTACCTCGTACTCGTTGCGGTCGAGCTCGATTTTGAGTATTTTCGTTCCAGGATAGCTGCTGCTCACGTACTTTCTGATGGCGGCCGGTACGAGGGCGGAGGGGACTGCCGTGCGCTCGCAGCTGATTTCCTGCCAGTTGCCGTTTTTATCAAACTCGATTTTGTCGCCATTGGTAAAGATCACATCGTATTTTTTGTCGAAAATCTCGCTTTCCATTTTGGCAAGGGCCACTTTGTGCTTCGGAAAGTTCTTTTTCAGGATTTGCTGCGCCTTGGCCGGAAGCTGGCTAACGTTTACGGGCTTGTCGCGGTCGGCAAATGCGGTGGCAGAAACGCCGAATACGCATACGAGGGCAATCATCCATTTTGTCAGTTTCTTTTTCATAAGGCTTTTTTCTTTTTCGGGTGAGTAAATTGTTTTCGTTTCTCTACGGCAAAGGTAGGAACCGAAGCTGAAATTGTTCTGAAATAGGGATGCCCTTGTGCGATTTTTACAAAATTTAATTTTCAGGCAACTAAAAGCCCGTCGCGCCGAGCCGGAAGGGCTTTGGTGGACGGGCTATTATAATGGTTGTACGCTGACGAGTTTATGCGTTGGCTTGCAGGAGTTCGGGCGGCAGCTCCGCACCCATGTAGTTGAAGGAAAAATTGATTCCCCGCGCGGAAGGAAACTGGCTCCGCAGGTCGACGTCCTGACGGTTTTTCAGATGATGGACTATGCGGTTGTAGCAGTCTTGCCCACTCATGGCCTTGACGTATGCCGAGAAGCGCGTGTCCTGATACTGGAACTTCATGGTGCCCGGTATCTGAATGACGCGCTTAAAAGTGATTGTCCCGCGGTACCATCCCGGGTTTTCGATGGCCAGCTGGGTGGCTTTTATTTCCTTTTTGGTGGGAACTTCGTTTTCGGCCGCTGCGGGAGCTCCTGCCCGGCGGTTGGCCTTAAACTCGGCCATGGTGGCGGCATTCGTTTTGATGAGAATGAAATAGACGCGGGGGCGAACTTTATAGCGTTTGGGATAGGGTATATCGCTTTCGGCGTAAGCATGCACTTCGTTGACGAGCTCCGGGGTTATGCGGATGTCGGGGATAGTAGAAAGGAAATCGATTGCTTCTTCGACGCTCAAAGCCAGCATGTCACGGTCGAAATAACGGACATATAAGTTGCTCATACTTGTTACTCAATAATAAATAATGACTACGGGGAAGCAGCTATCCCCTGAAACAAAAAAAATTCTATTCCACCCGTGCAGCATGCGAGCTACATGTGCGTCATAGAAATTTCTATTGAGCGGAAAACGAGACTCGAACTCGCGACCCCAACCTTGGCAAGGTTGTGCTCTACCAACTGAGCTATTTCCGCAGGCAAGTGAAGAGGAGGAGACTCGAACTCCCACGACACAATTGTCACTACCCCCTCAAAGTAGCGCGTCTACCAATTCCGCCACCTCTCCGTTTTGCTCGTCTATCTTCTGTGCCCAGAACAGGACTCGAACCTGCACGTCATTGCTAACACTAGTACCTGAAACTAGCGCGTCTACCATTCCGCCACCTGGGCCCGATAGATTCTTTTACTCCAATAAGTGAGCGGAAAACGAGACTCGAACTCGCGACCCCAACCTTGGCAAGGTTGTGCTCTACCAACTGAGCTATTTCCGCGTTTCATGGCGCTTTCTCTCAAACGCGGTGCAAAGATACGGCTTTTTCTGTAACCGACAAATTTTTGAGCTGTTTTTTTAGAAAATTCCTCTCCCGGCGCTTCCCGTCCGAGGCTTTTCCATCGTTTTTGCCGGCCGGTGCGCGGCTTTTCCCGCCTGCAAAAATGCGTTTGCAGGGAGCTCCGCAGCCGCAGAAGGCGGCAAATCTTCGCGCGCGTGCGTATATATAAAAAGGCCGCCCCGTGGAAACGGAGCGGCCCGTAAGCTTGTTGCCGAAAGCGGGGATGGCGCTATTTTATTTGTGGTAGAGCAACCACGCACCTGCGTAGGTGGAGCTCAACTCGTCGCGCGACTGAGCTGCCGATGCCTTGTCGTCGAACGAAGAGGCGATGACGCGGAACCAGCCCGTCTGCCCGTTGATGGTTTCGTTCGTCTTGACAACGCGGGCGTCGTAGCCTTTTTCCTTAAGCGTGCTCATCAGCCCTTCGGCATTGGCCTGGGTGACAAAGCTCCCGACCACCACGCTGTATGCTTTCAGGCTGTTGCCGCTAACGACGCTCACGCCACCGTCGATGGTGCGCACGTCGCTGTTGTCGGTGGCATGCGTGGGCGTAGTGGTCACGGGCGTCACGCTGACGGTCTCCTCAGCGGGCGTTACGGCCACGGTGGTCGTTTCGGCGCCGGCTCCGGCTGCCTGCGAGCTGCCTTGGGCCAGCTCCTGGGCTTTGGCCTTCTCGTATGCCTGACGATAGGCGCTTTCCTGCGATTTGCAGGCGGTCAGCAAGACGGCGGAGCACAAACTCAGGGCACAGAACAATGTTTTCTTCATGGGTTCGCTGAATTATTTGGATGTTACATTTATTTGCTCGTCGGAATGACTTCGCAAATTTACAACTCATTTCCGTCTGCCTGCCACTGCCGGCGTTAAACTACTTTAAAGTTGGCCTTTTACAGTCGTTTCTGAAAAATAATCGGACTTTTGCGTGTCTATATAAGGAGAAAAGCCTAATTTTGGGGTGTTCAAACCAACAAAACTTCTATTATCATGAAAGGATTAAGCATTTTGGCAGCATTCCTGGGCGGCGCAGCCGTCGGTGCAGCATGTGGCATTTTGTTTGCCCCGGAAAAGGGTACGGAAACCCGCACGAAAATTGCAGAGATCATCCGCAAAAGAGGTATCAAGCTGAACAGCAAAGAGCTGGAAGGCTTGGTGGACGACATTGCCGACGAGCTGAAACCCGTTAACGACTAAAAAACGAGCCGTGTTTTCCAGTGACCGCAACATAGAAACCCTGCACGGGCTCCTCGCCGACGTGAAACGCTACGTGGAGCTACGGGTGAAGTATGTACAGCTGGACTTCGTGAGCAAGATGACTGTCCTGGCCGCAGCATTCATACTGGGAGCAATCCTGTTCATGCTGCTCATGATAGTCATCTTGTTCCTTTCTTACGCTTGCGCGCGGGCCATGGCTCCGGCCTTGGGCGGCATGCCCGCCGCATGCGCGGTGGTGGCGCTTTTCTACGCAGTGGTGGCGCTTCTGGTCTACGCATGCCGCAAGAAGCTCATCATAAATCCCGTTGCCAACTTTTTGGGCCAGCTTTTCCTGACCCATCGGAAAAAGGAGAAATGAGATGATACGCCATACGTACACGCTGAACGAGATTGAAATACGGCGGGCGCAAACGGAAAAGGCGCTGCAACAGATGGAGCAGCGCATCAAAGCAAAGACCGACCGCCTGCTGACGCCTCCGCCGGCCGAAAACAAAATGCAGATGTGGATAGGCAACGCCGAGCGGGCCTATGCCGTCTACGACGGCGTCATGACGGGGTATAAACTGCTGAAAAAAATCAAGCACCTCTTCAAGAGAAGAAAAAAATAACGGTATCAAGCCTGCTTGATACCGTTTGTTTTATGCCTGCCGCGCTCTTGCGCCTGCGGCAGTGGCCACCGGCGTGCACCCGGCCGGCGCTAACGGTCGAACACCCGGATAAACGACGACGGAACAGGCGTTTCAAACTTCATAAGCTCGCCCGTAACGGGGTGGTAAAAGTGAAGCCTGAAGGCGTGAAGCGCCAGACGGCCGGCAGGATTGTCGCCGTTGCCATACTTGACGTCGCCGCAGACGGGATGGCCCAGGTCCTGCATGTGAACGCGTATCTGGTTTTTCCGCCCCGTCTCCAAACGCAACTCGACCAGGGAATAAAGCGGCGAACTGCGCACGACGCGGTAGCGCGTGACGGCATACTTGCCCCCGTTGTCGACGGGCGACGAATAGGTGAAGAAGGCCTTGTTGTCCTTCAGCCAGCTCTCGACGCATCCTTCCTGCTGCTCCATCCGGCCCGACACGAGCGCAACGTAACGCCGGTCGGTAACGATTTCATGCCAGTTGTGTTCGAGCGTTTGCTCAGCGCTTATCGTTTTTGCATAAATCATGAGGCCCGAAGTATCCCGGTCGAGGCGGTGCACAACGTGAGCAGAACATTTTTGGTGCGAAAGATGGAAATAGTTGTCGAGCACAGTCTTGACGCAATAGGCATGATGCGACGTTGCCATCGACAGTATGCCCGGGTTCTTCTCAATAACCACGATGTGGCGGTCTTCATATACGATTTTCACGAAACGGTTGCGCAGCTCCACGCCCTTTTTGCGGGTGCAGATCTCCACGTTCTGCCCCACACGGAGCATAAAGTCGTGCCGCGTCTCACGGCGGCGATCCACCGACACGCCTCCACCGCTGAGGATGGCCTTGGCGCGGTTTCGGCTGACGCCCGAAAGCGATTGCATGACAAATGGCAGCAGCTCCATGGGGGCTTTCACCTTGAAGCTGACCGGACGCTGAGGATTCTTCGTTTGCATATATAATTAGTAAGGCTGAAAATGGCGGGTGCAAAGTTAAGAAAAATGTTTTATCCCGCCTCCCTGCGCGCCGCTGGGGCCCGGCCGTCAGAAGTCGATGGAGAAACGCACGTTTATCTGCCGCCCCGTGAGATAGTTGGGCACGGCATACTGCGTGTTCGTGATGTCGGTAATCCAATAATAGGAGTTCACGTTGTTGATGCCCAGCAGATTGAACGCGTCGAGCCCCAGCCAGGCATTCTTTATGAGGCGGCCGAAACCACGGATGTGCTTGTCTTCGTTGTTAATGAGCCGGTAGCTCATGCCCACGTCGACCCGCTTATAGGCCGGCGAGCGGAAAGTCTGCTCGGCGCGCCCCGAGTGAGGAGGACCGAAAGGCAAACCGTCGGCAAAGGCCGCCTTCAACGTAAGCCGCCAGCGCGTTGTGCCGGGAAAGTAGTCGGTAAAGTAGAGCGACAGATTATAGCGCTGGTCTGTGGGGCGCGGCAGCCACACGCCGTTCAGCTTCTCCTTCGTCGACATCAGCGAGAAGGTAAGCCACGAGTCGGCCCCCGGAACAAACTCCCCAAACAGTTTGAAATCGATGCCCGCCGCATATCCACGGCTCATGTTGCGGCCGTAATAGACCACGCGCACATTGTCAACGTTGTAAGGAATCAAGTTGGAGAGCGCCTTATAATAGACCTCCGTCGTAAACTTAAAAGGCCTGTTCATCATGCGAAACATCCAGTCGCCCCCCAGCACAAAATGGATGGAACGCTGCGAACGTATCGACTTGTTCAGGCGCACCGTCGCTATGCCGTCCTGCATCGTCGTGTCGCGCAGCTCCTTGAAGAAAGGCGCCTGATAATAAAAGCCCGTGGCAAAACGGAAAGTGAGGTTCTCATTGAAGGCAGGCAACAGCCCCACCGACACACGCGGCGAAACCAGCGTTTCGCTGTTCCAATCCCAGTGGCTCAGCCGCACGCCGTAGTTCACGTTGAAGAGCCCCACCCCGCTCTGGATGCGCCACGTATCTTGTGCGAACAGCTCGTAGCGGTTCGTCGATATACGGTTCTGCGAACGCAAGCTGTAAATCAGCATCAGCCGCTCCGGGTCGTGAGGCAAGGAGTAGCCCATCGAATCGCGCATCTCCCATTCACGCGAATTCTCCTTAATCAGTTCATTCTGCCAGTTGATGCCCGCCTGCAAGTCGTGTCCCGTCATTTTCTTTCGGAAGCGCAGCCCTACGTTCACCACTCGTGCCTTTAACGAGTTGCGGGCGTGCTCCATGTACGTACCAACGCCCAATTGCTCCTGAGTAGTCGCCTCGTTCAACCAATATTCGCCACGTATGTCGTAAGTTTCGCGCTCTTGCGTCGCAAAAGACGAGAATTGCAAGGCCACAGACGTCTGGGAGCCGAATTGCCGCGTCAGGGAGAGGGAACCAAAATACGTTCTGAAGTAGTCTTTTTCTTTTCCGTCGAAATATACCTTGAAGCTCTTGGCTTCCTGCATCGTTCCGAAGTTGGTTTCGCGGTCCTCCGGTTCGAAGTTATAATGATTGTCGGAGATGTTGCCGATGACATTCAAGGTCCAACGTTGGTTGGGCCGCCACGAAACGTAGGCTTGATAGTCCAAAAAGTTGGGATCGTACTCGCCGGACGTGTCGAGCGAACCCAAAAGATAGCGTGTCGTCTTGTAGCGGACGCTTGTCATGAGGCTGACGTGCTTGTTTCCCCAGCCGGCATAAATGCTCCCGCCAAGCATGCTGCCCGAGAGCGATGCCTCGAATGCCTGCGGCCGCTTGTAGGTGATGTCCAGCACGGAGGACATGCGGTCGCCGTATTTCGCTTCGAAACCGCCCGAAGAAAAGCCGATGCTCTCGACCATGTCGCTGTTGATGATGCTCAATCCTTCCTGCTGCCCGGAACGTACGAGCATGGGGCGGTACACTTCGATGCCATTCAGGTAGACGCAGTTTTCATCAAAAGAGCCGCCGCGCACATTATACTGCGACGAGAGCTCGTTGTGGGTGGATACGCCGGCCTGCGTGGCAATCATTTCCTCCACGGCGTTTCCCGTTGTCGAAGGCACCGTCTTCATATCCGTCGGCTCCAAGCGTTGCAGCGTTCCCGTCTGGATGCGCTGTCCCTCGACGGTGGCTGTTCCCATGGTCAGGCCGAGCGAGGGCAGCATCACGTCGATGCGCAACGAATCGCCCCGGGCGGGTGCGATGGTGCGCTTGCGCGTTTCGTAGCCAATCATGGAAAAAATCAGCGTCTGCATTGTATCGGCCGGCGCCACGTAGAAAGAATAGGTTCCGTCCAGGCGCGTCATGGTTCCCTGCGAACTGCCCTGTATACGCACGTTGGCCAGCTCCACGGCATCGCCGTTTTCGTCGACCACCCGTCCGAACAGACGGCAGCGCTGGGCCGTGGCCGTGGTGAGCAACGTAAAAAACAGCAGCAACAGGGAAACAGCCCGCTGCCGGTACGCCCGGCGACGGATTTTCGCTCCCCTGCCCTTATTTGCTTTCGTTGCTATTTTGCTGAACATTGTCTTTATCATAAACGCAGCGGAGCTGCATTTATTATCACCCGTTCCTGTTAAAAGATGCGGCCGCGCTGTTCCCGGCAAACGTCGGTACTGCTCTTTGCTACCCTTGCGCCCCGAGGCTTCTGGCCGGCAAAACGCGCTCTATACCTTGCTCGCGGTGGCACAGCCTCACCTCGACACCATATTTCCCGTTGATATATTCGGCCAGATGCTGCGCACAGTAGACACTGCGGTGGCGCCCACCCGTACATCCGAAGGAAAACATCAGGTCGGTGAAGCCGCGCTCCATATATCGGCGCACATGGGCGTCGGCCAGCTTGCAGGCGCTGTCGAGAAAGGTCAGAATTTCACCGTCGTCCTCCAAAAAGCGCACCACCGGCTCGTCGAGCCCCGTCAGCGCCCGATAGCGCTCATATCGTCCCGGGTTGTGCGTGCCGCGGCAATCGAAAACGTAGCCTCCGCCGTTTCCGCTCATGTCTTCGGGTATGCCGTTCTTATAGCTGAAACTGAACACGCGCACCACGAGTGGCCCGCGCCCGTCGTAGGCCGACCGGCTCTGCTCGCCGTGGCTCTCGCCCGGGGCGTTGAACTGCGGCAGCTCCGTCATGGCCCGTAAAACGCTTTCCAGGTAAGGATATGGGCGCGCCGCGCCTTTGCGGAGCACGCCGCGGAGATTTTCGATGGCGGGAGGGACGCTGTCGATGAAATACTTCTTGCGTTCGAAATATCCGCGCAGACCATACGTGCCCAACACCTGCATCAGGCGGAAGAGGACGAAGAGCAACAATTTTTCGCGGAAGGCCTCCTCGTCGAAGCGGCACACCTCGGCAAGCGCCCGCAGGTATTCGCCGGTCATCTCCTCGCGCAACTCGTCGGAATAGCGCGCCGAGGCCTGCCAGAGGTACGACGCCACGTCGTACTGCAACGGTCCGCAGCGGCCGCCCTGAAAGTCGATGAAGCAGGGGGCATCTCCCGGCAGCAGCATGACGTTGCGGGCCTGAAAGTCGCGGTACATAAAGCCGGCGTTTTCCAGCCGGCTCAGGTCTTCGGCCATGCGGAGCATTTCTCCTTCGAGCCGAAGCTCGTCATAGTCCATGTCGGTCGTGCGGAAAAAGCAGTATTTAAAATAATTGAGGTCGAACATGGCCGCCTGCGCATTGAAGCGCACCGGGGGCAGGCATCTGTCGAAGTCGAGCCCCTCGGCCCCCGTCACTTGCAGGCGGGGCAGCAGGCGGATGGTGGCGGCTATCAGGCTCCGCTCGCGGGCATCATAGCGGGCACCGTCCTCGCGGCCGCGCTTCAAGGCGTCATAAAGCGACGTCGAGCCCAGATCTGTCTGGAAATAGCGCGACTCGTCGGCCGATACGGCCAGGATTTCGGGCACGGGCAGCCCCTTGCTCCGAAAATGACGGCTCAAATAGATGAAACAACGGTTCTCGTCGCGCGACGGCCCGATGACGCCGATGTAGGACGTCGTCGCGCTGCCGGAACGGGCGTAGAAACGCACATATTCGCGGTTGCTGCCGGCCTTGGGCAGCCGCTCCACTTGCAGGGGCGCGCAGCCGTACCAGTCTTTAAAGAGTTGTATGAGGGCTTTCATGTTCTGATATGCTTTCTTCGTCTTTCCATTTCCTTTTCCGCCTTGCCGACAGCCGTTCCGGCCGTCGCTGCCGCTGCGGGCGGGCTCACAGATGGAGCACGCGGTCGTACTTCAAGGGCAACTGCCGGCCCACGCTCGTCACGATGAGCCCTGCGCCCCGCCGGGCGGCCTCTTCGGCCATGATGTCGGCCAGCACGGCTGCGTTGGCGTCGTCCAGATGGCTCACAGGCTCGTCGGCCAGCAGGAAGTCGAAGGGCTGCACCAGGGCTCTGACGGCTGCCACGCGCTGCTGCTGACCAAAGCTCATCCGGCCCACCGGCACGTCGCGCTTGTCGGCTATGCCCAGGCGCTCGAACCACGCATCTATCTCCTTCGCCTCTTTCAGCCGGGTCAAACTGTTTTTCAGCGCCACGTTTTCGCGGGCCGTGAGCTCCGGGAAGAGGCGCAGCTCCTGATAGATGCACGACAGTTCGTTTTTTCTGATTTCGGCCCACGCGGCAATGCCCAGCGGGCGCACGTCGCTTCCGCCGAAACAGATGCGCCCCTCATAGTCGTTGCGGTAGCCCAGGAGGAAGCTGCACAGCGACGACTTCCCGGCGCCCGAAGCCGCCTCGATGAGGACGTTCGTTCCCTTTTCGAACGTCACGACCCGTCCCCACACGTCGCTTTCGAGCCCGGCTCTACCGGAAAAGACGCATGGCACGACGCTGTCGAGCGTGATGGCATTCATTGTCTATATATATAATATGGTGTGGCGGTTCGCCGGGCAGCCTGTGCGTCCGGCGCTCACGGCCGGCCGGCGGTTGGCTCCGCTTAGTCGCCTCTGTGAAAAAACCGGTTCACTTGCCGCGCCCGGCCAGCCCCATCAGATGAACGGCCACGAGGGCAGCCGTCTCTGTTCGCAGCCGGCTGTCGCTCAGGCTGACGGGGATAAATCCTGCCGCCATGGCGCGGCGCACCTCGTCGGGCGTAAAATCGCCCTCGGGCCCCACCATCACGAGCGCATCGCTCCCCGGAGCAAGCACATCGGCCAGGAAAGGCTTCCCGGCCGGCCCGTCGAGCTCCGGCCCGTAGCAATGGGCTATGAAGCGCCGGCCCTGAAACGGCCGCTGCACAAACGCGTCGAACGGCACGAGCCCCTCGACGTGCGGCAAACGGGCTTTGTGGCTCTGCTTCATGGCGCCCACAACGATTTTCTCCACGCGCTCCGCCTTGACCACGCGGCGCTCCGTGTTGGCCGTGGCCAGAAACGTCAGGCTGTCGATGCCAATCTCCGTGGCCTTCTCGGCCAGCCACTCCATCCTCTCCATGCTTTTTGTAGGAGCTACGGCCAGATGCACCCCTCCTCCCGGCCGGGGCGGCTCGGGGCACCGCTTCTCGATGCTGAGCAGGCAGCCGCGGGGCGAGGCGGCGGCAATGACGCAGGAGAACGTCGTGCCGCGTCCGTCCACCACGCAGATGGGGTCGCCCTCGTGCATGCGCAGCACGCGCACGGCGTGGGCCGACTCCTCGGGCGGGAGCATGCCCGTGGTTTCCACGTCGGGGGCATAAAACAGGTGGAGTTCTTTCATTCCCTTGATTTGATTTCGTCGCGTATGAGCGAGGCCAGCTCGAAGTTCTCCTCGGCCACGGCCGATTTCAGCGCCTCGTCGAGCAGTTCGCGGCTCATGGCGCTGATGGGCAGGGCCACCATGCCGTCGCCACGCTGCCGCCCGAGCTGCGTTTCAAAGACCTTGCGCAGCATGCGTATCGGGCAATCGGCCAACATGGCCAGCGCAATGCCGTCGGCCAGGTCGGTCTCTACCTCGCGGTAGCCCAAATCTTCGCATCCCAGCCGCACAACGGCGCTATAACGGTGGCCGTGAATCCAGCCTATCGACACGTTGACCGGAAGCAGCCCGAAAGCCGCCGTCATCTGCAAGGCAAGCGACAGCCCTTCGGAGCGCTCGCCGGCATCGACGCGACGCAACAGCTCGGCCCCCGCACGGTCGATGAGCAAAGGCACGTGGCGACGCCCGCCCCGCTCGCGGAGCAGGAGTATGTAGGCGCCGCGCAGCGATACGCCCCGCGTCATGCCTTCCACCGTGAGGTAGACCACGTCGTATTCTTCCCAATCCTCAGCCATACGCTGTTTCTTATAGCGCAAAAGTAGCATATTTTTTCTTTTCCGCCGGCGCTGCCCGTCGAAAAAGGTGCAGGCGGTCGTTTTTCGCTCCCTGCCGGTCACCCGCCGGCGGCCTGCCACGCTGCCGGCTGCAAAATGCCGGGAGCCGCCCGACGAGCCGAACAGCAAGCCGGCAAATGCAACCACGCGGCCGCCTCGCAAGCGGGCGGAAGGGATGGGCGCGTGCTTTTCGCACGGTTTTCGCACAAGATTGCGGGAAAAGTCGTATCTTTGCCCGTTGAAAGAAGACTCATTCCACATGAAAATAAAAGAGGTCGTCGCGACCCTGGAACGGTTCGCGCCCCTGCCGCTGCAAGAAGGCTACGACAACGCCGGCTTGCAGGTCGGACTGACAGAGGCGGACGCATCAGGGGTCTTGTTGTGCCTTGACGTGACGGAAGCCGTCATCGACGAGGCCGCACGCCGGGGCTGCAATCTCGTTGTGAGCCACCACCCGCTCCTGTTTCACGCCCTCAGGCACGTCACGGCCGCCACGCAGCCCGAGCGGTGCGTCTGCGCAGCCATACGGGCGGGCATCACGCTCTATGCCGCCCACACCAATCTGGACAACGCCCCGGGCGGCGTCAACCATGCCATGGCGCGCCTCCTGGGCCTTTCGGACGTGCGTTTTCTCGTGCCCACGCCTACGGGCGGCGGCAGCGGCCTCGTGGGCGAGCTCCCCGAAGCCGTCGAGCCGGCCCGCTTCCTGCGCCTGGTCAAAGACGCGTTCGGCGTGGCCTGCCTCTGCCACAACGAGGGGCCCAAGCGCCCCATACGGCGCGTGGCGCTGTGCGGCGGAGCCGGGGCCTTTCTGGCCGACGAGGCCGTGCGCGCCGGAGCCGACGCCTTCGTGACGGGCGAGGTGGGCTACCACCACTTTTTCGGCTACGAAAACGAGCTCTGGCTCCTGGCCTTGGGCCACTATCAGAGCGAGCGGCACACGGTGGATCTGCTCTACGACATCCTGCATGAGGCCCACCCGGACCTGCGCCTGGTCAAGACGGAGCTCAACACCAACCCCATCCGCTACATGACCGACTGACTCCACCCGACAACAAACAAACAACAATAACACGTATCAACATGCCTACGAAAAAAGAAGTACCTGCGGACATGTCCGTAGAGGAAAAACTGAGGAACCTCTATCAGTTGCAGACGTTGCTGTCTGAGATCGACAAGATCAAGACATTGCGCGGCGAGCTGCCTCTTGAAGTGCAGGACCTCGAAGACGAAATAGAAGGACTCACCACGCGCCTGAGCAACTACGGCGACGAAATCAAGAAACAGGAAGCAGAAATCGCTACGCGCAAACACAACATCGAGGAGGCCTCGGCTGCCGTGACCCGCTACAAGGCCCAACTCGACGACGTGCGCAACAACCGCGAATATGACATGCTGAACAAGGAAATAGAATTCCAGTCGCTCGAAATAGAACTCCAAAACAAAAAAATAGGTGAGGCCCGCCGCGTCATCGAAGCCAAACAAGCCGAAATAGCCGCCGGACAAAAGCAGCTCGAAGAGCGCCGCATCGACCTGGATGCCAAAAAAGTGGAACTGGACGACATCGTGGCCGAAACGAAAGCCGAGGAAGAGAAGCTGCGCGAGCAGGCCAAGGCCCTCGAGCTGACCATCGAGCCGCGCCTGCTCACGGCCTTCAAGCGCATCCGCAAGAGCAGCCGCAACGGCCTGGGCATCGTCTACGTGCAGCGCGACGCCTGCGGCGGATGCTTCAACAAGATACCGCCCCAGCGCCAGCTCGACATCCGCATGCGCAAGAAAATCATCGTTTGCGAGTATTGCGGACGCATTATGATAGACCCCGAACTGGCCGGCGTGCAGATTGAAAAACCGGTGGAGAAGGAAAAAACGCCCCGCCGTCGCAAAACGCTGACGACGGAGGAGGCCTAAGCCCTCGACCGAGAGCCGCATAAAGCAGCCGGCCGGAACCTGTGATGATTCCGGCCGGCTTTTCTATGGGCTTCACGCAGGCGGCTTCTGGGAATACGGCTATGCCAGCTCGGAAAACGCAGGCACATCGCGCAGAAACGCATACGACGCCTCGGCATAGAGCATGCGGCAGCAAACGTGCATCAGTCCGTTGCTGACAAACAGATAATCGGCGCGCAGCAGGCTGTTGTACGAACAAATCTGGTTGAAAACGTCCTGCGTGAGCGCCACCGTGGGCGCCTTATACTCCATCACGACGCGCGGACGCCCGCCATTGCGGTCGTAAAGCACGCTGTCGCACCGCCGCAACGAACCGTTGAGGCGGATGCCCACCTCGTTGGCCAGGAGCTGGGGCGGATAGCCCTTGTGGTCCACCAGAAAATGCGTGAAATGCTGACGCACCCATTCCTCGGGCGTCAGCTTGACATAGCGCCGCCTGAGGAAATCGAAAACATAGGTGATGCCTCCCGTTTGCCGCGTTTTTATCTCGGCAGGCGGCAAGTTTAATGAAATCATTTTCTTACTTTTGCAAAGTACACCCCTTCGCCCCGACTCTCCGGGCCGGAAGGCAGATGCTAACCGCTTTGTAAAACAAAAATACAAAGAATATGATATCCCGACAAGAAATCGTAGGCAATTGGCTGCAACGCTACACCAAAGTACCTTTGGACGGCTTTGCCGAGCATGTGCTGCTCACCAATTTCAACAACTACGTCGACATCTTCTGCGAGCTCTGCGGTGTCGAACCGGTGGGCTACGAGGGCAACATGCGCACCGCAACCGCCCAAGGCATCACCATCATCAACTTCGGCATTGGCAGCCCCAACGCAGCCCTCATCATGGACCTCCTGAGCGCCATCAGCCCCAAAGCCTGCCTCTTCTTGGGCAAATGCGGCGGCATATCGGACAAGACGGGCCTGGGCGACTACATCCTCCCCCTGGCCGGCATACGCGGCGAAGGCACCTCCAACGACTACCTGCCGCCCGAAGTGCCCTCGCTGCCGGCCTTCATGCTGCAACGCGCCGTCTCCACCGCCCTGCGCGACAACCACCACGACTATTGGACCGGCACCGTCTACACCACCAACCGCCGCGTGTGGGAACACGACGAGCGCTTCAAAGCATATCTGCGCCAAACGCGCGCCATGGCCGTCGATATGGAAACCGCCACGCTCTTTACCTGCGGCTTCTACAACCATATCCCCACGGGCGCCCTGCTCCTCGTTTCCGACAACCCGATGGTGCCCGAGGGCATCAAGACAGAGGCCAGCGACAAGCGGGTAACGCAATCGTTTGCCGCCACTCACGTGAAAATAGGTATCGAGTCGCTGCGCCTCATCATAGAGGAACGCAAAACCGTCCGCCACCTGAAATACGACTGGTAACGGCTCCTCGCAATCGCCCCATGACAACCACACAAAGCAACCGCAAAAACGCCTCTACCTCCTACGAAAGCATCGTGCGCGAGGTCAGAGCCGGCAACGTCAGGCCCATCTACTACCTGATGGGCGAAGAGAGCTATTATATCGACCGCCTGGCCGACTTTATCACCGACAGCACGCTGCTGCCCGAAGAGAAGGACTTCAACCTCATCACCCTCTACGGGCCCGAAACCGCCATCGACGACGTCATCAATGCGTGCAAGGGCTTCCCCATGGGCGCCAAACGCGTCGTCGTATGCGTCCGCGAGGCGCAGGGACTGCGCGGCATCGACCGCTTGGAGTTTTACCTGAAACAGCCTCAGCCCTCCACCGTGCTTATATGCTGCCATAAAAACGGCAGCCTCGACCGACGGAAAAAAATCTGCACGCTCATCGAAAAAAACGGCGTGCTCTTCGAAAGCAAAAAGCTATACGACAGCCAGCTCCCCACGTTTATCCGCGATTACCTGAAACGAAAAAAAATTGCCATCGAACCTGAAGCGGCTGCCATGCTCGGCGAATACGTCGGGGCCGACTTAAACCGTCTCGCAGGCGAACTGGACAAGCTCGCCATCTCCCTGCCCGCCGGCGAACGCACCGTCACCCAAGCGCTCGTCCGCCGCAATGTTGCCATGACGCGCGATTTCAGCATCTTCGAAATGCAGGATGCACTCGTCAGAAAAGACATTGTAAAGGTTAATCAAATAGCACACTATTTTGACAGCAATCCAAAAGATTTTTCCATCCAAAAACTGCTGGCTTCGCTCTTTAAATTCTTCTCTAACCTGATGCTTGCCTACTACGCACCCGAGAAGAGCGAAAGGGGGATAGCCGCCTGGCTGGGCATCACAGAGTGGCAAGCCAAAAAGAACTACCTCCCCGCGATGCGCAACTACACGGGAACGAAAGTGCTCCACATCATCGAACAGATCCGACGCACCGACGCGCGCTCAAAAGGCATCGACAACCCCGCAACCTCCGACGGCGACTTAATGAAAGAGCTCTTCTTTTTCATCCTCCACTGAAAAAAGTCAGCAGAAAACATCCACCTCCAACCAGTCTTCGGCGGCAAAAACTTCCCCAAGTTGTTGCCGCCTTTTCTTTTCACCTCCCGTTCCTCCACGCAAAGCACACGCCCCAGAACCTTACGTTCTCTGAATTTTTGCTGCTAAAAATGTAAATTGTACGCCGCAAAGCCACTTTTCACTCCGAAAAATGCCATTTTACGCCCTCAAAAACCGACAGCAATCAGCCCAAACCGCCATTTTTTACTCCGTTAACATCTCTTTCAGCCCCATTCGATCGCTCTAAAAAAGCAACAAACAAATTTATACACAACACATTACACAAAAACAAAGCCGTCAACACTCGCTTAAATCCATCCTCCCGAACTTTTCATCGAAATAAACGAAATTTCCCAAAGAGCAGCTTCCTCCAAGCCGGCAAATTCACAATAAACCAATATTAATAATCATATTTGCAAATCAACAAATACAAATCAAAACACGACTGCCTTATTTATCAACAAACCTACAAAAACTTCCTTCCCATCTACAAAAACCATCCACACATCAAAACAGCATTTCAAAACCGAAACCAAAGTTTTCAAAAAGTAAACTCAATTTTTATTCACACCAAACCATCATATCTTTTCTCTTTGCAAACCAGATATTTAAGCAAATATATTCTACTTTTCATCTCGCAAAATTATCAAGCCGGCAGCCAATTGGGAGCGGAGTTGATATTTGTAGATTGGGAAGAGAAAATAAGCGTTTAGGAGCTAATATCTTATTTTGATGCGTTATTGTAATGTTTTAAGCGGTTTTGAAGGGTTTCATTTACGTATGTAGTTTTTTCTTATGAGTTTTCAACATGGTAGTTTGGGAATGTAGATTTATAAATACAAATGCAAAGTTTCGGTTTTGAGCATATAAATCAACAAACGTTGCAGCTGTTGATTTTTATCTTTATCTTTGTAGAGGCTACGGAAAAGGCATTTTTGGCTGCTCCGACGCCGCAACGGGCAGACGGCATACGAAAACGAGGTGCTGCGAGCCCCTATTGATATGTTAAGATTATGAAAGAGAGAATCAGACAGATAATGGAGCATGAGGGAATGTCGCAACAGGAATTCGCTGCCAAGCTGGAAATTTCTGCCGCTTCGCTTTCCAGCATCTTCACGGGAAGAACCAATCCTACGAACAAACATGTGCAAGCCATCCATCGGGCTTTCCCTGACATCAATATAAAATGGTTGCTCTTCGGCGAAGAAGAAATGTACACGCATTCGGAAAGCGAAGGTGCAGAAGAAAAAACGGGGAACGCAGAGGAAGCAACCTCGTCGAGCGAAAGCAGGGCGGAGAGCAGAACGAGGGAGCTCCCCTTCCCTCCCCCGCAGACGGAAAGCAGAGAAGCGAAAGAGAGCGACAGGCATTACGGAACGGGCTGCCAGCTCCCTCCCATCGGGTTTCGGACGTATATCGAAAAAGAACAAGAAAGTAACAGGTCCAAACGGCAGATAAAAGAAATTCGCGTGTTTTTCGACGACGGCACTTACGAGGCTTTCGTGCCGAGCAAGTGAACTGTTTTGGCGATCGGGCTTCTCCCTTTTTCCAACCTTCCGACGCGCTCCTTACAAACAGAAGCCGGCCCCCTGCGTTCTGGCAGGGAGCCGGCTTGCGTTGCAATAAAAAACGTCTGCTACAACTTCGACATGAAACGTTCCCGATCGACGACGTAACGCACGTGCGTGCCGCGGCCCACCTCGCCATGCGCATCTTCGGCATGGAGCGAGAACGTCAGTTTACGCCCGTCGACGGCAGTGAGCTCGGCCGTGGCCCGCACAGCCTCGCCCATGGCGGTCGGTTTGACGTGCGCCACGTCGATGGCCGCCCCGACGGTTGTGCTCCCCTCGGGCAGAGAAGCTGCGACAGCCTGCATGGCTGCATTTTCCATGAGGGCCACGAGCGCCGGCGTGGCAAAAACAGGCAGATCGCCCGACCCCATGGCCCGGGCCGTGTTGCTTTCGGTTACAAAGACCGAAGCTGTGTGAGTTAATCCTATTTCCATATTATTTATTGTGTTGTTTGTCTTCAACGGATGCCGGCGGAGCCGCCTCGCCCTGCTCCCCGCTGATTTCCCGAAAGGCTTTTTCCCAATCGGTATCGAGCGAAAAGCGCGCAGGCGTCTTCCGGTCGTTTGAAAATGCCCGTGTCGTAACGGTATCGGGGTCGCAAAAAAGGGGATGCGTCGTGGCAGCTTTCACAAAGCGGTAATAGAGCTCCTTCCGTTGCTCATGCGAAAGCCCTTCCTTGCGGAAGACGTCGTGCAGGAAGCGGGTGGAAAACTCCGACAAGTAGTAGGCCTGCACGTCGAGCAGCCGCGAAGCATCGGCTGCCGACAGCGTATCGGCATGCTCGCGCATATAGAGCAGGGCTGCACGCTGAAAAGATGCCAGATGCGTCTGCACAAAGCCGTAGCCCGACGAACTGAGCACGCGATTGGCCCCGGAAAGCACCCTGTCAAAGACTGCCTGCGCCCCGGCAGCGTAGCAGACAGCGGCAAAAAGCAGCAAAAACAGTGTTCGTCTCATAGTTGTCAATTTTCGTCATGTTTCACCAAGTGCAGCCGGCGGTCGATGCACGGCGGCAGTTCGTTTTCGTAATGGGACACCATGATGAGCGTGTGGTGGCCCGTGCGCACGTAAGCGTCGAGCAATGCCCGGGCGCGCAGCAGGCGGGCGTCGTCGAGCCCCTGGAACGGTTCGTCGAGCACCAGCAGTGGCGGACTCTTGACAAAGGCCCGCACGAGCAGCACCAGGCGTTGTTCGCCGCTCGACAGCCGCGTATAGGGCACGTCGACCCAGGCTTCGGCGCCGAACAGGCGCATCCACGCCATGCAGCGGTCGCGCTCGACGGCCGAGGTGCGGCGCAGGAGCCCCAGCGTGTCGTGCAGGCCGCCGGCCACGACGTCGACCGCCGGGACGGGGCGGTTGCAGACGGCGAAAAGCTCGGGCGAAACGTAGCCGATGCGCCGCTTGATGTCCCAGATGCTTTCGCCCCGGCCGCGGGCGGCTCCGAAAAGGCGGATGCCGCACGCATAGGCCATGGGGTTGTCGGCGCAGACGAGCGAAAGGAGCGTCGACTTGCCCGCCCCGTTATCGCCCGTGAGGGCCCAGCATTCGCCGCGCCGTACGTCCCACGCGTCGAGACGGAGCACGGCGTGGCCGTCGTAGCTGATGCGAAGGTCGCGACAGCTCACCACCTCGTCGCATGCAGGCACCGTGCCCTGGGCCGAAAGAGCGGCCAGAGAGCCGAGCTCGGCCGGCGAAAGAACACCGCCATCCGTCGGCTCCGCAGCCGTCTGCTCCCACACGTCGCGCGGCAGCTTGGGCCCCACGCAGCGCTGCCCGACCGTAACCACGTGCGTTACGAACGACGGCACCTCGGAGCGCCGGCACAGCAGGAGCACAACCGTCGTCGTGCGCGCCAGCTCCGCCAGCAATGCGGAAAACTGCGACCGCGCCCCTGCGTCGAGGCCTATGAACGGATTGTCGACGAAGAGCAGACGCGGGCGCCCCGCCACGGCGCGTGCCATGCGGAAGAGCCGCAGCTCGCCCGTGGAAAGTTCGATGACGCGTCTCGCCAGCAACGGCGCCACGCGGGCAGCCAGCGGTCCGTCGGCGGCTGCGCCCAACGCCTCGGCCACCGTGGGGCAACCCGAGCCGTCCCATCGGTTCCAGCGCTGCTGATAATAGGCCGGCAAATTGCCGCCGTAAGCATCGCGAAAGGAGACGTAAGCCACCTCGTCCGAAAGCCTGCGCCCGGCAGCGGGCCGGAAGCCATACTCCAACCTGCCGGCCAAGAGCGGGAGAGCGCCGCTCAGCATGCCCGCCAGCAACGTCTTGCCGCCGCCGTTGGGGCCGAAGAGCGCCACCGCCTCGCCCCCGCCAATCGAGAGCGAAGCTGGGCGAGCCAGCCGGCGTGAAGGGTCGCGGGCCATGCCGTCGGTGAGGCGCACTACTTCCTGCATGTCAGTTCCAAGAGTTTGCGGGCCGGCCCCGTGGGAGCCGAAACGCGCGCACCGTTCTTACGCACAAAATCGGCCCACGTGCGGGGGCCGTCCGAGCGCAGGGCGTCGCGCCCCGATTGCAGAAAATGGCAATAAGCCGCCCCGAGCGCGTCCGTTGCGTCGAGATAGGGCAGCATCGACTCCTCGCGGATACGCAGCACCTGCTTCAGGATGGCGGCCACCTGCTCCTTGCTGGCCTGCCCGTTGCCCGTAATGGCCATTTTTATCTTCAAAGGCGCATATTCGTGGATAGGCACGTCGCGACTTATGGCCGCAGCGATGGCCACGCCCTGCGCCCGTCCGAGCTTCAGCATGCTCTGCACGTTTTTTCCGAAGAAAGGAGCCTCGATGGCCATCTCGTCGGGCAGGAACGACTCGATAATGCCGATAACGCGCTCGTAGATGCGCCCCAGCTTCAAGTAAACGTCGCCACACCGCCTGAGATCGATGACGCCCATGGCCACCATCGACGCCTGCCGGCCCTTGACGCTCAGCACGCCGTAGCCCAGCACGTTTGTGCCCGGGTCGATGCCCAAGATGACCCTTTCGGCCGGCTCTTTCCGCGCTGCGGCGCCTTTCGTATCCATCGTCATGCGCATTCTTTTTACGGGCAAAAGTACGTAAAGGCAGCAAAATTGCACTTTTTTTATTGTGAAAGATTATTACGCCGCGATTAAAATTCATACATTTGCAGCGACTTATCATAACTTAGCGGTAATGGCCCCTGCCCCGCCCCTTGCGGCCTGTGGGAGGCCTGCCCGCAAAACCAGAAACGTAAACGCATCGAAACATGAAGCACCGCATGCCGGCCCTGGCCCTGGCCCTGTTTTTTCTTGGGAGCTCATCGCTGTTTGCTCAGGCCATAATCAAATTTGAAAAGAGCTCCCACAATTTTGGTACCTTCAAAGAAAAAGACGCTCAGACGTACGTCTTCAAGTTTACCAACACAGGCGACGAACCCCTTGTCGTGCAGCAGGTGTTCACCTCGTGCGGCTGCGTGGCCCGCAGCTTCACGAAAGAACCTGTGTCGCCGGGCAAGAGCGGCGAAATCAAGGTGACCTACAACGGCAAGGGAAAGATGCCCGGCAAGTTCAGCAAGGTCATCACCGTGCGCACCAACGCAAAGCCCAACGTCACGCGCCTCTACATCGAGGGCACCATGACCGTCGACGAATGAAAACGGCGCCCGGCCGACGCCCCACGTCCTTAACGTCTAACACCGCTATTATATGGAAAACAATTACCTCGTCATCATGGCCGGCGGCATCGGCAGCCGCTTTTGGCCGATGAGCAGCCCCGAGAAGCCCAAGCAGTTTCTCGACGTCCTGGGCTGCGGCAAAACGCTCATCCAGCTCACGCTGGCCCGCTTCCGCACGGTGGTGCCCCCCGAAAACGTATGGGTGGTCACCTCCCGGCGCTACGAACGCCTCGTGCGCGAACAGCTGCCCGACGTGCCGGCCGAAAACGTCCTGTTGGAGCCCTGCCGCCGCAACACGGCGCCCTGCATCTGCTACGTCAGCTGGAAAATAAAGAAGCAAAACCCGCGCGCCAACATTGTGGTGGCGCCGAGCGACCACGTCATCGGCGACGTCGACGCGTTCCGCAGCGCCGTGAGCGACGCCCTGGAATTTGCCGCCGAGACCGACGCCATCGTCACGCTGGGCATCAAGCCCACCCGGCCCGAAACGGGCTACGGATACATAAAGGCCGACCTTGGCTTCTCGTCATCGCGCAAGAAGAACATATTCCGCGTGGACGAGTTTCGCGAAAAGCCCACCGCCGAGGTGGCCGAAAGCTATCTGAAACAGGGCAACTACCTGTGGAACGCCGGCATATTCATTTGGAGCGTGAGCACCATCATCAACGCCTTCCGCGTGTATGAGCCGGAGCTCTCCGCAATGTTCGAAGATCTCATGCCCTGCTACGACACGCCCGACGAGCAGGCACAAATCGACAAGCTCTATCCCGAATGCAAGGACATCTCCGTCGACTATGCCATCATGGAAAAGACCGAAGAGGTCTTTGTCTACCCGGCCGACTTCGGGTGGAGCGACCTGGGCTCGTGGGGCTCGCTGCGCCAGCAGATCAAGCAAGACGCCTACGGCAACGCCTGCATAGGCCCCGACATCAGTCTGTACGACTCGCACAACTGCATTGTACACGCCACCGAAGAGAAAAAGGTGGTGGTGCAAGGGCTCGACGGATACATCGTGGCCGAAAAAGACGGCACCCTGCTCATCTGCCAGCTCTCGGAAGAACAGCGCATCAAGCTTTTCCATTGACCCGCAACCCCACATCCACCCTTCCGTTGCCGCCCGACGCGCCCGACGCCTCGCGCCATCCCTTTGCCGAGGCCGTCGAAGCGTGGTACGGGCGGCACGGGCGTCGTTTGCCCTGGCGCGACACCGCCGACCCCTATCACATCTGGATTTCGGAGATAATATTGCAACAGACGCGGGTGGCTCAGGGCTACGACTACTACGTGCGCTTCGTGCGGCGTTTCCCCGACGTTTTTGCGCTGGCCGCCGCGAGCGAGGACGAGGTGCTTGCCGCATGGCAGGGACTGGGCTATTACAGCCGGGCGCGCAACCTGCACGCAGCGGCACGCAGCATAGCCGCGGCCGGCGCCTTCCCCACCACCTACGAGGGCGTGCGCGCCCTGCGGGGCGTGGGACCCTATACGGCGGCAGCCATCTGCTCGTTTGCCTACGGCCTGCCCCACGCCGTGGTGGACGGCAACGTCTATCGCGTCCTGGCGCGCCACTTCGGGCTGTCCACGCCCATCGACTCGACGGCCGGCCGCCACGAGTTTGCCGCGCTGGCCGAGGCGCTGCTCGACCGCAAGGCCCCGGCCCTGTACAACCAGGCCCTCATGGACTTCGGCGCCCTGCAATGCACGCCGCAGAACCCCAACTGCACGGCCTGCCCCTTAAACGGCAGCTGCGTGGCCCGGCAACGAGGCAGCGTGGAAGCCCTGCCCGTGCGGGAGAAGCGCACCGCCGTGCGCGACCGCTATTTTGTCTACCTCTACCTGCTCCGTCCCGACGGCAGTCTGCTGCTCCGGCGCCGCCCCGCGGGCGACATCTGGCAGGGGCTTTACGAACCGCTGCTGCTCGAATTTTCCTCAGCGCCGTCGGAAACCGACGTGATGGGCCACGCCGCATGGGCCACGCTGGGGCCCGTCAGCTCCGTCGCGCAGGTGGTGCGAGGGCGGCTGCACGTGCTGACCCACCAACGCCTGCACATGGACGGTTACCTCGTGCGCCTCGCCTCGGACGCCGCGCTGCCGGGCTTTGTGCGCGTAGAGGCCGGTGCCCGCGACGCTTACGCCGTGCCCCGCCTCGTGGAGCTCCTGTTCGAAGCTGTCGACGCATATATATAAATAGGAGTGTCGGCAGCCCCGTCCGCTCCCCGCCCCTTCCCTACGGAACGCCCCACATCGGCCTCGCCGCAACGAAAACGCATGGGCTTTCCTTTTTCTTTCCACTCGTTTGCACTATCTTTGGCTCCGCCCAAGATAGGCGGCGGCTCGGAAGAAAAAAGAAAACGCCGTTTCCCTTTTCTCTTCGCTCGCCTTGCACTATCTTTGCGTCGAAATCAAAACAGTCTTTACGCGAAATGCAGACAAGCGACAGCGTGGTAATCATACCCACCTACAACGAAAAAGAAAATATCGAGAAAATCATACGCGCCGTATTCGGCTTGGAAAAAGCTTTCGACATCTTGGTAATCGACGATGGTTCGCCCGACGGAACAGCAGCCATCGTGAAAGGGCTGATGGGCGGGAGCGAATTTCCGGGACGCCTCCACATCATCGAGCGCGAAGGCAAACTGGGACTCGGCACGGCCTACATCGCCGGCTTCAAATGGGCTCTGGCGCACGGATATGAGTATATCTTCGAAATGGACGCCGACTTCAGCCACGACCCGGCCGACCTGCCGCGCCTCTATGCCGCCTGCGCCGACGAAGGTTACGACCTGGCCATCGGATCAAGGTATGTGAGCGGCGTCAACGTGGTGAACTGGCCGATGGGCCGCGTGCTGATGAGCTATTACGCCTCAAAATACGTGCGCATCGTCACGGGTCTGCCCATTCACGACACGACGGCGGGCTTCAAGTGCTATAAAAGACGCGTTCTCGAAGCCATAGACCTGGATGCCATCCGGTTTAAGGGCTACGCCTTCCAAATCGAAATGAAGTTCACGGCCTATAAATGCGGTTTCAAGATAAAGGAAGTGCCCGTCATCTTCGTCAACCGCCGTCTGGGCACGAGCAAAATGAGCGGCGGCATCTTCGGCGAAGCCGTGTTCGGCGTGATGCGCCTGCGGTGGGACAGCATACGCGGCCGCCGCTTCCGCAAACAGGCATAAGCCCCAACGGCCCGCAGCTCATCCGGGCCACAATCAACATAAAGCCATGCACAAACGTATTCTCATCCAAAACGCGACCCTTGTCAACGAAAGAAAATCCTTCAAGGGCTCGCTCGTCATCGAAGACGAGCATATCGAAGAGATTATCACGGGCGACGCAAGCCCCGGCATGACGGCCGACGAAACGGTCGACGCCACAGGCTGCTATCTGCTGCCCGGCCTGATTGATGAGCACGTTCATTTCCGCTACCCGGGCATGACGCACAAGGCCGACATCGGCAGCGAGAGCCGTGCAGCGGCGGCAGGCGGCGTTACGACCTATTTCGACATGCCCAACACGCTGCCGCCCACCACCACGCCCGAGGCTTACGACGACAAGCTGGCCATGGCACGCCGCGAGAGCCTCGTCAACTATGGTTTCTACTTCGGCGCAACGGCCGAAAACGCCGCGACGCTGGCCTCGCTGAGCAGCCACCACGTCTGCGGCATCAAGCTCTTCATGGGAGCCTCCACCGGCGGACTGCTCGTCGACGGCATGCGCGCGCTCGAAGCCGTTTTCGAACACGCACGCCTCCCCATCGTGGCCCATTGCGAGGACAGCCGCCTCATTGCCGCCAATGCTGCCGCCGCACGCGAACGCTACGGCGACGACCCTGCCGTGGAGCATCACGCCGAAATACGCTCGGCCGAGGCTTGCTACCGCTCCACAGCGCTGGCCGTCGACCTGGCACGCCGCTACGGCCGACGCCTGCACGTGGCCCACATTTCGACCGCGCGCGAACTCGACTTGTTCGCCCCCGGCGACCCGCTCGTGACGGCCGAAGCCTGCCTGGCGCATCTGCTCTACTGCGAAGACGATTATAAACGCTTCGGGACGCGCATCAAATGCAACCCCGCCGTCAAGACCAAGGCCGATCGCGACGCTTTGCGCGCGGCTCTGACCGACGGGCGCCTGCTCACCGTGGCCACCGACCACGCTCCCCATCTTTTTTCGGAAAAGCAGGGCGGTTGCCTGCGGGCTGCCTCGGGTATGCCGCTCATCCAGTTTTTCCTGCCGGCCATGCTCGACCTCGTAGACGCCGGCACGCTCAGCGTCGAACGCCTGGTAGAGCTGGCCTGCCACAACCCGGCGCGGCTCTTCGGCGTGGAAAACCGCGGCTTCCTGCGCGAAGGCTACAAGGCCGACCTCGTACTGGTGCGCCCCCACAGCTTATGGACGCTCACGCCCAACCGCATCGAAAGCCGCTGCGGGTGGAGCCCGCTCGAAGGGCATACGTTCCACTGGCGCGTGGAGCAAACTTACTGTAACGGCTTCCTTATCTACAACAACGGCCATCTCACCGACCTCAACTTCCGCGGCGAGGCCGTCACCTTTGCCCATTGAGCTGCCCACAACGCGACAAAAACAACCCGAAGCTTTCCGAAACATGCTACTCCGAATACTCCTCCCCCTCCTGCTCCTCTTATCGCTGCCGGCATGGGGCATCGACATGTGCGTGCTGCGCAAACGCTTTGGAGCGTGGGTGCGGCGCTGCTTCTATCTGCCCAACGTAGCCATGGCCGTCTGGCTCGTGGCCCTGGCCGTGAACGAAAGCTATTCGCCCGCCGCCGACCACGCCAAAGGCCTCGCCCTGACGGTGGCGCTCTGCATCATCGTCCCCGAAACGCTCTGGGCGCTCTTCGCGCTCTTCGGCTCGCTGCTGCGGCGCTTCGGGCGGGTGCGCGCAGCTCTCAACATCACCGGCGGCGTTCTCGCCCTGGCGCTGCTTTCCACCCTGCTCTTCGGTTTTCTCCGCGGTTATAAGAAAATCCACTCCACGCAGGTTTCGTTTTCCTCGCCCTCCATCCCCGCTGCCTTCGACGGATATCGCATTGTGCAGCTTTCCGACCTCCATTTGGGCACCATTCACGGTCAGCCCGAGCTGGCCCGCCGCATTGTCGACTCGGTCAACGCGCAACGGCCCGACTTGATAGCCTTCACAGGCGACTTGGTAAACTACAACGCCGCCGAGCTGACGGAGTTTGAAGCCATCCTGAGCCGCCTCCGTGCCACCGACGGCGTCGTTTCCGTCATGGGCAATCACGATTACATGCTCTACTACGCCTGGCCCTCCGACCAGGCGCGCCAGGCCAACGTGCGGCAGTTGCAAGACCGCCAGCGCGCCATGGGCTGGCGCCTGCTGCTCAACGAAAACCGCATCATCCGCCGCGGAGCCGACAGCATAGCCGTCGTCGGGGTGGAAAACGACGGACGGCCTCCCTTCCCCTCGCGCGGCGACCTCGTCAAGGCGCAGGCCGGCCTCGGTCCGTCGTGCTTCAAGGTGCTACTCTCGCACGATCCCACCCACTGGCGCCGCCGCGTCCTGCCCGAAACCGACATCCCCCTCATGCTGGCGGGCCACACCCACGGCATGCAGTTCAAGATAGGCTCCTTCTCGCCCGCCGCCTGGTTCTACCCCGAATGGGGCGGCATCTACCGCGAGGGCAGCCGCGCGCTCCACGTGAGCCTCGGCACGGGCGAGGTGCTTCTACCCTTCCGCCTGGGCGCCTGGCCCGAGATAAACGTCATCACGCTGCGCAGCGCCTGACGCCCGCCCCGGCACGTCGCCCCGGCCGGCATCCCCTCAGAAACAACCGTCTGTATGAACACGCTTTATAAAATCTACCAGCTCGTCGTGGCCCTCCCGCTGCTGCTTGTGGCCACCATCCTCACGGCTCTCGTCACCATCATCGGCAGCTTCGTCGGCAGCGCCCACTTTTGGGGCTACTATCCCGGCAAATGCTGGTCGTGGTTCGTCTGCACCGTCCTGCTCATCCCCGTCAGCGTGGAAGGTAAGGAAAACATCGACCGGCATACGTCCTATGTCTTCGTGGCAAACCATCAGGGGCCCATGGACATATTTTTAATATATGGCTACTTGGGACGAAACTTCAAGTGGATGATGAAAAAGGCACTCCGCAAAATCCCTCTCGTGGGCTACGCCTGCGAAAAGGCCCGCCACATCTTCGTCGACAAGTCGGGCGCCAAGAAGATACAAGGCACCATCGAGCAGGCCCGCGCCACGTTGCAGGGCGGAACGTCGCTCGTCGTCTTCCCCGAAGGCTCGCGCACGTTCACCGGCCACATGGGAACGTTCCGCAAAGGCGCCTTCGTGCTGGCCGACGACTTGCAGCTGCCCGTTGTGCCCATCACCATCGACGGCTCGTTCGACGTACTCACGCGCATGGAGGGCTTCAACTTTGTTCACCGCCACCGCATGCGGCTCATCATCCACAAACCCATCTATCCCACCTCGCACAGCCCCGAAGACATCCGCCAGACGATGCAGCAATCGTACGAAACCATCATGGCAGCCCTGCCGCCCAAGTATCAGGGCTGCGTGGAAAACCCGGGCCGGTAGCCGTGGCGCGCAACGCACCGTCGGCTCCCCACCGGGGGCACCAGCTGCGCAGCGAGGGCGAAACAATCGTCAAGTACGGTCTCGTCGGCGTGGGCAACACGTTGCTCACGTTCCTTGTGTTCGAGGGGCTGCTCCTCTGCGGCACCGGTGCGTTCGCCGCCAACCTCGCGGGCTACGCGGCCGGCTTTGTCAACAGCTTCGTCTGGAACCGCCGATGGGTGTTTCGCGCCGCCGGCGGCAACCGCTGGCGCCAGGCCGTGCTCTTCGCGCTGGGCGCCGCGCTTTGCTACGGCGTGCAATGCCTGGCCTTTGCCTTTTTCCTGCGCCACACCAATGCCCATCTCGCCCAAATAGGCGGCATGGTGGTCTATACGGCGCTCAACTATGTTTACAACCGCCTCGTGGCTTTCCGCCTTCCGGCACGCGCCACAGGCCCAAGCCCAAGAACATGATATCCAAACGTCTGCTTACCGCCGGCCTTTGTGCCGCCATGCTGCTCCCGGCCGGAGCATCCCCAAAGGATTGCATCACCGTGGCCGTCCTTTCTCTCAACGATTTCCACGGAGCTTTTATCCGCGACGCGCGCAAGGGCATACCGGGAGCCGCCGCCATCTGGCAAACGGTCGACTCGCTGAAGCGCGTCTATCCCTACCACGTCACCGTGGCCGCCGGCGACAACTTTGGCGGCAGCTATTTCTCCACCGCCACCCAGAGCAGGTTGCTCCCCGTCTTCTTCAACGATCTGGGCATACGCATCTCGGCCGTGGGCAATCACGAGTTCGACAACGGCACCGCCTGGCTCGCGCAAAAATGGGCCGGGTCCGACATGCTTCCCCGCGGCTGGGAGCTCACCTACGTCTGCGCCAACGTGGCCGATGCCTCGGGGCGCTGCCCTTCGTACATGCAGCCCTTTGCCACCGAGGAGATAAAGCTCCCCTCGGGCCGCTCCATAACTGTGGCCTTCGTGGGGCTCATCACCTCGTCCACGCCCCTGCAAACGCGCCGCGCCAACACGGCCGGCCTCTCCTTCGACGGGCGCTACGACGCCGTGACGGCCACGCTCTCGCGCCGGCCCGAATACGCCGCCGTCGACAGTGCCGACGTGCGCATCCTGCTCACCCACATCGGCACGAAGATGAGCGGCGGGAGCCCTGCCTGGCACGATGCCGACTCGGCCCGTATCGCTGCCTTTGCCGACCCGCGCTTCCACGCCATCCTTTCCGCCCACAGCCACGAGGCCGTCTGCGGGCGCATCAACGGCGGGCGCTATCCCGTCGTCCAGGGCGAATGGCACGGCAACTACATCGGGCTCATCAAGCTCACCGTCGACACCGTTTCCATGACGGTGCGCGGGGCCGAAGCCGAGCTCTGCCCCGTGCGCCCCGACGTTGCGCTGGGCGAAGGCCCCCGCCGCCTCAACGCTCAAATCGACTCGCTGCTGCGCGTCACGAAGACGGCCGGCGGCTACCCCTTGGGCCGGCGCCTCACCGTCTGCCGCACGACGCTCACCCACGACCGCACCAAAAAGCTCCAACTCACCGAGGTGGGCGGTCTCGTCTGCACGGCCTATGCCGAGGCCTTCCGCAGCGCTGCCCGCCTGGGCGATGATGCCATCGTCGTGGGCACCAGCCACTTCGGCAGCATACGCGCGGGCATTCCCGCCGGCGACGTCAGCGTGCTCGACGTGGGCGAAATTCTGCCCTTTGCCAACCGCCTTATCCCCTACCGCATCACGGGCAGCCAGCTGACAACGCTCGTCAACTTCGGCCTGCACAACACCAGCTACGGCTGGCTGCAAACCAACGGCCTGCGCATCGGCCTCGACAGCGAGGGCAACGTCAGCTCCCTGACGTACGTCACGCCCGGCGGCACAACGAAGACCATCCACCCGCAGGATACGTGCTACCTCGTGGCCGACGAGTTCATCACCACCGGCGGCGACGGCTACGACCCCGCCTTCTTCCCGGCCGCGGCCGTCGTCTGCGACTGCACGCTGCCCGTCACCACCGATGCCTTCATCGCCTATCTCCGCACGCTGCCGGCCGTGGGCGACGGCACGCGCCACACCTCCGTGGTGCTCCCCTGACGGGCCAGTTTCTTTTTTCGACAAACCAACAAACACGCCATTATGGGACTTTTCACCCAACCCCCTACGCCGCCACAGGATTATCTCGAACTCGACCTCTTTCTCCGCGGCGACAAAGAGGCGCCCGTCAAGCGCTACCGCCGGGCGCTGGCCTCCGAGTGGTTTCCGCAAAGCTTCGTACAGCTCACGTGGCCCCACGCCGGCACCGACTGGGCCCCGATGCTCCCGGACGTCACCGAGTGCTACGTGCGCCTGGCCTTCGAGATAGCCACGCGCGAGCCGCTGCTCGTCGTGGCGCCCGACCCTGAGGCCGTGCGCAGCCTGCTCGCCGCCCGGCTGCCCCGCCGCGCCACCGACAACATTTTCTATCTGGCCTGCCCCACCAACGACACGTGGGCACGCGACCATGCCTTCCTGAGCGTCATCGGCACGGCGGGCGTCGAGCTGCTCGACTTCCGTTTCAACGGCTGGGGCGGCAAGTTTCCTGCCGCGCTCGACAACGCCATCAACCGCCGCCTCTACGACAGCGGCCTGCTGCGCGGCACCTATACCGGCCACCTCGACTTTGAGCTCGAGGGCGGCAGCATCGAAAGCGACGGCATGGGTACGCTGCTCACCACCGAGGCTTGCCTGCTCAACCCCAACCGCGGCCACACCACCGACCGGGGCCAGGTGGAGCTCATGCTGCGCGAATGGTTCAGCGCCGAGCGCGTCCTGTGGCTCAAGCACGGACGCCTCGCCGGCGACGACACCGACGGCCACATCGACACGCTGGCCCGCCTCTGCCCCGACGGACGCATTGCCTACGTGCGCTGCAACGACCCTGCCGACGAGCATTACGACGAGCTCCGCCTCATGCACGAGGAACTGCTGGCCTTCCGCCAGGCCGACGGCGAGCCCTATGAGCTCGTGCCCCTGCCCCTGCCCGCCCCCGTCTTCCACGACGGCAAGCGCCTGCCCGCCACCTATGCCAACTATCTGGTGGTCAACGGCGCCGTGCTCTACCCCACCTATGCCCAGCCCGAAAACGACGCTGCCGCACGCGCCGCCTTGGCCCGCATCTTCAAAAAGCACGACCTAGTGGGCGTCGACTGCCGCGCACTCATCCGCCAGCACGGCTCGCTCCACTGCGCCACGATGCAGTATCCCAAAGGGGCCCTGGCCCGCCGCGAGGCCTGAGCACCCGGCACGGCCCGCGCCAACGTTTCACCCTTCAACCACATCGATATGAAAACAGCCCTCATACAGCAGACGTGTACGGCCGACGTCGAGCTCAACAAAAAGAAAATGGCCACCGCCATCTGCGACGCCGCCCGGCAGGGTGCCGAGCTGGTGGTGTTGCAGGAGCTGCACAACTCGCTCTACTTCTGCCAAGTGGAGCGCACCGAACTGTTCGACCTGTCCGAGCCCGTGCCCGGCCCCTCCACCGCGTTCTACGGCGAGCTGGCCCGCGAGCTTGGCGTGGTCATCGTCACCTCGCTCTTCGAGCGCCGCGCCCCCGGCCTGTGCCACAACACGGCCGTCGTCATCGAGCGCGACGGCTCCATCGCCGGCCGCTACCGCAAGATGCACATCCCCGACGACCCGGCCTATTACGAAAAATTCTACTTCACGCCCGGCGACCTCGGCTTCCGGCCCGTGCCGACGTCCGTCGGATGTCTCGGCGTGCAGGTGTGCTGGGACCAGTGGTACCCCGAGGGCGCGCGCCTCATGGCCCTGCGCGGTGCCGACCTGCTCATCTATCCCACCGCCATCGGCTACGAAAGCAGCGACACGCCCGACGAGCAGGCCCGCCAGCGCGAGGCCTGGACCACCGTGCAGCGGGGCCACGCCGTGGCCAACGGCCTCCCCGTCGTGGCGGTCAACCGCACGGGCTTCGAGCCCGACCCCTCGGGCGCTACGGGCGGCATCCGCTTCTGGGGCAGCAGTTTTGCCGTCGGGCCTCAGGGCGAGTTTCTCTACCGCGCGCCCCAGGACGAAGAGGTGGTGGCCGTCGTCGACGTCGACCTCAGGCGCAGCGAGCAGGTGCGCCGCTGGTGGCCCTTCCTGCGCGACCGCCGCATCGAGGAGTTCGGCCCCCTGTCGCGCCGCTTCCTCGACGAAGAGTAGGCCCCGCCTGCGCCATACGAAAAAGCCTCCGCCCGGCTCGATCCATACGACCGTAGCCGGGCGGAGGCTTTCTGCATATTCAGTGCGGTGGCGCTGCGGGAGCGTTTATCGCAGCACGTCCTCGGGCGAGAGGGGCGTATAGGGCCCGTCCTTCACCTCGAATATCACGGTGCCGCTCTCGTGCACCTCCAACGTGTGCCATTGACCCGCCGGGATGTGCACCCCGTAACGGCCCTCGCGCGGATCGAGCCCGTAGCGCGCCGTTTCGTTCTTTTGGTCGTCATAGAAAATGACGTCCAGCCGGCCGCGCACCAGGATGTAGGTCTCGGCCGTGTGGCGGTGGCGGTGAACGGGCAGCTCCGTGCCCGGCTCCAAGGCGTTGAAGAGGCGCTGCGCCTTGGCGTCCAGGCTTTCGTGCAGGTTGTAGTTCATGCGCCGACGCGGGCTCTCCTTGGCCGCCTGCGTCACGCCGTCCAGCAGTTTGTCATCAAGTAGCATATTTCGTTTTCTTTTCGGTTTAATCATTTTCGCGGCCTTCTCCCGCGGTTTTCCTCCCTGCAAAGTTACAACATGTTTTCATGCGGCACGCCCCGCCACGCCCGTTTTCAGGCTTCGTCGCCCTGCCGGCGTTTTTTCAGCCATACAAAAGGATAGGCCGCCACTTCACGGGGGCACAGGCGGAAGATGCGCGCGTGGCGCATGAGCGCCGCGGCATAGTTGCGCGCGTTGTGCAGGTGGGCGCCGCGGCGGAAGCCGCGCATTTGGGGCGTGTCGTGCCCGAAGTTGCCCGAGGCCAGGATGTCGGCCAGCAGCAGGCGCACGTCTGCCCCGCGGGCCGCCCCTAATAACTCGGCAGGCACGGCCCCGGCGGGCACGCCCAGCTCGTCCACGACGATGCGTGCCAGCGCCGCCGCAGGGCGCAGCATGCCCAGCGCGCGCAGGTCGGCCGCAAGGGTGGCGCCGTCGAGCGAGCGGCCGTGGCGGGCAAGGAGGCAGGCCCAGTCGCACACCTGGCGCAGGCCCACGCCCGTTTGCAGGAAGTGGTGCATCAGGTGCAGCAGCAGATACAGCGCATTCATGCGGGCCGAGGGCACCGCCACCTCGCCACCGCCCGGCAGCGCGAGCACCGAGCCGTCCGTCAGCGGGAGACGTGCGGCTATCGCGGCCCACGCGCGGCGGTTGGCCGGGTGGTAAAAGTCGACGTAGCGCCGGTGGTTCTCCACCGTGACGCCCTGCCACGTGAACGAGCGGTGATAGGTCGTAGCGGGGTGAAGCGCCACGCCTTCCCACCCCGCAGCCTCGGCGTTGGCCCGGGCACAGGATGGGCCGAAGTAGAGGTCGATGTCGCCCGGCTGGCGCAGCTGCGGCTCGCGGTAGAGCCGCGCCACGCCCTGCCCCTTTAAGAGCACGGGCGTGAGCCCCGCCGCGCGGTAGCGCGCCACAACGCGCCCGAGCACCTCGTCCACCCGCTGCGAAGCCGCCGCGATGCGCCGCGCGTCTGCATACCACGCCAGCGCCACCTCGCGCGGCGGACGCAGCCCGGCCGGCAGGCGCTCCACGCCCGCAAAGACCACGCCCGCCACCGTCTGCCGCCGCGCCGCGTGCAGCAGCGCGGGCCAGGGGGTTGCGGCGTCGAAGAGCTCCGCCCGCGGCGCCTCGCCCCACAGCCCGGAGCGCAGCAGCGCAAGCAGCTGCGCGTCAGTCTTTTCCCGTGTCATCCCTCAACATGTTGCACAGACGGTCCATGAGCCGCCCGAAATCGAAATGTTCGCGGCAGTAGGCACGGCCCCGCTCGCCCATGGCAGCCAGCTCGGCCGCAGGCAACTGCGCGGCGCGGCGCACGGCGGCGGCCAGCGCGGCCCCGTCGGCCGCAGGCACGGCAAAGCCGCAGCCGGCCTCCTCGACGATGCGGGCTCCCTCGCCGCCGAGCATCGCCGCCACGGGGCGGCCCGCCGACATGTAGGCTTGGAGCTTGGCCGGCGCCGTGAGGCTGAAGATGGGCTCGTCTTTGAGCGAGACGAGCATCAGCGAGGCGCGCGCGAAAAAGGCGGGCATGGTTTCCAGCGGATGGCGCCCCACGAGGTGTACCGTGGCTTCCAGACCGTTGTCGGCCACGAAGCACTCCACCCAGGGGCGCTTGCGCCCGTCGCCCACCAAGACAAAGTGGACGTCCCGCTCCTCGCGCAGCAGGAGGGCCGCCTGCATGACGTGCTCAAAGTCCTGCGCCTCGCCGATGTTGCCGGCGAACATCACGATGAAGCCGTCGGGCAGCGCGGGCAGCGCGTAGGAAGCGCCGGGGCGGAGGGCTGTGTCGGGCCAGTTGGGGAAGTAGGCTATTTTCTCAGCCGCGATGCCTTTGGCCTCGATGCTGCTGCGAAAACCGCGCGAACTGATGAGGATGCGCCGCGAGTGGCGGTAGATCCACCGCGTCAGCCGCTCGAAGAAGCCCAGCACGGCCGCGTTGGTCACGCCGCCGGCCGCCGTCAGGCTCTCGGGCCACAGGTCGAGCACCCAGAAATACATCGGGCAGCCCCACAGCCGCGAGGCCAGCACGCCGGGGATGCCCACCGTCACGGGCGACGTCTCGTGCACCACGACGGCATCGAAGCGCCGCCCGGCACGGAAACGCAGCACGCGCAGGCTCGCCGTGAGCGCATAGCTCAGATAGTTGGCTGCCAGGCGCAGCCCCCCGCCGCGGCCGCGCGGCACGAGCCACGCGCGGTGCACTTGCGCGCCGCACCACGTCTCCCGCCGCCGGCGCAGCAGGCCGTAGCCTGCGTAGAAGCGCCCCTTGGGATAGTTGGGGATGCCCGTGAGCACCGTCACCTCGTGGCCGCGGCGCACCAGTTCGGCGGCCACGTCGTTACACTTGAAGCTCTCGGGGTGGAAATACTGAGATATCAGAAGTATGCGCATGTTGCTCTGTTTTTTCTTGTGCAGGCCGCACCACGTGCGCGCGGCATAAAGCCTTTTCCGCCGCGTTCAGGCCTGGGGCGGCTCCTTGCGCCACACCATCTTGTCGACAACGCCCGTGTAGCTCTGGATGATTTTCACCACCTTGCCCGACACGTCCTCTACGTAGGCCGGCACGGGGATGCCCCGCTCGCCGTCGGCGTGCATCTTCATGGCCAGATCGACGGCCTGCGAGAGGCCGTGGCCGTCGATGCCCGCCAGGACGAAGCAGCCCTTGTCGAGCGCCTCGGGACGCTCCGTCGACGTGCGGATGCACACGGCCGGGAAGGCGTGGCCCACGCTCGTAAAGAAGCTGCTCTCCTCGGGCAGCGTGCCGCTGTCGGAGATGACGGCCGCAGCGTTCATTTGCAGGCAGTTGTAGTCGTGAAAGCCCAGCGGCTCGTGGCGCATCACCAGCGGATGGAGCGCAAAGCCCGTCTCTTCCAGGCGCTTGCGCGAACGCGGGTGGCACGAGTAGAGGATGGGCAGGCCGTAATGCTCGGCTATGCTGTTGACAGCCGTGAAGAGCGAGCGGAAGTTGCGCTCCGTATCGATGTTCTCCTCGCGGTGGGCCGAGAGCAGCATATATTTTCCTTTCTCCAACCCCAGGCGGGCATGGATGTCGCTGGCCTCGATGGCCGCCAGGTTCGCGTGGAGCACCTCGGCCATGGGCGAGCCCGTCACGTAGGTACGCTCGCGCGGCAGCCCGTTGTCGGCCAGGTAGCGCCGCGCGTGCTCTGAGTAGCACAGGTTCACGTCGGAGATGATGTCCACGATGCGGCGGTTCGTCTCCTCGGGCAGGCACTCGTCCTTGCAGCGGTTGCCGGCCTCCATGTGAAAAATGGGGATGTGCAGGCGCTTTGCCGCTATGGCCGAAAGGCACGAGTTGGTGTCGCCAAGGATGAGCAGGGCGTCGGGCCGCACGGCAGCCATGAGCTTATAGGAGGCGTTGATGATGTTGCCCACCGTGGCGCCCAGGTCGTCGCCCACGGCGTCCATGTAGACGTCGGGGTCGGCCAGGCCCAGGTCGCGGAAGAAGATGCCGTTGAGCGTGTAGTCGTAGTTTTGCCCCGTGTGGGCCAGCAGGCAGTCGAAATAGCGGCGGCACTTCTTGATGACGGCCGCCAGACGGATGATCTCAGGGCGCGTGCCCACGATGATGAGCAGCTTCAGACGGCCGTCGCCGCTGAAACGCACACCGCTGTAATCGGTTCTCAGGTTCATTGCTTTCTCAGTTTTTTTATCATTTGTGCCAGGCACGTCCGCAGGCTGCGGTGCGTCAGGTGCAGCGTGCGCCACACGGCGCGCCGCGAAGGTACGCGGCCATGGCGCATATAGCGGTCGTACAGGCGGAGCATGCCATACTCTTTTTCGGCGGGAACGTGCAGCACGTGCACGGGGTTGACGGCGTAGCACGTCGACACGAGGCGGAACGTGCCCGTCCAGAAGCGGAACACGTAGGGGGCCGCGTTTTTCACCCGGGTTTTCAGGCTGTCGGCCACCAGCGACACGATGAACTCGTCGCCGTGGGTCGTCACGAAGTCGCGGCGGCGCATCTCACCGTAGATGTCCTCGCACCGGTCGGTGAAGAGGCGCGCGGCCTCGGCACCTGCTGCGAAAAATTCCCCACCGTAATGTGTTAATTTACCCCCCCGACTGTTAAACTGTCGGAACGGAAGGCTTCAAACTCCGACACGATGTGCCGGTAGTGCTCTATATGCAGCCCGTGGCCGAAGTCGTAGAGCAGGATGCGCCCGCCCTCGCATTCGGCCCACACCTCGTCGAAGCCGTGCTGCACGTAGACGTCGGTATCCATGTAGGCATAGCACGCGTAGTGCTGCTCGCGCACGGCGTGCCACAGGGCGCAGAGCTTGTAGAAGGCCAGCGCCCACTTATATTGCCCGTCGAAGTCGAAACGGTCGAACGGGCAGTGGATAATCTGCACGCCGCCCTCCGCAAGCAGGCCGGCATAGGGCTCGGGCACGTCGATGTTGGTCACCAGGGCCACGTCGGTTCCGGCCCCGCACGCCCGGCGCGCCGAGAGACAGGCCACGCTGGCGTTTTTCATGTAAATGTCCAGCTGTCGCGACGTACGACCGATGTTGGCGCCCGTCTGCTTTCCCTCCTGATAGGCGTAGGGAAACATGATCAGGCCTTTCTTCTCTTTTTCTTTCATGGCTCTCTTATGTTTTTCCTCGTTGCCTCACACCGGCTCGGCATACGTGTCGGGCCGGGCCGGGTCGAAGCATTCGTTGCACCAGATGACCGTCACCATGTCGTCGGTGGTGGAGAGGTTCACCAGTTCGTGCGTCCAGCCCGGGATGGTTTCCACCACTTCGGGGCGAGAGCCCCACACCTCGCGCTCCACCGTCTCCTGCGTGCCCACGCGGCGCTGGCGCACCAGGCCATGGCCCGCCACGACGATGAAGCGTTCCACCTTGGTGTGGTGCCAGTGGCGCCCTTTGACCACGCCGGGCTTCGACACGTTCACCGACACCTGTCCGCCACGGGCCATGCGCAGCACCTCGGTGAAGCTCCCCCGCTCGTCGGCGTGGGACGTCAGGGCGTAGGCAAACTCCTCCGCGGGCAGGTACGTCAGATACGTGGCGTAGAGCTTGCGCGCAAAGGCGTCGCCCGTGTCGGGCACGTCGAGCGTCGTGGGCATCGTGCGGAACGACGCCAGCAGCTCGGCAATGCGCCCCAGCGTGACGCGGTGGACGGTGGGCACCGTGCAATAGTCGCCCTCGCGGTGCTCGCGGCCTGCGAGCGCGCCGATGAGCTCGTCCACCACGTCGTCGATGTAGCAGAGCGGAAGCTCCTTCGACGGGTCGTCCACGCGCAGGGGCAGCCCGTTGGCCGTGTTGTGGCAGAAGGTGGCCACCACGCTGTTGTAGTTGGGCCGGCACCACTTGCCGAAAAGGTTGGCAAAGCGGTACACCAGCACGCGCGCCCCCGTTTCGCGCCCGTAGCGGAAGAAGAGCTCCTCGCCCGCCCGCTTTGAGCGGCCATAGGGATTGTCGAGCGCCGCCTGGATGGACGACGAGAGCATCACCGGGCAGCGGTTGCCCGCGCGGCGCAGCCCGTCGAGCAGCGTCGAGGCGAAGCCGAAGTTACCCGCCATGAACTCCGCCTCGTCCTTAGGCCGGTTCACGCCCGCCAGATTAAACACAAAGTCGGCACGGCGGCAGTAATCGTCCAGTTCCTCGGGGCGGCTGTCGATGTCGTACTCGAAAATCTCGCCGATCTCCACCGGAGCGTACCACCGCGCCTTGCCCTCGCGCACGTTGCGCAGCTGCGACGCCAGATTGCGGCCCACGAAACCGCGGGCGCCCGTTATCAATATGTTCATTTTTCTCAGTTCTTTTGGTTTTTCATGTTTCTGGTAAATTCCACCGGCCCGGCCGCCCACGTGAGACGTAGGGGAAACACCCGCAAGGGGAAGTCCGCCACGTAGAGACGCAATTCATCGCGTCTCACCCGCTCGGGGCATAGCCCCGCACAGACATTCCTCCCCACCCGCGCAGGGAGCGACCTTAGGAGGGGCGCCTTTCCTGGCGCCCACACCGCCGCATGGCCCACCGCAGAGGAAGAATGCCCGGCGGGGCTTTGCCCCGAGCTGTGGGCGGCAGGAATGCCGCCCCTCCTAAGGCCATCCGGGACGTGAGAGACGCGATAAACGCATCTCCACGCTCGCTGCCTCCATTTCCACGAAAGGCGGATTTTTTTAACACCGAGAATGGCGCCGCGGCGAACGCCGCGACCGACGGCGCAAACGGTGAGAAAACATATTTCGTTGAAAATGAGCGCCTCATTGTCCGCTGCGCGTCAAAACACCGCCCGCGGAGGCCAAAAACCAAGGCCTTGGTTGCGCAGAAACAGGCCGTGCCTGCGCCGAAGCATCCCATGGAAATGAAAATCCACGGCCACTCTCGGCCAAAAGGCCCCAAAACGCCCCCGCAACAAGCCCTGCGGACAGCTATAAGCTCCGCAAACCGATGTCATTATTTTTTGGAAAATTGGCCACGACCGGCAATTTTCAATTGTCAATTCTCAATTGCAGCCGCCCCCGAAGGAACCAACCCGCGGAAGCAAAGCACCCCGCGGAAGAAATCGCCCTCGAAGAGGTAGCCTGCCAAGGAGGTGCGGCATTCCTGCCGCACATAAAATTGATAATTCTCAATCCCCAATTGTCAATTATCAATTGTCAATTGTCAATTGAAAACTCATTCGCTGCGTATCTCCTTAGCTTTGGCCCGCGGGATGAGCCCCAGGTCCTCCTGCACGAAGCGCAGCTTCAGGAGTAGCTCCTTCATGCCCTCAACGTCGAGCCGCCGCGTGTTGTGGCTGTGGTAGTCCTCAATCTTCGAAACGTCCTCGCTGCCTTCGGTGAAGAACTTGTCGTAGTTCAGGTCGCGCGTGTCGCAAGGGATGCGATAGTAGTCGCCCATGTCGACGGCGCGCACCATCTCCTCGCGCGTCACCAGCGTTTCGTAGAGCTTCTCGCCGTGGCGCGTACCAATCACCTTTACCTCCGTCTCCAAATATTTCGGGTCGATGCGCCCGTACGTCTGCTTCAAGGCCTCGGCCAGCGTCGAGAGCGTGGCGGCAGGAGCCTTCTGAACAAACAGGTCGCCGTTGTGCCCGTGCGTAAAGGCGTAGACAACCAGGTCCACGGCGTCGTCGAGCGTCATCATGAAGCGCGTCATGTGCGGGTCTGTTATCGTGATGGGCTTGCCCTCCTGCATCTGCTCCACCCAGAGCGGAATCACCGAGCCGCGCGAAGCCATCACGTTGCCATAGCGCGTGCAGCAGATCGTCGTGCGCGCACCGTCGCCCAGCTCGCGGCCCTTGGCCACGGCCACCTTCTCCATCAAAGCCTTGCTCATGCCCATCGCGTTGATGGGATAGGCCGCCTTGTCCGTCGAGAGCACCACCACGTTGCTCACACCGTGCTCAATGGCCGAGAGCAGCACGTTCTCCGTGCCGTAGATGTTCGTGCGAACGGCCTCCATCGGGAAAAACTCGCACGAGGGCACCTGCTTCAGCGCCGCGGCCGAAAACACGTAGTCCACCCCCTGCATCGCCACGTCCACAGAGCGCTTGTCGCGCACGTTGCCGATGTAGAACTTCACCTTCGGGCTCTGCAAGGCGTGGCGCATGTCGTCCTGCTTCTTCTCGTCGCGCGAGAAAATGCGAATCTCCCGGATGTCCGACGAGAGGAAACGGCGCAACACAGCGTTGCCGAACGAACCCGTGCCGCCCGTGATGAGCAGCACCTTGTCTTTGAATACTGACATAATCGTATAAGTGTGTTAGTGATGAATTCTGTTGGGAAGCGCCGCCCACACAGACGCGCAAAAGCCCTCCGCCGCAGGGAAAGTCCGCCACGTAGAGCCGCGAGGCCTGCGCCCCCATAGGGGGCGAACTTTCTATAACCGCGGGTGAGCCGCAGGCGAACCTGCGGACAGCCCCACCCCACATGCAGGACCCCATGGGGGTCCCACTTCACGCCGCATGTCCGTATGCATGCAGCCCGCCGCACGGGAAGTCCGCTTTCACCGACCCCGCCGCGCAGCCTCCTGCTCCACGATGCCGATGAGCTTGTGCGCCCGCTCGGTATAGGTGTCGAAGCGGCCGAGCTGCTCCCGGCCCGCCTCCACCAGCCGCCGGCGCAAGGCTGCGTCGGTGGCCACCTCGTAGATGGCCCGCGCGGCATCCTCGGCCGAAAGGGGCGAATAGTAATGCGCCGCCGGGCCGCACAGACCATGGGCAAACTCGATGTCGGTCGTCACGATGGGGCGCTGCATCTTCATCGCCTCGGGATAGGTGGCCGAGAAACATTCCAGCAACGTGGGCTGAAACATCACGTCGGCCTGCTCGTAGAGCGAGGGGCACTCCGTGATGTCCACCCGCCCCGTGAAAACGAAATGGGGCGCCAGCTCCTCTTCGAACGGCGGGAACTCCGTGCGGTCGATCGTCATGACGAAGCGGAAAGCAAACCCCGGGTGCTCACGACGCAACGCGCGGGCCACGTCGATGGCTATCGGCAGATTTTTGTGCGCATACATGGCCGTCACCGTCAGCAGCGTCGTGCCTTCGAACGGCGGAAGCTCATGCCGCCGCCACTGCTCCGGGTGGTCGTAGGCCTGGTTGTAATAGTTCGTCACCGTGTAGACCCGCTTGTCGGGCAGCAAGGCCGAAAGGCGCTCCGAGATGTAGGGGTTTTCCGTGAAATAGACACGTCCGCAGTGTTTGTAATAATGCAGAAGAACCCGATTGCGGAATTGGTCTTTCAACTTTTCTTTCCAACCAATCTTATGCACATAATAGGGAGAGCGGCGCAGAAGCAATTGCGCAGATGCAAACCCGCTGACATGCAGGCACCGGGGCACCCACCGCGAAGGCCCGAACACCGTGAGCACGGCCTCGACGCCATGCTCGCCGACGAGCCCGTCCATCACACGGTCGCGCCCCAACAGGAGCGTGCGCCAGTCGTTGCGCACGTCGTGCTCCACCACCCGCACGTTGGGCAAACCCCGCACGCGGCTCGCCGTGGCGCGCATCGCACGCGAAAGCACCACCACAAACGCATGTTGCGGAAACTCGCCCAACAGCCCGCAAAGGCTGTCGGCCACCTGCATGCCGCCCCCAGCCTTCAGATTGGAGGCGTTGATTAAGATGTGCATGAAATTGGCTGTTATAAGAATAGCGAAAGCAAGACAACGACTGCTCGCAGCGCTTGCTCTCAGAAAAGCTCATCACAATTCAACCTGCTGCCGCAGGAAACGCCAACAGGAACGTTACAACTTACAGTTCTTTCAGTTACGAAAGATACACCT
This sequence comes from uncultured Alloprevotella sp., assembly GCA_944322095.1. Taxonomy (GTDB): domain Bacteria; phylum Bacteroidota; class Bacteroidia; order Bacteroidales; family Bacteroidaceae; genus Alloprevotella. The sequence continues at coordinate 55,580 of CALUNU010000010.1, forward strand.
CCACTTGCCGGCGGGCCGAGCGCGAGAAATCGAGCCGGGCCACGCCTTGGCGCAGGCGGTTGTAGAACGCCACGTCGCACATCTGCCGCACGGCCGCTTTCAGCGAGGCCGCATCGTCGTGGCGGAACACGAGGCCCGTTTCCGCCGTCACCAAGTCGTCCTTGCAGCCCACGCGGTCGCTCACGATGACGGGCGTCCCGTTGTTGAGCGCCTCCTCGACAACGAGGCCCCACGGCTCCACACGGCTCGGCAGCACGAACACGTCGGCCGCACGATAGACGGCAGGGAGCTTGTCGTTGTCGACGGGACCGAGAAAACGGACGTTGGGCCCGGCCAGGGCCTTCAGCAAGCCTTCCAGCGGCCCGAAGCCCGCGATGGTGAGCTCCAAGTCGGGCATCTCGCCAAACGTACGCACGAGCAGTTCCAGGTTTTTCACCTCGACGAGCCGTCCCACGTAGAGGAAGCGGCGCACCGCCGCCCGCGGCTCGTAGGCCGGCTGCGCCCCATAGTTGAGGATGCCGCAGCCGCCCGTCAGCACCACCCGCCCCCGGAAACCCAAAGCCCCGGCCAGGGCGGCCTGCGGCTTCCCGCAGGCATACACCTTCGCGATGCGGCGCATAAACAGCTTTTTCACAAGGCCTTTCATCCCTCCCGTTCCCGATTCGTATACGCTGCTCTCCACCACGCACGCGTTCTTCCCCCTCGGCGAGAGAAGGGCGCCCGCCAGCAGCGCCGGCGTCTCCCATCCGCCCAGCACCAGCTCGTCGTACGGCCGCCGGCGCAGCAGCCGCGCCAGCTGAAGGCTCTGACGCACGGCGCCGCCACGCAGCCACACGTGCTCAAAATGCATCTCGCCGCGGAAAAAGTCGGCGTTGCGGTCGGCAGCCCCCGACTGGTAGAACACCACCAGCAGCCGGCGCCGTCGCGCCACCTCGTTCCACAAGCGGATCTTGTAGAAAGAGGGTAGGTTTGTGAGATAAATCATGCACATAGGTCAGATGTTTTTCCATGTCCGCATGCAGGAGCGTTTCCTTCATCGGGCGGACGTTTTCGCCCGCCCGTACATGCTCGTCACGCAAGGCAGCGAGAGCAGGAACAGCATAGTCTCGTTGTTTTTGAGGCCTACGGAGAACCACGACGTGAAGAGAAACAGGACGACCCCGATGTCGAAGCAAAGGCGCAGCGTCTCGTCGTCGGCCAAGACCGAGGTTTTATAATAGCGATGATAGCGCACGACGAAAGCCAGCAGCATAAAAATGCCTATCAGCCCGAAGCCCGAGACGTAGGCCGGGAAAAAATTGCCGCCACCGTTGGCTATACCTTTCCGCCCGGAGAAGATCTCCTGCACCTCTTCCGAGGCCCGCACCCAAAAGGGCGTGTTTTCCTTGAACCAGAAGCCCTGATTGCCGTTGCCGACGCCCGTGACGGGATGGTCGAGGAATACTTTCATATCGTTTATTACGGTGGACGCCCGCATGGCCGTACTCATATTTTCGCGGTCTAAGGCTTTTCCCACTACGATATATTCAAGCGATTCCCGGTCGGTCACCTCCACTTTCTCACCCCATCCCGCCGTATAGCCCACAGCTATGAAAAGTCCCACAAGGAAACTGCCTATATAAAACAGCTTGCCAAGGCGGAACCCGACAGATGCCAACACAAAGAGCACGACAGCCACCAAAAACTGCACAAGCACGCTGCTGCTCCCCGAAAGCAGCATCAAAAAGCCGAAGAGCAATAAAACGATTAAGAAATATAAGCGTCTACCACCCCCGGAATTAACAATTCTCGACATTACATAAGGAATGACGAGCGCACACAATATCGACGCCGAGGCCGGTTCGGATCCGAACATCGTCACGCCCCGGTTCACCTCCCAAAGATATTCCGGCGGCACCAGCGCCAACACCGACGAGAGCGCGGTATACGCCCCTACGCACGGCCCCACGCCCAGCATCGTGCCCAGCTGCAGATAGCCCACGACGAGCAGGATGGGCAGCTGCCAGTTGAACACCCGGTAGAGCGAACGGAACGAAACCGCATGCGAGAGGTTATACCAGTTGTACCAAATGGAAAGAAAAGCCAGGAAGTAGAGCACGATGTCTCCCAGGCACGTATACATCGGACTTTCCACCGGGTTGAAAAGTGAAAAGGTCAGCACGCACGATGCCGCCAGCGAATAGACCGCCATAAACAGCCAAAACAGAAACAACAGCCCCACGCGGCGTGCCAGCCGGAAGTGCCCCTGCACCACCAGGCACGCTACACCCACGAGCATCACGCTCGTGCTGAGCTGCCCCAAGATGCCGTTGACCGTATTGCCGAAAGGCAGCTCTATCAGCCGTCCGAACGGCAGGCACAGCACATACAGCTTATACCAGAAGGCATTGAAATTTCTTTCTGTCATAGAGTAAACACAATGTCGGACGGGAAAAGCCCTATGAGCTCACCGTCTCACGATTTTCAAGGACAACAGGCCCTTTTTCACATATTCTTTCATGAGCGGATACCACTGCCTGCGCAAGAACGTCCGCTCCACGGCACGCCAGCCTCCGTGACGGAAAGCCGCCAGGTAAGCCTCGCGCGCAGCAGGACGGGGCGAAGGGTGGTTCAGTTGCTGATTGTAGCGCGCCACGCTTTCATACGTCACCTCGGCCGTTTCCAGCTCTCCGGCAGCTGCTTCCAGCAGACGCCGGCCGGCCGGGCTGTTCACCAGCACGCACGAGACGCCCTCACGAAAGCTCATGGGACCGCCCTTTTCACGGTCAAGCTCCGGGTGCTCACGGCCGATGCCCCAGCAGTCGCCAATCGTCAGGTCGGCCACCCGCCCACGGCCGGCAAAGGGGCAGGCATAACACGACGGCCGATAGAGGGTTGAGGAAAGAAACAGGCGGTAAAAAACCGATCGCGTGTATTCGCGACAACGTTTTTTAAGCTTATCGCCTTGCCAGTAATAATAATAATAATAATAAAGTCCCCACCCGCGCTCCTTCACGCGGAAGCGGAAGTCGTGCATCCGCCCCCGACGCCGACGCCCGAGCTCGGCCACATAGGCTGCAAAGAGACGGGGCGGCGGTGTGCCGTGGCAAATGATGTCCACCGTAACGAGCCCTTCATAATCGCGCCGCAAAAAGCCTTTCAGCCCGGCCACCTGACACGGCAGACCGGAGAAAAGCACGCTGCGCCCCGAGCGCAGCGCGTCGCGCACCTCGCGATAGGCCGTGCCCGTGGAGCTCCACACATATTTCGAGCCACGCAGGAGGTTCAGCTCCTCAGGGCGTTCCGCCTTGCACAACACAGGATGCCACTGATCCTCGGGCTGCATGCGGCAACCGAACACTACACCCCCCGCTGCCAACGTCTGCGTTGCCAGAGCGGAAAAGACACCGCCCGAAGCGCAGCCGGCCAGCTCGGGACGCCTCCATTGCGCGGCATAAACCGCGGCCGGCTGGCGTTTTTCGGCTGTCGTAAAACGACAGGCCGAAAGGCAGGCCCCGCAGTCGACGCATCGCCCGGAGTCCACCTCAGGATAAACATAACCGTCGGCATCCTCGCGCATCGTGATGGCCCCGTGAGGGCACACGGCCGCACAAGCACCACAGCCGCAGCAGGTTTCAAGACTTTTCACCAAATCGACCATAGCCTTAATCTACGGATAATGCGTGTCCAAGATAGTCCAGCGACGCCCGGCGCAGCCCGGCCAACACGTCGTCTGCGGCTGCGAAGTCTACCTCCTCCGCAACGTCACATTCAGCCGCCGTGGCAGCCGTCAGGCGGCGGTGCAGGAGGCCCACGCGGCCCAATATGTTTTCGATGCGGCTGTTAGGCTTCTGCAAGCCTGCCTCACCCTCTTCGGTAAACACCCAAAACGGCTTGTGCAGCAAAAGAGAAAACGACACGGCGTGGAACGAGTCGGTCACAACGGCTCGTGCTCCGGTTATGAGTTGCAGAAATTCCAGCGGGCCGGCATCATAAGCACGGCGGAACGGCCGCCCCACATCATGCAGGTTCTTCACTGGTGTCACCACGGGCAGCCCCATCGCACGGCCCATCCGCTGAGCGAAATCGCGCATCCCGGCAATATCCGCGATAAAATAACCAAGGAGGTATCCTCCTTGGGGCAGGCTGGCCTGCCCCATACCGGCCAGATCACGCCACTTTTGCACAGAGTAAAGATAAACGGGGTCGAGCACAACGGGAACCTCGCGGCCGAGCACGCGCTGCAAAACTTCGGCACCCGCCTGCTCACGCACGGAAAGGGCGTCGTAGTCCGCCAGATTGCGGCGCAGAACGTCTTCTTCCTCCTGCGTAAAGGACGAGAGGCCCAGGCTGGGCGCATAAGCCACCTTGCGCGTGCCGGGACGCACGAAGCGCAGCATGTAATTGTCGTCATAATCATACGTGCGCACGTTCCATATCTGGTCGCTCCCGCTCACCACGGCGAAATCCTCTGCCGTCAGATCCGGCAGGCGGCTGGCGTCGCTCCCGACATAAGACGAGAGAGGCAGATAGTCCCGGCGGAACTGCTCGAAGCGCCGCCGCTTCCGGCGCAGCGCCCCGAGATGGACCAGCGTCTGGGCCATGCGGGCCACGTCCATCACGCCGCGCACGGGCTGGCGCAGGCGGTAGATAGCCTGCTGGCCGGCGTTGCTGTAATCGAGCACCTGAACTTTCATTTCCCGACTCATCGCCGCTATGGTGCGGGAGAGCGCGAAAGCCTGCAGCACGGAACCGTAATTGTCCGCGCGGTGGTAGGTGATAATGCTGATGCGTTTCATGCTTTCTTCAGAAATTCGTCGTAACGGAAGTCGCCCCGCAGCACGCTGCGGCGGTGGCGCCAGTAGAACAGTTCGGCCCGCACCACATCAGCCGGACGCTGACGGCGGCAAAGGCGCAGTACGAAGTCGCCCATATTGCTCCAATGTACCATGGCAGCCCGCCACAGCGAACCGGGGAAGAGCCGGTGGCGGATGTAGGCCCGGTGGAGCACCATCATGAGCGTGGCACGCGATGAGGGCACGCGAAACTCCTGCGAATAGCGGTGGTCGACCACCAGGAGCGACGACATCACGCAGCGCAGCCCCTCCTGCCGCGCCCGGCGGCAGAACTCGGCCGTGAAAGCCAGGTCCTCAGCGTAGGCATACGAGCTGAAATGCTCGTCGAAGCGCAGCCTCCATCGCTCCACGCACGAACGGCGCACGGCGAAAAAGAAGCCCATGGCCCACTCCGTCGGCGTCTGCTCGCTGCACCGCAGCGGGAAACGGCCGTACATGCCCGACGTCACATGGCCGATGCCACGCTTGCGCCATGACGACTTACCGAAAAAATATCCCGCCGGCGAATTCGTATATTCCGTCTGCTTATCCAGCCCGCCGGCCAGCGCCAGCTGTTCGTCGGCAAACAGCAGGCGGAGCTGCCGGAACGTCCCGGGCGCCACGTCGACGTCGTCGTCCATGAACAGAAGGACGTCGCTCCCGGCTTCGGCCATCCCGCGGTTGCGCGCCATCGTCAAAGATGCAACGGTCTGAAAAACATACCTCGCAGCAAACGGCGCTCCTTCGCACAGCGCGCGGATTTCCCCCGCCACGGCCTCGTCGCGCGACTGGTCGACGACGATGACCTCCTCGGGCCCCTCCTCCGCCTTTGCCAGGAATGCAAACGTCCGCCGCAACGTCTCGGCCCGATTGTAGGTGGGGATGATAAGGGAAATGGTGGGGTGCGGTGTTTTATGCTCGTTCATCGTCTGCTAAGTTTTGGATGACACGCGTCCAGCGGCTCTGCCATTTTTCTTTAGAGAAAGCCGTGCGGGCTGAGAGATAGGCATTGCGGCAAACGTCCCGGAAAGCGGCTTCGGGGCCGACCATGGCCTCGCGGAGGGCCTCGTAGACGGCTGCTTCTTCAGGAGGAACAAGGCGTCCGTTGAAACCATCAAGCAGGATGTTGGTCATTCCGCCCACATGGCTGGCCACGCAATAGCAACCGGCCGACATGGCCTCGCACAGGGAGAGCGACGTACCCTCGGAATAAACCGTGGGAATGACGGAGATGTCGTACTGCCGGTGGAAACTCAGGCTTTCGCGCGCCTCATACGTAGTGAAAACCACGCGGGCATCGCCGCCGAAGAGGGCGCGCAGCCGCTCTTCCAGCGGGCCGCGGCCGGCAAAGGTGATTTCCACGTCGGGGAACTCGCGGAGCAGGCGGCGGGCCACTGCGGCGAAGAGGAGTGCCCCGCGGTGTTCCACGAAACGGCGGGCGAAGAGGACGCGGCGCCGACGCGTGCGGGCAAGCTTTTCAGACAGCTCGGCTTCGGAGATGCAGCCCTGCGCATAGTTGGGGATTACCGTGAGCGTATGCCGCGGCGTGACGGTGGAGAGCGTACGGTACCAATTGTAGAAATTATAGTCAACACACACCATATGGGGCACCATGGCCACGCGCTGCACGTTGCGCCAGCATTTCAGCATTTTCAAAGCCGGGGCGTACCACTTGTCGATGGGTTCGTCGAAAGCGATGCCGTGCTGGATGGCCACGACACCCGGCGCCATGCAGCGGATGGAGAGCTGGTCGGTGGCGATGACGTAGATATTGCCGGGGGCGGCCAGCTGCCGGTAAACGCGGTCAAAGCAACGCTGGAAATAGTGCTTCCCAGGGACACTGACCTGTTGTATCTGGATGCCGTCTAACTCGTAGCGGGCCTCCCTGCCATCGTTATTCATCTCGACGACCAGCGGAGCGTATCCCAACGACAACGCCAGGCGGGCAAGGTCGTAGACATACGTCTGCACGCCGCCGATGGAAATCGTATGATCTGAAGGACGGTAAAAACCGGCCCGCATGAAGATGCAGAAATATTTCATAAATCCCTGTTGATTAGAATTACATATGGCGAAGTGCGGGAAAACGGCGCTTCAGCCCCTGCACGAGGCGGCGCAGGCCCGTCAGCGTTTTCAGCCGCGCCCGCAAGCGGTCGCGCAGCGGGATGGGCTCATAACGGCCGATGAGCCCGGAAAAAGGCGCGTCGGGCCGCTCCCTGAAATCGCGGAAGAAAGCCTCACGCACGGGAGACGGCGCACAGGAAGCCGTCAGCATGGGCTGCACGCGACGGGCGGTGGCCATGTCGGTCTCGTAGCAGGTAAAGCGACCTTTAACCTTATCGAAATATTTCATGCCCTTGGCGGAATGCACAATGACCATGGAGACGCCACCCGCCATCGTGAGCGGAATGTCCGTAGAGGTCAGGCCCCAGAAGTCGGCCATCGTGATGTCGGAAAGGCGGAAAGCCTGTTTGTATGAACAGTGATGGCACGACGGCCGCAGATATATGCGCGAATGGAAGCTCTTGACGTAGGGCTCGGCATACTGCGGACGAAAATAACTCTTGCCGTTGGCAAAAGTTATGGAGAGAGAGTGTGTGTATGCCCCGTATTTTTTGTTGCGGAAGCTGATGCTGGCGGCAGGGGCCCCAAAACGTTGTTCCAGGTCGTGGAGATGGCGCGCGAAGACCGCCGGCGATGGCGTACCCATGCAGATGAAATCGGTGCAGAGCAGGTTGTCGTAGTCTTTGCGGAGAAAAGCGCGCAGGGCGCCAATCTCGCAAGGCGTTCCCGAGAAGAGCACCTTGCGGCCAGTCTGCAAGGCGGCTTTCACTTCCGGCCACACGCCGCGCTTGTCGCTCTGCACATATTTTGAACCCATCATGGCTCTCAGGGCTTCGAGTGTTTCGGCTTTGGCATGGACCACACGGTTGCCGGCATCGAACACCACACCGAAAACAACGCCGCCGCAGGCAATGACCTCGCGGGCAATCTCGAAAAAGAAGCCGCCGGAGGAACTCTGAAAGAGCACATCGCGGTCGAGGTTCCGGCAGGCAAAGACGCGACGGGGATAAGACTCTGCATCATCCACATCTTTATTGACGGGACAATTCTTCTGGCAGAGCCCACACTCAATGCAATCCGCTCCGACATGGGGATAAAGGAACCCCTCGGCGCCGGGCTCCATGGTGATGCACTGCTTGGGACAAAGGGCTGCGCAGACGCCGCATCCGCAGCACTTCTCAAAATCGGTTATCTTCTCAATGGCCATTTTTCTTCAGAATTGATTGAATTACCATCCGCAAGGTGGAACGGTTGAAGGCATAGGAAAGGCCTGCATAGACCACCAGCCCCGCCACACACTGGACAAGCAGCATCAGAACGGGAACAAAATGAAAATACACGTGAAGGAAATACATGACAGCGGCCGTTATCACGGCGATAACGAGCGATGGAAGAATGTCGGCCAGCTGCTCGTGAGTAGAATAATTGAGCATTCTCTTATTGGGACGCATATTAATCCAAAGAGATATGACAGAAGTGAGCGCACGGCCCAAGGCTACCCAAATCAGCCCGAAATGAACCATCAGCGCAAGAAAGGAAAGGTCGACTACCTTCTTCATAAATTCGTTTTTCAAGGCAATGTCACTCCGCCCTAATCCGTTGATGGCCTGTATGTTGGCAATATGCAAGGGGTAAAACGCATAAAGGAAGCAGGCTATTTGCAGAAAAACAACGGCACCAGCCCATTTGTCGGTCAGCACAAGGCGTACCAGGGAATCAGCTGCGGCAGCAAGTCCGAACATCAAGGGAAACATTAGGAATGTACTGATGCGGTTAGATTTCTGAACGTATCCTTTCAAGGCACCTCGGTTGTCCTGTAAAAGAGAAAAGGCAGGAAAAAGCACGACACCCAATGAGGAGGTAAAAGTCTCGGAGACAGTAGCGGGAATACGATTGCCCGTGTCGTAAACGCCGAGCTGCGATTTTGTAAAAAACTTTCCGACGACTGTTGTATAAATGTCCGTGACGACAGTAGAGAGAAATGACGTGGCCATACACTTCCAGCCGAAAGAAAAAAGCCCTTTAAGACGCTCCAAAGAGAATTCCCAACGCGGAAACCAGCGTACATAGTAGCTGAGTACCAGTGTGACAACGACGCGATTGATGATATATTGATAAATGATGGCCCAAACTCCAAATCCCCGCAGCGCAAGTATCACGCTAACAATGGCAGAAACGATTACTCCTGAGATATTGGCCTTGAACTGCTTCTTGAACTGCATTTTCTTTTTCATAAATGCCAATTGCACAGAGTTGAATACTCCAAGCAGTAGCATTATGGAAATGACACGCAGACCTGGAGCAAGTTTCTCATTATTAAAAAAAGACGCAATACCGTCGGCACCGAACAGAAGGGCGATATAGGCCAACACGGCAATGAGGAGACTGACCCAGAAAACGGAAGAAAAGTCGAGCGAATTACAATCTTTCTTTTGAATAAGCGCTGAAGGCAAGCCGCTGTCGATAAAAACGGTGGCGATATTGATGAAAGCTAATAGCAAAGCGCAAAGCCCGTAATCCTCAGGCACTAAAATACGGGCCAATATGAGCTGCAAAAGGAATTGTACCCCTTTCGTACCAAACCTTTCCATGAACACCCATATCATGCTATTCTTTACGGTACTTCCTATCGGCTCCATATTTATCCCAAACCTATTGACTGTTGTAAGAAACAATGGGACTTTTCCCGTTCTTCATGAAGTCGTTCCTGCACAACTCCATAATTTATGCTCGTAACGTCACCTGGAATTTTGTCGATAAGCCGGTTCTCTAAACCGAAGAGCGACAAGATATTGGCAATGCGGGAATTTTGATTGATAGGATCCTCGGGCGTAAAACGGTTGACCACATAAAAATCCTTACCCAGATTGATGGAAAAACAAGTGCCATGAAAAGAATCTGTTATGACATAAGAAGCGTTGTCGACATATCCCACAAACTCCTGAGGCCCCGCATCTTCATCTACATTCCAGCCCCATGTTTTGTCTTCGGGAAAGCGCGACAGACAAAGCACCGGAAGCCGGGTTTTCTGTGCAAATTCTTGCGTCATTTGCCGGTGATTCCTATTCCGACCCAAAAAATAACAGAGTATATAGGGCGTATGACATCTATACCGGGCAATGCTCAACCATTCCTTACGGTCAAGCAATAAAGTAGGGTCTAAAACGACCGTCGAAGAAATGCCTATTTCGTTTTTCAAGATTTCCTGCCCTTGCCTTTCACGCACAGAAACTGCGAAAAAGCGGGAAAGCGATTTTTTATATAATACTCGTTTGTCCTTAGGAATAGTGGGCAGACCTATACTGGCAGCATAAGAAACTTTCCGTATATTGTCTGGAACGAATGGAAGAAGATAGTTCTCGTTCAACACGTTTGGCGCCCAAATCTGGTCGCTCCCGCAAATTACAGTATCAAAAGAACGAACTACATATTCTAAATCCTCATAAGTCCGCACCAATTGAGTCTCTTTTAGATACTTATGCTCAAAATTCAAAAAGCGATAATGGATTTTCGAACTTAAAACACGCGGAATTAAAGCATCAAAAAAGCTCGCAAATAACCTGATTTTCCATAATGCTGGCCGTTTGCCCACTACATAATTAATAATAAAAGTTTCACATCCGTGAATATTCAGATACGAATACAACGCATATGCTTGCAAAGCGCTCCCAAAATTGGGATAATAGTGCCAAGTTAAAATGCCTACCTTCTTTTTCATTTAACAATCAAGGAAACATTTTTTTCATAAACTCCACGATGCGTCGGCATGCGTGTCCGTCTCCGTAGGGGTTGGTGGCGTGGGCCATTTCGGCGTATGCCTGCGGTTCGTCGAGCAGTCGTGCGGTTTCCGCGGTGATTTTCCCGTAGTCGGTGCCCACGAGTCGCACGGTGCCGGCTTCGAGGGCCTCCGGGCGCTCGGTAGTGTCGCGCATGACGAGCACGGGCTTGCCCAGGCCGGGGGCCTCCTCCTGGATGCCGCCCGAGTCGGTGAGCACGATGTGGGCGCGCTCCATGAGGCAGACGAAGGAGAGGTATTCCAGCGGCTCGATGAAGAAGACGTTCCCGGGCTGCCGTCCCGGTCCACCGAAGACCTCGTGTACGGGGCGCCGCACGTTGGGGTTCAGGTGAAGGGGGTAGACAAAGTCGACCGCGGGGTAGCGCAGGGCGAGGTCGCGCAGTGCGTTGCAGATGTTGAGGAAGCCCTCGCCGAAGTTTTCGCGCCGGTGTCCGGTGACGAGCACGAGCCTGCGGCCCGTCGCGTCGAGGCGTGCCGTGTCGTATCCCGCGGCGTGCAGCTCGGCGGCCAGCGCGCCGGCGAGCTCTCTGTCGCTGCCGATGCGTTCCGTCACGCTGCGGAGGGCGTCGATGACGGTGTTGCCCGTCACGGCGATGTTCTCCCCTGCCACGCCCTCGGCCATCAGGTTCGCGCGGCTCAGGGGCGTTGGTGCGAAGTGCCACGTGGCGATGCGCCCCGTGAGCTGCCGGTTCATCTCCTCGGGCCAGGGGCTGTAAATGTCGTGCGTGCGCAGCCCGGCCTCGACGTGGCCCACGGGCACGCGGGCGTAGAAGGCGGCCAGCGCCGCCGCCGTGCTGGTGGTCGTGTCGCCGTGCACGAGCACGGCGTCGGGCCGGGCCTGGGCCAGCACGTCGCGCATGCCCAGCAGCACGCGCGAGGTGACGTCGTAGAGGTCCTGCCCCTGTTTCATGATGTCGAGGTCGAAGTCGGGGTGGATGCCGAAGATGCGCAGCACCTGGTCGAGCATCTCGCGGTGCTGGCCGGTGACGCACACCAGCGTGCGGAACGCCTCCGCGTGTTTTTGGAACTCCTTCACCAGCGGGGCCATCTTGATGGCCTCGGGCCGCGTTCCGAAAACGAGCATGACGGTTTTCATCGTTTATTTTGTGTTAAATTCGTTCGGTCGTAAGGCCTGCTCCTTCTCCAAGCGTGCGCGCCGCGCCTCGATGAGGCGCGAGAGCCAGATGTTCATGGCCGTCCAGACGGCGATGTCGGCCAGCAGGACGAGGTTGATGTCCAGTAGGGGGGCGAGGCCCAGGTTCAAGAGGGCGAAGAAGGCCGCGATGGAGAGGATGACCACCAGGGCCGTGCGGTGGCTCATGCCCAGGGCCAGGAACTTGTGGTGGATGTGCGTCTTGTCGGGCAGGAAGGGGTTCTTCCCGCGGCGCAGGCGGCCCAGCATGACGCGCAGCACGTCGAGGCAGGGCACCATGAGCAGCGAGAACACCACGGCCAGCGGGTTGGGCGTCGCCACGGCCGTTGGGGCGCACTCGCCCGTCATGCAGAAGCGCACGCAGAGGAGCCCTAAGAGCAGACCGATGGTCTGGCTGCCGCAGTCGCCCATGAAGATTTTCCGCCCGCCGCCCGGGCGGCCGAAGACGTTGTAGCAGAAGAAGGGGACGAGCGTGCCCAGCGTGGTGAAGGCGAGCACGGCCCAGAGCGTGTCGCCGCGCGAGGCAAAGAGGCAGCCCAGGAAGAACAGGGCCAGCGAAGAGAGGCCCGAGGCCAGCCCGTCGATGCCGTCGATGAGGTTGACGGCGTTGATGACGAATACCAGCAGCACGACGGTGAGCGGATAGCCCGCCCAGGGCGATATCGCATGCAGCGAGAAGAGGCCGTGCAGGTCGTTCATCCAGATGCCCGAGGCGGCCACGATGGCTGCCGAGAGGATCTGCATGCCAAACTTGGCCTTATAGCCCACGCCCACCAGGTCGTCGGCCACGCCTTCGAGGTAGAGCATGGTGATGGCCGAGAGGCAGAGGGCCAGCGACACGTCGCCGCGGCCGGCAAAGCTCCCGCCGGGCGACACGGCGGCTTCGAGCCCGGCCAGCAGCGCCACGGTGATGATCACCGAGGGCGTAAAAGCCACGCCGCCCAGCCGCGGCACGGCACCGGTGTGCACCTTGCGCCCGCCCGTCTCGTCGAAGAGCCGCTTCTTGTAGGAGATGAGGATGATGCGCGGGATGATGAGCGCCGTCAGGCCCGCGCTGATGAGGAAGCCCAGCAGGATGGTCAGCAGTTCCATGTGAATTTCAGCCCCGCCCCGCGCCATAACAAGCATGCGTAGGAGTACGGGCATTATGTTTAATGTAAATGGTTTCTTAACGTCTTTTCCGCAGGTTTCGTGCGGATGTATTCATAGCCTTCGGCGCCCGGCGGGGCGCACTTGCGGGTGAGAGGTTCGGCCTCGCGGGCGAGGCGGTCGTTGTCGTTCGTTCAGTTTGGTTGGTGCGCCGTGCTGCATTTTGCAACGGCCCTACCTCGCGGGCCGCAGGCCCGGTGGCGGTGCGTTCCTTGTGCAAATGGTCGGACTTTCCTATATATAATAAGGTGTGCGTCGTGTTGCTCCTGCCAAACGGCTCCGTGGCGGGGTGCGTCCGGTGGATGCGATGCCTCAGGGGCAGCGTTCGAGCCAGTTGACGGGGATGGCGGTGGAGGCGACGTGCAGAACGCCTTCGAGCTCTACTACCACGCGCTTGGAGCGGGCGCCCCGCACCTTGACCAGCGTGCCGACGGTGCCCACGAAGGGGCCTCCGATGACGCGCACGCGCTCGCCGGCCTTCAGGTCGTAGTCGTCGGGGTTGATGTAGCGGATGTCTTCTTCCACCTGGCGGGCCACGCGGATGAAGTTCTCCATGTCGTCGTTGCGCACGGTGAGCGGCGTCGAAAAGTCGCTGTCGTGCTTCATGATGTAGCGCAGATAGGGCAGCGACGTGTGTTTCAAATGGTCGAGCACGGCTTTTTGCGTGCGGACAAACACGAGGTTGCTCACGGCAGGCACGAGCTTCCGCTCTTTTTTATGGTTTCGGACGACATATTCGTAGCGCATCGGAACGAACGAGGGGATGGAAAGCAAGCCGAAAGCGTCGTGGGCCTGAAGCTCACGGCCGTAGGTGACGCGCAGTGCGAACCATTTCGGTGTTTCCTGAGGGTGTTGCTTGATTTCCAAAGTTAGAAAAAGGCCGTTCCTTGGGGACATCGAAAGGAGCTTAACCTCCCGATTTCCAAACAGTTAGAAAACCATTTCGACTTCTCGTCCTCATATCGTTACGTTACGGTCAAACTTTATCAGGCTTCGAAATCGATGCAAATATAGGCTTAATTTGTTTATTTCCGGTTACAAAAGTCATATTTTTTCGGAATGGAGGGTAGATTTTTACCCCCCCCCGAAAATTTAACGCGGATTAACATGTTTATTCGTGAGATTTTAAGTTATGTTGCTTTGCCGTGATATGGCATAGCACGGCGGTCGCAACGAGGCACACCCGGCACAAGCAAATACAGGGCACTGCAAGGCATCCCGGGCTCCGGCACGGGAATGCCCTGCCGACTGCCGAAGGCGCGAGTGGGCGTTTATATAATAATTGGTGACTATATACGACATTACCCTAAATTCTACCACAGCAAAACAACGTGCCACGGCAAACTTTCCAAGCATACGTCACGTGACTTACCAGTGGAATACAGAGGGTTAAGAAAAGAGTGGCGTGACTGGAAGATAAGCGTGGCACGGGGCTTTATCTATAACAAAGTTTATTTCGGGTTAGGGTGTGGCGGTGATAATGGTGATGGCTTTATGATTTGAATTTCCTTTTTTAGCTTGCTACGTGACAAAAATTTTATGGTAGTTCTTCAATATGGATAACATCATATCCATTTTCTTTCTTTATATCAGTTATCTTAAATCTGGTACCGCGTTCAAACTCTACCTGCCATTCAGGAAACGGAAGATTATCACCATGATTATAAATACGATATATTTCATGAGCTTTTGTTTTACTTTGCGGTAGCGGTTTAATTACCCATTTAATTTGAGTAGCATTATCAAAATCATCTTTTGATGAAGTGAAAAATCCCATAACAGTGAAAATATCTCCTACCTTATAATCGTATCTTAAATAGCCATCGTTAGCATATAATACAGAATGGGTGTTAGCAGGAACTTTTTTCAATGCGCTATCTAAATTCTCTATTAATGCTTTCTTTAAGGCGTTTAATTTTGTTGGGTCATAAAGCGGTGTTTGTATAAGTTGTGAACTTCCAAAACCCTCAAGAATGACAATACTCAAAATTTCTGCATCTGTTAGAGTTGGGTTTATATAATGAATTCTACCAGCCTTGATAAGATTATTCATTGCTTCAATATGCCATTCTAACAGTTCCATATCCCCTTTATGCTGATATGCAGATGGCTTATTTTTATAGACTTCTTCCCCAATTTGTTGTAACTCTTTTATTTCCATCTTATATAATTCTATGATTATTTTTTTGCAACGTTTATTAAAAGAAATGATATGGAAAAACTAACGCTTGAACTTGTCGAAAGTAGATTACAAGGACTTTCCAAAGAACACAATCTTGATATTATGGATGAAAGGCTATTAGTGCTATATTGCAAGAAATATGGAAGTCTTACCAATGAAATCGCAGATATTCTATGCCCACGATACGGTTTTCATGGTATTTATCCAACTCTCAGAAAATGAGCCTTTACTTATAATATCATAAGCCGCTTATTTATTAGCAAGGTGTTATAATAGAAACAGAAGAATGGAAAAGAAAAGACTACATACTGACCCCATAAAGGTAAAACGTGAATTACAGAGAGTAGCAGATGAATTCGGCTTGCCACTCAATGATTGCCGTGTCTGTTATGAATGGTCAGAACGTGGCAACTGGTGGAATAAGCGTGTTTCAGATGAACTTATGGCAAAGTTGTATTTTCCCATTGGGAAGTAAATCCGTCATATAAAGCCTCACTCTCAAATCAAAACTTAGGATTAAATGCTATTCGGGGTGATATTCCAGCCCGTTCTCCTTGATGTAAGCCTCGGCTTCCTCCCGGGTGGCAAACTTCATCACCGTCACGCCCTCGGCCGGGTAAATCTGCTGCTGCGACAGGTCTACAGGTTCAACAATCAGCGTCTTGCCTTGGTAAGCAATGCCGAAGTTCTCTACGCTGTTCGCTGCCATCGTCATCACCGAAGCAGCATCCGTGGCCGCCGGAACCGTCACCGTGAAACCCTTGCCCTGCAACGTACTGATAGCCGCGTCGGACGCCGTGGTGCGCGTGCCGAGCATGGTGATACTTCCATTCGTGGTGTTGTCTACTTCTTGGAAATCGTTCAAAAACGAATCAAGGTTGACGCAAGTAAAATCGGCACCCCCGACATTTGTATATTTCTTCCCGGCCCATTCTTTTGTGCTGTAGGTGAATGAACCCGTACAAATTATATCGTTTGCGCCACTGTGATTGTACAAGAAAGTAAAGTAATCCCCCGTAACACTTTCCACCTCAACAACAAAGCTGGTAGTCTCTTTACCTATTCGCAAGGAGTCTAAATTACAAGTAATCGGACAATCATGTACAATTATGTAATTAAGGTCTTTCAACGATTCGTTTAGATTCGACAATTCCCCTGACACAAGAACGTTTCGAAGTTCTAATCCGGAAAGTGTCGAAATTGAAGACAAGGATGATACGTCCCCCGAAATCTTTCCGTCCGCTAAATACAGATAGGACAAATGACTATTGGAAAGTGAAGAAGATTTATATACTTTGTTGCACTTGACAAGAAAAAAGGCGGTCAGAGGAATATCTTAACCGCCTTTTGTAGTTATTGTATGTTGTGTGACCTTAACCATTCCCACAACCCTTTGTCTGAATATCCCCAATATGTTAAGGTCTCTGCATCTACGCATAACACCACAATACCTATTGGAGTATCATCATTACGAACAACACTTTCATAAACAGCTTGTGCATTGTCAAAGTTAGCCAATACAAAATACTGATTCCCATAAACAATGTAATGGTCTCCTAATTCTGCAATTCGGGTTCTGACAATAGACGCATCTACATTAGGCTCTAATATGATTATAAATAATCTTCTCATTTTTCTTCAATTTGAACTTTTAACACCTCCGCCATATCTGTTGCACGACTTTTAAACTCACCTGTCCATTCCACATTTAGAACAAACTTAGAAGCATTTCCATTCTTGCAACTAATATAGTATTCTATTTCCCAACACCCTTTCTCCAGACAATTCTTTTTCAGGTCTAAACTATTAAAGGATATTTTAGGATTTGCCACCACCTCTTTTCCCGGAGTACCGACGCTATTAGGATTTACTATTTCAAATAGTCTAATCTTACTTGGTATGCCTATCGGTATATCTACCATTGTTGAAGTCCACCATAACTGTTTTCCTCCTGAATGTTTAATAGATTTTATATTAGCCTTTGATTTTCCATATTTAACATCACTGATGTACACCCTACATCCTAAAGCCGCCAAACTTCCTTTATTGTCAATGTTTGCAAAACATTCAAAAGAATTTGCTTCTGGTACTCTTTGATTCTCCGAAACATTTTCAGTGACCCCATTATCTATTAAAGATACTGTTAATGACGGAGAATATAGCCATTTCATTATAGCTTCTTTTGTTAAAGCGACAATTACAGCTAAGACTGTTCCTATGGAACCAATAATTTGAAACAACTTAACTGCAATATCCCACGGGTCATAAGAATCTTGGGCTTTCAAAGTTGTGCCGGATAAACAGTACCATAAAATGATACTACTGCACCCACAAAATCCTCCTAATAAAAACCAACCGATTGGCCCTAACCATTTAAGACATATTTTGCGATTAAAATTCACTTCTTGCATTGTATAGTTACCGCACAAAGGTAGTTATCTTAGATAAGATAACCAAATGCCACCTCGTTTTATTCATTATATGGGAAGAAAGCCGGTATAAAGGATGCTGAAAGGAGGTAAATTTTGGTGTAGGAAAACCTCATGCCTTTTACAGACTTTCTCCTAATATAAAACCGACTGGAATAGGATTATCATTCTGGCATAATAACACCCATCCAGTCGGCACTTGGCAACTCAAATTTTATGGCAACATAATTTCAAGCTACATGTTTGTTTCGTTTTCCTCACCTGCGACAGATGCCAAAAACCAACTGTTGAACTCGCACCATTTGCTAAGCTGCGTCATAAGGTTTGCGGTAACGTAGTCCCTTTGTTCGTCTGCCTCGTTGTAGATTTCCGTTTGCAGAGAAGTAAGCTGCGCTATTGCAGTAATCAAGTCCTGCGAAATCTTGTTCACAGTCGATAGGCTGTTGTCGTCTTGAACTACGGAATCCGAAGATGCACCGTTGAGCGTGAGTTCAGTCCTCTCACCGATTTGCCTCAATCTCTCTGCGATTTCATCACAATGCTCCACGCTTTCCTCGTACATCTGTTTGAGGTACTTGTGAAATCCCAAGAAGTTCTCGCCCGTAACGTCCCAGTGGAAAGTATGGGCTTTCTGGTAGAAAACAGCCCAAGAAGAAAGCAGCCTCCTGAGTTTATTTGTCGTTTCCAAATTTATTTTCGCCATGACTTATAAGTTTTTACTTAAAGGGAGTGAAGCCCGAAAGCCCCACTCCCCTACATGCAAACGTATTTCTACGTATCACATCGATTTTATCCCATATTCTGGTCTCCCTCAAACACCAGCCCATTGGCCTCTACGTACGCCAAGGCCTCCTCATAGGAGTCAAATTCCACGGCCGTGGCGTTCACGCTCGGGAACACCTCCGCGTTGTCACCCTCAGGTCTCAAAGGCAAAACCATCTGTTTACCCTCGTGAACCACCTTGTACTTCTTCGTCAGTTTCTTCATATTCTTTTGTTTTATAGATTTTCTCATGCTTCTGTAATACTAACGGTGAAACCTTTGCTTTGAAGTGCAGAAACGGCAGCGTCAGATGCGGACGTGCGAGTGCCTTTCATCGTAATACTCGGTGATACGGAGCTGTTTGTACTTGAAACCGAAACGACTTGGAAATCATTAAGGAAATTGTCAAGATTATTACATGTAAAATCATCACCGCCAATGCGTCTATAAGATTTTCCACTCCAAGATTTTGTCGTGTAGTTGAAGTTTCCGCTACATACAACGTCAGAGTTTGTATGCTCGTTAAGGAACTTGAAGTAATCGCCACTAAGCGTGTTGTTACCCATATCAAACGTAAGTCCACTCGGCAAGTTAGCCAAAATATCCAGACTGCCCGTTACCTGCGTGCTGTCCAAGCCGATGGTGGTGAGTGCCGTAAGGTTCTGTAATGCCGATATGTCACCCGTTACCTGCGTGCTGTCCAAGCCGATGGTGGTGAGTGCCGTAAGGTTCTGTAATGCCGATATGTCACCCGTTAGCGTCATATAAGTCAAAGCGAGCCGACTTAACTTTTTGCAATACTTCAAATCTTCAAAGTTGAGGTCAACTGTAAGTTCGTTAGTGTCAGTAGAACGATACACATCCAATTTCTCCAAGTTGTACTTGTTGTCAATGGAAATAGTTACGCCCTTGCTTGCGTCAACATAGAAAACCGTATTACTTTCGCCCACGTTAATTACATTGGTCTTTTCTTCTCCACCCGAACTTGTAGAGAATACATTTGAACCATCGGCTGAAGAAAACGACACATCCTTTAACTATTTCAGCCATATTGTTATAGTGTGATTTTTAGTTATGATGCAACGACAGATACCGTTGCACCGCTGTTATAAACCGCTCCAGAAGTGTAGATGCGGTAATTTATCCCATCAATATTCTTTGTTGAAGAGTTCATGACGTATGGTGCGCCACCCATCGTGAAATTACTCAAAGCATTTATGTCCGTTGGAACAAG
>CALUNU010000011.1 GCA_944322095.1 uncultured Alloprevotella sp.
GGGCAAGGCGTTACTCAGGATTACTCGGCAGCGGTGTCATGGCTTCGAAAAGCCGCAGAGCAAGGACATGAGCTTGCAAAAAACACTCTGGAGACCATGGTGCTTTCAACGGACGAGCCGGTCGAGAAGGATCTGATGGCTCAAGCAGCTAATATGTTTACAGCTGCCGGCAGCGGCGATGCCAACTCCCAGTATATATTGGGGTTGGCTTTCATCGATCAGTCGCAGTATGGCATTGGGGCCGCGTGGCTGACGAAAGCCGCCGAGCAGGGGCACGCCGAGGCGCAGTATTTCTTGGGCTGTTTATACCTGAACGGACAGGGCGTGGAGCTCGACAGCGAGAAGGGCGTCTCTTGGATTGCCAAGTCGGCCGCGCAGGGATATGCCGAGGCGCAATCGGACTTGGGCGTGTTTTACGAGAAGGGCCTGGTCGTGGAGAAGAATGACGCCAAAGCTGTTTCCCTGTATATGAAGGCTGCCAAGCAGGGACTTGCGCGTGCGCAGAGCAATTTGGGCGATCGGTATCTGAATGGAAAAGGAGTTGCGAAAAATGCTGCGCGTGCGGCTGCCTGGTTCGCCAAGTCTGCCGAGCAAGATTTTCCACAGGGCCAATATAATTTGGCGATGTGCTATGCCAAAGGTTGGGGCGTCATCCAGAATAGTGCCACCGCCATCGCATGGTTTCGCAAAGCCGCCGACAACGGATTTGAGCCGGCCCGCCAAGTTCTGGAGAATTTGCGGCGACAAGGCATACCCGTCGATTAGGCGGACTGTGCGTTAGCGCCGCCCGCCCGCCCCGGGGGCCGGGGCGCCTGTGCGTTCCGCTCCGGCCGCGTCGTAAAAGGTGCTGGCCGGGGCGGTTTTGCGTGGGCCGGGTGCCGGCGGCGGGCTGAGCGGGCGGTGAGCCAGAGTGGGCCGTCCTTCCGTGAGCGGGGCGGGAGCGGGTGGGGCTCTCGCCCCTTTTGCGCGGCGGGACGGGGCCCGTACGGGCGGCGGGAGCGGCTGTTTGCCGGCCGGGCGGAAATGCGTACCTTTGCAGCCGTTATGAAATCGAACTTTTCCACGCTTCTTCCCCATTATAAGGCGACGCTTCGCCTGGGCCTGCCCATTGCCGTAGGCCAGCTGGGCGTCATTATTCTGGGCTTTGCCGACACGATGATGGTGGGCCAGTATTCCACGACGGCGCTGGCGGCCTCTTCGTTCGTTACGAATGTTTTCAATCTCGTTCAGTTCCTCATCATGGGCTATTCCTACGGGCTCACGCCGATGATCGGCGCGCTCTACGGCCGTGGCGAGCGTGCCGAGGCCGGGGCCCTGCTGAAAAACGCCCTCGCGTCCAACTTCCTTTTCTGTGCTGTCGTCATGGCCGTCATGACGGGGCTCTATTTCTTCCTCGACCGGCTGGGGCAGCCTGCCGAACTGCTCCCCGAGATGCGTCCCTACTACGTCGTCATCCTCATCTCCATGTTTTTTGTGATGGTGTTCAACGCCCTGCGCCAGTTTACCGACGGCACCACCGACACGGCGCGCGGCATGTGGACGCTCCTGGCCGGCAACCTGCTGAACATCGTGGGCAACTGGCTGCTCATCTGGGGCGTGGGCCCCTTTCCCGAGCTGGGGCTGCTCGGCGCCGGCATCAGCACGCTGTTCTCCCGCTTCTTCATGGCCGTGCTTCTGGTCTGCTTCGTGGCGATGGGGCGGCGCTATGCCCCCTATCGGGCCGGTTTCCGTGCAGCGCGCCTTTCGTGGCAACGCATCCGCTATGTGGCGGCCAAGTCGCTCCCCGTTTCGTTGCAGATGGGCGTTGAAACGGGCACCTTCACGTTCAGCGCCATCATGGCCGGCTGGCTGGGCGCCACCGAGCTGGCAGCCTATCAGGTCATCATGACGCTCGGCACGCTGGGCTTCCTGTTCTATTATAGTTTTGGGGCAGGCATGTCCATCCGCATCGCCACGTTCGTGGGCGTCAAGGACTGGCAGCGCGTGCGCCTGGCCTCGACCGCCGGCTGCCACATCGAGCTGCTGCTCGCCGTGCTGGCCGCGCTCACGTTCTTCTGCTTCGCGCCGTCGCTCATAGCCATCTTCAGCCCCGACGCCGACGTGCGCGCGATGGCCCTGCTCGTGCTTTTCCCCCTGATGATCTATCAGTTTAGCGACGCCATGCAGATTTGCTACGCCAACGCCCTGCGCGGTACGGGCCACGTGCTGCCCATGATGTGGATAGCCATATTCAGCTACCTCTGCGTGGGCATCCCCTGCGGCTATCTGCTCGGCTTTCCCCTCCACTTGGGCATCCGCGGCATCTTCCTGGCCTTTTCCGTAGGCCTTTTCACGGCGGCCGCCCTTCTGTTCCGCTCCTATCGCGGCGTGCTGCGGCGCGAGGGAGCCTCGGACCGGTGAGAAACGACGACGCTCATGGATACGGGACTTTTCATGGTGCTCACGCTGGCGGCCTATTTCGCCCTGCTCCTCGCCGTGTCGCGGCGTAAGGGCGGGCGCGGGCGCAACGACGACTTTTTCCGCGCCGGTCGCGAGTCGCCATGGTGGATGGTGGCTTTCGGCATGATTGGGGCCAGCATCTCCGGCGTGTCGTTCATCTCCGTGCCCGGCTGGGTGGCATCGACGGGCATGAGCTATCTGCAAATGTGCATGGGCTTCATCGTGGGCTACGCCGCCGTGGCCTTCGTCCTCCTGCCGCTCTACTACCGCCTGCGCCTCACGAGCATCTATGCCTACGCCGGCGCCCGCTTCGGCCCCGCGTCGCACCGCACGTCGGCCCTTTTCTTCCTCCTCTCCAAGCTCACGGGCGCCGCCGCGCGCCTCTATCTCGTCTGCCTCGTGCTCCAACAGTTTGTGGCCGGCCCGCTGGGCTGCCCCTTCCCCCTGACGGTGCTCGCCGTGCTCCTGCTCATCTGGGGCTACACGCACCGCAGCGGCATCCGCACCCTCGTGCGCACCGATGCCTTGCAAACGCTCTGCATGCTCCTGGCCCTGGCGGGCGTCATCGCCGTGGCCGTGTGCCGGCTCGGCCTTTCGTGGGGCGGGCTCGTCGAGCTTGTGCGTGAAAGCCCGTACAGCTACGTCTTCGTGTGGGACGCGCAGAGCCCGCAGGCTTTCTGGCGGCAGTTTCTGAGCGGGGCGTTCATCGTCGTCGTCATGACCGGGCTCGACCAGGACATGATGCAGAAAAACCTCACTTGCCGCACGCTGCGCGAGGCGCAGAAGGACATGTGTGCCTATGGCCTCACGTTTCTGCCCGTCAACTTCCTTTTCCTCCTCCTTGGCATCCTGCTGCATGCCCTCTGCTCGGCGCGCGGCATCGTGCCCCCCGCCGCGGGCGACGAACTGCTGCCCCGACTCGTGGCCTCGGGCGCGCTGGGCACGTGGGTGGTCGTGCCGTTCACCATCGGCATCGTGGCCGCCGCCTTTTCCAGTGCCGACTCGGCCCTGACGGCCCTCACCACGAGCTGTTGCGTCGACCTGCTCGGCGTGGAGCGGCGGGGCTATCCCCCGGCCCGCGCCGAGCGCGTGCGCCGCGTGGTGCATGTGGCCATGGCCCTGGCCTTTTTCGCCTGCATCCTGGCCTTCCGCGCCCTCAACGATACGAACGTCATCAACGCCATCTACGTCATGGCGTCCTATACCTACGGCCCCCTGCTCGGGCTTTACGCCTTCGGCCTCTACACGCGGCGCCGCGTGCGCGACCGCCTGGTGCCCCTCGTGGCGCTGGCCGCCCCCGTGCTCTGCGCCCTGCTCGACTATGCCGCGCCCCGCCTGTGGGGCTACACGTTCGGCTACGAGCTCCTCCTGCTCAACGGCCTGCTCACGGCCGCCGGTCTGTGGCTGCTCTCCCTGCGCATGGGGCAGGCGGGGCCTGGATCTTTAAAGCCTGTTGCGTTATGAAACATCTCCCCCTCCTTCTTCTCCTCTTCGGCGCGATGGCCGCGTGCCACCCCGAAGACCGTTCGGGCGAGCAGCCCCTGCCGCCCACGGTGCGCATGGTCGACTATCAGGTGGTGGCCGACTCGTGCCTCCTGACGGGCGAAGTTACGGCCTCGCCCAACAGCCGCGTGCGCGAGCGTGGCTTCCATTACGGCAACGACACGCTGCGTCTCGAAGTGCAGTCGGCCGACACCGTCGCCCTCTTCCAGGCCCATACGCAGCCGCTGCGCCCCGGGCGCTATTTCGTGGTGCCTTATGCCACAAACGGCGTGGGCACGGCCACGGGCGACACCCTCTGGGTCGTCATGCCCTGAGGGGCGCGCTCTCGCGTCGCGGGGTCGTCGGTTCTGCCTTCCGGGGCGGCGTCGCAGCCGCTGCGGGGCTGTTTTTTAACACGGAGAATCGATTATTTTCGGCCACTTGCTCCCTCGGACGCAAATGAGCGAAAATCAGAAACGCTTGGTTTTCAGGCACCAACGTCAAAGGCCCTCCCGCAAAACACGCGGAGAGGGCCTTTTTTGCCACTATATGGCGCAAATCGGAGCCAATTTTCTTCTGAAAAGTGGCCTTGGATCGAAATTTCCATGGGATGGAACGGCCGATCCATGGGATGGAAACAGAATTCCATGGGATGGATTGGCCGAAAGGCCGCACTGACGCGCCCCAATCTCTCTAAAAGGCGGACGGAGACGTGCGTCCGCTTTAACGGTTTGCCAAATAGCGCACACGTCTCCGCGGCCTTGCTCGTTCCCTAAGAATGCCCTGTCAGCTCGGCCGCCACTTCGCGGTAGGTGCGGGCCACATGTTCGGCAAAGCAGCAGATCACCACCTTGCCCCGATACGTCCCGTCGGCCGTGAGGCGCATGATGGTGCGCAGGGCCACGGTGGCGGCTTCGCGCTTGGGGTAGCCGTAGGCGCCCGTACTGATGCTGGGGAAGGCGATGCTCTGCAACCCGTTTTCGGCTGCCAGGCGCAGGGCCGTTTCGTAGCACGAGGCCAGCTGGGCAGCCTTGTCGCCGCCTGGGGCATACCAGATGGGCCCCACGGTGTGGATGATTTTCTTGCAAGGCAGGCGGTAGGCGTCTGTCATCTTGCTTTCTCCCGTGCGGCAGCCGCCCAGCGTGCGGCATTCGGCGAGCAGCTCCGGTCCGGCGGCGCGGTGGATGGCCCCGTCGACGCCGCCCCCGCCCAGCAGCGAGCTGTTGGCGGCGTTTACGATGGCGTCGACGGCGAGCGTGGTGATGTCGGCCACGACGATGTCGAGCCCTTGTGCGTGTTGTTCCATGATTGGGTGTTTGTTTTTAGGGATGATGGTGTCCCGGGGGGGCTGTCCGTCGCAGCAGTTGCGCGCGGATTATTGCAGACCGCTCAGATCTACCTTATAGTGGGCCGGGGCAGCATGGCTCCTTTCGAGAAACATGACCATGTATATGGGCGCATAGACGAGCTTGCCGTCGGTGTGCAGGTTGTCGTTGTTGAAAACGATGGCTTGCGGCAGGTCGTAGTCGCTGCATGCCATGACGTTGGAAAGGGCGCGGTGGCTCTCATAGTCCTTGCCCGATTTCACTTCGATGGGCAGCACCTTCCCGTTCAGCTCGACGACGAAATCGAGTTCGCCACGTCTTTTGTTGTTGTAATAATAGGGCGTGATGCCGTGCGCCACGAGTTCCTGGGCCACGGCGTTCTCGTAGATGGAGCCGAAGTTGATGTCTTTGTCCCCCTTGATGATGCGCAACTGTATGTTCTCGGCATATTGGCAGGCCAGCAGGCCTATGT
The DNA here is from genome assembly GCA_944322095.1 of uncultured Alloprevotella sp. Taxonomy (GTDB): domain Bacteria; phylum Bacteroidota; class Bacteroidia; order Bacteroidales; family Bacteroidaceae; genus Alloprevotella. The sequence goes on from CALUNU010000011.1 coordinate 5,719, forward strand.
CGCTCTGAAAGAGCTTGAAGAGGTTGCGCGATCGTGCCAGCAGCAGCGGGGCGCGCGGCTCTTCGACGTTGTAGACGGGAATGGCTACGCCGGCGTTGGTGAGCCACAGAAAACTGTTCCGAAAGCGTTCGAATTTGGCGTTTTCGTTGAGCCGTTTCAGGATGAAGCGTTTGTTTTTGGCGTTCAGTTCGGGCGGAATGAGGCTGAATATGTCTTCGATGTAGAGTTTGTTGTCGGGGTCGTATTGGGCTATGTCGCGTTTATACATGCGGATGATGTCCTGCTGCACGCCCATCACCTCCTGCAAGTTGTTGCTCTCGACATATCGGCTCACTGCTGCCGGCATGCCGCCGACAACGAGGTAAAGACGGAACAGCTCCATCATCTTTTCGTGAACGAAACGGTCGACGGGCGTACGCTGTGTCCAAGCTTCGCGTAGGGCTTGCACGATGTCGGCATGGAGACCCACGGCGCCGACAAACTCCTCGAAGTCGAGCGGATACATGTCTTTCACGCCCATGTAGCCGACGGGTTCCGAGCGCAGGTCTTTCAGTTCGACGCCCAGCAGCGAGCCGCTGAGGATGTAGCGGTACGAACCGTCGTCTACCAAAAACTTGATGGCCGTGACGATGTCGGGGCAGAGCTACACTTCGTCGAAGAAGATGAGCGTTTCGCCCTTAATGAGTGGGACGGACGTGAGCGACGACAGACGCAGCAGAAGGTCGCGGCTGCTGCGCGCGCCCTTAAAGGCGTCGATGGCTTCCGGCTGTTCGACAAAGTTGATTTCGATGAAACTCTTGAACGACTTGCCGAACTGTCGGATGGAATAGGTCTTTCCCGTTTGCCGCGCGCCCGTGACGAGCAGCGCGTTGCGTGACGTCTTGTAAAAATTGCGTATGAACGTGTCTATTTTTCTACGGAGCATGGTCGTTTTCTCTTGGCGGTTGCCGTCGTTTCTTGGGCTTCTGCCGTTTTTCCAAGGCAAATATAGGTGGTTTTTGCCGCTTTTCCAAGGTTAAACGGAGGCGTTTTTGTCGCTTTTCCAAGATTTTCGTCCAAGGGGCGGGGGCTCAGGGCAGGTCGATGCGCCATGCCTCGGGCGTGCGCACCCCCGGTTTCAGTTCGCCGCCGAGCCAGTAGAGCGTGGTGCCGTCGCCGGTGAGGGCGGCGCCGGCGCGTGCTGCCTGCGGGGCTTCGCCCACGACGGTCCAGCGGTCGCGGGCGGCCGAGTAGCGCAGGACGAGGGGGTTGAAGCGATACCACGCCGCCGGCTGCGTCATGTAGCGGCGGCCGGCGGCTTCGAGCGCCGCCACGAGGCTGTCGTTGCCCGCGGCGCGTGCCCGGGCCAGGCGTTCCTCGCGCCTGAGGGCGGCCAGGAAGACGTCCCCATCGACGCCGCCCAGGCAGATGGCAGCCGTGTCGGCCAGGGCCAGGCCGGCCCCGCCGCCGAGCGATAGGGGCCGGCCGTCGGGCGTGGCGGGCGTGGCTGCCGGCTCCCACCGGCGGGCCGAGGGGCGGTAGCGCAACGACGTGAGCGAGAGCGAGGCCGGCCGGCCGCCTGCGGCCGCGGCAAAGCCCCCGAAGACGTAAAGGCAGCTCTCACCGCCGTGGCCGAGGGCCACGGCCACGGCCTGCGTGCGCGGCTCGCCGGGCAGGGGCGCCTCTTCGCGCCAGCCGGCGCCGAGGCTGTCGAGGTGGAGCGAGAAGACGCGGCGCGAGGGCTGTCCTGCCGCGTTGCCGCCCACCACGTAGAGCCGGCGGCCCAGGCGGGCGCCCGCGGCGTTGTCGACAGCCACGGGCAAGGCGGGCAACGGGTGCAGGGCGACGTGCGTGCCGGCAGCCGTGAGATGCAGTTCACAAACGTCGGCCGTGGGGCCGTCGGACGTCGTGCCGCCAATGAGGGCCAAGCCGTCGTCGGTAGGCAACGCCACGCCGTAGGCTGCCGGAGAGGGAAGCCGGCCCGCTTGCCTCCACGTCAGTCCATCGCCGACGGGCGTGCCGACAAAAATGTCGGCGTAGAAACGCTTGGCCCCGCCGTCGGCAGCCGGCCGGGCCGGGAAGTTGCACCCGCCGGCCAGCACCACCCGTCCGCCAAGCAGGCCGCAGAACGCGGCCGAAACGCCCTTGGCACGGGCCGTGTCGGCCACGGCAGCCGGCGTATTGAGACGTGTCCATCCGAGGCCTTGCCCCCTTACGGGGACGGCCACCGCGGCAAAGAGCGCGGCGGCCGTCAGGAGATGCTTGAAGCGCGTCATGGCAGCGAGGCAACGATTTCGCGGCACAGCATGTGGCCGTAGATCATCATGCGGGGCACGTGGAACGGGCCCTTGAAGAGATTGCCCTTGGCCGGCTGGGCCACCGTGCCGTCGCGGTGCAGGTAGCCGTACCATTCGCCGTATTGCGCGTCGGGGAAGCGCGCGTAGGCCCACTCCGACACGCGGCGGTGCATGTCGAGATAGCGGGCGTCGCCCGTGGCGCGGTAGGCATAGAGCGAGGCGATGACGGTTTCCGTCTGCGGCCACCAGAACTTCATGTCCTGCGAGTAGTCCTGCGGGGGCAGGTTGCGGCAGTCGCGAAAGTTGATGATGCCGCCGTAGAGCTCGTCCCACCCCCAGCGCCACGACCAGTCGAGGATGGTGAGGGCCGTCTCGAGCAGCGAGGCGTCGCCGCGGTGGCGGGCCTCGTCCATGAGGAACCAAGCCGTCTCGATGCAGTGGCCGGGGTTGATGGTGCGGCCGTTGCATGTGTCGATGAACTCGCCGTGGGGGCCCACCGTTTCGAGCAGTGCCTCAAACTCGGGGTGCATGAAGCACGTGCGTATGAGCCCGATGGAGCGGTCGATCTGGGCGTCGAGCGCGGGGTCGGCTATGACGCGGCGCACGCGCGACGCCGTGTTGATGAGGATCATCGTGATGGAGTGGCCCTGCGCCCGGAACGTGTCGAGATATTTCGGTTCGAGCAGGCCCGGTGTGGCGAGGAAGCGCTGCACGCGCTTGAAGAGGTCGAGCGCCTTGCGGGCATATTCGCCGTCGCCCGTGGCGCGGGCATACTCGGCCATGGCTATGACGGCGAAACACTCCGAAAAGACGTACCGCCGCCGGCGCAGGGGCGTGCCGTCGGCCATCACCTCGAAGTACATGCGGCCGTCGGCGTCGAAGCAGTGCTGCTCGATGAAGCGGAGCGTCGTGCGGGCGGCTTCGAGCCATTCGGGCCGGCGCTCAATTTCGTTGTAGGCCAGGGCGGCGATGAAGGCAAAGCGTCCTTGGAACCATACGGACTTGGTGGGGTCCATCAGCGAGCCGTCGCGGTCGAGGCAGGTGTAGATGCCGCCGTGCTCGCTGTCGAGCCCGTGGCTGAGCCAGAAGGGCAGGATGTCGTTCGTCAGGTCGTCGCGGTAGCGCTCGGCCCAGCGGTTGAGATAGGCTTTAACGTCCATAGGTGTTTATCGGTTGCAGCGGTTAAAGAAGTCGATGGCTTCGAGCTCGGCGCGCATGCGGGCCTCTTCCTCGTCGGTCATGTTCTGGAACGGCGTGCGGTTGCGGCCCAGGTCGAGCCCGATGAGCTTCATGATGCGCTTGCCGGCCACGATGTTGCCGCGGTAGTGGCAGATGACGTTGATGACGTCCTGCGCATAGTTCTGCAAGGCGCGGGCACGTTCCAGCTCGCCGGCGGCCCAGGCGTCGAGAATGCCCGTGAGGCAGGGGGCGTTATAGTTCGTCGTGCCGCAGATGCCGCCGCGGGCGCCGCCCATGGCCAGGCTCGGCAGGAGCGTCTCGTCCTGTCCGTGCAGCATGTCGAACTTGCCGCCGCCGTACAGGCGGCACTGGTTGTACTCGTACAGGCTTTCGTACGTGTACTTGATGCCGGCGAAGTTGGGGATGCGTCCGTCCACGGCCCGCAGGAAATCGACCATGGGCAGGTAGGCGCCGTTGAAGGCCGGGATGTGATAGAAGTAGAAAGGCAGCTCGGGAGCGCCTGCTGCAATCTCGGCGCAGTAGTCCACAAGTTCGTCGATGCGGTTGACCTTGGGGAAGGGCGGAGCCATCGTTCCGATGCCCCATGCGCCGATGGCGGCGGCATGCTCGGCCAGGCTGCGGCTGGCGGCTACGCACGTGCTGCCCACGTGGACGATGACCTTGAAGCCCTGCGGCACCACGTCCATCCAGCGCTCGGCCAGGCGGCGCCGCTCGTCGTCGGAGAGCAGGTAGCCCTCGCCCGACGAACCGTTGATGAAGACGCCCCGCAGCCCGTTGCGTGCGAGCAGGGCAGCGTAGGCCTCGATGGGACCGTAGTTGACGTTTCCGCGTTCGTCCAGCGGAGTGAAGGGGGCGTCGATGAGCCCTACGATTTTTTCCATGTCTTGAAAATATATGATTGATATTGTTGGTTCAGTTTCCAGTTGTCAATTCTCAAAAGCCCGTTACCAATTGTCAATTGTTCATTGTCAATTGCCTTAGAGTTTTACTTTTCCGATAGCCTTGCGTATATGCCCGCGGCCGACGAGCGGGGCGTGCGGGTCTTCGGGAAAGACGATGGCAAAGTCGCCCGGCCGCAGCGTGGCCCACGACGTGGGGCGGTCGCCGTAGAGGGCACAGTCCGTCGCAGCGTCGTAGGGTTGTCGCACGTCGGCCACGTCGCCCAGCGGGCGCCAGCCGATCTGCTCGCAGCCGTCGAGCAGCACGTGTATGTCGGCATATTGGCGGTGTGCTTCCAGCAGTTGGGCGTCGGCGTCGACGGCCTCGGCTTCGCTGTTGTTGATGAAGAGGCGGTCGCCGTCCAGCTCGATGCGTCCCAAGGGAGCATGGAGCAGGTCGTGCGACTTCACATAGTCGAAAAAGCGTTTGAAGAGCGGGTGCAGCGCTTCGATGCGCGCGCTGTCCGCCAAGGTGGAAATAATCATGACCGGTGTATATTATAAAGTCAGTTCCAAATTGTCCATTGTCAATCGTCAATTGTTCATCGTCAATTGTCAATCCTCCATGTTGTCCGTCACCGGCCGCAGGAAGTAGAGTTGTGCTGCCAGCGCCAGCACCACCACGGCGCCCAGCACGACGAAGCCCAGGCCCAGGTTGCCATCATCTGCCCAGGAGCCGAGCACCGTCGTCACGGCCGCCCCCGCGAACACGCCGATCATGTTCATCAGTCCGTAGGCCGTGCCGCGGTAGCGCGAGGGCACGAACTGACAGAGGATGGGCATGTTGTTGGCGTCGAACATGCCGTAGCCCACGCCGAAGAGCAGCCCGGCGCCCACGATGCCCGGCAGGCTGTGGCTGAAGCCTAAGAGCAGGAGCGAGGGCACGGTGAGCCCCAGCCCGATGGCGCCCGTGTAGATGCGGCCGCGCAGGTTGCGGCGCACCCAGCGGTCGGACAGCATGCCGCCTGCGATGACGCCCACGAACGACGAGGCGGCGATGGTGATGGTGGAGAGGGGGCCTGCCTCGGCCATGGGAATGTCCAGCGACGACGAGAAGAGCGTGGGCAGCCAGTTTTTCGTGGCCCAGCCCGGCAGGCTCGGCACGGCAAAGTAGAACAGGATGACCCAGAAAGCCCAGTTGGCCAGCACGAACGACAGCGCGCCCCACACCGACGCGCGCTGCTGCGGCCCGGGCTTGTCGGCCACGGCGGGCTGCGGACTTTCGCGCAGCAGGAAGATAAGCACGACGGAATAGGCCAGACCGACGAGGCCGAACCAGTGGAACGCCGCGTGCCACGTGAAGAGCGCGGCCACCGTGGCGCCGAAGCCACCGATGGCCTGGCCCATGTAGAGCCCCGTCATGTGGATGCCCACGGCCAGCGAGCGCGTGCGCCCCGGGTGCCAGTCGGCAATGAGCGAGAGGGCCGAAGGGATGTAGAGCGCTTCGCTCACGCCCATGACGGCCCGCAGCCAGAAGAGCTGGCGGAACGTGTCGGCGTAGCCCATCAGGTATGTCACGCCCGACCATACGAACAGGCTGCCCACGACGAGCCACTTGCGGCTCACCTTGTCGGCCACGACGCCCGCCACGGGGCTTGCCAGGCCGTAGACCCACAGGAAGATGCCCATCAGCAGGCCGAACATCTCGCCCTGGACCAGTTCGCCGATGTCGGCCTTCATGGCTTCCTGCATGGTGGAAAGCATCTGGCGGTCCATATAGTTGAGCAGCGCCACCACCCAGAGCAGCGCCACGACCAGCCACGGATAAAATTTTTTGTTTTTCATGGATAGGACGGAATGTTATGAGGTTTCTGCGTGTAAAAATACGCAATATATCCCATGCGCCGCCGCTCCGGCGTGAAAATATGCGGGTGCGGGCTGTGCAAGGGGCATATCAGCAAGATACCGCGGGGCTGAGGTCCCCGCGGTATCTTGTCGGTCCGTGTTTTTTCGGCTGGTCAGTGACCCATCGGCCGTCCCATCATCATGGGCATGGCGCGCATGGGCGGTCCCATGCGCGGGCCGCGGCGTTCGCCGTCGCGGCTTTCCGTCTCGGTGGAACGCTTGCCGCCGAAGATGTTGAGGCGGTAGATGAAGTGGACCATGCAGTAGGAGTTGATGGCGTTGTTCCACGAGTCGCTGCGCATCTGAGCGTTGATGACGCGGCTCACGTTGCTCTGCTGGTGCAGGATGTCGTAGAATTGCAGGCTGATGGTGGCGGCGTTGCCTTTGAGGAAGCTTTGGGAGATTTGGGCGTTCCATACAAATTCGTTCGTGTTCATCGAGGCGTCGGCATAGCCGCGGCGCGAGCTCATGGAGAGGTCGGTCGAGAGGGCCATGCCCCACGAGAAGTTGAAGTTGGCATTGGCACCGTAGGAGAAGTTCCACGTATCCATATTGGCGTTCGTCTGCAATTCGTTGCGCGAGTGCTGATAACTTACGCGGCCGAAGACGCCTACATCAAACCACGAGGCGCGGTATGAGAGCCGCAGGTTCTCGCGGACGTTGAGCGTGCGCGTGGTGTTTTTCGAGGCCGGGGCCGAGGTGAAAATCTTGTCGTATTCGCCCGACGTGGCCAGCGCTTGCAGGCGGCTGACGGCCGAGGGCTGCGTGGAGCTGTACGTGCGGACGTAGCCCACGGAGTTGTTGTAGCCCAGGTTGGTGAACGTCGTGATGTTGAAAAGCTGTTCGGCGCCCAAGGCCGTGTTGAACATGAAATGGCCGTTGGCGTTCCAGTTGCCGTTGATGTTTTCGGGGCGGGTGTAGCGCGTACCGTTTGTTTCGTCGTAGACCATGAGCGTGCTGATGGAGTTCATCGTCTGCGAGAAGTCGACGCCGCCGGCTATGCCGCGCTGCCTGTCGGCGTCGTAGCCGCGGTAGAAGGCGCGCAGCGAGTTGGTCCACGACGGCTTCAGGCCTGGATTACCCATGGAGATGTTGAGCGGGTCACTGTCGTCCACGACGTCGAGCAGGTTGGTCATGCTCGGCTGGCTCGACGAGCCACGGTAGCGTATGTCGAGCTGGTTGGTCTTCGAGAAGCGGTAGCGGAAGCGCACCTGCGGCGAGAAGTTGAACACCTTGCGGGTGATGACCGTGTCGATCTGCAAGGGGCGGTTATACTGCATGCGCGTGCGCTGGGGCTGGAAGTCGAGGCCGGCGTTGAAGCGTATCTTCTCCGTGATGTAGCGCACACCGCCGAACACGCTGTGGTTCGAATATTTGTAGGTGGCGTACTGGCTGTTTTCGCGGTCGCGTACGTCTTCGAGCACCTCCTGCTGCGTGGGCACGGTGCCGAGGGCGGGATAGTTTTCCGAGTCCCACCAGGTGGGCATGCCCTCGGTGGGCTCAATCTCGTCGAGGTTGTAGAGCGAGCGGTCGCTGTCGGAGAAGCGGTAGGAGTATTGATAGCGTCCCTCGGCGTACCAGTTTTTGGCGATGGGCTCGGTGTAGCTCAGGCGGACGGAGTAGTTCCAGTTTTTCGAGGGGTTCAGCGTATACTGGTTCAGGTACGAGTTGTTCTCTGTGGTAGAGTTCTGGAAGTAGCGTATGTTGGAGATGCTGAAGCTCTCGCTTTCGGTGTTGCTCCACCCTCCGCTGGCGCGCAGCGAGATGTTGCGGCCCTGTTTGCGCAGGCGACGCACCACCATGAGCGAGCCGCTCACGTCGTGGCTGTGGCTTTCGGAGAGCGACTGGCGGCGGTTGCGGTTCACGGCGATTTGTCCCAGCGGCGAGGCCAGGATGTCTTCGAACGTGAGGCTGCTGCCCATCATGTCGGCAAAGATGCTGTCGACGGGGTTCTGCATGCCTTCGATTTCGTATGGGTCGCTGTTGAAGGTGGCGCTCCAGCTGGAACTTTCGCTGCGGTTCTTGCTGTACGAGTAAGAGGGGCGGAAGGTGATGCGCGTCATCGAGTCGGGGTTCCAGCGCAGGCGGAAGTCGCTGTTGACGCTGGTCGACGAGCCCACGCTGCGGCTGCGGCTGTTGCCGAACGAGCTGGACGAGCCGCCCGTGAGGAACGTCTCCGAAGCGGTGGTCGAGAGGGCGTCGGTGCTGGTGTGGTTGTAGCGCACGCCGCCGCCCACTTCGAGCTGCCCGGCCTCGCGTTTTTCCTTGCCGTTTTCCCAGTTGAAGTCGAGGCCGGCGTTCTTTGTGGCCGTCAGTCCGTTGCCGCCGCCCCAGCCGCGCGGGCCGCCAAAGCCCATGTCGTTGGTGTTGTTGATGGAGCCGAAAGCCGTGACGTGCGACTGGTCGGTGAAGCGCGATATGAAGACGCGGCCCGAATAGCGGTCTTTCGTACCGTAGGCCACGTCGGCGTTCGTGATCCACGACTCGTTCAGGGCGCGCTTGGTGGTCAGGTCGAGCACGGTGGTCTCCTCGCCGTCGTCGATGCCCGTCTGTTCGGAATATTCGCTCTGCTTGTCATAGGCCTTGATCTTGCTGATGAGCTCCGTCGGCAGGTTTTTCATGGCCACCTTGGTGTCGCCCTTGAAGAAGTCCTTGCCATTGATGAGAAACTCCGTCACGGTCTTTCCGTTCCACTTGATTGTGCCGTCGTCCTCCACCTCGACGCCCGGCAGCTGCTGGATGAGCGCTTCGATGGTCGAGCCTTCGGGCGTGCGGTAGGCCGCGGCGTTAAAGACGGTGGTGTCTTCCTTCTGCTCCACGCGTGCGGCGGCGGCCTTCACGACGGCGGCCCCCAGTTCCACCTCGGTGCTGCTCAGGGCGATGCGTCCCAGGTCGAGCGTGTCGCTGCGTTCGGCCGGCAGCTCGAGCAGCACGTTCTTTGTACCGAAGCTCACGTAGCTCACGCGCAGGTTGAAGCGTCCGCCGTGGTCGGCCTCGATGCTAAACTGGCCTTTGGCGTCGGTTGTGGCGCCGGCCACCAGCACGGTGTCGTGTTCCATGAGGCGCACCGTGGCATACATGATGGCCTCGCCCGTTTTTTCGTTGACCACGTTTCCGCGCAGCAGGTGCTGCTGGGCGTGGATACTCATCGTGGCCGCCAGAAGGGCCAGCAGGAAGAGAACAGTTCGTTTCATCTATTGGGTTTGGATTGTTTCGGTGGTATAGGCGTGCCCCTCGGTGGGGGCACACGTCATTTATGATGCAAAATTACGTCGAAAGTTTAAAAGCCGGCCGCGTTCCCTTTGGATTTATCGACGAATGCCCCCCTTTTGTCGACGGCGGGCCGCTTCCGGGAGGAAAAGCGTGGGGCGCTGCGAAAAATGGCGCCTGTCCGCTGCGCGAAACGTGGGAAAGCCCTACCTTTGTCCGCGCGCACGTATATATAATAAGGTGTGGGGGCCCCGCCCGCGGCAGCGCGGGCTTCCGACCGACCGACGTTTATGCAGACCGACGAGACTTCGACATCCCGGTGGGTCGACGCGGGCAACGCCTACCTCTCCCCGGGTTTTACCGACGTGGAGCAGCTCTATGCCTCGGCGTCGGGCCCGGCCGTGCTCTACCGCGCCACGCGGTTGGGCAAGCGCTTTGTGCTGAAAGCCCTGAAGCCCGAGTGGCGCGACGACGGGCTCATGCGCAGCGCTCTGCTCAAAGAGTTCGACCTGGGCTACGCCCTGCGCCACCCCTACATCGTCCAGACGCTCGGTTTGGAGGAGGTGGCGGGCGTGGGCCTGTGCATCGTGATGGAGTGGGTCGAGGGGCAGACGCTCGGCAGCTGGCTCCGTGCGGCCCGCCCCTCGCGGCGCGAGCGCCTGCGGGTGGCCCGCGAGCTGTGCGAGGCACTGGCCTATCTGCACGCCCGTGGCATCGTCCACCGCGACCTGAAGCCCGACAACGTGCTAATTACCACCCACGGCGCCTACGTGAAGCTCATCGACTTCGGCTGCTCCGACGCCGACCACTACGCGGCCCTGAAAGCCCCCGCCGGCACGCGCCGCTACGCCGCGCCCGAACTGTTCGTGCCCGGGGCCGACGTGGACGGCCGCGCCGACCTCTATTCGCTCGGCGTCGTGCTGGCCGCGATGAACCGCCCTTGGCGCCGCTGGTTGTGGCGGATGGCCCGCGTGGGGCGCCGCTGCCGCCGTCGCAACCCGCGGCGGCGCTACGGCTCGGCCCTTGCCGTGGCCCGCGCCCTGCAACCGCGGGCGTGGGGCCCTGCCCTCGTGGCGCTTGCGGCCGGCGTCGTGCTTGCGGCTGCTGCCTACGTGGACGGCCGTCGCCAGGCCGTGGCCCCTGCCGGCCTTGCCGCCGCCCGCGAAACGGTCTACGTCAGCCGCCGCGACACGATAGTCCGCCCCGTGGCCGACTCCGCCACGGCCGCCGACCGCAACGCCCTCCGCCGTGCGGCCGCAGCCGACGACGTGCGCGCCCGCCTCACGGCCTTTGCCCGCAGCTACACGTTGGAGCAGCTGGCCGAGGCCCGGCGCGTGCGGGAAGACACCACCCGCTCCGTCGAGGAACGCACCGACTACCAGAACCGCCTCTACTTTGCTCTCGAACAGCGCATCCGCCGCGAGGTGGTCCGCGCCGTGCCGCCCACGTCGCCCGAGCACGAAGCCTGCCTTTCCGCCGCCATCACCGTCATGGCGCAGACCATGCGCGAGTATAATCTCAAACATCCGCCCATTATCACCGACGGGGCGGAGTGAGCCGTAAACCATCCTCCCCGAAAGCGACGGACGGGCGTGGCGCTTTCGGGGAGGATGCTATCTGTCTTTCCTTGCTTTGGGCGTTATGCTTACAAGGTGTTTATCTGTTCAATCTTTTCTCCATCGAAGGCATATTCGTCGTAGTATCCCTGAGAACCGACGGGCACAATGATGTGGTTGTTCTCGGGGTTCAGCACCATGCGCCGCTGGCCTGAGATCCAGTCGACGTATTCAAGCATCTTTCCGTTGAACCTAAAAATGGAAGTGATCGTTTCCGTGCTTTTATCGCCCACTGTTACGAGAATTTCATTGGTTCCGTCAGCGTTTAAGTCCACAACGGAGCATTGAATATATTGCTCGGCAAGAAATCCATATTTGTAGTTGTCTCCCATTTCGTTCCATGGAAGATTACCTATAAGGTCGAACTCGTAGTTAGAACTGTAAGTAAGCGAGATATCTATTGGGTGTGGCCATCCTTGAGCGAAATGGAGCGTTTCATTCGCAACGCCATCGCCGTTGATGTCCCATTGGGGTATAACTCCGTCAGCGTCGGGCTTTATAGTACCGCTTAGTTTGGCATTATTTCCATCTGCGATGTCCCCAACCCGGCCGAAAACGAAATTGACATTTCCTATATCGAACAGCAGATCGGCGTAGGGGCTGTTTTCGTCGTAGAAGTAAGCTTCTCCTGCTGTTTTTGTTTTATCAGTATCCGTAGAATCTGTCGGATAGGTCCCTGTGAGGAAATCCTGCATGGCGTCCTGCTGTTTCTGTGCCTTGCCCGCCATCACGACGAAGCCTACAATGAAAAGCAGGGCGGCTGCGGCAATGAAGATCCAGTCGGTGCCTCGGGCGCGGACGCTGCGGCTCTGGGTGCGCCCCTCCCTGGCCAGCAGGAGGAGCAGCCAGATGCCGCCCACAAAGGGCACGAGCGAGATGAAAATCCACCCGCCGCTCTTGCCGATGTCGTGGAGGCGGCGCGTCATGAGGGCAAGCACTGGGACGATGAGGCCCAGCGAGAACAGCAGGGTCAGCAGGAAACTGGTGTGGGGGATGAGCAGCATGTCCAACCCGAAGACGCCGCAATAGGCCAGGAGGTAGAACAGATAGCTCATCCAGAACTTCTTGCGGCCGATGGCCCCGCGGAAGTCGGCGTAGTGCTTGAAGAACGTGTCGACGAGGTAGTATTGCAGCATGCCCGCCTTGCCCGTGTCGGCTTGCTGCTCGTCGCTTGCGCGGTCGGCGTACGGCATATAGTCCGACAGGCGACGTGGCTGCTGCCGTGCGGGCTGCGGCGTGCGCGGGGCCGCGGCCGCCGTGGCGCCCACGGCTTCGTGGCAATGGGGGCACACGGTGGCGTCAATGTCTATCTGCTCGCCGCAGACGGGGCAGGCCTTCGTTTCTTTCTTGGGCGCGTGGCTTTCTTCCGTCAGCCATTCGCCGCAATGCTTACACTTTTTGGCCGTAGCCATGATTTCTTCCCCGCAATAGGGGCAACGTTTTGTTTCTGCCATGGTGGTATGGTTTTAAATGTTGTTGGTCTGTGTTTTTCTGCTCCGTTCGAGGATCGCCCTATGGGGCTTTCGGGCGCGGCAGAGGCTGTTTTGCTTTGGCGGGGCTGCGCCCCGAGCGTGAGCGGCGCGATCAATCGCAGTCGCTACGCGGGTGCTTGTCAGAACGCGAGCCAAGGCGCCAAGAGGATGGCTGCAAAAACGAAGAGGTCGCTCAGGCAGCCCGAGAGGCAGCCGTCGCCGCTGTCGTCATCGTCATCGTCGTCGCTGCTGTCCTCTTCTTCGTCGGTCTCCTCCTCTTCAGCTGCGCTTTCGTCGGCGTTTTCTTCGTCGGGCTCCTCGTCCGTCGCCACCATTGCTTCGTCGTAACCGCTGTCGTCCTCGTCGTCGTTTTCCCGGGCGCGATGTTTTTCCAGTTCGTGCTTGATGTCCTCGGCGGTGTGGCTTTTCTAGCCTTCCTCCGCCGCGGCGCCTTGCTCTTGTTGCTGCTCGGCGGACTTTTCCTGTTGCTGCCCGGCGTCTTCTTGCGGCAGCCATTCGCCGCAGTGCTTGCACTTGCGGGCTACGGCCAGGATTTCTTCGCCGCAGAACGGGCATGTTTTCAGTTCTTCCATGATCCGTTCTCTATGTCTGCGTCGGAAATGCAGTGATACGTCAGACGGCCCATGTCGCCAGTCGCGTAGGAGAGCGTTTCGCCGTTGATTTTCAAGTCTGTAAAGCCTGCTCTTTCTGCATCGTCCTTGTTTTGAGAGACATAGAGAGCCCGCTTCTCTTTATAATCGGCCTTGCGTATCTCTTCGCCGAGCTTGTCTTTGTCTATCATGTCTTCGCCCAGATTTTCGAGCGTATAGTCGAGCATCTGCCACGCCACGTCGGTGTTGGCCGGCTTGTAGTCGAAGTGGTCTAGGCTGACTGTGAGCGAGGAGATGTTGTAGGTCTGGCAGAGGCTGCCCATGACGATTTCCCATGTGCCCTCCACTTCGGTGGTACTGGCGTAGTTGTATTTCAGATCCTCGTCTTCCCAGTTTTGTTGAAAGTAGGTTCGTTCGACAAACGTTCCGCCGTCGGTTGTGCTGTCGGGGTCGTGCTTGAAGGTGATGAGCGAGACTTGCGTGAAGGGGTCGCCGTCCTCGTCTGTCAGTTCGTCTTTGTAGATCCAGTTGCCTTCGGCCATTTTGGCCAGCTCGCCGTCCTTGTCTGTCAGTTCGCTTTTGTCGCTCCCGTCGCCGTTGGCCTTTTCAGATTGTCGGCCGTCGGAGCACGAGGCGGCCGTGAGCGTTGCACACGCGAGGGCCGTGCCGAGGGCCACTTGTCGGAATGTCTTTTTCATGGTGGAAGGTTTTAGAGATTTATAGATATTGTCGGCCCCGGGGCATACAGAAAGAGCGTAAACCCGCTTGTTGCCATTTGTCTGCTGAGGCTCTGGTAAAACCCGTACACTTCAAATAAGCAGAAGCAGTCCACGCCCTTTCGGGTGTGAACGTTGTTCTGAACTTATAATCCCGAGTGTACTCAAAATTTACCAGATTTTCAGCCGAGGGACGCCGTTCAAACACGTTCAGTCGTTATGTCTGTCGTTTTTAGCTTGTTGTCTGTTTCGTTCTTCCTGTTTTTGGGGTTGATGCCTCCAAAGGTAGGAATTACGGAAACGATGTGCAAGCTTTTCCGCCAGAATTGTTGCGTGGACTGCCTGCTATGCTTTCGCTCGTCGTGGGGCTTCGGGGCAAAGGTAGGGACTAATTCCTTGCCGGCCGGCGCCTCGTTTGGTTCAGTTTGGTTCATTTCGGTTCAAGTGGCCCGGTATCTACTTTTTCGTATGTATATTTCTTTATATTTGCGTCGTAAAAAATGAAAAGAATGATTGAAAACGACGAATACGTGGGGCGTGAGGCGCAGGAAGAGCGGTTGCGCACAGCTGTGGAACAGCGGGTGGGGCGGGCGCTCCGCACGCCGGCCGATTTCGACTATCTGGTGATGAAGATGAAACACGACGAGGCCGAGCTCGTCAGCGTGTCGACGCTGAAACGCCTGTGGGGCTACGTGCGGGCCGCGGGGCCCGTGCGCACGTCGACGCTCTCCGTGCTGGCCCGCTTCCTGGGTTTTATCGATTTCGAAGACTTTTGCCGCTCGGAGGCCGACGAGTCGGGCTTTCTGTCGCAGAAGCAGGTGCGCGTGACCGACCTCCAGGCCGGCGACAAGGTGCGCATCTGCTGGCAGCCGGGACGCACCTGCCTGCTGCGCTACCAAGGCGAGGGCCGCTTCGTGGTGGTGCGGGCCGAGCGGGCCAAGCTGCACGCGGGCGACACGTTTGCCGCCGTGGCCTTCCGCACGGGCCATCCGTTCTATGCCACCGACCTGCGCCGCCCCGGCATTGACGGCGCGCGCGACTACGTGGCTGCCGCCCGCCACGGCTTGACGGCCGTCGAGCGCGAGGAGCGGCAGGACGACGACTGAGGCTTCCCACCACGCCATGCGGCCCCGCGACGCAGCAAAAGCGGACAGTGAAAGCGCCGTGAGCGGCCTCGTGCGAGGCGTGGCCCTCCGCGTATGGACGTGGCTGCCTCTTGAGGCACGCAAGGAGCCTTGCGGCCGATCCATGGGATGGATCTCTGGTTCCATGGGATGGATCTCTGGTTCCATGGGATGTTTCGGCCCAACCAAGGCCATGGTTGTGCGAGCCGAAAGCTTGTTTTTTTAGTCAGCATGGCCTGTAAAATAGCCCCGACGGGATGTTTTGTGCATCTCGTCGGGATTTTTTATGCCTCCGCGGCCATCGGCGAGGCGTTTTTCCGTACGAAAATGGCCGAACGGGGCGTCGATTGCCGACGTGTTTGGCACGAAACACGGCGCAGCAGCCCTACGCGGGAAAAGAAAGCGGAAAAGACCTTAACGCCCGACGGCCTCTTTTCACGAAAACGGGCGGAAAAAGCCCCTGTCCGCTCTGTTTCGGCGCGCGGGGCGTGTCGCAATTTTTTGGAAAATGGGGGCTCCGGCAGGCGAAACGGCCGGGACGTCCGCGCCTTTCGCGAAAAAAACGTACCTTTACGCCGTAAAAAGCCAGAACGCGAAACAAAAAGAAAAGACCGTACGTATGAAGAAGCTATTGTTTGCCCTCTTGCTGCTCTTGGCGGTGCCGGCGGGCCGGGCCGAAACGCTGCCGCAGCCGAAACGCGAGTTCCGCGGCGCGTGGATACAGATGATCAACGGACAATTCCAGGGCATGGGCCGCGACGCCATGCAGGCCAACCTGCGCCACCAGCTCGACGTGCTGCAAGCCTGCGGTGTCAACGCCGTGATGTTCCAGGTGAGGGGCGAAGCCGACGCGCTCTACGAGAGCCCCTACGAGCCGTGGAGCCGTTTCCTCACGGGCACGCAGGGCACGGCCCCTTCGCCCCGCTGGGACCCCCTGGCCTGGATGGTCGGCGAGTGTCATCGCCGCGGCATGGAGCTGCACGCCTGGATCAACCCCTTCCGGGCCAAGACGAAGGGCACGACCCGCCTGGCCGCGAGCCATCCCTACGTGAAGCACCCCGAGCGTTTCTTCGAATATGACGGCCTCTACATCTTCGATCCCGGCATGCACGAGAACCGCAAGTACATCTGCCGCGTGGCAGCCGACATCGTGCGCCGCTACGACGTGGACGGCCTGCACATCGACGACTATTTCTACCCCTATCCTGCGGCGGGCAAGCCCATCCCCGACGAGGCCACCTTCCGCACCCACAACAACGGCATGACCGACCGCGGCGACTGGCGGCGCTACAACGTGAACCTCTTCATCAAGATGATGCACGACAGCATCCGCGCCGCCAAGCCGTGGGTCAAGTTCGGCGTGGCGCCTTTCGGCATCTACCACAACGAGCGCGCAGGGAGCAACGTGCCCGGCAGCCGCACCGCGGGCCTGCAAAACTATGACGACCTCTATGCCGACGTGCTTTATTGGGTGCAGCAGGGCTGGGTGGACTACACCATCCCGCAGCTCTACTGGGAGATTGGCCACCGCACGGCCGACTATGCCACGCTCGTGGGCTGGTGGGCCCGCTATGCCGCCGGCCGCCCGCTCTTCATCGGGCAGGACGTGGAACGCACCGTCAAGGCGCCCGACCCCGGCAACCCGCGCATCAACCAGATGCCCGCCAAGCTGCGCCTGCAACGCACGACGCCCGGCGTCGACGGCAGCTGCCTGTGGTATTCGGCCGCCGTCGTGGCCAACGTGGGCAACTATGCCGGCGCCCTGCAAAAGCTCTACCACCGCACGCCGGCCCTGCAACCGCTCATGCCTTTCATCGACGACAAGGCGCCCAGGAAGCCCCGCAAGCTCAAGGCGCTCTGGATGCCCGACGGCTACTACCTCTTCTGGACGGCGCCGAAAGCCAAGACCGAGATGGACAGCGCCCGCCTCTACGTGGTGTACCGCTTCGGGCGTAAGGAAAAGGTCGACCTGGAACGCCCGGAACACATCGTGGCCGTCACGCCCGAAACGTTCCTGAAGCTGCCCTATGGGGACGGGTGTGAGAAATATACCTACGTCGTGACGGCCCTCGACCGCCTGCAAAACGAATCGAAGGGCGCAAAAGAGAAAGTGAAGCTGTAAAGGCTGCCCCGGCCCTCGCGGCTTTCCGCATGCGTAGGGACGCGGTCTGTCGCGTCTCCCACGTCCGGAACGCAGTTCCGCTAAGGCATCTTCATCATGCCTCGTCGCGGGCGGCCATCACCAGACATAATATATATAAGGAGTATGAAAGTAATGAAGTTCGGGGGCAGTTCCGTCGGGACGCCCGAAAGCATATCCAACGTAAAGGCCATTGTCGAGCGTGCGGGCCGTCCTGCCGTGGTGGTGGTGTCGGCCCTGGGCGGCGTGACGGATGCCCTCATCGGCGCCTCGCGTGCGGCTGCCGCCGGCGACCCCTCGTGGCGGCGCGCCATGCAGGAGCTCGAAGCACGCCACCTCGACATGGTGGAGCGCGTGGTGGCGCCGGGGCGGCGCGCGGCCCTGGCGGCCGACGTGACGGCCCATCTCCGCGAGCTCGAAAGCATCCTCTACGGCGTGAGCCTCATCCAGGATCTGACGCCCAAGACGGCCGACGCCATCGTGGCCTACGGCGAGCGCCTCTCGTCGCTCATCTGCGCCGCCCTCATCGACGGTGCCCGCCATTATGACGCGCGCGACATCATACGCACGCGGAGGCAGGGCGGCAAGACCGTGGTCGATTTCGACGAGAGCAACCGCCGCGTGCGCGAGACGTTTGCGCGGCACGACGAGGTGGCCGTGACGGGCGGCTTTATCGCCTCGGACGCCGAGACGGGCGTCACGACCAACCTGGGGCGCGGAGGCTCCGACTATACGGCGGCCATCATCGCCGCGGCCCTCGATGCCGAGGCGTTGGAGATATGGACCGACGTGGACGGCTTCATGACGGCCGACCCGCGCGTCATACCCACGGCCTATACCATACGCGAGCTGAGCTACGGCGAGGCCATGGAGCTGTGCAACTTCGGGGCCAAGGTGGTCTATCCGCCCACGATCTACCCCGTCTGCCTGAAAAACATTCCCATCTACGTCAAGAACACGTTCAACCCCGCGGCCGCCGGCAGCGTCATCCGCCGCGACGCCGCAGCCGACGAACGCCCCGTGCGCGGCATCTCGTCGGTGAACGAAACGAGCATGGTGACCGTCTCGGGCCCCTCGATGGTGGGCGTCATCGGCGTGAACCGCCGCATCTTCACCACGCTGGCCGACGGCGGCATCAGCGTGTTCATGGTGGCCCAGACGTCGTCGGAGACGAGCACGTCCATCTGCATGACGCCCGACGACGCGCGCCGCGCCTGCCGCCTGCTCGACGAGGAGTTTGACCGCGAGATAGCCGACGGGGCCATGAACCCCGCCGTGCGGCTCGACGGCCTGGCCACGGTGGCCGTCGTGGGCGAGGGCATGAAGCGCACGCCCGGCATCGCGGGCAAGCTCTTTTCCGTGCTGGGGCGGGCCGGCATCAGCGTTTCGGCCGTAGCCCAGGGCGCTTTGGAGATGAACCTTTCGTTCGTCGTCGACCGCCCGTTGCTGCGCAAGGCCCTGAACGTGCTGCACGACAGCTTCTTCCTGAGCGAATACCAGGAGCTCAACCTCTTTGTGTGCGGCGTGGGCACGGTGGGCGGCAGCCTGCTGGCCCAGATAGCCGCCCAGCGCGAGACGCTCATGCGCGAACGCGGCCTGAAGCTCAACCTGGTGGGCGTGAGCGGCCGCAGCAAGGCCGCTTTCAGCCACGAGGGCATCGATCCGGCCCGCTACCGCGAGGCCATGGGCGGGGGCGGCCCCGGCGGCGTGGAACACATGGTGCGCGAGATACTGGACATGAACGTGTTCAACTCCGTATTCGTTGACTGCACGGCCAGCGAGGAGGTGGCGGCCCAATACCTGCGCCTGCTGCGCGGCAACGTGTCGGTCGTGACGGCCAACAAGATCGCGGCCTCGTCGGCCTACGACAACTATGCCCTTTTGAAACGCACCGCCCGCGAGCGCGGCGTGAAGTTTCTCTTCGAAACCAACGTGGGGGCCGGCCTGCCCATCATCAACACCATCAACGACCTGCGCGGTTCGGGCGACCGCATCCTGTGCATCGAGGCCGTGCTGAGCGGTACGCTCAACTATGTGTTCAACACGCTTTCGGCCGACGTGACGCTGAGCCGCGCCGTGCGCCTGGCGCAGGAGAACGGGTACAGCGAGCCCGACCCGCGCGTGGACCTGTCGGGCAAGGACGTCGTGCGCAAGCTCACCATCCTGGCCCGCGAGAGCGGCTACCGCATGGAAGCGGCCGACGTGGAGCGCCACCTGTTCATCCCCGAGGAGCTTTTCAGCGGTACGCTGGACGAGTTCTGGCAGCGGTTGCCCGAGCTTGACGGCCGTTTCGAGCGGGAGAGGCAACGTCTGGCTGCCGAGCGGAAGCATTGGCGCTTCGTGGCATCGTGGAAAGACGGACGCGGCGAGGTGGGCCTGCGCGAAATACCGCAGAACCACCCGTTCTATACGCTCGAAGGCTCGAACAACATCATCCTCATTACCACCGAGCGCTATAAGGAATATCCCATGCTCATCCAAGGCTACGGTGCCGGGGCCGACGTGACGGCCGCCGGCGTCTTCGCCGACATCATGAGCGTGGCCAACATATAGCGGACGCTCACAGCGCTCCGCACAACGCAAGCCGCCCGCCTTCCCACGAAACGAGGGGAAGGCGGGCGGCATCTTTATGCCCGGCTGCGGCCGTGACGGGCAGCTGCCGGGCATGCTCTTATTTAAAAACGTGCAAGGGCGGGCGGCCCGTCCATACCTGCGGCACCTTCAGCCCGAATATGTGGGCGATGGTGGCGGCCAGGTCGTATTGCATCATGCTTTCCTCAAACTCGCCGCCGCGGCGTATGCCCTTGCCTGCGATGATGAAGGGAATCTCCATTTCGGCCAGCGTGATGCCGCCGTGCCCCTTGCCCGTTCCGCCGTGGTCGGCCGTGAGGATGACCACCGTGTCGTCCCACATGCCGGCCCGGCGGATGGCGTCCAGAATACGGCCGATGTAGGCGTCTAGCTGTTCGAGCTTGGCGTAGTAGGCCGGCGTGTCGTGGCCCTCGGCGTGGCCCGTGTGGTCGAGCTGGTCGAAGCAGACGGCCAGCAGGCGCGGGCGATGGCCGGTGATGTAGCTCACGGCCATGCGGCAGAGCTCGTCCTCGCCGCCTCCGCCGGCCTGGGCGTGGTAGGTGAGCGTCAGCGTGTCGACGAGGTATTTGATGCCCTCCCATTCGTAGAGGCAGGCCACGTCGGCCTCGGGCTCCTGCTCACGCAGCACCGAGAAGATGGTGGGCATGATGCCGTGGGCGTTGACCACGCGCGAGGGGATTTCGGGCGTGCGCGATCCCCACGTGGTGTAGCCGTGCAGCTCCGTGCCCACGCCCATGAACATCGATGCCCAGTTGATGGCGCTGGCCGAGGGCAGCACCGAGCGGTCGTGCAGCGTGTAGCAGCCGCGCTCCATGACAGAGCGGATGTGGGGAATCCCGGCCTTCGGCACGCTGTAAGCTCCCCAGCCGTCGATGGCGATGAGCACGACGTGGGAGGCGCGGCGCCGGGCGGCCTGCGCAGGCAGCATGGCAGCGATGAGCAGCGCGACGACGGCCCCGAAAACGAATTTTTTCATGGTCGTATCTATTATTAATAAGGTGCAGGTGAGGGTAGGGGCGTAACACACTCCCGCTCTTCCCACCCGGCGGCAGGGAGAGCGGAGAGGGTGCCCGCGAGGGGGCGTGCGCCCGGCGTCATTGGTCAAGTTCGCCGGCGAAGCGCCCTTTCGGGTCGTTGCCGTAGCGGTTGGGGCCCGTGTCGCTGTCTTTCAGGAGCATGAGCAGGGCCCAGTAGATGTTGAACAGGGGGATGACCAGATAGAGCCACGCAATGCCGTGGCGACCGATGTCGTGCAGGCGCTTCACGCCTGCCGCGATGGTGGCCCACAGGCAGGGCACATAGAGCAGGACGAAGAGCAGCACCATGAGCCACGGCAAGTCTGCCAGCGCCGCCAGGGAGAAAAGAATGCCGGGCACGATGTTGGCGCAAACCAGCGTAAGCAGGTACTGCGAGCGGCGCAACCGGCCGCGGAAGGAGAAGATACGTCGCATCATAGCCGTAAGGATTTAAGAGTTACACGTTGTGTTGGGCAAAGATAGTGCAAGGCCGGGGGAGTTACAAGGAAAATGTCCTTTTTTATTTGCCGCGCGCGTCTCTCATGCAGCGGAGAAAAATTGTTTCCGGGTGTCGTCGGTTCTTCGGGGGCGGCGGTGAAAACGCGTCGCAGCCTTGTTTTTTCCCTACTTCCGCCGTTGCCGGCCATGTGCAGCCCGGTTTGCTTTCCTCTTCCGCTGGTACGAGCCCGTATGCCACCCTGTTATATATGCTCCGTCCGTGTGGAGCGAGCGCCGTGCGGGGCGTTTGTGTGTGGCTGGGCGTTTGTGGCGAAAATGTCGCATAATAAATAGAAACAAGTGTATATATACATAGCAAGCGGTCTAAATCTTCTTTGAAAGCTGGGATTTTGATGGCGTTTTTATGCAAATTATGAAATTTGTTTCCCGAAATATTGGTATGAGAAGAGAGGCTTGACAATATAAATACCAAAATTTTTCGTTTCGATTACTTAATATTTAGTGAACATTTCTTATTTTTGCCGTGTGCTCTTGGCAAAAACGAGCAATTGCAGCGCGAGAGGCGCCTTTCCCGTCGGGAAATCATCGTTGAAGCCTTGGTGCACTTAAAACTACATATTTACAATACAAAAGAAAGCTAATGCAAAAAATGAAGACGAGACGAATGGTTCTTTTAGGGCTCTTGATGGTTGTTCTGGCGCCTCTTTGTGCGCAAGAGCAGCCGCTGAAGCCCACGTTATTGAAAATCACGTTTCCTCAGTCGGCTGCCATCACGTCCCTCTCCGACAACGGGGCTTGGGCTTCGGCATGCGGCGTGGGCGAGGATCAAAGTCTGCCGGACTTTCCTTACCTGGTCAATGCCGTCGACGGCAGCCTGACGCAATTGTGGGACGAAGATAGCCCTGTGATGGGCGGCATCGCAGCCAATGACGTCACGGACGACGGACAGATCGTGGTGGGCAGTTATGACGGCCGCCCGGCTTATTGCAATACGGCCACCAAAACCTGGACGACGCTCGACTGCGACGAGGGCGGTGTGGCCGAAAAGGTGACACCCGACGGGCGCTATATCGCCGGCTGGGGCGCCTCGTCCAGTTTTTCGGCCGACAATTATAACGAAGTGCCCTTGTTGTGGGAACGCCAGGCCGACGGCAGCTACCGGCGCGTCGACATTTACACCGAGCTGCAAGGCTTTCCGACGCAGGACAAGACCGGGGCCAACACCAACATGCTGCGCATCGAGAACATGAGCGCCGACGGCAACATCCTGGCCGGGGCCGTCAACTTTATTTACCCGGCTGTGGCTTGCTATTACGTGTACGACCGTACGACACACACCTATTATTATATAGACAACGCCATGACAGGTGTGGCCGAGGGTTCGTTTGTCGACCAGTCCGTCATGAGCAACGACGGCCGCTACATGTCGGGCATCATGCAGCTTGTGACTACCGGCGGCGACGAATATGCTGCCAGCTATCTGTACGACACGCAAAAAAACGAGCTGACGATGTACAACGCCGAGAGCGACGACCACGACCGCGGAGGCTATGCCGTGACGGGCAGCGGCTTTGTGCTTGCGTCAAGCCCGGCCGTCAACCCCCTGCGCTCGGCGTATATGCGCTACAACTCCTTGTGGTATGGGCTCGACGAGCTGCTTTACAACCGTTACGGCGTCAATTTCTATAATCAGACGGGGTATGAGTTTACGGGCATCGTCTGCGGTGTGTCGGACGACGAGAAGGTTCTGGCCGGCATGTCGTCGGTGCAGACCGACGGCTACATCATCCGTCTGGAAGAGCCGTTGGGCACGTTGGCAGCCGGCGTCAATCCGTTGGAGACGTATGCTGTAACGCCGCCTTCCGGCTCGCAGTTTGCGCGTTTCAGGAATGTCACGCTCACATTCTCCAAAAAAGTGACGTTGGCAGCCGGTGCAACGGCCAGCTTGCTCGATGAGGACGGCAACGTCCTGCGTCCTTATACCATCACGGCCGGCAGCGACGGGCGAAACTTCGTCATCGGTGGCCGTCCGCAGAGCCTGGAACAGGATAAGCGCTATACGTTGCGCATCCCGGCCGGCGTTTTTACGCTGGCGCAGGACAATTCGTTCAGCAACGAGGAAATGGACATCACCTACATCGGCCGTGAAGAAAAGCCAGCCGCCCTGTTGCAGGCAGCGCCGGCCGACGGAGCCAACGTTTCGGAGCTGAGCATGAACAGTCCCGTGCAGATGGCTTTCGACATCGAAGTCCTCGTGGCCGACGGGGCCGTGGCCTATCTCTATGAAGAGGGGAACGAAACGCCCGTGTGCGACTTGCAGCTTACGTCCGACGGCAACATCCTGACCCTCACGCCCAATCTTACGCGCTATCTGTCCGACGGATGCCATTATCGAGTGGTGCTTCCGGCCGGCAGCGTGACCGATATCATGGGCGATTGCGGGAACGAAGAAATTACGCTCCGTTATGTGGGTGTTTTTGAGCCGGAGTTTGACACTGACGGCAACCTTTTCTTCGACGACTTCAACAATCCGTCTGTTTCCATGGCTGCATATCTGCTCTACGAGGGCGATCACCATACGCCCGTGGAGGCCATGACCGAACTCGGCTTTGATGCCGACAACAATCCTTGGAACTTCACCATACGCGAGGATTTAAACTCGACGGATTACTGTGCGGCCTCGCATTCGTCGTACACGCCCTCCGGAGCCTCGGACGACTGGATGTCGCTGCCCCAGCTTTATATCGAGAACGCTGACTACCGTCTGAGCTTCGACGCCCAGTCGTACAAGAACAACAAGACGGATCGCTTGCAGGTGGTCGTGCTGGAAGAGGCCGGCGGCTACACCCGCTTTACGGACGAGCTGTACGAGAAGTTTGCAGAGAACGGCGTGACCATCTACGACGAGGTGCTTTCGCCCGGGGCTACCGAAGAAGGCCTTACCGGCGAGTGGCAAAACGTGGATCTTTCCCTGGCGCAGTTCGAAGGGAAAAACATTTACATTGCTTTTGTCAACAGAAATGAAGACCAGAGCATGGTGTTCGTCGACAACATCCGCGTGCATTACAGCGGCGACTTCTATTTCACCCCCTCGAACGAAGAGAACGTCGTGGCCCGCGAGAACACGCAGATTGCCGTCCGGCTCATGGTGACGGGCGACAAGACATACAACAATCTCAGCGCAACGCTGGCCACGGCCGACGGAAAGTACACCGACACCTATACAGCCACGGCGCTCGGCCTGACGAAAGACAGCCCGACGTACAAGTTTGAGTTTCCCGGCGAAATGCCCTTGACGGTTGGCAGCGAAAACCATTATACCATCACCGTCGATCTCGACGGCAAGAGCGTGAGCCGTACGGGCGTGATACGCAACCTCGCATTCGAGACGACGAAGCATGTCGTTGTGGAGGAGGGCACGGGCCAGTGGTGCGGCAACTGTCCGCTCGGCCTCCTGTCGCTCGACAACCTGAAGCGTCTCTATGACGACCGCGTCATTGCCATCGGCGTACACGGCGGAACGGGCTTCGACTCGTATCTCTATTCCGAGTATGCGTCGTACCTTGGTTTTACAGGCTACCCGGCCGGCCGGGTGAACCGCATCGACACCATTTATGCCCCGATGTACACCGCAGGCGGCAGTTATGAGTTTATCTCGCCCGAGGGTAACCAGACGTTCCTCGACATTGCCCGGCGCGAGTTCGCAACGGTGGCCTATGCCGACGTCCGCCTCAAGCAAGCCGTCTGCGATGAGGCCGGCGGCACCATGACGATCGGTGGCGAGGTGGCTTATGCGCTCGACCTCGACGGCGTCAACCACAATCTGGCCTTCGTCGTTCTCGAAAATGGCCTGACGGGCCCGCAGACCAACTACTTCTACATCAGCTCCGACCCAAACTTGGGCGATTTCGCCCAAGGCGGTCAGTATGGCAGCAGCATGCCCGTGATAACGTTCAACGACGTGGCGCGCAACGTGCCCGGCGGCGTGTTTGCCGGTGTGCCTGGCCTGGTGCCTGTGAGCGTCAGCTCCGACGCTCCCGTGGCTTTCTCGCAGACGTATGCCCTGCCTGAGAACGTGACAGACTGGGCCAATGCCGAGGTTGTGGTCATGCTGCTCGATGCCAACACGGGCCGTGTGGTCAACGCTGCCAAGCTTCCCTTCACGGCAGCCGGAGGCACGCAGGGCATCCACGATGCCGCCGTGCAAGGCGACGTCAGGATGGCCGCAGGCCGGGGCTTTGTGAGCGTGAGCGGAGCCCTTCCGGGCGCGCAGGTTGAGGTCTACGATACCGCAGGCCGCCGCATGGCAGCAGGCACGGCCGATGTTTCGGGCAGCCTGACGCTCCGCACGGGCGGTACGGGCGTCTACGTCGTCAAGGCCGGACAGACCGTGGGCAAGGTGCTCGTCGAGTAGGTTGTCGATAAGCAGGAGACGCGGGCCGTGGCGCCCCGCCGGCCGGTCCGCGTCTCCTATATATAATAAGGAGTGTTCATTATCTTTCTTTACTAACTCAAAAACAAGTTTCTTATGAAGAAGTTTTTACTGATGTGTTTCGCCGCGCTGCTCTGCGCGACAAACTTGTACGCCGTGCCCGGCTCGGGCACGGAAGCCGACCCCTACGTGGTGGCCGACGGCGACACGTACAACATCCCGGCGGGTGAGAAAATCTACATCAAGTTCTCGGCGCCGTCGGACGGTACGCTTACGCTCGCCCCTGTGGAGAACGCTTGGGGAATGTACGGCTTCGTGTGCGACGGAGTGGGCCTTGCTGACAACTTCACCGACACAGGCCGCGAGGCCCAGCTTGCCGTCCGGGCAGGCAAGGACTATGTGGTCTACAACAACGGGACGGGCTGGATGGATACCAGTGTGAAGGTGACGTTCGAGGCAGGGGGCGCAAGCGCCTTCTCCATCGTCTCGTCGGAGCCGGCCGAGGGCAGCGCCGTAGCCAAGCTTGACATGGAGAACACCATCACCCTGACGAGCAACGTCGAGGTGGGTTATGTCACGGCCGAACTGCGCGACAAGGGCGATCCCGATGTCTACTACGGGCTCAGCGCGGCTGTCGACGAGAGCGACGCCACGAAAATCAAGCTCTTCTACGAGTGGGGCGAAGTGCCCATGTATGTTGGCCATACTTACGAGATTACGTTGAAGGCCTATGGGTCGTATGACGACTGGCTCACCAACGTCGAGCCGGTCGGCACGGCGGTTGTCACCTACACCGGCGCCACCGAGGCCGCAGCAGTCTCCGACGTCAAGGTCGTGGCCGTATCTCCCGAGCCGGGCCTCACCAATCCCACGCCCGAGCAGATGCTGAGCTTTGCCGAAGGCCGCACGAGCATCACCGTTGAGTTCAGCGGAAAGGTGAACGTGCAGGAGTGTGTCATCATGCTGGGCTATGGAACGTCCACCGACTTCAAGAGCGTGACGACAGAGGAGAACGCCGAAGGCCATACCGTCGTGACGGCAGAGCTGCCCGACTCGTATGCATCGGAATATGAGGTAATGATGTCCATCACCGCCACCGACGAGGACGGCAACCCGCTCGTCGACGAGGACGGAGCGTTTGCATCGTTCTTTGTCGGCGGTTCCTACACGTTCGATTTCGCCATTGCCGACGGCCGCGTGGCCAACGCTTCCATGGAGGCCCAATCGGTCGAACCGGCCGACGGTGCTTATGTCGAGGCGCTCGAAAGCGTAGCCCTGACGCTCAGTGGCGAAGCTCCCATCGTTCTCACGTCGAAGGCCAATGCCGGGCTGTATAAGGGCGACGTAAAGGTGTTCGACGTGCAGCTCACGACCGATGTCGACGAGACGGGCTTTGTCACGATGGACAACAACCACGTTTATGCCAAGTTCTTCGAGCCGGGCACCGAAACGCCCGCCGTCGTCAGCGAGCCGGGCACGTATGTGCTGAAGATCGACTCCATGTCGATTGCCGACAGCAACTTCGACGAGACGGCTCCTTGGAAGGCCGGCTATTTGGGCATCGGCATCTGCAACCCCGATTGGGCGTTCACGTACAACGTCGTTGACGTCTTGCCCGAGGTGACCGACGTCGATCCTGCTCCCTACGTCGAGGGTGGCGCATACAGCGAAGCCCTGCCCGAACAGGTGCGCATCACGCTCAACGTCGAGGGGGCTACTGTCAACGCCGCCTACCTGCGTTACGGCATGAACACGCGTGAGGTGGCCGAATGCGCTGTCGATGGCAACGTCATCACCGTCAAGGTGAGCGAGGCCGCCCGCACGGGCAACAGCCTGGCCGTCATCGTCAATGCCACGGCTGCCAACGGAGCTCCCGTCGTCTACAACGACGAAGAGGGGCAGAACATCATTCTCAACTACCAGACGCCGCTCAACATCCTCGTGCCTGTTGAGGTCGTTCCGGCCGACAAGAGCACCGTCGAGGAGCTTTCCGTCGTCACCGTCCGCGTGGATGAGGCTTACGGCATGGGCACGTTCGACAGCGAAAAGGAGATACTCCTGACCGACGAGGGAGGCAACACCGTTGCCACCGGTTCGTTCGACTACGATTGGAACGACTGGAACGCCGGCGTCATCACGCTCAGCAAGACGGTCACCGAGGACGGCACCTATACGCTCACGCTCCCCGAGGGCCTCTTCAATGCGCTCAACGACGAGAACGTCTTCAACCCCGAGCTCGTCTACACTTTCACCGTGGCCGGCGTGCAGCCCGAAGTGGTCAGCGTCGATCCTGCGCCCTACGTGGAAGGCGGCGAATACAGCACGGCTCTGCCCGAACAGGTGAACATAATGCTCAACGTCGAGGACGTGACGGTGAATGCAGCCTACCTGCGTTACGGCATGAACACGCGTGAAGTGGCCGAATACGCCGTCGAGGGCAACGTCATCACCGTCAAGGTGAGCGAGGCCGCCCGCACGGGCAGCAGCCTGGCCGTCATCGTCAACGCCACGACTGCAAACGGTACGCCCATCGCCTACAACGACGAGGAAGGGCAGAACATCATCCTCAACTACCAGTTGCCGCTCAACACCCTCGTGCCCGTCAAGGTTGAACCCGCCGACGGCAGCACCGTTGCAGAGCTTTCCACCATCACCATCACCGTCGACGAGGCCTATGGCATGGGGCTGCTGGATGCGACCAAGGAAATCGTCCTCACCGACGCCGGGGGACGCACCGTGACAACCGCCACGATCGACTACGACTGGAACGACTGGAACGCGGCCATCATCACGCTCAACGAGACCGTGGCCGAGAACGGAACGTACAAGCTCACCTTGCCCGAAGGCCTCTTTACGGCCAACAACGTCGAGGGGGTATGCAATCCTGAGCTCACTTACACGTTCACCGTGGATACGTCGCTGGGCATCGGCGGCGTGACAGCCGGCTCTTCCGACGCTTCCGTCAAGGTCTACAACCTCAACGGTGTGCTCGTGAGCAGCGGCAAGGCTGCCGATGTGCTCGGCAAGCTGCCTGCCGGCGTCTACATCGTGAACGGACGCAAGGTGGTGATCCGTTAAGGATGCGATGACTTATATTTTTTCATAACGTCGAAGTGTGCCGCGTGGCGCCTGGGGCTTTCCCGTCCGGCCGCTGCGGCACACTTTTCCTTTTCAAAAACAAGATACCGACATGAAGAAACTCTTATTCCTGCTCCTGACGGCCGTGCTGTGCGCCGCTCCGCTCCGGGCACAGGTGCAGTTTACCGACATTGCCATCCCAGCGGGCGAGGATGTCCTCGAAGTCGACATGAAAGGCGGCATCCACTATTTCCGCTTCACGGCCGACCGTGACGGCGTGCTCAATTTCAACGTGGGCCACAGCGGCATCGTTGTCTATTCCACGGACGTCGCGGGCGAGGAGAGCACGATGCTCCCTTCCGAGTATGGGGGCGACGGAAAGGTCTTTTATACCGGTGTGAAGCAGGGTGACGTGTGCTATTTCAAGACGAGCCTGCTTCTCGACCCCGTCAGCATGAAGGTCTATTATGACGGCGACGGCAGCACGGAGACGCCCATCACCGTCAGCTCCTCGTATGCCGACGGCGCCACCTACACCCTGACGGGGGCCAACCTCGAGCTCACGTTCGACCGCCGCGTCGACGTGGCAGCTCACTGGCTTTGCTATGGCGACGGCGCGCGGGTGGAGATACCGGCCGACGACATCAACGCCACGCTCTTCGACCAGTACTACTATTCCATCGCGCTGCGCAACGTCGTTTCAGCGCTTGTCGATGCCGGCAGCCTGGCCGAGGGCGATGCCTTTGTCGTGCGCCTCGAAGGCATTGCCGACGCCGCCGACCCCACGCAGCTTTACGGCACCGACGGCACGTATGAGCTGCGTCTCGTGCTGGGCGCCGTCCCGGCCACGCTCCTCTCGATCGACCCGGCCGACGGTTCCTACGTGCCCAACTATTATCCCGAGGGCGGCGAGCGCAACCTCTTTACCTTCACTTTCTCCGATGAGCTTGACCCCGCCTCCGGCGTCGACGTGACCGTTTCCTATGGCGATGTCGAGGCCGGCACGTTCGTCGAGACCTCCTGTGCCTACACCATCGACGGCAACCGCCTCGTGGTCGACCTGACGGGCAACCGCTTCCCCGAAACCGTCACCACTGCCCGCGGCGGCGAGTCGGCCACGGTGCTCTCTTTCACCATACGCGGCCTGCGCACGGCCGACGGGCGCAGCGTCTCGCCCAACTATGAGGGCGCCGGCACGTCGGCCGTCCTGGCCTTCTACACGGTGCAAAAGGAGGAGGTGACGTTCTATGCCGACTTTTCGCCTTATGCCGGCGCTTCGCTCATCGGGTGCAGCGAGGTGCTCATCTGGCTCTCGGCGCCCGTCACATACAGCGGCGTGCGCGTCGACTGGCTCAACGTGCGCGGCGGCCAGCAGAGCCGCACCTTCACGCCCGACGAGGTGCCCTTTGCCTGGGACGACGCCGAGGAGGGCTACGTGGCCCATGTGCCCCTGGCGGGCATCGGCTTCGGCGACCGCCCCGTCACCGTCACCGTGCTCGACGCCGTGCTTTCCAACGGCGACCCGGCCGACGTGAGCGCCACGTTCAACGATAACGTGGCCGGCATCGGAGCCGTCACGGCCGGTGCCGGTGGCGTTGTCGACGTGCGCACCGTCGACGGCCGCCTGCTGCGCCGCGCTCCCGCCGCCACCGCCACCGACGGCCTGGCCCCGGGCGTCTACCTCGTGGGCAGCCGCAAGGTGGCCGTGCGCTGAGCCCCGCCAGCCGGCAGCCCCGCGCAGGTGCTGCCGGGGCCCGAAAGCGGATTTTAAAGCCCTCCACAGTTCGCCCCGTTCGCGCGAAGATTCAGTCGTGCGCAGCGGGGCGAATTTTTTATCGCTCTGATGTTCAGCCCGTTGCATTTGGCGCCTCGGCGCAGAACCCCCGCCGGGGCCCATTTTTGCCACCATGTGTCACAAATGGGTGCCCATCGGGCGCTCAATCCATCCCATGGAACGGCCGATCCATGGGATGGAAATGAAAATCCATGGGATGTTTCGGGTGGAAACGTCCCATGGATGTGTTTCAGGCCCCCTTGTCCGCTCTATTTCGAGCCGTGGAGACTGTCGCAATTTTTTGGAAAATTGGTTCGCCCGGCCACCGTTGCGGGGCCGCCCCCACAGGCCGTCGCGCGCCCCGGGCTCACTCGGCCGTGAGGCGCACCACGCGGCTGTTCATCTGTCTGCCCGTAAAGACGTCCAGGCCTACCTTCATCAGGTAGTCGCCCGTGAACGTGCGGCCGTGGGCCGGCAGCGAGGGGCGGGCGCCGGGCATGAGGTTCACCTCCTCCACCCGGTAGCGGCGGTCGGGGTCGAGCCCTTCGAGGCGCACGGCTGCCGGCCGTTCGTCGTAGCGCGGGTGGATGTCGTAGGCAAAGAGCACGCCCAGCCCGCGGTCCTTGCTCACGTAGGCCACGGCCATGTGGTTCGACGTGTGGGGCGAAACGAGGCGGTGCTGGTCGCCCTCCATCACGGCCGGGGCAAAGCTCCGCCAGTTGGCCACGGCCTGGCGGCAGAAGGCCTGTTCGTTTGCGCTCAGGCGGGCGGGGTCGATGTCGAAGCCGAGCTTACACATCGAGGCCACGTCGGTGCGAAACTTCACGCCGGCCGCGCCGTTCCAGCCCGTCACGTGGGCACACAGGGCCTTGGCCGGGAAAAACTGCGAGAAGCCCCACTGGATGGCCAAGCACGAGGGCGACGACGCTGCCAAGTTCTATGAGCTGGCTGCCAACGAGGGAGAAACCACGACCAACCGCACGCTGGGCACCAACAAGGCTTACTACGTGGCCAACGGCGCTGCCGCCGCTTCGTTCACCCTGCGCTTCGGCGAAACGACGACGGGCATCGACAGCGTTGAGGCTGCCACCGACGCCGATACGGACGTCTACTACGACCTCTCGGGCCGCCGCGTGCTCTACCCCACGAAGGGCATCTACGTGAAGGCCGACGGAACGAAGGTCTTCCTGAAATAATCGAAACTTAATCCATAACAAATAAAGCCATATCGACATGAAAAAAATGTATATCCGCCCCGCGAGCGAAACGCTCCGCGTCGAAACGGAGGGAACCCTCTTGTCGGGCTCGTATCTGCGCATCGAAAAAGGTGAAGGCACCGCCACGGGCTCTGAAGCCCTGACTGACCGCAAGACGGGCATGTGGGACAGCGACCTCTGGGGCACGCAGGAATAAGCCGCGCGCCACGAGCATCAACAAGGTTCGCCCCGTCGGGAACATTCCCGGCGGGGCGAACTGCGTTGTGGCCCGGCCGGCGGGGCTGAGGGCGAGCGCAAAACGAAGGCGGGCGGCACGCCCGTCGTGGGGTGCCGCCCGCCGTGTGGGGGAGGGGGTAACGCCGTCAGAGCACGCGGTGCAGGCGTTCCACGAAGTCGTCGGCCTCGGCGCGGCTGAGGCAGAGGGGCGGCAGCAGGCGCAGGATGTTGGTGCCGGCGGCGCCCGTGAAAACGTGCTGCTCGTAGACGAGGCGACGGCGCAGTTCTTTGATGTCGGAGGCGAACTCCAACCCTATCATGAGGCCGCGGCCGCGCACCTCCTTCACACCGGGCACGTCGGCGAGGCGCTCCATCAGGTAGCTGCCCACGGCGGCGGCGTTGTCGACGAGATGTTCCTCCTCGACGACGTCGAGCACGGCGAGGGCGGCGGCGCAGGCCAGGTGGTTGCCCCCGAAGGTGGTGCCGAGCTGCCCGTAGACGGCCTCAAACTGTGGCCCTATCAGCACGCCGCCCATGGGGAAACCGTTGGCAATGCCCTTGGCCACGGTGACGAGGTCGGGGCGGACGTCCATGTGCTGGTGGGCAAAGAAGCGGCCGCTGCGGCCGTAGCCACACTGTATCTCGTCGCAGATGAGCACCGCTCCGTGCTCGGTGCAGGCGCGGCGCAGCCCCTGCATGAAGGCAGGCGTGGCCAGGCGGATGCCGCCCACGCCCTGGATACACTCCACGATGACTGCCGCCACGTCGCCGCGCGCGAGCTCGGCCTCGAAGGCCGCCAGGTCGTTCAGCGGGAGGAACGTGACGTGGCCGCTGCGGTTGACGGGCGCCGCGATGCGCGGGTTGTCGGTGGCCTCGACGGCCAGCGACGTGCGGCCGTGAAAGGCGTGGCCCGCGGCCAGAACGCGGCTGCGCCCCGTGTGGAAGGAGGCGAGCTTCAGGGCGTTTTCGTTGGCCTCGGCCCCCGAGTTGACCAGGAAGAGGTGATAGTCGTCGTAGCCCGAGGCGCGGCCCAGGCGTTCGGCCAGCTGCGTTTGCAGGTGGTTCTGCACCGAGTTGGAGTAGAAGCCCAGGCGTTGCAGCTGCGCGCCGACGGCCTCGACGTAGTGGGGATGGCAGTGGCCAATGCTGATGACGGCGTGGCCGCCGTAGAGGTCGAGATATTCGCGGCCCTCGCTGTCCCACACGTGGCAGCCGCGTCCTTTCACAATCTCGACGTCGAAAAGGGGATATACGTTGAAGAGATCCATGTTGCTTTGTGTTTTCGTGGCGCCGCGGGGGCACCGTGCTTAGAAGGCCTGCGCCTTGAGCCGCAGGCCGGTGGTTTCTTCGAGGTCGAACATGAGGTTCATGTTTTGCACGGCCTGGCCCGACGCTCCCTTGAGCAGGTTGTCGATGCAGGCGCTCACCAGGAGTTTGTCGGCGTGGCGCTCGGCGTGGATGAGGCACTTGTTGGTGCCCACCACGCGCTTCATGTCGACGGGGCGGTCCACGTAGTGGGTAAAGACGGCGTCGGAATAGAAGTCCTTGTAGGCCTGCACCACCTCGTCCTCGGGCCTGTCGCAGCGCACGACGGCCGTGGCGAAGATGCCGCGGGCAAAGTCGCCGCGATAGGGGATGAAGTCGAGCTGGCCCTCGAACGAGGGCTGCAGCGTGCGCAGGCTCTGCAAGATTTCGGGCACGTGCTGGTGCTCAAAGGCCTTGTAGATGCTCACGTTGCCCGTGCGCCACGAGAAATGGGTGGTGGCGGCGGGCTTCACGCCGGCCCCGGTGGAGCCCGTTATGGCGTTGACGGCTATGTCGCCGCCCAGCAGGCCGTTCTCGGCCAGCGGGAGCAGGGCCAGCTGGATGCACGTGGCAAAGCAGCCCGGGTTGGCCACGTGGAGGGCGCCCACGATGCGGTCGCGGTTGAGCTCGGGCAGGCCGTAGACGAAGTCGTTGTCGTCGGAGGCCAGGCGGAAGTCCTGCGCCAGGTCGACGATGCGCACGTCGGCGGGCACGTAGTTGTCTTGCAGGAAGGCGGCGCTCTTGCCGTGGCCCATGCAGAAGAAGAGCACGTCCACCTCGTCAAGCGGCAGCTTGTCGGTGAAGCGCAGGTCGGTTTCGCCGTCGAGGCCGGCGTGGACGTCGGTGAGCAGGTTGCCCGCGTTGCTCGAGCTGTTGACGAAGACGATGTCGGCCTCGGGGTGGTTGAGGAGCAGGCGGCAGAGCTCCCCGGCCGTATAGCCCGCGCCGCCTATGATGCCAATGCGTATCATGTTGTCAGTGGGGTGTGTCAGAGTTGTTCCTCCTCGCTGTGGACGTTGTAGAAGACGCGCAGCGGCGTGGAGAGCACCTTGATGAAGCCTTTGGCGTCGTCGGCGGTCCAGCCCTTCTGCGTTTCGCCATATTCGCCCAGCTTGTTTTTCACCAGATCGTCTGGGCTGTCGACGCCCACGGTCGAGAAGCCCAGCGGGCGCAGGGACAGGATGGCCGTTCCGTTGACGTAGCGTTGCGAACTGGTGAGCATGGCTTCGATGTCGCGCATGACGGGTTCGAGATACTGGCTCTCGTGCAGGAACATGCCGTACCAGTTGCCCACCTGGTCTTTCCAATACTGCTGCCACTTGGAGAGCGTGTATTTTTCAAGGAAGCGGTGGGCCGCAATGATGAGGGCGGGCGCCGCGGCCTCGAAGCCCACGCGGCCCTTGATGCCGATGATGGTGTCGCCCACGTGCATGTCGCGTCCGATGCCGTAGGCCGAGCCTATCTCCTCGACGCGGCGTATGGCGGCGATGGGGTCGTCGTAGCGTTCGCCGTTCACGGCTTTCAGTTCGCCGTGCTCAAAGGTGAGGCGCAGCTCTTCGGAGCCGTGGCGCGTCACCTGTTTGAGGTAGGCCTCCTCGGGCAGTCCCTGCGTGCTGTCGAGTATCTCTCCGCCGCAGATGCTTGTGCCCCAGATGCCCACGTTGTAGGAGTATTTGAGCTTGGCGAAGTCGGCCTTGAAGCCGTGGGCGTTCAGGTAGTCGACCTCTTCCTGGCGCGTGAGCACGCGGTCGCGCGTCAGGGTGATGATTTCCGTGCCGGGGGCCATGACGAGGAACGTCATGTCGAAGCGCACCTGGTCGTTGCCCGCACCGGTGGAGCCGTGGGCGATGGCGTCGGCGCCAATCTCCTTGGCGTAGCGTGCGATGGCCATACCTTGGAAGATGCGCTCCGAGGATACGGAGATGGGGTAGGTGCCTCCGCGCAGCACGTTGCCGAAGATCATATACTTCAGGCTCTTCTCGTAATATTCCTTCGTGACGTCGAGCGTGACGTACTGCTTGGCGCCGAGCTTATAGGCGTTTTCTTCGTTTGTGCGGAGCTGCTCGGCCGAGAAGCCGCCCGTGTCGGCACAGGCGGCATAGACCTCGTAGCCCTTTTCCTTGGCCAGATACATCACCGTATAGGAGGTGTCCAGCCCGCCGCTGTATGCGACTACCACTTTCTTTGCCATGTTTCGTTGAGTTTTCGTTGTTGCGTTTCGGCGCGGGGCGGCCGCGGCCCGTGCGCCATGGGGTGGGGGTGATGGAGGTCGGCCGCGGCCGCCGCCCACGCTGCTTCTTCTTTATTCGCGGTCGAGCCGTTCGGCCTCGCGCACAAAGCGCACGACGTCTTCGGGCAGCTCGACGGGCAGCTTCTCGTCGGGATGGTGAGCCGGGTCGTAGAGCATGCCCGTGCACACGCAGTATTTGCGATGGGTGCGGGCCAGCACGTCGCAGTTGATGCAGCAGGGATGCTCGGGCGTGCCGCAGCCCTTCCAATACTCGTCGTCCTGCGTGAGCTCGGCGAAGGGCACGGGCACGTAGCCCAGCCGCGTGTTGATGCGCATGACGGCGCCGCTGCTGGTAAGCCCGAAGAGCTTGGCCTTGGGCCAGCGCAGGCGGCTCAGCGTGAAGGCTGTCTCCTTGATGCGCGTGGCCAGATGGTGGCCGCGGAACTTGGGCACGACGATGAGGCCCGAATTGGCCACATAGTGCTTGTTTTCCCAGCTTTCGATGTAGCAGAAGCCGGCAAACTCCTCGCCGTAGAGGGCGATGATGGCCTTGCGCTCGCGCATCTTCGTGGCCACATATTCGTGCGTGCGCGACGCTATGCCCGAGCCGCGCACCTTGGCGGCCTCGGTGATGGTTGTCAGAATGGTATCAACGTATTTCTCGTGCGAGGCGTCGGCCACCAGCACGCGGATACCGTCGTTATATTCTTGCATGTCTGTGATGTGTTGAATTCGGTGGAAAGGGTGGACGCCCCTCATAGGTGCACGCTCTTGATGGCGGGGATGAACGTGGAGAGCTCGTCGACGAGCTGCTGCGGCGTGAGCTCGGGGGCCATGACCATGAGGATGGTGTCGTCGCCCGCCAGCGTGCCCACGACGCCGGCCGGCCGCCGGGCGTCGATGTCGGAGGCCAAGCCGCCGGCATAGCCCGGCCGCGTGTGGATGACGGCCAGGTTGCCGCTGAAAGCAATGGAGCGGAAGCCCGAGTTGCGCAGATATTCGCCTGCGGCATGCTCGCTTCCGGTCCGGCGGTACAGCGGGTTGTCGGGCAGCACGTAGCGGTATCCGTTCTTGCCCTGCACTTTGATGGCTTTCAGCGTTCGCAGGTCGCGCGAGAGGGTGGCCTGCGTTACGTCATGGCCCTGTTGGCGCAGTTCGCGCAAGATGTCGTCCTGGATGCCCGCCTCCTGGTCGTTCAGGATGGCGCGCAGCACTTGCAGCCGGTGATTGCGTTCTTTCATATTGGGTGCGATTCGTTTCAGATTGGCTGCAAAAATAGACATATTCCTTTATATATGCAAACAATATGCCGTGTTTAACGAATAAAACGTGGATATATGCAGAAATGGCCGCCCGCCGCGCTCTCTTGGCCGCCTGCCGCGGGGCGGGGCGGCGGCTGCCCGGCGGACGCGCCGCTCAGGGCTCGGGCGGGCGGCTGCCGGCGGCCAGGGCGGCCACGGCTGCCGGGTGGTCGAGCACGGTGTGGCGGAAGGCGGGGCTTTTCATGTTGTGAATAGGCGTGAGGGGGTGGCAAAGGGGCCGCGGCCCTTGTGCGCTATTTGGCAAACAGTTAATGCGGACGCCCATGTTTGTCCGCCTTTTAGCGTTGTTTTCGTGCGTCCATGCGGCTGCTTCGTCGATCCATCCCATGGATTTCGATTTCCATCCCATGGATCGGCCGTTCCATCCCATGGAAATTTCGATCGAAGGCCACTTTTCAGCGGAAAATTGGCCCCGATTTGTGCCATATAGTGGCGAAAACGAGGTTTTTGGGCCTCTCTGCGGCGGGGCGCCGTGCGGATGTGTTTCATTATCAGACGTTTCTGATTTTCGCTCATATGCGAGCGACGGAGCAGTGGCACGAAAATATTCGATTCTCCGTGTTAAAAAAGCGTCGGTCTCCGGCTTCGGGCGGGGCTCAGCGGGCTGTGCGCAGGCTGAAGCGCTTGGCCACGACGCGGCCCCGGCCCGTGCCGAATGACACGGTGAAGCGGGCCTCGCCCGGGCGCAGCCGGCCGCCGGCCACGACGGCCGCACGGTAGCGCACGCCGCGGCCCGGCGGCAGGCTGCCGATGATGGCCGTGGGCGAGATGCGTATGCGGCGGTTGTCGCAGGCCACGACGGGGGCCACGTCGTGGAGCGTGCGGTCGCCGCGGTTGTATATTTCGAAGCTCACGTAGGCGTGCTCGCCGGCGTTGAGCACGTGGTTGCCGCCGGCGTCGGCAAAGGTGACGCCCGTCACCTCGACGTAGCCCCATGGGCCGGCGGGCTGGGGCGGGGCGGGGTAGGAGCCGTAGGCCACGGGGGCGGGGCTTTCGCTGCGGGCTTCGGGGGCGGGTGACGGCTCGGGCGTGCGGGGCCGCGTGGCGGCGTCGGCGGCGGCCGTGCCCACGGCCGCGCCGGCCACCAGCCCGATGGCCCGGCCGGCGTAGGCGCCGCGCGGGCCGCCCGAGAGGCCGCCGATGCTCGACCCGAAGACGGCGCCCAGCGTGCCGCCGGCCATGGCGCCCGTGAGGTGGGCCGTGGAGCAGCCGCTCGCGAGGAGCAGCAGGGCCGCTGCCGGGGCGGCGGCTCGCCGCAAGAGGGGGAGAAGATGCGTTTTCATGACGGATAGGTGAGGGGTGAGACGAAAAAAAAGCGGAAGGCCGCCCGTCCGGGCAGCCTTCCACTCGGTGGGGTGCGGCGTTTGTGCGGCAGAGTTAGCGCACAACGATGACGAGGTAGCGGCTCACGCTCCAAAACGACTGCGGGTTGGTGATGCGCAGGGTGTATTGCCCCTGGGCGTCCTTGTCGAGCGTGTAGGAGCCGGCCGGGTGCGACGTTTTGAGCTCGGCCTTCTTCGAATAGAGCTTGATGACCTTCGTCACGCGGATGTCTATCTTGGTGAAATAGTCCTTGTTGAAGTCGTCCGATTTGAGCACGTCGTTGCGTTTCAGGATGTTCTGCTCGCGCAGTTCCTTCTTCGTGCCGAAAACGTAGTAGGCCGTGTTGAGCTCCTGCTCCTGTGCGGCCATGGCCTGCGTCTTCTGCTCGTTGGCCGACGAGAGGTTGGTGACGTTCTCGTTGAGGGCCGAAATCTGCCGGTCTTGCTCGGCGATGCGCACGTCGCGCTGTTGCAGTTCGTTGCGGAGCGAGTCGATCTGGCGCGACTTGTCGTTGAGCTGCTTCTCGAAGTTGGCCACCATCTCTTCGAGGGTGCCCTTCATCTGGGCGTTGTTGCGGTTGCTCGTGCGGAGCTGTTCGCGCAGGTTGGCTATGAGCTCGCGGTTCTGCTGCATGCGGCTCTGTATGAAGGCCATGTTTTCCAGTATGGCCTGGCGGTCGGAGCCTTCTCCCTGGTTGTTTTCGGACGAGATGCGGCCTTCTGCCTCGTTGATCTGGCGGAACCCTTCCTGAATTTGCTCGATGGTGCCCATCAGGTCGTTCGACTCGTTTTGGGTCTGTGCGATGACGCGTTTGAGCGAGTCGATGGTGGCATCGGCGGTGTTGGTCTGTTCCTGTTTCTCCTTCTTCGTATCGCACGACGTCACGGTCAGGGCCATGACGGCCGCGAGCATGATAATCAGTTTTTTCATTGCTGTTCTGTTTCGTTAGGATGTGATGGTTGTTTTTCTTTGTTCTTTTCGCGTTTTTTCCCGCTCCCGCTTCCTTCGACGACGATGACAAACTCGCCCCGCGGCTCGTTGCGGCTGAAATGGGCGAGCGCCTCGTCCAGCGTGCCGCGCACATACTCTTCGTGGAGCTTCGATATTTCGCGGCAAACGGCCACGCGGCGTTCGGGGCCGAAGGTTTCCGCCAGCTGCCCGAGGGTTTTCACGACGCGGTGGGGCGACTCGTAGAAAACCATCGTGCGCGGCTCTTCGCGCAGCTCTTCGAGCCGTGAGGCCCGCCCTTTTTTCTGAGGCAGGAAGCCCTCGAACGTGAAGCGCTCGCAAGGCAGCCCCGAGGCGGCCAGGGCGGGCACGAAAGCCGTGGCGCCGGGCAGGCATTCGACGCGTGCGCCACGTGCCACGCAGGCGCGCACGAGCATGAAGCCGGGGTCGGAGATGCCGGGCGTGCCGGCGTCGGTGACGAGGGCCATCGTTTCGCCGGCGGCAATGCGTGCGGCAAAGGCGTCGGCCGTCTGGTGCTCGTTGAACTTGTGGTGGGCACACAGGCGGGCCTTGATGTCGTAGTGCTTCAGGAGCATGCCCGTCGTGCGCGTGTCCTCGGCCAGCACCAGCTCCGCCTCTTTCAGTACGCGCAGGGCGCGCAGCGTGATGTCGTCGAGGTTTCCCACCGGAGTGGGCACAAGATAAAGTGTTCCCATGCTGCAAATTTATGTATTTCAACCAAGGCCGTGCAAACAATTGTCCGCTTATTAGCATTTTTGTGACTTTTATCTTTATTTTTGCAGCACATATTGCACACTCCTGCCGCCGACGCGCGAAAACAAGCGGCCTCCGGCGGCGCCATACTTGTTTATATATATGGTGTCAATGAGGAAAGAAATCAATTTCGACCGCTTCGTGCGCGGCCTCTTGCTCGTGCTGGGGCTGGCGGCAGCCATTTATATGCTCCACTATCTGAGCAGCGTGCTCGTGCCTTTCTTCGTGGCGTGGGCCGTGGCCTATCTGCTCTATCCCATCGTGCGCTTCCTGCAATACCGCTGCCGCCTGCGCAACCGCCTGCTCTGCATCGTGCTCACGCTTGTGCTGGTGTGCGGCGTCTTCGGCGGGCTGCTCTATCTGGCCGTGCCGCCGATGGTCGAGGAGTGTGTGCATCTGAAAGACGTCACGCTGCGTTATATCGAAAAAGGCGCCGACAACAGCTCTATCCCCGGGGCCATCCAGCAGTTTTTCAGCGAAAACGCCTCGCGCTTCCGGCTGGGCGAGCTGCTGCGCGAGAAAGACGTCGTGGCTGCCATCAAAAGTGCCGTGCCCAAGGTGTGGGACGTCATCTGGTCGACGGCCAACGTGCTCATCAGCCTCATCTCTTCGCTCATAGCCCTGCTTTATCTGTTTTTCCTGCTGATGGACTATGAAAAGATAGCCCGGGGATGGTCGCGCTTCGTGCCGCGGCGCCGCCGGGCGTTCGCCGTGCAGCTCGTCGACGACATCGAGCGCGGCATGAGCGGCTATTTCCGCGGTCAGGCCCTCATCGCCCTGAGCAACTGCGTGATGTTCTCCATCGGATTTCTCATCATCGACTTCCCCATGGCCGTCGGCCTGGGCTGTTTTATCGGCATCATCAGCTTTGTGCCCTACCTGCAAGTGATAGGCATCCTGCCCGCCATCGTCCTCTCCCTGCTCAAGGCCGCCGACACGGGCGAAAACTTCTGGTGGCTCATTGGCGGCGTCATTCTGGTGTACGTCGTCGTGCAAATCATCCAGGACGCCTTTGTCACCCCCAAGATCATGGGCAAAATCATGGGTCTCACGCCCGCCATCATCCTGCTCGCCCTCTCGGTGTGGGGCTACATGCTGGGCATCATCGGCCTCATCATCGCCCTGCCCGTCACCACGCTCATCATCTCCTATTATAAACGCTACATCGTGCCCGAGGACCCGTTGCTCCTGCCCGGCATGGCCGACGAAGAGCCCGTGGAAAACGGGGAAAAAGAGTGATTTTTCGAAAAACAGGCGGCGAAAATTTGGAGAGTTGGAAAGTTCTCCTTACCTTTGCACTCGCTTAACGGCAAACAAGGTCAGATTCGCTAGCTCAGCTGGTAGAGCACAACACTTTTAATGTTGGGGTCTTGGGTTCGAACCCCAAGCGAATCACCGGGAACGGGCAGTCATCTCCAAAGATGGCCGCCCGTTGTTTTTGCAGGAGATGGAAGCATTTCGAAAAGACCCGGGCTTTTTACTGGTACGCACGGAGACGAAAAAACAGCGGAGCAGGCGCTGATTTCGGCAGAAAAAGTGGCCGACAGCTTCGGCGGACGGGAAAAAAGTCGTAATTTTGCCGCGTTTTAGAGTCCGCTGGGGCCGGGTAAGTGGCTGCGCGATGCAGTCCGCCTCACGGAAAAAACCGTTTATCACAATCAAATAATGTTTGCAATCGTAGAAATTAACGGTCAGCAGTTTAAAGTGGAAGAAGGCAAGAAGCTTTTCGTCAACCACATCAATGGTGCCGAGAGCGGCCAGGCTGTTGAATTTGAGAAAGTGCTGTTGGTAGACAACAACGGCGAAGTGAAAGTGGGCGCTCCCACTGTCGAAGGTGCGAAAGTCGTGTGCGAGGTCGTTTCTCCGCTCGTAAAAGGCGAGAAAGTGCTCGTATTCCACAAGAAACGCCGCAAGGGATACCGCAAACTGAACGGCTATCGCCATCAGTTCACCGAGGTAACCATCAAACAAGTCATTGCTTAATCCTAAAACTCAGAAAAAATGGCACACAAGAAAGGTGTAGGTAGTTCTAAGAACGGCCGTGAGTCGGCTTCGAAGAGATTAGGCGTTAAGATTTGGGGAGGTCAGACGTGCGTGGCCGGCAACATCATCGTTCGCCAGCGCGGCACGGTTCACTACCCCGGCCGCAACGTCGGCATGGGCAAGGATCATACGCTCTTCGCCCTCGTTGACGGCGTGGTAAACTTCCATCGTGGCGGCTCGCGCATGCGCAGCTACGTTTCGGTGGATCCCCAGACCGAAGCTTAATCGGGTGATTAACATTCAACAAACAGGGACGGACAAGGCCGCAAGCCTTGCCCGTCCTTTGTTTTGCGCCCTCAGAGACGCGAGCAGCCCGCTTTCTCCTTTGATTTCAAAGGGGCAGCTTGGTCGGGCGTAGTGTTTTTCATAACTTTGCACGGATTTTAAACAGAATAGATTGATTATGATGACAGCCAACGAAATACGCGACTCTTTCAAGAAGTTTTTCGAGTCGCATGGCCACCTGGTTGTGCCTTCGGCGCCGATGGTCATCAAGGACGACCCGACGCTGATGTTCACCAACGCCGGCATGAACCAGTTTAAGGACATCATTCTGGGCAATGCCGAGCCCAAGTGTCGCAGGCAGACCGATTCGCAGAAGTGTCTGCGCGTGAGCGGAAAGCACAACGACCTGGAAGAGGTGGGCCACGACACTTATCACCACACCATGTTTGAGATGCTCGGCAATTGGAGCTTCGGCGACTATTTCAAGCGCGAGGCCATCACGTGGGCCTACGAGTATCTGGTGGAAACGCTCCACATCGACCCGAAGAACCTCTATGTAACGGTGTTCGAAGGCTCGCCCGAAGAAGGGCTCGGCCGCGACGACGAGGCGGCCGGCTACTGGGGCAAATATTTCCCCGCCGATCATATCATTAACGGCAACAAGCACGACAATTTCTGGGAGATGGGCGACACGGGTCCTTGCGGTCCGTGCTCTGAAATCCATATCGACCTGCGTCCCGAGGAGGAAAAGCAGCAGGTGCCCGGAGCGGAGCTCGTCAACAAGGACAATCCGCAGGTCATCGAGATATGGAACCTCGTTTTCATGCAGTATAACCGCAAGGCCGATGGCTCGTTGGAGCCGCTGCCCCACAAGGTCATCGACACGGGCATGGGCTTTGAGCGCCTGTGCATGGTGATGCAGGGCAAGCGCTCCAACTACGACACCGACGTGTTCCAGCCCGTCATCCGCAAGATAGCCGA
The DNA here is from genome assembly GCA_944322095.1 of uncultured Alloprevotella sp. GTDB lineage: Bacteria > Bacteroidota > Bacteroidia > Bacteroidales > Bacteroidaceae > Alloprevotella. The sequence goes on from CALUNU010000011.1 coordinate 48,802, forward strand.
GCTGTCGGGCTTCGCCTATGGCGACGACGACAAGAAGGACGTGGCCATGCGCGTTGTGGCCGACCACCTGCGTGCCATTGCCTTTTCCATCGCCGACGGCCAGCTGCCGTCGAACGCCAAGGCGGGCTACGTCATCCGCCGCATCCTGCGCCGCGCCGTGCGTTACGCCTATACGTTCCTGGGCCAGAAGGAAGCATTCATCTACCGCCTGCTGCCGACGCTGGTGGCCGAGATGGGCGATGCCTATCCCGAGCTGCGCGCGCAGCAGGAGCTCATTGGCAAGGTGATGAAGGAGGAGGAAGAGTCGTTCCTCCGCACTTTGGCCACGGGTATCACTCTCTTGGAGAACGTCATCGCGAAGACCCGTGCCAAGGGCGCAACGGTCATCGACGGAGCCGAGGCCTTTACGCTGTTCGACACCTACGGATTTCCGCTCGACCTCACGGAGCTCATCTGCGGCGAGCAGGGCATGACGGTCGATGAGGCCGCCTTCGACGTAGAGATGCAGAAGCAGAAGGAGCGCGCCCGCAACGCTGCCAGCGTCGAGACGGGCGACTGGGTTGTGCTGGCCGAGGGCGAGACGCAGTTTGTCGGTTGGGACGCCACGGAGGCCGATTGCCACATCCTGCGCTATCGGAAAGTGCAGCAGAAGAAGCAGACTTATTACGAGCTGGTGCTCGACGTCACTCCTTTCTACGCCGAAATGGGCGGACAGGTGGGCGACAGAGGCGTGCTCCACGGCGACGGCGAGACGGTCGAGGTATTCGACACGAAGCGCGAGAACAACCTGCCCATCCATCTGACGAAGCAGTTGCCCGCCCGCCCGGCTGCGGCTTTCCATGCCGTTGTCGACGCCGAGGCACGCCGTGGCAGCGAGGCCAACCACACGGCCACGCACCTGCTCGACCAGGCCTTGCGCGAGGTGCTCGGCTCCCATGTGGAGCAGAAAGGCTCGCTCGTGACGCCCGACTACCTGCGCTTCGACTTTTCCCACTTCCAGAAGGTGACGCCCGAGGAGCTGCGCCGCGTGGAGCGCATCGTCAACGCCCGTATCCGCGAGGACATCCCTCTGCAAGACCATCGCGACCTGCCCATCGCCGAGGCAAAGAAGCTGGGCGCCATTGCCCTCTTCGGCGAGAAGTATGGCGACAAGGTTCGCGTCGTGCAGTTTGGCAAGAGCGTGGAGTTTTGCGGCGGTTGCCACGTGAAGAGCACGGGCCGCATCGGGCTGCTGCGCATTCTCTCCGAGAGCAGCGTGGCTGCCGGCGTGCGCCGCATTGAGGCCATCACGGGCCGCGCGGCTGAAGAGAGCGTTTATGCACAGGAGGACCTGCTCAACGGCTTGAAGGAGCTCTTCAACAACGCCAAGGATCTTTCGGCCGCCGTGCGCAAGACGTTTGAGGAAAACGAGGGGCTGCGCAAGCAGGTCGAGGAGTACATGCAGCAGCAGGTGCGTGCCATGTGCGCCCGTCTGGTAGAGGCGGCTCAGGACGTCAACGGCGTGAAAGTTGTGCGGAGCGTGAGTCCCGTGCGTCTCGCCCCCGACGCCGTGAAGGATCTGGCCTTCCAGATTGCGCACGAGCTGCCCGAAAATATGCTTTGCGTCATCGGCAGCAGCCACGAAGGGAAGCCGTTGCTCACGGTCATGATCAGCAAAAATCTCGTTGAGAGCCGCGGGTGGAACGCCGGCGCTCTTGTGCGTGAGGCTGCCAAGTGCATCAAGGGCGGCGGGGGCGGGGCGCCCCACTTTGCCACGGCCGGTGGCAAGGACGTGACCGGCCTCGAAGCCGCCGTCGACAAGGTTCTCGACACCGTCGGCCTGTGACCCTTGCGGCGCAGCCAGGCAACATAAGGAGGCGGGCACCATCGCTGAGATGGTGCCCGCCTCCTTGTTTTGTGCCTGCCGGGGCGTTTCAGCCGGTGCGGCGGGTCATTTTTTCAGCTGCGTGCCGTCCTTGAAGGCGCGGCCCACGCGCTCGCCCACGACGAGATAGGCGTTGTGGACGGGGTCGAACGTGATGGGGCGCAGCCGTGCCGGGTCGATCTTGCCGTCCTCGTCCAGGATGCTCTCGTCGGCCGAGACGTTGAGGATGCGTCCCACCAGGTGGCACGTGTCGGGGTCGTACGAGACCACTTCGCATTCGAGCGTCATGGGTAGCTCCTCGATGATGGGCGCGTTGACCAGCTGCGACCTGACGGCGTGGAAGCCCGCGCGGGCAAACTTGTCGTCGACGTGGTTGCCCGAGACGATACCCACGTAGTCGCACGCCACGAGCTGGTCGGCCGTGCCCATGCTCACGGTGAAGGCGCGCGTGGCCAGGAGGTTTTTCACGGTTTTATGGCCGGCGCTGAGACACAGGTTGATTTGGTCGTCATAGTCGATGCCGCCCCAGGCTGCGTTCATGGCGTCGGGGCGTCCCTCCTCGTCGTAGGTGCCCACGATGAAGACGGGTTGCGGGTAGGTCCATGGTTTGGCTCCGAAGTTTTTTCGCATGTTGGTTGGTTTTTCTGTGAAGCAAGGCAAAGTTAAGGCTTTTCCCCCTTTTCTGCAACCCGTGCGCGGCGTGCCGGCGGCGTGGTGGCGGCCGTAAAAAGCACAAAAAACTATCGCAGGTGCAACAAAAAAGAAAAACCATCGCGGCAGATAAAGTTTTATTCGTATTTTTGCCAAAACATTAACCAATGGCGCGGGGCTGGCCCCGGCTGCCGGTGCTCGCCGAGGGCACCGCCGCGGGGCGTCGGGCGCAGCGCGCATTCACAGAAGAGAACATGGCAACCAACGAAGACAACGGCACCGCGCGCAGCGAGGTGAAGCGGCGCGTCATAGAGGCCGCGGCGCACGCATTCCAGACGAAGGGCATCAAGGATATGACGATGGACGAGCTGGCCCGCAGCCTGACCATGTCGAAACGCACGCTCTACCAGCTCTTTGCCGACAAGGAGGAGCTCCTGCTCGAATGCATGGCCTATCATGCCGAGCACGAGCGCAGCCAGATGGCGCAGGCGCTGGCTGACACCGACAACGTCATCAACTTTATCCTCTACGTCTTTGAGCGGCGGATGCGCGAGGCCGAAGACCTGCCCCCGCAGTTCCTGCCCGAGCTGAAAAAATATCCCCGCGTGCTGAGGTTTCTCCGCGAGCGCCACGACGCCCAGGTGGAGCAGGGCGTGGCCTTTTTGCAACGCGGCAAGGAGCAGGGCCTGCTCCGCCCGGAGATCGACCTCCGCATCGTGCTCGAGGCCATTGGCGCGCTCATCGAGTTTTCCCTGAGCGACGCGATGCTGTCTGCCTACACGCCGGCCCGACTGTCGATGAACACGCTCTTTGTCTACCTGCGCGGATGCACCACGCCTGCGGGAGCCCGCCTCATGGACGATTATCTGGCGGCCCGCGCCACGCGGTAGCCCCGCCCCGACTGACACACAAAAGCCCTTCGGGGCTTTTTTTATGCCCGCGCGGAGCGGAGCGGGGTGGCGGCCGCCGTGCGACGGGACCTGCCCGGGCAGGGCGGCGGAGCTCTATTTTCCAAAAAATAATGACAACGCCCGGGTCGCGAAATAGAGCGGAAAAACGGTTTTCGCGCCCTGTCGTGCCGCTGAGGCCCGGTGGGCGTTACGTTCTTTTAGGTTTTTCCCATGTTGTGTGGCCTTTTTCCCCGCCTTTCGTGCCACAGCTGTCCGCTCCCGCGCGCTCGTTAGCGTTTTTCCGCGCTTTTTGAACGTAGCCCGCGGCCTCGTTTTTCGGAAAAACCGGTTGGAAAACAGCAGAAATGGCAGGCCGACCGGGCAAAACAGGGCTTAAAAAGCGATTTTCACGGCCACATTCTCTTGGAAAGTGGCCTTGGAAATGCAGCAACAAGCCTTGCTTTTCCATTTCCATGGGCTGTTGACCGATTTCCAAGGCTTGTTGTTGCCCATCGGCGCGGTGGGCCGTCTGTCAGCGGCGCAGTACGGGCGCAGGCCGCGGGGCGCCCGTGCGGCGGCTCGTGGTGGCGTTAAAAAGTGTGTACGCCCCTCAGCCCTCGCCCCGCAGCATGGCGGAGCACCTGCCGGCCCCGGGGGAGGCCGGCCGCGGCGGCAGCAGAGGGCGCGGCCGCGGCCGCCGCCGTCGCCTGAGCCTCCCGGCGCGGCAGCCCGGGCGCGCGGCGGGGGCGGGCCGTCGGCGTGGCGATGCTGGATAATGGCAGCGCTTTTTCGCCGTTTTATATAGGCATATTCCAATGTTTTTCGTAAGTTTGCTCAATCAAAGGTGCGTCTCCGCGACGGCGCCGCGGCCGGTAGCCGGCAGCGCCGCGGAGCATCGCTGCAACAGGACGAGTCATGCCGCTTAAAACAGAACGAACGACGAAGCTCTACTATTCCATCAGCGAGGTAGCGGAAATGTTTTCCGTGAACGAGACGCTCCTGCGCTATTGGGAAAAGGAGTTTCCGCAGATTGTTCCCAAAAAGAGCGGGCGCAACGTCCGCCAGTACACGCGCGACGACATCGAGCAGATACGCATCGTCTATAACCTCGTGAAGGTGCGCGGCATGAAGCTTTCGGCCGCGCGCGAGCTCCTGAAGAAAAACAAGAAGGGCACGGTGCAGACGGTCGAGGTGGTGGAGCGCCTGCGCGCCATCCGTGCCGAGCTCAAAGAGCTGCGCGACGCCATCGAGGGCCTCGAATGACGCTTTGCGGCGTGTGCTGCCGCGCCGGGCGGGGCAGCCTTTTTTCTTTTTCGGCCGGCCCGGCCTTTCTCCCACAGAACGAACAAAACAACGATATGCCCAAGGAAAAAACCGTTTACGTCTGCTCCCGCTGCGGCCGCGAGGCAGCCCAGTGGGTGGGGCGCTGCCCGGCCTGTGGCGAGTGGAATACCTACCGCGAGCTGACCGTGCGCCCGCAGGCTCCGGCCTCGGCCATGGGCGAGCACGTGCGCCGTGCGCTGGGCGAGGCCGCCCGCCGCGACCCGCAGCCCGTGCAGCTCTGCAGTGTCGAGGCGTCGGAAGAGGCGCGCTACGACATGCACGACGCCGAGCTCAACCGCGTGCTGGGCGGCGGCCTCGTGCCCGGCTCGCTCACGCTCCTGGGCGGCGAGCCGGGCATCGGCAAGTCGACGCTCCTCTTGCAGACGGTGCTGGGCCTTGAGGGCTGCCGCGTGCTCTACGTGAGCGGCGAGGAGAGCGAGCGGCAGATCAAGCTGCGCGCCGACCGCATTGCGCCCTGCCGTTCGGACTGCCTGCTCGTCTGCGAGACGCGCCTCGAACAGATATTCCTGCACATACGCAACACCCGCCCCGACCTGCTCGTGGTCGACTCCATCCAGACCGTGGCCAGCGAGGCGGCCGACGCTGCCCCCGGCTCGGTGGGGCAGATACGCGCCTGCGCGGCCGCCTTCCTCAAATATGCCAAAGAGAGCGGCGTGCCCGTGCTGCTCATCGGCCACATCACGAAGGAGGGCACCATTGCCGGGCCCAAGGTGCTGGAACACATCGTCGACACCGTCTTGCAGTTTGAGGGCGACCACCACAACCTCTACCGCGTTTTGCGCAGCATCAAGAACCGCTTCGGGAGCACGGCCGAACTGGGCATCTACGAAATGCGCTCCGACGGGCTGCGACCCGTCGACAACCCCTCCGAACTGCTCCTGAGCGACGAGAGCGAACGCCTGAGCGGGGTGGCCGTGGCCGCCGCCGTCGAGGGCGTGCGCCCCTTTCTCATCGAAACGCAGGCCCTCGTGAGCACGGCCGCCTATGGCACGCCGCAGCGCTCGGCCACGGGCTTCGACCTGCGCCGGCTCAACATGCTGCTGGCCGTGCTCGAAAAGCGCGTGGGCTTCAAGCTGGCGCAAAAGGACGTCTTCCTCAACATAGCGGGCGGCCTGCGCGTCACCGACCCCGCCATCGACCTCTCGGTCATAGCCGCCGTGCTGTCGAGCAACGTCGACACGGCCATCGGCGGCGGCGTGTGCATGGCCGGCGAGGTGGGCCTGAGCGGCGAAATACGCCCCGTGACGCGCATCGAGCAGCGCATCGCCGAGGCCGCGCGCCTGGGCTTCGGGCGCATCGTCGTGCCGGCGGCCAACGTCAAGGGCCTCGCCCCCGGGCGCTTCCGCATCGAGTTAGTACCCGTCCGCCGCGTCGAAGAGGCCCTGCGCGCCCTTTTCGGCTGAGACGGCACACATTGTTATATATAAGAAACACCGCTTCATGCACAAAACCCTGCAACTCCGTGTCACGCCCGACGTGGCCGCCGACGACGCCCGCCTGCGCCGCCACGTGGCCGCCGACGAAGGCATCGACGCCCGCACCATCACGGCGCTGCGCCTGCGCCGCCGCAGCATCGACGCCCGCCAGCGCACCATCTACGTCAACCTGCAAGTCGAACTCTACGTCAACGAAGAGCCGCCCGCGGCCGAGGTGGAGGCGCCGGTCTATCCCGACGTGAGCCGCGCGCCCCGCGTGGTCGTGGTGGGCGCCGGGCCGGCCGGCCTCTTCGCGGCCCTGCGACTCATCGAGCTGGGCCTGCGCCCCGTCGTGCTCGAACGCGGCAAGGACGTGCACGAGCGGCGGCGCGACATAGCCCGCATCAGCCGCGAGCACAAGGTGGACCCCGAGAGCAACTACGCCTTTGGCGAGGGCGGGGCGGGGGCCTACTCCGACGGCAAGCTCTATACGCGCAGCAAGAAGAGGGGCGACGTGAGTCGCGTGCTGCGCATCTTCTGCGCCCACGGGGCCGACGCCAACATCCTCTGCGACGCCCATCCCCACATAGGCACCGACCGCCTGCCGCGCATCATCGAAAACATGCGCGGCCGCATCCTGGCCTCGGGCGGCGAGGTCCACTTTGGCGCCCGCGTCGACCGCCTGCTCCTGCACGGCGGGCGCACGGCGGGCGTGGCCACGGCCGACGGCCGCGAGTTTCACGGACCGGTCATCCTGGCCACGGGCCATTCAGCCCGCGACGTCTACCGCTACCTGCGCGGCGAGCAGCTGGCGCTCGAAGCCAAGGGCATCGCCGTTGGCGTGCGCCTGGAACATCCCTCGCAGGTAATCGACTGCATACAATACCACACGAAGTATGGCCGCGGCCGCTACCTGCCCGCCGCGGCTTATAGCTTCGTGACGCAGAGCGGCGGCCGCGGCGTTTACAGCTTCTGCATGTGCCCCGGCGGCTTTGTCGTGCCGGCGGCCAGCGGCCCGCAGCAAATCGTGGTGAACGGCATGAGCCCCTCCACCCGCGGCTCGGCATGGAGCAACGCGGGCATGGTGGTCGAGACGCGGCCCGAAGACCTCGACGGCGAGCTCTCGTCGTTTATGCGCGAGGCCATGCAGGACGAGGCCTTTGCCGAAAGCCGCGCCGCCACCTGGGCCGACCGCTCCGACCCACTGCGCCTCATGGTGTTTCAAGAGGCCCTCGAACGGGCCTGCTGGACGCAGGGCAACCACCGGCAGACGGCGCCCGCGCAGCGCATGACCGACTTTGTGAACGGCCGCCTGAGCTACGACCTGCCGACGAGCAGCTATTCGCCCGGCCTCATCGCCTCGCCCCTCCACTTCTGGATGCCGCGCTTTGTGACGGCCCGCCTGCAAGAGGCCTTCGTGACGTTCGGGCAGCGCAGCCGCGGCTTCCTGTCGAAGGAGGCCACGGTTATCGCCGTCGAAACGCGCACCTCGGCCCCCGTGCGCATCGTGCGCCGCCCCGACGACCTGCAACACCCCGGCGCCGAGGGCCTTTTCCCCTGCGGCGAGGGGGCAGGCTATGCCGGCGGCATCGTTTCGGCCGCCCTCGACGGTGAGCGCTGCGCCGAGGCCGCCGCGGCCTATCTGGGGCAGTAGGCGCGGGCGGCCCGAAATAAAAAGCCGGGCCCGCGCCTTTTCCGCCAAAACGCTATTGCAGTTGTCAATTTATTTGTAGCTTTGCCAAGGAAATACACTCTAACTAACTTATCAACAACCAAAAGCATAGTAGCATGAAACCTACATTATTTTTGCTCGCAGCAGGCATGGGAAGCCGTTACGGCGGTCTGAAACAGCTCGACACCCTGGGCCCCAACGGAGAGACCATCATGGACTACTCCATCTACGACGCCATCAACGCAGGCTTCGGCAAGCTCGTGTTTGTCATCCGTAAGGATTTCGAAGACGACTTTCGCCGCGTGGTGCTCAGCAAGTACGAGGGTCACATCCCCTGTGAGCTCGTGTTCCAGTCGCTCGACGCCCTCCCCGAAGGCTTCACCTGCCCCGAAGGCCGCACGAAACCATGGGGAACCAACCACGCCGTGATGATGGGCGAGCCTGTCATCCACGAGCCCTTCGCCGTCATCAACTGTGACGACTTTTACGACCGCGACTCGTTCCGCGTGATGGGGCAGTTCCTGAGCAGCCTGCCCGAAGGCAGCACGGGCAAATATGCCATGGTGGGCTTTCGCGTGGGCAACACCCTCTCGGAGAGCGGCACCGTGTCGCGCGGCGTCTGCGAGAACGATGCCAACCATCACCTCACCTCCGTCGTGGAACGCACCAAGATACAGCGCATCGACGGCGTCGTGAAGTATCTCGACGACGACGACAAGTGGGTGGCCATCGACGACAACACGCCTGTGTCGATGAACTTCTGGGGTTTCACGCCCGACTATTTCGCCCACAGCCGTGAGTTCTTCAAGACCTTCCTGAGCGATCCGAAAAACATGGAGAACCTGAAGAGCGAATTCTTCATCCCTCTCATGGTGGATAAGCTCATCCACGACGGAACGGCCACCTGCGAGGTGCTCGACACGACGAGCAAATGGTTCGGCGTGACCTATCCCGAGGATCGTCCCGACGTGGTGGCCAAGTTCCAGAAGCTTCACGACGACGGCGTCTACCCCGACAAGCTTTTCTAAGCCGGCGCGCGGGCGCACCGCGCCCTTGGCAGCCATCCACGGGCCGCAGCAATCCTGACGACAGCCATGTCGGCGGGGCTGCGGCCCGTTTTGCGTGGCGGCGTCCCGCAGGGGCGGCGTGCAGCGGGCCGTAACAACTTTTAAGTGGCCTTGCCGGCCCGTTGTTTACGAAATAGCCTATCTTTGCCACAAGCGCACCCGCCCAATGTATCATCTTTAAACGACGACAACGATGAAAAAGTTTCTTCTTGCGGCCTTCGTGGCCCTCGTGTCGCTGACCGTCAATGCACAGCGCACGCCCCATGCCATCGGCTTCCACTTCGGTGGCTCCACCATCGACCTGGAATATCAGTATCATTTCAACAACAAGAATTTCATGGACGTCACGGCCGGCATCTTCGACCTGGACAAAGGCTTCGTGGCCCAAGGCATTTATAACTGGAACATCAAGGAGTGGGGCAACTGGACGCCGCGCTTCGGAACGTGGAAGTTCTGGGGCGGCGTGGGCGCCGGCGTTGGCTTTTTCGACCACAAACACGTCAACAACTTCCTCGTGGGCCCGGCCGGCACGCTGGGTTTCGGCTTTACGCTCAAAGCCTGCCCGCTCAGCGTGGGCCTCGACTACCGTCCGTGGGTGGCGCTGGCCTTTGGCGACGACTCCGGGCTGGAAGACATCGGCTTCCGCAACATCGGTCTGACGCTGACCTACAGGTTCTGAGAAGTAGAGTTGGCAGGACGCGCGGGTTTAGCTTATTTAACGGGGCGGACGGGGCAATCTTCGTTCGCCCCGTTAACCATCTCTGTTGGATTGAGTAATTTTGCATAGCAAAAAACCGCGGGAACCCGCCGTGGAAAGGGCCCCGCGCCCCTCAGCACGGCAGCCTGCGCTGTGAGAAGATTTCTACAATAGTATTGGTTCATTATATGGTAAAGATTACAAAAGAAGCCGCCTTGCTCTACCACTCGCAAGGCAAACCCGGCAAGATCGAGGTGGTGCCCACCAAGCCCTACCGCACACAGACCGACCTGTCGCTGGCCTATTCGCCCGGCGTGGCCGAGCCCTGCCTGGAAATACAGAAGAATCCGCACGACGCCTACACCTATACCAACAAGGGCAACCTTGTGGCCGTCGTTTCCAACGGCACCGCCGTGCTGGGCCTGGGCGACATCGGCGCCATGAGCGGCAAGCCCGTCATGGAGGGCAAGAGTCTGCTCTTCAAAATCTACGCCGGCGTCGACGCCTTCGACATCGAGGTGAACGAAAAAGACCCCGAAAAGTTTATAGCAGCCGTCAAGGCCATCGCCCCCACGTTTGGCGGCATCAACCTTGAGGACATCAAGGCGCCCGAGTGCTTCGAGATAGAAACGCGCCTGAAGGAGGAGCTCGACATCCCCGTGATGCACGACGACCAGCACGGCACGGCCATCATCTCCTCGGCCGGCCTCATCAACGCCCTCGAAGTGGCGGGCAAGAACATCGCCGACGTGAAGATTGTGGTCAACGGCGCAGGCGCAGCCGCCATCTCGTGTACGCGGCTCTACTGCTCCTTCGGCGCCCGCAAGGAGAACATCGTCATGCTCGACTCGAAAGGCGTCATCCGCCGCGACCGTCCCAACCTGACGGCGCAGAAGGCCGAGTTTGCCACCGACCGCACCGACCTGCACACGCTCGAAGAGGCCATCCGTGGCGCCGACGTCTTCGTGGGCCTGTCGAAAGGCAACGTGCTGACGCAGGACATGGTGCGTTCCATGGCCGATAGGCCCATCATCTTCGCCCTGGCCAACCCCGTGCCCGAAATTTCCTACGAGGACGCCAAGGCTGCCCGTCCCGACGTGCTGATGAGCACCGGCCGCACCGACTATCCCAACCAGATCAACAACGTCATTGGCTTCCCCTACATCTTCCGTGGCGCGCTCGACACGGCGGCCAAGGCCATCAACGAGGAGATGAAGATGGCAGCCGCCCGCGCCATAGCCGACTTGGCCCGCCGCCCCGTGCCCGACATCGTGAACCGCGCCTACCACGTGCGCAACTTCACCTTCGGCCCCGACTATTTCATACCCAAGCCCGTCGATCCGCGCCTCATCACCGAGGTGTCGATGGCCGTGGCCAAGGCTGCCATCGAGAGCGGCGTGGCCCGTCGCGAAATAACCGATTGGAAGGCCTACCGCCAGCACCTGCGCGAGCTGATGGGCCAGGAAACGAAATTTACGCAGAACCTCTACGACACGGCCCGCATGAATCCCAAGCGCGTGGTCTTTGCCGAAGGCACGCATGCCAAGATGCTCGAAGCCGCCGTCCGCGCCCGTGAGGAAGGCATTTGCCAGCCCGTGCTCCTGGGCAACGACGAACGCATCCAGAAGATGGCTGCCTCGCTCGACCTGAGCCTCGAAGGCATCGAAATAGTCAATCTGCGTCACGACAACCAGGCTGCCCGCCGCGAGCGCTACGCACGCATCCTGGCCACTAAGAAGCAGCGCGAGGGCTACACGCTGGAAGAAGCGCTCGACAAGATGTATGAGCGCAACTACTTCGGCATGATGATGGTTGAGACGGGCGACGCCGACGCTTTCATCACAGGTCTCTACACGAAATATTCCAACACCATCAAGGTGGCCAAGGAGGTCATTGGCATACGCCCCGGCTATAAGCACTTCGGCACGATGCATCTCATCAATTCGAAGAAGGGAACGTTCTTCGTGGCCGACACGCTCATCAACCGCCACCCCGACGAGGAGACGCTGCTCGACATTGCCAAGCTGAGCGCCTCGGCCGTGCGCTTCTTCAACCGCACCCCGGTGATGGCCATGCTCTCCTATTCCAACTTCGGCTCCGACGCCGTGGGCAGCCCGGCCATCGTGCACCGCGTCGTCGAGCGCATGCAGGAGGCCTATCCCGACCTGGCCATCGACGGCGAGATGCAGGTGAACTTTGCCCTCGACAAGGAGCTGCGCGACGAGAAATATCCCTTCACCCGCCTGAAGGACATGGACGTCAACACGCTCGTTTTCCCCAACCTCACGGCGGCCAACGCTTCCTATAAGATGATTAAGGGAATGGCCGACGACGGCGAGGTGGTTGGCCCCATCCAAATGGGGTTGAACAAGCCGATTCATTTCACCGACTTCGAAAGTTCCGTGCGCGACATCGTCAACATCACGGCCGTGGCCGTCATCGACGCCATCGTGCAGGAGAAAATCGACGCACAATAAGCGGCCCGGTCTGCCGGGGCCCGCACCAGCAAGCGAAAGCCGCGCAACTCCAACGGGGAGCTGCGCGGTTTTTTGCATGCCGGCGGGAGGTGGCGGTCAGCGGCCGCGGCCGTTGCGTGCGGCCCAGGCTTCGGCGGTGAGGCGCATGAAGTGTTCCGTGCGCACGTCGCCCAAGGGCGTCGGTTTGGCGCGTTCGGTGTGGTGAAACGCGAAGCCACACTTTTCCATGACGCGGCGCGAGGCGGCGTTGCCCTCATAGTGGACGCCCCACACGGTTTTCATGCCCAGCTCCCCGAAGCAGCGGGCCAGCAGCAGGCGGGCTGCCTCGGTGGTGAGGCCCTGGCCCCAGTGGAGGCGCCCCAGCCAGTAGCCCAGCTCCATCTCGTCCTCGCCGGGCGCGTCGGGACCGGCGGTGGCCGTAGCGGGTTGCAGGCCGATGCACCCCACGGGTTCGCCCGTGGTCTTCTGCACGATGGCGTAGATCTCGGGCCCGGCGAGCACGGAACCTATCAACTCGCGGCTCTCGGCCACCGAGCGGTGGGGCGGCCAGCCCGCAGCCGGCCCCACGGCGGGGTCGGAGGCATATCGGTAGAGCGCTTCGGCGTCGGCCTCGTGCCAACGGCGGAGCAGCAGGCGGTTGGTTTCCATTGTGTGCATTGTCTTCATCGGATAAGCGTGAGGGAGAAGAAAAAGGCGGCGCAGCCCCGGGGGGTGATGCGCCGCCTTGTGTTTATAAGCGTGGGGCCGCGGCTAAGCGCACATGAAGAGGATGAGCGCCTGGGCCGTCAGGATGCGCAGGAACATGGCGAGCGGGTAGACCGTGGAATAGCCCACCGAGGCCGCGTCGTTGTTGCTGCTCTGGTTGGCGTAGCCCAGTGCGGGGGGGTCGGTGGTCGAGCCGGCGATGACGCCCATCAGCGTGAAGTAGTTGAGCTTGTATTTCACGCGCGCCACGATGCCCATGATGATGAGCGGAATGACGGTGACGAGGAAGCCCACCCACACGTAGGTGAGGCCGTCGCCGTGAACAACGGTTGTCCAGAAGTTGGCTCCGGCCTTGATGCCCACGCTGGCCAGGAAGAGGATGAGGCCTATCTCGCGCAGCAGCAGGTTGGCCGAGGTCGTCGTGTACGACACGAGGTGGAGCTTGTAGCCATAGCCGCCCACGAGGATGGCCACCACGAGCGGTCCGCCGGCCAGGCCCAGCTTGAGCGGTGTGGCCATGCCCGGGAACTGCACGGGCAGGCTGCCCAGCAGGATACCCAGCAGGATGCCGATGAAGATGGCGCCCACGTTGGGGTGGTCGAGGCGTTTCACCGAGTTGCCCAGCACGCGCTCCACGCGGCTCACGGCGTCGGCCGGGCCCACCACCATGAGGCGGTCGCCAATCTGGATGCGCAGCGAGCGGTCGGCAAAGAGGTCCATGCCCGAGCGCGTGATACGCGTCACGTTCACGCCGTGCATCGAGCTGAAGTGCATTTGTCCGAACGTCTTGCCGTTCACCTCGGGTTGCGTCACGAGGATGCGTTTCGATATGATGGGCGCCTTTTCGGCCTGCCAGTCTACGTCGACGGGCTTGCCGATGAAAGCCGTCACGGCCTCGGCGTCGTCTTCGGCGCAGGTGATGTTGAGTTCGTCGCCCTCATGCACCACGGTGTCGCGACGCGGCGAGACGATAGCGTCGCCGTGCTTGAAGTGGGTGCAGACGAACGTGCGGCCCAAGAAGGCACTGATTTGTCCGAACGTCTTGCCGCCCAGCGCGGGGTTGCTCACCTGCAGCGTCATGTGGTAAGGCTTGGCGTGGGGGTTGTCCTCCTGCTCGCGGCGGATGGCCTCCTCTTCTTTTTCAAGCTTGATGCCGCAGATGTAGCGCAGGGCTATGGTGGCGCCGATGATGCCCAGCACGCCCAGCGGATAGGCGCAGGCATAGCCCGAGGCAATGTTTTCGCTGCCCATGTCGACGCCTACGGTGTTCAGGGCCTCTTGTGCCGCACCGAGACCCGGCGTGTTCGTAACGGCACCGCAGAGCACGCCTACCACCATGGGCAGGGTGGTCGCGTCGTCCGTGTCGAACACCAGGTAGTAGAGCCCCAGCATCACGATGATGTTCAGCACCACAATGCCGATGGTGATGAAGTTCATTTGCAGACCGCCCTTTTTGAACGATTGGAAGAAGCCGGGGCCCACTTGCAGACCGATACAGTAGACAAACAGTATCAGCCCGAAGTCCTGGATGAAGCTTAGCACCTTGTCGGGGCACGCAAAGCCGCCGTCAGGGTCGGCTATGCCGGCCCAATGATACAGGTGACCTACGACGATGCCCGTGAAGAGGACAAAGGTGACGCCCAAGGAAATGCCGCCCAGCTTGATTTTGCCGAGCAGCACGCCGACGGAGATGACGAGGGCATACAGCAGAACGATATGCGCCACGGATCCCGTTTGGAGAAATAGGGATTGAAACCAGTCCATAACGAATTATAAGTAATTAAAAATGTGTTCTTTCTTCAGCACAGCTCCGCAAAGATATGTTTTTTTTGTACGCCGGCAAAAGTTTGACCGGTCAAAAGGCGTTTGTCCGTTCCTTTTTTTAACGCATGGAGCCCCGCCCGCCGGCCTTTGCACCCGCGCCGCGCCGGCCCCGGACCGTGGCGGCGGGAGCCCGCGGCCGGGCAGGGGAGAGGCAAAGTTCCAAAAAATTGCGACATCCCCGCGCGCCGCGGAAAAATGTTAAAACCCGCCCTCAGGGCCCCATCGGCGCCGTTTCGGCCTCGCGGGCGTTAAGGTTTGTTGGCTTTCGTGGCCGCAGGCCGGCCGTGTTTCGCCGCCGGCGTGCCACGACTTGTCCGCTGCCGGCCCCCGTTTGGCGTTTTCGCAGCGTAAAGAGGGCCCGGTCGAAGGGCTGTTTTTGCGAAAATACGTGAATTTTTGGCCCCAAACAAGCCCATTTCGCGTTGGAAACAGGCCGTGTTGTCGTCCATTCGTGCCCATGGAATCGTCGATCCATCCCGTGGAATCGCCAATCCATCCCATGGATCTACCGAGGGTGGCCTTTCTGTCGCGTTTCCCGGCCTTTTAGCGATGATTAACGCTTCCCGCATTTCTCTCCGCGCCGTCGGCGTGCGTGGGGCCGTTGGTGGCGGCCGCGGCGGCCCCTGTGGAGCCTTTCGCGCGCCGCATTTGCTTTCGTTAGCGCGCCGCCGGCACAAAAAAAGCCCGCCCGCTGCACGTGGCAGCAGGCGGGCTTGTGTGGCTTTTGCCCACGGAGGCGGCAGGGTTAAGCCTCCTTGGGAGCAACGGCAGAGCGCTTCTCCTTGATGCGGGCTTTCTTACCCGTGAGGTTACGCAGGTAATAAAGCTTGGCGCGGCGCACCTTACCTATCTTGTTCACTTCGATGCTCTCGATGTTGGGCGAGTCGAGCGGGAAAATGCGCTCCACACCTACCGTACCGGACATCTTGCGAACGGTGAAGCGGCGCTTGTCCTGGTGGCCAACGATCTTGATGACCACGCCACGGTACAGCTGGATACGCTCCTTGTTGCCCTCGACGATTTTGTAGGCTACCGTAATCGTGTCGCCGGCCTTGAAGGAGGGAAATTCCTTGCCCGTTGCAAATGCTTTCTCAGCAACTTTAATTAAGTCTTCCATTTTTATTGGTTTGGTAATTAAATTTGTTTGTCCGTTCCGACGCAACATTCGCGGGGCGCCATGCCCTCGGCCAGCGGTTGCGTGGAAAAGCGGTGCAAAGGTACGCTTTTTTCGCGACGTGCCAACCAAATGCGGCGATAAATGGCTGAAAAATGGGCAGCTGTGTCCTTGCGCGACTGTCGGCTCGCCGCGTCCGCGTGCCCAGCAGCGTATGGCGTCGGCCGTGCTGCCGGCGGTTTGCAGTGCTCCGTGCAGCTTCTGACAGGGCGAAAAGTGTGCCCCGTGGCACGGGCTTTGCATGAAATCTGTATCTTTGCACGTGCCGGGGCCTGGCTGTCGTGGCTGTCTTTCCGCCGTGCGTATGCGGGAGATTGTGGCAGACGCGCTGGCGATGTCTGGAAAAGCTATGGACGAACTGAAAATATACGGGGCCGATACGCTTTCGGCCGTCGGCCTGCCTTTTGCCGACGAAGGCGTGCGGGCGGGCTTTCCCTCGCCGGCGCAGGACTACATGGAAAGCAGCATCGACCTGAACCACGACCTGGTGCGCCACCCCGAGAGCACGTTTTATGCCCGCGTCGAAGGCGACTCGATGAGCGGGGCGGGCGTGTTCGAGGGCGACCTGCTCGTGGTGGACAAGGCCGTGCGGCCCACGACGGGCGACATGGCCGTGTGCGTGCTCAACGGCGAGTTTACGGTGAAGTTTGTGGACGTCGGGCCCGCCGGCGTGCGCCTGCGGCCGGCCAACGACGCCTACGAGCCCATCCGCGTGGAGGAGGGCGACAGCTTCGAGGTGTGGGGCGTGGTGACGTACGTCATCCACAAAGTGCTGCGCCGCAAATAGGCAGCGGGCCGCGTGTGCGGCGTGGGCCGGCGCCCCCCACTGCCGGCCACGGGGAGGGCTGCGGCGCAGTAACACATTAATAATGGTATGCAGGAGAACAAAATGATGATCAGAGAACTCAGCGCGGCGGACTATCCGCGCCTGATGGAGATTTGGGAGAGCGCCGTGCGCCGCATGCACCACTTCCTGGCCGAGGAGGACTTCCTGTATTATAAGGAGCGCGTGCCGACCTATTTTCCGTACGTCAAGCTGTACGGAGAGGAGAAGGACGGCCGCGTGGAGGGCTTTCTGGGCGTTTCGGACGACAACATCGAGATGCTTTTCGTCGACGCCGAGCGGCGGGGCCAAGGCATCGGCCGGCGGCTGCTGAGCTACGCCGTGGAAGAGCTGGGGATGAGAAAGGTCGACGTGAACGAGCAGAACGCCCAGGCCGTGGGCTTTTACGAGCACATGGGCTTCCGCACGACGGCCCGCTCGGAGCGCGACGGCGGCGGCAAGAACTATCCCATCCTGCACATGCAGCTGAGCGGGGAGTGAACGTTGCGGCGGTGAGGGGGCTTTGCGTATGTTCGGGTTGGTCGATTGCAACAACTTTTTCGTGAGCTGCGAGCGCGTCTTCGCGCCGCGGCTGGCGGGGCGGCCGGTGGTGGTGCTTTCCAACAACGACGGCTGCGTCATTTCGCGCAGCAACGAGGCCAAGCGCATGGGCATCAAGATGGGCGAGCCCTTTTTTCACCTGCGCGACCGGGTGAGGAAGGGCGAGGTGGACGTATGCTCGTCGAACTATGTGCTCTATGCCGACATGTCGCGCCGCGTGATGTCGGTCATCCGCCGCTTCGTCCCGCGCATCGAGGTCTATTCGATCGACGAGTGCTTTCTCGACCTGGAAGGCGTGCCCGACCCCGAGGCTTTCGGCCGCCGCCTGGCCGCCACCGTGCGCCAATGGACGGGCATCCCCGTGAGCGTGGGCGTGGCACCGACGAAAACGCTGGCCAAGGTGGCCAGCAAATTTGCCAAGAAGTATGAGGGCTATCACAGCTGCTGCGTAATCGACAGCGAGGCCAAGCGCATCAAGGCTTTGCAGCTGACGCCCATCGGCGACGTGTGGGGCGTGGGGCGCCGCCTGCAACCCACGTTGCTGCTGCATGGCGTCAAGACGGCTTACGACCTGACGCAATGGAGCGAACGGCGCGTGCGCGGGCTGATGGCCCTGCCGGGCCTGCACACTTGGCGCGAGCTGCGCGGCCAGGCCGTCATCTCGCTCGAAACGCCTGCGAAGAAGAAAAGCCTGACGGCCTCGCGCTCGTTCAAGCAACCCGTGACCGACTACGAAGAGCTACGCTCGCTCGTGGCCGATTTTGCCTCTCATTGCGCCGACCGTCTGCGCTGCGAGGGAAGCGCGGCCCGCACGGTCACCGTCTACATACGCACGGATCGTTTTCGGCCCGAGTTGCCGCAATATGCCAATGCGGCGAGCGTGAAGATGAGCGTGGCCACCAGCGACCTGCGCGAGCTGGCCGCGGCCTCGTCGCGTCTGCTGCGGTCGATCTGGCGCGACGGCTATGGCTACAAAAAGGCAGGCGTTTTGCTCACGGACATATCTGTGGGTGGCGTGCAGACGCATCTTTTCGATGGTGTCGACCGCGAAAGGCAGCAACGTCTGCTCGACGCCGTGGATGCCGTGCGACGTAAGAACGGGGCTGGGGCCATTCGCGTGGCTACGCAGCGAGACGTACTGGGGGCGATGCGCCACGAGCACCGTTCGCCTTGTTATACGACCAACTTGAACGAAGTGATCAAGGTGCGTTGAGAGAAAAGCGACAGGCAAGAGGCCTGTTTCCGCGAGCGGAACAGGCCTCTTGTTTTGTATCGTTGTGTCGGGGAACCGTCTACAATCCGATGGTATAGAAATAGAGGACGGCGGCCGGGATGGCCAGCAGTGCCGAGTCGAAGCGGTCGAGCATGCCGCCGTGGCCCGGCAGGATGTGGCCGCTGTCCTTGATGCCCAGCCGGCGCTTGAAGAGGCTTTCCACCAAGTCGCCCCACGTGCCGAAGACGCACACCGTCAGGCCGAGGCCCAGCCAGTGGAGCAAGCCCAGTTTGTCGGGGAAGAAGAGCCAGAGCACGTAGGCTGCCACCAGGCAGAGCACGCCACCGCCCACGCTGCCGATCCACGACTTGTTGGGCGAGATGCGCGGAAAGAGCTTGGCGGGAATTTTCTTGTGGAGCAGGCTGCCGAAGCAGTAGGCCCCCGTGTCGCTCGCCCACAGGAAGATGAAGATGGAGAGCGGGTAGACCCATTCGTATGCGACGGTGTTGTCGAGCGGCGAGTAGCGGAAGGCCAAAACGTTGAGCAACGCGAAGGGCAGGGCCACGTAGATTTGCGAGGCAAAGGCGTAGGCCCAGTTGCGCAGCGGGTCGGCGCTGCGGCGGTAGAGCTCGCTCACCAGCAGATAGATGACGGAGAGCAGATAGGGGATGAAGGCCTGCGACGGCGTGTAGTCGGCGCAGAAGCCTGCGAAGGCAAAGAAGAGGTAGACGCCCGCCACCGTGTTGATGAGGCTGTTGACGGCCGCTCCGTCGTGGGCGTTGACGTTGGCGGCGAACTCGTGGAGCGTCAAGCCCGCAGCCAGCGCGAAAAGCACGGCGAAGCTCACCGGCGACCACACGGTGCAGCTGACGATGGCGGCCACGAAGAGCAGCCCCGTGAGCGTGCGCAGCAATAAGTTTTTCATGCCTTTTCCTCCTTATCGTTGGTTTCGGGAGCCTCGGCCTCGGCCGGGAGCTCGGGTATGGGCGGGGGCGGCGTCGTCGGGGCCACGCCTGCCATGCGTTCGGCCTCGGCGCGTCGCCGGGCCTCTTCCTTTTCCTTGCTGGCGGCCTCTTCTTCGAGCAGCACCTCGGTGCGGCTCTTCCAGGGGCGTTTGCCAAAGATTTTCTCCACGTCTTCGGCGTAGATCACCTCGCGGTCGATGAGGATGGCGGCCAGGCGGGCGTGCTTGTCGGCGTTTTCGCGCAGAATGCTCTTGGCCCGTTCGTATTGCTCGTTGATGAGGCGTTTCACCTCCTCGTCGATTTTTTCAGCCGTCTTTTCCGAGTAGGGTTTGGTGAAGTTGTATTCCTGGTTGTTGTAGTAGCAGAGGTTGGAGAGCTCATCGCTCATGCCCATGTAGGCCACCATGCCGTAGGAGCGCTTGGTGACCACCTCCAAGTCGTTGAGGGCGCCCGAGGAGATGTGGCCCGTGAAGAGCTCTTCGGCTGCCCGTCCGCCCAGCGTGGCGCATATTTCGTCGAGCATCTGCTCTTTGGTCGTGATGTTGCGCTCCTCGGGCAGGTACCATGCGGCGCCGAGGGCCTGACCGCGCGGCACGATGGTCACCTTGACCAGCGGGTTGGCATATTGGAGGAGCCACGAGACGGAGGCATGGCCTGCCTCGTGCAGGGCGATGGTGCGCTTCTCGTCTTCGGTCATCACTTTGGTTTTCTTTTCCAGTCCGCCGATGATGCGGTCCACGGCGTCCAGGAAGTCCTGGCGTCCCACGCTGCTGCTGTTGTGGCGTGCCGCGATGAGGGCGGCCTCATTGCACACGTTGGCAATGTCGGCGCCCGAGAAGCCCGGCGTCTGGCGTGCCAAGAGCTCGATGTCGAGGTCTTTGTCGAGCTTGAGCGGGCGCATGTGCACCTTGAAGATGGCCACGCGCTCGGGCAGGTCGGGCAGGTCCACGTGTATCTGCCGGTCGAAGCGGCCGGCGCGTAGCAGGGCCTTATCGAGTATGTCGACGCGGTTGGTGGCGGCCAGAATGATGACGCCCGAGTTGGTGCCGAAGCCGTCCATCTCGGTGAGCAGCTGGTTCAGTGTGTTTTCGCGCTCGTCGTTGCCCCCGAAGGCGGGGTTTTTGCCGCGGGCGCGGCCCACGGCGTCAATTTCGTCGATAAAGATGATGCACGGGGCCTTTTCCTTGGCCTGGCGGAAGAGGTCGCGCACGCGGCTGGCGCCCACGCCGACGAACATCTCCACAAAGTCGGAGCCCGACATCGAGAAGAACGGCACGTCGGCCTCGCCGGCCACGGCTTTGGCCAGCAGCGTCTTGCCCGTGCCCGGAGGGCCCACGAGCAGGGCGCCTTTGGGTATCTTTCCGCCCAGGTCGGTATACTTTTTGGGGTTTTTCAGGAAGTCGACGATCTCCTGCACTTCCTGCTTGGGGCCTTCCTGCCCGGCCACGTCCTTGAACGTGACGTGCAGGCCCGAACCTTTCTCGAAGAGGCGGGCCTTGCTCTTGCCCACGCTGAAGATGCCTGTGGAGTTGTTGCCGCCGCCGCTGCCCATGCGTCGCATGAAAAACAGCCACACGGCGATGAGCAGGATGATGGGCAGCAGGCTACCCAGCAGGCTGAGCCAGTAGTTGTGGGTTTCTTCGTACTTGACGTTGCCCTTATACTGCGAGGCGGAGAGGAAGTCCTCCACCTTGTCAGCCGAAGGGTAGTTGGTCGTGACGGTGGGGTGCTTGCCGGTGCGTTCGCTCCCGGCCTTGAATACGTCGCGCAGGTATTGCGGCAGGATGACCATGCGGGCCGTGCCGTCGGTCTTGTTGACGGTGATGTCCTGCGTGTAGCCTTTTGTGACGTACTCCTTAAACTGTGTATACGAGACGGTCTTGTTGATGCTGCTCTCCCCGTTGCCTTGGAAGAGCATGAATGCCAGCCCCGCTATGATGGCTATGTAGAGCCAGTTCAGGTTGAAGCGTGGCATGCTGTTGTTTTTTTGCGGTTGTTGGCTCATATATTATATAAGGAGTGGGCTTTGTTAGTCGAGGTCGGGCACCTGCGTCAGCACGGCGTCGCCCCAAAGGTGTTCCAGGTCGTAGTAGGCGCGCGTGGCCGGCACGAAGATGTGAACCATCACCGTGCCATAATCCACGGCAACCCATTCCGACTGGCCGAGGCCGGCTGTGGCCGCGGGCTTTTCGCCTGCGTTGACGCGCACGTAGTCCCACATGGCGTCGTTGATGGCCTCGACGTGCTGCGGGGCGTTGCCCGTGCAGAGAACGAAGAACTCGCAAGGCGCGGTTTCTATCTTGCGAAGGTCGACCGTGACGATATTGTAGCCTTTTTTCTCTTGTATTCCCTTTACAATGCTGTTTACTAAACTTGTTGTGTCGCTCATTCTGAAATATGTACGGTAATAATTGTCCGCAAAATTAAGAGGATTTCTCCGATTATTGAAGTGGGCGTAACGAAATGTGGGGTTTTTTGTGATTTTTACGGGGATACGCGAGGGCTCCAAGACGGCCCGAGCGCCTATTTTCAGGGAAAAAACAAAAAAGTGGCGGAAAAATTTGGTTGTTTCCCGGATAACTCCTACTTTTGCAGCCGTAATCGAGAGGGCATCAGGGATGCCACAGATTATCCAAGCCATTGGGGTATGGTGTAATGGTAACACAACAGATTCTGGTCCTGTTTTTCCTGGTTCGAGTCCGGGTACCCCAACGAAAGCCGCGGCAAGTTTCAATCGAAGCTTGCCGCGGTTCTTTTTGCTGCCGCTTGCTGCGATGCCTTGCCGCCGCGGGGCTGCTGCCGGCGGGGCACAACGGAAAAGGCCGTCGCAACCATTGAGGTTGGCGACGGCCTTTTCGTTTTTGCGGAGAGAGGGGGATTCGAACCCCCGATACCCTTTAGGGGTATACACGCTTTCCAGGCGTGCCTCTTCAACCACTCGAGCATCTCTCCTTTGGGGTTGAAGCGTGCGGTTCGCTTGCGAAACCGCGTGCAAAGGTACGATTATTTTTTTAATCGCTCTGTTTTTGCGTAGGCTTTTTCCGAAATCGTTGTTTTCCTCTTGCCCCGGCGCGCGGCTGGGCGGCCGGCAGGGGCGGGGGCGGAGCGCCCGGGGGCTACACGCGCTCGTAGTCGGCAAAGGTGAAGGGCCGTTCGTTTTTCTCGTCGGCCTCGTGGCTTTCGGTGGCCACGAGGCGCCACTCCGTGGGGTCGATTTCGGGGAAGAACACGTCGGCCTCGGCGGGCGTGTCGTCCACGTGGGTGAGGCGCAGACTGTCGGCCAGCGGCAGGGCCCGGGCATAGACGGAGGCACCGCCGATGACATACACCTCCTCGTCGGGGTCGCAGGCGGCCAGGGCCTCGTCGAGCGAGGCGAACGTTTCGGCGCCGGCAAAGGCCGTCTGCGTGCGCGAGAGCACGATGTTGCGGCGGTTGGGCAGGGCCCCTTTGGGCAGCGACTCGAACGTGCGGCGACCCATGACGACGGTGTGGCCCGTGGTGAGGGCCTTGAAGCGTTGCAGGTCGGCCGAGAGGCGGTAGAGCAGGTGGTTGTGGTAGCCGATGGCGCCGTTGGCGGCCACGGCGGCAATGATGTGCAGCATGAGCGGAGGTTTTTTATACGGAAACGGAAGCGGCGATGTGGGGCCACGGGTCGTAGCCTTCCAGACGGAAGTCGTCGTAGCCAAAGTCGGCCAGGTTTTTCACGTCGGGGTTGAGCACCATGCGGGGCAGGGGGCGCGGCGTGCGCGTGAGCTGGAGCCGGGCCTGATCCAGGTGGTTCAGGTAGAGATGCGTGTCGCCCGTGGTGTGCACGAAGTCGCCGGGGCGCAGGCCCGTCACCTGGGCCGTCATCATGAGCAGGAGGGCGTAGCTGGCGATGTTGAACGGCACGCCCAGGAACGTATCGGCCGAGCGCTGGTAGAGTTGGAGCGAGAGGCGTCCGTCGGCCACGTAAAACTGGAAGAGCAGGTGGCATGGCGGCAGGTGCATGGCGTCGAGTTCGGCCACGTTCCAGGCGCTCACCACGATGCGCCGCGAGTGGGGCGTGTGGCGTATGGCCTCGACGGCCTGCCCGATCTGGTCGATGAAGCCGCCGTCGTACGTGGGCCACGAGCGCCACTGCCGGCCGTAGATGGGTCCCAGTTCGCCGTCGGGGCCGGCCCATTCGTTCCAGATGCGCACGCCGTGTTCTTGCAGGTATCGCACGTTTGTGTCGCCGCGCAGAAACCACAGCAGTTCGTAGATGATGGATTTCAGGTGGAGCTTTTTCGTTGTGAGCAGGGGGAAACCTTTTTCCAGGTCAAAGCGCATCTGATGGCCGAAGATGCTTTTCGTGCCCGTGCCCGTGCGGTCGGCTTTAACCGTGCCCTCGTCCAGGATGCGGCGGAGCAGGTCGAGATATTGCTTCATGGGGCGGGAGGATTAGGTGGGAGATACATCAGTTTTCGCCGGCATGTGCGGTAGCGGTGGCAGGCATAGAGCGCCATGAGGCCGCCGGCAGCGAGGGCAGGCCAGTGGAGAAACAGGGCGCCGCCCGCCGCAACCGCCACGGCCGCCGTGAGCACCCGCCGGCGCTCGGCGGCGAGGCTGTGCAGGGCGTCGTTGTGGTGCGGCAGCGGGGGCAGGGGGCTGCGCAGGGCTGCAAGCGCCACGGCCGCCGCGCCCACCAGCACGAGCAGCAGGGCGCCCACCCATACGGCCCATGCCGGCCGTGCGGGCGAGCAGAAGGTGGAGAGCGACCACAGCGAAAAGCGCCACGGCGAGAGCAGGCCGCCGCCGTCGAACCATGCCGGCAGGTGCAGCAGGTCGTGCAGGTCGACGTTGGAGAGCGGCGTGTCCACCATGTAGCGGCGCACGATGTGCCGGTAGACGGGCGGTTCGGCCGCGGGGAGGGGCTGCGCCGTGTCGACGGTCACGACGTCGCCGGCCTCCCACGTCGTGTCGGTCGAGAGCGTTTGTCCCTCGGCCGAGTCGGTCAGGGCCGGCAGCTGTGCGGCTGCCGCCAGGGGCAGGCAGGTCAGCAGCAGGGTGGCGAAGAGCTTTTTCGGCGACATGTCGGCTTTCTTTCTTTTCGGGGGACAAAGTTAGTGCAAATGAGAGGAACGAAAAAGAAGCGAGCGTAGCGAACTTCGTTTTTCGTTCCCGAGTGCAGCCTTAACTTATGGAAAGTTAGTGCAAATGAGAGGAACGAAAAAGAAGCGAGCGTAGCGAACTTCGTTTTTCGTTCCCGAGTGCAGCCTTAACTTATGGAAAGTTAGTGCAAGCCGAGTGGAGAGAAAAGAAAATGCGTGCATTTCTTTTCTCTTCCGAGGCGCAGCCTAACTTGGGCGAAACCAGAGTTAGAGCAAATGAGAGGAACGAAAAAATGAAACGCTGCCACTCTTTCGCGCGTAGAATGCGGCGCGCGAAGGCCTCAGTGGACGGCGCGTAGCGCGGCCGCGGTAGGTCGGTGCGGGTCTGTGAGCGTGACGCAGCACTACGAGGTGTTAATGTTTGCTTATTGCGGCCCAAACAAGCGAACAAGGGGGCCTCTTCGGCGAAAGTGCCCATGGAATCGCCGATTCCATGGGCACTTTCGCCGACAGCATGTGATGTTGTTGCGCAACCAAGGCCTGCATTTTGTGCCGATAAGGCCTGTTTTTGCCTCAATATTTCACGGAAATTAGCAAAAAACGCCTTCCCGCTGGGCTTCGCTTTGGCCTCGAAAGTGCTCAACGGGAGATGAGAGCGGACAGCTTGGGGCACAAAACGGGGGCAAGGCGGGGGCTGCATCGTGCCATAAAGCTAAAAAACGCAAAGACGGGCGGCCGCTGCAAGGGGGCGCGAGGGCCCTTTCGGGGCGTTTTAACATTTTTCCGCGCCCCGGGAGCCTGTCATTATTTTTTGGAACTTTGTTCGTCGCCGTCCCCCTCCCGGCCGGCCCATAGGTCTGCCACCGGTGCCCCGCGGCCCGGCCTGAAAAAAAAGCGAGCTTTCTTTTGCTTTGCCACTCGCCTTTGCTACCTTTGGCTTCGCCCAAGATGTATGCGGCTCGGACGAAGCAAGAAAAAGCGAGCTTTCTTTTGCTTTGCCACTCGCCTTTGCTACCTTTGGCTTCGCCCAAGATGTATGCGGCTCGGACG
>CALUNU010000012.1 GCA_944322095.1 uncultured Alloprevotella sp.
TAAGGCTGCACTCGGGAGAGAAAAATGAAGTTCGCTGCGCTCCCTTCTTTTTCTTTCCTCTCGTTTGCGCTATCTTTAAATAAGATAAGGCTGCACTCGGGAGAGAAAAATGAAGTTCGCTGCGCTCCCTTCTTTTTCTTTCCTCTCGTTTGCGCTATCTTTGCACATCGAAACAAACGTAGAGGAGATATATGTGCGACCTGTCGGTGCTACGCGGCAAGCGCGTGGCTTTTCACACTTTGGGCTGTAAGCTCAACTTTGCCGAGACGTCTACGCTGCGCGACGCCTTGCTGCGCGCCGGTGCCGTCGCGGCCGGCGAGGGCGAGCGGGCGGACGTCTGCATCGTCAACACGTGCTCGGTCACGGAGACGGCCGACCAGAAATGCCGGCAGGTCATCCACCGCTTTGTGCGCGAAAACCCGGGCGCTTTTGTGGCCGTCATGGGCTGTTATGCCCAGCTGAAGGCCGACGAGATAGCCCGCTTCGACGGCGTAGACCTCGTGCTCGGCATGGAGCACAAGGGCATGATGGTGCCCTATCTTGCGCAGCGCCTCGGCGCCAAGGAGCAGATGGGGCCCGGGCAGGCGTGCCACGAGGCCGTTGCCGTGCCCACGCGCGACATCGCTACGTTCGTGCCCTCGTGCTCGCGGGGCGACCGCACGCGCTACTTCTTGAAGGTGCAGGACGGCTGCAATTACTATTGTACCTACTGCACCATACCGCTCGCCCGCGGGCGGAGCCGCAACGCCTCGGTGGCATCGCTCGTGGAGCAGGCGCGCGCCGTGGCCCGCGAGGGGGGCAAGGAGATTGTGCTGACGGGCGTCAACATCGGCGACTTCGGCCGCTCGACGGGCGAGACGTTCTACGACCTTGTGCGGGCGCTCGACGACGTTGAGGGCATTGAGCGCTATCGCATCTCGTCGATAGAGCCCAACCTGCTGACGGACGAAATTATCGACTTCTGCGCCCGCTCGCGCGCCTTCATGCCCCATTTCCACATCCCCCTGCAAGCGGGGAGCGACGAGGTGCTGCGCCTCATGCACCGGCGGTACGACACGGCCCTTTTCCGCGCTAAGGTCGAAAAGGTGCGCTCCGTCATGCCCGACGCCTTTATCGGCGTGGACGTGATGACGGGTATGCGCGGCGAAACGCCCGAGCTCTTCGACGAGGCCTATGCCTTCATCGCCGGGCTGGACATCTCGCAGCTCCACGTCTTCACCTATTCGGAACGGCCGGGCACGCGCGCGCTCGACATTGCCTACACCGTGCCCCGCGCCGAGCGCCACGCACGCAGCGCCCGCCTGCTGGCCCTCTCGGAGGAGAAGCGACGGGCCTTTTACGCCCGCAACGTGGGGCAGGTGCGCCCCGTGCTGTGGGAGCACGCGCGGCCCGGACGGCCGCAGCACGGCTTTACGGACAACTATGTGCGCGTGGAGCTGCCGGCAGGCGCCTGCGCCCCCGACAACGCCATTGCCCGCGTGCGCCTGGGCGGCCCCACGGCCGACGGCGAGGCGCTCATGGCTCTGACGGACGAATGAACAAAAAAAGAATGAAAACAGCTGTCGTCATACTCAACTGGAACGGCGTGGAGCTCATGCGCCGCTTTCTGCCCTCGGTGGTGGCCTGCACCGGCGGCGGGGCCGAGGTCGTTGTGGCCGATAACGGCTCGACGGACGGGTCGGTACGCTGGCTCGAAGAGGCTTTTCCCTCCGTGCGCCGCCTGCTGCTGCCCGAAAACTTCGGCTTTGCCGATGGGTATAACCGCGCCTTGGCCCAAGTGGAGGCCGACTATTACGTTTTGCTCAACTCCGACGTCGAGGTGACGCCCGGCTGGCTCGAGCCCCTTGTGCAGTATATGGACGCCCACCCCGGGGTGGCGGCCTGCCAGCCCAAGCTGATGAGCTTCGGCCGGCGGGATGAGTTTGAGTATGCCGGAGCAGCGGGCGGTTTCATCGACCGCTACGGCTATCCCTTCTGCCGGGGCCGCCTTTTTGCCACGATCGAAACCGACCGGGGGCAGTATGACGCCGACGTGCCGCTCTTCTGGGCCACGGGGGCCGCGCTCATGGTGCGCCGCGCCGACTGGCAGAGCGTGGGAGGCTTCGACGGCCGCTTTTTTGCCCACATGGAGGAGATCGACCTGTGCTGGCGCCTCCGGGCACGGGGCAGGGGCATCGCCTGCGTGGCCGCCAGCCGCGTTTACCACCTGGGCGGGGGCACGCTGGCACACGGCAACGCCCGCAAGACGTTCCTCAACTTTCGCAACAACCTGCTCATGCTCTATAAGAACCTGCCCGAGGCGGAGCTGCGCCCCGTCATGCGCGTGCGCGCCCTGCTCGACTACGTGGCGGCGGCCAAGTTTCTGCTGGGCGGCAGCTGGGACGAGATGCGGGCCGTCTTCCGCGCGCGCCGTGCCTTCCGCCGCATGCGCCCCGACGTCGAGCCCGACCGCCGGGCCAACCTGGCAGCCGCCGTGGGCGGCCCCATCGAGGGACGCATGGACGGCAGCCTGCTCGTGGCCTACTATCTGCGCGGGAAGAAAACGTTTGCGCAGCTCTTCGCCCGCAGTTGAGCGCTTTGACACCTCGGCCGGCGTGCCGCGTCCGGCCGGCCGGGGCGGCACTATGCGCCCAAAGGCGGGGGCAAAGCTGACAAAGCAGTGCATTTTTCGTTCATAAAACGGCGAAAAGCCTTGATTTTCGCTTTTATTGAAGGTTTTCCTTTCGGATATGCGTAGAAACCCGTATCTTTGCGCATATTAACATATTGTACGGTTTGAAAACAATCCTGAAATCCCTGTACATCTTCGTTCTCCTGGCCCTTACGGGGTGCGGCGGGCGGCCTGCTGCCGACTGCGTGCGCGAGGCCGACGGGCTGCTCGTTGTGCGCTTCGACAACGCCGTCGAGGATTATCTCCACACGGGCACGTTTTCGTCGCTGCTCCGTTTGCGCACCGACTTTCCGGCCGAAACGCGCATTCTCGTCGAGGACGTGCTGCAGCTGGGCAGTGCGGGCGACGACAGCCTGGGCGAAAAGCTGCGCCGCTTTTATGCCGACACGACGCTCGTGCGGCTGCGGGCCGACGTGAGGCGCAAGTTTGGCAATTTCACCCCCTACGAGCGTGAGCTGCGCGAGGCCTTTGCCCGTATGCGGCGCGTTTGTCCCGATATGCCGCTGCCCACGGTCTATACGCTCAACTCGGCGTTTCGCCAGAGCGTCGTCGTGAGCGACCGCCTGCTGGGCATCAGCCTGGACAAGTACATGGGAGCCGACTATCCCCTCTACCGCCGCTACTTCCAGCCCTGCCAGCGCGTGGGGCTCGAACCCTCGCGCCTGCCGCTGGACTGCCTGGTCTATTATCTCATGGCCCGCTACGCCCCCGACGCCGGCAGCGGAGCGCTTACCTTCCTGGAAGAGATGCTCATGCGCGGCAAAATCTATTGGGCCGTGGCGCGCGTGCTCGAGCTTCCGCTCCCGGAGGCGGCCAGCGCCTGCAAAAAGTCGCAAGCCTGGTATGCGGCCCACGAGCGCGAGGCCTGGACGGCCCTGTCAAGGCCCGGTTTGCTGGCCGGCCACGACACGAGCCTGCTCGGCCCGCTGCTCGACTTTACGACCCCGCAGGGCTATTTCGCCGACCCCTATTCGCGTGGCGTGGGCCTGTGGATAGGCATGCGTATCATCGACAGTTACATGAAAAATCATCCCGCCACCTCCATCGGGGAGCTCCTGGAAATGACCGATTGCCGCGAGCTGCTCGACGCGGCGGGCTATCGACCGGCCTGACATGAAAGCAGCTCTTTATCTCATCCCCGTGACGTTGGGCGACACGCCGCTCGACCACGTCCTGCCGGCCTACAACGCCGAGGTGGTGCGCGGCATACGCCATTTCATCGTGGAGGACGTGCGCAGCGCGCGGCGCTTCCTGAAACAGGTGGACCACAGCATCGACATCGACGCCCTCACGTTCTATCCCATGGGCAAGCACGCCGACGAGGCCGCCTTTGCCCGCTATCTGGCGCCGCTGCGCGCCGGCGAGCCCATGGGCGTCATCAGCGAGGCCGGCTGCCCCGCCGTGGCCGATCCCGGCGCACAGATGGTGGCCCTGGCCCGCCGCGAGGGGCTGCCCGTCGTGGCGCTCGTGGGCCCCTCGTCCATCCTGCTCTCGGTCATGGCCTCGGGCTTCAACGGGCAGAGCTTTGCCTTTCACGGCTATCTGCCCATCGACGCGGCCGCCCGAGCCCGCAAGCTGCGCCGCCTGGAAGAGACGGCCCGCAGCGAAAACCAGACGCAGCTCTTCATCGAAACGCCCTATCGCAACGCGCGCATGCTGGCCGACGTGCTGGCCGCCTGCCGCCCGCAGACGCAGCTCTGCATAGCCGCCGGGCTCACCACCGATGCCGAGTGGGTGCGCTCGATGACGGTGGGCGAGTGGCACCGTGCCGACGTGCCCGATCTTTCGAAGACGCCGGCCATCTTCCTGCTCTACCGTCCGCGCTGAGCACGCGGCGGAGAGAAAGCATTCCGCCGGACGGCATTCTGAAAATGCCGTCCGGCGGTTTTTTGCCGTTCAGCGGGGGAGCGTGAGGCGCACGCCTGCCTGCCAGCTGAAATGGAAGGGATGGTGGCTGTGTGGGGTGAGCAGGTCGCTGCCGTCGGGGAAGTAGTAGGCGGCACCGGGTTCGAGATAGATGCCCAGGCGGCGCGTCAGATCTGCCTGGACGCCACCGCGCAGGTAGGCGGAGCCTTGCCAGAGGCCGTGTCCTGCGCTGCATCGCTCTTCCGGCCCTGCCGTCTGCCCGTCCACGAGGTAGCGGGTGGCCTGGCTGCCGTCCACGCAGCAGTCGGCTTGTGCGCCTGCCGCCACATAGAAGCGGAAGCGGCCGGTCTGTAGGAAATCGTAGCGCAGGCCGAGAGGTATACCCACGTAGTGGAGGCGCTGGCGGGTGGTATAATAAGCTGTGGGGCTGCCGCCGCTGATTTCGGAGGACAGGAACGTGTAGCTCAGGCCCGTTTCGAGCGAGAGACGCCCGGAAAGGGGGACGCCGATGAGCAGGGAGGCCTGTACGGGGACGCGGTGTTTCACGTTGCTGGCCACTTCTTGGCCGAGGTTGGCCGCGAGAAAGTTGGCGACGGCGTGCTGGCTGCCTCCGCCGCTTCCCGCACTTCCGCTCTCAGCCGCGAGAAGGGAGCGCGGCGGCGAGAGATAGCCTCCGCTGCCCAGGCTGCTCCCCGGCGCCCCCTGTACGGCGAAAGCCAGTTGGAGCCGGCGGTGCCGGCCTTCGTCCGGCGTTTTCCATCGTTTCTGCCCGGAGGTGGCGGCTCCGTGGCCAGGCTGGCTGACGGGGGGCACGGGCGATGTGCCGGGGTGGGTCTCTTCTTTTGTGGGGTGTTCCGCTCCGCCGGCCGGGGCCGTTTCTTTTGTATCCTCTGCGGCGTTATCGGGCAGCTGGGGCGCCTGGGAGCTATGGCGGCGGCCGGAGCTGTTTTCCAGCCTGCCGGCGGCCGTGAGCCGGCAGGCTGCCGCCGGCGGCGTGGCGGGCGTGGCGTCAGGGGCGGAGGCGGCGTCGGCTGCCGGCGGGGCGACGTGTGCGAGGGCCGCCGTTGAGCCGCCGTCGGGGCTGCCCGCTGCCGGTCTCTGGGCAGAGGGCGTTTCCGGCGAGGGGAGGAGGAGGACGAGGAGCAGGGCGGCTGCGGCCGCGAGCGGGACGGCTGCCCGCATCACGTTGTGCCAGGGCACGGGCCGCCGCGAGCGGGCGGCGAGATCGCGTTCCAGGCGTTCCCATCCGCCGGCCGGCGGTTCTTCGCTGAGGTTTCTCAGGCGCTGGCCGAGGCGTTTCTCCCATTCGTTCTGAGGGTTCATGTATCGTTGGCGTTCAGGTAGTCGGTAATTCTGTTCTTCAGTATCTTGCGTGCCCGCATGTATTGCGAGGCCGAGGTGCTCTCCTTGATGTGCAGGCGGTGGGCGATTTCCTTGTGCGACCATCCTTCGACGAGATAAAGGTTGAGCACCGTGCGGTAGCCTTCGGCGAGGTCTTCGATGAGGCGGGCGACGACTTCGGCGGGGACGTCGGGCGGCGGGTCTTCGTCGGGTGTTTCGGGGAGGGCTCCGTCGCCGGGCACGAAGAGGGCTGCGTTTTTTCTTTCCTGTTCGAGGCGGCTCAGACAGCCGTTGACGAATACGCGGCGCAGCCATGCTTCGAGGGAGCCAGGACCGCGGTAGGCGAAGCGGCTGAAGGAGGAGTAGACGTTCAGGAAATTGTCGTGCAGCCAGTCTTCCGCCAGTTCGGATGAGCCTGCATAGCGGCGGCACAAGGCGAGCAAAGAGCCTGCAAAGCGCTCATAGAGCGCCTTGCGGGCTGCATTGTCGCCACGGCGGCAGCCTTCGGCCATTTCCTGTTCTGTCATCCTATGTGTCATTCGATGGCCGAGGGCTTTTCTCCGTGGCGGGGTGCTTCGGGAGCGGGCTCCGTCTCTGCGCCCAGGGTTACGGTGAGTTGTCCTTTCTCGCCGTGCTCTTTGTCGTAGGTGATGCGGAAGCCTTTCAGCCCCTCGGGTAGTCCGTCGGTGGGGAAGGAGGCGTAGCCCGTGGCGATGGCGGCCGCCGGATTGCCCTGGTCGTTGTGGCGCAGCTCGAGCTGCAGGTATCCCTCGCTGTCGGGCGTTTCTTCCGGCAGCACCATGTTGATGAGATGAGGCTTGCCGGCGTAGGGTGCGGTGAGCAGCTTGAAGCGCACGTTGAGGTGGTTGCCGGCCGTCCATGCAGCCGTCAGACGGAGCGGGTCGTGGCCGAGGCTGTCGCTCTCCTGCTCCGTGGGTGTGTGGAAAAAAGGCTTGGTGAGCACCTTGTAGAGCGAGTGAAGCAGGATGGGCGATCCCTCGCGCGACTCGTCGGCATATTGGAAGGTCGTGATGACGCGCTGCCCGGGCTTGTCGGCGTCGTAAAGGCGTAGCAGGGCGTCGTCAGCCACGGAAAGGGTGCGGTCGTTGTCGAAGGCGATGGCGCAACGGTTGTCGGCGGTTTCCACCGTGCCCATGCCGACGTAGTAACTCTCTGTCTGCTCCTCGCACGAGATGAGCATCAGGCCCAGGCACAGCAGCCGGGCGGCGGCTTTCAGTGAATTCATGTTCATGGCGTATTTCGTTGTATGGTCCTTTGCCTTATAAACAGGAGCAGACGGTCATCCTTGCACGCTGCGGAACATTTTTGCCGGCCGACGGCAAAAAAAGAAGCCACCCGCAAGGGATGGCTTCGCTGAAAGGGGCTTGCGGAGGTCTTACCGCACGAAGAGCAGTTCGCGATACTTCGGGAGCGTCCACATCTCGTCCTCGACGATGAGTTCGAGCTTGTCCACATGGTAGCGTATCGAGTCCATGTAGGGAGCGATGTCGTCATGGTAGGCGATGGCCTTTTCGCGGATGTTTTCGATGCGGTTCACCTCTTTGCGCCGCTCCACCATCTTCTCCACGTTCTCGGCGATGAAGTTGGTGTGCTTGTTGATTTTCTCAATCAGGTCCACGTTGTAGGCCGTAAGCTCCTTGGCCTTTTCGGGCGGGAACACGCTGTAAATCTTGTGCACGTTGTCCACCAGTTCGCTCTGATACTTCGTGGCCACCGGGATGATGTGGTTCATGCAAATGTCGCCCATCACGCGCGCCTCAATCTGAATTTTCTTTTGATACGTCTCCCATTTTATTTCGTTGCGCGCCTCGAGCTCGTGGCGGTTCATGACGTGCATACTTTCGTACATCTGCACGCTTTCCGGGTCGAGGTAGCGGTCGATGACCAGCGGGCAGCTCGTTTCGCAGTCGAGCCCGCGGCGTGCCGCCTCTTCTTTCCATTCGTCGCTGTATCCGTTGCCGTCGAAGCGGATGGGCTTGCACGTTTTTATGTCCTCGCGCAGCACGTCAAGGATGGCGCTGATTTTTCCTTCGCCCCCGGCCATGAGCGCGTCCACGCGGCGGCGGAAGTCGGTGAGCGCCTCGGCCACAGCCGTGTTGAGCGTGAGCATGGCGCTCGCGCAATTGGCCGACGAACCCACGGCACGGAATTCGAAACGGTTGCCCGTGAAGGCGAAAGGCGACGTGCGGTTGCGGTCCGTGTTGTCGATCATCAGTTCCGGTATCTGCGGGATGTCCAGCTTCATGCCGTGCTTGCCCTCCATGGTGAAAAGCTCGTCTTTCGTCGAGTTTTCCACACGGTCGAGCAGCTCGGCCACCTGGCTGCCGAGGAACGAAGAAATGATGGCGGGCGGCGCTTCGTGAGCTCCCAGGCGGTGGCTGTTTGTGGCGCTCATGATCGAGGCCTTGATGAGCCCGTTGTGGCGGTAGACGGCCATAAGCGTCTCGACGATGAAGGTGATGAAGCGCAGATTGTCCTCCGGCGTTTTTCCCGGCGCGTGGAGCAGCACGCCCGTGTCGGTCGTGAGCGACCAGTTGTTGTGCTTGCCGCTGCCGTTGATGCCGGCGAAGGGCTTTTCGTGCAGAAGGCAGCGGAAACCGTGCTTGCGCGCTATTTTCCGCATGAGCGACATGATAAGCATGTTATGGTCGACCGCCAGATTGCACTCCTCGAAGATAGGTGCCAGCTCAAACTGGTTGGGAGCCACCTCGTTGTGTCTTGTCTTGCAGGGAATGCCCAGTTCGAGCGCCTGTATTTCCAGATCCTTCATAAAAGCGGCCACGCGCTCGGGGATGGCGCCGAAATAATGGTCGTCCATCTGCTGGTTCTTGGCCGAGTCGTGGCCCATCAGGGTGCGTCCCGTGAGCAGCAGGTCGGGCCGCGCGGCGTAGAGGCCTTCGTCGACGAGGAAATATTCCTGCTCCCAGCCCAGGTTGACGTTGACGTGGCGCACGTGGCGGTCGAAGAGCTGCGCCACGGCTGTGGCGGCGCGGTCGATGGCTGCCAGCGATTTTTTCAACGGAGCCTTATAGTCGAGCGCCTCGCCTGTGTAGGAAATGAAGACGGTGGGTATCATCAGGGTGTCGCCTACGATGAATACGGGCGAGGCGGGATCCCATGCCGAGTAGCCCCGCGCCTCGAAGGTCGAGCGTATGCCGCCGTTGGGGAACGACGAGGCGTCGGGCTCCTGCTGTACGAGCTCCTTGCCCGAGAAGTTTTCCAGCATGCCGCCCTTTCCGTCGTGTTCCACGAAGGCGTCGTGCTTTTCGGCCGTGCCTTCCGTCAGCGGCTGGAACCAGTGGGTGCAGTGGGTGGCTCCCATCTCCATGGCCCAGCGTTTCATGCCGCGCGCCACCTCGTCGGCCACGGCCAGGTCGAGGGGGATGCTTTTTTCGATGACTTCCCGCAGCTTTTCATACGTGGCCAGGGGCAGGTATTTGAACATCTTTTCCCGGTTGAACACGTACTTGCCAAAATATTCCGAGGGGCGCTCCTTGGGAGCGGGCACGTCGAGCGGGCGCTTCTTGAAGGCCTCTTCGACAACTTTGAATCTGAGGTTCGACATAGCGTATCTTTATTGTTCTTGTCCGTTTGTGTGTGGTTGCAGCCGCATGGCGGACGGCGTCAACGGGCGCCGGCCGTCCATGCGGCCAGGCGTTCCATGGCTTCGCGGCAGTCGTCGCGCTCTCCGAAGGCCGTCAGCCGCACGTAGCCCTCGCCCGAGGGGCCGAAGCCCACGCCCGGCGTACAGACGATGCCGGCCTCGGCGAGCAGGCGGCCGAAGAAGTCCCAGCTGCCCATGCCCTCTGGCGTGCGCACCCACAGGTAGGGCGCGTTCACACCGCCGTAGGCCGTATATCCCGCCTTGCCCAGCGCTTGGAGCATCAGGCGTGCGTTGCCCATGTAGTAGTCGATGGTGGCGCGCACCTGCCGGCGTCCTTCTTCCGTGTAGGTGGCTTCGGCGGCGCGCTGCACGATGTAGGCCGTGCCGTTGAATTTCGTGCATTGCCGACGGTTCCACAGCGGGTTGAGCGCCACGCGCTCGCCTGAAGCCGCCCGGGCCGTCACCTCGTGGGGCACGACGGTGAAACCGCAGCGCAGACCGGTGAAGCCTGCCGTCTTGGAGTAGGAGCGGAACTCCACGGCACACTGCCGTGCGCCCTCGATCTCATAAATGGAGTGGGGCACGTCGGGTTCCGTGATGTAGGCCTCGTATGCTGCGTCGTAGAGGATGAGGCTGTCGTTCTCCAAGGCATATTCCACCCATTTGCCCAGTGCTTCGCGCGTGAGCGTCGTGCCTGTCGGGTTGTTCGGGTAGCACAGGTAGAGCAGGTCGGCCCGCTTTTCGGGCAGGGCGGGCGTAAAGCCGTTTTCGGCCGTGCAGGGCGCGTAGACAACGCGGCTCCACGCGCCGTCGTCGAAGCTGCCCGTCCGGCCGCACATGGCGTTCGAGTCGATATATACGGGATAGACCGGGTCGGTCACGCATAC
This sequence comes from uncultured Alloprevotella sp., assembly GCA_944322095.1. Lineage (GTDB taxonomy): Bacteria > Bacteroidota > Bacteroidia > Bacteroidales > Bacteroidaceae > Alloprevotella. The sequence continues at coordinate 10,391 of CALUNU010000012.1, forward strand.
GGTGTTGTCCGTCCCCAGGATGTCGCCGAAGTTGCCCGTATCGCTCTTGGCGCCGTCGTTGATGAAGATTTCGTCGGGGTCGAGGCTGATGCCGCGCGGGGCAAAGTCGTGGAGGGCTATGGCTTCGCGCAGGAAGGCATAGCCGTGCTCCGGCCCGTAGCCGCGGAACGTCCGTCTGTCGCCCATTTCGTCGACGGCTTTGTGGAGAGCCCCGACGACGGCCGGCGCGAGCGGTTGCGTCACGTCGCCGATGCCCAGGCTGATGAGGCGCCTCCCGGGGTGGGCGGCCTGGTGTTCGGCCACGCGGCCGGCAATGTCGGCAAAAAGGTAGTTCTTGGGGATTTTCAGAAAATTCTCGTTGACAGTAGCCATGTTGCGATGTATTTTAGTGGCCGTTTCCGGCCGGTTGCTTATGAAAAAAGGGCGCTCCTTTCGGTGCCGCCCTCTGTCCGTTCATTCTTCAAAGGTGATGCTGCCGGTAAACACTTCTGTGGCAGGGCCGGTCATGAGGACGCGGTCGTCCTCTTCGCGCCATTCGATGGCAAGGCGCCCGCCGTCGGCCTCCACCTCCGCATGCCGGGCGGCAAGCCCGCAACGGGCGGCAGCCACGGCCGTGGCGCAGGCGCCCGTGCCGCAGGCCAGCGTGATGCCCGAGCCCCGTTCCCACACGCGCATGCGGATGCTGCCGTCGGGGCGCACCCGCGCAAACTCGATGTTGCACCGCTCGGGGAAAGCCGCGGCCCGTTCGAGCTGCGGGCCCCATGTGGCCACGTCGGTCTCCCCGGCACCGGGCGTGAAGAGGACGAAGTGGGGGTTGCCCATCGAGACGAACGCGCCCCTCCACGTGCGTCCGCCCGCTTCGACGGAGCTCAGGTGGTCCGGGCCTTCGGCCACGGTCATCTGCCCGGGCACGTCGAAGCGCGGCCGGCCCATGTCCACCGTCACGCTCCCTATGAGGCCGCCGGCGCCGGGGTGGAGCCGCAGCGTCCTGACGCCCGAGAGCGTTTCGAGGCGCACCTCCGTCTGCTGCGTCAGGCCGTGGTCGTAGACGTACTTGCCTATGCAGCGCGAGGCGTTGCCGCACATGCGGGCCTCGGAGCCATCGGCGTTGAAGATGCGCATCGAGAAGTCGGCCACTTCCGACGGGCCTATCAGCACGAGCCCGTCGCCCCCGATGCCCTTGTGGCGGTCGCTCCAAAGGCGGGCCAACCGCCCGGGGTCGGCCAGGGGGTAGCGCCGCGTGTCGACGTAAATGTAGTCGTTGCCGGCGCCGTGCATCTTCGTGAATTCTATGGTTCGGGGCATGGGGCTTGCGTTTGCTGGTTTAAGCTGCAAAGTTATGGAAAACGCTTGGAACGGGCAATAGCTACGCCACGTTTTTTCTCCGCCCTTTCCTGCCCGCCGCGCCGTGCCGCAGCTGCCTCTGCTCTGCCCGTCGCGTAGGGCTTCGGCCCGCATATGTTGCACCGCCCGTTCCGTCAGCGGCCGTCAGGCGTGTAGTGCGTGATGCTACGTTTTGTAGCAAAAAATTCACCCCTCCTCCGAGTCGTTGACATAGAGGCGGAAGAAGTCGGTGTCAAGGGCTTTCGAAATTCTTTGCAGCAGCATGGTGTCGATGCTCTCGCGCTTGAAAATGTTGTAGACGTTCGTGCGGTGGCAGCACAGTTGCCGGGCCAGCCACGAAGGGCTGCGACCCTGCCGGCGGAGCGTTTGCTCGATGATGTTCCCGATGTGTATTTTCATTGTGTCTGGCTTTAGCGGTCGGGCAGGAACATAAGAAAAGGTGCAGGTTCCTTGCCTTGCCTTCGAGGTATCGCCAAACACCTATGCCTACAAACAAGGAAAGCCCACACCTTGCGGCGCGAGCATTCACTTATTTACAGCGTAGGCATTTCAGAGATTGGCGATTTCGGAAGGCTACTTGTAAAGAAGCAAATACTTTATTCTGTCGTGCGTTTGTTGATGCGGATGTTTGGGGGGCTGTTTGTTTTGATGGGGTGTGACATTCTGTGGGCCGGCGCGCGGGCTGCCGGCGGCTGCTGACTTGCTGGCCGGCCGGGCCGGCGGCTGGGGCGAGGGAGACGGCGGGTCAGATTTTTTTCTCGACGAAGTAGCGCGGGCGGCGCTTTACCTCCTTGTAGATCTTGCCGATGTATTCGCCGATGATGCCCATGGCCGTGAGGATGGCGCCGCCGATGAACCACACGGAGACGAGCAGCGAGGTCCAGCCGGGCAGGGCCTCGCCCATGGCGAAGCTGACGAGGCCGTAGACGATGGCTCCCAAGGCGATGAGGATGAAGAGCAGGCCCAGCACGACGATGAGCCGCAGCGGGCGCACGGAGAACGACGTGAGGCCGTCGAGCGCGAAGCTCATCATGCGACGCAGGGGATATTTCGACTCGCCGGCCAACCGCCGGTGGCGGTCGTAGAGGACGGTGCTGTGGGGCAGCCCGATGCCCCACACCATGCCGCGCAGGAAGAGGTTGCGCTCGGGATATTGCATGAGGCAGCCCACGGCGCGGCGGCTCATGAGGCGGAAGTCGGCGTGGTTGTAGAGCACGTCGCCGCCCATGGCGCGCACGAAACGGTAGAAGAGCTCGGCCGACTTGCGCTTGAACCACGTGTCGGTCGTGCGCTCGCGGCGCACGCCGTAGACGATGTCGTCGCCGCTGAGGAAGCGGCCGACCATCTCGGGGATGGCGCCCTCGTCGTCTTGCAGGTCGGCGTCGATGGTAATGACGGCGTCGGCGCGTGCCCGCGAGGCGTCGAGGCCGGCCAGCAGGGCGTTCTGGTGGCCGGCGTTGTGGGCCAGCTTGAGCCCGTGTACGGCCGCGTGGCTGCGGCTGAGGGCCGCGATGAGGGGCCACGTGCCGTCGGTGCTCCCGTCGTCGACGAGCACCACTTCGCCCCTCACGCCGGGATGGCGGCTCTGCACGTCGGCCAGGACGTGCAGGAGGCGCGGCACCGTCGTGGGGAGCACTTCTTCTTCGTTGTAGCAGGGTACCAGTATCTGGATGAGCATGTTCCTTTGTGCTTGATGTGGATGTGTGCCGGGCGCAGCGGCCGGTTCAGGGGTTGCTGCCTTCATCGCTGCCGGGCAGGAGCTCTGCGGGGTGCGGCCCGCCGTTGGCAGCGTCCGTTGGCGGCGTGCGGCGGCGCAGGCGCGCGGCGGCCGCGAGCAGGCAGAGCTCCGTGAGGGCGTAGAGGATGGCCCCGGCGCCCAGCACGGTGAACGGCGGCAGGGCTCCGACGCTGTTGCGGTAGAAGCCGACGAAGAGCGCGGCGCAGAGCTGCGCCACGGGCGAGGCATAGAAAGCGCCGTGCAGGCGGGCCCCCTCGCGGCGCAGGCGGGTGAGGGCGTAGGCTTCGAGGGCGGCGGCCACGGCCAGGGCGGCGGCCAGGACGTACATGAGCGACGCGGTGAACGTGGCGGGGAAGACGGCCAGCGCCAGGCCGAAGAGCACGCAGCCCGTGCCCACGACGGCTGCCAGGGGCGAGGGGGCCTGCGTGCGCCGGCGGTCGAACAGGCCGGCCAGGGCTACGGCGCCGGGGATGACGAAGGCTACGCCCACGGCGATGGTGAACCAGCGGGCCGCTTCGGGGCGCACCGTGAAGAAGATGCCGAGGCCCAGCACGCACAAGGCGCGCACGAGGCCGTTGCGGAGAAGAGCGTTCATGGCAGTTGGTTTTTATGAGGGTTGCGGCCGCGGCGGCGGGCTCCGGGCGGGAGCTGCGGACGGCGGCCGGTCAAAAGTACGAAGTTTTCGCGGACGGCGTGTTGCCTGCCGGTCTTTTTTTGCTTCGTGCGGGCGGTTTTCGCGCGTTTTCATTTTTTATAAGTAACTTTGCCGGGAGAAAACGTATAAAACAGCCGATACACAATATGTTTGAAAACCTCAGCGAGCGGCTGGAACGCTCGTTCAAGATTTTGAAGGGTGAGGGCCGCATCACCGAAATAAACGTGGCCGAGACGCTGAAAGACGTGCGCCGCGCCCTCCTGGAAGCCGACGTAAACTATAAGGTGGCCAAGACCTTTACCGACCAGGTGAAGGAAAAAGCCTTGGGCCAGAACGTGCTGACGGCCGTGAAGCCCGGACAGCTCATGGTGAAAATCGTGCACGACGAGCTGGCCCGGCTCATGGGCGGCGAGGCGGCGCCCTTCGACGTGAAGGGGGCGCCCGGCATCGTGCTCATGGCGGGCCTGCAAGGCTCGGGAAAGACGACCATGTCGGGCAAGCTGGCCCTCTGGCAGAAGACGAAGAAAGGCCGCCGCCCGATGCTGGCCGCCTGCGACGTGTACCGTCCCGCCGCCATCGAGCAGCTGCGCGTGCTGGGCGAGCAGGTGGGCGTGCCCGTGTACAGCGAGCCGGGCAACACCGACCCCGTGGCCATCGCCCGCGCGGCCATCAGGGAGGCCCGGGCGAAAGCCTGCGATTTGCTGATAGTGGACACGGCCGGCCGCCTGGCTGTCGACGAGCAGATGATGCAGGAAATCGCTGCCATCAAGGAGGCCGTCACGCCCAACGAGACGCTCTTTGTCGTGGATGCCATGACGGGACAGGACGCCGTCAACACGGCCAAGGAGTTTAACGACCGGCTCGATTTCGACGGCGTGGTGCTCACGAAGCTCGACGGCGACACGCGCGGCGGTGCGGCCCTCTCGATACGCACCGTCGTCGACAAGCCGATAAAGTTCGTCGGGACGGGCGAGAAGCTCGAGGCGCTCGACGTGTTCCACCCCGACCGCATGGCCGACCGCATCCTGGGCATGGGCGACATCGTCTCGCTCGTGGAGCGCGCCCAGGAACAGTTTGACGAGGAAGAGGCCCGCAAGCTGCAACGCAAGATACAGAAAAACCAGTTCGACTTCGAGGACTTCCTGCACCAGATACGCCAAATCAAGAAGATGGGCAACCTGAAGGATCTGGCTTCGATGATACCGGGCGTGGGCAAGGCGCTCAAAGACGTCGACATCGACGACAACGCCTTCAAGGGCATCGAGGCCATCATCCTCTCGATGACGCCGAAGGAGCGCCACCATCCCGAACTGCTCAACCAGAGCCGCCGGCGCCGCATTGCCAAGGGATCGGGCACGAGCATCGACGAGGTGAACCGCCTCGTCAAGCAGTTCGACCAGACGCGCAAGATGATGAAAATGGTGACTGGAAGCAAGATGGGCCGCATGATGGGGGCCATGCCCAAGATGCCCGGAATGCCCCGTATGAAATAAAGGAGAAACGCATGAAACTGATAGACGGAAAGGCCACGGCGGCGGCCATCAAGGAGGAAATAGCCGCCGAGGTGGAGCGCATCGTGGCGCGGGGCGGGCGCAGGCCCCACCTGGCGGCCGTGCTCGTGGGCCACGACGGCGGCAGCGAGACGTACGTGCGGGGCAAGGTGAAAGCCTGCGGCGAGTGTGGCTTCCGCTCGACGCTCATCCGCTATGAAGACGACGTGACCGAGGAGGAGCTCCTCGGCTGCGTGGCGCGCCTGAACGCCGACCCGGAGGTGGACGGCTTCATCGTGCAGCTGCCCCTGCCGCCGCACATCGACGAGCAGAAGATAATCGAGGCCATCGACTACCGCAAGGACGTTGACGGCTTCCACCCCGTCAACGTGGGCCGCATGGCCATCGGGCTGCCCTGCTTCATCTCGGCCACGCCCAGGGGCATCCTCGAACTGCTGCGCCGCTACGGCGTGGAGACGGGCGGGAAGAAGTGCGTCGTCCTGGGCCGCTCGAACATCGTGGGCAAGCCCATGGCGCAGCTCATGATGCAGAAGCAGTATGGCGACGCGACGGTCACCGTGTGCCACAGCCACACGCGGGGGCTGGCCGAAGAGTGCCGCACGGCCGACATCCTCATTGCCGCCATCGGCCGCCCTGCCTTTGTGGGCCCCGAGATGGTGAAGGAGGGCGCCGTCGTCATCGACGTGGGCACCACGCGCGTGCCCGACGCTACGAAAAAGAGCGGCTTCCGCCTGCAAGGCGACGTCGACTTTGAGGCCGTGGCTCCCCGTTGCTCGATGATAACGCCCGTGCCCGGGGGCGTGGGCCCCATGACCATCTGCATGCTGATGCTCAACACGCTGGCTGCCGCCCGCCACGACTGTTACGCCTGACGTCCGCAGTGGCTGCGGCCGGGGCCGGTAAAGGATTTTAGAAAAAAACGGCACGGAAATTTGGCCGGAAGCATAAAAAGCATTACTTTTGCATCGCCTTTCAGGAAAAGGCAACACGGTGACTGTAGTTCAGTTGGTTAGAGCGTCAGATTGTGGTTCTGAATGTCGTGGGTTCGAATCCCACCAGTCACCCCAGAAAAAAGGAGGATTTCCACTGCGGAAATCCTCCTTTTGTTTGTAATGCCCACGTCCTTCCCGGCGCCCGCTTGCCTGCGGGGCGGGGAGAACGCCGGCGGGCTACTTTTCGCCCGTTTCGTCGGGCAGGAAGAAGATGAGCGCTCCGTATTCGGAGATGAGATCCTTCTCCTCGTCGGTGGGGTTCACTATCTGGATGCGCTCCTGCTTGACGCGGTAGCGCTTCGTGAGCTCGTTGAAGATGGCGTTTGTGCGGTGAAACTTCAGGTTCTGCTCGAAATCGGCGTCGTTCATCCCGTCGCCAAAGGCAGCGATGCATATCTTGTAGTTGCTTTCCTGCTTCATCCATTCGGCCACCTTCGAAATGCTCTGCTTTTCGCTCTCGCTCAGGTATGCGCTGTATTTGGGAAAGTTCACCCCGATGTACATACCGTTTTGCAGGATGCTCGTGAGCTGCAGCAGGGTGCTGCCCGCGCGGTGCGTGCCGGTGGAGGCGCTGTCGGCCGTGGCGGCACTCATGCGGTCTTTTATCTCGGCCAGCATTTCCCTCATCTCGTTGATTTGCCGGTTGAGCTGCTCCATCTCCACGGCGTGGCCCGTGGCGGGCGTGTGGCGCTTGAAGGCGCGCGGCCGTATGGTGTAGCTCAGGCCGGCGTTGAAGCCCAGGAGCAGGCTGCCGGCGGGGTCTTCCATCTTGAAGATGGTGCCGTCGTTGGTGACGTGGCCCTTCACCTCGCCGAAAAGGTCGAGGTGGCGATTCAGGGCGATGCGGGCCTGGGCGCCGAGCGTGAAGACGAAGGGCTTCAGGCCCGTTTCGGTGGCACAGGCCATGCCGATGCCGGCCAGAGGCAGCACGCGGAAGCGACGGTCGGGGCGCCAGCCGCGGCGCAGCGCGATGGGGTCGAGCAGCACCTCGCCGCTCCATATCTGGAACGTTTTGTCGTAATGCTGGTTGCGCGTGGCTGTTCCGCTGAGCTGCACGGCCCAATAGGGGTTAATCCATTTTCCCGCGAACCACGACAGGCGATAGCCGCCCTGGCCGCGCGCGCCGTCGCGGTAGGTGCTGATGTCTTCGTGCGAAAGGCGCAGCCCCCAGCCGCCGCTGACGCCGACGAACGTGTTGCTGCACCATTGGTAGCCATAGGTCTGGGGCTGTTCGTCCGCAGGCTGTTTGCGGTTGCGGGCAAGGGCCGTTCCGCCCAGCATGAGGGCGGCGGCAACGAGAAGTGTAAGTTTTTTCATGAGCAGATGGTTTTATCAGATGACGAGGGCCTCGATGGGCTCAATTTCGCGCTCGCGTCCGTCGGGGGCGCTCACGACGATGGACGACACATAGAACTTTTCGCCGCGCCGCAACTGCTGTATTTTCTGTATCTGTTGCCGCGTGAAGCGGTTGCCGCGTGCTTCGAGCGTGGTGACGCTCTTGTCGGCGTTGATGAAGATGGTGTGGAAGCGCACCACGCGGAAGTTTACGTCGATGAAATCGCCCGCATAGGCGGCCGTGAGCTGCGGGTTGGCGGTGAGGTGGTCTTTGCTCACGGGCGTGCGTCCGCTGTAAGAGTGGCGGCGTCCGCCGGCGGTATAGCTGATGGCGGCCGTGGGCTCGGGCAGCTCGCGCACGGTGAAGCGGCGCGTGCCTACCGTCTGTCCGCCGGCCTTAATGGTCACGGTGGCCTGCCCGCTGTGGGCTCCGCTGAGCGTCCACCCGCTTTGGGTGCGGGCAATGCGTCCGTTGTCGGTGGAGAGCTGCAAGGAGGCATCGGCGTGGCCGCCGTCGAATATTTCGAGGGCGTTGCTGATGCCGGCATACAGGAAGTTCATCTGCTTGGGGAAGAGCGTGACCGATGCCTGCTGCGGCTCGTCGTCTTCGGGCTCGGGCGCGGGCTGCACGGGGGCGGTGTCGGCCATGCCCAGGAGCTCGCGCAGCGTCTGGTTGGAGGCCAGCAGTACGTTTTCCTCAATCTTGTTCAGCAGGATGATGCCCCCGATGGCGGGCAGCGTCGAGAAGTTGTCTTTTTCCCAGCTGTATCTCGATTTCGACTGCGTGCTGAGAAAGCCCGCCACGACCTTGCGCGACGTGCTGTCGTCGAGCTGCCGCAGCAGCAGGGCGCGCAGGGCCTCGATGTCGGCGCGCAGCTTTTTTCCGTTGTTTTGTGTGGGCGCCAGCATGATGTAGGGCACGGCTTTCATGTCCTCAGCCTTGACGAGGCGGCCCGGTTGGTAGTCGTCCTTGTCGGCCCATCGCGTGATGCGCTCTCTGAGGCTGTCGGTGCGGGTGCAGAGCGCCTGCGTGGCGCGGGCAATGCTGTCGGCCTTGGCCGGGAGCCCATCGATGCCGCTCTGCCGGCAGAGGGCCGTGAGGCGTTCGTTCATTTCGCGCAGGGTGCGGTTTTGCTCTTGCGAGTTGAGGGTGAGCACGGTGAAGCCCTGCATGACGTCGCTCGACACGTTAATGGCCATCATGGCCAGGAGCACGACGTAGATGAGGTTGATCATCTTTTGCCGTGGGGGCAGATTGAACGATGCCATCTCACTTTCCCCCTTTGATGTTCATGGCCTCCATGATGCGGCGGTACTGCGCGTCGATGGCCTTAACCTTGTCCATCATCTCCTCGTGCTGTGCCTCCGACTGCCTGATGCTTTCGAGCTGGCGGCGCAGCACTTCGAGCTGCTCGGCGTAGGAGCTGTTTATCTTCGATAGTGTGTCGCTTATTTCGGCCATCATCTTGTTGACCACGTCGCCCGCGGCCTGCGGGTCGGCAGCCTTTGCGTCGAGCTGGGGAAAGACGCGGTTCCACTTGTATTCGCGCGAGGGTTCGTCGAAGCCCGAGATGAAGAAGATGATGATTTCCGTCACCATGCCCACGGTGAGAAACAGGTCGTCGTACGGATAGTGCGCTATCTTGAACGTTGCGCCGAGGATCACCAGGCAGGCTCCCCACGAATAGGCCATGTTGAAAAGGCGTTTGCCAAGACGGCTGCCCAAGAAGGTTGTAAACTTGTTCATATGCTCAATGTTACAGATTTTGTGGTAGCTGTTTTCGGACAAACTTTCCGTAAACTTGCACGTCGCGGCCCTGAAAAAGCCGCTGTCGGGGCGTAGTCGTCCGTGAGCGGCGGGGTGGGTGAGGGACCCGTGGCCCGGTCAGAAGCGCGTGAGGCGCAGCGTGGCGTAGTCCGATTGGAGGACGAGGCTGTGGCCGTCGGCTTCCAGGATGCGGAAGGTCGTGTCGGTCGAGCCGATGCCATAGGGCATCAGGTGCTCGGCTTCGACATAGTTGGGCACGCCGGGCTCGCTCGTGGTGCTGAAGTCCCACATGCGCACGGTGCCTTCCTCCTCGCTGTAAGCATAGCGGCCTGTGTAGGTGCCGGCGCCGCTCGGGTCGCCGCCCGTGTGGCCGGTCGAGCCGCCGGGCGTGGTGGCTGCCGGGAGGTTGCCCAGGCGCACCACCCAGAGCTGTATGCTCACAAAGAGGCGTTCGGGGCGCGTGGTGCGTCCGTCGGCGCGCGTGGTGAACGATTCGAGGCGCCAGAAGCCTTCGACGTCGCTGTTGATGGGTTCTTTTTCGCAGCCCGACGCCGTGAAGAGCAGCGTGGCGAGCAGCAGGGGCAGCGCAAGGGCCGCCCGGAGCGTATGGCGTGTCATTTCAGAAGGATACCTTGTTTGCTGATGCTGAGCATGAAGCCCGTGTTGTTGCCTAAATAGTTGCCGCGGTCGAAGCCCAGGGCGGCCGTGGCTTTCCAGCCCGGAGCCCAGGCGGGCTCGTAGGTGGCTTCGAAGAGCGAGCTAAACTGCTTGCGCTGCCGGTCGAGGGGCCGGCCGTAGGTGCCCCAGTAGCGCGCCATGCTCATCAGCACGCGCCACTGCCATTCGTCCGTGGGCTGCCCGCAGAGGCCCAGGTGGTTGGCCCTCGTTCGGTTGCTTTTGAAGTAGAGGTCGCCGTCGCGGTTGTAGGCCGGCCCCACGAGCAGGGGGTTGCCCATGGCCTGCCCCCAGTGGGCCCAGCCGCCGTAGTAGAAGTGGTTGTAATAGTTGTCGCAGGCGCTGATCTGATATTCGGGAAACTGGCTGGCGTAGCCGTCGTAGAGCAGGGGGCCGCTCTGGTCCTTGGTGTTGAGGCCCTCCCACAGGATTGTCGTCACAAAGGGGTTTTCGGGCAGGCCCACCTGGATGCCAATCTGCCCGTCCTTCCAGCGGCCATATTCCCAGAACATCTGCGAGTGGTCTTCAAAGTAGTGCTCCAAGTAGGCCCGCACGCGCCAGTCGTCTGCTGTCCATGAGAGGGCGAAGTTCCAGCTTCCCATCTGGTTTCCCTCGATGTTCACCTGGTCGCCCATGGGCGTGTCGCTCCCGCCCACGGTGGGGAAGAAGGCGTGCCAGTAGTTTTTGAGCCCTTCGGGCATGTCGAACGTCAGCCGGTCGGGGGCGCCGTTTTCGCCGCGTTCATACTGCTCGCCGCCAAACTGCGCCGCCATGAGGATGCCAAATTCAAATTCGAGGGGAAACTGCTCGTGGTCGCCTATCTTGAACATGAGCGACTTCGAGTGGTAGAGCGCGCCCTTCGTATAGTTCGTCCCGGGTTTGGCAAAGTCTGCCTGCCAGCGTCCGTCGGTTTGCCGTCCGTAGGCCAAGTGGCCTTTGAGCCATAGCCAGCGGTGCGTGCCCGGGAAGGGGACGTAGTCGCTGATTTCGGCCCTCACCTGCGGGATGGGCCTGGCCCCCGGGCCCTCAACCATCATGCCCGAGCTGAGGCGTTCGGGCTTTTCGAGCGGGAAGCCCGGCCTCTCCTTGCTGCCAATGCTCAGGCGGAGCTTGCGCCAAGCCACGTCGGCATAGGCCTGCTGGACGACGAACGGGGCGCTCTCGTGCCACGCGCCGGCCAGCTCGAGCCCGGCCTCCACGCGCCAGTTGCGCCGCAGGGGCTGGCGATACGTCACGCCGGCCCGCAGGCTGGCAAACTTGTTGTCGACGCCCGAGAGGCCGTAGCGGTTGGCCGTCAGCCACAGCGGGGCATACTCGCCGCCGCCGGCCACGCCGAGCGCTTCGACGCGGTAGCTCAGGCGGGCCTGTGCCGTGTCGGGTTGCTCCCGGCCCGCCGCACCGTGCGCACACAGGGCGGCCAGCGAGAGAAGGATGGGCAAATGTTTCTTCATCAAACCATTTCTTTGACGCGGCAAAGTTACTGCAAGAAGCGGGAACGGCCAAGCGAAAACAACTTTAACGTTTCTGCCCCTTGCCGCCCTCCCGGCCCTGCGGGGCCCTCAGCGGGGCGTCGTTGGGCCCGTGGGCTCTAATATTCCGCCGTTGCGTTCGCCCGTTCCGCTCATTTACACTAACTTTGCCGGCGGCATGGCCGGCCGCAGGCCGCAGCCGGCCTCTGCCCGCATCCGTACAACCAAACATCGCGATATGAAAAAACTACTTTTCTGGGCCGCCTGCTGGCTTTCTGCCATCGGCGGCGCACAGGCTCAGGACGCCGCGCTCAGCCTGAAAGACATCACCGACGGCGCCTACTCGCCCACCTACGTCTACGGCGTGCGGCCCATGGCCGACGGCGAGACCTACACGCGCCTCTCGCCCGACAGAAAGCGCATCGTGCGCCATTCCTTCAAGACGGGCAAGGAGGTCGAAACCCTCTTCGACGCCGCCACCGCCCGCGGGCCCAAGGCCCTTTCGGCCATCGACGGCTACATCCTCTCGCCCGACGGCAGGCGCATCCTCATCCAGACCGAGACGCGCCCCATCTACCGCCGCTCCTTCACGGCTGTCTATTACATCTACGACATTCAGAACAACAAGATGGAGCCCCTCTCCGACGGAGGGCCGCAGCAGGTGCCCACCTTCTCGCCCGACGGCAACCTCATCGCCTTCGTGCGCGATAACGACATCTACCTCGTCAAGCTCCTCTTTGGCAACGCCGAGAGCCGGGTGACGAAGGACGGCAAGCGCGGCGAGGTGCTCAACGGCATCCCCGACTGGGTCAATGAGGAGGAGTTTTCGCTCAACAGCACCCTTACGTTCAGCGCCGACAGCCGTATGCTGGCCTGGGTGCGCTACGACGAGACGTCCGTGCCCCTTTACAGCTTCCCCCTCTACCGCGGCGCCGCGCCCGCCATGGAGCAGTACGGCGAATATCCCGGGGCCTACACCTATAAATATCCCGTGGCCGGAGCGAAGAACGCCGATGTGTCCGTCCTCACGTTCGACGTCAAAAACCGCGTCACGCGGCAGCTCGATCTGCCTCTCGACAAGGACGGCTACGTGCCCCGCATCGCCTTTACCTCCGAGCCCGACCAGCTGGCCGTCGTCACGCTCAACCGCCGCCAGGACCAGATGGACATCTACATGGCCAACGCCCGCTCTACCGTGTGCAAGCTCGCCGTGCGCGAAACGGCCGACAAGTATGTCAAGGAGACGGCCTACGGCTCGTTGCAGTTCTACCCCGGCCATTTCGCCTACATCTCCGACCGCAGCGGCTACGACCACGTTTATCTTTACACCCTCAGCGGCCAGCTCGTGCGCCAGCTCACCCGCGGCAACTACGACGTCACCAACTTCTACGGCTACGACGCCAAGACCGGCCGCTGCTACTACGCATCGCGCCAGGAGAGCCCCCTGCGCAAGGCTGTCTACGTCTCCGACAAGAACGGCAAGGTCCGCAAGCTCTCCGACGCCGTCGGCACGAACGATGCCACCTTCTCCTCCACGTTCAAATACTACATGAACGTCTATTCCTCGGCCCAGCAGCCCCCCGTCACCACCCTGCGCAACGCCGAAGGCCGTCTGCTCACCACCCTTGTCGACAACAAGGAGCTCAGCACGAAGCTCCAAGGCCGCCTCGGGCAGAAGGAGTTTTTCACCTTTAAGACCACCGACGGCACCGAGCTGAACGGATGGATGATTAAGCCGGCCAACTTCGACCCCTCGCGCCGCTATCCCGTCATCATGTATCAATACTCCGGGCCCGGCTCGCAGGAGGTCACCGACTCGTGGAACATGGGCTTTTTCGGCGGAGGCGTTTACGAGAGCTACATGGCCTCGCGCGGCTACATCTACGTCTGCGTCGACGGGCGCGGCACGGGTGGCCGCGGGTCGGCTTTCCAGAAGTGTACCTACCTGCACCTGGGCCGCCTCGAAGCCGAGGATCAGGCTGCCGCCGCCCGCTATCTTGCCACGCTGCCCTACGTCGACGGCGAGCACATAGGCATTTGGGGTTGGAGCTTTGGCGGCTTCAACACGCTCATGTCGATGAGCACCGGGCAGCCCGTCTTCTGCGCCGGAGTGGCCGTGGCAGCCCCGGCCGACTGGCGCTACTACGACACCGTCTATACCGAGCGCTACATGCGCACGCCGCAGGAAAACGGCGAGGGCTATGCCGACAACCCCATCAGCCGCGCCCCGCAGCTCTCGGGCGACCTCCTGCTCATCCACGGCACGGCCGACGACAACGTACACCTGCGCAACGCCGCCGAGTATAGCGAGGCCCTCGTACAGGCCGGCAAGCAGTTCGACATGCAGGTCTACACCAACCGCAACCACAACATTTTTGGCGGGCAGACGCGCCTGCATCTCTTCACGCGCATCTCTTCGTTCTTCGATGCCCACCTGAAGCGTTGAGCTCCCTCGCCGAAGTCCACAGCGGGACGGCCTGCCATCGTGCACGGCCGTCCCGCTGCGTGTTTACGGGCCCGGGGCTCACCACCCCGTGGCCGCCCAGCCCGCGTCGCTGTACCATGCCGTCCGGCGGAAAGCCTCGTTCAGGTCGCCGTGGGCGCAGCTGGCGGCATTGTCGGTGTAGATTTGCCGCGGCACAAACATCGACACGCCGCACGCCAGCGAAGGGTCGGCCGTGAGATAGTCGCGCCACGTGGGGCCCACGTAGAAGCGCTCCGTCACGCCCTGCCAGGCGATGGCCGCCAAGAGCGCCGCTTGGTAGCGGGCAAAGTCGGCCGCGGGGAGCAGCCGCCGCATGGCCTCCGAGGCGTCGTAGGCATGCGGGCGGTAGCCAAAAGCCGAAGCATAGTTGGCATACTGCTGCACCCCCTCCATGTCGGCGTCGGCGCGTCCGGCCAGGGCCGAGCGCGGCAGCACGTCGGCCGTCACGGCCGCCAGCTCGTCGAGCGCTGCGGTGCGCACAGCCGCCACGGCTATGCCAAAGTCGGCATAATCGGCCGCGTTGGCCGGGTCGGTCACGTCGGCATAATAGGTACGGGCAATGTCGGCCGGGTCTTGGCTGAAAAGGCCCTCGCGCACCTGGTGCGCATAGTCGGCCCCCGCGGCGGGAGTCGATATGGGCGCCCCGATGACATAGTCGGTCACGCCACGCAGGGCATACGCCGTTTCGACGCCACCCATCAGGCAGGCGTCGAACAGCACGTAGCGCAGCTTTACGCCGGCGGCTTCGATGGCACGGGCAATGTCGTCGATGTCCATCTGTACGCCCAGGCGCCCGTCGGCCGTCATGTCGCCCCGGCCGCCCTCGCCCGTGTCGATGCCAAACGAGAGCGTCGTGCCCGTCGGTGGGTTGGTCGAGGGCACCCATCCCGAGGCGTGCGACCACATCACCAGCCCATACTCGTCGGCCGGGTAGGCCGTGGCGCACCACGCCAGCACTTCGGCGAGCGTGGCAGGGTCGGTCGAGCACGTTTCGCCCGCGCGGCTCCACACGCGTTCGGGCGCCCCTCCGTCGCGGCGAAAGCGGTAGATGCGGGCCCCCGTGGCGTCGTCGGCAAAGAGCAGCAGCTGCTCGTCGCTTTTCAGGCTGCGCGCGCCTTCGACCATTTCGGCCGAGTCGGCCCGCAGGTAGCCGTCCCTGCCCAGCGTGTTTTGCGCCGCGGCATAGACCACGACCGTGCGCCGCGCCGGGCCTGTGGGTGCGTCGGGGGCGTCGTCGGCGGCGCAGGCCGCAAGGAGCAGGGCTCCCATCGCTGCGAGGGCCGGCGTCAGCAGCCGGCGGTGCAGGGTGGGGCGGGTGTATGGTTTGCGTGTCATGCTTGCTTGGTTTTGTTTGAGGGTGGCACGAAGCTCACGTCCACCGTCGTGAAGCCCAGTCCCTGGAATATTCGTGTAAACTGTTCGCGGGCGCTCCGCCGCGCCTCGTCCAGATTGGCCTGCGTCAGGTGGCGGCGCAGCATGGCCGTGCGGGCCCGCTCATACAGGCGGTCGAGCTCCGCGGCAGGCCATGAGCCCTTTTCGTAGAAGGCCCGCGTGCGCGTTTCGTCGATAAAGTTGTCGTCGAGCAGGCCCACGTCGGGCAGGCGCAGCACGGCCGTGTCGCCGCGGGCCTCAAACCACCGGTCGTCGGCCCGGCTCATGTCGATGCCCAGGCGCAGCGTGCCGGTGTAGATGCGTGCCAGCTGCTTGTCGCCGAAGGTGCCGGCCTTGTAGGCCTCCACCAGTTCCTCGGTGCTCACCGAGAGAAACTCCCACTCCCTTATCTCGCGTATGCGGCGTATCTCTTCGGGCGTCGTGTCGATGGCCTTTGTGTGTTCCACGGTGAGCGTGGGCGGGTCCTCCTCGCAGCGGTGTACGACGAAAGCCGCCACCACCAGGGCCAGCAGCACGAGCCAGGGCCACGGGCTGCGCGCCACCACGGCGGCGGCCCCCAGCAGGGCGCCCAGGCAGCCGCGGCGCGGGCGCCCGGTGGCGGGGTGGTTGTCGGGTTGTCGGGTCATTGTTCAGGATGGTTTTCAACGGTCACCGAGCGGTTCAGGTCGGCAGCCGTAAAGTCTTTGCGAAATTGTATGGTCACGCTCTCCTCCCCGTAGCCCATGCCGCGCAGGATGGGCATCAGGGCCCGCGTGGCCGTCCGCCGCGCGTCCTCCACGATGCCGTAGCGGTCCACGTGGGCCAGGATGCTGTCGGTTCCCTGCCGGGCAAAAGCCGCCATTTCGGCGTCCGAATAGCGGCGCCGCGCCAGGTCGACGTATTGCCGCGTGCCGGCGTGATCCACGCGCGACGACGTCACGACCACCTGCGGGTCGGGCAGCGTCAGGGTGATGCCCCGCGGCGTGCGCTCCACGTTCTGCGGCCCGAAGGCCGAGAGATCCACGTAGGCCTTCAGCGTCACGTCGATGGGGATGGCTGCCTTGCGCTCGCCCAGCGGAGGGTCGAAGCTCACGTCGCGGGAGAAGACGCGCCCCCGGACGTGCAGGCGGTCGTCGTGCGTCACGATTTTGCGTATGTTGTATGCCGTCGTGTACAGGCGGGCGCAGCGGCTCACGCGCTTGACGAGCAGCGCCACGGTGTCGGCCGGGCGCTCGGCGGGTGCCTCGGCCGTGCGGGGCTCGCTGCCGCAGCCCGTCTGGGGCAGGGCCGTGAGGCAGGCCAGCGCGGCCGCCGCCAGGGGCAGGGCCGCACGCCGCAGCCGGCGTGTGTGGACAAGAGGTTTCATGCTGACAAATGTACGCATTTTCCACGGATGCGGTGCATAAAAGCGGGGCCAAGCTTGCCGCTCTCGCAAAGATTTCGTTATTTTGCCGCTTCAATCTTTCAAAAACGAGCCAACCATGAAAAGTGTTCTTTGGGCCGCGGCGCTGGCCGTGCTGCCCCTCATGGCGGGGTGTGGCGGTCGCAGCGGCAGCGAGGCTGCCGGGACCGACTCGACCACGGTTGCCGCTCCCGCCGCACCCCAGGGGCCTGCCGCCGACCCCGCCAGCAACAGCCGTGCCGAGGCCGAAATTGACGGCCACCGCTACGAGGTGGCCATGCGCCGCTATGCCGACAAGGGCGGCGACGTCGTGCGCAGCGAACTGGGCGAGGAGTCGTACGACAACTGCGTCGACGTGACCATCCTGCGCGACGGCAGCGCCTTCAAGAAGAAAACGTTTACGAAGTCCGACTTTGCCGACTTCCTCTCCGACACCGACCGCGCCGTCTCCGTTTTGCAGGGCATGGCCTTCACCGGTGCCGACGACGAGGGGCTCCACTTTGCCGCCCAGGTGGGCGAGCGCGACGCCGAGGGCGGCATGGCCTTCATCGTGACGGTGAGCACCGACGGCATCGTCAGCGTCGTGCGCGACTATAACCAGGACACCACCGGCAGCGCCTCGCGATAGCCCCGCCTCTTGTGCGCGGGGGCGCGCCGGCTGTGCGTAGGGGCGCCTCATGGGGCCTCCTCCCCGGTCTTGCGGCTGTCCGCCGTTTTGCGGGTGGCTGCGGTGTTTGTGCCTGTGCCGCCGGTGCGGGCGCTGCGGCGCGTGCGGCGGGTGGCGGGCGGCTCTTCTGCCGTTTTGCCCCGCACGTAGGCCCCCACGCCGAAGATGCTGCCGGCATAGAGCAGACATTGCGAGAAAAACCACAGCACCGAGCGGCTCACCTCGCCCACGGGAGGCGTGTAGAACCCCAGATACGTCAGCGTTGTGCCGGCGGCCAGCATGGCCACGGCCGTCAGGCTTTGCAGCCCCGGCAGGCGGTCGTGCCACGAAGCAGTTTGTTTGCGTTTCATCTCTCTCGGGGTTTATGCGTCAGCGATTGTTTTTTCCCTCGGCCCTCAGGCTCGGGCCCTTGAAGCGCACGCCGCGCACGAGACCGCGCAGGCGGTCCACCACGCGCAGGCCGTAGCGCTGCGTGAGCCCGTCGGTGCCATAGTTGCACGTCAGCAGGAGCAGGTGGCCCTCGCGTTCGGCAGCGTCCACCAGCTCGGCGAACATGTCGCGGCGGTTGCCGAAGCGCACCGAGACGTCCTCGGTGCCCACGTCGTCCACCATCACCAGGCGGTAGGCCAGCCATTCGTCGCCGCAAAACGGCAGGCGCGTGGCCTGCACGGTCTTCACCACCAGGCGGTAGTGGCGGTGGATGATGAGCGGCAGCACGCGCTCGCAGAGCAGCGATTTGCCCCGTCCGCAGTCGCCCGCGCAGAGCAGGCCCAGCCCGTGGTTGTCGGTGAGCCATTCGGCCACGCGGTCATACTCCGGCAGCCACTGCATCCGTGGGCCCAGAAAATAGCTCAGGTAGGCCCGCAGCACGGCGGCCGCGTCGGGGATGGCTATGCGCACGCGTTGCGCGGGCGCCACGTAGCCGAACGAGCGCATGTAGTCGACGTGTGCGGCGATGTCGCCCGCCGTGGGCAGTTTGTTGGGTTGCGTTTTCATGGTTCTGATGTTATGTTTTGAGGTTAGTCTTTGTTTT
Organism: uncultured Alloprevotella sp.; assembly: GCA_944322095.1. Lineage (GTDB taxonomy): Bacteria > Bacteroidota > Bacteroidia > Bacteroidales > Bacteroidaceae > Alloprevotella. The sequence continues at coordinate 28,836 of CALUNU010000012.1, forward strand.
CCGTCTGTTGTCCCGCTCCTTCGCTTCGTCCCTGCGGCCGGCCCTCGCGGGGGGGGCTTGGGGGGGGCTCTACCCGCCGGGTTACCGCAGAGATTTTACGGCTTGAAATTTTTATTTTCGCCCTAAAAAATATTTTATCTCGTTTGGGGAGAAGAATAGGGGTATTTTTTTTCTTTTGCTTCTTTTCTTTTTTTCAGGGGGAAGGGAGAGGGGTTTGCTAAAATCTTCTCCAACGTGTTTTCGCGAATTTCCGTCTTCATTTCGTGTTGCTTTTTTGGTCGTTTTCATGCTGCAATATTAGCCATTCCTCTTCACCCGGAAAAATCCGAAGGGTTAAAAAACATTTCGCGCCGGCAAAGGCCCATTTTCCTCTGAAAAAGCCCGAAAAACCGCCCCTGAAAATTATTTCATGCCGTTTTTTATTTTATTGTAACGGTTTGTAAGGCATATCGTTACAACGCTCATTGTGCTTCCTCTGCACGCTTTGTGCGGCGATGGGTGCGCAATGCGCCCGGCAGGGGCTTGCGGGGGCGTATCTTTGCAAGCGAAAGCAGCTGCCAAGTGTCAAATCTTTAATCAAAAACCGAAAACCATGATCAACTACATTCCCGTGAAGCGCCGCAACCCGATGGATGCCTCGGTGAAGTATTACGCGCAAAACCACCCCGACCCGCTCGTGACCACGCGGGAGCTCATCGATGAAATAGTGGCCAAGACCACCGTGACCGAGGCCGACGCCCTGGCCGTCGTCTCGGCCTACGTCGAGAGCATGCAGAGCCACCTCATCGGCGGCAATTCGTGCAAAATCGAGGGACTGGGCATCTTCAGCGTCACCCTCGTTTCGGAGGGCACCGACGCGCCCGACAACTTCAAAAACTCGATGATCCACGGCGTGCGTCTGCGCTTCCGTGCGGCCCCCCGCCTGAAGTATGAGCTCAGCCTCGACAACCCCGAAATCAGCTTCAAGAACCTTATTGAAAACGTTTAAAACATCTCATGCCATGATTAAGTATGCCATTGTGAAGCGCCGCAACCCGATGGACGCTTCCGTCAAGTATTACGCCGCCCGCACCGACTCGAAACTCGTGCCCACCTCGCAGCTCGTATCGCGCATGGTGGAGAGCTGCACCGTCACCGAGGCCGACGCCTCGGCCGTCATCTCGGCCTACGTATCGGCCATCCTGCGCCACCTGAAAAACGGGCGCAGCTGCAAAATCGAAGGCCTGGGCATTTTCAGCGTCAACCTGTCGAGCAAGGGCAGCGAGAGCCGCGAAACCTTCACCACCGACCTCATCCGCGGGGTGAAAGTCAACTTCCGCCCCGACAAGTCGTTCAGCTACCGCTTCAACCGCGCCAACCCCAACGTCTCCTTCCGCCTGTATGCGCCTCCCGCAGCTCCTGCCGGGGGCGACGACGAGGAGCCCTGACGGCGCGGGCCCCGGTGGGTCCCTGACGCACATGCCGGCCCCCGGTCGTGCCCTTCAGGGGCGGCCGGGGGCTTGCTTGCAGGCGGAGAGACGGACAAAATGACGCCTGCGAAGCAAAAAAACGAGCAAAATGTTTGCATTTCGTGCGCTTATAGCATATATTTGCAAGCGTTGGGGCGGGCCGTCCGCTCCGTCCAACCATGAAAGACCGATGAAAAAGAAACTGAACAGCACCGTCACGATGGAGGGGCGCCGCATGGCCGGGGCCCGGGCCCTTTGGCGGGCAGCGGGCATGAAGCCCGAGCAGATGGGGCGTCCCGTCGTGGCCATCGCCAACTCGTTCACGCAGTTTGTTCCCGGCCACACGCACCTGCACGAGGCCGGGCAGATCGTCAAGGCCGAGGTGGAGCGCCTGGGGTGCTACGCCGCCGAGTTCAACACGATTGCCGTCGACGACGGCATCGCCATGGGCCATGACGGCATGCTCTATTCGCTGCCCAGCCGCGAGCTCATTGCCGACAGCGTGGAATATATGGTGCGCGCCCACCGGGCCGACGCCCTGGTGTGCATCAGCAACTGCGACAAGGTGACGCCGGGCATGCTCATGGCCGCCATGCGGCTCAACGTGCCCACCGTCTTTGTGAGCGGAGGGCCCATGGAGGCCGGGCGCTGGCGTGGCCGCCATGCCGACCTCATCACGGCCATGGTGGCAGGGGCCGACCCGTCGGTGACCGACGGCGAGCTGGCCGACCTGGAAGCCCATGCCTGCCCCGGGTGCGGCTCGTGCTCGGGTATGTTTACGGCCAACTCGATGAACTGCCTCACCGAGGCGCTGGGGCTGGCCCTGCCCGGCAACGGCACCCTGCCGGCCACGCACGCCGGTCGCCGCCGCCTGATGCAGGAAGCCGGGCGCTGCGTCGTGGAGCTGGCCCGGCGCTATTATGAGGAGGGCGACGGGAGCGTGCTGCCGCGCTCCATCGCGGGGCGTGCGGCTTTCATGAACGCCATGGCCCTCGATATGGGCATGGGCGGTTCCACCAACACGGTGCTCCACCTGCTGGCTGTGGCCCGCGAGGGCGACGTGCCCTTTACGCTCGACGACATCGACGCCCTCTCGCGCCGCGTGCCCTGCCTGTGCAAGCTCTCGCCCAACTCCGACCGCTACGCCATCGAGGACTGCCACCGCGCCGGCGGCGTGCTGGGCATCATGGGCGAACTGGCCCGCGCCGGCTTGCTCACCACCAGCGTGAGTCGCGTCGACGGCCGCACGCTGGCCGAAGCGCTGGCCATGTACGACCTCACCGCTCCGCAGCCGCGCCCCGAGGCCTTGGAGCTCTACGCCTGCGCGCCGGGCGGCCGTTTCAGCCGCGAGCTGGGCGGGCAGGAGGAGCGTTGGGAGAGCCTCGACACCGACCGTGCCGCGGGTTGCATACGCGACGTGGCGCATGCCTATACGCCCGACGGCGGTCTGGCCGTGCTGCGGGGCAACCTGGCACCTGATGGTTGCGTGGTCAAGACGGCGGGCGTGGACCCCTCGGTCCTCACGTTCAGCGGGCCGGCCCGCGTGTTCTGCTCGCAGGAGGAGGCCTGCCGCGCCATTCTGGACGGCACGGTTGTGGCGGGCGACGCCGTCGTCATCACCCACGAGGGACCGGCCGGAGGACCGGGCATGCAGGAGATGCTCTACCCCACGTCATACCTGAAAAGCCGCCACCTGGGCGCGGCCTGCGCCCTCGTGACCGACGGCCGCTTCTCGGGCGGCACGTCGGGCCTGAGCATCGGCCACGTCTCGCCCGAAGCCGCGGCGGGCGGCCCCATCGGCAAGCTGCGCGACGGCGACATCATCGACATCGACATTCCGGCGCGGCGCATTGCCGTGCGCCTGAGCGACGAGGAGCTGGCCGCCCGCGCCCCGCGCCCCGTGGAGCGGCAGCGTGAGGTGTCGCGCTCACTGAGGGCCTATGCGGCGCTCGTGACGTCGGCCGACAAGGGTGCCGTGCGCCGCATTTAGGGAAAAGACCAAGCGAACCTTATAAAGACCGTTACTATGCAAAACGAACTACTCACGGGAGCCGAAATACTGATGCGCTCGCTCGAAGCCGAGGGCGTCGACGTGCTCTTCGGCTACCCCGGCGGCGCCATCATGCCCGTCTACGACGCGCTGTACGACCACCGCGACAGGCTGCACCACGTCCTGGTGCGCCACGAACAGGGGGCGGCCCATGCCGCCGAAGGCTATGCCCGCGTGAGCGGCAGGGCGGGCGTGTGCCTCGTGACGAGCGGGCCGGGTGCCACCAACACCATCACGGGCATAGCCGACGCCATGATGGACAGTACGCCCATCGTGGTCATATCGGGCCAGGTGGGCGCGCAGCTTCTGGGGAGCGACGCTTTTCAGGAGTGTGACCTCGTGGACATCACCCAGCCCATCACGAAATGGGCCTGCCAGATACGCCGCGCGGCCGACGTGGCGGCGGCCGTGAGCCGTGCTTTCTACATTGCCCGCACGGGACGGCCCGGCCCCGTCGTGCTCGACTTCACGAAAAACGCCCAGACAGAGCTTGCGCCCTATGTGCCGGCGCGCGTAGAGGCCATACGCAGCTACGTGCCCGAGCCCGCCACGCCGCCCGAGGCCCTGGAGCAGGCGGCGGCCCTCATCGGGGGGGCCGCGCGGCCGCTGGTGCTCGTGGGGCAGGGCGTCACGCTTGCAGGGGCCGAGGAGGAGCTGCGCAGCTTCGTGGAGCGGCTGGACGCTCCGGCGGGATGCACGCTGCTGGGGCTGTCGGCCCTGCCCACCGGCCATCCGCTGAACATGGGCATGCTGGGCATGCACGGCGCGCTGGCGCTCAACCGCAAGACGCAGGAGTGTGACGTGCTCGTGGCCGTAGGCATGCGCTTCGACGACCGCATTACGGGCAATGTGGCCACGTATGCGCGGCAGGCCATGAAGGTACATTTCGACATCGACCCGGCAGAGTTCAACAAGAACGTGCGCGTCGACCTGGCCGTGCCGGGCGACTGCCGCAAGACGCTGCGCGCCGTGACCGAACTGCTCCCGCAGGGCGACCACCGCGCCTGGCGCGAGAGCTTTGCCGAGGCGGCCGACGAGGAGCGCCGCACCGTCGTCGACCCGCAGACGCACCCCGCCACGGGGCCGCTGCGCATGGCCGAGGTGGTGCGCTGCGTGGCCGACGTCACGGGCGGCGACGCCGTCGTCGTCACCGACGTGGGGCAGAACCAGATGTTTGCCGCGCGCTACAGCCGCTTTACGAAGCCCCGCTCGTTCGTCTCCTCGGGCGGCATGGGCACGATGGGCTTCGGCCTGCCCGCCGCCATCGGCGCCACGTTCGGGCAGGAGGGGCCGGTGGTGCTCTTTGTGGGCGACGGCGGCCTGCAAATGACCGTCGAGGAGCTGGGCACCATCATGGAGCAGAGCTCGCCGGTGAAGATTGTCCTGCTCAACAACAATTACCTGGGCAACGTGCGGCAGTGGCAGGCGCTGTTTTTCCACCGGCGCTATTCGTTTACGCCCATGCTCAACCCCGACTACGAAAAGATAGCCGAAGCCTACGGCATACCCGCCACCACCGTGACGGAGCGCGGCAGCCTGGCCGAGGCCGTCGCGCTCATGATGCGGGCGCACGGCCCCTACCTCTTGCAGGTGGCCGTGATGGAGGAAGACAACGTCCTGCCCATGTGCTGCCCGGGCAACGACGTGGACGACATGCTCCTGACGGCCGACGACGACGGCCTGCAATAACGACCAACAACATGGAAAAGGAAACTAAGCTCTATACGCTCATCATTTTCTCGGAAAACCGGGCGGGCGTGCTCAACCAGGTGACGAACGTCTTCACGCGAAGGCAGGTGAACATCGAGAGCCTGAACGCCTCGCCGTCGGGCATTGACGGCGTGCACCGGTATACCATCACCTGCCGCGCCGACGAGGACGCCATACGCACGCTCACCTTGCAGATCGAAAAGAAAATTGACGTCATCCGGGCCGACTATTTCGAGAAAAACGAGATATACGTCATGGAGCAGGCGCTCTATAAGATTGCCACGCCCGCCCTGCTGGCCGACAAGGAGATATCGAAGGCCATACGCCTGCTGGGGGGCAGGATCGTGGAGGTAAATCCCGCTTACTCCATCGTTTCGAAGGAGGGCCTGCCCGAAGAGGTGCGCGGGCTGTACGACCGCTTGCAGGCCAAAGGCTGCGTGCTGCAATATGTGAGCTCGGGCGTCATCGCCGTCACGAAGAGCCGCCGCGAGGAACTGGCCGAATATCTGCAACAGCGCGACGAGGCGTGCCGCACGGGACGATAAGGAAATCATCATGGAGAAGAACAGGAAAACAGGAACGTACCGTTATACGGTGCTGCCGTTTCAGGAGGACTTTGCGGGCCGCGTCTCGTGGTTCTTCCTGGGCAACCACCTGTTGCGCTGCGCCAGCCTGCACGCGGGCGAGCTGGGCTTCGGCTACGAACGCGCCAAAGCCACGGGCCATGCGTGGGTGCTCTCGCGCCTGGTGGTGGAAATGAAGGAAATGCCCCGCACGGGCGATGTCTATTACGTGGATACGTGGGTGAGCCGCGTCTACCGGCAGTTTACCGACCGCCTCTATGAGATACGCGGCGAGGACGGCCGCACCTTTGGCTATGCCACGAGCATCTGGTCGCTCATCGATTACCGCACGCGCCGCCCGCTCGACTTGCAGCGCGATGGCGACCCCTTGTTCTTGGCCTCGGTGGACGGCACGCGCACCGTGCCCGTGGCTCCGCCGGGACGGGTGCGCGTCAGGACGGAAGAGCCACGGCGCACCGTCCATACCTATTACAGCGACATCGACATCAACAACCACGTCAACTCCATCCGCTACATCGAGCACATCCTCGACCTCCTCCCCAAGGAAACGTACGCCACCCACGACGTGCGCCGCATCGAAATGGCCTTTTGCAACGAGACCTACTGCGGCGAGGACCTTAGCTTCTACGTCGCGCAGCGCGCTCCGGGGGCCTACGACGTCGAGGTGCGCAAGACGGGCGGAACGCCCGTGGTGAGGGCCTCGGTGGTGCTGGCTCCGTCGGAAGCGGGATGAGAGGAGAAAGAGCAATCAACCGAAATATCAACCCCGCACGGCGGCCGTGGGCCGTCGTGCCACAACGAACGAAAGAAAATGGCAAAGATCAATTTTGGCGGCACCCTTGAAGAGGTGGCCACACGCGAGGAGTTCCCCTTGGAGCGCGCCCGCGAAGTGTTGAAAGACGAAATCATCGCCGTGCTGGGCTACGGCATACAGGGACCGGGCCAGGCCTGCAACCTGCGCGACAACGGCTTCCGCGTCATCGTGGGCCAGCGACAGGGCAAAACCTACGACAAAGCCGTGGCCGACGGCTGGGTGCCGGGCGAAACGCTCTTCGCCCCCGACGAAGCAGCCCGCCGCGCCACCATCGTCTGTATGCTCCTGAGCGACGCGGCCCAGATAGCCCTGTGGCCTTCCATCGTGCCTCATCTCACGGCGGGCAAGGCGCTCTATTTTTCCCACGGATTTGCCATTACCTACAAGGAACGCACGCACATCGTGCCGCCCGCCGACGTAGACGTCATCATGGTGGCGCCCAAAGGCTCGGGCACGTCGTTGCGCACGCTCTTTCTGGAAGGACGCGGCCTGAACAGCTCCTATGCCGTCTATCAGGACGCCACGGGCCGTGCCGAGGAGCGCACGCTGGCCCTGGGCATCGGCATCGGCTCGGGCTATCTGTTCAAGACCGACTTTAAGCGCGAGGTCTACTCCGACCTGACGGGCGAACGCGGCGCACTCATGGGGGCCATACAGGGGCTGTTTCTCGCCCAGTACGAAACGCTGCGCGAGCACGGCCATTCTCCCTCGGAGGCCTTCAACGAAACGGTGGAGGAGTTCACGCAATCGCTCCTGCCGATGGTGGGAAAGAACGGTATGGACTGGATGTATGCCAACTGCTCGACCACGGCGCAGCGCGGTGCGCTCGACTGGATGGGCCCCTTCCACGATGCCGTCAAGCCCGTCATGGAGAAGCTCTACGAGAGCGTGGCAAGCGGCGAGGAGGCCCAGCACGCGATAGACAGCAACTCGCAGCCCGACTACCGCGAGAAGCTCGACGCCGAGCTGCGGGCCCTGCACGAGAGCGAGATGTGGCGCACGGGCGAGACCGTGCGTAAGCTGCGCCCCGAAAACAACTGACGGCGCGCGCTGCCGGGCGAAAGCCGGTGGCAGCGGCGCAGATACGACGGGCCCCTGCATGATGGAAGCATCGTGCAGGGGCCCGTTCCGTATCAGCCCGCGCTTTACAGGCCGTGCTGCCGCAGGCGGTATTCGGCCAGTTCCTCATACTTCGTTCCGGGGCGGCCGTAGTTGGCGTAAGGGTGGATGCTGATGCCGCCGCGGGGCGTGAAGAGGCCCGTCACCTCGATATATTTCGGGTCCATGAGGCGCACGAGGTCTTTCATGATGATGTTGACGCAGTCCTCGTGGAAATCGCCGTGGTTCCTGAAACTGAACAGGTATAACTTCAAGCTCTTGCTCTCCACCATGCGGCGGTCGGGCAGGTAGCTGATGCGTATCTCGGCAAAGTCGGGCTGCCCCGTGATGGGGCAAAGGCTGGTAAACTCGGGACAATTGAAGCGCACCCAATAGTCGTTTTCGGGATGCTTGTTTTCAAAGGTTTCGAGCACGTCGGGCGCGTAGTCGTCGCGATAGGCCGTCTTGCGGCCCAGGGCTTTCAGGTTTTCGTCGTTGCGCATGGGGTGGTTATTCTTTATGAGGTTCGGGACAGGCTGCCCCGGCCGGAGCGGGCAGCATGACGTTGGGCTTCGGCCGGTTGAAAAAGCGTGCCAGAACGGGGGCAAAGGGTGTGTCGATGCGCCGTGCGCCGGCCGGGCACACCTTGACGCACGCGGCACACTTGATGCAGCGTTCGGCCAGGGTGGTGGCAGGGGCTCCGGCCGGTATGGCCCCGACGGGGCAGGCAGCGACGCAGGCTCCGCAGCCCGTGCAGCGGTTGGCGTCGGCTGTGGCGGCAATGCGCACGGGGTGTTCCTTTTGCCGGCGGGCGTAATCGCCCACGAACGCCGCGAAGCCTTGCAGGGCCTCGGGGGCGTCGGCGGGGTGGGGCAGCCGGGTGGCGTCCACCGCCGCGGCCCGGCCTTCCAGCAGGCGGCGGGCCGCGGCGTCGCCCCAGCTGCGGGCTTGGGCCAGGTCGGCCGCGTCGGGCCGGCCCGGGGCGATGGGCGTGGCGGGCGACGAGTAGGAATGCTCGCCCACGAAAGCCCCGGCGCCCACGACGTCGAAGCCCTGCGCTGCGAGCGCCCGGGCCAGGTCGTGCGCGGCATGGCCGAACGAGCGGTTGCCATAGGTCACGACGGCCAGGGCCGGCGCCCCTTCGCCCCGCAGGGCGGCCAGCCGTTCCAGGGCGATGGGGGCTGCGGCGTCGCCATAGACGGGCACGGCCACGACGGCCGCCACGCCGGCCCCGAAGCTGCGGGCGGGCAGCGGCGCGCATGTGGCGTCGAGCGTTTCCACGGCGCACGCGGCCCGGCGGGCCAGCCCTTCGGCTACGGCGCGGGCCACGCGCTCCGAGCCGTGCGTGGGCGAAAAGAAGATGCAGGCGACCTTATTGATTTTCATCTCCTTCAAGTTTTGTTTTCAAGTATTTTTCCAGTCCTGCGCGTCGCAGCCGGCAGGCCGGGCAGTGGCCGCAGCCGTCGCCGGCGATGCCGTTGTAGCACGTCACGGTTTCGCGGCGCACGAGGTCGAGCACGCCGAGCTCGTCGGCCAGGGCCCACGTCTGCGCCTTGTCGAGCCACATGAGCGGGGTGTGCAGGACAAACTGCTCGTCCATGGCCAGATTGAGCGTGACGTTGAGGCTCTTGATGAAGGCGTCGCGGCAGTCGGGGTAGCCCGAATAGTCCGTCTCCGATACGCCGGTCACGATGTGGCGGATGCCCCGTTCGCGTGCGTGTACGGCCGCGATGGAGAGGAAGAACAGGTTGCGCCCCGGCACAAACGTGTTGGGCGGCGCGGCGGCGGGCTTCTCCTCGTCCATGAGCAGCGAGGTGTCGGTCAGCGCGTTATGTCCCAGCGCGCCCACCAGGGGCACGTCCATCGCCTCCCAGGCCACGCCGGCCTTTTCGGCGATGGCGCGTGCCGCCTCCACCTCGACGGCGTGTTTCTGTCCGTAGGTAAAGGTCAGCGCCGCCACTTCGCGAAAATGGCGTTTGGCCCAGAAAAGGCAGGTGGTGGAGTCTTGCCCGCCGCTGAAGACGACCAAGGCCCGCGTGTGGTCAATGTCTGTCATAAATCTCTGATGTTAAGAATGTTGTACGAAATGCCACGGTCGTATGCGTCCTCGCCCTCGATGCGTTTGAGCCGGCGCACGACGCGCGTGGTGAGCGGCAGCACGGCAGCCTCGTAGAGCGTTTTGAGCACCACCTGCGAAAGCATCATGGCCGGCAGCGTGGCCCAGGGAACGACCCCTCCGAGCGCGACGGGAAAGAAGATGAGCGAGTCCACCGCCTCGCCCGCCACGGTCGAAGCCATGGCACGCAGCGCAAAGCCGCGTCCGGCTGTCTGCACCTTCATGACGCTCATGACGTAAGCGTTGATGAACGAGCCTGCCAGAAAGGCCGTGAACGAGCCGGCCGCGATGCGCGGCGCCAGGCCGAAGATGGCATGAAAGCCCGCCTCGCCCTGCCAGTAGGGTGCGGCGGGAAGCGCGTCGGCCGCCAGCCCGAAGAGCACGAACAGGAAGTTCATCGCGAAGCCCAGCCAGATGACCAGGCGCGCGCGGCGGAAGCCCCACACCTCGACGAGGCAGTCGTTGATGATGTACGAAACGGGAAAAACGATGAGGCCGGCCGTCAGTTCGAGCGGGCCGATGGTCACTTGTTTGGTCTCCAACAAGTTGGCTGCTATCAGACATACACAAAACAACACCCCCAGCAGCATGAAGGGCATCGACACATACTGTTTCTTACTGTCCATTGGTTCTTGTTTTTTACGAGGTTCTGCAAGCACTCGGGCCCCGCCCGCCGGGCAGGGCGCTGCAAAATTAGGCATTTTCGGCGAAAAGAAGCCGCGCCGCCCGCCCCATTTGGCTGCGAGGCTGTAATTTTGCACTCCGGCGGCCACCCGCATGTGGCAGGCGCACCGCTTTTCAGCTGAAAACCGTAAGAAGATGGATAAGCATGCTTTGAGCGGCCATGTGTCGATGCTGGGGGCCAACGTGATGTGGGGCCTCATGTCGCCGCTGGCCAAGATGTTGTTTGTGGGGGGAGCTCTCACGCCGCTGGTGCTCACCGATTTGCGCATTTTCGGAGCCATGGTGCTTTTCTGGCTCGTGTCGTTCTTCCAAAAGCCCGAGCATGTGCCTCACAAGGACATGCTGCGCCTTTTGGGCGCCTCGCTGCTGGCCATCGTGTTCAACCAGGGGGCGTTTATCTTCGGCGTGGGCCTCACCTCGCCCGCCAGCGCCTCCGTCATCACCACCAGCATGCCGCTTTGGGCCATGGTGCTGGCCGCCGTATTCCTGCGCGAGCCCGTCACGGGCAAGAAGGTGCTCGGCATAGCCTCCGGCGCCTCGGGGGCCCTCCTGCTCATCCTCGGCAGCAGCGCGGGCGGCTCTGCGGCCTCCGGCGGGGCCAACCCCGTGCTGGGCGACGTGCTCGTCCTCCTGGCACAGTTGAGCTATGCCTCCTACATCGTGCTCTATAAAGGCTTCGTGGCGCGCTATTCCCTCGTCACCATTATGAAATGGATGTTCACCTATGCCTTTATCTTCACCCTGCCGTTCTCTTACCGCTCGCTCCTTGCCACCCGCTGGGATCTGCTGGGCTGGGCCGACGTGGCGAGCATCCTTTTCATCGTGGCGGGAGCCACCTTCGGCAGCTACCTGCTCACCGTCGTGGGGCAAAAGACGCTGCGCCCAACCGTGGCCGGCATGTACAACTACGTGCAGCCCGTCGTGGCCGGCGTCGTGGCGCTCTGCTGGGGGCTCGACACGTTCAACGTCGTCAAGGGGCTTGCCGTCGCCCTCATCTTCTGCGGCGTGTGGCTCGTCACGGCCAGCCGCAGCCGCAGCGAAATGGAGGCCTGCAAGGCCCGCCGGGCAACCCCGGACGGCAGCACGCTCTCTTCGCCGTCGGGGCGCGCCGACGGCTGAGAAAACAGATTTGCGTGGGGGCAACCGACGCTCTCCGCACGACAAAGCGGGCTGTCCCGGCCATGATGGCTCCGGGGCAGCCCGCTTTGTCGTTCCGGGGCTCCACGCGGGCGTGCGGCAGGCCCGTTTGCCCGGAAATAGCCCCGCCGTGCACCGCGGTTTAGGCTTATAACCCTAAACAGTCGTCGATATCGGAAAGTTTTTCTGGGTATAACCCTAAAAAGTACCAGGTTTCGCGGAGTTTTTTGGGATATAGGCCGAAACTCATTCCGCCGTGACGTCCCGTCCGCCCACGAGGATGCGCGGCTTGTGCATCACGACGACGGCATCGTCGGGCACGTCGGTCACGACGACGGCGCCCGCGCCTATTTTCACGTTGTTGCCGATGCGCACGGGCCCGATGATTTTGGCGCCGGCGCCTACAAAGACGTTATCACCGAGGACGGGCGCGCCACCCCCCCCCGTTAACTTTTGTTACGAAATTGGAACCGATGGTGACGTGCTGCATGATGGTGCAGCCGCGGCCGATGACGCACGTGGTGGAGAGGAAAACGCCCGTCGGCTCGTGCGGGAAACGAACGGGGCCGCCGATGGCGGCGCCCAGGGGCAGCACCGAGCCGTGGAACACGCAGTAGAGAAAATGGAGCGGGCGGAAAAGGGGGCAGCGCAGGGCAAGGCGGCGCAGGCGGTTGTAGTCGCCGCGCATGCCGAGGGTAAGGATGAGTTTCAGCATGAGTTGTGTCTGTTTTATAGGATGAGGAAAGCGGGGCTTTGGGCCCCCTCCCTTTTTTTACGTATATCCGTGCCGCAGGCGCCACAGGCGGTGCCACACCTTGAAGAGGGGCGTGCAGAGCGTCTCGCCGGGATGGCTGCCCACGAAGCGCAGGTTGCGGCGGCACAGGCGGACGAAGCGGCCGAGGTCGCCCTCGTCGGGGCGCCGGCGCGTGCGCGGGTCGTCGTGGCCGAAGTTGCCGGCGAGCATCACCTCGCGCAGCAGGCGGCGGCCCCCGCGTTCGTCGGGCGGCAGGAGCAGGCGCTCTTTCGGCGTGGCAAAGACGCGGCCCAGCACGTACATCACGGCGCGCGCAAAGCCCGTGAGGCCCAGCCGGCTGAGCTCGCGCAGCGCGGCGCGGCGTTCGGCGTCGGTGCAGCCCGGGAGGAGCAGGTAGTGGTAGTCCATGAGCTGGCGCAGGCCGATGCCCTCGACGAAGAGGTGGCGGTAGACGTGCACCATCATGAAGACCAGATTGAACGAACGTGTGGGAACGCACACGGAGCCGGCTCCTTCGGGCAGCTCCACCCGGCGTGAAAACTGCGCGGCGGCCTCGCGTCGGAAAAAGCGTTGCAGGCGGCGGTTGGCGCCCGGGCGGTTCATCCACGATGGGGTGAAGTGAACCTCTACGGCCACGTCGTCGAAGAACGGGCATTCCATGTGATGGTAAAAGGCCGGTTGCCCCGGAAACTCGCGGCGCAGCATGGCGAAGAGCTCCGCGCGCGGCGCGTCGGGCCACAGGTCGATGTCGCCCGGCATGCGCAGCAGCGGGTCGGGGTAGAGCAGGGCCACGCCCTGCCCCTTGAGCACGACGGAGCGCATGCCGCGGGCCGCAAAGCGGGCGGTGAGCCCGGCGGCGCGGCGGTTCACGAGGCGGTTGGCGGCACGTATGCGCTCGCTTTCGGCCCACCATTCGAGGAGCAGGCGGCGCGGCGGCCGCTGCCCGTCGGGCAGGCGTCCGACGGTGGCAAACATGACGCCCGTCAGCGTCTGCCGCCGGGCTTGGCCGAGGGCCTCCTGCCATTCGGCTTCGGCCGCCGGACGTTCCAAGGCGGGGCGCGGGGCGTCCGTTTGCTGCAGGAGCTGGAAAAAGAGTGATGGCATCTGTGGGGGAGGGTTTACGGTTGTGCCCATCGGTGGGAGCTGGCGGTCTTTCGCTTTCGTGCTGCGGTGGCGGAGCCGTTTGTGGCGGCCGTGTGGGGCGTGCGGGCGGCCATGGGCGGCTTGCTTATATTTTGCCGGCCTGTACGCGCAGCCAGAAGGTTACGAGATGTATCTGCCGCTTGATGCGCGAGGGCTGGCGGAGGAGGCGGTAGAGGAATTCGAGGTTGTGGCGCACCCACCAGGCGGGGGCCCGTCTGACGGTGCCGACGTAGACGTCGAAACTGCCGCCCAGGCCCTGATAGATGGCTGCGTGGCGCTCCATCATCTCCTCCATGAGGAGCTCCTGCCTGGGCGAACCCATGGCCACGAACACGACGTCGGGCCGCCGGGCGGCGATGTCGGCCAGGAGGGCGGCCTTTTCGTCGTCGGTCTTCAGGTAGCCGTTTCGCCAGCCCGCGATGCGGATGCCGGGGAAGTCGACGCGGAGCCGCTGCACGGTCTGTTCGATGACCTCCTGCCGTCCTCCGACGAGGTAGAACGTCTTGCCTTGCGGGGCCAGGGCGGCTACGATTTTCAGCCAGAGCTCGCAGCCCGGCAGCTTCACGGCTCCGGTGTGTCCGTGCTTGCGCAGGGCCATCACGGCGCCCGCCCCGTCGCAGTAGCCGATGTTGCGGTTGATGATGTCGCGCGTCTGGGGCGTGGCATGCAGTATCTTTTCGGCGTTGATGGCCACAAGGATGCCCTTGCGCCCGCTGACGTAGTGCAGCAATTCGTCGAACGACGTGAAGGGGTGAACCAGCACGCCGTTGAGGCTTACTCTGTCGTCTTGCATAAGCTGAGGATGTAATGCGATAACGCGTTAAACATAAAGGCGTTGCTCCAACGCATGTAGGGTATCTTCGACGAGATGCCCGGCTTGAGCTGGTAGTAGAAATAGCCGCGGGGCGACTGCATGTGCGCCAGCGTCCAGCGCAGCACGCGGCGCGCCAGGTCGGCGTGCTCCTCGAAACGGCCGAGGCGCGCGAGCGTGACGAAGAGCTGGCCGGGGCAGTGGATGTCGACGGGCCAGCGGCGGTCGTGGTAGTACTTGGGGCAGCCGTCGGGCTCGAAGAAATGGTCCACGTAAAAGCGGAAGCCGCGCTCCATGGCGTCGTGGAACGACCGGTCGCCGGTGGCCTGCTCGTAGGTGGCCAGGGCGTCGAGGTTGTAGCCCGTGTGGAAACTGTCGATCCACCCCTGTACGGGCAGCAGGCCGTACACCCACGAGCCGTCCTTGGCCTGGCCGCGGCAGCAGGCCTCCACCGAGGCGCGGGCCGCCGTGAGGCAGTCGGCTGAGGCGCCGTAGCTGTGGCACAGGGCCAGCAGCTTGCTGCCCAGAAGCGAGGCGTTGTAGACCGTGTCGTTGCCCGGCAGCGGGCTGTACGAGAAGAGGAAACCACCCGGCGCCGGCGAGCGGTGCAGGTCGGTGAGCACGAAGCGGGCCGACGAGAGCACGGCCTCGCGGTAGGCCTCTCGCCGGGTGAGCTCGTAGGCGTCGAACAGGGCCGAGGCGCAAAAGCACGTGGCCACCACCGTGGGCGTGCCCTTGGGGAAGAGGAAGAGGCGGCGCGCCTGCCAGTCGAAGTTGTAGCCCCAGCAGCTGCCCGAGTAGCCGGGCGAACGCAGCGAGAGCAGCAGCTGCGCCAGTTCGTCGATGCGCCGGGTGAGCTCGTCGGCCGTGCCCAGCTCACGGGCCAGCTCGGGGCGGGCCTTGACGGCACGCAGCAGGTTGCAGTAGCCGCTGAGGAAGAGCCCGATGCCCTTGGCGTTATACTCCTTGGGCACGAGCGCCAGCCGGCGCAGGTTCACCGGGCAGCGCTTGAAGCCCTGAATGACCACGAGGCGGCACAGCGCCGACCGTTTCAGCAGCGGCAGCGCCTGGAAGAGCCGCGAGTTGAGCCCGTCGTAAGGATCCCAGCCGCGGAAGTCCTCCCGCTCGCAGTAACGGCGCAGGCGGGCGAAGGCAGAAAGGAGTTCTTGCATGGTGAGAGTGAGGATGTCAGTT
The DNA here is from genome assembly GCA_944322095.1 of uncultured Alloprevotella sp. Lineage (GTDB taxonomy): Bacteria > Bacteroidota > Bacteroidia > Bacteroidales > Bacteroidaceae > Alloprevotella. Next base: position 44,379 of record CALUNU010000012.1, read on the forward strand.
GTTGTCTGTGGCTTGTTTTTCTTTTCCGACGTCGTTGCGATAGTGCAGGAGTTTGGCCGGGACGCCGGCCACGACGGCGTTGTCCGGGACGGGTTTGTTTACGACGGCGTTGGCTCCGACGATGGCGTTTTCGCCCACACGGATGCCTCCGAACACGATGGAGCCTTTGCAGATGCGTGCATGGTTGCATATTGTGGGAACGCCCGGGTATTTGGAATTACCCCCCCCCCTATTGTAACTTGCTGTCCGATAGATACATAGTCGCCAATCCATGCTTTCGAATGGACGATGACGCCCACGCCGCCATAGCCGAAAGTCGTGCCCTTGCCGATATGGGCTTGGTAAGGGATCTTGCTATTGTAGATGAGGAAGATGAGCAGCGTGATGAGCTTCGGGAGAAAAGGCACGTGGTGCAGATAGAGCCAGCGTGCGATACGGTAAAAGTAAATGGCGTTGAGCATGAAATGCAGATTAATTGTTGAGTGTGCTGATGAGAGGTAAGAATTTTCCATTTGGCTGGTATTCCAGCCGGTCAACATATTGAATGTTTATTTTGGCTTCCGCCCCCATGGCTTCTTGATGAAAATGTAGCAGGAACAGTTCATCTTCGGCTGAGAAAGATTCGTTGCGGATGATGCGAACAGTGAGTTCTCCTTTTTTTGTTTGAGCGTATTGTAGTCCGTCGATATGTTCGTAAACCTTGCCGTGGAGGTTCAGCGCAGTCAGCGAAGTTGTTGTTCCGTCGGCTTTGTAAATTAAGGATTTTTCCCTTCGTCCCTGTACACCGTTAAGGTAACGGTATTTTTTTCCATGGACGTTGCAAGAAGAGTCGGCGTATGACGAAAAGTCACCGGTTCTGTATCGGATGAGGGGCATGAGACGGTTGATGAATGTAGTTCCCACTAATTCTCCTGCTTCTCTTGCGTTTTTGATGACCTTGCCGGCTGTGTTTACCAATTCGCAATATCCATAGTTTTCTTCAATATGGTACAAGGAACTATGAGGGCAATTCCCCGCCATAATTAGCTTTTCGCTGTGTCCGTATGATGAATATATTTTGATATGTAGTTCGTTTTCGATGAAGAAACGTTGTTCATTGGTTACGCCTTCTGAGGTGAGGATGCAAAGACGTATAAACGACGTGTCAAGGCTTTGCCTATGGCAGAGTTTTAAAAATTGATAGGCGGCGGAAGGATAGGCGTGCAAGTATTTGACGCCATATATCTTCATGGTATGCAGACATCGTTTTGCATAGGGGGCTGACATGCGGAAAGCGTCGAATATGATTTCCCGAAGAATAGGGTTTATCATGTAGTTACGCTTCTCGGGTAAATGATGATTGCGTATGACAGCCCGTGCATCATAATGCCACCCGAACCATTCCAGTTCTTTGTGCCAAAACGCCATGGAGTGGGCATAGCGATTTTGAGGCAGAACGAGTTTAAGTGGTTTTCCACTGGTACCTCCTGTGGTTCCCGTCACGCTCCGAAGCAAGTTGGCCCCATCAGCTTGAAATTCGTCCCAATGAGCCATGACTTCATCTTTGTCGATAAAGTTTATCTCCCGTTCAAATTCAGCTATCGACCGTATGGAAAGCCCTTTGTATCGTTTGCGGTAATAAGGAACGTTCGCAATGGAGAAGTTCACTATATCACACAGCTTTTTTTCGGGGTCTCCATCGTCAATGTGTGTAAGAATCTTTTTGTACTCTTTTCCATACACCAGCGGGCCGAAGACGTTCAGCTTCAGCAGGGGGACGGTGAGCCAGTTGGGCCACTTGGGTAACTCCGTTTTGATGTAATCTGCGAGGTTCATGCGGGTTCGTTTAAAAGTTCGGTGTAGAGGCGGGTGAGCTCCCGCTCGATGTTTTCGGGGAGGTAGGGCTGCACCTTCTGCCACGACGCCTCGCCCATGCGCCGTCGCAGCGGGGCGTCAGCCACGAGGCGGGCGATGGCGTCGGAGAGCGCGGTGACGTTGCCCGGCTCGACGAGGAGGCCGTTGTCGGCGCCGACTATCTCAGGGATGCCGCCTACGGGGGTGGCTAGGATGGGCAGGCGGTGGCTCATGGCTTCGAGCACGGAGATGGGCAGCCCCTCGATGTAAGAGGGCAGTACGAAAAAATCGGCCCGGTTGAGCAAAGTAGTCTTTTTCGGGCCGTCCACCCATCCTTCCATCGCAAAGCACTTGTCGAGCCCGGCGCGGTGGATGGCGGCTTCCGTTTCCGCTTCCTCGCCGCTGCCACCTATGTGTACGGTGAGGCGGTTGCGCACCTCTTGTGGAAGGGCTACTACGGCATCGACGAGATCGTAGATGCCTTTCTCGCGACAAAGACGGCCGAGAAACAGAGCATGGATGCGTCCGTCGGGCAACGCATTCTGTATATGGGGCGGCTCGACGATGTTGTGGACGATGGCAACGTTTTTATATCCCAATGTGGTTGAAAAATAGTTGCGCCAGTCTTCGGAAAGAGTTACGATACAGTCGGTACGGTTGAGCACACGGCGGACGAAAGCTTTGTTTTGCTCTCTGTATTCGCGGAAACCGCCACCGTGTATGTGGAGAACGACTTTTTTCCCCATCCATCGGGCCAGAGAAACGTAGAGCGCCGAACGGCGGAAGCTGTTGTAGGAGGCGGTGTGGATGTGGACGATTTTCAGCCGCCGGTCCGTAAGCGCTCGTCCCGCCAGCGCGGCGAGCCCGCCCACGGCCTGCCACATCTTGCGCAGACGCCCGCCCCCGCCGGAGTTGCAAACGAAGCGGAAACGGGGAAAAACGTACGTGGCATAGCTGTTGAGCACCTGCGCCACGCCGCCCCGCGGCCGCCGGTAGGCACACCCGACAGTAAGCACGCGCCGGGAAAGGTTTTCTGAGAGCATGGGAGAGATTATGGTTGAGGTAGTTCTGCTTTAGCCAAGTCGATGTTTTTCAGCGTGCGTTCGAATGCATCTTAAAAACACTCCATGGCTGATTTACTTTTGAAAGAGTGCTAAATATTTTTCGGCGCAAACGTCGATAGAATAGTTGGCGCGGAAATGTGCTTTGAGCTTTTCGGGTTCGATGCGCCGGTGGAGGAAGCGGAGGAGGGCTTGGTGATAGGCTTCTTCGCTGACGGCTGAGAGATAGCCCGTTTCGCCGTCGGTGACGACGTCGGGGATGCCACCCACGGCGGTGCAGACGGGGGTGAGCCCGCAGGAGAGGGCTTCGAGCAGACTGATGGGCAGGCCCTCGAAGCGCGAGGTCAGGCAGAAAACGTCGGCGCAGAGCAGGTAGTCGCCCACGTTGCTCTTTTCGCCGAGAAAATGGATTTTGTTGCACGCGGCCTGTTGCAACCGCTTGCCCTCGTCGCTGCCATAGCCGGCCCCAAGAACGAGTAGGCAGAAGTCGGTGCCCTCTTTGTCAAGGCGGTTGAACGTGGAAATGAGCAGGTGTTGGTTTTTCAGGGCATCGCACCGGGCCACGTGGATGAAAACGGGAGTGGAAGCGGTAGCTTTGTAGCCGTTCACTTCTTGCCTTACAGCGGATAGGGCGGCCGACGGTGCCACGGTGGAACGGCCGTTGTCGATGTGCGGAGCGGGGGGCAGGTGGTAGAAGCGGACGAACGATTCTTGGCAGAGGCGCGAGATGGTGACGGGACGTATCCACCGCCGGGCGTAGAAAAAGCGGTTGATGCGCTTTTGTGCCGACGCTCCGCTGGCTTTTTCGGCCACGCTGTGCAGCGTGTGGAAGAACCTGATCTTACGCCGCGTCATGGCCAGACGGAAAACGTAGGGTATGACGTTGAGATGACAGTGGACAACGTCGGGCCTTTCGCCGAGGATGAACTTTTCGACAGCCCGCACTTTGCTAAGCGAGAAACCGCGCTCAAAGTGCAGGGAGCGGAAGCGAACGGCGGGCGAGAGAAACTGTTTGTTGAAGGCCCGCCCCTCCGGTGCATCGTCGAGCAACATGCAAAGGGTAACGTCGTGCCCGCGCCGCGCCATTTCGTTGGAGAGATCGACCACAAACTTCTCTGCTCCACCCGAGCTGAGGGAATAAACGAGTTGTATGATTTTCATAGGTCAGGCGTTAAAAAGTGACTGTTGCTGATTTTTTCGTGAATCGATGAACCCCCAAAAAGCACATAGGCACATGATGGACGTAGTGAACAATATGGTGTGAGATGTTAGAGATATGATAAGAAAAGAGATAAGACTGACGACTGTTGCCACTCGTAACGTTGAGTTGCGTAGCGTGAAGCATTTTATGAGAAGCAAGATGAAAATGGAAGAATACATGATGAGGCCGACGATGCCATAATCGTAAGCGGTTTCAAGAAATTCATTATGAGCGCTATATTCCATATCTGGAAGCTTGACTACGGCGTTGTAGCCATGACCTAACCATAAGTCCGTTCCTTCTGATTTGTCTATTTTGTTATATACATCTTTGAAAAGAGAATCACGTCCGCTGCCTCCATCTTCAGAAATGTTTTCAAAACGTTCGATGACGTTAGCTAATTGATCTGGAAAGAAGGACGTAGCGATAAGATAGAATGCTGCGGAAATGAATATAAGATAGAATAAGTTTTTGATTTTCCCCAAGATATGGGTGTTACCCTTGAACAAGTAGAACATTATTATTGAGAGGACGAAAGCAATAGTGCCGGTACGTTTCCCGGCCAAGAGAACAGCTATGCCTATAACGATGAGAAATAAATAAGTTTTTTTGTTATTAAACAGAATGGTGAAAGGAATAAGCGTGATCAAAAAGTATGATTCAATAAAAGACCATTTATATTGAAGCGTCTGCAGTATAGTGTAGTTGTTCAGGAATAAGATGAAAAAATAAACAACGAAGAAGAATGTAACTCGGTGGAGCTGTTTCTGGGTAACATTTATTTTTGAGAATAGCGTGTAGAAAAAAAGATATATATAGATCCAGAGCGACATGGTCGTGAACTGGTTGACGTATGCTTTTAGTCTGTCAATATCTGTACTGAAAATAGTATGAAAAGCAAAGTATGCGGCAATGATGAAGAACAATATTCCCAATCCTTTCAGCTTTATGCAGGAAAAATGAAAGAAGAAAATGGATGTTAGAACCATAGCTAATTGTGTAATGGATTTGAAAAGACCGACGGCAGCAGCATTTTCTGTTTCAAATCCCATAGCAAGGGCTATCTCATCCATTCTATAAGCATCAAAGCTCAAGTAAATATATATGATGAGCGAAAGGAAAAAGGTAAGAATGCAGATGGCATTAACAAACTTATGAGCGGAAAACATGACTTTTTATGAATTTGCGGTTGTCTTTGGAAAGAACGAGAAAGTAAGAAAGTGTGCCTACGATAAGAAATGAAGAACAAATGGTAATGATGATCTTGCTCCAAATGCCGTCTGTTGATGAATAAATGGCATAAAGGATGGGCGTTGTCAGAGCGAACAAAAGCAAGCAGGGGAGGAGTACCTTGTACACAAATTCTTGAATAGGAATCTTGGCTTTGTTTTTTACGAACCAGATGCGAATATATAGGAGAATAAGATTGATGATAATCGTTATGGTAAGAACCGTGTAGGGTTCTGCCCCACATTTAAGCAGTACGTAAGAGATAGGTAATATGAGAATCATTACACTACTGATGCAGAGAAAATAGTTTTTTATACTTCCCGAAGCTTGCATAATGAACATTAAGGGGGAGGAAAACAATTCGATGTAAGAATTGAGCAACATAAGTCTCACAAAAATGGAACAGTAGGGCGGTACATTTCCTAACCATATGGTAAGAATTTCATGAGATGATATAAGAAATACGGAAGTGATGCAGAAATAAATGATAAAAGCAAATTTCGTCGTTTGGGATGTGATGAAATTTAATCTCTCGTAGTCATGTTTTCTATAAGATTGTATGATTTGAGAATTAGAAGATTGAAAAATGCTGGAAGAAAAAAAGAGCAGTTGAGAATTAATGACATTGGCTAATCCATAAGCCGCATTAACTGCTGTTCCAAAGAAGATATTCAGCAGGACATTAACACCCTGAATCTTTCCTAAGTTTGCAATTCCGCCGAACAGATTCCAACTGGCAAAACCTATCAATTGATGGAAGCATGTTTTGTCAATGGTGATTTTTAAGCGGATCTGTTTTATGGAGATGTATGTAGAAACGAGATATAGAATAAATGTAATGATGGCTATTATTAAGCAACCATAAGCATAGAATATGAGCTTATCACTATCAATATAAACGAGTAAGATGGCAATTGCCAGTTTGAGGAATACATCAATTATGCCAATAACAGAAGACAAATAAATCTTTTCATAAGCTATCAGTATTGCTTGTTGTGGAATGCTGATTATGTTTAAGATAAAAGAAATAACTACCGAATGAAAGACCAATATAGCGGCGTCTAAGCGGCCAACGGGAAATTTCATGAAATTCACCATGAAATAAAGGCCTACGGTTTCACTAAGAATAAATACAATGATGGCCAGTAAAATATGAATGGTGAATGACGTGCTGTATAAAGTTGATATTTTAGAGTTATTTCCAGTTGGTATTTCGTATGAGATATGCCTTTGGATGGAGACAATGAGAGAACTATTTAATACCCCAAAAAGAGCAATAAATCCAGCTATTACAGAAAAAATGCCATAATCGTCAGTACCAAGTTTGTTGAGTACTATTCGAACACTAATAATACTGACAAGAGCTGTCGTAATAACTCTAATATATTGAGCTATTGTATTTTTAATGATGATTTTGTTTTGCTCTTTCATTGTTTATTAGAAGTTGCATTTGTTTTCTATCTGTTTCTAATGTCATCAATTCTTTTGCATAGGTAGCAATGTCTTCTCTATTGACATTTTCGAGAAATGAATCTAAAGTTTTAATGTCAGAATCTTCATAGAAGATGAATTTATCGTTATCTATCCATTTTTTTGCTACTTGCGAGGATATAATTGGTAGACCGCAACATAAGTATTCAGATAGTTTTGTGGGTGAAGCAACAGCGTTCATAATGACGTTGTCGCGTAAGAGAAAGGCAATGTCTGCCGCGTTTAGATATCTATGCACTTCATTATTATCAACTGATTTGACAATGCAATCATTGATAAGGTGAGTGTACTTGTTTTCAATTATTGATAAAGCTTCTTCTTTGTTTAAAGTAAGAATGAGATATTTTGAGTTGGGGTGTTGTAGTTTATAGTCAGAGAAGAATTTCAAAGTATCTTCAAACCTTTGCCACCTATGTAGTCCACCTGAATAAATAAAAAGTTTTTGCGAATTTTCCAACTCAAATTGTTTTCTCATAGATTGTCGAATTTCAGGCGAATAGAAGAATAGTCGGGAGTCGGCACTGCATTTGTAAACATATAGTTTTTCTTCCTTTAAGAAGGGGTATTTTTTTAGTAAGAACCTTTTCATTTCAGAGGATTGGCATACGATATATGAAGCCCTTTTCATGCCACGTTCTTCTAAAAAGTCAAAATATCTACTGAAACGTTCATCGTGCTTCTTTCCTGATGTAGAATAATCATATTCTTCTCGTGTAGCTCCGTGCACATCTATAATGCATTTTGTATGCTTAGGGATGAAACGTAGAGCTTGCCATGCGATAGAAAATTCTCCTATAATATATGATGGCTTTTTTAGAAGATATATAATCAATAGGCAAAAAGAAATCCAGAAAGAGTTTAGTGCTTTAAAGAAATATTTCCCGTAAGAAAATGGTAAGACAGGAATGTAGTACTTATGTTTAATTCCTTCGTTTAAAAGGAATTTATACTTACGTAAATGTATGAAATGGAAGATTGAAATGAATGCAATTTCAATAACATCGTTTGATAGCCTAAAGGCTAAATCTTTATTGATGTTTTTTATTCGACGGATTTCTCCTGAGTTTTGTAGATATGAAAAGTGGATATGAAAAATCATAATATTTTGATGATGTTGTTCATGAATTGATTGTAAAGAGATGAGTATTTTTGGGTAAAAATCTCTTCTTGTTTTCTATCAAAAGTCATAATTGCAGATAAAACATCATGCGGTTGTGGTTGTTGAGACGATGAAAGATTGGTATAGTAGGAAAGTAGCTGTGCTCTTTCCAGTATATCGTATATTTTGCTTGATATTAAGTTCTTTCCCCCTTTCTTGTAAGCGTAGTGATCAAATATATATATGGGTACTTTGTTGTGAAGTGCTACGATCATTGGGTGCATTCTTTGACCAATATAGCCACTAGAATATCTGATGATGTTATACCAGTCTAATGGTGATAGAGGTACATCAATTTTTTTGTCGCATTTAATTTTGATACATCCCTCGGGCATTGCTAAATTAATAACAAAGAATCCATTCTTATGGAGAAGTTCATATAAACTATCATACCAAGTCTGGTCGTACAGATTATGACAAAAGCTTAGACAAACGTATTTCTCTGGAAGATTAAACTTGTTGATAGTATCTTCTTTTGTTCCGTCTATAAGAACATTGTTGTTAAATCCAAAAACAGGGTCAGGGGTTATTGGGCTTTCTTTATTAATCAATTTTTTTATAATACCTTGAGTCCATCGATCTCTGACGGTTATAAATTTAAATTTTTCAAGGGATTTCCGCATTTTGGCTTTTTCGAAGAAGGAGCACTTTCCCAAATCTAAGTATTGTGCGGAAACAGATAAGCCTATTAATGTAGGAGATGCGTCTTTGGCGTTCTTAAAATCTCCCCAAAATGGGTTAGGAATTTTATGATCGGAACTAACGTTAGTATATCCAATAATAGTTTTCCTACTTAAATGGATTCTTTTAAGTATTGGAATATAACTAAATACAGCATCACTGCCAACGATGATGTGTGTTATGTTTAATTCATCAATTACATTCTTTACGTCTTGAGAAGTGAAGCATCTTCGTGTCGTAGGTATGAATTGATTGATGAAACTTTGATGTTCTATTTGCTGTTCGGGGCTAATGCTGCGCAAATAAAATCTTTCTAGATCTTGGGGGTACCAATTAATAACTATAATATCGTATCCTTTTTTTTGAAAGAATGATATAGTTGAAAGAGTTTGCAGTTGAGCTCCAAAGTTGCATGCAGCATGATATGTAAGTAAACCAATTTTCATTTTCGATGATTGTAAGTTTAGGTTTCTGTAATTTTTATTGAAATCATCCGCCCATAGAGCAGGAGGGTGTTCTTTGCTATGCGTTTGCTGTCGCCTGAGGTGTGCATGATTGGATATTTAACGTGCGGCACGGCGGAGCCTGCCGCAAGGGGGTGGCGGGCTTCACCGATCTGTTTTTAAGAAGATGGATGTTGGCTGTTGAAAGTCCTGAATTTCCGCTTGCTTGTTGCAACGCCGCGGCCGTTTGTAAAAACGTGGCTTTTGTTTGTATAAACGCCGGTGCAGCTTGTGAAAACGCGGGCTGCGTTTTAATGATCGGGGCGCTGCGTGCCGGGATGGATGTGGGGCCGGTTGTTGCGTTTCGCGGGTGCAGGCGGCAAGCCTCGCGCTGTGGATGCAGGCGGGCGTGTGGCGGCTCCGGGCCGGTGGTGGCGGGGCGGAGCTATCGCTGCAAAGGGGGTGATTGTCTGTGCGTTGGGCGGCGGTCAGTACGTCAGGCCGAAGGCCCAGAGGGGGACGACGTTGGCGTAGCCTGTTTCGATGTCGTCCTTGACGACGTAGCCTTGCGGGTTGCCTTGCAGCTGGCGCTGGCCTTTGCCGCGGCCGCCCACTTCGAACGTGAAGCCGTCGATGAGGAAGTCGGCCGTGGGCGAGGTGATGACGTCGTGGCGCACGCGCGTCTGGTTGTAGAAGAACGTTTCGCGCACGTTGCCGCGGTTGCCGCCGTCGTGGCCGAGCACGGCCATGAGGTTGGGGTTGTCGAGGTAGATTTTCTCGACCTTGCCCAGTCCGCGGATGCCGCCCGTGGCGGTGCGGAGCTGGCCTATCATGCCGGCGCGTTCCATATAGAGGAGATAGTCGGCCACGTTGTTGCGGCTGATGCCGGTGGTCTCGGCGAGGGTGGCCATCGAGGGCTTGAAGGGGGCTCCGGCGGCCACGACCATGAGGAGCTGCTTGAGCTTGCGCCCCGTGGCCACGTTCATCCCGGCATACAGGGGTATGTCGCTCTCCATCGTCTGCGTAATGACCTGTTCGAGCTTGATTTCGAAGTCTTCGTCGCGCCCGAAGGGGTAGTAGCCGCGGCGCAGGTAGTCGTTGAAGAGGGGCAGGGGATGGAGGGTGCCGGGTATTTCGGCGCGGTGGTGCAGGATGTCGTCGAGCGTGAGGACGGGGGCCGTTATGCCGTGAAAGAGCCGCAGGTATTCGCGGAAGGAGAGCCCTTGCATCTCGTAGATGGGTGCGCGGCGGCTCAGATCGGCCATGCCGCGGTAAATGTCGAGGACGGACGAGCCGGTGAAATAGACGTGCAGGTCGGGGTAGGAGTCGTAGATTTGTTTGAGCTCGCGCGACCAGTTGGCGTATTTGTGTATCTCGTCCAGCAGGAGATAGCGTCCGCCTTGCTTGCTGAGGGCGTCGGCCAGGTCCACCAGCGTGTGGTCGGCAAAATAGAGATTGTCGGCCGAGGCGTAGAGGGTGCCTTCTACGGGAAGGGCTTGCCTGGCATGTTGCAGCAGCAGGGTGGTTTTGCCCACGCCGCGCGGGCCCATGAGGCCCAGCATGCGGTTGCCCCAACGGATGTCGGCGTATTTATAGCGTACGAACGCGAGGTCTGTGCGTTTGACGAGTTGGTGAAAAATGGCGTACAGGCGTTCCATAGGCAGAGGTTTGGCTGCAAATGTACGTATTTTGCACTCACACAGTGCAGCTTTTGCCAGAAAACTGCACTCATGCGGTGCAATTTTTCGGTCCTCGGCCTGCCTGCTGCGCTCTTCCGGCTATTTTTCTGTGAATATTCAGCGGAAGATGGCTTTATTATGGATAAATCTCCCGGGCTCTTTGTGCGAAATGACTCTTGCGGGCACACCGGCGGCCGTTGCGTTCTCGGGGATGTCTCTTGTCACGACGGCGCCGGCGCCGATGGTGGCGTTGTTGCCGATGTGTACGTCCTCGACGATGCAAACGTTGGGGCCGATGTAGACGTTGTCGCCGATGACGGCGGGAGTGCCTTTGTTGCTGCCGATGGAGAGGAACTGGCTGACGTTGCAGTTGTTGCCGATGACGGTTTTGCCGTTGATGACGATGCCTACGCCGTGTCCGATGTAAAAGCCGTAGCCTATTTTTGTGGTTCGCGGTATCTGGATGCCATATTTGGTGGTCAGGCGTTTGTGCATCAACACGGCCAACGGGTAGAGCAGGTTCTTCCGAGAGGCGAACCTCAGCCAAAAGCAGTAGTTGAAGCAGTGGTTGCGTCCGAAGAGCAGGTAGCGAAGGATAGTTCTACCCCCCCCAGTTTTTCCTGTATATCGCTGATAATCAGTCTGTACGATGCGAAGTATTTCTTTCATGTTATGATGATTTGTAGCGCTGCTTGAAGTCCTTATCCGAGGTTTTCGCTGTCTGCGGCGTCTGGTAAGCTTATTTTTTGCACTCATACAGTGCAGCTTTTGCCCGAAAATTGCACTCATGCGGTGCAATTTTTTGCTTTTTGCCGTTGCCCGTGGGCTTGGGCGTGGTGCAGCCGGTGGTAGCGGGCCACGAGCCTTGCGGCTCCGTCGGTGCGGCTGCTGAGGGGTGGGGCAGGGGCCCCGTTTAGATGTGGTAGGTCTTTTCGAGCGGGCAGATGTTGAAGCAGTCGAGGATGACTTTCCCGCGGAGCTTGTCCCAGTTTTGCTTGATGTGGTCGTGCTTGACCATGATGACCACCATGTCGAGGCCGTTGAGGAATTCGTCGAAGTCGGCGTATTGGTTTTCGGCTATCTTGTGGCCTTCGAGGAACGGGTCGTAGCATTTCAGCGGGCGGGCCAGGTGGCGCTCCTGCGCTTCGAGCAGTTGGAGGGTGGGGCTCTCGCGGAAGTCGTCGACGTTCTCCTTGTAGGTCAGGCCGTAGAGGCCCACGCGGCGGTTGTCGGTGATGCCGTTCTCTTTCATTATCTCGTGGATGCGGTTCAGCACGAAGGTGGGTTGGCTGTCGTTGGTTTTCATGCTCTCGTCGATGACCTTGGCCAGCTGCGGGTAGTCGCCCACGAGGAACCAGGGGTCGACCGAGATGCAGTGGCCGCCCACGCCGGGGCCCGGTTGCAGGATGTTGACGCGCGGGTGCATGTTGCAGATTTTGATAATCTCGTAGACGTCCATGTTGTCGTGGCGGCAGATGCGGGCCAGCTCGTTGGCAAAGGCGATGTTGACGGCGCGGAACGTGTTTTCCACGACCTTTGTCATTTCGGCCGTGCGGATGTCGGTCACGACGATGTCGCCCTGGCAGAAGGAGGCGTAGTATTGCTTCACGCGCTCGCCCACCTCGCGGCTGTCGGCGCCGATGGTGCGGTTGTTGTGCAGGAGCTCATAGACCATGTTGCCCGGTATGATGCGCTCGGGGGCATGCACCAGGTGGATGTCCTCACCAATTTTGAAGCCTTCGGCCTCGATGACGGGGCGCACGTATTTGTCCATCGTGCCGGGGCTCACGGTCGATTCGACCACCACCGTGGCGCCCTTGGGGCACACGCGCATGACGTCGCGCACGGCGGCCACGACGTAGCAGGCGTCCACCTTCTTTGAGAACTTGTCGTAGGGCGTGGGCACGGAGACAATGTAGGTGTCGGTGTGCTGATATTCGGTGGTAAACTTGATGCCGGCGTCGACGGCGGCGCGGAAGAGTTCGTCGAGGCCTTTTTCCTTGAACGTGGTGTGGCCGGCGTTGAGCGTGGCCACGAGTTCCTTGTTGTAGTCCGTGCCCACGACCTCTACGCCGTGGGAGGCCATCATCAGTGCCGTGGGCAGGCCGATGTAGCCGAGACCGATTACGTTTATCATGTCTGTTTGTTTTTGGAAAGTCTGTTCTGCTTATTTCCCCTCCTCACCCGTGGCGGCGGGAGCGGCTGCGAGGGCGCGCGTCATAAACTCCACGATGCGTGGGCAGGCCTTGCCGTCGCCGTAGGGGTTGGCGGCGTGGGCCATTTCGGCGTATGCCTGCGGGTCGTCGAGCAGGCGGGCGGCCGAGGTGGTGATTTTTTCATAATCGGTGCCCACGAGGCGCACGGTGCCGGCCTCGACGGCTTCGGGGCGCTCCGTCGTGTCGCGCATGACGAGCACGGGCTTGCCCAGGCCGGGGGCCTCCTCCTGGATGCCGCCCGAGTCGGTGAGCACGATGTGGGCGCGCTCCATGAGGCAGACGAAGGAGAGGTATTCCAGCGGTTCGATGAAGAACATGTTGGCCGGCTGCCGGCCGGGGCCGCCGAACACCTCGTGCACGGGGCGCCGCACGTTGGGGTTGAGGTGGAGGGGGTAGACGAAGTCGACCGCCGGGTAGCGCAGGGCCAGGTCGCGCAGGGCGTGGCAGATGTGCAGGAAGCCCTCGCCGAAGTTTTCGCGGCGGTGGCCCGTGACGAGCACGAGGCGGCGGTCGCCGGCGTCGAGGCGCGCCGTGTCGTAGCCCGCGGTGCGGAGCTCGGCTGCCAGCGAGGCGCGCAGCCCGTCGTCGCTCTGGATGCGCCGCGTCACGCTGTGGAGGGCGTCGATGACGGTGTTGCCCGTCACGGCGATGTTCTCCCCGGCCACGCCCTCGGCCATCAGGTTCGCGCGGCTCAGGGGCGTTGGTGCGAAGTGCCACGTGGCGATGCGCCCCGTGAGCTGCCGGTTCATCTCCTCGGGCCAGGGGCTGTAGATGTCGTGCGTGCGCAGGCCTGCCTCGACGTGGCCCACGGGCACGCGGGCGTAGAAGGCGGCCAGCGCCGCCGCCGTGCTGGTGGTGGTGTCGCCGTGGACGAGCACGGCGTCGGGACGGGCCTGGGCCAGCACCCGGCGCATGCCCAGCAGCACGCGCGAGGTGACGTCGTAGAGGTCCTGCCCCTGTTTCATGATGTCGAGGTCGAAGTTGGGGCGGATGCCGAAGATGCGCAGCACCTGGTCGAGCATCTCGCGGTGCTGGCCGGTGACGCACACCAGCGTGCGGAACGTGTCCGCGTGTTTGCGAAACTCGCTCACCAGCGGAGCCATCTTGATGGCCTCGGGGCGCGTTCCGAAAACGAGCATGACGGTTTTCATCGTTTATTTTGTGTTAGATTCGTTCGGTCGTAAGGCCTGCTCCTTCTCCAAGCGTGCGCGCCGCGCCTCGATGAGGCGCGAGAGCCAGATGTTCATGGCCGTCCAGACGGCGATGTCGGCCAGCAGGACGAGGTTGATGTCCAGTAGGGGGGCGAGGCCCAGGTTCAAGAGGGCGAAGAAGGCCGCGATGGAGAGGATGACCACCAGGGCCGTGCGGTGGCTCATGCCCAGGGCCAGGAACTTGTGGTGGATGTGCGTCTTGTCGGGCAGGAAGGGGTTCTTCCCGCGGCGCAGGCGGCCCAGCATGACGCGCAGCACGTCGAGGCAGGGCACCATGAGCAGCGAGAACACCACGGCCAGCGGGTTGGGCGTCGCCACGGCCGTTGGGGCGCACTCGCCCGTCATGCAGAAGCGCACGCAGAGGAGCCCTAAGAGCAGACCGATGGTCTGGCTGCCGCAGTCGCCCATGAAGATTTTCCGCCCGCCGCCCGGGCGGCCGAAGACGTTGTAGCAGAAGAAGGGGACGAGCGTGCCCAGCGTGGTGAAGGCGAGCACGGCCCAGAGCGTGTCGCCGCGGGCCGCGAAGAGGCAGCCCAGGAAGAACAGGGCCAGCGAGGAGAGCCCCGAGGCCAGCCCGTCGATGCCGTCGATGAGGTTGACGGCGTTGATGACGAAGACCAGCAGCACGACGGTGAGCGGATAGCCCGCCCAGGGCGATATCGCGTAGAGCGAGAAGAGGCCGTGCAGGTCGTTCATCCAGATGCCCGAGGCGGCCACGATGGCTGCCGAGAGGATCTGCATACCAAACTTGGCCTTATAGCCCACGCCCACCAGGTCGTCGGCCACGCCTTCCAGGTAGAGCATGGTGATGGCCGAGAGGCAGAGGGCCAGCGACACGTCGCCGCGGCCGGCAAAGCTCCCGCCGGGTGCCACGGCGGCCTCGAGACCGGCCAGCAGGGCCACGGTGATGATCACCGAGGGCGTAAAGGCCACGCCGCCCAGCCGCGGCACGGCTCCGGTGTGCACCTTGCGCCCGCCCGTCTCGTCGAAGAGCCGCTTCTTGTAGGAGATGAGGATGATGCGCGGGATGATGAGCGCCGTCAGGCCCGCGCTGATGAGGAAGCCCAGCAGGATGGTCAGCAGTTCCATGTGAATTTCAGCCCAGCACCACGCCAGAACAAGCATGCGTAGGAGTACGGGCATTATGTTTAATAGCGGAGCGCTTTTCCCGCGTTTCGGGGAGCGGCGTAAAGCCCTACGCAGGCGCATATATGCGTTTCTTTTTGCATATATCCGTTCTGAGAGGCTGATGTTGAAAAGAGAAAAACTTATCTTTTTCCTTGACCGTTTTCAGCCCAACGACTAACTTTGCAGCAAGACGCAATCATTTATGGAGAACTATATCGTTTCGGCCCGGAAGTATCGGCCGGCCACGTTCGACGAGGTTGTTGGGCAGCAGGCGCTGACCACCACGCTGAAGAACGCCATTGCCACGGGGAAGCTGGCGCACGCCTATCTTTTCTGCGGCCCGCGCGGCGTGGGAAAGACCACCTGCGCGCGCATCTTCGCCAAGACCATCAACTGCCTGCACCCCAAGCCCGGAGGCGAGGCCTGCGGCGCGTGCGAGAGCTGCCGTTCGTTCGACGAGCAGCGCAGCTACAACATACACGAGCTCGACGCCGCCTCGAACAACTCGGTCGAGGACATCCGCCAGCTCATCGAGCAGGTGCGCATCCCGCCTCAGGTCGGCAAATACAAGGTGTTCATCATCGACGAGGTTCACATGCTTTCGTCGGCTGCCTTCAACGCCTTTTTAAAAACGTTGGAAGAGCCGCCTGCCCACGCCATCTTCATCCTGGCCACGACCGAAAAGCACAAAATCCTACCCACCATCCTGAGCCGCTGCCAGATCTACGACTTCAGCCGTATGGAGGTGGGCGACATCGTGGCCCATCTCGAACGCGTGGCCGCCGCCGAGGGCATTGCCTTCGAGCCCGAGGCGCTCAACGTCATTGCCCGCAAGGCCGACGGCGGCATGCGCGACGCGCTCTCCATATTCGACCAGGTTGCGAGCTTTACCAACGGCAACATCACGTACAAGAAGGTCATCGAAGACCTCAACGTGCTCGATTATGACTACTATTTCGCCGTGACCGATGCCTTGCTGAAGCCCGACATCCCCCAGGCGATGCTCACGCTCAACGAGATTTTGGCCAAGGGCTTCGAGGGAAACTATTTCATCGGCGGCCTGGCCTCCCACTTCCGCGACCTGCTCGTGGCGCGCGACGCCGCCACGCTGCCGCTGCTCGACGTGGCCGAGAGCGTGCGCGAGCGCTACCGCGAGCAGGCGGCGCGCTGCCAGCCGCGCTTCCTGTATAAGGCGCTCCGCTTGTGCAACAGCTGCGACGTCAACTATCGCGCCAGCTACAACAAGCGGCTGCTGGTGGAGCTCACGCTCATCGAGGTGGCGCAGCTCTCCGACGACGAGTCGCCCGGCTCGGGGCCTGGCCCTACGAAGAAGCTTAAACCCCTGTTCACCGCCACGGCGCCGGCCCCGCAGCCGGCCGTACCCGCTGCCCCACAGCCCGCTCCTGCACAGCCGGCCGCCCGGCCCGCTGTTGCTGCCGCCCCGCAACCCTTGCCCGCCCCGCGGCCCGCAGCCGCGCCGGCGGCGCCCGCCACGCAGCCTGCCGCAGCCGCTGCCCCCGCAACGCCCCGCCGCACGCCGGGCGTGCCCCACACCGTGTCGATACGCGCCACGCTCGAAGCCCTTGAAACCGAGCGCACGCAGCCGGCCGAGGTGGCGCAGCTGGCCGAACCCACCGTCGACTATGGCAACAGCTCCTTTCAGGAGAGCGATGTCAACTATCAATGGATGCGTTATGCCAACCAGCTTCCGCGCGAAAAGACGGCCATGGCCAGCCGCATGAAAAACATCTACGTGAAACTGCTCGACGGAGGCGTGGTGGACGTGCCCGTCGAAAACCAGCAAGTGCTGGCCTATATGGAAGAGATGCATGCCGATTTGGAAAAATTCATGCGCAGCAACCTGAAAAACGGAAACGTCCGCCTGCGCTTCCGCCTGCTCGAAGCAAAAGAACAACACCGCGCCTACACCCGCAAGGAACAAATGGAAGCGATGCTCAAAAAGAGCTCGGCCCTCGTCCAGCTCCGCGAAGCGCTCCATCTGGAACTGGCATAAAGCCGCTCACACAGCCGCGCTGGCCGATACGAAAAATCCCCGGAGCTCACGCCCCGGGGATTTCCTTATGCCATGAATGAATGTGCTTTTTAAAATAACCTGCGGTGTTATCCTTGGAGGATACCGCGGTTAATCAGAGTCACTGTGATGAGCCGCTTGTACTTTTCGTACTGTGCAGGCTTCAGGATGAAATTCATTTCCTTGAAATTCTCCTCCACAGCTTTCTTAACCATTGCGTCCCGGCTTTCGCCTGCGCTTTTGGCAGCTTCGGACATCGTTTGGTTGAAACGTTCGTAAGAGTAGTCGAAATCGTCCATCTGTCTGAACGTCAGTCCGAGAACGCAACCAAGTTTGCGCATGTCTACCGTCATGTCGTACGACTGCGAGTAGCTCACTGCTTCAGCGGTTTCCGCCGCCGGCGCTGCGACAGCCGCAAGGGCCATCGTCAGCATTACAAACCATCTTTTCATTTCCTACACTTTTAAACTTACAATAAACAAATATCTTTTTATCTTGCGCGGGGGCGGCGCTCCGTCCCCTGTTTGACGCTGCAAAGGTACGGAGAAAATCCGTTCCCGACGTTAAAAACATGTTATAAAACATATAAATCGACGCAAAGACGCCCATTTTTGCGCTTTTCAGCCCAGAATGTGCAATATCAAGAAGGCAAAATGAGGCGTTCAGCCTTTGGCGTCGTCCCTGCTCGCTGTTTCCGCTTCCAGGCGAAGCAGGCAGCTCTTGGCTTCCAGACCGCCGGCAAAGCCCGTCAGACTTCCGTCGCGCCCAACGACGCGGTGGCAGGGCACAAAGACAGCCAGCGCGTTGGCACCCACAGCAGCCCCCACAGCCTGGGCGCCACGGCTCATGCCCATGCGCCGGGCAATGTCGCCATACGTCAGCGTGGAACCGTAGGGTATGCGCAAAAGTTCCTCCCACACCCGCAGCTGAAAGTCCGTTCCCAGCAAACGCAGCGGAACGTCGGGCTTACGCCGCTCGCCACGGAAAAAAGCATCCAGCTGCCGCATGGCCTCCTCGATCACGGGCGACGTACCCCGAACATGGCGGACCAGACCAAACCGCTGCAAGCGGCGCCGTGTCCGTTCGATGCGCTCAGCCAGGTACCAGTCGCACATACACAGACGTTCCCCCGCACAGCCCAGGAGCAGCCGGCCGCAGGGCGAGGCATATAAACGCGTGATGATGGTTTCCATACAGTCAGCCAATTGTCTGTTGCGCAGCCGTCAGCCCCCGTTCCCGGACGCAGCGGCAGCCGCCGTTTTCCGCCGGCTAAGATACAGATTTCCGTCCGCAACACATCGCCCGGGCCGCCTTTTCTCCGAAAAAAAGACGCCGACACCGCAGGTATCGGAAAAGAATTGTACTTTTGTCCGGGCAAAAAGCCGCCGTGCCACCGCCGCACGGCACCTGCCCACACCTACATATTTATATAGCAACATTTACGCATGGAAGAATTACAGCACAAGTACGTCACAGTGGCATACGACCTCTACACCGACAACGCCGAAGGCATCCACGAGCTGGTGGAGCGAGCCCCGAAGGAACATCCCTTCCAGTTTATCACAGGCATGGGCGTCGCCCTCGAAGCGTTTGAGGAGCGCGTGGCCCCCCTGGCCGAAGGCGAGACGTTCGATTTCACCCTCTCCGTCGACGAAGCCTACGGCCCCTACGTCGACGAGCATGTCATAGAGCTCGACCGCGACATATTCAGTGTGGACGGCCGCTTCGACAAAGACAATATCTACCCGGGCAACGTCATCCCTCTTGTCAATGCCGACGGCAACCGTTTCCAAGGGCTCATCATCAAGGTGAGCGACGACAAGGTGACCGTCGACCTCAACCACCCGCTCGCAGGCAAGGCGCTCCACTTTAAAGGCGAGGTTGTCACCTCGCGCGAAGCCACCGACGACGAGGTGCAGGGCCTCATTAACCGCATGAGCGGCGGCGACTGCTGCTGCGACGGCGAGGGAGGCTGCTGCGGAGGCCATGGCGAAGACGGCGGCTGCTGCGGTCACGGCGAAGGCCATCATGGTCACGACGGCGGCTGCTGCGGACACGGCGAGGGCCATCATGGCCACGAAGGCGGCTGCTGCGGACATGGCGAAGGCCACGAAGGCGGCTGCTGCGGACACGGCCACAACTACTGACCCATAACGGCAGCCGACGCATGAACACCTTTGGCCACATCCTGCGCCTCACCACCTTTGGCGAGAGCCACGGCCCCGCCCTTGGCGGCGTCATCGACGGCTTTCCCGCCGGCGTTGCCGTCGACATGGATTTCGTCCGTGCCGAACTGGCCCGCCGCCGGCCGGGACAAAGCGCCCTGACCACCCCGCGCCGCGAGGCCGACAGCGTGGAAATACTCTCGGGCGTATTCGAAGGCCGCACCACCGGCTGCCCCATCGGTTTCATCGTGCGCAATGAGAACCAGCACTCGGCCGACTACGACAACCTGCGCGACGTATTCCGCCCCTCGCATGCCGACTATACCTACCAGGCCCGCTACGGCCTGCGCGACCACCGCGGCGGCGGCCGCTCGTCGGCCCGCGAAACGGTGGCGCGCTGCGTGGGAGGCGCCCTGGCCAAGCTCGCCCTGCGCCCGCTGGGCATCAGCGTAGCGGCCTACACCTCGCAGGTGGGCCCCATCGCCCTCTCGCCCGACTATCGGCGCTACGACCTCACGCTCACCGAAACCAACCCCGTGCGCTGCCCCGACCCCGAGGCAGCCGAAGCCATGGCCCGCCTCATAGCCGACGTGAAAAGCCGCGGCGACACCGTGGGCGGCGTCGTCACCGGCCTCATACGCGGCTGCCCGCCCGGCCTGGGCGCCCCCGTCTTTGCCAAGCTCCACGCCGACCTCGGCGCCGCCATGCTCTCCATCAACGCCGCCAAAGGCTTCGAGTATGGAGCAGGCTTTGCCGGCGCCGAAAAGTGTGGCAGCGAGCTCAACGACGAATTCTATACCGGCACCGACGGCCGCATCCACACCCGCACCAACCACAGCGGCGGCATACAGGGCGGCATCAGCAACGGCGAGGACGTCTACTTCCGCGTAGCCTTCAAGCCCGTCGCCACCCTCTTGCGCAACCAGGCCACCGTCGACGCCGCCGGCCGTCCCGCCACGGTGCATGCCCGCGGCCGCCACGACCCCTGCGTGCTGCCCCGCGCCGTCCCCATCGTCGAGGCCATGGCAGCCCTCACCGTGCTCGACCACGTGCTCCTGGCCCGCACGGTGCGCATCTGAGACAGCCTGCCCGGCTGATACAAAAAAAAGAGACGCAGCCAGCGTCTCTTTTTTCATACCGCCACAACGTTACGCCAGGACAGAAAACAGCGCAACAGACGGGTCATCCCATTTTACGGCACAGATATTCCGGGAAGCAGGAAGAATAACACATTTGCCAGCCGTCACATCCAGCTTCTCAGCCATGCCAGAGGATAGGCGGCCACTTCGCGCGGGCAGAGACGGAAGATTCGCGCGTCAGCGCGCCAGCGCGCCAACGGCCCGCAGCATGCCGAGCGAGCGGAGGTCGGCCGCCAGAGCTGCTCCGTCCAGCGAATGGCCGTGGCGGCGCAGCAGGCAGGCCCAGTCGCACTGGCATAGCCCCACGCCCGTCTGCAAGAAACGGTGCATCAGGTGAGGAGATTGGGGCGTTTGCGGTGGGCTTGCGGGAGCTGCGTCGAAACGACGGGAAGAAGGCTTTATAATGTGGCAGGAAGACGGGAAAGGGGATGTACGGGTTTACGCACGCTTTCAAGCCGGCGGCCCGAGAGCGTGGAGCTGCCGGCGCCGGGCCCGTGCCGCCTCATGGCGGATGGCTGGCGGGAGGGGTGTGGCTTTATTTGCCGATGGGCTGTATCTTCCGGCGCACGGCTTTCGATATTTCGAGCATGGAGTAGCCGGGCTTGCCCTCGCGTATGGCTTTCTCGTTGCGGCGGTACTCGGCGAGGGCATATTCCTTCGATTTCTCAAAGGCAATGCGCGATATTTCGCTTTGCGACTTGCCCACCATCGTGGAGTCGAGCTGTTCGTCGGGGAAATAGTCGTCCAGATCGACGTCGCCTATCATGGTGGTTTCGAGGAACGTCAGGTTCTTGCGGCCTGCGTCGGAATAGTAGCCCACAAACATGTGGCCGGGCACTTGAACGAGCACCGGGGTGATGTTGATGGCGCGCAGGAGCGAGGCAAAAAGCACGCTGCCGTCCACGCAGTTGATTTGCGACGAGGCCAGCGCGTCGTCGAACGTGCGCACGCGCTGCGAATAGACCACGTTGCTCGACAGGGTGGAGTAGGAAATGGAGCTGTATCGGAAGTTGCGCTTTTGCAGCACGTACCACAGGGCGTAGACCTGCTTGTCGACGGCGGCGGCCGTGCGCACCTGGTAGCCCTGGAAGCGGCGCACGATTTTTGTGTTGAGGGCCTCGCGCAGCACCTTGTCGATCATCGGATTTTCTTCGTTGACGTAGGCCGCGAAGAGGAGTTTCGTGTTGCGAAAGCGCGTGCCGCCGGGCGTTTGCTGCACATAGCCGATGAGACACTCGTTGATGCTCCTCACCGAGAAGGTGCGCACCTTCTGCCCCAGGCTCTCGCGGTTCACCTCCACCGTGGCCACCACGCTGATGGGCTCGGCCTGCTCGTTGGCCCGCAGGGCATCGTAGCGCCAGAGCACGTCGGGGTAGATTACATAGTCGGCATTGGCCCGCGGCAGCACAAACTCCGAAACGGAACGGGCGTAGAAGGGCGTTTCACTCAGTTCGATGCGCACCCTGCTGTCGGCTGTTTTCGTGTGCAGGCGGATGGCGATGCACGACTTTGGGTTGCCCACGTACAGGCTGTCGAGCGGTTCGACCACCTGCGCCTCGGTGGTGGCCGTCGAGAGGATGGCCGAGGGGAAGATGTTGCCTCCCAGCGCGTCGTCTATCTCAAAATCGGTGCGCGTCGGAGCCAGCGCCACCACGCCGACGGTGAGCGCCGCCAATGCCGTCAGCACGGCTGCTACCCAGAGGAAAAGGCGACTTTTGCCCTTAAAATTTATTTGTATTCGTTTCATAAAATAGCATATATCGTCATGACGGCAAAAGGCCTTGCACCAAGCGCGCCCGAAGCCGCGGAAAAGGCTGTCGGAACGCGGCGGAAGCAACCTGTACCCGTCCATCTCTTCGCAAAATTAGCCCTTTCCCGCTGATAAACCGAAGGTGGGGTGCGCTTTTCTTGCTTTCTTCTTTTTTCACCGCCATTTGCCCCGCCCGTCACGCACATCCCGCTCCGCCCGTCACGCCTGCGGGACCAAACGCATCGGAGCAGCAGTCGGCGTCTTTACAGCTTACTGAAAATCAGCCTGTTCTGATTTATCTTTGTCCATGCCGAAAACTGCAGCCCGGGCAAGAAGCAAGCATCTCCACACCATAAATTATTAGGTGACTATATACGACATTACCCTAAATCATAGCTGTCATTACCATTTATAATGACTAATTATGTTATTAACCCTGCTGTTTTTGTGGTACTGGTATTGTATTATTTACATCAGTAGTTATACCCCTATTTGTAAGGTTTTTAATTTGTTCTTCGATATTCTGTTGTGATTGCCCTACACTCTCAAGGCGTTCAAGAATTTGCCCCAAATTATCATTCAGAAGTGTATTCGTCGCCGCAAGTTTCTCCGATGTACCTTTTATATTATCTGCTACAGAGTTAATCTTTTCAAACTGTTGATGAATCTCATTATTGGATGTATATGTGTACTGAATTGCAAAGATAGAAAGAGTTATAGACAACACAGTAGAGCAAACAGAAACATACTCCATTAAAATTTCGCTACAAAGAACCCTATCTGTAATGATGAATGCAACAAGGGCTATGATGGTTAAACTTAAGACACTTATTAACCACCAAAAATGAGGAGACTTAGTCATGGATTAATTGGCTTTGCCGTTCTCTGAAATAATCAATTACAAACTTCAATAAGGCTATGCATCGTTCAAACAACAATTCTAAACCTTCATGTGTACATATAAATTGTTCAGCCGCAATCCATATCGTATTATTAGATACGATATATGTTTTTGCTACCTTAAAACGTTGATTGAGTTCATTTACAAGTGAATCGTACTCACTTTTATTATCTACGATTTGGAAGACATTTGGTAGTATTATTCTAAAATAGTATGGGTCAGAATTATCATAAGCAAATATGTAAAACAGACCATCTGAGAGAAATGTTATTTGTCCCTCTATTTCATTTGTAGGTGTTATGCCCTTTGTTCCAAGATATTGCTTAAATGATGTCTGCATTTTGCAGTATATTTTTTGTGTGCAAAGGTAACGATTATTCTTCATTTTGCCAAAGTTTTTTTCTCGCCAAAGTTACTAACCACGAACCGATAAATGTTTGTTTAATAAATTGTTTGGTGTATGAAAATGATTAACCTTGGGGATATTTCTCTGGTTAAATCCATCAAGAATTCGATACTGAAAAAGTTCATTCATTTCTTAAGAAACGAACTGCTAAGCACAACGAATGCCGATGGCACTATTTTAGTTAATGCAAATCAGAGACCATTAGTAAATATCTAACAAATTGTCATAAACAAATACAAAGTTATTAGTCGAAATGACAGGTATATGGCAACATTAGAAGAAGTACGTCAAGTCCTTACAGACTTGCATAACATAGCAAGGGAACTGAATAAGCCGTTTGATGATGGCGATGTATTAGGTGAATACAGCAAACGGAATAACGAATGTTCATCAGAAGAAATAGCCCATTATGTTATTCACCCAATATATTTTCCACCAGAAGAATGCTACGACAAAGATACTATGACCTGGAATGAGGTTAGGGATTTTGTCAAAAAGAACAATATCGGTGAGCTACAATTCTATTCATACCCTTAATGCACGTTATCCAATTTATTACGGATTTGGAAGCAGTCCTGAAAGTGTGGCTGTTGACGCAAACAAACTTTCTGCAAGGACATCTGCCGCAGGTACGTACAATGACATGGCCACCGCAGACGGACAGCATTTCTACATTCTTGTTCCAACGGACATAAATGCTTTGAGTAATTTCACGATGGGTGGCGCACCATACGTCATGAACTCTTCAACAAA
>CALUNU010000013.1 GCA_944322095.1 uncultured Alloprevotella sp.
GTTGTGATTTGCTTTCAAATTAGTATCTTTGCTCCATTAGGAACAGCTGACTTTTAATAAAGTTCTATGTTTCAGGGAGATATAAAGATAAACAGAAAAGAAAAAACGAGGTTTCTGACAAAAATCCCGCCTTACTTTGGGTGGGATTTTTTGTTTAAGCCTGGTTGAGGCATTGGATTTCGAGGCGGTTGCCATAAGGATACCACTTCGTGGCCGGCGGCGGCCTCTTGCGGTCTTGGCGACCGTTTGAGGGGTATGACGCAGGGGAGTGTTCTGTTTTTCCGTTGAAGCTGACTTTTTAACACGGTGGCAACGGTATTTCCTCGTGCATGCTCCGTCAGACGGAGATACGCAAAAATTGGAAACGCTTGATAATGAGACACGAAGATGCTTCCTCCTGTCAAGACTGCGTGGGGCTGTGTGATTTTTGCCACCATACGTCACAAATCCGAGCTGTTTTTCGTGTGAGAACTGCCCTTGGTTTTCTGAAAATTCCCCATGGATTTCTGAAAACTGCCCATGGATTTCTGAAAACTGCCCATGGATTTCTGAAAACTGCCCATGGATTTCTGAAAACTGCCCATGGATTTCTGAAAACTGCCCATGTTTTGCTCTAAAAGTCCCTCTGCGTGGCTGTTTGCGCGCGGACAACGTTTGGCCGAACGCGTCCGCCTTAACGTTTTGGCGGATGGTGCGCATGGCTGTTCCCTGCTTTGTCGTGCCGTCCCCCGGGCTTTCCGGGGGTGGCGGCGCGGTGCGCACGAGCGGACTTCGGGCCCGGACGGGCTTGTGCGGCCTGACGGCCGGCCCGGGTCAAAAGAGCTCCAACTGCTGACCGGGGGCATTGACGCTCTGTGCTTTCTTTCCGTAGAACAACTCTATTTGGCTGAACTGCTTGTCCGTGATGCACAGAATGCCTACTTTCCCGTAGTCGGGGAGGAAGGACTTCACGCGCTTGATGTGGACGGCGGCGTTTTCGCTGCTGGCGCAATGGCGCAAATAGATGGAGAACTGGAACATGGTGAAGCCGTCGCGTTGCAGGTTTTTTCGAAAGTCGAGGTAGGCTTTCTTGTCTTTCTTTGTTTCGGTCGGCAAGTCGAAGAGTACCAGTATCCACATGATGCGGTATTCGCTGAAACGATCCATATAGAGTTTGTTTTTACAGCTCGGGATAAGCGATGCGGCGCAGTTCGCCCGCAAAGCATTTATAGAGCGATGCCGTAGTCTGGCTGACGGCTATCATCAGTGGACTTCGTTTTCCTCCAATGGTCACTTCGATAGTGGGAACGGTCAGCAGCATGGCTTTGATGTTTTTCTCTAATGGGGTGTCGGCTCCATACTCTTGGCATATCTGAGAGACGAGACGGTCGACGAGGGGACGGTAGGGCTCCATGATGTCGTCGGCCAGGCAGTAGGCATTGTAACGGTTGTGATGGTGGATGCCAAGGGTGGGAAGCAGACCGCTTCCCACGAGTCCCCGGGCCACGACGGCCCGGAGAATGGCATAGCCGTAGTTGAGCAAATGGTTGGGCGGCATGCCTTCGCGGTCGCGCGTGAAGCCCGGGATGTCGGGGAAGAACGACTTCCAGTAGTAGGCGGCGGCCCGTGCTTCAAGGTTGTCCGGGTCGCCACTGCGTACGTCGGAGGCCCATGCCCGCATACATTTTGTTTCTACGCCTGTGCAGGCAGAGAGAACTGCGGCCTGGTTGTTGATTTTGGCCTGAATGGTTTGTTGCCATAGTTGCTTGCGTAGTGGGAGCGAGGCGTCGAGCTGGTGGCGGAAGCGCTCGTTTTGCGTGGTGTTGCCGCAGAGTGGCAGGAGCAGACCGACGGGCATGCGCCGCCGGTCGCAGGTGACGACGGCGCAGCCTTGTTCCAGCAGTGCCCCGACGGCCCCGGCCGTGATGGTGATTTGCGGATGGTCTAAAACGACCACGCCGATGTCTTCTACCGGTCGGGTGGTCTCGCCCGGAGGCTTTGATGCTCTATTGGCGTCGTCCGTCTGTTCGCTGTCGGGCCGCCTGATGACCAGTTGGCCGTTCCTGAGCGACAGATAGGCGGGGTTACCGAAGTATAGCGTTTTCTTAATCATGGCTTTGCTCGTTGGATGTTTCTTCTTGGGCGTTGTCTTCTTTCTTAAAGCCGAGGATGTTTCCTATGCGGTCTACACGCAGGGGTATGCAAGATTCCTGTATCATTTCGCCTGTTAGAGCTCTTCCAATTTTATTTAGGGATTCAAATTCTATCTTGTTTACAATTGGAAAGCTTACATAATATGGAAGATAAAGGCTTACTCGCCCGGTGCTCGACACCATCTTATATATGCGTCTCTTATCCAGCGGTTGTCTGATGGCCCCACATTCCCGTTCCTCTGCCGTGGGCAGGTATACCAAGTCGCCCGGTGAGAGCACGTAGGTGGGGCGTTCGCCTTTATCGTTTGGCGCGACGGGTGGGAGGCCTTGCATCAGACGGCCAACGGCGTCGCGAAGCGATATGGTTTCGTATGAGCGTTTGCTGATGGTGCGTCCGCTTTCGGGGTCGGTTGTGCGCGTTTCGTAGATGGCGTAGTAGAGGTTGGTGCCCTTGTCGGCTTCGACGAACTTTTCGGCTTTGTTGCCCCGTGTGCCGACAGCAAACTTTTCGGCCTTTTCATACATACGTACCTTGCGGATGGGCTGATGCCGCCTTCCACCTGTGTAAAGAGTGATGTCGCGGTTCATGCGTTCGATACCCTCTGGGCTGAAAGCCACGGTGGGGTCGCCGCCCATGGCGTCCAAATAGCGGAGCAGGATTTGCTGTATGCCTGTGTCGGTGATTTCGTTTTTGATTTTTTTCCTGTCGAAACTTGTGTCGAGGGGTTTTCGCGAAGCGAAGTAGCGATCTTTGGTGTCGCGGGTGAAGTAGTAAACGGGGATGTGCTTCAAGTCGACTTCCTGCCAGGCCTCATGGTTGGCGGCGAAGTATTGCTCAATGGCCTTGCGGCCGAAGCCGCGATTTATAAACTCTTGCAACTTGTGCTTCAAGTCCTTGTCGACAATGGCTGCCGGGTTTTCCATGGCCACCCGCAGGGGCACGGTTTTCGTCCGTCGCAGGTTGACTTCGCCGTAGACGGTGTCTTTGTGCAACGATTTGCGCACGACGTGCTGGCTGCCTTTCGTCTGTGCCACGCGCACCTTTCGCCCCTCGTCGTTGTAGTGTTCGTAGTAGTTGGTGCTCTTGGTCTGTACACGGCGGTTCTGCTTGAAGCTGACGACGATGCCGGCGAGCGTGTCGTAGACGTCCTGGGTGAACGTTTCCCACGGCTTCCTGACGCGCCAGCTGTATCGCCCTGTGGTGGCGTCCCATTCCTTTTCGCACAAGAGACGTTGCAGGTCTTTTCTCGCCACCTCCGCATGGGTGCTGGCCGACTCGTTGTTCAGGTAGTTCACCATGCTGCGTGTGGCACAGGCCGTAACGATGGCGTCCATGGCGTGATGGCGGTGGTCGATGCGTTTAAAGCTGAAGCTCCGCTGCTGTTCGAGCGGCATGTGGGGGATGAGGTGCCCGCCGGCGGTGCGTGTGGTGTAGAGCTCCGAATGTGTCATTTCGTTCATCCTGACAAAGCGGGGCAGGATGAGGCGGTTCCAGGCGTCGTGTATGCCCCAGTCTTTTTTCAGGCGGTCGGTTACGCCGCCGGTGGTGCTCACGACGCGGCGCGAGGTGGCTTCGCTTTCACCCTCGGCGCGTACGATGCGCGAAAGGAGCGACAGAATGGTGCGCGTGATGTAGCGCGTGTCGTTGAGCTGACGCTGGATGAAGCCGTCGGGGATGTCGTCCATGAGGAGCTTCCGCTGCTTGCCTTTGAGGGCGGCATAATGCTCTTTGACGAAGGCTTCGTAGGCTGTCGTCGTGGAAATGGTCACGACGCCTCCGCCCGAGAGTGTCACTTTCTGCCCTGCGCACTCTCGGATGAATTCGTAAGCCAGCCTTGCCCCTTTCAGTTGGTTCACTTCGGCTTCGCAGATCACCTTGTTGCTCAGCGAGTCGTCGAAGTAGCGCGCCTGCGGGATGATGTGTTCTATCTGATAGGCCGGGGTGAAGAGTTTGCCCAGCGGGATGACGGCTCCCGTGTAGGGCGAGCAGTAGCGCTGTTCGAGCCAGAGGCGGTAGCGCATGATTTCGGCCTTCGAGGGGCGTTTGGCGGCGTCGCTCTCGTTGAACTTTCGCAGCGTTTCCGCGATGTCGGCAGGCAGCTCTTTTTCGCCGGCCAGCGCGGCCTCTTCGAAGATGCGCAGCAGCGTCTGCTGGTTGGGCGAGAAGGGGCGCACGTTCTCCACCTCAAACTCGGGGTTCATAAACGCCGTGAGCAGGGCCTTGATGCGCAGGTTGGTGCGTTCGTTTTCGAGGATAGCCGTGGTGCGGTCTTTCCGTTCCTTGGCGGTGAGCTTCATCTCGCGGGCGGTCTCCACGTGTATTTCGTCGATGTGGCCCTCCTGCCGCCACACGTCGCGCACAACGCGCAGCGTTTCGAGCAGCGTGGTTTCAACGGTGGGGTTGCGCAGGGCGTGCTGTCGCCAGCCGGCCAGAAAGCGGTCGATGTCGTCGGGCGAGGTCCACCGCTCCGAGTCGCCAGCCTCGCTATGGCGGCCGTAAACGGCGTAGCAGGCCAGCCATGTGGGCAGACCCTGAAAGTCGTCCGCGGTTTTCAGCATGCCAAGGGCTTCCGCGGCTTTCTCGGGCAGGGGGGAGCCGTCGGCAGCTGCCGGGGCTTCAATGCGGCAGCGTGTGGCGCTGTCGATGGCGTCGGTCTGCCAGTGGTGTCCGCGGCGCATGAGGGGCAGGAGCTTCCCGATGGCTTTGGCCGAAAGGCTGCCGTAGTCGCGGGCAAAGGGCGGCGTGCGGCGGAAGGCTTCGGCCGTGGCCTCGACGTCGAGTCCGTGTTTTGCGGCAAAGGTGCGCAGGCCTTTTTCGAGCTCGGCGGGGTCGGACACGGAGTAGAGCAGGTGCCACAGGGCCAGCTCCCTTTCCTCTGTGAGCCAGCCGGCGGGGGCGCCCGCCTGTTTCAGGCGGGCGCGCAGCAGGTGGCGCGTTTCGCCGCCGGGGTAGCTTTTTTCTTCGGGATAGTTCCAGCGATATTCCTTTTCCGAAAGTTTCAGCAGTTTTAAAACGTCTTTCTGCTTGACTTCTTTTCTTTCTATCAGTGCGTCGTAGAGGCGGGCATAGGCTTCGTGGTGGGGCAGGGCTTCGGCCGTGGCGTCCACGTCGGTTTTGCTCACGCCACCATCCGTCTGCCGGCGCCGGTAAATGCGCAGGTTGGCCAGAAACTGCCACAGGCGGAACTCCTGGAACAGCGGGTGCGAGCGGGCGATGCACTTGATGCCTACGTGTTTTATTTCGCCCGTTTCGTGGTCGGCATATTCGTAGCGTTCGTACGGGCAGTCGGCTATGAGTGACTTTTTGCTGCGCAGCGGGCGCTGGTAGAAGAGCACGTCGTCGACGATGAGGCGCACAAAGCCTCCGCCCCTCACCTGTGCGCGGTGAGCGGGGTTGTGGGTGTAGAGTTCGTCGAGGCAGGCTTCGAGCAGCGCGGCGTCGTGCAGCTCGGGGTGGAAGCGTTGCTGCGAGCGGACGATGGCCAGTGCCTCGTCGCGGTAGTAGCGGCGGTCGATGGTGCGCACCAGGCGGCCGCGCACCTTGCGTCGGGGCTCTTCGCGCAGCTTTTCGTAGATGTAGCTGCCCACGGTGGTGCCGGCAGCGTCGATGTCGTGCTGGGCTTTGGCTTTGACGAGGGCCCATTCGGTGTCCCATTCCTCCTCGGTGGGCACTTTGAAGCGCCGAGCGGGGCCGTCGAGCTGTGCGTCGTGGCGGGGCTGCCCGTCGCGGTCGAGCTCGGTGCTCACGATGAGGCTCAGCCGCTGCCCCGTCCACTCGGGCACGTCGCGGCGGAATACTTTTCCGCGCGTTCCGTCGGCGAGCGTGACGATGATGACCTTTGAGCCTTTGAACGTCTCGCCCGTGTCCTGCACGTCGGTCACCACCTGTTCGTCGAAGCGCTCTTCGGTCTTTTTCTTCCGGCTTTCTTCTTCCTCCTCGCCGCGCAGCTGGTGGTAGCCGCGTTTTTGGTTGAAGCTCAGGAGTACCCATGCCAGTTCTTCCCGCGATATTTTCTGTGTCAGGGCTTTTCGGCGCAGGTAGTAGAGCGTCCAGTCGTGCGGCAGCTTTAAGGAGGCGTCCGTCGCGGGGGCGGCATGGGCACGGAAGTCGGCCACCATTTCTTCAAAGGCTGTTTCAAAGAGGAAGCGCCGCCCGCCGTCGGCCGCGGGAGCCCAAGCCAGGGGGCAGCCCCGCGCGTCGGTAAATTTTCCGTAGCGGTCGAGCGCGGCCTCGAAGTGGGGCGGCAGGAAACCCAGCGTGCGCAGCACGCGGCAGAGGCGTTCGCGGCGCAATCGGGCGCGTTCGAGCAGGCGTCGCACGCTTCTGAAGCCGGTGCGCTCGGCCGTTTGCGACTGCTTGCCGCCTAAGTTGAATTTACCGAGTTCGGCTGCGTCCATGGGGAGTACGCGCACGCCGGCTGCCTTGATGGCCCGCGGCGTCTCGGGGGCTTCGCTGCTTTGACTGTATTCCACGACGGCCCAGCCGATGCTGCCGGGGCCCAGGTCGAGACCTAATTTATTTTTCATGGTACGGAATTTTAAAATTTTGCTCAAATCTAAGCATTTCTTTTGACACGGGCGCGCTGCTCGCTGCATTTTAACCCGGTTGAGGGGTAAAAACAAAAATGGCCCGCCGATATAGGACGACGGGCCGGAACCTGATAGTTTTCACAACGGAATAATCCTTATTGTGATTTGCTTCAAATTAGCTGTGGGCAAAGCTACGCATTTTTTCGCGCGGCTGCAAATGTTTTCGCACGTTTTTTTCGCGTGGCTTCTGGCCGTGGCTGTGCGGGGCGGGGCTGCTCACCGTGCCGGCACGGCCACTTTCTGCGTGTGCATGCCGTCCTCGCCGGTCAGGCTCACCACGTAGGTGCCGGCGGGCAGGGCGGTGGCGAGCGTGGTGCGCCCCGGCCCGAGCGTGGTGCGGGCCACGGTGCGTCCGTCGGCTGCCGTGACGGTGCAGAGGGTGGGGGCCGACGTGGTTGCCGCAGCCGCTACGGTGAGGCTGCCGCCTGCCACGTCTATCTGCCAGCTGCGGCCTGACGTGGCGGCGCTGATGCCGCTGGGAGCGGCGGGCATGTCGACGCTCGTCACGACGGTGTCGACGTTGGCGGCTATCTCGTCGTTCTGGGCCCGGATGAGGCTGCGCTCGTCGCTCACGCGCAGGTCGTTGCCCATGTCGAAATACATCGTGCCGCGCAGGTCGTGCTCGATGACGAACTGCTGTTTGCGGCGCACGAGGTCGGTGCCGTTGAACTTCTTGACCGAGCCGTTGCAGTTCCACTCGTTCAGGTCGGAGCGGTAGCTTGGGCCGTCGAAGCCGTACTTCTCGAAGAGGTCTTTGTAGCCCTCGACGGCGGTCTTGCCGTCGGTGATGAGGTTGCCGTAGGAGAGCAGGAGCTTGTCGGCGGGATAGCCGTAGGAGGTGAAGTTGTTGTAGGCTTGCTCGTAGTAGTCCCACGTGTAGGTGTTGGGCTGCGGGCCGTAGATCTGCATCGTAAAATAGTCGACGTCTGCCAGGAGCGACTTGTCGAACCCGTTATAGGACACGTTGTGGAGCGAGCAGGAGAAAATCTTGTCGGGGTGGTGGTCCATCACTTCGCGCGCGAGGCGGCGCACGATGTTGTTGTAGATGTTCCATTGGTTTTGGTTGTACATCCATTCGAAATCGACGTCCAGCCCGTCACACTCGTTTACGAGGCGCTTGCAGTCGGCTATGAAGCGGTCGGCGTTGGCTTTGCTGCCCAGCACGTTGAGCCATCCCTCGCTTGACCCGTTGATCAGGCCGAAGCGTATGCGGGCGCCGGTGTGGCCGGCATAGTAGGAGCGCATGATTTCCACCATGTGGGTATAGCTTTGGAAGTCTTTGCCGGGGTTGTCGGGGTCGTCGCCCGTCCAGTAGGAGTTCAGGAAGTCGTTGTCCCAGTTGCCAACGTTCCAGCGGAAGGGCTCGGTGGCGTCTGTGGCTATGTGGGCCGAGCGGTCGGAGCCCCACACCATGACGTTGTCCATCTTGCCGTCGAAGCCGGCGCCGAGCGTGAGGCGGCTGTCTTCGAGAGCTGGAAATTTTGTGATGGTCATGGCGCGTCCGCTCATCTCGATGCCGTCGTCGGCGGTGTAAAGCTGCGAGGCGAAGCTTCCCCCTTCGTCATTGCCTATGGCGATGCGCACGGGCGACCATCCGGCCTGTCCGGGGCTGCCGGCTGCCGGTTTCAGATATACGGCCACATACTGCCAGCGGCCCGTTTCGAGACGGCCCGCGAGCGTGGCTTGGGTGCCGCACACGTCGACGGTGAGGGCGTGGTCGGCTTCGCTGCCCAGACGCAGGACGAGGCAGTTGGCGGCATCCTTGTATTGCGAGAAGAGCTCGGCCCCTTCTATCCATCGGTCGATGTACACCCATCCTTCGACGGTGACGTCGGCCGAGGCTTGATAGGCCGTGTTGCCGCGCGGGTCGTTTACGCAGTGGGCGTCGGCTGCCGTCATGACGGCGCCTTCGCCGCCGAAGTCGATGAGGCCCGTGCGCCCCTCGTGTGCGGCCAGATACGTGGCGTTCGTGCCCGTCATGGAGTTGTCGGGAAACTGCATGAAAACGGAGCCGTCGGCGTGTACCTTTCCCGAAAGGACGACGACGTCGTTGGTCATGAGATACATGTCACGGTCGATGACCGCGCGGTCCTGGAAGCGCATCAGGTCGGTGTAGCCCGTCACGACGCGGTAGCGGAACTGGGCGTTGTCCGTTACGGGCACGCGCTGCATGCCCTTGTCGAAGTCGCCGTGATGGCGGCCCGTCTGGTCATACAGGTTGGCGCATTGCGCCTGGTCGCATTTCCAGTAGGCAGCCAGCGCGTCGATGTTGGGGTTAAACTTGTTCAGCGTGTTCCGCCAGTAGAAGTGGTCTTCGTCGAGCGCGCGCGTCCATACGCGTATCTCGTCTATCTGGCCTTTGAGGCCGCGCCCGATGACAACGCTGCGGGCTTCGGCAGCGCAGGCCGTGGCGGCGAATGTCTCGGGGAGCGTACCGGTCACAAGAAGCTGGCGGCGGCCGGACATGTAGGCTGTGACGCGGCCGTGATCCACTACGACGGTCAGTTGCGTCCAGCCGTTCTTCAATGTCGCGGCCGGCATGGTGGCACGGCTTTCACCGGCGCGTATCACGATTTGTTCCTTGTCGTCGATTTCGATTGCAAAGTTGTCCTGCGCCAGGAGGGTGCAGGGCGAAAGTTCGTTCGCCTTCACCCACATTTGGAAAGTGGCTTCCGGGCTTCCGTCCAGCTCGGTCAGCGTCAGGGCTCTTACGGCGCCCGTTCCGTCACGGTTTTCGAGTGCGTAGTTGACGCTTTGGGCGCCTGCCGTACCCAGCGACAGGGCCAGCGCCAACGACAGTGTACCAATTCTTTTCATAGGTTTTTGTGTTTTTTTGAAGTGTGTTGGCCGCAAAGATAGTGCAAGGCGAGTGGAATGCAAAGGAAAAACGCAGTTTTTACTTTCATTCCCGAGCCGCCGCCTATCTTGGGCGGAGCCAAAGTGTGCAAGGCGAGTGGAATGCAAAGGAAAAACGCAGTTTTTACTTTCATTCCCGAGCCGCCGCCTATCTTGGGCGGAGCCAAAGTGTGCAAGACGTGTGAAAGGACGAGAAAAACTCCGTTTTTATTTTCTTTTCTCTCGCCTTGCGCTACCTTTGACTTCGTCTTACGTAGGCTGCGGCTCGGCAGAGGAAAGAAAACGCCTGGTTTCCTTTCCCCTTCTCTCGCCTTGCGCTACCTTTAACTTCGTTTTACGTAGGCTGCGGCTCGGCAGAGGAAAGAAAACGCCTGGTTTCCTTTCCTCTTCTCTCGCCTTGCGCTACCTTTAAATAAGGTAAGCTGCATTCGGGAAAGCCTGCCCGAAAATCCTTCGGCTTTTCGCCATGCTTTCCGCTCATTTGCGCTACCTTTGTACCCTAACTTAACGAACTGGAAGCGTATGATAGTCAAGACTGCCGATTTCGTGGTGAGCAACAGCCGCGTGGAGGCCTGCCCGCACGACGGGCGGCCCGAATATGCCTTTATCGGGCGGAGCAACGTGGGCAAGAGCAGCCTGGTAAACATGCTGACGGGGCGCCGCGCGCTGGCCATGACGTCGGCCACGCCGGGCAAGACGCTCCTGGTGAACCATTTCCTCATCAACGGCGAATGGTATCTGGTGGATTTGCCGGGATATGGTTACGCACGCCGCGGCAAGCGCGAGCAGGAACGCCTGCGCCGCCTCATATCGGCCTATGTGCTGGGGCGGGCCGAACTGACGTGCCTTTTTGTGCTCATCGACAGCCGTCTCGAGCCGCAGCGCATCGACATGGAGTTCATCACGTGGCTGGGCGAGAACGGCGTGCCCTTTGCCATCGTGTTTACCAAGGCCGACAAGCCCCGCCCCGGGCAGCTCAAAGGCGGCGTGGAGCGCTTCATGGCC
Source organism: uncultured Alloprevotella sp. (assembly GCA_944322095.1). GTDB lineage: Bacteria > Bacteroidota > Bacteroidia > Bacteroidales > Bacteroidaceae > Alloprevotella. The sequence continues at coordinate 10,584 of CALUNU010000013.1, forward strand.
GAGCTCTCCAAGACGTGGGAGACGTTGCCGCCCCATTTCGTCACGAGCAGCGCCACCGGTCGCGGCCGCGAGGAGCTGCTGGCGTACATCGAGGAAGTGAATACTCAATTGACAATTGATAATTGACAATTGACAATTGGCAATTGGCAATGAACAATGAGCGATGGACATTAGAGAATGGTTTATTCCCGGTAGAGACTGCTCCGGGCCCGGATGGCAATTGTCAATTATCCATTGTCAATTGTCAATTCTCAAAGCCCAATTATAAATTATAAATTGTCAATTATAAATTAAAACAGGGTGCAGTGGACTGATCGCATGAAGCAGGTGAAGGTGGCGCTCGTGGTGGCGGCCGTGGTCATAGCGGCGGCGTCGCTCGTTGTGTCGCACGCCCTGACGCGCGACCTCTCGCGCCAGGAGCAGCAGAACATGAAGGTGTGGGCCGAGGCCATGCGCTCGCTGCGGGCTGCCGACGAAACGACCGACCTCAACCTCGTGCTGGCCGTGCTGGGCGGCAACAGCTCCATCCCCGTTGTCGTGCTCGACGGCGAAGGCGGCGTCACCACCTTCCGCAACATCGACATAGACGCCCGCACGGCGGCCGACAGCACGGCCTTTCTCCTGCGCCGTGCGCGGGCCATGCAGGCTGCCGGGCGCGTCGTGACGCTCTCGCTGGCGCCGCCCGAGGTGGAGCGCCCCGCCCGCGAGGACGTCATCTACGTGTGCTACGACGAGTCGCTCATGCTGCGCCGCCTGGCGTCCTATCCCTACGTACAGCTGGGAGTGGTCGGCCTGTTTATAGCGCTGGCCATCTTTGCCCTGCTCTCCTCGAAGCGGGCCGAGCAGAACAAGGTGTGGGTGGGCCTGTCGAAGGAAACGGCCCACCAGCTGGGCACGCCCATCTCCTCGCTCATGGCCTGGCAGGAGGTGCTTGCCGAGACCTATCCCGACGACCCCTTGCTGCCCGAGATGCGCAAGGACGTGCGCCGCTTGGAGCTCATTGCCGAGCGCTTTTCGAAGATAGGCTCGCGCCCCGAGCTCCGGGAGGAAAACCTGCCCGACGTGATAGGCCGCGTGGTGGAGTATATAGGCCGCCGCACGAGCGACCGCGTGACGCTCAGCGTGAGCTATCCCGGCGACGTGGTGCACGTGTGGATGAACGCTCCCTTGTTCGAATGGGTGGTCGAGAACCTCTGCAAAAACGCCATCGACGCCATGCACGGCGAGGGCAGCATCTCCATCTACGTGAGCCGCCGCGGCGGCCGGGTGGTCATCGACGTCAAGGATACGGGCTGCGGCATCCGCGCGCGCCACTTCCGCAGCGTTTTCAAGCCCGGCTTCACCACGAAAAAGCGCGGCTGGGGCTTGGGCCTCTCGCTGGCCAAGCGCATCGTCGAGGAGTATCACCGCGGCCGCATCTACGTCAAGCAGAGCGAGCCGGGCCGCGGCACCACCTTCTGCATCGAGTTGCCGGCCGGTGCGCCCGGCGAGGCCTGACGCCGGCCCCAAAAGCAAATCAGCGGGCTGCATACGTGCGTATGCAGCCCGCTGATTTTGTTTGCCTGCCAGCAACCGGGGGCGTCATCCCTGCTTCTTGCCGATGGTGAACTTGTAGATGACGTGCAGCACGACGAAGCGCTCGAAGCTGTTCATCCGTGTGGTATAGTTGGCGTAGGCCGAAGTGCTGTGGACGTCGCTCGTCTGCCCGGCCAGGATGTCGGTGGCTTCGAGCTTGAGGGTGAGGTTTTTGTCTTTCAGGAAGTCCTGCGCGATGTGGGCGTTCCAGATGAGCTGGTCGGTGTTATAGTTGTCGATGAGGTAACGGCGCCGGCTGTACACCATGAAATCGGTGCCGAGCGACATGCCCCACGGCGTGGTGTACGACAGATCGACGTCGTAGTCGAAGGTAATGCCGCGCTCGTTGCTTTCGGGTTGCAGGCTGCTGAGCGACTGCTCGGGCATGACATGGGCCGAGACGCTGGCAAAGAATTTGTCGCGCCGGTAGCTCAGGCCCAGGATGGCGTTCTGCGAATGGTAGCGCACGGTGTTGAGCTGCGCGGGGCCGCTGCCCAGCGTCAGGTAGCCGTGGCTCGTGTTGTGGGTGCCGCCGAAGCTGGCGTTCATGTTCCAGCGCTTCTCACGGTCGAGCGTGAGGGTGATGCCGGTGCCGCCGTAGATGTTCCAGTTGCCGTCGACGTTGACGGTGCGCGTGTGGTAGTAGCCCGTCGCTTTGTTGTATTCCATCACCTTCGTCGTGGCGCGCCGCGTGTTGCCGGCCCCGGCGTAGGCGTAGAGGCTGAGCTGCTGCGGTTCGAAGAAGGTGTTGAAGTTGAGCCCGTAGCTGTTTGTCCACGAGTCTTTCAGGTCGGGGTTGCCTTCGGAGGAGCTTTGCGGGTTGTTGTCGTCCGTCACGGGCAGCAGCGAGAGGAGCGAGGGGGCGCTGTTGGAGCCCGAATAGCTGCCTTGGAGCGAGGTGCGGTCGTTGAACTTGTATTTCAGCCGGGCCTGCGGGTACATTTGGAGCCGGCCCCGGCTGCGCCGTGTGGTGAGCACGTCCGGGCGGTCGTACCAGAGGGTCTGGTCTTGCCAGATAAAGGGCAGCATGGCGCTGACCTCGAACTGTCCGGGCGAGCCCGAGAGCGACGTGTTGAAGTAGTGGTTGCGCTCCATCTCGGTGACGTAGCGCGTGTTGTCGTTGAGCAGGTGGCCCAGCTCGGCAAGGCGCTCGGGCCGCTGGCTCACGGGGTGGAGCTTCAGGTCGGTCCAGCCCGGCAGGCTTTCGAGCCGGTAGTATTCCTGGCCGCCCGTTACCTTGTTGAAACTGAAATTGTACGTGGTGGTCCACCACAGCTGGTGGCCCAGGCTGTGGCGGTAGCTGACGTAGCTCTCGGTCTTGCTGCGGCTGATCCGCGAGGGGTTAAACTGCCGGTTGGGCTCGTGGCGCAGGCCACCCTCGTAGTAGCGCCCGTCGTAGAAGATGCCTTCGTCCCCGGTGCCGCGGGTGTAGTAGCCGTAGGTCGAAATGCTCAGCATGTGCTGCGTGCCGCGGAACTTGTGGGAGTATTCCGCCTTGGCCGAGACGTAATGGCTGCTCGTGCGTGTGTGGCTGCGCTCGTCCATGGTGTTGACGAGCAGGGCCTGGGTCTCGGGCGGCAGGTCGTCGCCCATGACGTAGTCGAGCGGGTTGCCGTCGAAGTGGTCGGCCGGGTCGGCGTTCATCGTGGCCGACGCGGCGTGGTAGTCGGTGCGGCGACGGGTCTTGTTGACGTAGGCCTGCACGTTGAGGAAGTTGAGCGTGTCGATGTTGAGGGTGTAATAGATGTCGCCGCTGAGCCTCTCGTTCATGCTTGCGGAGCGGCTGCGCGAGTTCCACCACACGGCGTCCTGGCCGGGCAGGAAGTTTTCCTGCCACTGGTCGCGACGCAGGTCGGTGTTGTCGTGGTCGAAGTTGACCGAGGCGTTGAGCTCCTGGTAGCCGGGGGCGTCTTTCTTGTCCTTGCTGTTCCAGCCCACAGAGAGGGCCGCGCCCCGCAGGGTGCTCCATCCCGCGCGCCAGCCGCTGTTGTACCAGTTGCCGTTCCGATCCACGCGGGCGTCGCCGTTAAGGTTGTTGGCCAGACCCGAGAGCCCCACTTGCAGCCTGTCCGAGAAACGGGAGATGAAGGCCCGTCCCGTCCATTTCTCCTTGTGTCCGCCGCCGGCGTCGAGGTTGCCCAGCCACGTTCCCCGGTATTCTTTTTTGATGCCCACGTCGATGACGGTGGTGCGCTCGCCGTCGTCGATGCCCGTGCGCTCGGTCATGTCGCTTTTCTTGTCGTAAAGCTTGAGGTTCTCCACCATTTCGGCCGGCAGGTTCCTGAGGGCGGTGGCTATGTCGCCGCCAAAGAAGCGCCGGCCGTTCACAAGGAGGCTTTCCACCTTTTTGCCCTGCCATACGAGGTTGCCTTCTTCGTCCATCGTGACGCCCGGCATCTGCGAAATCATGGCCGAGAGCGTGGAGCCGGCGTCGAGCAGCATCGTCTTGGCGCTGTAAACAAACGTGTCCTTGCGTATGGTGAGGTTGGTGGCCTTGCCCGTTGCGGTGGCCTCGCCCAGACGGATGGCGTTGGGCTTTAGGCGCACGGTGCCCACGTCGGCCACGGGCTTGCCGGCCGTCAGGCTGACGCGGCGCGTGTAGGTGTCGAAGCCCACGCCCGAGAGGCGCAGGCGGTAAGTGGCGGCCGAGTCGGTTTCGACGTTGAAGCGCCCCTTGTCGTCGGTGAGGGCCACGGCATAGAGCGTCGAGTCGGCCGTGAGGAGCTGGGCCGAAATGAAGGGCAGGGCCTCGCCCGTTTTGTCGTCGAGGGCGGTGCCGCGCACGGAGAGGGTCTGGGCCGCGGCGGGCAGCAGCGTTGCGCCGAGGGCGGCCGGGAGGAGCAGAAGGAGCCGTAAGAGCTGTTTCATAGTAGGATGGTTTTATGGTCTGCCCAGCCGCGCATTCCGGGGCGGCCGGGATGTGTTTTTTCTCTTTTGACGGACAAAGGTAAAAAGTTTTTACCCCCCCAAAAAAAAGAAAAGAAATTCTTATGCGCCCGCCATTATTTTTACAGGACGGGCGGACGTCCGCCCCATCGCCGGCGGCGGAGAAAAGCAAGCCGGCAGCCACGGTTTCCGTCGGACGCGGGCCGTGGCGTTTCTCCATTATATATAGAAGGTTGGCGGTGAGCCAAGAGCAGCCTTCATGAAAAACCTTCGGCTTTTCGCCACCCTTTCCGCTCATTTGCACTATCTTTGGCTTCGTCCAAGATAGGCTGCGGTTCGGAAAAGGAAAGAAAAACGTTGTTTTCCTTTCCTTTTCTCTCACCTTGCACTATCTTTGTCCCGCGGGCTTGCTCGTGCTGCCCGGAAAACGATAAAGAGCATTTTGATATGAAATTGATATCCTGGAACGTCAACGGCCTGCGGGCTTGTGTGGAGAAAGGCTTCCGCGAGGCTTTTGCAGCGCTGGATGCCGACGTGGTGTGCTTGCAGGAAACGAAGTTGCAGGCGGGACAACTCGACCTGGCCTTCGAGGGCTACGAGGCTTTTTGGAACTATGCCGAGAAAAAAGGCTATTCGGGCACGGCCGTCTTTACGCGGCGGCGGCCCGTGGCCGTCAGCTACGGGCTGGGGCTGCCCGACCACGACCGCGAGGGACGCGTCGTTACGCTCGACTTCGATACGTTCCGTCTCGTGACGGTTTATACGCCCAATTCGCAGGACGGGCTGCGGCGTCTCGACTACCGCATGGCGTGGGACGACGCTTTCAGAGCCTACGTGCAGCGTTTGGACGAGGAGAAACCTGTCGTCGTGTGCGGAGATTTGAACGTGGCACACCAGGAAATAGACCTGAAAAACCCGAAGACCAACCGTCGCAACGCAGGGTTTACCGACGAAGAGCGGGCAAAGTTCGGCGAGCTGCTCCAAGCGGGCTTCGTCGATACGTTCCGCCATTTTTATCCCACGCTCGAAGGAGCTTACTCGTGGTGGTCGTACCGCTTCCGCGCCCGCGAAAAGAACGCGGGCTGGCGCATCGACTATTTTCTGGCCTCGCAGCGCCTCGTGCCCCGCATGACGGGGGCCTCGATCCACTCGGAAATCTTCGGGTCGGACCATTGCCCCGTCGAAGTCGACCTCGACCTTTGAGCCGCGGCGGGTACGGCTCTCTCACCGCCTGAACAATCAAAACAGATATAACGATGAAAGACTTTTTCAAGTATCTCCTTGCCACGATATTGGGTATCGTGTGCGTAGGCGTGTTTACGGGCATCATCAGCTTTGTGATGCTCATGGCCGTTGTCGTGGCCGGCAACGCCAAGCCCGAGGTGGCCGACGGCAGCGTGCTGCGGCTGCGCCTCACGGGTACGCTCTCCGAGCGGGCCACGGACGATCCGATGGCTCTCTTCACGGGTAATACCGTCATGACCGAGCAGGGGCTCGACGACATGCTGGCTGCCATCCGCGTGGCCAAGGCAAACCCGAACATCGCCGGCATATATATCGAGGGCGGCGTGCTGGGCGCCGATTTTGCCTCGCTCGAAGAGCTGCGCCGGGCTGTGGTCGACTTTAAGAAGTCGGGCAAGTTTGTCCTTGCCTACGGCGACAACTATACGCAAGGCGCCTACTATGTGGCATCGGCCGCCGACAAGGTGCTGCTCAACCCCAGCGGCATGCTCGACTGGCACGGCATCTCCTCGCAACCCGTCTTCTACAAAGAGCTGCTCGACAAAATTGGCGTGCGCATGCAGGTGTTCCGCGTGGGGACGTTCAAAAGCGCCGTCGAACCCTACACGCTGACGGAGATGAGCCCCGCCAACCGGGCACAAGTGCAGTCGTTCATCGACGACATCTGGGGAAACATCTGTAAAGACGTGGCCGCGTCGCGACGTCTCAAAGCCGACTCGCTCGATGCCTTGGCCGACCGTTATGTGACCTTCTCCGACGCACAAAGCTACGTGAAAATGGGCCTCATCGACGGCCTTACCTACATAGACGGCGTGCGGACGCAGCTGCGCGCCCTGACCGGCACGGACGACCTGCACATGGTCGAGGCCCACGAGCTGGCTACGCTCGACGAACCGGCAGGACACGACGACAAGGTGGCCGTCTATTATGCTTACGGCAGCATCGTGGACCAGAGCACGGCCAGCCCCTTCGGCGGATCGGCCGAGATCGTGGGCGCGAAAGTGGTGGACGACCTCGACCGCCTGATGAACGACGACGATGTTAAGGCCGTCGTGCTGCGCATCAACTCGGGAGGCGGCTCAGCCTACGCCTCGGAACAAATGTGGCACGCCGTACAGCTTCTGCGCCAGAAGAAACCTGTCGTTGTTTCGATGGGAGGCATGGCTGCTTCGGGCGGATATTATATGGCCTGCGGGGCCGACTGCATTTATGCCGAGCACACCACGCTGACGGGCAGCATCGGCATCTTCGGCATGGTGCCCGACGCCTCGGGCCTGCTCACGGAGAAATTGGGCCTCCACTTCGACGTGGTAAAGACGAACGAAGCTGCCGATTTCGGCGCGCTGGGCCGCCCCTTCAACGAGCGGGAGAGCGCATCAATGCAGCAATACGTCAACAACGGCTACCGGCTCTTCCTCAACCGCGTGGCCGCGGGACGCAAGATGCGCGTGGCCGATGTCGACAGCATAGCTCAGGGCCGCGTGTGGACGGGAGCACAGGCTGTGAAGATAAAGCTCGTGGATAAGCTGGGTACGCTGGACGAGGCCGTGGCCGAAGCTGCCCGCCGCGCCGGCGTGAAGCGTTACGACGTGACGTATGCGCCCGCTGCCCTGTCGTGGGTCGACCAGTTGATGGAGACAGCCACGTCCGATTACATGGAAAACCGCGTGCGCTCGGCCCTCGGAGCCTATTACGAGCCGCTGATGTTTATTGAAAGTCTCGAAGGGAGCAACGCCCTGCAAGCGCGCATTCCGTTCGAACCCAATCTCCATTAACCACAGCCAGCATGGCGCGGCCGTTTAAGACCTATCCGCTGTTGCTCCCCTTCGCCTGCCTTTACGGGCTCGGCGTAAGGGTGCGCACGGCCTTGTTCGACAGCGGTAGGTGGCCGGAGCGGCGTTTTTCCCTTCCTCTCATCGGCGTGGGCAATCTGGCCGTCGGCGGTACCGGCAAGACGCCCCACACCGAATACCTTGTGCGGTTGCTCTCGCCGCGGTGGCGCACGGCTGTGCTGAGTCGTGGCTACGGCCGGCGCACGCGGGGCTTCCGCTTGGTGGCGACCGACGACGCTGCGGCCGACGTGGGCGACGAGCCGTTGCAGATGAAGCGCCATTTCCCGGCTGTCACGGTGGCTGTCGACGCCGACCGGTGTGAGGGAATAGACAACCTGTTGGATCGTGGTGCCGAAGCGCCGCAGGTGATTGTGCTCGACGACGTTTATCAGCACCGCCACGTGCGCCCGGGGCTCAACATATTGCTCACAGATTACAGCCGCCTTTACGTTGACGACTGCCTGCTGCCCGCGGGACGCTTGCGCGAGCCTGCCGCTGCGAGCCACAGAGCCGATGTGGTCATCGTAACCAAATGTCCGCCCGGTCTGACAGCGGAAAGCCGGGCCGACGTGGAGCGCCGCCTGGGTTTGGCGTCTAAACAACGCTTGTTTTTTTCTACATTGGGCTATATGCCGCCGTCGCCTTTGGATGAAGGTTCGAGGCCCTCCGGCTCCATATCTCTGGACGGCCGCCACGTTTTGCTGGTGGCAGGCATCGCGCGTCCGCAGCCGCTCATCGACGAATTGCAACGCCGCGGCGCCGCCGTGACGCCCCTGCTTTTTGCCGACCACCACGCCTTTACGCCCCGCGACGTGCGGCGCATTGCAGCGGCTTACGACCGTCTGCCGCGCGAGAGCCGCCTCATCGTCACGACCGAAAAGGATGCAGCCCGCCTCTCGCCCCGCGTAATGCCCGACGCCCACCTGCGGGCCGCCACGTGGGTGCAACCCGTCGGCATCCGCTTTGTCGACGGAAAGGAAAGACAGTTTAATCAACTCATCATAGACTATGTTAGCAGAAATTCAGCAAACAGCCCAATGGATTAAGGAGCGCGTGGCCGTTCTGCCCCGCACAGCCATCGTCCTTGGGACGGGCCTGGGCCGCCTTGCCGCCGAAATAGAGGTAGAGCAGGAGTTCCCTTACGCCGACATTCCCCATTTTCCCGTTTCCACCGTCGAGGGCCACAGCGGCCGCCTGCTTTTCGGTCGTCTCGGGGGAAAGGAAATCATGGCCCTCGAAGGGCGCTTCCATTACTACGAAGGATACGACATGAAGCAGGTGACGTTTCCCGTCCGCGTCATGTATGAGCTCGGCATACGCACGCTCTTTGTGAGCAACGCCGCAGGTGGCGTCAATCCCGACTTTGAAATTGGCGATCTGATGCTTATCCGCGACCACATCAACTTCTTGCCCGAGCATCCGCTGCGGGGAAAAAACTTTCCCACCGGTCCCCGCTTCCCCGACATGCACGAGGCGTACGACCATGCCCTGCTCGAAATGGCGCGCACCATCGCGCGGGAGAAGGGCATCCGCGTGGTAGAGGGCGTATATCTCGCCACGCAAGGCCCTACCTACGAGACGCCGGCCGAATATAAGATGTACCGCACGTTTGGTGCCGACGCAGTGGGCATGAGCACCGTGCCCGAGGTCATTGTGGCCCACCACTGCGGCATACGTGTCTTTGGCGTGAGCGTTATTACCGACCTGGGCGTCGAAGGCCGCATCGTCGAGGTGAGCCACGAGGAGGTGCAGCGCGCAGCCAACGAGGTGCAGCCCCTCATGGCCGACATATTCCGCGAAATGATACGCCGCATCGACTGACGCCGCCGTTGCGTCGCAGCTGAGGAGCAAACGAAAACGCCGCCTGCCGTACTTCCATCGGGAAGAGGGCAGGCGGCGTTGTTGTATGCCGCGCTGCGGTGAGCTGGTCTGCCGCGGGCGTGCGTCAGAGGCTTTCGAGCATCCGTTTCAGCACAACGGTGGCCGATATTTCGCGGTTGGCCGCTTCGGGGATGACGAGCGAGCGCGGGCTCTCGATGACATCGTCCGTTACAATCATGCCGCGGCGCACGGGCAAGCAGTGCATGAAGGCGGCGTCGTTCGTCACGGCCATGTGGGCGGCGTCTATGGTCCAGCTGCGGTCGGTCGAAAGGATTTTTCCGTAGTCGTCGGGGCAGGTGACGCCCGGGCAGCTCCAATTCTTGGCATATACGAAGTCGGCCCCTTCGAGCGCCTTCATCTGGTCGTATTCCACGCGGGCGTCGCCCACGAAGAGCGGGTCGAGCTCGTAGCCGTGCGGGTGGGTCACAACGAGCTCCACGTCGGCTGCGCGCATCCATTCGGCGAAGCTGTCGGGCACGGCCTGCGGCAGGGCGCGCGGGTGGGGCGCCCACGTGAGCACCACCTTGGGACGGGCCGTGCGCTTGTGCTCTTCGATGGTGATGAGGTCGGCAAAGGCCTGCAACGGATGGGCCGTTGCGCTCTCCATGGAAAAGACCGGGCGGCCGCTGTGCTCTATGAACTGCCGCAGGATGCGCTCCTCATAGTCGGCGCGGCGGTCGCTGAGGCCGGCAAACGTGCGCACGCCGATGAGGTCGCAGTAGGCCCCCATCACGGGCACGGCTTCCAGCAGGTGCTCGCTCTTGTCGCCGTCCATGATGACGCCGCGCTCCGTTTCCAGCTTCCAGGCGCCTTGGTTCACGTCGAGCACGACGACGTCGAGCCCCAGGTTGCGGGCCGCCTTTTGCGTGCTCAGGCGCGTGCGCAGGCTGTTGTTGAAGAAAATGAGCAACACCGTGCGGTGGCGCCCCAGATGCTCGTACTTATAGCGCTCACGTTTGATTTCGGCAGCTTCGGCCAGCGCCCGGTTCAGGTCGCCCAAGTCGTTGGCATAGAGAAAAGTCTTCATCGTTGTCGTTGTTGGTTAGCGCCTCAAAAGTACCCATTATTTCCGTAAGCTTTTGCCGTATATACCAAAATAATGTGGCTTTTGGTGAAAATAAACTGCCATCTTTGGCCTCTCCCTTGGAAAACCGTATATTTGCCTCGGGAATATAAACAGATTAACATACGAGAAGATGAAGAAAACTTGCTTACTCTTTGCCTCGGCTCTCCTCTTCGTGAGCGCCGGTTGCGCCAAACAATCGCCCGCTGCGGCAGCCGATGCGCCCGTGGCCCCTCAAAGTGAAGTGGCGGCCCCCGCACCGACCGATGGCCCCTCGCGCGTGAAAACCATTGCCGCCTCGGTGGCCGGAGCCGACATTCTGCCCGCCATCACCTCCGACTATAAGGGAAAGGTGGTGCTCATCGATTTCTGGGCCACGTGGTGCGGCCCCTGTCGCCAGGCCATGAAGACCATCGACGTCATTAAGCCCGAGTTGGAGAAGGCCGGCTGCGCGTTTGTGTACGTCACGGGCGAAACGTCGCCCGAGGCCACGTGGAAGCAGATGATACCCGGCATCGCCGGCGACCATTACCGCCTCACGAAGCAGCAGTGGAACGACCTGTGCACGCAGCTCGGCATCCCCGGCATCCCTTGCTATCTCCTTTTGAACAAGGACGGAAGCGTGGCATACAGCAACCTGACGCAGGGAGGCTATCCCGGCAACGACGTCATCAAGAGCGAGGTAGAAGCCGCTCTGGCGAAATAACACTTTTACGGGGGCAGCCCTCTTCCTGCGGGGAGGGGGCTGCCTTTTTCATACCCCCACACGAACGATAAACAACGACAACGATATGAAGATAGGAGATAAAGTGCGTTTCCTCAACGAGGTGGGCGGCGGCGTGGTCAGCGGTTTCCAGGACAAGGACACCGTGCTCGTGCGCGATGAGGACGGCTTCGACGTGCCCGTTCTGGCCCGCGAGTGTGTGGTCGTCGAGACCGACAACTACAACCTGGCGCACCCCTCGGCGGCCGGCAGCCGGCAGGCCGACAACCGTTTCCGCACGCAGCAGCCCGACACGTACGTCCGCTCGTTCGACGACGACGAGGACCGCAAGCCCGTCACCTTCAAGCCCAAGCCCTTGGAGCGCCGCGGGGCCGATGTGCTCAACCTCTTCCTGGCCTTCGTGCCCGTCGACGCACGCGAGCTCACCAACACGGCCTTCGAGGCTTACCTTGTCAACGACAGCAACTATTTCGTCCGTTTCGCCCTCACGACGCAGACGGGCGCCGCCGTGCAGCTGCGCCACGAGGGGCTCGTCGAGCCCAACACGAAGCTCTTTCTCGAAGAGTTCCGCCGCGACGTCCTGCCCGAGTTGGAGCGCGTCGTGGTGCAGGCCTTTGCCTACAAGGAGGAACGCTCCTTCCGCCTGAAAAAGCCCGTCGACGTGGCCCTGCGCATTGACGGGACGAAGTTCTACAAGCTCCACACCTTTGCCCCCACCGATTTCTTCGAAGAGCCCGCCCTGCTCGTCGACGTCGTGCGCGACGACCGCGCCGTGCCGAGCGTTTTCGTCGATGCTGCCGAGCTGCGCAAGGCCCTTGCGCCCGCTGCTAAGCCCGAGCGCCCGCTGCGCACCCCGGCCCGCACCGAAAAGAAAGGTAAGACCGGCAAGGACGCCCCGCTCGAAGTGGACCTGCACGCCTCGTCGCTGCTCGAAACGACGGCCGGCATGGAGGCCAAGGACATCCTCGACTATCAGCTGACGACCTTTCGCAAAATCATGGCTTCTCACGCGCGTGAGCTGGGAAGAAAAATCGTTTTCATCCATGGAAAAGGCGACGGCGTGCTGCGTGCCGCCATCATCAAGGAGCTGCGTGCGCGCTACAAGGGATGCTACTATCAGGATGCCTCTTTCCGCGAGTATGGCTTCGGCGCCACGATGGTCACCATCGGCTGAGGCCTGACGCCCGTGGCAGCCGAAAAGCCGTCGCGGCCTTGGCCCTTTCGGTTTAATGGCGTACTTTTGCGGCATGATGGAGGATAGACGCCCGCGCATGGCGGTCCTCACGCCCGACACGCTGGCGGGCCTGGGGCTGGCCGGCATCATCGAACGGATGGTGCCGGGGGTGGACGTCAGCCTCTTTGCTCACGTTGCCGACCTGCGTGCTGCGGAAACCGACGGCTTTGTTCATTTTTTTGTGGCGGCGCCGGTGCTCATGGAGGACGCGGCTTTCTTCCTTTCGCGGCGCACGCACACCATCGTGCTCGTCCATGGCGGCGAGGCAGCCTGCCTTCCGGCCGATTTCCATACGCTCGACGTGTGCCAGAGCGAGGAAGCGCTTGTGCGCTCCGTCCTGCGGCTGGCCGAGAGCGCTCACAGCCGCCACCCGCAGGCCCCCGGCCACGTTTGTGCCGACCGTGCGCGCACGCCGCTCACGCCGCGCGAAACCGAGGTGCTGAGGCTCGTGGCCGCGGGCCGGACGAACAAGGAGATTGCCGCCTGCCTGGGCGTGGGGCTCACCACCGTCATTTCGCATCGCAAGAACCTGACGGAAAAGCTGGCCATCAAGAGCGTTTCGGGCCTGACGATATACGCCGTGATGCACGGCATCATAAAAGCGGAAGAAATCTGAACAGGTTTCTTCCGCTTCTTTTTTTAGGAGCCCGGCCGGAGCTTTACAGCTCGTCGGGCAGAATGAGCACTTTCACGTAGTCTTTCAGATGAAACACGCCGCGTCCGTATCCGCTCTGCGAGTCGGCTATGAGCAGCAGCGTCTGCCGCCCGTCGGCCAGCTGCCGGCCCAGGCATATCCCCTCGTAATTGGCAAAGCTGCGGTTGAAAGGCGTAAATTTGGTGGCGAAAACGGCGATGAGCTGCTTCACTAAGAACTTGTTGCCGTCGAGGCCGGCCAGGTGGGTGCCGCTGTCGATTTGCCAGCCCTCGGCCGGGTTCACCAGAAAGAGCTTGACGGTGGCTGTGGAGCTGAGGTAGCCGTTGGAAACGTCGGCTTCGCGCTCCATGACGACGAGACGCCCGTCGGGCAGGGCCGTCATGCCCGACACGCCGAGGGTGTAGACCAGGCCGAAGTCGTCTCGCTTGCCGCGGTCCATGCGGTAGGCATACTGGGCCACGGGCTGCAGTTTTTCGTCGAAGGCTTGCAGGCGCAGCAGGTTCTGTGCGCCGGGCTGACCGGAACCTGCGGCAGGGCCGTCGGCCGGCAGGGTGCTTTCGGTCGTGGTCCAGAAGCGGCGGGTGGCGGGGCAGTAGGTCAGGGCCTCAAATCCGTAGTTGGGCACGATGTTTGGCAGGGCGAAGATGGCCGGTACGGCCATGCCGCGCCCCGTTGGGCGTCCGTCGGCCGCATATTCGAGGATCTGCTGGTCGCCTTCGCCGCTGATAAAGACGGTGCCCGACGACGGCACGTAGGCCACGCCCTCGCAGTCGCGCACGCTCTGCCCCTGTTCGTTGCGGCGGGGCGAGGGGTTGCCGTGGAAGCCTTCGAGACGGACGTCGCACACCTCGCCCGTGAGCGAGTCCTGCTCTATGCGCATCACGAAAAAGCCGTCGGTGGGCCCCTTGTCGCTCACGACGGCATAGCGCGAGCCGCCCATGGGGGCTATGCCGCTGTAATCGGCCGTGCCGATGTTCCAGCGGCTCAGGTCCTGCTGTTTCAGTTCGACGGCCTGCTGGGCCGCCGCGGGCATGCTTGCTGCCGAAAGCAGGGCAGCAAGCGCAAAGGAGCATGTTTTTTTCATTTCGGTCGGTTTAAGTTCATTCGTCGAGCATCATGCGCACCATGACGGGGTAGGCGCCGAGCAGCATGGCCGCCAGCCCGCCGGGGGTGACGATGTTGTCGGGGCGCTCGTCGGTGAGCGCTATGCGGCCGTCGGCCACGCGGTAATAGCCGTTGTTTTCGGGGATGTCGAAGTCGTGGTCCACGCCGATGTGGAGCTGAAAACCGGGATAGGCCCGCACGACGCATTCGAGAAAGCGCATCACGTTCGTCACGCGCGCCATGGCATAGGGCTTGGCTCCCTTTGTGCTGCCGGGACACCACAGTTGCCCCGTGAGACGGGCCGAGAGGCTGCCCCCTTGTGCGGCCCGCAGCAGGGCGTTGCGCGCAGCGTCACCATCGGCCAGCATGTCGCGCACGATGAGCCGGCCGTTGCTTTCGGCTGCCACAAGGGCTATGCCACACACGTGGCCGCCGCGGCGGGCCACTAGCACGCGGCCGCCCGTGGCGTCGCACAGGCGAAGTGCGGCAAAGAAGTCGCCCTCGGCGGGGTGGAGCATAAAGGGAATGTCGCGCGTGTTCTTTTGGAAAAACACGAAGAGTTCGCGGCCCCACTCGTCGGGTTCGGTCACGCGGATGCCGTCGTCGCTTTCCTCGCCGGCGTCAAGCTCCACTTCGTGGCGGAACGTGGCGATCCAGTAGGCGCCGTGGCGCTCTTCTTCGAAAAAATGGCGCTGTTCCTCGTCGGCAGGCAGGAGAAAGCTGACGGCTCCGCCCTGCTTGTAGAGGCGGCGGTGGGCTTCGCGCAGCAGGCGGGCTGCCAGGCCCTGGCGGCGGTGGGACGGAGCGGTGCAAAGCCCCGTGACGAAGCCGGCGTGGAGCACGGAGCCGAAGAACGTAAAGCGGTAGGGGAGCAACTGGCAGGCCGCCGTGAGCCGGGCGTTGAAGCGCTGCGTCAGGTTGCAGGCGGGCGTGTACTTCTCCTCAAAAAATATGTCGAGGAAATCGTCGGTTTCCCCGAGGCAGACTTTCCGCAGCTGGCGTGTCTGCTGTTTTATTTCTTCGTCGTTCAGTATAGACATGGTTCTGATGCGATTTTCAGGCCGTCTCCTCTCTGCCGGTGGGGCTGCGGCGGAGCTCAGCTGCCGCTGCCGGGACGGTGGGTGACGGGGAAGGCAAATTTCCACGCACGTTCTCCGTCGTCGGTGGGCACCGTCAGCGTTATGCTGTCGCGCCCGGCAGTGAGGTCGGCGGCATAGGGGTATAGGGGGCAGGCCACGTAGGTTGTGCGCGTGTAATAAAGCGGGTCGATGCCTTGATCGTGCAGGAGCGTTAGGTGCAGCATGCGGCTCTCGCCGGCACCGGTGGTGATGCCGCGGTCGTCGAAGCCGAAGGTGTGTGGCAGTCCGCCTGTTTTCAGGGCAAGGCGCAGGTTGATGTAGCCTCCGCCGCTCCATACGGCTTCCACGTCGACGGGGTCGGCCATCGACGCGCCGTGCAGGTAGGCAGCCGGCAGTGGGGCGAGCACCTGCGCCAGCGAGGTGAGGTGGGCGTTGCCGCCTTCCTCGGTGTAGAGCGCCATGACGCGGTAGGACGTATCGGCCGGGAGGCCTCCCACGCGGTTGGCCACGGTCAGGCGGGTTCCGTCGTCGCGCAGGAGCTGCGAGGCGAAGCCGTCGGCGTCGGTGTACACGTCTAAGATGTCCTCGCGGTAGGGTGCCAGCGGTGTCTCCTCGTCGCCGCACGACGGCAGGAGCGTCAGGGCCGACAGCATGAGGGCAAGAGCGGCGCGCTTCATTGGCGGGCAGCCTGCTGGTTCAGCAAAGGGTTGGCATACATCGTCAGAATGCGCTCGCGCAGGAAGGCGTCGTCACGCTCGGGCAGGTCCACCAGCGCCACACGCGAGGCAACGTATTCCTCAAACGCTTGCCGCTCGGCGTCGGTGTAGTGGTCGGCAAAGCGCCGCCCGCCGTTGAGCAGGTCGGCCGCCACGTAGTTGCCGGCGTAGAGGCGGTAGCCGCGGTGTATCTCCTTGTCCATGCGAGCCGCCGTTTCGCGGAAGAGTTCGGCCTTGGGCAGTTCCGCCAGTTCGGGCAGCCAGGTGTTGATGGGCTGCGCCATTTCGTAATGAACGTGCCCCTTCTTGCCAAATATCCCCACACGCATGTTTTCCAAGTCGTCGGCGCGCGATTTGACGTAGCCGGGGTTGTCGCGTTTCAGCTGAAATTCCTTTGCTTTCAGATAATCGCACGGGTCATACTCGTACGAGATGCTCAGCGGGACAATGTTCAGCTGCATCAGCCGTTCAACGGGCGTTCCGGCCCCTCCCATGGCCATCATTTTGAGCACGCTCTCCTGCGTCCGGTCGTCAGAATCCTTGGCCCGCCCCTCGCGTTGCGCAATCCAGATGTTCTCGTGCTTTTCGGCGATGGCAAAGTGCATATACTGGCTCATGAGGCGCGAACTCTCCAATTTCTCGCGCATGGAAACGGAGCGGCGCACGATAAACGACTTGTTGACGCGCACGAGCTTCTCAATCCAGGGATATATCAAGAGATTATCGCCGATGGCAATCTCAACTGTGTTGCCGAAGCCGTTTTTTAAGAGCAGTATGGAGAGGAGAGCCGAGTCGAGCACGATGTCCCGGTGGTTTGAGACGTAGGTATGACGGGCTTTCTTGTCGGTCTTTTCGGGGTAGCCCAGCGTCAGCGATGCGGCACACGTATTCATGAGCTGCATCACGAGGGGATAGAACAGTTTCTCCTGCACTTCCAGATTGTTCTTGCAGGCTTTTGCCTGTTGGCGGAGCGATTCGGTCGGGACGTCCTTGTACCAGAGGTGTACAACGTCGAGAAACTGAGGGTCGTCGAAAAGTTCGTCAATTACGCCGGGCAGCTCTTCGGGCGTATAGGGGCGTATGCCGTCGAACATTGCGGGAATGTTCATTTTCCTTTTCTTTTAAAATTTACCTTCGATGATGTCCGTCAGCACGTCGGCCATGTTGAGGCCGGCCGCCCGCACCTGCTGCGGGATAAAGCTCGTGGCCGTCATGCCGGGCGTCGTGTTAATTTCCAGCAGATTGATCTGCTCGTCGCCGGCCGTCCCGCTGAGGATGTAGTCTACGCGGATAATGCCGTAGCATCCCAGGATGCGGTAGATGTCGCGCGTCATGTCGCTCACGCGGGCCGCCGTGGCGGGCGCTATGCGCGCGGGAGTGATTTCGCTGACCTTTCCGTTGTATTTTGCGTCGTAGTCGAAAAATTCTTCCGTCGTCACCACTTCGGTGATGGGCAGCACCACAATTTCGTCTCCCCGCTTGAAGCAGCCGCATGTGATCTCCGTGCCCTGCATCATCTTCTCAATCATCACCTCCGGGCTCTCGGCCATGGCTTTTCCGATGGCAGGGCGCAGATCGGCTTGGGTTTTCACTTTTGTCACGCCGAAACTGCTGCCTCCGGCGTTGGGCTTCACGAAGCACGGCAGCCCGAGGCGCTCCACGACGGCCTTATCGTCGGGCAGCGGCTCGCCCTTGCGCACGAGCAGCGAGTCCGACAGGTGTAGCTGCGGATAAGCGCGCAGGAAGTTGTTGAGCGCGAATTTATTGAACGTTAAGGCCTCGACGAGCACGTCGCTTGTGGAGTAGGGCAGGCCGATGAGGTCGAAATAGCCTTGCAGGATGCCGTTTTCACCGGGCGTCCCGTGTATGGTGATGTAGGCAAAATCGAACGTCTGCCGGCCGGCAGACGTTTCAAAAGAAAAATCGCTTTTATCCACGGCACATTTTTCCGTACCATAGAAGACGGTCCATTCCTTGCCGCGTATTTCGACGACATAGGGCGTATATCTCTCCGTGTCGAGGAAAGTCAGAATGTTTTCCGCGCTGTGCATGGATACGTCATGCTCGGAGGAGTCGCCTCCCGCCACGATGGCAATCGTTCTTTTCATTTCTGTTTCTATTTTTAATAGGTCGGATGTATGTTCATTGGTTTTTGAGTCCGCCGACGTAGGCTCTCCATTTTTCGAGCAGCGCTTCCATGTCGGTGGGCAGGGGGCTGGTAAAGTCCATCTCGCGTCCTGTCACGGGATGCTTGAAGCCGAGCGTACGGGCATGCAGAGCCTGGCGCGGGCAGAGGGAAAAACAATTGCGTATGAAGCTGTTGTACGTCCCCGACTGCGTACCGCGCAGCACCTGGTCGCCGCCATAGCGAGCGTCGTTGAAGAGCGGGTGGCCTATGTGGCGCATGTGTACGCGTATCTGGTGGGTGCGGCCTGTTTCGAGGACGCATTCCACGAGCGTGACGTAGCCGAAACGTTCCAAGACGCGGTAGTGCGTCACGGCAGGCTTGCCCGTATCGGAGCCGGGCGCGAACACGGCCATCTGCAACCGGTCGTGCGGGTTGCGGCCTATGTTGCCCTCGATGCGGCCTTCGTCGTCGGCCACGTTTCCCCACACCAGCGCCTGGTACCGTCGCCGTGTCGTTTTGTTGAAAAACTGTATGCCCAGTTTTGTTTTGGCCTCAGGCGTTTTTGCTATGACCAGCAGGCCCGATGTGTCCTTGTCGATGCGGTGAACCAGCCCAACGGCTGGGTCGTTCGGGTCGTAGGCCGGGTTTTCCCGCAGGTGCCACGCCACAGCGTTCACCAGCGTGCCCGTATAATTGCCGCAACCCGGGTGTACCACGAGGCCGGCCGGTTTATTCACGACCATCAGCGCCTCATCCTCGTAGGTAATGTCGAGGGGGATGTCTTCCGGCTCTATGGTGCTCTCGTAGCGTGGCCGGTCCAGGAGGAGCGTCACGACGTCGGAGGGTTTTACGCGGTAGTTGCTCTTTACGGGGCGGTCGTTCACGTGGATAAATCCCGCCCGTGCGGCTTGCTGTATGCGGTTGCGCGACGTGTCGCGCAGGTGGTCCAGCAGAAATTTGTCTATTCTGAGCAGCTGTTGCCCCTTGTCGGCCACGACGCGGTAGTGCTCGTAGAGCGATGCGCCCTCTTCTTCGTCTGCGTCTTCGCTATCCACGGTTGGCAGGGGCTCTCCGCTGCTGGCCTGTTTTTCCTCGTCGGTGAAAATATACTCGTTGCTGCCGGTTGTCATGGATTTTCGGGGTAATAATCGGTTCCAGCCTCTTCTGCGGGCGGGTAGGCGTGTTCTTCCTCAAAGCCGACTTCTTCGGTAGCCGTGCTGTCGTGTAAGTCGTCCGTTCCGAAGAATAGATAGTCCAGGCTGTCGTTGCCGTTAAATTCCTCTTCGGTAAGGCCGTTGCCGATGACGAGCGTAACGAGCTGGTCCACCGATACGCGGGCGCCGGCGCTCATGGTGCGGCCGCCCACCTTGACGGCATACACCCAGTCGGGCTCGCCTTCGATATATTCCGGGGCGCCCAGCTTGAAGCCCAGCGTCTTGAGCCGCGTTTCAGCCTCGCGGCGCGAACTGTTGTCGGCCACGTCGGGCAGTGTCACCATGGGAGAGCCCGACGAATTGATGGTAAGCGAGATAAGCCGCCCGGGCTTTATCTTTTCGCCCGCGGCAATCGATTGTTCCAGCACGATGTTTCCCGGCTGCGAGCGCACATATCCCGTATCGGCCACCTCGCCCCGCAGTCCCAGCGCTTCCAGCTTGCGTACGGCCAGTTCGGCGTCTTTTCCCCGCAGGTCGGGCATGGTGATGGCTTCGCCGTGGTGCGTATAATAATGCAGGAAAACAAGCGCTCCCACTACAAGGAGCACAGCGGCTGCCATCATCCCGAGACAGTTCCCCCAAAGGCGGCCACTGAATATCTTCTTGAAAAATTCAGAAAGCGTCATACCGTATGGTTGCAGGCCGCAGGCGTTTGCCCCCGGCCGAAAATGTTAACATGCGGCAAAGGTAAGATAAAAAAACGAGAGAAGTAAGGCTCGCTTGAAAAAAGCCTACTTCTCCCGTCATATCGTCTCCGAACCTCAGAGGGGCGTTTACTTCTTGCCGTGGATTTCGTCGGATACCGTCAGTTTCTTGCGGCCTTTTGCCCGGCGGGCGGCCAGCACGCGGCGACCGTCGGCGGTCTGCATGCGTTTGCGGAAACCATGCTTGTTGTTTCTCTTTCTGTTGTGAGGCTGGAATGTTCTTTTCATTGTTGCTATGCTGTTTTGTTTTGTTGTTATCGCACTTTGGGCTGCAAAAATAGCAAGTTTTTTCGAATTCCCCAAGCTGTTGCCGCGATTTCAGCGTTTTTCGCCCGTTAATCGCGTCGGTAGCAGGCTTGTTTATGCGTTTTCGGCAAAGAGCTTCGACTGCTCCTCAATGAGTGCCACGTCTTCAAAGTAGTTGATGCGCATGGCCCGGCGCACGTCGTCCATCGTGCGGGCAGCCACGGCGCGTGCCTCCTCGCATCCTTTGCGCAGCATGTCGTAAACGGCGGGGATGTCTTTTGAAAATTCGCGCCGCCGCTCGCGTATCGGTCCGAGCTCTTCTTGCAGGATGGCGTTGAGGAATTTCTTCACCTTCATGTCGCCCAGTCCGCCGCGGGTGTAGTGCGCTTTCAGTTCGTCGAGGCCCGCATACTCCGGCCAGTAACGTTCAAAATGTTCGGGACGGCTGAATGCGTCGAGATATGTAAAGACCGTATTGCCTTCCAGGTGGCCGGGATCGCTCACGTGTACGTGCGTCGGGTCGGTATACATGCTCATAATCTTCTTTTTCACCTCGTCGGCCGTGTCGGCCAGGTAGATGCAGTTGCCCAGCGACTTGCTCATCTTTGCCTTCCCGTCAGTTCCGGGCAGGCGCAGGCAGGCGGCGTTGGAGGGCAGCAGTATCTCGGGTTCTGTCAGGGTTTCTCCGTAGATGTAGTTGAAGCGCCGCACAATTTCGGTGGCTTGTTCGAGCATCGGCTTCTGGTCCTCGCCCACGGGGACGGTCGTGGCGCGGAAGGCTGTGATGTCGGCAGCCTGGCTGATGGGGTAGGTAAAGAAGCCCACCGGGATGCTCGTTTCGAAGCCACGCATCTGAATTTCGGTTTTCACCGTCGGGTTGCGTTGCAGGCGCGACACGGTGACGAGGTCCATGAAGTAAAACGAGAGTTCGCAGAGCTCGGGGATTTGCGACTGGATGAAAAGCGTCACTTTCGACGGGTCGAGGCCACATGCCAGGTAGTCGAGCGCCACTTCTATGACGTTGTTGCGCACTTTTTCGGGGTTGTCCATGTTGTCCGTCAGCGCCTGAGCGTCGGCTATGAAGACAAACATCTTATCGTAGTTGCCGTCGTTCTGAATGGCCACGCGGTTGCGCAGCGACCCCACGTAATGGCCGATATGCAGGCGTCCGGTGGGGCGGTCGCCCGTGAGAATGACTTTTTGCTTTGTCATGCGAATGGTTCTTTTGGTTTTTTACGTGCCGCAGTGCCCATGGCGGGGCTTTGGCTCCGCAAAGTTAAGCAGAAAGCGGCTCATCTGCAAATTTTCCTATTCCATAAACCCCGCTCTGCCGCCGGGCGGGGGCGGTTGTCAGAGGCGTTTGCTCTTCCACCGGCCGCTGCGGAAGTAGAGCCAGGCGAGCAGCAGCATGATGCCCCCGTAGACGTGCTCGCTGAACCAGCCTATCGCCACGTCGGCGCGGGCCACAACCACGACGCCTATTATATATAAGGTGTAGATGGCGAGCGCCGTCATTTCTATGGCAAAGGCCGTGCGGGCGTTGCCCGTGCCCGAGATGGACTGAAAGAAGATATGCGCGGGAACGCTCAGCACGTATGAGCTCAGCAGGACGTAGAGCGAGGCGCGTCCCGCATCGACCAGCACGTCCTCGTCGGTAAAGATGTGGAGCACGGCATCGGGCAGCAGGGCCACCACAGCCACAAAAACGGCCATGAGCATGAAGGCCAGCCGCACGATTTTCGTCACCAGCGGCGGTATGGCCTCCGTCTCGCGCTGTCCCATCAGGTTGCTCACGAGCGTGCTCGCCGTCGAGGCCAGGGCCGAAATGGTCATAAAGCCAAAGGCCGACACGTTGCGTATGATGTTGGTCACGGCCAGCTGTCTTTCGCCCAGGTGTTCCACGGCCAGGAAAAACAGAAACCACGTCGACAGCGACACGAAGTTCTGAATCATGGTCCACACCGAGAGGCTCAGGATGCGTTTCAGCACGGAAAAGCGGAAGCGGGGCAGACGGTCGAGGCCGTACTTGCGATAGTCTATGTGGTAGCGCGTGTATAAAATGAAAAACACCATCGACACGCCCTCGGCCATGGCCGAGCCCATGGCGGCTCCCGCGATGCCGAAGGCAGGCAGCCCGAAGTTGCCGAAAATCAAGGCGTAGTTGAACACGACGTTTGAGAGCACCATCACCACAGAGTTGAGCGTAAGCGTCTTTGTTTGCGTCGTGCCCACGTAGAACGCCCTGAACATCAGGGCTGCAAAGGAGAAAAAGAAGCCATATATCCGCCACTGCAAATATTCCCAGGTGGCATCGAGCACATGCTGCGACGAAACCATGCGTTCCAGTAGCACGGGAGCCAGCGTATGCGTGAGCAGGAAAACGACGACGGCCAGCAGGAGCAGAAAGGTCAGGCTATGGTAGAAGATGCTGCCGATGCGCAGGTATTGCCCCTCGCCGTTGCGGCGCCCCATGAGAATTTGGGCACCGATGCTGAACCCCATTCCAATCATGAAGACGGTGATATAGAAGATGCCTCCCAGCGCCGAGGCGCCCAGCGCCACCTCGCTCACGCGACCCAGGAAGATCGTGTCGGTCATGCCGATGAGCTGCTCCATCAGCAGGCTCACGAGGATGGGGAAAGCTATCTTGCCGATTTGGCGGTAGGTGTATGTCTTGGTTGTGCGGAGGGCAGTTTCCATGCTGTCGCGTTTTAAGGTGAGGGGCCGGCCGCCGCCGGGACTTCCGGGGCGAAACGGCGTGCAAAGGTACTAATTTTGTCATGCTTCGGCAAGCTTTGTCCACCGCCTTTGCCGCCGCCTGAGGGCGTGCAAAACGGCCGCTGCCTTCAGCCGGCTAGCCAAGGCCGGGAGCAGGCGTGCGGCCGCGCCGGGCAGGCAGGAAACCGCCATCGTCGGCCGGCAGGAGCGAGGGGTGCCGCGGCGGCTTTGCAATTTTTCAGAAAGAAGCTCTCCGGCCGCCGTGAAAAAACCGTATCTTTGCAAGCATGACCGACGAAATACGCGACTTTGTCGACGCGCTCGAACGCTACGTGCTCGACGCCCTGCGCCAGTCGGGTCAGCCGGCCGACTACAACGTCGAGGCCCTCTGCGTGGTCGACGCGCGCAACCACCTGTTTCGCCCGGCCGGCAAGCGGCCCACCGACGAAGCCACCGACGTCTATGCCCTGCGCGACCTGTGCCACGTCGACGAGGACACGCTCGACGTCGTGCCCGACCGCGCCCGTCTGGCCGCCGTGGCCCGCAACTACTTTTTCTGACCCTCTTTCAGCCGGCTTATGAACCCCGAAATCATTCTTTCAGAAAACATCTGTGCCGAGACCGACCGCGTGGTCGCAGCCATCGGCCCCGACCGCGTCTACGTGCTCACCGACGAAACGACCGGCCGCCTCTGCCGCCCCCTGCTCGCCGCAGCGTCGTCGCTCGCCGGCGCCACGTGGCTCTCCATCGCCCCGGGCGACGAGCACAAGACGCTCGCCTCGCTGGCCGACGTATGGCGTGCCCTTTCCGCGGGCGGGGCGTCGCGCCGCTCGCTGCTCGTCTGCCTGGGCGGCGGCATGGTGACCGACCTGGGCGGGTTTGCCGCCGCCACGTTCAAGCGCGGCATAGCCTGCGTGAACATACCCACCACGCTGCTGGCCATGGTCGACGCTGCCGTGGGCGGGAAAACGGGCATCAACCTCGACGGCCTGAAAAACGAGGTGGGCGCTTTCAGCAGCCCGCGCGCCGTCGTCATCGACACGGAGTTTCTGCGCACGCTCGACGACCGCAACCTGCGTTCGGGCTATGCCGAGATGCTCAAGCACGGGCTCATCAGCAGCCGCGAAATGCTGGTGTCGCTCCTGCGGTTCGACATTGCAGCCCCCGACTATGCCCGCTTGCAGGCCATGGTGGCTGAGAGCATTGCCGTCAAGGAGGACGTCGTGTGCCGCGACCCCCACGAGCACGGCCTGCGCAAGGCGCTCAACCTGGGCCACACGGCGGGCCATGCCTTTGAGAGCCTGGCGCTCGCGCGGCAGCAGCCCGTGCTGCACGGCTATGCCGTGGCGTGGGGCCTGGTGTGCGAGCTCTACCTGAGCCACCTGAAAGCGGGCTTCCCGCTCGACGAGCTGCGCCGCACGGTGGGCTACATCGCCGCCCGCTACGGCCGCTTTGCCTTTGGTTGCGACGACTACGACGACCTGCTCTCCCTCATGCGCCACGACAAGAAAAACGTGGGCGGCGTCATCAACTTCACCCTCCTGGAACAGCCGGGGCAGGTGCGGCTCGACTGCACCGCCACGCGCGAGGAAATATGCGAAAGCTTCGACTTTTTCCGCGAGAGCCTCGGGTAGCGCCTCGGCGGCAGGCTTCGCAACCGAAATACCTATTGAAGCATGGAACGTAAAACACTGATGAACGAAACCATCGCCACGCTCGAACGCGCGCTGTCGCTCCTTGTGGTGTTTCTCCTGCTGGCGGCCACGGTGGTGCCCCTGGGGCGCCTGTTCGGCCACCCGTTCGGCCCCGCCGCTGCCGACGAGGCTGCCGCCGCCCGTCCCGACACGGCTGCGCTGGCCGCGCTGGGGCTTGCCGATGCCCGCCTGACGCAGGTGGGCACCGACCTGTGGGCCGTTGCCTCGGCCACGGGCAACGACGCGGGCATGCTGGCGGGCAGCCGCAGCCGGGCAGCCGACGTGACGGGCTTTGCAGGCCCCACGCCCGTCTACGTATATATAAATAAGGAGGGGCGCGTGGCCGGTGTGGCGGCCGGGCCCCATGCCGAGACGCCCGCCGTGTTTCGCCACGTCGAGGACGAAGGCTTCCTGCGCAGCTGGAACGGCCTGACGCCCGCCGAGGCGCAGGCGCGGCAGGTGGACGCCGTGAGCGGAGCCACCTATACGAGCCGGGCGCTGGCCCGCAACGTCGGGGCAGCCTTGGAGGCCTATGCCGCCGCCCCCGCCACGACGCCCGCTCCCGACGGGGAGGCCGACGCCTTCTCGCAGATGGCGCCGCTCGTGGTTGTGATGCTGGGCGTGGGGGCCGCGCTGCTTGCCCGACGCAGCCGTACGCTGCGGCTGGTCGTGCTGGTGCTCAACGTCGGGGTGACGGGATTTTGGTGTGGCGAGTACCTCTCCGTGTCGCTGCTCCGCAGCTGGCTGGCCGAGGGGGCCGACCTGGCGCGCCATCTGCCCGCCATCGTCATGCTGGCCGTCTCGCTGCTGCTGGCGTTTCTGAAAAAGCCCAACCACTATTGCACGTGGATATGCCCCCTTGGCAGCTTGCAGGAGCTGGCCTACCGTCTGCCCGGCCCCAAGCTGCGTTTGCCGCAGCGCGCTTTCCACGTGATGGAGCGCATCCGTCTCGGAGTGCTCGTCCTGTTGCTGCTGGCGCTATGGATGGGCGTGGGCGCCGAGGTGCTCAGCTACGAGCCCTTCGCGGCGTTCAGTCCTGCGGCGGCACCATGGCCGGTGCTCGTGCTGGCCGGGGCGTTCGTCGTGCTGGGCGTGTTTGTGCCCCGCCCGTGGTGCAAGGCGCTCTGCCCGCTGGGCGAGCTCTTCCGCCTGAGCTGCGACGCTTCGCGCAAGAGCTGAGCGCAGCTTTGTTTTTACGCTGAATTTTACCCGTTTTCAAGCCATGAACAGATATAAAATAGTCAGTCTCGTCCTTGCCGTAGCCCTGCTGGCTGCGCTGGCAAGGCTCGTCGTCGGTTTTGAGCAGACAGCTCCCGCTGCCGGCGGCAACGCTGTTTACGAAAACATCCTGGCACGCAAGAGCGTGCGCAGCTATACCGACCGCCCCGTGGGACGTCCGCAGCTCGACACGCTGCTGCACGCCGCCATGGCCGCACCGTCGGGCCGCGACATGCGCCCGTGGAAATTTGTGGTGGTCGACCGCCGCGACGTGCTCGACACGCTGCACGCCCACCTGCCCAAAGCCGCCATGCTGGCCGAGGCGCAGGCCGCCATCGTCGTGTGTGGCGATCTCACCGTCAAAGACGAGCAGGGGCAGCCGAGCCGTAACTGGCCGCTCGATTGTTCTGCCGCCACGCAGAACCTGCTGCTGGCCGCCGAGTCGATGGGCCTGGGCGCCGTATGGACGGGCGTATGGCCCTACGACGACCGCATAGCCGCCGTGCGGGCCGCCTTGCAGCTGCCCGACAGCATCGTGCCGCTGAACGTCGTGCCCATAGGCTACCCGAAAGGCGACACCCGCCCGAAAGAAAAGTACAACCCGCACAACATACACTACAACCGCTGGTGAGCCATGACGAAACGCATTTTGCTCCTCAGCCTGCTGACGCTCCTGCCCTTCGGCCTGAAAGCCGCGGGCGGGAGCGATGCTGAAGCGCTGTTCCGGCGCTTCCGCGAAGCCGCCCGCTTCGACTTCAACTACCCGCGCGAGCGCGTTTACCTGCATCTCGACAACAATGCCTACGTGGAGGGCGAGACCATCTGGTTCAAGGCCTACGTCATGCGGGCGTCGAGCCTGGCGGCCTCGGCGCTGAGCCGCGTGCTCTACGTCGAGCTGCTCAACGCCGACGGCGAACTGATGGAACGCAAGCTGCTGCGCGTGGAAAACGGGCAGGCTGCGGGCGAGCTGTCGCTGCAGCTGCCTGTGCGTTCGGGCTATTACGAGGTGCGCGCCTATACGCGCGAAATGCTCAACTGGGGGCCGGCCGTTTGCTTCTCGCGCGTGGTGCCCGTGTTCCGGCGCGCGGCCGACGGCGGCCCGGCCTCGCCGCTCACCATCGACCGCCCGATGGCCGAAAGCGACCTGGCGCCGTCGCACGCACGGCCATACAGCTTTCCGAAGGCCGGCGGCGCGAATATGGCCTTCTTTCCCGAAGGGGGCAACCGCGTAGAGGGGCTCGCGCAGCGCATTGCCTTCAAGCTGACCGACGACCGCGGCTATGCCCTGGCCGACTCGTGCGAGCTCTTTGCCGACGACGGCACGCGGCTGGGCGCCTTCCGGCCGCAGCACGAGGGCATGGGCGTTTTCACGGCGCCGGCCGCCATGGGGCGGGGCAGCGTCGTGGTGCACCACGGTGGAGAAACGATACGTTTCGACCTGCCGGCCGCCGCGCCCTCGGGCTACGTGATGACCGTCGGGGCCGGGGGCGAAGGATGCAGCGTGGTGGTGGAGCGAAGCGCCGGCGAAGCGCCCCGTTTGCTGGGCCTGCTCGTGGCATGCCGCGACCAGGTGTGCCATTTCGACACGCTCACCGTGACCGACGGCGCCGTGGAGCTGCTCATCCCCGGCGAGGCGCTGCGCACGGGCGTGAACCGCATCGAACTGTTCGACGCCGACGGGCGCAGCCTGTGCAGCCGCCTGCTTTTCAAGCGGGGCAGCGAACGCACCCTGCGGCTCGACGTGCGCCAGAACGAGGAACGCTATGCAGCCTTTGCCCCCGTGGCGCTCGAAATGTATCTGAGCGACGCCGAAGGCCGGCCCGCACAGGGCACCTTCTCGCTCGCCGTGCGCGATGCCGCGAGCGAACTGGTGGCCTCGCCCGAGGCCTCGCTCGACGCCGAACTGCTGCTGGCGTCGGAGGTGAAGGGCTACGTGGCCCGGCCCGAATATTATTTCGAAGCCGACGACGCTGCCCACAACCGGGCGCTCGACCTGCTGCTGATGGTGCAGGGCTGGACGGCCAACGACTTTGAGACGCTTTGCGGCGCCCGGCCCATGCGCATTGGCCAGCCCATCGAGGAGAAGCTCACGCTGGACGGCCGCATCCTGCACGACAACGACAAGCAGAAGCCGCGGCCCGGTGCCGAGGTGGGCCTCTTCATGTACACCCGGGCCGGAGCCGCCATGCGCTCGCGGGCCGTGACCGACAGCGTGGGAGGCTTTACCTTTGTGTCGGAGGAGGACTACACCGGCCGCTGGATTGGCCAGTTTTCTATCACGGAAGAGGGCAAGAACAAGTGGAGCCGCGTGGCCCTGAACCGATGGTTCGACCCCGCGCCGCGGCCTTTCAGCTTTCGCGAGCTCGAACTGACGCCGCCCGACACCGTGCGCCGCAGCCGCCCCGTACCACGCGAGGATCTGTTTGCCTGGACCGACACGCTGCCCACCTATCAGCGCATCGACTTGGGAACGGCCGAGGTGACCACCCGAAACCGCTACCGCGGGCTGACGGGCAACCGCTATTCGTACCAAGGGGGCGAAAAGGCCGGGGCCGCACGCGCGCGCATCTTCTACAACGTGGAGCGCGACCTGGAACGCCGCAAGGACGAGGGGCGGGGAGTGCCTTATATCTGGGACTTTCTGAAGGAGAAGAACGAGGATATCTATTATGAGTATGCCACCGACACGACCGACCCCTACGTAAAAGGCTTTTTCGAAGCCATCGGCGACGTGGGGCAGGCCCCGGGCGACGTCATCCTGCCCTACTACAAGGGCCGCCCGGCCGTGGTGTTTCTCGACAACGACCTGCTCTTGCAGCGCAAGAAGATGGACAACGGCCTGATGCTGGCCGACGAAATAAAGTCGGCCGTGGTCATTGAGAACCAGGACGACTGGGAAAACTTCCTGCCGTCGAAGAGCTTCACCTTTGCAGGCGGCAACATCGGCAACTACCGGCCGGCGGCCATCTTCCTTTATTCGAACCCCGACTTCGCCCTGATGCGCACCAAGAAGGGGGTGGAGAAACGCATCATCTACGGCTTTTCCATCCCGAAGCGCTTCTACTCGCCCAACTACCGGGGCATCGACCTGCCCTCGGCCGACGACGTGCGCCGCACGCTCTACTGGAACCCCTCGGTGACGGCCGACGAGGCAGGCAAGGCCACAGCCGTCTTTTTCAACAGCAGCCACGACGGCGCGCGGCTGCGCATTTCGGTGCGCGGTGTGACGACGGAGGGGCGTTTCGTCGGCTTCGATCGCTGATTTGTCGATATAACAGAAAAAAAGCGGATGAAAATTTGGCAGTAAGGCCGGAAAGCTCTACATTTGCCACGAACAAACAAGAAAACAGCGACCATGACAATGTCTGCTTCCTACTTTTTCGGTTTTTATTTTTACTTTGCCGGGCAAGCGAAGCGGGACGTTGCGTGCGTTAGGAAATAAAAATAAGAACCAATCGCGAAAATCCCGCTCCCACCCGGAAGCGGGATTTTTCGTTCAAACCAAGCAACAGATGAAGACAATAGCGATACAAGGCGTTGAGGGCTCGTTTCACGACATGGCCGCCCACCGATATTTCCCGGGCGAAGAAATCAAGCTGGTGTGCTGCAACACGTTCGAAGACGTGTTTGGCAGCATGGAGCACGACCGCGAAATGCTCGGCATGGTGGCCATCGAAAACACGATAGCCGGCAGCCTGCTCCACAACTACGAGCTGCTGCGCGCCAGCGGGAAGGTCATTGTGGGCGAATACAAGCTGCACATCGAGCACAGCCTGCTCTGCCTGCCCGACGACAACTGGGACACGATTGCCGAGGTCCACTCGCACCCGGTGGCCCTGGCCCAGTGCCGGCAGTTCCTGCAAGCTCACCCGGCAATGCGTGCCGTCGTGGCCGACGACACGGCCGGCGCCGCCGAAGCCATAGCCCGCGACCGTATGCGCGGGCATGCCGCCATCTGCTCGGCAGATGCCGCGCCGCTCTACGGCATGAAGGTGCTCCAACAGGCCATCGAGGACAACAAGCACAACTATACGCGCTTTCTGCTGGTGAGCGACCCGCTCTTTGCCAACGATTTGCGCACGCCCGACCGCACGGACAAGAGTTCGATTGTCTTTACCTTGCCGCATGAAGAGGGCAGCCTCTCGCAGGTGCTCTCCATCTTTACCTTCTACAAAATCAACCTGACGAAAATACAGTCGTTGCCCATCGTTGGCCGCGAGTGGGAATATCTGTTCTACATCGACGTGACGTACAGCGACTATCTGCGCTTCCGGCAGAGCATCGAAGCCGTGCGCCCCCTGACGAAACAACTGAAAATACTCGGAGAATATGCAGCTTGTTGAGAAAAAAACATGCGCCATTCGCCCCGCCGACCGCCTGGCGACCGTGAGCGAATATTATTTCAGCCGAAAAGGCAAGGAAATAGCCCGTCTGAACGCCGCCGGGCAGGACATCATCAGCCTGGCCATAGGGAGCCCCGACATGCCACCCTCGCCCGAGACGGTCGAAACCCTCTGCCGCGAGGCACGCCGCGACGATGCCCACGGCTATCAGCCGACGGCGGGCACGCCCGAGCTGCGCCGCGCCATGAGCGGCTTCTACAAGCGTTGGTATGGGGTGGAGCTCGACCCCGCCAGCGAGATACAGCCGCTCATCGGCTCGAAGGAGGGCATCCTGCACGTCACGCTGGCTTTTGTGAACCCCGGTGAGCGCGTTCTGGTGCCCAATCCCGGCTACCCCACCTACACATCGCTGAGTCGCCTGCTGGGCTGCGAGGTCGTCTATTACGACTTGCGCCCCGAGCTGGGCTGGCAGCCCGACTTTGACCAGCTGGAAAACATGGATCTTACGGGCGTGCGCCTTTTGTGGAGCAACTACCCGCACATGCCCACCGGGGCCCCCGCACGCATGGAGACCTACGAGCGCCTGGTCGGCTTTGCCCGCCGCCACGGCATCGTCGTCGTCAACGACAATCCGTACAGCTTCATCCTCAACCGCGAGCGCAGGAGCCTGCTCCAAGTGGACGGTGCCAAGGAATGCTGCATCGAGTTCAACTCGATGAGCAAGAGCCACAACATGCCGGGCTGGCGCGTGGGCATGCTGGCCTCGAACGCCGAGTTTGTCAGCTGGGTGCTCAAGGTGAAGAGCAACATCGACTCGGGCACGTTCCGCCCGCTCCAACTGGCCGCCGCCCGTGCCTACGAAAACAGCGAGGCCTGGCACATCGAAGCCAACGTCAACGTATATGCCCGCCGGCGCCATCTGGCCGGCGCCATCATGGACGCCCTGGGCTGCACCTGCGACCCCGCCCAGGTGGGCATGTTCCTGTGGGGCCGCATCCCCGATGCATATGCCGACGCCGAGGAGCTCACCGAGCGCGTGCTCCGCGAGAGCCGCGTGTTCATTACGCCGGGCTTCATCTTCGGCTCGAACGGCAGGCGCTATGTGCGCATTTCCCTCTGTGCAAAAGAAGAAAGAATGGCCGAAGCCCTCGGCCGCATCCGCGATACGTTCAACACATTATCCACCCGTTAAAACATCTTGACCATGGAACTCCATCTTGAACCCTTGCGTCTCCCGGGCATCGACCCGAAGCGCCCCGTTGTCGTCGCCGGCCCCTGCTCGGCCGAGACCGAAGAACAGGTGATGACCACCGCCACGCAGCTCTGCAAGAAGGGCATCAAAATATTCCGCGCGGGCATTTGGAAACCCCGCACCAAGCCCGGCGGCTTCGAGGGCGTGGGCACGGTGGGCCTGCCGTGGATGCAGCGCGTGCAGCAGGAGCTGGGCATGCTCGTGGCCACTGAGGTGGCTACGCCGCGCCACGTCGAGGCTGCCCTCGAAGCAGGCATCGACCTGCTCTGGGTGGGCGCACGCACGGTGGCCAACCCGTTTGCCATGCAGGAACTGGCCGACTCGCTGCGCGGCGCCGACGTGCCCGTGCTGGTGAAAAACCCCGTCAACCCCGACCTTGAGCTCTGGATTGGTGGCCTGGAACGCATCAACGGGGCGGGCATCACGCGCCTGGGCGTCATCCACCGCGGCTTTTCGTCCTACGACAAGAAGCTCTACCGCAACCTGCCCATGTGGCACATCCCCATTGAGCTCCACCGCCGCATCCCGGCGCTGCCCATCTTCGGCGACCCGAGCCACATCGGCGGCAAGCGCGAGCTCATAGCCCCGCTCTGCCAGCAGGCCATGGACCTGGGCTTCGACGGCCTCGTGGTGGAAAGCCACTGCTGCCCCGACGAGGCGTGGAGCGACGCCGCCCAGCAGGTGACGCCCGACGTGCTCGACTTCATCCTCGACAAGCTCGTCATCCGCGAGGCGACGCAGAGCACCGAAAGCCTGGAAACCCTGCGCAGGCAGATTGATGAATGCGACAACTCCATCCTCGAACTGCTGGCGCGTCGCATGAGAGTAAGCCGCGAAATCGGCTTGTACAAGCGCGAACACAACATGACCGTCGTGCAGGCCAGCCGCTACTCGGAGATACTCGAAAAGCGCGGCGCGCAGGGCGTGCTCTGCGGCATGAGCGCCGAGTTTATGAAAGCTGTCTTCGAGGCCATCCACGAAGAAAGCGTGCGCCAGCAGATAGAAATCATGAACAAGGAATAAACAGACAGGAAAGATGCGTATCCTCATATTGGGAGCAGGCAAGATGGGCTCGTTCTTCGTCGACCTGCTCAGCTTCGACCACGAGACGGCTGTCTACGACGTCGACCCGCGCCGCCTGCGCTTCATGTACAACACGCAGCGCTTCACGCAAGCCGAGGAAATCGAGGCCTTCCGCCCCGAACTGGTGATTAACGCCGTGACGCTCGAACGCACGCTCGACGTGTTTCGCAGCGTCGTCCCCTTGCTGCCGCCCGACTGCATCATCAGCGACATCGCCTCGGTGAAAACGGGCCTGAAAGACTATTACGACACGTGCGGCCGCCGCTACGTGTCGACCCACCCCATGTTCGGCCCCACCTTTGCCAACCTCGGGGCGCTCAGTTCCGAAAACGCCATCGTCATCTCCGAGGGCGACTATATGGGGCGCATCTTTTTCAAGGATCTCTACGCGCGCCTCGGTCTTCACGTGTGCGAATACACGTTCGACGAGCACGATGAAACCGTGGCCTATTCGCTGAGTATCCCCTTCGTCTCCACATTCGTCTTTGCCGCCGTCATGAAGCACCAGGACGCGCCGGGCACCACCTTTAAGCGCCATCTGCAAATAGCCAAAGGCGTGCTGGGCGAGGACGACTGCCTGCTGCGCGAAATTCTGTTCAACCCGCGCACGGGCGGCCAGGTGTCGAAAATTCGCGACGAGCTGACCGCCCTGCTCGACATCATAGACCGCCGCGACGCAGGGGCCCTCGACGCCTACTTGCAGCGTATCCGCGGCAATATAAGGTGACAGTGGAGAATTGACAATTGACAATTGAGAATTGACAATTGACAATGTGCAATGGAGGGTTGACAGAGGACAATTGAGAGCAAGTGCTTTTCAATTGTCCTCTGTCCATTCCTAATTGTCAATTGTCCATTGTCCATTGTCAATTGAATTCCTTATTGCACACTTCCGTAAAAGTCGTGCAATAGCAAGCGGGGCTTACATTTGAGCCCTCCGGCGGCGAAAAACTTCTAAAAAAGCGCCATCGCTTGTCCGCCTTTGGCGGATTGTATGAAATAAATCCTTAACTTTGTGGGCGTTTGGGCCGGATAGGCCCGAGGAAACGACAAAACTTTACCACACATATTGGATATGAAAAGAAAGATACAGTTCAGCCTCGTCTATCGCGACATGTTCCAGTCGGCTGGCAAGTTCCAGCCGCGCAAGGACCAGTTGGAGCGCATAGCCCCCGTCATCATCAAGATGGGTTGCTTCGCCCGCGTCGAGACCAACGGCGGAGCCTTTGAGCAAGTGAACCTCCTTTATGGCGAGAACCCCAACCAGGCTGTCCGCGCCTTTACGAAGCCCTTCAACGAAGCCGGCATCAAGACGCACATGCTCGACCGCGGCCTGAATGCCCTGCGCATGTTCCCCTGCCCGGCCGATCTTCGCCGCCTGCAATACAAGGTGAAGCACGCTCAGGGCGTCGACATCCCCCGCATTTTTTGCGGCTTGAACGACGTGCGCAACATTATCCCCTCCATTCATTATGCGCTCGAAGCCGGTATGACGCCTCAGGCCACGCTCTGCATCACCAATTCGCCCATTCACACGGCTGAATATTACAGCGCCATCGCCGACCAGCTCATCGAGGCCGGCGCCCCCGAAATCTGCTTGAAAGACATGGCCGGCATCGGCCAGCCCGCCCTCTTGGGCAAGCTCTGCGGCATGATTAAGACGAAGCACCCCGAGGTCGTAGTGCAATACCACGGCCACAACGGCCCCGGCCTCGTCATGGCCAGCATCCTCGAAGTGTGCAAGAACGGCTGCGACATCGTCGACGTCGCCATGGAGCCCCTTTCCTGGGGTAAGGGCCACGCCGACGTGCTCTCCGTCCAGTCGATGCTGAAACACTACGGCTTCGACGTGCCCGAAGTCAACATGGAGGCTTACATGGAGGCCCGCGCCCTCACGCAGGAATTCATGGACGACTTCCTGGGCTACTTCATGGACCCCAACAACAAGCTTATGAGCTCGCTCCTCCTCGGCTGCGGTCTGCCCGGCGGCATGATGGGCTCCATGATGGCCGACCTCAAAGGCGTTATGAACGCCATCAACATGAACCTTGCCAAGAAGGGCGAAAAGGAACTCTCCGAGGACGAGCTCCTGGTGCGCCTCTTCGACGAAGTGGCCTACGTATGGCCGCGCGTGGGCTATCCTCCCCTCGTGACGCCGTTCAGCCAGTATGTGAAGAACATTGCCCTGATGAACCTCCTCATGCAGTCGCAGGACAAACCGCGCTTCTCCATGATGGACGACAACATGTGGGGCATGATTCTCGGCAAGAGCGGAAAACTGCCCGGAGAGGTGGCGCCCGAAATCGTTGCGTTGGCCAAGGAAAAGGGCTACGAGTTCTCCACCACCGACCCGCAGGAAAACTATCCCGACGACCTCGACCGCTTCCGCAAGGAGATGGCCGAGAACGGCTGGGACGAAGGCCCCGACCAGGAGGAGCTTTACGAGTTTGCCATGCACGAAAAGCAGTATCGCGACTACAAGAGCGGCGTAGCCAAGAAACGTTTCCTGGCCGACCTGCAAGCCGCCAAGGACAAGCAATCGGCCGGCCACATGAGCCTCGAAGAAGCTACGGCCTTCAAGCACGCCAAGGCCGATGCCGTTGTGGCTCCCGAGAGCGGCATCGTGCTGTGGGAAATCGGCGGCGACGGCGAATGCGTCAAAGCCATTGAGCCCTACATCGGCAAGACCTATGCCGAGGGCGAGCGCTTCTGTTACATCGAGAACACGCACGGACAAATCATCGAAATCCCCGCAGCGCTGGGCGGCAAGCTCGTTGAGGTGGCAGCCAAGCAGGGCGGCCACGTGAGCAAGGGCGACGCCCTGGCCTACATCGAGCGCGCATAACGCCCCCTCCGTCCTGCCACCGGCCGGACGAAAGGCATCTTTTTCATACAACGCGGTCCCGCACGCCACCCTCTCCCCTGAGGAAGCGTGCGGGGCCGTGGCTATGTAAGCAGTG
Organism: uncultured Alloprevotella sp.; assembly: GCA_944322095.1. Lineage (GTDB taxonomy): Bacteria > Bacteroidota > Bacteroidia > Bacteroidales > Bacteroidaceae > Alloprevotella. Next base: position 46,135 of record CALUNU010000013.1, read on the forward strand.
AGTGTGCGCGACGCGGCCGTTGCCCGCCGGGGCTCCCGAGCAGCAAGGCGTAAACAGTTTTTAACGCCGTGGCAGCCTTCTTTTTCCACGCCTGCAAGGGGCTGGCAACTGATGAATTTTCCTATTCGCCTGATACATAGCGAATAGCATCTTTTGCTGCTTGCAGAAGGCCCCGCAACAGGCCCATTTCAGCCCATTTTTGCACAAAATGCAGGCCTTGCTTGGCCAACAACAGGCCTTGGATTTCAAAATCCATCCCATGGATTCAGAAATCCAAGGCCTGTTGTCGCGAACCCGACGCCATTTTAAGGCGAAACGCCCCTCCCCGAAAGCTGAAACGCGTGCCCCGCCCTGTCATTATTTTTTGGAAAAACAGCGTTTTGCCAAATAGCGCACAGAAGAAGGCCGGCAGCAGGAGCTCCGTAGCATTGTGTGGCTCTATCTTCGCGTCTTTCTGAGAGTTGGCGGCGGCGCTATTTTCGAAAATAAAGCCAGTCAGCCCCTTTGAGCGGCCACATATTTCTTATATTTGCACGCAGAGCCAGCCGGGCGGGTGCCCGAAAGCAGGGGGGCGGAAGCTATCCCCCGCATGCGGCGGCCGTCATTCATAACAAGGAGGCAAAGATGTACAGCAACAACATTTTAGAGACCGTCGGGCAGACGCCGATGGTGCGCATCGCGAAACTCTCGCCCAATCCCCGCGTTTCGATATTTGCCAAGCTGGAAGGGTTCAACCCGACGGGCAGCATCAAAGACCGCATCGCTCTGAAAATGGTGGAAGAGGCCGAGCGGAGCGGCAGGCTCCGCCCGGGCATGACCATCATTGAGCCCACGTCGGGCAACACGGGCATTGCCTTGGCCGCCATCGGCGCCGTCAGGGGCTATCGCGTGGAGATTGTGATGAGCCGCGCCGTATCGGTGGAGCGCAGGCAGATGATACGCGCCTATGGTGCCACCGTGCGCCTCACACCTGCCGACGAGGGCACGGATGGGGCCATCCGTCTGGCGCGCCGCCTGGTGGGCGAGCACCCCGACCGCTATTTCATGCCCGACCAGTTCTCGAACGCGTGCAACTATCTGGCCCATTACGAAAGTACCGCGCTGGAAATATGGCAGCAGATGGAGGGGCAGATCGATTATCTGGTGTGTGCGCTCGGCACGTCGGGCACGCTCATGGGCCTTTCGCGCTTCTTGAAGATGATGAACCCCGACATTCGCTGCGTGTGCGCTCACCCCGTGCGGGGCCACTACATTCAGGGATTGAAAAACATGGAGGAGGCCATTGTGCCGGCCATCTACGACGAGTCGCTCATCGACGTGCAGGAGATGATAGGGAGCGAGGAGGCCATAGACACGGCCCGCCGCATCATTGCCTGCGAGGGCATTTTTGCAGGCATGAGCAGCGGCGCGGCCATGCTCGCCGCCATGCGCACGGCCGAAAGGATAGACGGCGGCCGCATCGTTGTTGTTTTCCCCGACCGGGCCGAAAAATATCTGAGCACCCGTATGTTCGAGGGCTTGGACGGCTGACTGCGCAGGCGGTGGCTGCGAAAATCAGTATTATGGTGAGGCTTTTCCGTAAAAGTGGTAAGCTGGAAAAGACAGGGGCGGGGTAACTTTGCAACCAATCCATCAAAAGAAAAGATTTATGCTACGTAAAATAAGACGTGTGCTTGCCGTCGTGTTTTTCGCAGCCGTTACGCTGCTCTTTCTCGATTTTACGGGGACGCTCCACGCCTGGTTGGGCTGGACGGCCCGGGTGCAGTTTCTGCCGGCGCTGCTGGCGCTCAACGTGGGCGTCGTGGCGCTGCTCGTGGTGCTCACGCTCGTGCTGGGTCGGGTCTACTGTTCTGTTATCTGTCCGCTGGGCGTGATGCAGGACGTCTTTGCCTGGGCGGGGCGGAAGCGAAAGAAGAACCGCTACACCCATTCGCCCGCCCTGACGTGGCTCAGGTGGAGCGTGCTGGCGGTCTTTGTGCTGGCGCTGGTGGCCGGCATCGGGCCGCTGGTGGCGCTGCTGGCGCCATACAGTTCGTACGGGCGGATGGCGAGCCATCTGTTTGCCCCCATATACGCCTGGGGCAACAATCTGCTGGCCTATGTGGCCGAGCGGGTCGACAGCTATGCTTTCTACGAAACGGAGGTGTGGATAAAGGGGCTGCCCACATTTATCATCGCCCTGCTTTCCTTTATTATAATAGGTGTGCTGGCGTGGCGCGGCGGGCGCACTTATTGCAACACCATCTGTCCCGTGGGGACGGTGCTGGGTTTCCTGGCGCGCTATTCGTGGCTGAAGCCGGTGATCGACGCCGACCGTTGCGTGAACTGCAAGCTGTGTGAGCGCAACTGCAAGGCCTCTTGCATCGACATTGCCCACCACCAGATCGATTACAGCCGTTGCGTGGCGTGCATGGACTGCATCGCAACGTGCCACAAGGGAGCCATCAGCTATAAGCACCCCGCGAAGAGGGCTGCCGCCGTGCCCGATGAGGCCGCTGCCGCCGACGGACCGTCCGACGGAGGCCGCCGCACCTTTCTGACGGCTACGGCCATGGCAGCCACGGCGGCCGCTCTGAAAGCGCAGGGGAAAAAGGTGGACGGCGGTCTGGCCGTCATCGAGGACAAGCAGGTGCCCCATCGCGCCGTGCCGCTTGTGCCGGCGGGAGCATGGAGCGCCCAGCATTTTGCCCAGCATTGCACCGCCTGCCAGCTCTGCGTGTCGGTGTGTCCGAACGGGGTGCTGCGGCCGTCCACCGACCTGGGGCGACTGATGCAGCCCGAGATGAGCTATGAGCGGGGCTACTGCCGGCCGGAGTGTACGAAGTGTGGCGAGGTGTGCCCGGCGGGGGCAATACGCCCGGTCACGGTGGCCGAGAAATCGTCGATACAGACGGGCCACGCCGTGTGGATCAGGCAGAACTGCGTGCCGCTGACCGACGGCGTGGCGTGTGGCAACTGCGCCCGCCATTGCCCCACGGGAGCCATCCAGATGGTGCCCTCGGTCGAGGCCGATCCCGCTTCGCCCAAGATACCGGTGGTCAACGAGGAGCGCTGCATCGGTTGCGGAGCTTGCGAGAACCTTTGCCCGGCGCGGCCGTTCAGTGCGATTTACGTGGAAGGGCACGAGGTACACAGGGAAATATAACGAAAAAACGCGACGTTTATGGATAAAAAGAAAGCGATGAACCGCCGCGACTTCTTCAAGGTGGCGGGAGCGGCCGGCCTGGCAGCCACAGCGCTGGCAGGGTGCCGCGGGGGCAAGGAAACGCCCCCTGAGGAGCCCGCCATGGGCGAGATGACGCGCCGCACGAACCCCTCGACCGGCGACAAGGTGTCGCTGCTCGGTTTCGGGATGATGCGCCTGCCCTCGGTGGGCGGACGCTCGGCCCGCGAGGGGAACGAGGACATTGACCAGGAGATGGTGAACCGCATGGTCGACTACGCCATTGCCCACGGCGTCAACTATTTCGACACGTCGCCCGCCTATTGCCGGGGGCTGTCGGAGAAGGCCACGGGCATTGCCCTGGCGCGCCATCCGCGCAACAGCTATTTCGTTGCCACCAAGCTCTCGAACTTTGCCCCCGAAACGTGGCCGCGCGAGGCTTCTATCGCGATGTACCGCAACTCGCTGAAAGACTTGCAGACCGACCATATCGACTATTACCTGTTGCACGGCATCGGTATGGGCGGCGGCATGGAAGAATACGAGAAACGCTACATCGACAACGGTGTGCTCAGTTTTCTTTTGGACGAACGCAAGGCCGGGCGCATCCGCAACCTTGGCTTTTCCTACCATGGCGACGTGGCCGTCTTCGACCGCCTGCTGGCCGAGCACGACAAGTATCATTGGGACTTCGTGCAGATTCAGCTCAACTACCTCGACTGGAAATATGCCAAGGAAATCAATCCCAACAACACCAATGCGGAATACCTCTACAACGAACTGGCGAAACGCCACATCCCGGCCGTCATCATGGAGCCCCTTTTGGGCGGGCGCCTCTCGAACGTGCCCGACGGCATCGTGGCCATGCTCAAGCAGCGCGAGCCCGAGCGGAGCGTGGCGTCGTGGGCTTTTCGTTTTGCGGGGAGTTTTCCCGGCGTGCTCACCGTGCTGAGCGGCATGACGCGCATGGAGCATTTGCAGGACAACCTGCGCACGTACAGTCCGCTCCGGCCGTTGAGCGACGAGGAGTTCGCCTTTTTGCAGCGTGCGGCCGACCGCATGATGCAGTTCGACACCATCCCCTGCAACGACTGCAAATACTGCATGCCTTGCCCTTATGGCATCGATATTCCCGCCATTCTGCTCCATTACAACAAATGCCTGAACGAGGGCAACGTGCCCGAGAGCGCGCAGGAGCCCGGCTATCGTCGCGCCCGCCGCGCCTGGCTCGTGGGCTACGACCGCAACGTGCCCAAGCTGCGCCAGGCCAGCCACTGCATCGGGTGTGGCCAGTGTAGCCCCCATTGCCCGCAGCGCATCGACATACCCGCCGAGCTGCACCGCATAGACGCCTACGTCGAGCGGCTGAAGCAAAACAAATTGTAGGCCCACACGCCAACGAAACAGCCACGGCATAACGGGAAGTTGCCCGTCGTGCCGTGGCTGTTTCGTTGGTAGCGTGGGAAGTTCTTATTTGATTTCTTCGAAGTCGATATAGGTGCCTTCGTCCTTCCCGATTTTCTTTTTCCGCCGGCGGTCGGTGCGCCGCGGCTCGTGCGTGGTGCTTCCCTCATCGCGCGGGCCGGGACGGCGCGGGCTGCGTATGGCACGCCAGGTGCCTCCGACGGCGGCCATGAAGAACGCAAAAAGGATGAAGACGAGGGCAAAAAGACAACCGAGGGCTTTCATTTTCTTGTTTTGTTTTTAGATGATGCTTCTTGACCGGTAACGGTACAAAAAGCGTGCCATGCCGGCGTGGCTCAGTGCTTGCGGGCGTTGGCTGCCAGCGACAGGAGCACGTAGAGCACGACGACGAACGGCAGGCCGCGCCACCCGAAGGCGCCGACGAGGAAGCCGGCCAGAAAGATGAAAACGTAGCGCAGGCGGTTGTCGCGCCAGCCGAAGTGTTTGAACTTTAAGGCGAACATGGGGATCTCGCTCACGAGTAGCCAGCACGACAGGACGATGCCGGCCAGGACGAGCCAGCCGCCGCAGGCGATGTGGGCGATGTCGTCGTGCAGACCGAGGGCGAGCGAGGCCCAGAAGAGGGCGTTGGCCGGCGTGGGCAGGCCGATGAAGCCCATGGTCTGGCGTTCGTCGAGGTTAAACTTGGCCAGGCGCAACGCCGAGAAAGCTGCTATCAGGAAGCCTGCCCATGGCATGTAGGCTGCCATGGCGGGGGGCAGGCCGGGAAAGGTGGCTTCGCCGAGGAGGCTGGCCACGACGGCGGCCGGCGCAAAGCCGAAGGTGATGTCGTCGGCCAGCGAGTCGAGCTCGCGGCCGAAGGGGCCGGCCACGCCCAGCAGGCGGGCGGCAAAGCCGTCGAAAAAGTCGAACACGGCGCCGCCGACGATGAACGCCAGCGCCAGGGGATAGTTGCCATGCAACGCAAAAACAGCTGCAACGCATCCGCAGAGGAGGTTGCAGCTGGTGATGATTTGTGGAAATTGTTTTTTCAAGCTCATGCCTGTGGATTTAGACGTGCCACGATGGTCTGGTTGCCCACGGCTTTCTGGCCCACGCGCACGAGGGGCGTGCTGCCCAGCGGCAGAAACACGTCGACCCGCGAGCCAAACTTGATGAAGCCGAGGTGCTCGTCGATGTAGCATTCGTCGTCGGGGCGGGCATAGGTCACTATGCGCCGGGCCACGGCGCCTGCAATCTGGCGGACAAGGATTTCCTGCCCGGCGGGCGTTTCTATGACGATGGTGGAGCGTTCGTTTTCGGAGCTGGCCTTGGGCAGCCATGCTTTGTGGAAGTTGCCGCTGTGGTGCTCCACCAGCTTGACGTGTCCGTCCACGGGAAACCAGTTGGCGTGGACGTTCGTGAGCGACATGAAGATGGAAATCATCAGGCGCCGGTCGTGGAAATATTCGTTCTCGTCCACTTCCTCGACCACCACCACCTTGCCGTCGGCCGCGGCGAGCACGACGTTTTCCGTCTGGCCGTTGAACAGACGGATGGGGCAGCGGAAAAAGTTGACAATGATGGCGTAGAAGACGGCGCTGGCCAGCAGCAGCGTGTAGAAGACGGCGGGCCAGCGCTCCCCGGCGACATAATAGACGACGGCATTGGCTGCCAGCAGGAAGACGAGCACGATGAGCAGCGTATCTGTGCCTTCGCGGTGCAGGCGTATCTTTTTCAGTCGTTTCATTCTTACGTTCCCGGCCTGGGGCCGATTGCAGTTTTTGTTCTAATCCGGGTGGTGCTTTGCCCTGCAAAGATAAATGTTTTTGCTTAAACGGGCAAATCTGCCCGCTGAAAGGGCGCGCGGGCTACTCCCAGGCTTCCGTCAGGCTGCGTTCGAGCTCTTCGGGCGAGAGGCGCAGGTGAAACTGCCCGTCGCGGGCAATGGAGATGCCGCCCGTTTCTTCCGATACGATGATGGCGAGGCAGTCGGTCTTTTGCGAGATGCCCAACGCGGCGCGGTGGCGCAGGCCGAGGGCCTTGGGTATGTCGGCGTCGTGCGAGACGGGCAGGATGCAGCCGGCGGCTTTGATGTGTTTGTGGCTGATTACCATTGCGCCGTCGTGGAGAGGGCTGTTCTTGAAGAAGATGTTCTCGATGAGTCTCTGGTTGATGTCGGCGTTGATGATGTCGCCCGAGTGGATGATTTCGCTCAGCCCGACGTTTCTCTCGATAACGATGAGCGCGCCCACCTTTTGCTTGCTCATGCTCATGCAGGCCATGACGATGGGCATGATGTCTTCGCGGCGGGCGGTCTCGCGCTTTTTCCCCGTGACCAGGCGCAGGATGAGGTTGGTGCTGCGGCGCGAGCCGATGGTCGAGAAGAAGTGGCGTATTTCCTCCTGAAAAAGAATGATGAGGGCCAGGGCGCCCATGTTGACCAGTTTGTCGAGAATGCTGCCCATCAGGCGCATTTCGAAAACTTGCGATACGAGAATCCACACGAGCACAAAGACGAGGATGCCCGAGAAGATGTTGGCCGAGCTCGACTCTTTCATCAGGCGGTAGATGTAGTAGAGCAGCAGGGCGACGAGGACGATGTCGATGACGTCTTTTATTCCGAGGGAGATCATGTGCCGGGGGTTGGATGGTCGGTGCAGGCGTCCCGCAGGGCGCCGACGAGACGCACGGCCTCGACGGCGGCCCGCACGTCGTGGACGCGCAGGATATGGGCCCCCTGCATGAGGGCCGCGGTGTTCAGTATGGTTGTGCCGTTCAGGGCCGTGGCGGGCGTGGCGTCCAGCGTTTGCCACGCCATGCGCTTGCGCGAGAGGCCCACGAGCAGGGGCAGGCCGAGCAGGCTGAGGTCGCTCAGGTGGGCCAGCAGGACAAAGTTGTCGGCCGTGCTCTTGCCGAAGCCGAAGCCCGGGTCGACAATGATGTCGTGCACGCCGAGCTCGTGCAGCCGGCGCACGCGGCCCGAGAGCCACGTGCACACGCTCTCCATCACGGGCGCCCGGCCCACGGCGTCGGCCCCGCCGCCCATGTGCATCAGCACGTAGGGCACGCCAAGGGCTGCCACCGTGGGCAGCATGGCGGCGTCGAGCGCGCCGCCCGAGATGTCGTTGACGATGTGGACGCCATACTCTTCGACGCACATGCGGGCCACGTCGGCGCGGTACGTGTCGACAGATACGACGGCGTTGCCCGCCTCGCTCATCACGACGGGGAGCACCTTTCGCAGCCGGTCGGCCTCTTCTGCGGCGTCGACAGGGGTGGCTCCCGGCCGCGTCGAGCAGGCTCCGACGTCGATCATCGTGCCTCCTTCGGCCAGAATTTGCCGCACGCGGGCTGCCACGGCGCTTTCGTCGGTCGTGCGCGACGGGGCATAGAACGAGTCGGGCGTGGCGTTGACGATGCCCATCACCTGCGGCCCGTCCATCTCGAACAGACGGCCGCCCACGTTCAGGCTGTATGGTGTGTAGGGCTGCATCGGGCAGCCGCACGGGGGTACATTCATATATATAATAATGGTATGCCTCGCAAAATTAGCGAGAAACCGCGGAATAGACGAATAAATGCCTGCGAAACCGGCCGTAACGCCCTGCGAAGGTCGCAGCGGGCCGATGCAGAGGGGCGCAGAGGGGGCTGCCCCCGGTGCGTGGCGGCCCTGGCTGCGTGCCGGGGGGCTTTTGTGCCTGCCGCAGGGCAATTAAACCGCCTGCGCGGCGGACGGGTACGCGTTTTTCGGCTAACTTTGCACCCCGCAGGCGGGCATGGGCCGGGGCCTTCGCGCCGCCTGCGGCGATTAACTTTTGGAATGCAATGGATATCAAGGATCTTTATGAGCTCTTCCTCCGCCATCCCGAGGTGACGACCGATACGCGCCACTGCCCGGCGGACTCCCTGTTCTTTGCCCTCAGGGGCGCTACGTTCGACGGCAACGCCTTTGCGGCCGCGGCGCTCGAAGCGGGCTGTGCCTATGCCGTCGTGGACGATCCGTCCGTGCCCGTCGGAGGCGACGGCCGCTATATCCTCGTCGACGACGTGCTCGCCACGCTGCAACGTCTGGCCACCGAGCACCGCCGGCGCCTGGGCACGCGCATCGTGCAGATAACGGGTACGAACGGGAAAACCACGACCAAGGAGCTGACGGCTGCCGTGCTGCGCGGGCGCTATAACGTGCTGGCCACCGAGGGCAACTTCAACAACCACATAGGCGTGCCCAAGACGCTGCTGCGCCTGCGCCCGGAGCACGAGCTGGCCGTCGTCGAGACGGGGGCCAACCATCCCGGCGAGATTGCCCGGCTGAGCGGCATCGTCGAGCCCGACTGCGGGCTCATCACCAACGTGGGCCGGGCCCATTTGGAGGGCTTCGGCTCGTTCGACGGCGTTGTGCACACCAAGGGCGAGCTCTACGACTGGCTGCGCCGCAGCCCCGAGGGCTTTATCTTCCTGCACAAGGGCGACACCGTGCTCGAAGGCATCGCCGGCAGTTTGCCCCGCTTCACTTACGGCGAGCCCGGGCTGGGGTGCGACGTCGAGGGCGAGGTGACGGCGTGCGCGCCCTTCCTGCGGCTGCGCTGGCGGCCGGCCGGCGGGACGTGGCACGAGGTGCAGACGCATCTCATCGGGGCGTACAACCTGTGGAACGTGCTGGCAGCCGTGGCCGTGGGCATGCGCTTTGGCGTGGAGCCCGCACGCATCACGTCGGCCCTCGAAAGCTACGTGCCGAGCAACAGCCGTTCGGAGCTGAGGCAGACGGACCGCAACACGCTCATCGTCGACGCCTACAATGCCAACCCGACGAGCATGAAGGCCGCGCTCGACAACTTCGCGCTCATCCCCCATCCGCACAAGATGGTCATTCTCGGCGACATGCGCGAGCTGGGCGAGGCATCGGCCGAGGAGCATCGCCGCGTGGCTGCCCGGGCCGGCGCGTTGGGCTGCGAGGCCGTGTGGCTCGTGGGCCCCGAGTTTGCGTCCTGCGAACTGCCGTGCAGCCGCCATTTTGCCAGCGTCGACGAGGTGAAGGCCGCCATCGCCGGCGGGGAGCGCCCCGAGGGACGGCTCATCCTGATTAAAGGGAGCAACGGAACGCACCTGTTTGAGCTCCCCGATTTGTTATAAACAACGCTCGGCCGCCGGCCGCGGGGCACCCCGAAACACCCCCGACGGACGGCGCTGCGCCGCAACGGGGCCGGGACGGCACGCATGCCGCGTCCCGGCCCCGTTGTGTCTGCATGTGTCGCCGTCTGTTTTGCCGCCGCGTCAAGCGCGGTTGCTCCCGGGCTATTTGCGCCGGCCGCCTTGAAAATCAGCCGGACAGGCAGCACGTCGGCCCCGGCCTGTGCCCGTTGTATAATTTTGGGGCGAAAGGGTTAAAATTAAGTTGCGGGTGGCATTTTCTGTCAAGCGCGCTTTACATTCGTCCGGCAAAATTTGTAACTTTGCGGGCCTAAGACGGACGACGTGGATGAGAAGCCATTTCGCTTGCCCCACATCGGTGGAGCACTTTCGCAGCTCAGATACGCAGGCGGGCACGAGGTTCGTTTGCGCCTTTTTTGTGTGCGGAGGGGTGGGGCAGAGGCCCCTTGCGGCGCGGCGTCCGTGGTGTTTACAACGCATCAACAAACAACAAACAAGTATATTAACAACACATTAGAGCTATGAACTTTACCTTATTAGTGACAACACTGCTTACAGGTATTGCTTTCGTGGGTATAGTGGTGATATTGGCGAAGCTGATTTCGCCACGCTCCTACAACAAGCAAAAGGAAGAGGCTTATGAATGTGGTATCCCGACGCGCGGCCGCTCATGGATGCAGTTTCGCGTGGGCTACTATCTCTTTGCCATCTTGTTCCTGATGTTCGACGTCGAGACGATGTTCCTCTTTCCGTGGGCCGTCGTGATGCGTTCGCTGGGCCCGGCCGGCCTTTGGAGCGTGCTCTTCTTCCTGTTCATCTTAGTTCTGGGCCTGGCCTATGCCTGGAGGAAAGGAGCGTTGAAATGGCAGTGATGAAGAAACCAAACATCAAGTCGATCCCTTACGAAGAGTTTAAGGACAACGAAACCTTCGAAAAGCTCGTGGCCGAGCTCAACGCTGGCGGCGCCAACGTCGTCGTGCGCAAGCTGGACGATCTGATCGACTGGGGACGCAGCAATTCGCTCTGGCCGCTGACGTTTGCCACGAGCTGCTGCGGCATCGAGTTTATGGCCGTCTGCGCCGCGCGTTACGACATCGCCCGTTTTGGCTTCGAGGTGACGCGCAACAGTCCGCGTCAGGCCGACGTCATCCTGGTGAGCGGAACGATAACGACGAAGATGGCGCCCGTGTTGAAGCGCCTCTACGACCAGATGGCCGACCCGAAGTATGTGGTGGCCATCGGCGGCTGCTCCATCAGCGGCGGACCGTTCACGAAGTCGTACCACGTGGTGCGCGGCGTCGACACCGTCATCCCCGTCGACGTCTACGTGCCCGGCTGTCCGCCCCGCCCCGAGTCGTTCCTCTACGGAATGATGCAGCTTCAGCGTAAGGTGAAGGTGGAAAACTTCTTCGGCACCGTCAACCGCAAGGAAAAGGACCCCTTCGCCAAGGAGGCTGTCCGCGAAAAGGAAAAAGAAATTTTTAGCGAGGAGGAACAGGCATGAATCTTGACATAAGAACCGTTGCACCCGAGAACCTGCGCGAGGAAATGCTCCGCCTGCGCCGTGAGCAGAAGATGAACTTCCTGGAAACGCTCACCGGCATGGACTGGGGCGAGGAGGGCGGCCTCGGCGTTGTCTATACGTTGGAGTCGACCGAAACGGGTGAGCGCGCGGCGCTGAAAACAGCTACGACCGACCGCGAGAACCCGATGCTCCCGAGCGTGAGCGACATTTGGAAAATAGCAAACATCTACGAACGCGAGGTCTACGACTTCTACGGCATCAAGTTTACGGGCCACCCCGACATGCGCCGCATCTTCCTGCGCGAGGACTGGGTGGGCTATCCCTTCCGCAAGGACGATGAGCCCGAGAAGGAAAACCCGCTGCGCATGACCAACGAGCCGCTGGCCGACGTGACGGAGAGCTACGTGCTCAACCCCGACGGCACCGTCGTGAAGGAAACGCACCCCATCTTCGAAGAGGGCGAATACGTCGTCAACATCGGCCCGCAGCACCCCTCGACCCACGGCGTGCTCCACTTCCGCGTGAGCCTCGACGGCGAGGTGATACGGAAAATCGACCCCGTGCTGGGATATATCCACCGCGGCGTCGAGAAGCTCAACGAAAGCCTCACCTATCCGCAGACGCTGGCCCTGACCGACCGCCTCGACTATCTGGGCGCCATGCAGAACCGCCACGCCCTCTGCCTGTGCATTGAGCAGGCCATGGGCATCGAGGTGAGCGACCGCGTCAAGGTGATACGCACCATCATGGACGAGTTGCAGCGTATCGATTCGCACATCCTTTTCTTCTCCTGCCTCTGTCAGGACCTGGGGGCCACGACAGCCTTCCTCTACGGTTTCCGCGACCGCGAGAAGATACTCGACATTTTCGAGGAAACCTGCGGCGGCCGCCTCATCCTCAACTACAACACGATTGGCGGCGTCATGGCCGACCTGCATCCCAATTTTGTAAAGCGTGTCAAGGAGTTTATCCCCTATATGCGCAAGAATTTGCAGGAATATTTCGACATTTTCATCAACAACGTCATTGCCCGCAACCGTATGGACGGCGTCGGCATACTTTCGCTCGACGACGTCATCTCGTTTGGCTGTACGGGCGGTACGGGACGTGCCTCCGGCTGGCATAACGATGTGCGCAAGCGCATGCCTTATGCTGCTTACGACCGGGTAGAGTTCAATGAAATCACCCGTAAGGAGGGCGACAGCTTCGCACGTCTCATGATACGTATGGATGAAATCAAGGAGAGTCTCAACATCATCGAACAGCTCATCGACAACATCCCCGATGGCCCGTTCCAAGAGAAGACGAAACCCATCATCAAAGTGCCCGAAGGCACGTACTATACGGCCGTCGAGGGCAGCCGTGGCGAGTTTGGCGTTTTCCTGGAAAGCCATGGCGACAAGACGCCCTACCGTCTCCACTACCGCGCCACGGGCCTGCCGCTGGTGGCCGTTATGGATACGGCATGCCGCGGCAACCTGATAGCCGACCTGATTACCATCGGTGGAACCGTCGACTACGTAGTGCCCGACATTGACAGATAAACCATCCTGCCGGGACACGGCCGTGCGGCAGAGAGCCGCCGGCCGACGGCCCGGTGCGAACTTATCATAAACAGAAGTTATGTTATTCGATTTTAATGTAATATCCCAATGGTTACACGGGGCGCTCACGTCGGTCATGCCCGAGTGGGCGGCAATACTCACCGAGAGTATTCTGGTGGCGCTGGCAATCATCACGCTCTATGCCGTGTTCGCGATTATCCTCATTTACATGGAGCGCAAGATTTGCGCTTTCTTCCAGTGTCGTCTGGGCCCGATGCGCGTGGGCAAATGGGGACTTTTGCAGCTCTTTGCCGACGTGTTCAAGATGCTGACAAAGGAAATCATCAGCATGCGCCAGTCCGACCGCTTCCTTCACAACCTGGCTCCGTTCCTCGTCGTGATAGCTTCGATGCTGACGTTTGCCTGTCTGCCTTGGAACAAGGGGGCGCACATCCTTGACTTCAACGTCGGTGTGTTCTTCATGCTGGCAGCCTCGTCCATCGGCGTGGTGGGCATCCTGTTGGCCGGTTGGAGCAGCAACAACAAGTATTCGCTCATCGGTGCCATGCGTAGCGGTGCGCAAATCATCAGTTATGAGCTCTCTATCGGCCTGACCATGCTGACGATGATGGCGCTGACCGGCACGTTGCAGATTTCGGAAATCGTCGAGCAGCAATATGCTGAGGGCTGGAACATCGTGCGCGGACACGTGCCCGCCGTCATCGCCTTCCTTATCTATCTGATAGCAGGCAACGCCGAGTGTAACCGCGGCCCGTTCGACCTGCCCGAGAGCGAAAGCGAGCTCACGGCTGGTTATCATACGGAATACTCGGGTATGCACTTCGGCTTCTACTACCTTTCCGAGTATCTGAACCTGTTCATCACGGCGGGTATCGCCACGACCATCTTCCTCGGAGGCTGGGCGCCGCTGCATATCATCGGTCTGGACGGGTTCAACGGTGTTATGGACTATATCCCCGGCATCGTCTGGTTTGTAGGCAAGACGCTCTTTGTTGTCTTTCTGCTCATGTGGATCCGCTGGACGTTCCCCCGCCTGCGTATCGACCAGATCTTGGCTCTCGAATGGAAATACCTCGTGCCCATCAGCTTGGTCAACCTGGTTGTTATGGCCATCGTGGCAGCTTATGGATTTCATTTCTAACGGAGTAAAACTACATTGATTATGAAAGAAGATAAAACATATCTTGCAGGGTTGTTCGGGGGCATCAAAACGCTGTGCGTCGGCCTGAAGACGACGATGCGCGAGCTCTTTACGCCCAAAATGACCGAGCAGTATCCCGAGAACCGCAAGGAGCTGAAAATGTTCGACCGTTTCCGCGGTTCGCTCACGATGCCCCACAACGAGAACAACGAGCACAAGTGCGTGGGGTGCGGTCTGTGCCAGATGGCATGCCCGAACGGCACCATTACGGTGAAGAGCGAATTTTACGAGACGGAAGATGGCAAGAAGAAAAAGCGTCTTGTCAGCTACGAGTACAATCTTGGCTCCTGCATGTTCTGCCAGTTGTGTGTGAGGGCCTGCCCGCACGGCGCCATCACGTTCGACCAGAGTTTTGAGAATGCCGTGTTCGACCGTTCGAAGCTTGTCAGGAAGCTGAACCACGAAGGCAGCAAATTAATGGAAACGAAATAATCAGACATTATGAATTCGCATAATATTATGTTCATCGTGCTGGCAGTCTTCATCGCTCTGTCCTCGTTTATGACGGTGCTGACAAAGAGCATCATCCGGGCTGCCACGTACCTGCTCTTTGTGCTGCTGGGTACGGCCGGTCTGTATTTCCTTATGGGCTATACATTCCTGGGTTCCGTCCAGGTGATGGTGTATGCGGGAGGCATTGTCGTGCTGTACGTGTTCTCCATACTCCTCACCAGCGGCGCCAAAGATGTTGTGAACAACCGTACAAAGAAAAAGGTATTCTTCGCGGCGTTGCTTTCGCTCGTGGGCTTTGCCACGGTGCTCGTCGTATTGCTCAAGCACGGCTTCAAGGCCGCTGTCCTTTCGGCTCCCGAGGAGGGAGGCATCACCATCGACAGCGTGGGTCGCTTCATGCTCTCGTCCGGCCAGAACGGCTACCTCCTGCCTTTCGAGGCCGTGAGCGTCCTGCTGCTGGCGTGCATCGTCGCAGGCTTGCTGATTGCCCGTAAACGCTAAAAATGGAATAAGACTATGATACATTTGGAATATATTCTCATCATTTCGGCCATTATGATGTTCGCAGGCGTCTACGGCTTCCTGACGCGCAAGAGCACCCTGGCCATACTGCTCTCCATCGAGCTGATGCTTAATTCCACGGACATCAATTTCGCGGCATTCAACCGAATGCTTTACCCCGACGGACACGAGGGCTATTTCTTTGCCCTGTTCTCCATCGCCATCTCGGCGGCCGAGAGCGCCATCGCCATTGCCATCATGATCAACATCTACCGAATGCTGAAAGACATATCGGTGGGCAAGCTCGAAAAGATGAAATGGTGAACTGCGGGATAACAAAGCAATTTTCAAACCGTAAGCAACACAATTGATATGGAATACACAATATTAATACTTCTGCTCCCGTTTCTCTCGTTCCTGCTTCTGGGAATTGCGGGAAAATGGTTCAGCCACAGGGCGGCAGGCTTGATTGGCACGTGCTGTCTGGCCGTTGTGACGATACTGTCGTACATGACTGCCTACGACTTCTTTACCATGCCCCGCACGGCCGAAGGTGTCATCGAGGCCATGCCGCCGGTGGTCAACTTCACGTGGCTGCCTTTCTTTGCCGAGGGGCTGAAATTTGAGATGGGCATCCTGCTCGACCCCATTTCGGTCATGATGCTGATCGTCATCTCCACGGTTTCTTTCATGGTACACATCTATTCGTTCGGCTATATGCACGGGGAGCGCGGCTTCCAGCGCTATTATGCCTTCCTGAGCCTTTTCACCATGTCGATGCTCGGACTGGTGGTAGCCACGAACATTTTCCAGATGTACCTGTTCTGGGAGCTCGTGGGCGTTTCGTCCTATTTGCTCATCGGCTTCTACTACACGTCGCCCGCGGCCATCGCGGCATCCAAGAAGGCCTTCATCGTGACGCGCTTTGCCGACATGTTTTTCCTCATTGGCATTCTCATCTACGGCTACTACTGCGGAACGTTCAGCTTCGACTTCGCCGGCGAGGCCCGTGGCTTTGCTGCCGGTGGCTTCATGCTCCCCACGGCGCTGCTGTTGATGTTTATCGGTGGTGCTGGTAAGAGTGCCATGTTCCCGTTGCACATCTGGCTGCCCGACGCCATGGAGGGCCCGACGCCCGTCAGCGCCCTCATCCACGCCGCCACGATGGTGGTGGCCGGCGTGTTCCAGATTGCACGCCTCTTCCCCTTGTGGATACAGTATGCTCCCGACACGTTGCACATCGTGGCCTGGGTGGGCGCCTTCACTGCGTTCTATGCAGCGTCGGTGGCCTGCGTGCAGAGCGACATCAAGCGCGTGCTGGCCTTCTCCACCATTTCGCAGATTGCCTTCATGATGGTGGCGCTCGGCGTTTGTACGGAGATTACCACCGGCCATGAGCATCCCGGCAGCCTGGGCTACATGGCTTCGATGTTCCATCTGTTTACGCACGCCATGTTCAAGGCTCTTCTCTTCCTTGGCGCCGGGTGTATCATCCATGCCGTTCACAGCAACGAGATGAGCGCCATGGGCGGCCTGCGCAAGTATATGCCCATCACGCACATTACGTTCCTCATCGCCTGCCTGGCCATCTCGGGCATACCTCCCTTCTCGGGCTTCTTCTCGAAGGACGAAATTCTGACGGCCTGCTTTGCATACAGCCCCGCCATGGGCTGGATCATGACGGCCATCGCAGGCATGACGGCCTTCTACATGTTCCGTCTGTATTACGGCATATTCTGGGGCACGGAGAACAAGCAGCTCCACGCCGAGCACACGCCGCACGAGGCTCCGCTCACGATGACTGTCCCCCTGATGGTGCTGGCCCTGATAACCATCTTCTGCGGATGGGCCCTCAACTTCGGCAGCTACGTGAGCGCCGACGGACGCGACTATCAGATCCACCTCGACTGGTCGGTGGCCGGCACGAGCATCGTCGTGGCCATCGTGGCCATCGCCCTCGCCACCTTCATTTATGCCCGCGACAAGCAGCCCGTGGCCGACAAGCTGGCTTCGCAGTTCAGCAGCTTGCACAAATGGGCCTACCACCGCTTCTATATGGACGAGGTTTATCAGTTCATTACGCACCGCATCATCTTTGCCCACATATCGAAGCCCATCGCCTGGTTCGACCGTCACGTGGTGGACGGCTTCTTCAACTTCCTGGCATGGGGCACGAACGCCCTCGGCTTCGAAATCCGCGGCTTGCAGAGCGGAAGCGTGCAGAAGTACGCCTTCGTCTTCCTGCTGGGTGCTCTTCTCCTGTTGTTTATCATGATAATTTAAGCCATTTGACGATATGAATTTTCTATCATTATTCGTTCTGATACCCCTTCTCATGCTGCTCGGGCTTTGGTTGGCCCGGGGGCTGAAGGGTGTGCGCACCGTCATGGTGATTGGCAGCTCGGCCCTGCTCCTGCTGGCAGCCTGGCTCACCGTCACCTTCCTGTCCGACCGTGCGGCCGGGCTCGACGCCGAGATGCTCTATACGGCTTCGTTCACCTGGTTCGA
This sequence comes from uncultured Alloprevotella sp., assembly GCA_944322095.1. Lineage (GTDB taxonomy): Bacteria > Bacteroidota > Bacteroidia > Bacteroidales > Bacteroidaceae > Alloprevotella. Next base: position 63,606 of record CALUNU010000013.1, read on the forward strand.
GCCGCTCCATATCAAGTACTCCGTAGGTGTCGACGGCATCTCGGTGGCCATGTTGCTGCTGTCGTCCATCATCGTTTTCACGGGAACGTTTGCTTCCTGGCAGCTCAAGCCGCTCACCAAGGAATACTTCCTCTGGTTCACGCTTCTGAGCCTCGGTGTGTTTGGCTTCTTCATTTCGGTCGACATGTTCATGATGTTCATGTTCTACGAGATCGCCCTCATCCCCATGTACCTCCTCATCGGCGTGTGGGGCAGCGGCAAGAAGGAATATGCCGCCATGAAGCTCACGCTCATGCTCATGGGCGGCTCCGCCTTCCTGATGTGTGGCATTTTCGGCATCTTCTACGGTGCCGGCGGCCAGACGATGAACGTCGTCGACATTGCCAACCACACGGGCGGCGCTCACCCCATCGACTTTGCGCAGCAGTGCATCTGGTTCCCCCTGACGTTTATCGGCTTCGGCGTGCTGGGCGCCCTTTTCCCCTTCCACACATGGAGCCCCGACGGTCACGCCTCGGCCCCCACGGCCGTGTCGATGCTTCACGCCGGTGTGCTCATGAAGCTCGGCGGCTACGGCTGTTTCCGCATCGCCATGTATCTCATGCCCGAGGCCACGAATGAGCTGGGCTGGATCTTCCTCATCCTCACGGGCATTTCCGTGGTCTACGGAGCCTTCTCCGCTTGCGTGCAGACCGACCTGAAATACATCAACGCCTATTCGTCCGTATCCCACTGCGGCCTGGTGCTCTTTGCCATCCTCATGGTCAACCAGACGGCGGCTACGGGTGCCGTGCTTCAGATGTTGAGCCACGGACTGATGACGGCCCTCTTCTTTGCCCTCATCGGTATGATTTACGGCCGCACGCATACGCGCGACATCCGCGAGCTGAACGGCCTGATGCGCATCATGCCCTTCCTCTCCGTCTGCTACGTCATCGCCGGTCTGGCCAACCTCGGTTTGCCCGGCCTGAGCGGCTTCGTGGCCGAGATGACCATCTTTGTCGGTTCGTTCCAAAACGCCGATACGTTCCACCGCGTGCTCACCATTGCCGCCTGCACGAGCATCGTCATCACGGCAGTCTACATTCTGCGCCTTGTGGGCAAGATTCTCTACGGCACATGCACGAACGAGCATCACCTGAAGCTCACCGATGCCACGTGGGACGAGCGCCTCTCCGTCATCTGCCTCATCGTGGCTGTGGCCGGCCTGGGTCTGGCCCCCTTGTGGGTGTCGAACATGGTCAGCGGCGGCGTGGCTCCCATCATCGAGCACATCGGCCATGGCGTGTCCTCATGTAATCCGTTCATTTAATCAACATCAAACCCGACAGTAGAAATGGATTATTCGCAATTCCTTTATATGCACGAGGAGCTCTCGCTCCTCCTGGTCATTACGATACTTTTCGTGGCCGACCTCATCATGTGCCCCGATAAGAAGAGCGGCCGCGGCGTCTACAACACGTGCCTGCCCGTCGTGCTGCTCACGCTCCACACGGTGCTCAATCTCCTGCCCTGTGCGGGCGACACCGCCACGTCGGCTTTCGGTGGCATGTACCAGCACACGCCCATGATGACCATCGTCAAGAGCGTGCTCAACGTCGGCACCCTCGTCGTTTTCCTCATGGCTCACGACTGGCTCCGCCGCGAGGAAAACAAGGTGAAGCAGGGCGAATTTTATCTGCTCACGCTCTTCACCCTGCTGGGTATGTACTTTATGATATCTGCCGGCCACTTCCTCATGTTCTTCATCGGTCTTGAGCTGGCCTCCATCCCCCTGGCCGGTCTTGTGGCCTTCGACAAGCTCCGCTACGAGAGCGCCGAGGCAGGTGCCAAGTTCATCCTGCTCGCTCTCTTTTCGAGCGCCCTGTTGCTCTACGGCGTTTCGCTGCTCTACGGAGCCGCCGGCACGCTCTATTTCGACGAGTTTTTCTCGCAGCTCCGTCCGGGCCTCCTCTCCGTGCTGGGCATGACGTTCTTCGTCACGGGCATGGGCTTCAAGATATCGCTCGTGCCGTTCCACCTCTGGACGGCCGATACCTATCAGGGCGCACCTACCGTCGTGACGGGTTATCTCAGCGTCGTCTCGAAGGGCGCGGCAGCCTTTGTGCTCCTTACGGTGCTCTACAAGGTGTTTGCCCTGACGCCTCTCTTCGAAGCTTGGAACCACGGGCTCTTCTGGATCATCATCCTCACCATCACCGTGGCCAACCTCTTCGCCATCCGTCAGAAAAACCTGAAACGCTTCATGGCCTTCTCGGCCATTTCGCAGGCCGGCTACGTCATCCTGCCCGTCATGGGCGGAACGGCCCAGGGCATGACGGCGCTTGTCTACTACCTGCTCGTCTACATGGCAGCCAATCTCGGCGCCTTTGCCGTCATCAACGTCGTGGAGCAACGAAGCGGAAAGATAAACATCGACGATTACGACGGCCTCTACCGCACCAACCCGAAGCTGGCGTTTCTCATGACGCTCTGCCTCTTCTCGCTGGCCGGTATCCCGCCCTTCGCAGGCTTCTTCTCGAAGTTCTTCGGGTTCATGGCAGCCTTCAACGCAGGCGAGCACCTGCTCGTGTTCATCGCCTTGGTCAACACGGTCATATCGCTCTACTACTACCTGCTCATCGTAAAGGCCATGTACATCAAAACGAGCGACAGCCCCATCGCCACGTTCAAGAGCGACGGCTACACGCGTGTGGCCCTGGCTGTCTGCCTGCTCGGCGTCGTCCTGCTCGGCATCGTCGGCACGGTGTACAACTATATCGACACGTTCAGCTACGCATAAAGGCGTAAGCACCGACATTCCTTGAAAGAGGGTGGCCCGGCTGGTCGAAAAGACGCTCGGGCCACCCTCTTTCGTTTTCATGGCAGCCACTCGCTCTCGCCCCGCCTCGGCCGCAAGGTATCCCCCTTTGCCGCTCCTTCTGTTCCTTTCCCACTCCGCACAACGCCCGCTGAGTACGTCCTAAAATGCCGCCGCCGCAGTTTTTTAACAAGGAGAATCCATTATTTTCAGCCGCCGACCTCGTCGCTTGCAAATAATCGAAAAATGGAAACGCTTGATAATGAGCGGATAAGCCGACGGCTCAAATCGAAAACCACCGAGAAAACACGTTTTTCGCCACCATATGGCAAAAAAATAACCCCAATTTTCACCTCGAAACACCCCATCGATTTCCAAATCCATCCCATGGATCGCCATTTCCATGGGATGGATCCATCGAAACATCCCATGGATCGTCAGAAACGCCCCGCAAAGCTCCCCAAACAACGCTAAAAGGCGGACGCCCACCGCCGTCCGCTTTAACGCATTGCCATATAGCGCACACGCCCCAGCCTCTACAACCAGCCCATTCCGCTCCCCGTCATAAAGCCCCCAATTACCCCGCTGCGCCCCCTCACAAGCCAACCCAAGCACCCCCCTCCACACGGATTTTTGCCGGATCAAATAAAAAAATCCCCTCCACGCTTGGTCAATTCAAAATATCCCCTTATCTTTGCACCCGAAAACAAGAGGGAACGCCCTCACAACAAAAAAGGTGCCATAGCTCAGTTGGTAGAGCAAAGGACTGAAAATCCTTGTGTCCCCGGTTCGATTCCTGGTGGCACCACTTAAAAATCAGAGAGTTACAGCGATGTAGCTCTCTTTTTTATTGGTGAAAAGCACGGAAAAGCGGGAGAATCTTTCTCCAAATCTTTACCCAAAATGACAACAATCTCTGTTGTGTGCTACAAGTACAAGCCTTTGAAGAACGGTGAACTCCCTTTGAAAGTGAGGGTATTCAAAGACAAGAAAGCGCGGTACATCAATTTAGGTGTTTCGGTGAAACCCGAAGACTGGGACTTCGGAAGAAACAGGCTGAAAGAAGAAGCCGCCGACAAGGACATGCTGGAAAAACTCATAGCCAGCAAAATCTGCGAGGCAAGGTCAAAACTCGTGGAACTGAAATCCGAAAACAAGGAGTTTACCGCGACAACTTTAGTGGAGCAAGTTCAATCCAAGCCAAAGACGATAACAGCAGGAGAACTTTTCCTGCAATACCTGCAAGAATTGGAGCAGGAGAAAAGAACGGGATACAGGTTATCCATCCGACAGACCTACAACTCCCTCATTAAGTTCAACAGGCATCTGGATATTCCTTTCTCCGAGATGGACTGCAACTGGCTAAGGAAATATGAAATTTGGCTAAGGAAGCAGGGCAGGTCGGAGAACACCATCGGAATAAGGTTCAGGAACGTCAGGACGATATTCAACCTTGCCATCAACATAGGATTTATCAAGCAGGAAGACTACCCTTTCAGAAAGTTCAAGGTCTCCCGCCTGCATCAAGAAACCGTGAAGAGAGCCTTGACAAAGGAAAAGATACACTCGGTAATCAATTACCCGGTAGATGGCAAGGATTTCTACACACGATTGGCTGTGAGCTTGTTTACCTTTTCCTACTTTATGGGCGGCATCAATTTCGTGGATATGGCTTTCCTTACTGAGAAGAACATCATGGATAGCAGACTTGTCTACCGCAGGAAGAAAACCGCCAAGCTGATAAACCTGCC
>CALUNU010000014.1 GCA_944322095.1 uncultured Alloprevotella sp.
CGTAATAATCCCATTTGTAGCGTCTGTAATTCTTTACCCATATTGACAATGCTTGCAGGGTTTCATCTGATAGGGTTGCATGTACATCCTTGGTTACATCTGCAGAGGTGACACATCCCGTTTGCAATATACCTTCCACATCAATAAGGCAGATACCCAACTTGTTGATGTTTTCAAGGCATTGACGAATGGTGTGTTTGGATATGAGCTTGGGATAATCTTCTCCAAGTATCTTACTCGAAAACTCCAAGGTTAATGTTTGCTGTGGTTTGCTTATTGCAATGTATAAGTTGAATGGTACACTCTTATCATTCTTGGATGAGTAATATAGACCTGTTAATTCCCCATTCTTGGAATTATACGTTTGGTTGAACTGAATCTGTCGTTCTAACAGATATTTATAGTTGGCTTTTATCTTCAGCCTGTCGAATGTTAAATAACTCACTATTCATAAGAATTTCCTTTTTATTTTTCAGAAATGTACTCTACAGGCTACATTTCCCCCTTTTGATAATGTGATAATGGAGAGAGGTGGAGACCTCTCTTCTATTTGTTCACACTATCTATACAATCAGGAATCGTTTCCCAATAGGCTTTGAGGGCAACTGATATCGCCCTCTTGTGTTGCGCACTTTTAGCCTTACCTTTAAGGCTTGCGCTGATTTTGCGTTTTGTTTCTTCGCTTCTTTGTCTTGTAATTCTTTTCATACTCTTAATCCATTATACATAAATAAATATAGGTAAGACTGAAAGGATTATCAAGATTAGTAAGTTCCTCTCAAATTCTGTAGAAAATTTTGAGGATGACAAAGCACTTGGATTAAAGACATACCCCTCTTCCTTAAGGAAGGCATTATAAGCGGGGATACGGGGGTAGGAAGACATACATCCCCCTACCTGCCAATATGTTACAAGTCCATCCCTGACAAAAACACTACTGAAAGTGCTTGCCCATAATTTAGGGGTAAGTTTTTCTGTATTCTTTTGGCCATATACCTAAGAAACAGTATCTTTGCGAAAAAGAAATCAAACCGTCGTTCTTTGAACTTTGTTAGGTGGAAGTATTGGCTTTGTGGGGTCAGGAATCCAATGCCTCAACTCCCAAATCTTATCCAAGTCCTCTAAAAATTGGTTCGAGAACAGAACGGTCAAGGGTACGAGTAAATCGGCTAAGTAATTGAATATCAATGCTTAGCCGATTTTATTTTGCGCCTATTGTTCCCGTTTTGTTCCCACACGGACTTATTCGCCAGTTCTTTAAATGGGATTGAATACGCTTAAACATTATTCTCCTTGTAATATATTGAATAGATGAAAAGCAATAAGTGTTGTCGAGAATTGTTGAATATCTACAAAAATCAGCGTTATAAGTAGTTTATGACCAATAGAGGTGCAAATAGATAAAATCCAAATAGATAAAATAATCATCAAATCATTGATTTTATCCAAATTAAGATTGTGTATCATATAAATTCGTTATCTTTGTATTTGGTTAGAGACTACTCTTGCCAAGACATATTGAAAATAAGAGGCGTTATGTCTTCTTCTTGTATGTACGAAGCCTGAGAACCTTCAAACAATGGAAACAAGAGATGATATAATGGTCTCCACGCATATGCGTGGGGCTGTTATTCTCACATCTGTTTCCAATGGTTTTCTCAGGGCCTGTACATTAAGAAGTGTGGCATACGGCACCACGCTTCTGCGTTTAATAACAGACTCGTTTGGGTGCTATCGGGCATAGAACGAAACTACACGTATGACAATTCTAATTATTATTCTCATTGTTGTAGCAGTAATCTTCATCATCAACCATAATGGTAATAAACATAATGAAGAAATGAGAAAACTTGCTGAGCAAAAGAAAGCGGCACAAAGTTCACTTAGCCAACATAATATCAACAACAAAATCATGGATGCAGTCCATGCTATGGGTGATGGTCAAAATGCTCAATACTGGGAAGGTTTTAAGCGCAGAAAACCAAACGAAGCAAAAGCCATCGTTGCTGCTTCTAGATTGAACATGGACTTATTGAGTGATAAGGATGCCTTTGAGGTTGTGAGCACATTCCTTCGCTGGTCTGAGAATGCTGGCAAACCAATTTCTAAACTTAAAGACGACACTATTGCACAACTTTCTGAGTTTCTCAATGAAGTTTCTTTTGAAATGTTGGAATCCAAGCTTAAAAACGAGATACCCAAGGAAGCTAAGACATTCAACATTTCTCCAAACCATACAGTCGGCTACTTTATGCTAATATACTTGAAGGAAGCACAAAACCGCCAATCTAAGACAAATCTTCCAACTGGTGACATCCGCTCTTTGGTAGAGCAGTTGTTAGACACCGTCTTTACACATGAGATGAAAGCAAAGATGAACGAGGATATGGCATATGTATTCGGTGGTTTGGTCGTTGATATGGTTAAGAGTGGCGACGTTGATCCACAACTTCAAATGATGTTGTCATCAATGACCATTCAAAACATCAAGATGATGAATAAATTGTATGAGTCGGGTAAGGTGGATAAAAATGAGTTCGACCAAATACTTGAAGAAACTCTTGATAAGTTTGCACATCAATTCTAAAACTGTATAATAATGTGGTGGATAATAATTGCTATTATTGCTTTTGTGGCATTTAAGTTCATTTTGGACTCTAAAGCTCAATCAAATGCTGTTGCCAAACAAGGTGGCATGAGAAAGAAATATTCGATATTGGTTGATTATTTTCTCACAGGAAATGAGAATTGTCGAATTATTCAGGAAAATAGTACATTCATTCGTGTCGGTGCTGCCAATCCTGCTGCGAGTACATATTTTGACATCGCCCAAACCTACGGAACAGTTACAATACAATGGATTTCTAAAAGCATACCTCTTGGAAACCATAAGTTAGAATGGCAGTTCAATGAGTTTGCAGACCAACACGAAATGATACGTCAAATTGGGCATGACGTAGAAACCTATATGGGTAATGTACTATGTACTATCTAAATTTCAGTAATATGGGACTGTTCTCTAAAATATTTGGTGGGGCGAAAGAACTCACAAAAATCTCCAATGGCGTTGCTAATGTCACCAACATGCTTGATGAATACGAAAGCGACCCCGATTTAACATATCTGTATGTGTCGGCATGGATTACACGTGTTGCAGTTATTGATGTAGTGGAAGCAAACGAATTTCCTTCACACTACACTCTTTATGCCCCGATTCATGGTAATCAGACAAAAATGACCATCATGGAAGCATACGGATTAACTATTACAAGAGTTGTGTCCAAAGCACTTGAGCGTTCCTCACGCATTCATGATTATGTGCAAGACATCTTAGACAAAAAGGAAACTTTCTACGAGATAGACAGGCAACTGCCCGAAGAACAAAAAAGAATATTCAGATAGCATAAACATACCTACAGTTTAAGCAGGTTGGACGATTAGGATTTAATGTTGCAATAACTCCCGATGCTGTAGACAAAAAGATGAAATTAGTTTCAGCCTATGAAACTCAAATAAAAAAGAAGAGGATGCACATATCGGTGGTAAGAGCAGAAAAGGTATAATTCTCTAGTAATTTTGCTGCGGTCGGCTGCGGGCCGGCGGTTTTTTCATCTCATAAAGGCGACTACATGTTCAGACAAACTCCTCCCGTTACCCGAAATCTTATCATCATCAACATACTGATGTTTTTTGCGCAGTACGTCTTTGAACGTTACGGCATCGACTTGACGAGCTTGCTCGGCCTCCATTTTGTCCTGGCCGGCGACTTTGCCGTATGGCAGCTCGTGACGTATCTGTTTCTTCACAGCGAGTTTACGCACATCTTCTTCAATATGTTCTCGCTTTGGATGTTCGGGCGCATCATCGAGCAGGTGCTCGGCTCCAAGCGCTTCCTTGTTTATTACTTTGTCTGCGGCATCGGCGCCGGTCTGTGCCAGGAGCTGTGGCAGACGGCGCAATATTTTATCGAAGGGATGCAGAACTATGATATGGTCAGTACAGGCAGCAGCCTTATGCCCAGGGCGCAGTTCCTCAACCTGTGGACGACGATCGGCGCCTCGGGTGCGTGCTATGGCGTCTTGCTGGCATATGGCATGACCTTTCCCGAGGAGCGCATTATGCTGCTCATTCCGCCCATTCCCATTAAGGCAAAATATTTTGTGGCGGGGTATGCCGTCATTGAGGTGCTTTCGGCCTTTTCTTCTAATTCCAACATAGCTCACCTGGCCCATTTGGGCGGCATGCTCTTTGGTCTGTTGCTGTTGCTCTACTGGCGGCATCAGGCTCGTGGGGCCCGGCCTTTTGGCGGGTGGTCCACCTATACGCCGCGCCGCTCGCGCTGGGAACGTCTGCGCGATGGTGTGCGCGGCCTCTTGAAGAGGGGCAAGGGTGAGCGGGCCGGTGCGCCCGGCCGCTTCAAGGATCGCGATGCCGACTACGATTTTAACGCCCGACGCAAGGAACGCGAGCAGAAGGTGGACGAAATACTCGACAAGATACGTCGTTCGGGCTACGATAGCCTTACAGATGAAGAAAAAGACGAACTCTTCCGCAACAGCCGCCGCTAAGCCGCGGCGCAAGCCCTCCGGCCGCCGCCGGGTCTCGCGGCTGGCACGCATAGTGTCGGTGGCGTCGTGGACGGCAGTGCTTGCCCTGTGGGCTTGTGCCGGCAGTGTTTATCTGGATCCCGCGTGGTGCCGTTTCTTCGGCGTCGTCGGTCTGGCGTTTCCCTTTTTTCTGGCGGCCGACGTGGCCATGCTCTTCGTCAGCCTGCTGCTGGCACCGCGCCGGGCGTGGATACCGCTTGTGGGCGTGGCCGGTTGCGTCCTGACGGTGCGCTCTTACGCACCGCTGAACCTGCCGTCGCCCGCTCCCCGCGGCAGCATGAAGGTGCTCACGTACAACGTCATGAATTTTGGCGGGCAAAAGGCCGACTCCTCCGGGCGCAATCTTGTCTGCCGCTACATTACGGAGAGCGGGGCCGACGTGGTCTGCATGCAGGAGGCCACGGCCGGAAGCGATTTCGTGCGCAAGCAGCTCACGCACGCAGCGGGCAGCCGCACGCCCTATTATGACACCGTGCGTATCGGCCAGAACGTCGTGTCGTGCCTCTCGGCCTGGCCCATCGTGGGCAAGGAGCTCGTTTGTCGCGGCGTGAGCAACGGTGCGGCTGCTTTCCGTCTGCTCCTGCCCGAGGGCGACACGCTCACCGTCGTCAACTGCCACCTCGAATCGATGCACCTTTCGGCCGAGGAACGCGGCACCTACCGCGACATGGTGCACAAGCCCGAAGAGACCGACGTCAAAGCCGGGTCGCGCCTGCTCATTTCGAAAATATCCACCGCCTCGGTCGAGCGTGCCCGCCAGGCCGACCTCGTGGCCCGCTTCGTCCGCCGTCACGCAGGCGAAAGCCTCATCGTCTGCGGCGACTTTAACGACACGCCCGTCTCCTATACCCACCGGGTCATCCTGGGCGACCTGACCGATGCCTACCGCGCCACGGGCAACGGCCTGGGCCGTTCGTTCAACCGCGACGCCATCGTGGTGCGCATCGACAACATTTTCTGCTCCGACCACTGGCGGCCGTTTTCGTGCAAGGTCGACGCCACCACCACCGCCTCCGACCATTACCCCGTGAGCTGCCGCCTGAAGCGCGTCGACCCCGACAACTGACGCCGCCCGTCTGTGCAAAAGCCCCGTGCGGGCCGTTGCGGATGCTGTCCGCTGCGGCCCGCACGGGGCTTTGGGGGTGTGGCGTCTGCCTCAGCCGATCTGCGGGTAGAGCCGGCGGTCTGTGGCCCAGAAGAGCTGTCGGACGCGTTGTATGTCGGCGTCGTCCGTGCAGCTTTGTCCGTTGCTTTCCAGCAGGCGCAGCAGTTCGTCGAAGGTGTGTGCGCGGCGGCCCGGGGTGTACTCGTCGAAGTCGTACATCAGGTCGCGGCAGCGGGCCAGGTAGTCTTCGCGGTCGAAGGGGAAGAGGACGACCCGTTTGCCCGGGATGAGAATGTAGTCGTAATAGATGGACGAGTAGTCCGTCACGAGCGTGTGCGTCAGGGGCAGCAGCGGGTAGACGTCGATGTCGTTCGGCAGGACGACGATGTGGCTGAAAGCGCGCAGTGCCCCGGCGTTCCACCGCGTAAAGGGGTGCAGCTTCAGCAGGAACAGGCCGTTCAGCTTCTCCATCAAGGCGTCGAGGGCGGCAAAGTCGAAGCCCGCCGCGGCCAGGAAGTCCTCGCCCGTTTCGCGGAAGGTGGGCATGTACAGGTAGAGGCGGGTGCCTGCCTCCGGGCGGGGCAGCGCCTTGTCGAGCGCCGGGTCGTAGCGGCGGATGAGGGCGCGCAGCTCCCCGTGGGGCAGCCCGAAAATGTCGTTGCGCGGATAGGTGGCCTCGACCATGCGCCCGGCCGGTATGTCCAGGCAGCGGCTGAAATGGCGGGCCATGAAGGGCGATGGCGCCAGGAAGCGGTAGGGCACGTCGAACAGCTCGGGCGCGAGCAGGCGGTCCAGGCGTGAGGCCCCGGCGTGGTTGCCCACCCGTTTCAGCCCCACGCCGTGCCAGAGCATCACCTTGCGTGCCCCGCCCGAGAGCCAGTAGTTGATGTCGTTGGCATAGTGGGAGAAAAACTCGTAGCCCGCCGTCAGCGTGTGCCATATCCCGGCCGGCGAGTAGCGGTAGCACACGGGCAGCCCCAGGGCTTTCAAGCGGTCGCGCTGAGCCCCGTTGCGTGCCATCCAGATGCAGCGTTTCCTGCCGTCGGCTAGGGCTTGCAGGAAGAGATATTTCGGGTTGTCCATGAAGCCCGTGCGGCAGCCGAAGAGCCATTTGCCCGGGTTGCGCGGGAAGAGGTACGACAGCCCCAGCTGCGGGTAGCGGAACGTGGCGCGCAGCGCCATCAGTAGCTTGCGTTTTGTTGCTTTTTTCATGATTTATTGCTGAAACGGCCGCAGGCCGACTTGCAAACATACGGAAAAAAGGTGAGACAGCCGCTCCCCGCCCGTCATAAATGCGCCCGGCAGGCCGTGGGCGGGCGTGGCGCGTCCGTCGTTGCCGCGATGTGGGGCGGAGCGATGCGGGGGAGCGGCCTGTGCCCCCCGGTAAAAAGCGAGAGCCGCCGGCTGAACGTTCAGCCGGCGGCTCTCTTTGTGTTTTAGCCGTCCGCGCCGCGCTTGGAGCGGGCGTGGGGGTTGAGGCTTATTGCAGGTTCGGGTTGATTTCGCCCCACTTTTCGATGGGCGGCAACACGCCGAGACCAATCACCTCGTCGCGCATCGTGCAGAGGTGCTCGTAGCTCTTGCGCAAGGCAGCCATTTCTTCGGGCGTACCCGTCACCTCTTCATAAGCGGCGCCGTTGGCGGTGATGGTTACCTCCATGGCCATCATGATGTGGCTGATGCCGTTGAACGAAACGTAGCGGCCTGCGGGCCAGCTGAAGGGAGCTCCGCCCATGGCGGCGCGTATCATCTCCACCGATACGTAGGCCGGGCTCTGGAACGAGGAGCGGCCGCGCAGGTTGATGATGTTGGCTCCGCCCTTCACCACCTTCTGCTGGATGTCGGCCCACTGCTCTTTCGTCAGTTTGTCGGTGCCGATGAGGTCCGTCAGGGGCGTGCCGTCCACCTTGGCCGTCGAGGCGAAGACGGCCATCTGCTCGCCGTGGCCGCCATAGGTGCGGCAGCCCGTCACGCGGCTCTGCTCCACGCCGAAGTGCTTGGCCAGCTCGCTTTGCAGGCGGATGCTGTCGAGGGCAGCGAGCGTCGTCACCTGCGAGGGCTTCAGGCCCGACCACAGCAGCGTTACGAGGCCCGTGATGTCGGCGGGGTTGAAGATGATGACCACGTGCTTCACGTCGGGGCAGTAGCTCTTGATGTCTTTACCCAGCTGCTCGGCCACGCCGGCGTTGCCCTTGAGCAGGTCTTCGCGCGTCATGCCCTGTTTGCGGGGAGCGCCGCCCGAAGATATGATGTATTTGGAACCCGTGAGGGCTTCCTTCACGTCGGTGGTGAACGTAAAGTTGACACCCTCGAAACCGCAGTGGCGCATTTCCTCGACCACGCCTTCCAGGCCCGGGGCGTAAACGTCATACAGGCAGATGTTGGGGGTGAGACGCATCATGGCTGCACACTGGGCCATGTTAGAACCGATCATGCCGGCGGCGCCGACGATTGTCAGTTTCTCGTTTGTCAGAAATTCCATAGTCGTAATGTTTTATAGAAAAGTTGTCGTTGTCGTTTCATGCGGCCCCGGCCGTGGCGCGTGTGGCGTGCGGGCCGGGGCGCGGGCTCTCCCGCTCAACCGCGTAGCAAAATTACGAATAATCCCTCGGCCGCCGGCGGAGCGGACGGGGCTTTTTTCTTTAATAAAGGCTAAATGTCCGGCAAGTGGCGCAGGTTGTCGTACCTTTGTGGCGAGGGGCCCGCGTGCGCGGCCTTTTCTGCGGCGGCCGCGGCCTGCGGGCTTTGCTGCCGCGCTTTGTTTTTATATAACGACACACGTATGAATGGTTCACACATCACCGAAAGAGTGGCGGCCCTGCGCCGCCTGATGGCCGCCCGCGGATGGGCCGCCGTCGTTGTGCCCACGGGCGACCCCCATGGCAACGAGTATCCCCTCGACCGCTGGAAGCTGCGCGAGTGGCTCACGGGTTTTACGGGTTCGGCCGGAACGGCCGTCGTCGCGGCCACTGACGCCGCGCTCTGGACCGACTCGCGCTATTGGCTGGCGGCCGAAGAGGTGCTCTCGGGAACGCCCTTCAGCCTGATGCGCGAGGGAGCGACCGGCACGCCCACGCCGGCCCGGTGGCTGCAAGAGCTGCACGTTGTGGGCGAGGTGGCTGTGCCGTATGAGGCCATAGCGCGCGCCGACTGTCGCCGCCTTTCCGAGCAGCTTGGCGACGGCCTCGCGCTCTGCCCCCTGCCCGAGGCCGACGTCGACGCCCTCTGGCCCGACCGCCCCGCCCTGCCCGATGCTCCCTTCGAGGTGCAGCCCGACGAGCTGGCCGGCCAGACGGCGGCCGCGAAGCTCGAACAGCTGCGGGCCGACGACCGCGCTTTCGGGCCCGGCCCGACGGTTCGCCTCGTGGGCAACGGGGCCGACATTGCCTGGCTGCTCAACCTGCGCGGCAACGACATCCCCTACAACCCCGTCGTTACGGCCTGGCTGCTCGTAGAGGATGGCGGGGGCACGCTCTTTGCCGACGCCCGCAAGGTGACGCCTGCCGTGGCCGCCCGGCTCGAAGCGCTGGGCATCGGCGTGCGGCCCTACGACGCCTGGCCTGAGGCGTTGCGTGCGAGCCCGGCGTCGGAGTGTAAGCTGCTGGTCGACCCATCTGTGCCGCAGGCCGTCGTCGACGCCGCTGCCGGGTCCGGGGCCACGCTGGACATCGTCCCGTCGGGCGTAGAGCACGAGCGCGCCGTGAAGAACGAGGCCGAGGCGGAGGGCTTCCGCCGTGCCATGCTGCGCGACGGCGCGGCCCTGGTGCGCTTTCGCCGCCGGCTCGACGATGCCATGGCCGGTGGCGGGCGGCTCACCGAGATGGACGTCGACCGCCTGCTCACCGCCGAGCGCGCCAGGGAGGAGGGCTTCCGCGGCCTGAGCTTTGCCACCATAGCCGCCTACGGGCCCCACGGCGCCATCGTCCACTATGAGGCCACGCCCGACACCGACGCCCCCCTCCTGCCCCGCGGCTTCCTGCTGCTCGACAGCGGGGCGCAATACATCGACGGCACCACCGACGTGACGCGCACCATCCCCCTGGGCCCGCTCACCGACGAGGAGCGCCGCGTCTACACGCTCGTCCTGAAGGGCCACATCGCCCTGTCGCGCTGCCGCTTCCCCGAGGGCACCACGGGCTTGCAGCTCGACCTGGCGGCGCGCTACGCCATGTGGCAGGAGGGCTACGACTTTGGTCACGGCACGGGCCACGGCGTGGGCTCGCACCTCTGCGTGCACGAGGGGCCCCACCAGATACGCAAGGACGTGCGCCCCTGCACGCTCCTGCCCCTTGCGGCGGGCATGACCGTGACGGACGAGCCGGGCGTCTACCTGGCCGGCCGTTTCGGCGTGCGCATCGAGAACACGCTGCTCGTGCGGCGCGACGCGGCGCACCCGGGCTTCCTCTGCTTTGAGCCCCTCACGCTCTGCCCCTTCGACCTCGACCCCGTCGACCTGGCCCTGCTCACGGCGCCCGAACGCGCCTGGCTCAACGCCTACCACGACCGCGTGCGCGAGGCCCTTGGCCCCCGCCTCGACGACGAGGCCGACCGCCGCTGGCTCCTGCACGCCACGCGCCACGTCTGAGGGCCCCCGCCCGCGCCGGCTCCGAGGCATGCGCGGCAGCATGCGCGGGGCTGTGCGCTATATGTCAAACCGTTAAAGCGGACGGCCATGGCCGTCCGCTTTTTAGCGTTGCATCCGTGCCTCCATGCGGCTTTCGTGTGCATCCATGGGACCGATTTGAATTTCCATCCCATGGAATCGCCGATCCATGGGATGGAAATCGCGATCCATGGGCACTTTCGAGAGGAAAATTGGGGTCGATTTGTGTCATATAGTGTCGAAAAAACCATTTTCAGCCGTCCCTGCGGCGGGGCTTCGCACGGATGTGTTTCATTATCAGACGTTTCTGATTTTCGCGTATTTGCGAGCGAAGGCGCGAGCGGTCGAAAATAATCGATTCTCCGTGTTAAAAAACAGCGGAGCGGACAGAGTGAAAGGGGCCCGCGGTCGCGCGCGGAGCGCCCTTAGGAGGGGCGGCATTCCTGCCGCCCACAGTGCGGGGCAAGCCCCCGCATAGGCATCTCTCCTCGTCCGCACGGGAAATCCACCACGTAGAGACGCGATTCATCGCGTCTCACCCGCTCGGGGCGCGGCCCCGCACCGACATTCTTGCCAGTGGGCGGCAGGAATGCCGCCCCTCCTACGACCGACATCCCCCGCTGCGGCATAAAACACAAAGAGACGCATATTTTATGCGTCTCTTTGTATGCGTTCAGGCGCGCTGCGTTACAGGGCGAGCCACGATTCGGGGTTGAGCAGGCGGGTTGTCTTTGTGCCGCTTACCTCTTGGCGCAGCTGGAAGTGGAGGGTGGCGTTGCCCGAGGCGTCGGGGGCGATGGGGCCGAGGGTCTGGCCCGTCTTGACCTGCTGGCCCTGGCGCACCTTGGTGGAGGTGAGGTTGCAGTAGAGCGAGTAGTAGTTGCCGTGGCGCACGATGACGTTGTACATGCCGCTGAGGGCAAAGATATAGGTCACCTCGCCGTCGAAGATGGCGCGGGCGTTGGCGCCGCGGCGGCCCGTGATGTTGACGCCCTTGTTGTCGAGCTGTACGCCCGAGAGGTCGGTCACGAGGTTGCGCCCGAAGCGGCCCGAGAGGGTGTAGCCGCCGGTGATGGGCACGGGCAGGCGGCCGCGGTTGGCGGCGAAGCTGCTGCTCAGCTTGCGGTCCACCTTGTCGGCCTCGTTGAAGCGCGGCGTGGCCGTCTTGCCGCGGCTCGACGACGAGGAACTCTTGCTCTTCGATTTGCCCTTGTTGCGCGCGGCGCGGCGGCGTTCGGCCTCCTCTTCCTTGCGGCGGCGCTCCGCCTCGCGGCGCCGGCGGGCCTCAGCCTCCTTGCGGCGGCGTTCGGCGGCGGCAATCTCTTGTTGTATGAGCTTTTCGATGCGGGCGTTCAGGGCGTTATACTGCTTGCGCTGCCGGCTGACGGCCTGTTGCAGCTCTTTCTGCTTCTTGCCCAGTTCGGCCACGATGGCTTCGCGCTCGCGCTGCTGGCTCTGCAGCTTTGTCTGCTGTGCACGCCCCTCGGCCAGCAGGCGGTCCTTTTGCGAACGTGTAGCCAGCAGAGCCTGCTCTTTCTTGCGGAGCTCGGCCTCTTTCCGGGCTATCAGCTCGCCTTGTGCCCGTTGGAACTTGGAGTAGTCGCGCACGTAACGCAGACGGCGGTACATCTGGCGGAAGTCCTTGGCCGAGAAGATGAAGACCAGCTTGTTGTAGGCCATGCGGTTGCGGAACATGTAGTTCACCGAGCGGCGGTAGCTGCGCTTGCAGCGGTCCAGGTCGTCGCGCAGGGCGCGCAGCTGCTTCTGCATGGCGGCAATTTCTACGTTCAGGGCGCTCACCTCGCTGCGTATGCCGTCGACATATTTCTGCTGCTCGCCTATTTGGGCGTTGAGCAGGGCTAAGTTGTTCATCTGCGTGCGCACGTCGCGCTTGGTGGAGCGCAGGAGCTGTTCCGACTGGCTTATTTTCTTTTGCAGCTGCGTGCGTTCGCCTTGCAGCTTGCGTATGTTCTTGTTCGTCTGGGCCGGGAGCGTCAGGCTGACGGCCAAGAGCGTTATGAGAAAGAGAAGTCGTTTCATGCGGAGTGGAAGTCTCAGAGTTTCATGAGCTCGCGGAAGATGTCTTCGGCGCTGCGCTGCTTATATTTGGGCGACACCTGCGTGCGCGTTTCCCAGTCGGCATCGTTGCCGATGCGGCTCAGCGAAAGACTCAGGGCAACGTCGCGTCCGACGCCCGTGAGCGAGGCCGACATGGTGGCGGGGAAGGGCCGTCCGCCCACGGTGGCAAAGTCG
This sequence comes from uncultured Alloprevotella sp., assembly GCA_944322095.1. Taxonomy (GTDB): domain Bacteria; phylum Bacteroidota; class Bacteroidia; order Bacteroidales; family Bacteroidaceae; genus Alloprevotella. The sequence continues at coordinate 12,569 of CALUNU010000014.1, forward strand.
CCGTAGCGCCACTCGAAGCGGCCGGCAGGGGCGCCGGGCTTGCCCTCGACGGTGACGCGGTCGATGAGGCCGTTGCGCGTCACGGTGAGGAAGCCGTAGTTGAGCGCAGGGGCGTCGGCCAGCGTGAGCAGCGTGTGCTGCCCCTGCTCGGCGAGCGTAAATCGGTGGACGGCCGTGGCCACGTCGCGCACGCCGGGTACGAAGAGCTCGTTCCAGAAGAGGGCTTGCAGGGCGTAGAAGTCGAGCCCGGCGTGGGAGAGGAAGCCCAGGTCGGCATAGGCGGCGCGCACATACTGCTTGTTGAAGCGGTCGAGCACGAGGATGCCGTCGGGGGCAAATTCGAGGCGGCCCACCTCCATGCCCAGCACGGTGAGCGAGAGCTGCACCACCTCGCCGCGCTTCATGCGCAGGCTGCCGTTGCAGCTCAGGCTCTTGCCCCCGGCTTCGAGGCGCACCTTGATGCGCGCCGTCAGGGCGCTGGCCTGCTGGGCGTTGGCCGTTACGGTTTTCGTATAGTCGGCAGCCGTCGAGCGGGGCTGCACGGGCGCGTCCTTGCTGACGGAGCGCGACGAGCGGCACGACGTGAGCGCCAGCAGCGCCGCGCCTGCCACGATGAGGAAGATGTTGCGAAGAGTCATGGTCGTGAATGTATGTTGTGGCCCGGGCCTGCGGGCCGGGGCGGCCTCCTACCCCGCCACGTAGGTGCGGCGGGTCACCTTGCGTTCGAGCACGGCGCGGCGGTCGGCGTCGGGGCCGGCCTTCAGGGCGCGGCGCCAGAAGCCGAGGGCGGCCTCGCGCTCGCCACACTTGAAGTAGATGTCGCCGGCGTGCTCCAAGAGGTTGGCGTCGGGCTCGTCGCCGGCGTGGCGCAGCGTCTGGTCGATGTAGATGCGGGCCTGCGTGTACTGCCCCTTGACGAAGAGCACCCAGGCGTAGGTGTCGAGAAAGGTGGGGTCGTCGGGGGCGGAGCCAACGGCCTTGCGCGCCAGCTCCTCAGCCCGGTCGAGGCGCTCGCCGCGCAGGGAGAGGAAGTAGGCGTAGTTGTTCATGCAGAGATAGTTGTCGGGGTTGTAGACGAGGGCCGAGTCGTAGGCGGCATAGGCCTGCTCGTGGCGGCCGTCCTCGTAGTAGAGGTCGCCCAGCGTGGCGTAGAGGTCGGAGGCCAGCTCGCTGTCGGCCGAGGCGTCGATGCGGGCCGTTCCCCCTTCGAGCACCCGCAGCGCATCGGCGGGACGGTCGAGGCGATAGAGGCAAAGGCCTTCGTAATAGTAGTAGACGAGCTGCGTCGGGCTGTACAGCCGTCCCTCGTGGCAGAGGTCGACGGCGGCCTGCATGCTGTCGCGGCTCACGAGGAGCTGCAAGAGTTGCAGGCGGGCGCGGTCGTAGTCGGGCTCGACGGCCAGGATGGCGCGCATGGGGCGTTCGAGCGAGTCGGTCGGCAGGCCGATGGCCGACATGTAGAGGGCGCAGAGCTCGGCCACGGAGCGGTCGGCCTGGGGCAGGTCGAGGGCGCGGCGGAACAGGCCGAGCACGCGCAGGCTGTCGGTGTGGCCGGCCTGCTGGGCGGCGGCCAGGGCCCGCAACACCTCGAAGCGCACGCGGCCGTCGGTGGCGCTGTCGGTGGCCAGGGCGTCGGCATAGGCGTTGTAGAGGCTGTCGGGGCCTTTCTTCTGGTAGAAGCTCAGGAGCGAGAGCTGGGCGTAGCTGTTGTGGGGCTCGGCGGCCAGCACGTCGCGATAGACGGCCAGCGCCATCGTGTCGTGGCCGTTTTCCTCGTAGAGGTCGCCCAGCAAGACGCGGTAGCGCAGGTCGTAGGGGTATTCGGCGCAAAGTTCCTCGATGGTGGCGTAGGCGTTTGCGTCGTCCTTCATGCGGAGATATATCTTGAACTTTTCGAGGCTGTACGTCTCGTTCTTGCCTTCCAGCTTTTCAAGACGGTTCAGGGCGCGGATGGCGCCGTTGTAGTCGTCGGTGGTCTCATAGAGCGAGACGAGCATCGAGAGCAGTTCGGTCGACGGCTCGCGGCGCGCCATCTCCTCGACAATGCGTATGGCGGGGGCGTAGTCGGCCTCGTTGATGTAGAAATTGGCAAGAGTCGACTTGTAAAACTTGTTCGTGGGGTCGAGCGCCACGGCGCGGCGCAGGAGCGAGTCGCAGCGCCGGAGGTGCAGGCTGTCGGCCCCGGCGGGGCGCGCCAGCTCGAGCAGGGCCAGCTCGTAGAGGGCCTCGGGCGCGTCGGGGTTGATGCGCAGCGCGGCCGAGAGCAGTTCGTGCTCGGCGTCGTGCTCGCCCTTTTGCTTGCGGCACATGGCTTCGAGGAAAAGCTCGTCGAAGCGCCGCTGCTGCCCGTAGCTCAGGGCGGCGCGGGCCGTGGCGCCGGCAGGGGCCGCCGGGGCCGACGTGCGGGGCGACGTGCCGCCGCAGGCCGTGGCCAGCACAAGGGTCACCAGGGCCAGCGCGAGGGCACTGACGCGGGGTGCATGCCGGAAAATGTGGAAGAGAGGGCGGAGGAGCATGGGCGGCGAGGTTACAATTGTCCCGTATGGCCGAAGCCGCCCGCACCGCGCTCCGTTTCGTCGAGCGTTTCGACGGGCTGCCACACCACCCTTTCGTGGCGGGCCACAACGAGCTGGGCGATGCGGTCGCCGTCGGCCACGGTGAAGGGCTCGGCCGAGAGGTTCACGAGGATGACGCCAATTTCGCCGCGGTAGTCGGCGTCGATGGTGCCGGGCGCGTTGAGCAGCCCGATGCCTTTCTTGAGCGCCAGGCCCGAACGGGGGCGCACCTGCGCCTCGAAGCCCGGCGGCAGGGCGATGTAGAGCCCCGTGGGCACGAGGGCGCGCTCCAACGAACCCAGCACGATGGGCGCATCCACGTTGGCGCGCAGGTCCATGCCCGCGCTCAGCTCCGTGGCAGGCGTCGGCAGCGGGTGGCGCGAGCGGTTGACGATTTTTATTTCCATGGAATGAGCAAAGCGTCTTGTTAAGCGAACAAAAGTAAGGAAATCCGGGCGAAAACGCCCCACTTTTCGCGAAAAAAGCGGCGGCGCCCCGTTTTTTTGACCTACATTTGCACGCGGCCGCGCCCAAGGGGACGGCGGCCGCCGATATGCCACGACTTATGGAATGGAAACAACTCATCTCCGCCCGCCGCCTAGGCAAGGAGGACGCCAGCCGTCCGCTGCCCGAACGGCGCACGGAGTTTCAACGCGATTACGACCGGCTGATTTTTTCGGCCCCCTTCCGCCGCATGCAGAACAAAACGCAGGTGTTCCCCCTGCCGGGCAGCATCTTCGTCCACAACCGCCTGACCCATAGCTTGGAGGTGTCGAGCGTGGGACGCTCACTCGGCACCGACGTGGCGGCCGAACTGCTGCGCCGCCGCCCCGATAGCGCCGAGAGCCACCTGCGCGCCATCGGGGCCATCGTGTCGGCCGCCTGCCTGGCCCACGACATGGGCAACCCGCCCTTTGGCCATTCGGGCGAGCGGGCCATACGCAGCTACTTCGCCGAGGGCAAGGGCAGCGCCCTGCGCACCCGCCACATGCCCGAGGGCGACGGCCTGACGCAGGCCGAATGGGACGACATCATCCATTTCGACGGCAACGCCAACACGTTTCGCCTGCTCACCCACCGTTTCGAAGGCCGCCGGCCGGGAGGCTTCGTCATGACCTACTCGACGCTGGCCGCCGTCGTCAAGTATCCCCACTGTTCGTCGCTGGCCGGGCCCAAGTCGAAGTTTGGCTTTTTCGAAGCCGAGCGGCCCGACTATGAGAAGATAGCCGCCGTGCTGGGCATCCCCGAGACGGAGCGCCGCGGAGGGCTGCCCGTCTACGCGCGCCATCCGCTGGTCTATCTCGTCGAGGCGGCCGACGACATCTGCTACGAAATCATGGACATCGAGGACGCCCACAAGCTGCGCATCCTCTCCGACCGCGACACGAAAGACCTGCTCCTGGCCTTTTTCTCGCCCGAGGAGCAGAAGCGCCTCCACAGCGCCTACCACTACGAGACCGACATGAACGACCAGATAGGCTACTTGCGCTCGTGCGTTATCAACGCGCTGGAAAGCGCCTGCGTGGCTGTGTTCTGCGACGCCGAGGACGACATCCTGGCCGGGCGCTTCGAGGGCTCGCTCATCGACCATCTGCCGCAGCGCCTGCTCTCGGCCTACCGGGCCTGCGAGGAGATGGCGCGCGGACGCATCTACTGCTGCAAGGAGGTGACCGACATCGACCTGGCGGGCTACCATATTATATATACGCTCCTCGACCTGATGACCGACGCCGTGCTGAGCCCCGAAAAGGCGTACAGCAGCCTGCTGCTCGGCCAGGTGTCGCCGCAGTACAGGCTGCGTGCGCCGCGTCTGTACGACCGCATCATGGGTGTGCTCGATTATCTCTCGGGCATGACCGACGTTTACGCCCTCGACCTCTATCGCAAAATCAACGGCCACTCGCTTCCCATGGTGTGAGCGCGGGCCCTGCTACGCAAAAAGGCCGCCCGCCGCCCGTACCTGAGACAGGACGGGCGGCGGGCGGCCGCTTTCGGTCGTACCCCCGCCGAGAATCGAACTCGGATCAAAAGTTTAGGAAACTTCTATTCTATCCGTTGAACTACAAGGGCAGGCCGCTCTCTGCCCGTGGACAGGAGCTCTGCAAAGGTAGGGAATTTTTCGCAATGCGGCGCGGCTGCCGCCCGCTTTTCGCCACCGAGCATGACAAAGGCGTTACAAAACCCTCGCTTTTCGGCGAAAAAGCGCCGGTGCCTTTGGCCTTTTCAATTTTTTTTACTTGCTTTGTGGAGCTTTCTCCGGCGGATGGCGCCGCCCGGGGGACGGCCCACGCGGGCCATGGTAGGAAACATCAGAAATATCAGAACTTAATACAGCTTTCACCGTATGACAACCATCATCGTTTGCGTCTTCGTCCTGGGCTATGCGGGCATAGCCTTTGAGAGCGGACTGAAAATCAACAAGGCAGCCATCGCGCTGCTCATGTGCGTCGCCTGCTGGACGCTCTACATGTTCAACCCGGCCTACGTGCCCGAGGGCGCCTCGACCGACGCCATCATCGAAGCCCACCTGGGCAGCACGGCGACGACGCTCTTCTTCCTGATGGGCGCCATGACCGTCGTTGAGACGGTCGACCAGAACGGCGGGTTCAACTTTGTGCGCAACGTGCTCCGAACGCGCAGCAAGCGCGCGCTCCTTTGGCGCATTACGGCGCTCACCTTCTTCCTTTCGGCCATACTCGACAACATGACGACGGCCATCGTGATGGTTATGATACTTCGCAAGCTCGTCAGCGACCATAAGGATCGTCTTGTCTACGCGGCCCTCGTTATCATCGCGGCCAATGCGGGCGGGGCCTTCTCGCCCATCGGCGACGTGACCACCATCATGCTGTGGAACAAAAACCTCATCACGGCCGGCGGCGTCATCCACGAGCTGTTCCTGCCTTCGGTCGTATCTGTTGTCATCCCGGCCTACATCCTTTCGCTTTCGCTCAAAGGCAACGTGGACGACACGGTCGACACGGCCGATGACAACACGCTCTACGACCTCACCGACGGCCAGCGCAAGGCCGTGTTCTGGGTGGGCGTGGGCGGACTCGTCTTCGTTCCCATTTTCAAGACCATCACCCACCTGCCCCCGTTCGTGGGCATCCTGCTCGTGCTCGGCGTGCTGTGGCTCGTCACCGAGGTGTTCTACCGCCAGCGCTCCAAGGGGGGCGAAAGCGTGGTCATTCAGAAACGCCTTACCAGCATTATCTCGCGGATTGACATGAGTACGATCCTTTTCTTCCTGGGCATCCTCATGGCTGTGGCCTGCTTGCAGGAGATCGGCGTGCTCTCGGCCCTGGGCGAGACGCTCAACGACGTCTTCGACGGCAATCACTATCTCGTGACGGGCATCATCGGCGTCCTTTCGAGCATTGTCGACAACGTGCCCCTCGTGGCCGGCTGCATGGGCATGTATCCGATGGCCGCCGCGGGCGACATGGCGCAGGACGGCCTCTTTTGGCAGCTCCTGGCCTACTGTGCCGGCGTGGGCGGCTCGATGCTCATCATTGGCAGCGCCGCAGGCGTCGTCGTCATGGGATTGGAGAAAATCACCTTCGGGTGGTACCTGAAACGCATCTCGTGGGTGGCCTTCGCGGGCTATCTGGCAGGCATTCTCTTCTATTGGGCCGAGAAGTCGATCGGCTTCTGACGCCCTCCTCTCTCCCGTCATCATTTTAAACACCCATACATTATGAAAACGAAAAGCTTGATTTTGGCCATTGCCCTCTGTCTGGGCTTGGCGTCGGCCGCCCCTGCCGCGGCACAGTCGGTGAAGTTTGGCATCGTGGCCGGCATGAGTCTCAACAAACTCAACTTCAACGGCGACGGCGGCCGCTTCGACTCCGAAAACCGCTACGGCTGGTACATCGGCCCGAAGCTCAACATCGGTCTGCCCCTGGGCTTCGGCCTCGACGTGGCTGCCCAGTATTCGCAGCGGCGCATGAACCTCAACGACGACGCTTCGGAAACGTTCAAGAGCATAGAGATACCCCTCAACGTGCGCTACAACATCGGCCTCGGTTCGGTGGCTTCCATTTACATTGCCACCGGTCCGCAGTTTGGCTTCAACGTGGGCCATCGCCATTGGAGCTTCTCCGACATGCAGGAGACTTTCAGCATGGAACGCATGAACACGTCGTGGAACGTCGGCGCCGGTGTCAAGGTGCTCAGCCATCTCGAAGTGGGCGTGGCCTATAACATCGCGCTCAGCAAGTATGCCAAGCACCGTTTCCAGGGCGAGGACTATTCGTTCAAGGCCAATACCTTCCAGGTGCAGCTGGCCTATCTGTTCTAAACCGCACGCAAGCAACATCAACCCCCAACCGCTATGATACGCCTGAACGTTTTCATCCAGCCCGCCGCGGGCAACCGCGAGGCTGTCCTCGAAGCTGCCAAGGCCCTGACCGCCTGCTCGCTTGCCGACCGCGGCTGCGTGGCCTACGACGTCTTTGCGAGCGCCACGCGCCCCGACGTTCTCATGATTTGCGAGACTTGGATCGACGCCGATGCGCTGGCGGCCCACTCCTCCTCCGACCATTTTAAGAAATACGTCGGAGAGATGGAGAGCCTCGGCACGCTGAAGCTCGAACAGTTCGATTTCTGAGCGCAGCGCGGAGCCCCTCTCCGCCGCCCGCGCTTCTGCCCGTCAGCGCTCCCCCGGCCACGGCCGGAGGAGCGCTGTTTTTTGTGAAAATATGAATAATAATTGCATTAATATCCCGTTTTGCAGCGCAGGGCTGAATAATTGAGGTATAAATCGCGGGGATTTTGTATATTTGCGGCCGTAAAACGATTTTCAGCAGCCTATGATCATTACGGAGATGACCGCCCGCGAGGCGGCCGCGCTCATTAACGACGGCGACATGATAGGTGTGGGCGGTTTCGGCCCGGCCGGCGCCCCCAAGTGCATACCTCCCGCGCTGGCGGAGCGGGCCCGCGCCGAGCATGCCGCGGGCCGTCCCTTCAAGGTGGACGTCGTCACGGGAGCCTCCATCGGCGCCAGCTGCGACGGCGAGCTGGCCGCGGCCGACGCCGTGGACCGCCGCCTGCCCTTTTCGGTGAACAAGGAGATGCGCCACGCCTACAACACGGGCCGTGTGCGCTACACCGACCTCAACCTGAGCGACAACGCCTCGCACCTGCGCCAGGGCATCACCGGCCGCCTCGACTGGGGCATCATCGAGGCCGTCGACGTGCAAGACGTGCGCGGAAAGCTGCGCATCTACCTCACGGCGGGCATCGGTATCGCCCCGACAATTTGTCGTATGGCCGAGAAAGGCGTATTCGTGGAGCTGAACACGTGGCACAGCACGAAGATCATCGGCATGCACGACATTTACGAAATCGAAGACCCCTGGCTGCGCACGCCCGTGCGCATCACGCATCCCATTGAGCACATCGGCCTGCCCTATATCGAGGTGGAGCCGTCGCACGTGCGCGGTCTCATCATGTGCCACGTGCCCGACGAGGGGCGGCCCATGGCGCCGGCCACCGAGGTGACCGACCAGATTGGGCGCCACGTGGCCGACTTCCTCGTGTGGAACATCGCGCACGGATATGTGAACGGCCGCTCGCTCACCTTGCAGAGCGGAGTGGGCTCGGGGGCCAACGCCGTGCTGGGCGCCCTGGGGCGCTGCACCGACGTGCCCGACTTCAACATCTACACCGAGGTGTTGCAGGAGGAGCCCCTGCGCCTCATGCGCGAGGGGCGCGTGGCCACGGCATCGACGGGCGCGCTCACCATCAGCGCCGACCACCTGCAACAGCTCTACAAGGACATCAACGAATATCGCGGCCGCCTGCTGCTGCGCCCGTCGGAGATTTCCAACTGCCCCGAAATCATCGCGCGGCTGGGCGTCTGCTCGCTCAACACGGCCATCGAGGTTGATATTTACGGTCATGTCAACTCGACGAAAGTGGGCGGCACGATGATGATGAACGGTGTGGGCGGCAGTGCCGACTTTACGAACAATTCGATGCTGAGCATTTTCACCTGCGGCTCCACGGCCAAGGACGGACGCGTGAGCAGCATCGTTCCCTTCTGCTCGCACGTGGACCACACGGAGCACTACGTCGACGCCGTCGTCACGGAGTATGGCGTGGCCGACCTGCGCAACAAATGCGCCATGGAAAAGGCCGAGGCCCTCGTGGCCATTGCCCACCCCGACTACCGTCCCCTCCTCAGCGACTACCTGCGCCTGGCCGCCCGCTACGGGGGCCACACCCACCACGTGCTGTCGGCCGCCTTTGCCATGCACGACACCTACCGCCGCAAGGGCGACATGCGGCTCACCGACTGGGGCGAATATATTAAGGACTGACCCCGTGCGGCGGAGGTGTGTGGCTTCGGGCGGAAGGGGCGGTCTCAGGGCGTGGCAATGCCGCCGTCCTCGACAACGTGGTGCTCCCCGGCCAGGGCCAGCGTGAGGACGCTCAGGCGCACGCCCCCGGCCTCCATGAGCGTGCGGCCCAGCGAGAGCAGCGTGCTGCCCGTGGTGAGCACGTCGTCGACCATGAGCAGGTGACGGCCGGCCACGCGCGCGGGGTTGGTGAGGCGGAAAACGTGCTCCACGTTTTCGCGGCGGCTGCGGCCGTGCAGCAGGGTTTGCGAGGGGCGCTCCACCACGCGGCTCACGGCCCCCGTCTCCACGGGCAGCCCCGTGACGTCGGCAATGCCGCGGGCCAGCATTTCGCTCTGGTTGTAGCCGCGGCGGTGCAGGCGCTGCGGCGTGAGCGGCACGGGCACGATGGCGTCGACCTCGCGGAAGAAGTCCGTCGGCCACACGTCGCGGGCCATCATGCGGCCCAGCGCTATGCCCGAGGCCGGCGCGTGGAAATATTTCAGGCGGAGCAGGACGAAGCGGCTGCGCTCCAAGGGGCGGTAGCGCAGGAGCGCACCGGCACGCTCCACGGGCAGCAGTCCGCGGAAGAGGCGTTCGACGGGGTTGTCGGGGCAGCCGTGGAAACGGGTGAAGGGCAGGCTTGTGAGGCAGGCGGCACACACCTCGTCCGCGCCCTTGTCGAGCCGCCGTCCGCACACGGCGCAGTGGCGCCCTCCCGCCAGGCCGGCCGCCAGACGGCGCAAGATGCCGGTCAGTCGTCGTCGGGCAGGCATCGGGCGATGGCTTCGGGCTCGTAGCCGCGGCCGGCGGCGTAGCGCATCAGTTTCAGGCGTCGCAGGCGGGCGTCGCTCTCGCCGAGGGTGTGCCCTTTGGCCGCCAGCAGGGCGCGCAGCCCTTCGGCGTAGGCCTCGCCGTCGATTGTGGCGAGGGCTTCGTCTGCCGCGCCCTGCGATATGCCGTGCAGGGCCAGGGCATGGCGCGTCTTGATGCGGCCCCAGCGGTCGTAGAGCGTTTTGTCGTGCACGAAGGCCCGGGCATAGCGCCGCTCGTCCACGAAGCCCTCGGCTTCGAGGCGGTGCAGCACGTCGCGGGCCGCGTCGTCGTCGAGCCCCATGCGGGCCAGCGTGAGCAGCACGTCGCGCGGGGCCTGCTCGCGGCGGGCGCAGGCCGCCGCCAGACGGGCATAAGCCTCGTCGGGAGTGTAGGTTTTCATGTTTTTCGGGAGATGGGGCCCGCGCTTGCGGGCCTTATTTTTTCACCACGGCGCGCACCACAAACCATGCGTGGCGCAGCAGGGTGGGCACGAGGCCGTAGTGGTGCGCCATGATGGCAAAACGCTCGCGGAGCGAGGCTTGGTGGTTTTGCGTGGTGAGGCCTTCGCTCAGGTAGTCGGCCGTGACGGCTCCCACGCCCTGCACGGGCAGGCGCCGGCGGGCCGCCTCTTTCAGCAGGCGCACGCACCAGTCGAAGTCGGCCGAGAAGCGGTAGCGCAAGTCGTAGCGGCAGGCGCGGGCCAGGTCGGTGCGGGCGTAAAAGGCCTGATGGCACACAAGCATGCCCCGGGCAAACGAGCGCCACGTGAGCCGTGGCGGCGGCGCCAGGCGGCGGTGGCGCACAAAGCGTCCCTCGGCGTCCACCAGGTCGGTGTTGCCATAAACGACGGCGGGCAGCTCGGCCGTGCCCTGTGCGGCGCGGGCCACGCGGCTCAGCGTGTCGGCGTCGTGCAGGCGGTCGCCCGCGTTGAGGAAGACGATGTAGGAGCCCGTGGCCAGTTCGAGCGCCTTGTTCATGGCGTCGTACAGGCCGTCGTCGGGTTCGCTGATGCAGACGATTTCGTGGCGCACGGGGGCCACGCTGTTGCGCTCTTGGTAGCGGTGAACGTGGGCCAGCGTGTCGTCGCGCGAGTTGCCGTCGACGATGAGATGCTCCACCCAAGGGTAGTTTTGCCGCTCCACGCTGGCAATGGTGGCTTCGATGAGCGCTGCGGCGTTATAGGTCACGGTGGCCACCGTTATTTTCAGCGGCGGTTCTGTTTCTGTCATTTATCTGTTTGAGGTTTCTTCGATAGCTTGTTCATACACCCGGGCATATTGCCGCGCCACGGCCGTTTCGGAGTAGTTGTGGACGGCCTTTTCGCGTGCGGCGCGGCGCAGGGCGTCGAGCGCGGGGCTCAGCAGGGTAGCCTCGATGCCGCGGGCCAGGTCGTCGGCGTCGCGCAGGCGTGCCAGATAGCCGTCGGTGCCGTGGCCGATGAGCTGCGGCAGTCCGCCCACGTCGAAGCCCGCGCAGGGCACGCCGCAGGCCATGGCCTCGACGATGGTGTTGGGCAGGTTGTCGGCCATCGAGGGCATGGCCAGCACGTCGGCCGCGCGGTAGAGCTCGCGCATGGCGGCAGCGCCCTGCACGTAGCCCTGCGGATAGGCCGGCACGGCAAAGCGGTTGCGCCAGTCCTCGGCGCCGCGGCCCGCCACGATGATGCCCAGGCGGTCGCGCAGGTCGGGGCGGGCGGCCACGAGGCGCTCCACGGCCTCGGCCAGATAGGTCACGCCTTTCAGCGGGTCGGCCACCTGGTAGGCGGCAAAGAGCAGCAGGCGCTTTTCGACGGGCAGGCCCAGGCGGCGCCGGGCCGTCTCGCGCGAGGACGGACTGAAAAAGTCGGTGTCGATGGGGTTGGGGATGCTCCACACGGGCTGCCCTTCGAGCACGGGCGAGCGGCGGGCCAGGTCGGCCAGCCACCGGCTGCACGCCACGATGTGTACGCGGGCGTGGGCAAAGAGGCGCTGCTTGGCCGCGAACGTGCGGCGCGACAGGTCGTTGCCCCGCGGCCGCGCCAGCAGGCGGCAGCGGCCGCAGCCCCACAGCCAGCCGTCGCACTCGCGGGCGTAGTGGCACACGCCCGTGAAGGGCCACATGTCGTGCAGCGTCCACACCAGCGGCTTGCCCGAGCCGAAGATGCGCCGCAGGCCCTCCATCGAGAGAAAAGCTTGGTTCACCCAGTGGAGATGCACCACGTCGGCCCGGCGGAAGACGTCGTAGGGCGTCACGTCGCTGCCGTGCGTGGCGGGGTCTATCTCGAACAGGTGGCGGCGGCTGAAGCCGTTGCCGGCCCAGATGGCGGCCCGCTCCATAACAAACTTGGCCCGCAGCGCGGGCGAGGGCGCAAGGCGTACGACGTGCTCGTCGGTGCCCGTGGCGTCGCGCACGAGCATGCGTGCCTGCACGCCGTTTTTGTTGAGGGCCTGCATGATGCGGTGGGCCGCTATGGCGGCGCCGCCCGTCTGTTCGGATGTGTTGAGCAGCAGTGCGCGCATGGTTGTTGTCCTGTGTGGGGAAGCGCCGCCCGTCCGCGGCCCGCGCCGCCGGGGGCGCAGGCGGGGCGGGGTGCTCCGCTTGTTGGCATAGCAAAGATAGCGAAAGGCGAGAGCAGCGCCAAGGAAAAGCTCGTTTTCCTTGGCATTGCCGAGCCGCCTCAATCTTGGGCGCAGCCAAAGATAGCGAAAGGTGAGAGGGAAGGCCGGGGAAAACTTGTTTTCCCATGCCTTGTCTGAACCGCATCCTATCTTCGCAAAGCAAAGATACGAAAACACAGTTGGCGGGGCAAGGAAAAGCATTTTTTTCCGCCTTCGTTCCCTGCGCCGACGGCCGCAGGCACGGATGCCGTTGAACGTTTTTTAACGTCGTGGCAGGCCTCGCGGCGGCCCCTGCCTCCGCCTCGTTGCAAATGCACGGTTTTTGGCAGCTCCAAGGGGCCTTGCTGCCGATGCAAGGCTTGTTGTTGCGGTTCCATGGCCTGTTGTCGCGATTCCAAGGCCTGTTGTTGCGGTTCCAAGGCCTGTTTCCAACGCGCCGCGGCCTGCAAAAGCGGACAAAGTGGCCTGCTTTTGCCATCCCCGTGCGCCATTTCGGCCCCAATCTGTCCGCTCCCGGCTGCGGAGAGCCTTTGCGACCGCCTGCTTTTGGGGCCTGCGGCGGCGCTTTGGGAGCGCGGGAGCGGACAGCCGTGGCGCAAAACGCGGGCCATGGCTGCCCGCCTGCGGGAGAAAGCCTAAAAGAACTTAACGCAGACGGCCCGTTTTTGCCGCATTGGGGCAAAAACGGGCCGTCGGTGAGCTCTTTCGAGCCCGGAGGCATGTCATTATTTTTTGGAAAATTGGGGGCCGCGGCCCCTCGCTCCGCCGCGCGGCGGCAGGGCTCAGGGTGCGGGTGCAAACTCGTCGTCGCAGAGGAAGAAGTGGCCCGTGGCGGCGTCATACACCAGTTCGTACCAAAAGTCGGGGCTCTCGTTGCGGGCAGCCTCGGCGTGCTGCTGCATCGTTTCGAGCCCGTCGATCCACGTGGGGTCTTCCCAGAGGCGCACGGCCCCGCCCCCGTCGGGCAGCTTGCCCACGTAGGCGCTTTCGGCCACGCCCTGCGACGTGTCGGCATAGGGGCGCTCGATGCGGGCCGTCACGTGGCCCGAGGCGTCGCGCTCGAAGCTCAGGCGGGCGGGCAGCATGCCCTCGTCCTGCTTCACCGAGACGTAGCGGCCGCCGAGCAGGGCAGCCGTCACGGGGGCCGCCTCGACGCTGCGCACGAGCTTCGTGGAGATGTAGAGCTTTTCGCCCTGCCAGCTCACGCACGTCCATTGGCCCGACGTGCCCGCGACGGGCAGCAGCTGGCAGCGCGCCACGCGATAGGGCACCTCGCCCGTGGCCGAGGGCGAGCGGCGCAGGTTGGCCACGGTGGCCGTGACGCACACGTAGCGGCCGTCGTCGGCCGTGCGCTGCACGGCGGTGGAGGCTGCAAGGGAGCTGAGGGGAGCCGCCGCAGTGGCGGGAACGGTCGTGAGCAGTGTCAGACCGAGGAGGATGGCTGTGGTTTTCATGGCTGGTTGAAAATGTTTGGGGTGAATGGATGCGGGTTGAGGCCGCTGCGGCGCGGCGGCCGGGGGCTCAGTCGTTGCTGATGCGGAGGCGGCGGGGCGGCTTGCCGAAGTGCTTTTTCGTGAAGCGGCCGAAGAACGACTGACTGGGGAAGCCCAGCTCGTGGCATATCTCCTTGATGCTCTTGTCGGTCTTTTTGAGCTGATATTTCACGTCCTGGGCCACGTAGTAGGAGATGATGTCGGCGGCGGGGCGGCCGCTTATGCGCTTGCAGATGGCCGAGAGATACTTGGGCGTGACGTAGAGGCGGTCGGCATAGTCCTGCACGTGGCGCGGCTTGGGATAGGTCGTCGTGAGCATGGTGATGAAGGCGCGGAAGTTCCTTTCGGCGCCCGAGCGGGTGGCCTTGGGCGCGGTGATGAAGCGTTCGAGCAGGTCGTTGAAGTCGAAGAGAAAAGCTTGCAGCAGCGAGTCGGTCAGTTCGCGCTGGAAGCGTCGCGGCCGGTCGGTGAGGCGCGACAGGATGAGGTCGTAGTAGAGGCAGAAGGTGCGTACCTCGTCGGGGCGCAGGGCGACGATGGGCGAATGGTCGATGAAGAAAAAGAAGTCCCACGCGGCAATGCCGCCCTTCACCGAGAGGCGCTCCGACAGGTCGCGCGAGAGGCAGATGCAGCGGAAGTCGAAGTCGTCGCTGTGCCGGGTGCGTTCGAGAAAAACGTTGGGGCGGCACACGAGGAGCTCGCCCGGGCCTATCTCGAAGCTGCGGTCGTTGAGCGTTATGGTGGCGCTTCCGCGCATGCAGAGCACCATGAAAAACATGTTGATGCGCACGGCCCCCTCTTGCGGCAGGCTGTTCAGGTTTTCGATAAAGGCGATGCGGTCGTCGCAGTAGGCTGTGGCGCCCGATGCGCGCAAGGCTTCCAGCCCGATGGTAGTTTGCTTGTCGTTCATGGCTTGTTGTCCGCATTTGCCTGCAAATATAGGTCACAAGCCGGTAATGAAGGCCATTTTTTGCAAATAAAAAACGTTACCGGCGCTATAAAACGACGCACCCCGGCTGTGGGCCGGGGTGCGTCGGGCGGGCAGGGGTTGCCTCAGGCGGGCTCTTTCAGGCTGTGGGCGAAGAGCAGCAGGCGATTCAGCACGTTGACGTCGCTCACGCCGCTGTCGAAGTCGAGCGAAAGGAAGTGGATGTCGGGGTGCAGCTCCTTGATGCGTTTTTCAACGCCCTTGGCCACGATGTGGTTGGCAATGCAGCCGAAGGGTTGCAGGCTCACGACGTGGTCGACGCCCTGGCGCGCCAGCGAGAGCACCTCGGCCGGCAGCAGCCAGCCCTCGCCAAACTGGGCGTTGAGCGAGATGACGCTCCGGGCCTCGGCGGCCTCGGCATATACGTCGTTGAAGGGCGTGAAGCCCGGGTGGCGCCGGCCCGCGCGGTTGTAGCGCTCCATCTGCTTCCACACGAGGCCGTAGAGCCTGCGCACAAGGGCGATGGGCCAGCTGCGCCGCGTGAGGCCGCTGCGGCGGTTCACCTCGAAGTTGACGAAGGCTTGCAGGAAAAAGTCGGTGAGCAGCGGCGGCACCACCTCGATGCCGTGCTCCGTGAGCCAGCCGCAGATGTCTTTCTGGGCAAAGGGGTTGAACTTCAGGAAAATTTCGCCCACCACGCCCACCCGCGGCGCGGGGCGGCCGGTGGAGGCGGCGGCAAAGTCGGCGGCGGCGCGTTCGAGCAGCTGGGGCAGGCTGCCCGCCTCGTGGCGCACGACGGCCCCGGCCGCCTCGGCCAGGTAGCGGTCTTTGAGGCGCCGGGCCAGGCCGGGCTCGCGCTCGCGCACGGCGGTGGCATAATAGAGCTTGGCTATGCTGTCGCTAAAGAGCAGGGCCCCCAGCACGGTGGGCACGAGCCTGAACCAGTTGATGCCGAAGCCGGGCTGCTCGTTGCCAAGGGCCTCGCCAAAGGTGACCGACACGACGGGCACCCCGCCGTAGCCCGCCTCGGTGAGCGCACGCTTGATGAGTTCGATGTAGTTCGACGCGCGACACTGGCCACCCGTCTGCGTGATGGCCACGGCCGTCGTCGACGGGTCGTAGCGTCCCGTCTTAAAGGCCTTGACGACGTCGCCCACGATGAGCGTGGCGGGGTAGCACACCTCGTTGTTGGCGTAGCGCAGGCCCCATTCGGCCGACTGCGCGTCGCTGGGCGGCAGGTTGTCGACGTCGTAGCCCGCCAGGCGCATGAGGGCGGGCACGAGGGGCGAGAAGAAGGGGGTGAAGAACGGGGCCACAATTTTGCGCCGGCGGTCGGCACGGCCGAAGGGCGGCGTCGTGGCAAAGGGAGCGACGGCGGCCTGCGCGCTGTGGGGCAGGGCCAGGCGCAGGCTCTCCACGGCCGAGCGCACACGCAGGCGGATGGAGCCCGTGTTGCTCACGTCGTCTATTTTCAGCAGCGTGAGCGTCTTGCCGTGGCGGGCCAGGAGCTGGCGCGTCTCGTCGGTGAGGAAGGCGTCAGGGCCGCAGCCGAACGATGTCATCTGCATGCACTGCACGTCGGGCCCTTGCAGGGCCACCCACTTGGCTGCCCGCAGGATGCGGTTGGCATAGGCCCACTGCGGGACGTAGTGGGCGTCGTCGGTGCCGACGTCTTCGGCCCGCACCAGGTCGTCGGTGACGACGTTGACGCCCAGCCCCGCCACCATCTCGGACAGTCGGTGCTGGATGAGGGGGTCGGCATGGTAGGGGCGGCCGGCCAGCAGCACCGTGAGCTCGCCCCACCCGCGGCTCTGGCGCAGGATGGCGCGGTTGGCCCCGGCCAGGGCGTCGCGGAAGCGTCTGTCTTCGTCCAGGGCGGCACGGAAGGCCGTTTTCACCTCGGCGGCCGGCACGCCCAGCCCTGTGAGGTACGTGCGGCACTGGCGGAAGAGCAGGCGGCGGTCTTTGAAGGTGACGACGGGCGAGTCGACGGGCACGTCGCCGCCCTGCACGCTGCGCACCACCTCCGAATAGCCCGTCACGATGGGGCAGTTGTAGCTGTTGGCGCCGCCCTCGGGCTTTTCGTAGACCACAAAGGGCATGAACACGCGGTCGACGCCGCGCTCGGCCAGGTCGCGGATGTGGCTGTGCACGAGTTTGGCCGGGAAGCAGATGTTGTCCGACATGACGAGGCGGGCCGAGGCTTCGTAGGCCGCCATCGACGAGGGACGGGAGAGGACAACGCGCAGGCCGCAGCGCGTGAGCAGCGTGTGCCAGAAGGGATATTCCTCGTACATGTTGAGGCAGCGCGGAATGCCCACGACGGCGCGCGGACGGGCCACGTCGGCCGTGCGGTCGAAGAGCAGGTGCAGCTTTTCGTCGTAGGCGTTGCGGCCCGGGCGGTGCTCGCTCCCCTTGTTGCTGAACACTTTTTCGCAGCGGTTGCCGGCGTAGTAGCGGTTGCCCCCGGCAAATCGATAGACGGTCACGGCGCAGCGGTTTTCGCAGCCGTGGCACTGGCGCTGCACGCTCTCGCAAGCCGAGCGGGCCGTGAGGTCGCGCGGCCGCACCCCTTCCCGCGCAAAGCGGCGGGCATGGAGCGCGCAGCCCACGGCACCCATCAGTTCGGGCCGGCTGCTGCGCGTCACCTCGCGGCCCGTGAGGCGCTCGAAGGCCCGAACCACCGAGTCGTTCTTCATCGTTCCGCCCTGCACGACGACGTGGGGGCCCAGCTCGTCGGTGTTTTTCAGGCGCAGCACCTTGTAGAGGCAGTTTTTGACCACCGAATACGACAGCCCGGCCGCTATGTCGCGCAGCGTGGCCCCTTCGCGCAGCGCCTGCTTCACCTTGGAGTTCATAAACACGGTGCAGCGCGTGCCCAGGTCGTAGGGTCGTCGGGCCAGGCAGGCTTCGCGGGCAAAAGCGGCCGCATCGTAACCCAGCGAGCGGGCAAACGTTTCGATGAAGGAGCCGCAGCCCGACGAGCAGGCCTCGTTGATTTCCACACGGTTGATAACGCCGTCGTGAACGAAGAGGGCTTTCATGTCCTGCCCCCCGATGTCGAGGATAAAGGAGACGTCGGGGCACAGGTGGCGGGCTGCCGTGTAGTGGGCGATGGTTTCGATGATGCCGTCGTCCAGACGAAAGGCGGCCTTGATGAGGTCTTCGCCGTAGCCCGTCGAACAGCTGCCCGTGATGACGGCGTCGGTGCCCGCGCGGTCGCAGGCTTCGGCAAAGAGCGTGAGGCCCCGCTCCACGGCGGCCACGGGGTCGCCCTCGTTGGGGTGATAGTAGGAAAAAACAATCTCGTCGCGGCTGTTGAGCATCACCACTTTGGTGGTGGTGGAGCCCGAGTCGATGCCGAGCGTCACCTCTTCGCGCCCCGGGCGCAGGGGCCGCTCGCCGATGCTGCCGCTGCCGATGCGGCGGCACCAGCGCCTGTGGTCGTCCTCGTCGTCGAAGATGGGCGGCAGGCCAGCCGTCGTGGCGCCGGCGGCGGCCGGGCGGGCCTGGGTGAGGGCGGCCAGCGCCGAGAGGCTCGTGGCCGGTGCGGGGTCGGCCGAAAGGGCGGCGCCCCACGCCGGGATGAGGTGGGCGTTCTCGGGCAGGATGATGTCGGTGGGAGAAAGGTGGAGATAGTCGGTAAAAGCCTTGCGCAGGGCGCCAAGGAACGTCAGCGGGCCGCCGCAGAAAAGGAGGGGCGCCGCGATGTCGCAGCCGTGGGCCAGCGTGACCACCGTTTGCACGGCCACGGCGTGGAAGATGGAGGCGGCAATGTCGGCGCGCCCCGCGTTTTTGGCGATGAGGTTCTGGATGTCGGTCTTGCTGAAGACGCCGCAGCGCGAGGCGATGGGATAGATGTGGCGGGCGCCGCGGGCCAGCTCGTCCAGCTGCCCGACGGGCACACCCAGCAGCACGGCCATCTGGTCGATAAAGGCGCCTGTGCCGCCCGCGCAGTTGCCGTTCATGCGCAGATCGGTGGCCTCGCCGTCGCGGAAAAAGACCACTTTTGCGTCCTCTCCGCCAATGTCGATGAGCGTGGCCGCCGAGGCGTGGAAGCGGCGGATATAGTTGGTGGCGGCCACGACCTCCTGGACGAAGGGCAGGCCGCAGGCCTCGGCGATGCCCATGCCCACCGAGCCGGTGACGTGGGGCACAACGCGCACGTCGCCCACGGCGGCGTGGGCGTCGGCCAGCAGTGCGGCCAGCGTTTCGCCCACCTTGGCGTGGTGGCGTTCGTAGCGTGAGAAGACGAGATGGCCCCCGTCGTCGAGCAGGGCCAGCTTGAGCGTGGTGGAACCTGCGTCCAGCCCGAGGCGGTATGTTTGTTCCATAGACGGCATTCTTTTCAATCCAACCGGCAAAGTTAGCGCTGTTGGGGCGGAGTTGCAAAGAACCGGGCGCAAAAAAGACAACAATCGGGGCCTTCCGGACCAGCAAAAACGCTGCTGCCCGGCAGGCCCCGGCGGGTTGGCGGCGCGTGGAGCGTCAGGTGAACCAGAGCATGACGATGAGCTGCGCAATGATGACGCGCAGAAACATGCAGAGGGGATAGACCGTGGCATAGGCCACATAGGCCTTGTCGCCCTGCGTGGTATCGCTCACGTAGTTCAGGGCGATGGGGTTGGCCATGGCTCCGCAGAGCATGCCCGCCGTGGCGGCGAAGCTTTTCTTGTAGCATTTCACGGCCACTGCCGAAACAATCATCACGGGCACCATGGCGATGGCCACGCTGAGGCCCATCCATGCGAGGGCGGCGGGGCGCATCACCGTCTCGACGAAGCCTGCGCCCGCGTCGAGGCCGAGGCAGGCCAAATAGGTGGAGAGGCCCAGCGAGCGCAGCATGAGGTTGGCGCTCGTGGTGGTATAGGCCACCATGTGGAAGCGGGGCCCGTACGTGCCGATGAGGATGCCCATGACGATGGGGCCGCCGGCCAGGCCGAGCTGCACGGGGTAGCTCATGCCGGGCACGGCGATGGGCACGCTGCCCAGCACGAGGCCCAGCACGATGCCCAGGAAGATGGTTACCATGTTAGGTTCGTCCAGATGCTGCACGGCGTTGCCCAGTTCCTTGGCCACGTGCTGTATCGAGGAAGCTTCGCCCACCACCGTTACGCGGTCGCCCACACGCAGTACGAGGTCGGGCGTGGCCACGAGGCGTATGCCGGCGCGCTGTACGCGGCTCACGTTGACGCCGTAGCGGTTGCGCAGATGGAGCGAGCCCAGATGGCGGCCGTTTATTTCGGGCCGCGTGATGAGGATGCGTTGCGAGATGAGCTGGCTGTCCAGGGCATTCCAGTCGATGCCGGCCTTGTTCCAGTCGGTGTCGTCGCGTCGGCCGAAGAAGATGGTGAGCTGCTCCACGCTGGCCGGCTCGGTGATGACCAGCAGGCGGTCGCCCTCTTGCAGGCGGGTGTCGCCGTTGGGCAGTAGCACCTTGCCGTCGCGCCATAGGCGTGACACGACGATGTGCAGGCCCTTCGTGCCCGAGAGATCGCGCAGGAGCTTGCCGTAGATGGCGGGATTGCATACGTGAAACGATGCTATGAACGTTTCGTCGTTCTTATCGTCGTCGGCCCCCTTGGCTTCGTGGCGCACGAGCCATCCCTTCATGATCATGAGGGCCAGAATGACGCCCACCAGGCCCAGCGGATACGTCACGGCACAGCTCAGGGCGGCGCCGGCCGAGGGCTGGCCCAGCTGCTTGAGCGTTTGTTGCGCGGCGCCGAGGGCGGGCGTGTTGGTGGTGGCGCCGCAGAGCACGCCCATCATGTCGGAAAGGGGCGAGGAGCCCGTCCACGCCGGCACGAGGGCCAGCAGTGTGCCCAGCACCACCACGGCAAAGGCCAGCAGGTTGAGCGACGTGCCGCCCTTGCGGAAGGTGCTCATGAAGCCCGGCCCCACTTGCAGGCCGAGGGCGTAGACAAAGAGGATGAGGCCGAAGCTTTCGGCGTATGAGAGCATCTGCGCGTCGAGCGTAAGGCCGAGGCTGCCCGCCAGGATGCCAAAGAAAAACACGTAGGTGACGCCCAGGCTGAAACCGCGGATGCGCAGCTTGCCCAGGCTCAGGCCGAGGGCGCAGATGAGGCAGATGATGATGACCGTCTGTATGGCGGAGTGATGGATAAAGGTGTCGCTAAGCCAATGCATAGGGATGATTCGGTGGAACGGTGGGAGATGGTGATGGGTCGTCGGCCGCCGTCAGCACGGGGTGTCCGTGGCGTCGCTGCCGTCGGGCCGCTCGGGCAGCGCGGGGGCGTCGTCGTCCTCCTCGGGGCGCAGGCGCGGCGGCAGCTCGGCCGAGGGCGTGAGCCCCTTCTTCTTCCATCCCTCGAGCTGCGCGACGATGCTGCCGCGGCCCGAGGTGAGCTGCTTTTCGGCCCGCACGTAGGTTTGGTTGAGCTGGTCGATGCCGCGGCCAATGCGCACGAAGTTGTCGGCAAAGCCGCAGAACTTTTTGTAGAGGCGGTCGGCCGCGTCGTAGATTTCGCGCACGCTGCGTCCTTGCAGCTCGCTTTGCCACAGGTTGTAGGCCAGTTGGAGCGCCATGAGCAGGTTGGTGGGGTTGAGCAGGATGACGTGGGCACGGTAGGCGTCGGCCGTGAGGCGGGCGTCGGCCGTGACGGCGGCGATGTAGGCCGCTTCGTTGGGGATGAACATGAGGACGTAGCCGATGGCCCCTTCGACGGCCGAGGCATAGTCCTTGGCACTGAGCTCCTTGACGTGGGCGCGCACCGAGGCCACGTGGCGTTTCAGGGCGGCGGCGCGCTCGGCTTCGTCGGTGGCGTTGGCATAGTCGGTAAAGGCCGTGAGCGACACTTTCGAGTCGATGACGACGCGGCGCTCGCCGGGGAAGGCCACCACCACGTCGGGGATGAGCTCGCGGCCCTCGGCGTCGCGCGTGTGGTGCTGCACGAAAAAGTCGCGCCCCACCGTCAGGCCCGACACTTCCAGGAGGTTTGCCAGCACGGCCTCGCCCCAGTTGCCTTGCGCCTTGTTGTTGCTCTTCAAGGCGCGGGCCAGGGCGTCGGCTTCGCGGCCCACGGCGGCCGTCTGCTCCACGAGGCTGCGCACGTAGCGGTCCATGGCGGCGTTGCTGCTCACGAATCGGTCGCGGAAGTCCTCGATTTCCTTGCCCAGCGGGGTGAGCAGGTCGTTGAGGCGGTCCAGGTGCTCGCTGCGCAGGCGGGCGCCTTCGTTGCGTGTGGTTTCGGCCGCCACGGCGCGGAACTCTGCGCGCAGCGCTTCGGCCTGGGCCCGTGCGGCCTCGGCGGCGGCGCGTCGCTCGCTCTCCACGCGGGCGCGGGCCTCGGCGGCTTCGAGGCGGGCTTCGTCGACGCGGCGCGCCATGGCGGCCCGCGTGCGCACGGCAGCCACGGCGTAGCCGGCGGCTGCGGCTAGCGCGACGCCCACGACGTAGAGAAAGATGTAGAGACCGGTGCTCATGCTTGATGGCGGGCTGGGGGTCAGACGGGCCAGGCCACTTGTTTGAAAATCTTGTCGACGGCCCCGGCGTTGTCGCGTATGTAGTCGCCGGCCGCCTTTCCTGCGGCAGCCAGTTCGCCGGGCCGGCTCAGGAAGGTGTCCAAGACGTGGCGGAAGGAGGCTGCGTCCTGCACCTCGCGGCAGCCGCCGTTGGCCAGCAGGTCGCGCGCCTCGCGAAACTTGTTGTTGTTGGGCCCGATGACGACGGGTATGCCATAGACGGCGGCCTCGGGCACGTTGTGGATGCCGGCGCCGAAGCCTCCGCCCACGTAGGCCACCGTGCCGTAGCGGTAGATGCTCGACAGCAGGCCGTAGCCGTCGACGATGAGGCAGTCGGCCTTTTGCAGCTTCTCGGGCGTGGCCGCGCTGTAGCGCACGGAGCGTCGTTTCAGCTTGTGCTCGATGTCTTCGAGGTGGGCCTCGTCCACCACGTGGGGCGCCAGCACGAGCTTCACGTCGGGATGGCTGTTGAAATAGGGCAGGATGATGTCCTCGTCGGCCGGCCATGTGCTGCCGGCCACGAGGAGGCGTGCGCCCGCGGCAAAGCGCTCGACCAGGGGCAGGGGCTTGGCGGCGGCGCGCACGTCGATGACGCGGTCGAAACGCGTGTCGCCGATGATGCTCACGTTGGTCACGCCCAGCGAGGCCAGCAGCTCGCGCGAGTGCTCGTTTTGCACAAACAGATGGGTGAAGCGGTGCAGCACGCGGGCGTAGCCCCGGCCGTAGCGGCGGAAGAAAATCTGGTCGTCGCGGAAGATGCTCGACACGCTGTACACGGGCACGCCGCTGCGGGCCAGCGCCTCGATGTAGTTGCGCCAGAACTCATATTTAATAAAGAACACAGCCTCGGGGCGGGCCATGCGTACGAAGCGGCGGGCGTTGCGCGGCGTGTCGAACGGCAGGTAGCACACCACGTCGGCGCCGCCATAGTTTTTACGCACCTCGTAGCCCGAGGGCGAGAAGAACGTGAGCAGTATCTTCTTCTCGGGGTGCTCGCGGCGCAGGCGCTCCATGAGGGGGCGGCCCTGCTCAAACTCGCCGAGCGAGGCGGCATGAAACCACACGTAGCGCTCCTTGCCGCCCAGGCGGTCGAGCACGCGCCACGTGTTGCGCTGCCCCGCCGTCATGAGCCGTGCCTTTTCGTTGAACAGGGCGGCTATGCGTACGCACAGCATATAGAAACAGATAGCCAGCGAATACATGTTGCGGGATGTTTCTGTGGTGGCGCCGGGGCGTGCGGGCGCCCCGGCTACCGGTTTAACCTAAAATGTCGATGGCGCGGTGCATGCGTGCCAGGGTCTCCTCGCGGCCCAGGAAAGCGGCCAGCTCATACATGTCGGGGCCTTTGCCCGTGCCCACCAGGCACACGCGCCAGGCGTTCCACGGCCTGACGCCCTGCTCCTCGGCCCAGGCGTCCACGGCGGCCCGCTGGCTCTCCACGTCGAAGCCGTCGAGGCCGGCCAGCAGCGTGGCCAGGCGGCGCATTTCGTCGGCTGTGCCTTCTTTCCAGTTTTTGCTGACGAATTTGTCGTCCATGCTGTAAGTCTGCGGGGCGCGGAAGAAGAAGTCGCACAGCGGCCAGAGCTCGCGGATGAAGTTGATTTTCTTCATCTTCATCATGCCCACGACGGCCTCGACGCGCTCCATGGGCTCTTCGATGCCGTTTTGGCGCAGGATGCGGTCGAGCTCGGGCGCCAGGCGCGCGTTGTCGGTCATGAGGATGTACTCCTTGTTGAACCAGAGGCCCTTGACGTAGTCGAAGCGGGCGCCGGCCTTCGAGCACTTGGCCAGGTCGAACAGCCGCACCAGGTCGTCCATCGAGAGGATTTCCTGCTCGGTGCCGGGGTTCCAGCCCAGGAGCGCCAGGAAGTTGACGACGGCCTCGGGCAGGTAGCCGCTCTCGCGGTAGCCGGGCGAAACGTCGCCCGTCTTCGGGTCGTGCCATTCCAGGGGGAAGACGGGGAAGCCCAGGCGGTCGCCGTCGCGCTTGGAGAGCTTGCCCTTGCCGTCGGGCTTGAGCAGCAGCGGCAGATGGGCGAAGCGCGGCATCGTGTCCTCCCAGCCGAAGGCGCGGTAGAGCAGCACGTGGAGCGGAGCCGAGGGCAGCCACTCCTCGCCGCGGATGACGTGGGTGATTTCCATGAGGTGGTCGTCGACGATGTTGGCCAGGTGATAGGTGGGCAGGTCGTCGGCCGACTTGTAGAGCACCTTGTCGTCGAGGATGGACGAGTTGATTTTGACGTCGCCGCGTATGATGTCGTCCACGTGGACGTCTTCGCCCGGCTCCACCTTGAAGCGCACGACGTATTGCTCGCCCGCGTCGATGCGGCGGCGCACCTCGTCGGCAGGCATCGTCAGCGAGTTGCGCATCGAGGCGCGCGTCGTGGCGTCATACTGGAAGTTGGCCTCGGCGGTGCGCCGTGCGTTGAGTTCCTCGGGCGTGTCGAAAGCCACGTAGGCCTTGCCCTCGTCGAGCAGTCGCTCAACGTAGCGGCGATAGATGTCGCGGCGTTCCGACTGCCGGTAGGGTCCGTGCGGCCCCCCGATGCCCACGCCTTCGTCGAAGCGTATGCCGAGCCATCGGAACGACTCAATGATATATTCCTCGGCCCCCGGCACGAAGCGCGACGAGTCGGTGTCCTCAATGCGGAACACCAGTTCGCCTCCATGCTGTCGGGCAAAAAGATAGTTGTAAAGGGCGGTGCGTACGCCGCCGATGTGGAGCGGCCCCGTGGGGCTCGGCGCAAAGCGTACGCGAACTTTCCTGTCGGTCATGGTTTGTTATTTTTTCTTTTCAGGGGCAAAGATAGTGTAAGGCGAGAGGAGAGAAAAGAAAAACCGTGTTTTTCTTTTCTCTCCCGAGCCGCCACCTATCTTGGGCGGAGCCAAAGATAGTGCAAACGAGAGGAAAGAAAAAGGAAAGCGCGCGGGGATTTACTTTTTCTCTCCCGAGTGCAGCTTTATCTTATGGAAAAGCGTAGCCAAAGGATGTCCGCCACGTAGAGACGCGATTCATCGCGTCTCTCACCGCCCGGATGGCTTAGGAGGAGCGGCATTCCTGCCGCCCACAGCTCGGGGCGACAGCCCCGCACCGACATTCCTTCCCCCCTGGGCGGCCCGTGCGGCAGTGTGGGCGGCAGGAATGCCGCCCCTCCTAAGGGCGCTCCTCGCGTGGCCGCGTCCCCCCTTCATGCTGTCCGCTCCGCTGTTTTTTAACACGGAGAATCGAATATTTTCGCGCGCCTGCTCCCTCGCTTGCAAATACGCGAAAATCAGAAACGTCTGATAATGAAACATATCTGTTGGAGGGCCTGCCGCATGGACGCCCGAAAATGGCTTTTTCGCCACTATATGGCGCAAATCGGCCCCAATTTTCCTCTGAAAAGTGGCCTTGGATTGGATTTTCCATTGGATGGATCGGCCGATCCATGGGATGGAAATCGATTTCCATGGGATGTTTCGGCCGAGCGGCCGCATGGAGGCACGGAAATCTCCCTAAAATGCGGACGGAGGCGCGCGTCCGCTTTAACGCTTTGCCATATAGCGCACAGGGTTTGCGGGCCCGCGGGTGGCCCTCCCCTGCCCTGCCCCACTCCGCCGCACGGGCACACAAAAAACCGCCGCGGACGGGGTGTCCGTGGCGGTTTGTCTGTGCGCCGGCGCGGCGGCGGGCTCTGCTGCTGGCAGGCCGTGGCCGTGGCGGGGCTTATTTCTGCTCGATGTAGTTCTTCACGTTGAGGTTGGTCACGGTGCTTTCAAACTCTCCCACCTCGCCCAGCGGGAAGACGAGCGTGCTCTGGTAGTACATCTTGTCCTTGCCTTCGTTGAAGACGAGCGTGCGCACCGAGAGGTCGTCGCGCAGCGTGCCGTTGACATAGAGGCGCGTGGCCTTGTTGTCGCCTTCGATTTTGATTTCGTCCTTGCGTCCGGGCGTGGGCGAATAGCGGAAGGTGTAGAGGTAGCCGTCGCGCGTGTAGCCCATGAGACCGGAGACGGGGTCGGCCAGGTAGAACGTGGCCGAGGGCGAGCGGAAGAGCACCGTGCCGGGCTGCTCCTTGCGGCCGTCGATGGTGAACGAGACGGTGTAGCCGTAGCCGATCTCGGGAATGGCGAGCGTGGAGCCGGGCTTCACCTCGGCTGCGGTGAGCACGGTGGACGAGGGTTCGCCGTAGCGGCCCAGTTCGTTCACGCCCGGGGCTTCGGAAAGCCCGTTGCGCTTCTTGTCGAACTCGGCAAAGGGCACCGTGGCCTTTTCGCCGCGCCACATCTTGCACGAGAGCGTTTGCAGGGCGGGCATGACGCGGTGGTGGATGTCCTTGACGGAGATGCCGTTGCCCACGTGGTCGTTCCACACGGCAAACTGCGAGCCGAGCACGGCGGGGTCGCCCTCCTTGAAGGTGACGTTGCCCACCATGTTGGGCGTCCAGCTGTCGTAGAGCCACTGCGTGTTCAGGTAGTCGTAATAGTAGCCGGCGGCGGGCACGATGTAGAGCCAGCCGTCGGTCATGCCGATGCCCTTATAGCCGAGCGTGGCCATCGAGTCGGGCTTGGCATAGCCGTTGAACCACCAGTTTTGGATGACGCCGTCCACCTTGACGGGCGTTTCGCCCTTGGCGTGCGTCAGGGCGCCCCAGCAGGCCGGCGTCTTGCCGTAGCTCTCGACGAGGCGCAGGTAGTGGTCGGTAAATTTGCGGAACTGCTCCACCACTTCCTTCTTGGCGTTCGAATATTCGTCGGTGCCGATGTTCACGATCTTGCCCACGAAGACGGGGTCGTCGCCTTCGAGATATTCCTTGAAGAGGGCGTCGAAGAACGGGTAGATGTCGGGGTTGCCCAAGTCGAGGTGATCCATGCCATACTCCTTGCTTCCCAGCTCAGGCTTGTAGTGGGCAAAGGCCAGCGAGTGGGCGGGCACGTCTATTTCGGGAATGATGTTGACGCCCAGGGCGGCTGCCTCTTTCTGGAACGCGCGGAACTCGTCTTTCGTGTACGATCCGTCGGGCGCCGTCAGGCCGGGATACGTGTCGCACTCCAAGCGGAACGCGCCGTACGTGCGGTTCCAGTCGTGCCCGAAGTATTGCTTAAATCCGTTGTCGTTGAGGTGTATCTGCAACGTGTTCATCTTATAGTAGGAAAGGATCTTGACGAGCTTGCGCAGGTAGTCCATGGGGATGTATTTGCGCGCGCAGTCGAGCATAAAGCCGCGGACGGCATACTTCGGCACGTCGGTCGTGGCGCCGCAGGGCAGCGTGGCCCCTTCGGTGGCTTCGAGCATTTGCAGCACGGTGCGCGTGCCCCAGTAGAGGCCGCGCTCGGTGGCAGCCGTGAGCGTGACGCCGTCGGCCTTCACGTCGAGGCGGTAGCCCTCGTCGCCCAGCGAGGCGTCGGCCTTGACGGCGAGGCGCAGGTCGCCGGCCTTGGCGTTGCCCTTGCCCGTTTTGAGCTTCCGGCCGAAGAGGGTCTTGTAGTCGTCGGCCAGGAGAGCGGCCACGCGGGCCGCAGCCTCGTCGTCGGCAGCATAGCTGGCACGGGCACCGTCCATGGCAAATGTGCCTGAGGTGGCCGTCCACGACGTCACTTCGGGAATGGTAAACGGTTTGCTCCCGCCGTCGGTCTGGGCCGCCGCGGGCATGGCGAGCAGCGCCGCTCCCGCCGAGAGCAAGAGCAGCTGCTTCTTCAAGTTGCGCGTAAAGTTCATGATAGAAATGGGTTAGTTGGATGAATAGATGTGACAAAAGTACGAAATAAAGCCGGTAACGTCCAAACATTTGTCCGCTTTCTTCGCCGGGGCGGGCCTCCCGGCCCCGTTTCGCCCGCCTCCGCCCTGCCCTACCCCATGCACACCGCCCGCCGGGCGGGCCTGGGGCCGTGCCGGGCGGGCGGTGCGAAAGGTTGTGCGGTGCGGGAGTCAGAGGGTCTGCTCCTTGAAGGCGGCCTCCTCAGCGGCGCGGATGATGGCCTCGTGGTCGGCGGCGGCGCGGCTGTCTTCTTCGCGGTCGAAGCGCGAGGTGGCTGCCGTGGCGGGGCGGCGACGCCGACGGCGGTTGGCGGCGGAGCGGGCTGCGGCCTCGCCTGCCCCGTCGGCGGGTTGCGTGGCTTCGGGGGCTTGGGTGGCGTCGGTCGGGTCGGCCGGCCGGCGGCGGTTGCGGGCGGCTTCGCTGCGGGGCTGCGGGGCTGTGGCGTTTGCGTCGGCCTCGGGGGCCGGTGTGCGGGGCTCTGCGGCCTGGCGCGGGGCTTCGCTTTGTTCCGTTGTGCGCTTGGGGGCGTCGGCCTGGGCGCCGGGAGCGGCGGCCGGTGCGGCGGCGTTGTCGCTGCGGCGCGGAGCTTCGGCCTTGTCGCGGGGTGCGCTGTCGCTGCGACGCGGGGCTTCGGCCTTGTCGCGGGGCGCGCTGTCGCTGCGGCGCGGAGTTTCGGCCTTGTCGCGGGGGGCGTTGTCGCTGCGGCGCGGGGCTTCGGCCTTGTCCTTGGGAGCGGCGTTGGCGGAGGCTGCGGCGGGGGCGCTGTCGGTGCGGGCGGCGGCGCGGCGTGCCTCGCTGCGCGTGCGGCGCTTCACGGGCTTGGCGGGACGGCCGTCGACGGTGGAGCCCGTGGCGGCGCGTTTGTCGGTTTTCAGTTCGTTTCCTATCTCGTCGATCTCGGGCACGGCGGTGAACATGTCGGCCTCCATGGCGGTGCGCTTTTCTTTGCTGCGCAGGATGCGGTCGATAAACTGCGGCTCGCGGCGGAGCTTCACGAGGGCCTCCTTGGCGGCCTGCTGGTGGCTTTCTTTTTTGGAGAAGCCTTTGCCTTCGCCGGCGGTGACGCCTTCGAGGATGGCGTAGGAGCGGAACTCGGGGCTGTTGCCCGTGGTGTCGATGCTTTCGTCGAGCTTGAATTCGAGCTGGATGCGGTTCTTCTGGCTCCATTCGAGGAGCTTGCTCTTGAAGTTGACCTCCTTGCGCGCCATGTCGTCGAGGTCGACGAGCTTGCCGATGATGCGGTGGCTCACGAACCAGTGGCAGTGGCGGTAGCCGCGGTCGAGATAGACGGCTCCCACGAGTGCTTCGAAGGCGTTGCCGCCGAGGTAGTTGTTGTGGGTGCGTCCGGTGGTGTTCTTTTTGACGAGGCTGTCGAGGCCCGTCTCGCGTGCCAGGCGGTTGAGCGTGTCGCGCTGCACGAGCTTGCTGCGTGTGGTGGTGAGGAAGCCTTCGCGCTTGCGTTCGTAGCGGTGGAAGATGATGTCGCTGGTGACAGCTTCGAGGATGGCGTCGCCCAGAAATTCGAGGCGTTCGTTGTTGAGCGGGCGGCCCTTTTCGTTGCTGACGTAGTGGGACGACTTGTGGGCGAGGGCTATGCGGTAGAGCTCGATGTTGTGGGGATAGAAGCCGAGGATGCGGTACAAAGAAAGGCAAAGCTCCTTGTCTTTGCGGAAAAGGAGCTTTGCCCGGTCAAAGAGGTTCGTCATCATACGTGTGGCGGCGGATTTTTTTCAGCTTTACTCGGCGTACTTCTTCATGATGCAGCACGCGTTGTGGCCGCCGAAGCCGAACGTGTTGCTCAGGGCTGCGCGCACGGTGCGGCGCTCGGCCCGGTTGAAGGTGAAGTTCAGGTTGTAGTCGATGTTTTCGTCGCGGTCGTCGTCATCGTGGTTGATGGTGGGGGGCACGATGTCGTCCCTCACGGCGAGGGCGCAGACGATGGCTTCGACGCCGCCCGTGGCTCCGAGCAGGTGGCCCGTCATCGACTTCGTGGAGCTGATGTTCAGCTTGTAAGCGTGCTCGCCAAAGAGGCGGAGTATGGCTTTCACTTCTGAAACGTCGCCCACGGGTGTCGATGTGCCGTGTACGTTGATGTAGTCGATGTCTTCGGGTTGCATGCCGGCGTCTTCGAGGGCGCGCGTCATGACGAGGTGTGCGCCCAGTCCCTCGGGGTGCGAGGCGGTGATGTGGTAGGCGTCGGCCGACATGCCTGCTCCTGCCACTTCGCAATAGATCTTCGCACCGCGGGCTTTGGCGTGTTCCAGTTCCTCAAAGACGAGGATGCCGGCTCCCTCGCCCATCACGAAGCCGTCGCGGCTGGCGCTGAAGGGGCGCGAGGCACGCGTGGGGTCGTCGTTGCGGGTGGAGAGGGCGTGCATGGCGTTGAAACCGCCCACGCCGGCCGGCCAGATGGCGGCTTCGGCGCCGCCGGTGATGATGGCGTCGGCCTTGCCCATGCGGATGAGGTCGAACGCTGCGCCGATGGCGTTGGTCGACGAGGCGCAGGCCGAGGTCGTCGTGTAGTTGGGGCCGTGAAACCCGTACATGATGGAGATTTGCCCCGACGCGATGTCGGCAATCATCTTGGGGATGAAGAAGGGGTTGTATTTGGGCCCCATCTCGGCCCCGTTGACGGCGTAGTTGCCTGCTTCCTCCTCGAAGGAGTGGAGGCCGCCGATGCCGACGCCCAGGACAACGCCGATGCGGTCCTTGTCCACGGTTTCCAAGTCCCAGCCGCAGTCGTTGACGGCTTCCATGGCGGCCACGAGGGCATATTGCTCGTAGAGGTCCATCTTGCGGGCCTCCTTGCGGTCGATGAAGTCGGTCACCTTGAAGTTTTTCACTTCGCAGGCAAACTGGGTCTTAAACTTGGACGCGTCGAAATGCGTAATCGGGCCGGCTCCGCTCACGCCCTTGACGAGGTTTTCCCACGTCTCGGGAGCGGTGTTGCCCACGGGGGTGAGGGCGCCGATGCCTGTTACGACAACTCTTTTCAATTCCATGTGTGTCGGTAGGGGTGTCCTGTCTGTTTATTCGCCTTTGTAGTTGGCTTCGATGTAGGCAATAGCGTCGCCCACCGTGGAAATCTTTTCGGCCTGGTCGTCGGGGATGGTAATCTTGAATTCTTTTTCAAATTCCATGATGAGTTCCACCGTGTCCAGGGAGTCGGCTCCGAGATCGTTGGCGAAGCTGGCTTCGTTCTTCACTTCGGCTTCGTCTACACTCAGTTTGTCTACGATGATTTGCTTTACTTTTGCTTCGATGTCAGACATAGTTATTCTTTTTTGAGTTAGTAAATGCTGTCTTTTTCGTCAATTTGCTGCAAAAGTAGGCCTAATAATTAAGATAGCCAAGCGTTTTGCGTAAAAATACGGTTACGTTCTGCACATTTTTTCAAAGGGTGTGCGTATTTGCTGCGGCGGCCGGGCGGCGCATGGCCGTGGCGGCATGGGAGCGCAGCTGCCGGCGGGGTGGGGCGGGGGGCGCCGCGGCGGGCCCTGCGATGCGGCGCGGAGGCGGCCGCGGGGGCGGAATGGTTGCGCGGCGCCACTATTTTTTAACACTGTGAGCGCGTTTTTTTCGAGCGCCTGCTCCCTTGGCTGCGTTTGCGCGAACATGGGGAAGGCTTGATAATGAGGCGCTTGCCTCTCGGGGCATTGCCGCGGGACCCCTTGGAGGGGCTTTTTTGCCACTATATGGCGCAAATCGGTGGCTTTTTTCCTTCAGAAAGTGCCCATGGAAATGAAAAAGCATCCCATGGAACGCGCGATCCATGGGATGCTTCGGCGGAAACACCGCGTGGATGTCTCCGAAGGGGGCTTCGAGCCGCTCTGCGCGCGCTGGAAAGGGGCGCGGCGTGCGTGTCCGCATTAACGCTTTGCCATATGGCGCACAGCGTTGCGCGGGCCCCGGGCGGGGCAGGGCGACGGGGCGTCAGTCGAGCCGCTTCACGTAGTAGGTGATGGTGGGGAAGTGGTCGCTGTATCCGTTCTGCCAGTGGGTGCCGTCGAAGGAGCGCAGCGGGTAGCCCTTCTTCTTGCCCGAGGGGGTGATGAGGTATTCGCGGTTGAACACCTCGGCCTTCCAGAACGTGAGGGTTTCGGCCGATTTGTTCACGAGGTTCGACGAGATGATCTGCTGGTCGTAGAGGCACCAGGTGTCCTGGTAGCAGAGCGAGCCGATGCCGCGGTCATAGAGGGGCCAGGTGGCGTTGAAGAAGCCGCCTTCCTTTACGTCTTTCTTCGTGCGTGCCGCGCCGAGCACTTTGGCGCAGCTCGGGTCGGTGGGGTCGTCGTTGAGGTCGCCCATGATGATGACCTTTTCCGAGGGGTCGGCGCGGCGCACCGAGTCGGCTATGTGCAGGCAGAGGCGTGCGGCGGCCTCGCGCAGGGGGTTCGACTTGCCTCCGCCGTAGCGCGAGGGCCAGTGGTTCACGATGATGCTCACGGGCTCGCCGGCCATCGTGCCGCTCACCAGCAGCTGGTCGCGCGTGACGTAGGCGGGGTTGCTTTCGAGGCGGTAGGGATAGGGGTGGGAGCTGCGCAGGCGGAAGAGTTTGGGGTTGTAGAGCAGGGCCACGTCGATGCCGCGGCGGTCGGGCGATTCGTAGTGGACGTAGCTCAGGCCCATCGAGGCGAGGGGCTCGGTGGCGAGCAGATCCTTGACAACGCGCTCGTTTTCCACCTCGGAGATGCCGATGACGGCGGGGCCGCCGGGGCAGGTTTCGCGGGCCAGCTTGGCCAGGGTGGTGGCCATGTTGGAGAGCTTCTGGCGGTATTTTTCGGGCGTCCAGCGGTAGGGCCCGTCGGGCAGAAATTCGTCGTCGCCCGGGTTGGCGGGATCGTCTTCGGTGTCGAAGAGATTTTCCAGGTTGTAGAAGGCCACGGCATAGACGCCCATGCGCTGGGCCCACGTGCGGAGCGTGGCGGCGGGCAGCACGAGGGCTGCCAGGAGGATGAGCAGTTTTTTTCTCATTGTTTCCGTGTGTTACGTTGAGGGTTCAAACGAAAACGGGGCGGAGCGGGGGCCGTGCCCCGTCTCCGCCCCGCGGTGTGGGTGTCAGTCGGCGTTGATCTCGACGTTGGAGACTTCCCACGTACCGGCCGTCTCGTCGTCGCTCGTGTATACAAAGGCAATCTGTATGGTCTCGCCGGCATAGTCGGAGAGGTCGGCCGTGGTGGTCTGGAACGTCCAGCTCGTGCCTTCGGGCCATCCGCTCACGTCGAGGTCGGTCCACTGGCCGCCGGCCGTGCGCACCTTGACGCTCAGATAGTCGCCCACGGCATTGCCGTCGAACCAGTTGGCTGCCTGGCGGAAACTGAGCGTGAGCGTACCTGCGGCGGGCAGCTCTATTTCGGGCGAGATGAGCCAGCTTTCCGACGGTATGTCCGTGTTGTTGACGTGGGCGCTGGCCTTCATGTATCGGCGTTCGGTGTCGGCCGTCCAGATGTAGGTGCAGGGGTCGTACATCTCGACGTTGTCGATCGTGAAGTCGCCCTGTCCGTCGTCGAACGGTTCGCTGAAGATGGTGCCCGTTGCAGGCTGGTCGCCGCCGCCGGGCTCGTCGCCTCCTCCGGGCTCATCGTCACCGCCCTGCGTGGGGTCGAAATCCTGCACGTCCTCGATGCTGCGCAGCGTGAGCTGCCAGGTGCCGTTGAAGCGTCCGAGCAGAGCCGTGACGCTGCCCGTGCCCGTGGGCAGGGTGGTGGTGGCAAAGTCGGCGTAGCTGCTCGTGCGCACCATGAGGTGGTTGCCCTGAGCGTCCACGATGTCGTGCTCCCCGTAGGCGTCGGCGGGGGCATAGGTGTCGCGGCCGCCGTCCTCGAACGTCACGCCGGTGAACTTGATGAGGCGGTAGGCGTCGGCGCTGGTGAGCTCGCTGAAGTCGGCCACTTCCTTCACTTCAAGCTTCGACTCGTCGGGCCATCCGTTCTTGTGCACGATGCCCTCGAATATCTCGGCCGGGATGCGGTAGTTGTAGCCTGTGGGATAGCCCAGCTGGAGCTCTCCGCCGTAGACCGAGAGGCTCAGGCCTTGCAGGTCGATGTAGAGCTCCTGTCCCTCGCGGTAGGTGGCGTACATGTCGTTCATGTCCACCTCAATTTCGATGCCGCTCGTCTCGTCCTGCACGTAGAGCTTCTTGAAGATGTTGCCCGAGACGTCGTTGGCGATGACGCGGGCGCGGAGCACGAGGTCGTCGGTGATGGTGACGGCTTCGTTCTGCGTGGCCGAGGCTCCCATGTCGCGCAGCTCGGCGATGGTGGTGAGCTCGCCGTCATACTCGTATGTGGGCTCGCTCAAAGGGGGCATGTCGTAGTCCTGGTCGCACGAGGCGAAGGCAGCCACGGCAGCCGTCAGGAGGAAAAGTTTCTGGAAGAGTTTCATGTCTTTGCTGTATTAATATGGATGTTTGTTCGTTGGTTGGCTCAGAAGCGGTAGCTCACGTTCAGATAGCAGTTGATGCCTTGCATGTAGAAGTACTTCGACTTGAACAGACTGGGATTGTCGACGCGGGCGCGTCCCTGCTCGTAGCCGCCGGTCTTGATGTCTTTCTTGTTCAGGATGTTGTTGACGGCCAGGTTGACGTTGATGGAGTTCTTGCGTCCGAGGTAGAAGATTTTGCCCACGGATACGTCGATTGTATAGCCTGCGTCAAACTCCTCTTGGTGCGTCAGCGTGCGGTAGGCATCCATCAGGGCGGGGTCGTCGGGCGTCACCTCGTCGTAGAGCGAGGCCACGCGGCGCGAGGGGGCGGCCTCGACGAAGTTGCGGCCGAAGCCGTTGATGTTCAGCCCGAGGAACCAGTAGTCGATGAAGTAGTTGATGCCGAGCGTTCCGGCCACCTGGGGCACGCCGCCCACGTAGACGCCCTTCATGTAGACGCGTTCGATCTCGTCGACGATGTCTCCGTTCTCCGAGTTGCTCACGCCGATGGGGTTGTTCGAGTAGTAATACTGCGAGACGGTACCGGCCAGGTCGAAGCTCCAATGGTCGTCCAGGCGGTAGGTGGCTCCCAGCTCGACGCCGCGGTGGATGCGGTTGACGCCGCTGAGCACGTAGTTGACGAACGTGGCGCGGTCGTCGTTGTAGAAGCTCGAACGCTCCGTCTGGTCGTAGAAGTTGGTCTGGTAAACGCTGATGCGGCCCTGCACCTTGGGCGTGGAGAAGATGTAGCTCAGGTCGGCCGAGAAGATGCGCCCGCTCTTGAGGTCGTAGGCCGTGCGGTCGCAGATGCGGGGCGACACGTAGGCGTCGTAGGGCAGGGGAGCCTGCGAGCCGTAGGCAATGTTGGCCGAAATGAGGTGGCGGCCGTTGATTTTCCACGTCAGTCCGCCCTTGAGCATCACGTCGGTAAACTTGTGGTGGTCGCCGTGGCCGTAGGAGTCGTCGGCATAGTGGCCGTTGCGCATGTTACCGTCGCGGTAGAAGTCGGTGTAGGTCAGCTGGAAGCCATAGTAGCCGTCCAGGTGGCGTGAGTTGTAGTTGTTCACCAGCCATCCGCGCATCGAGTTGATGTTGATGTTGTAGTCGTAGCCGAAGATGCCTCCCTCCGTCACGCGGCGGTTGGGGCGGTTCAGGTCGTTCTGCGCGGCGTTGGGGTCGCCCGGGAAGTCCTGCTCGGCAAACTTGTCGATGTCGAGCACGTAGTCGGCGCCCAGGAGGTCTTCCACCGTCTTAAACTGGTGGGAGATGCTGTTGCGGGCCGTGATGCCGCCCGTGAGCTTCGAATGACGGTTCAGGCGGGCGTCGATCGTGGCGTTGAACGTGGTCTCGTACAGGTCGCTGCGGCGCTCCTCCACCATATAAATGGCGCGTCCGTCGCCAAAGCGCTTGTTGTAGAGGTTGGCCTCGTAGAGCTCTGCCCAGTCGATCTGGGTAAAGGCTGTGTTGCCCGAGCGCCAGAATTCTTCATACTGTGCAGCCAGTTCGGGGTTGTCCATGTAGGAGGGCAGGTAGCGGTAGTAGTCGGGGCGCGGGTCGGCTCCGTCGTACCAGTTGAGCGCTGTGTTGCCGTAGCGGCCGTAGTGGAAGGCTACGCCGGCGTTGAGCTTCACCTCGGGCTTTATTTTCCACTCGTAGCTGAGGATGCCCGTGGGGTCGTAGGCCGTTACGACGCGCGCGTTGCGCTTTTTGCCGTTCTGGTAGCCCCAGTTGGGGTTATACAGGTTGTTGCCCGTCAGGTCATAGACCTCTTGCAGCGTACCGCCGCTCTGTCCGCGCTGCACGGGCGAGCCGAACGTCGTCAGGGCCAGGCGGTGGCGTCCGCCGTCCCATTGCTTCTCGGCCATCAGGGCGTACGAGAAGTTGCGGTAGAACGTGCCGTCCACGTTGCCCTCGTTCGAGTAGCGTCCGCCCACGAGAGCCGTAAAGGCCCATCCGTTGTCGTTGAAGCCTGTCGAGTAGGAAAGCATGCCGCGCAGGTAGTAGTTGCGGTTGGTATAGGACAGCGTGGCCTTGCCGCCGCGTGCATAGTCGCCGGCACGCATGAAAATGTTCTCGGCACCGCCGATGGAGCCGAAGGCAAAGACGCCGGGCTGCGAGTTGATGGCTTCGTCGCCGTTGCGTGTCAGGTCGTTGAGCGCACCGATGGACGAGTAGTTGAACACGCCGCGGTATTGGTCGTTGAAAGGTATGCCGTTGATGTAGCGCTGTTCGTAGATGTTTTCATAGCCACGCACGCGAAAGCGCATGGGCGAGAGCTGATAGCTCGCGGTGTTCAGGAATACGTCGTGCGAGGTGAGCACGCTCGTGCTCACGTCCTGCTGCCCCGACTCGCCGTCGTCGTCGCTCAGTTCGAAGGCGGCAGCGTCCACCACGCCCACCAGCGAGAGGTCCTCTTCGATGATGGAGTCCACTTTCTCGCCCTCGGGTGTTTGGGCCAGAGCGGTGCAGGGGATGAGCAGGGCTCCGACTAAGATGTTCCGATGTTTCATAAATTGGTGTTTCGTTTTGCGCCGGCGGCGTAGCGCGGCCTGTGGGGTGCGCAGGGCCGCCGGCGCGCTATGTTTTTGTTTGTCGTTATTTTGTTCCCGTCAGTTTGATTTCGGCCAGGCGCAGGCCCATCTGGTTGTCGGCGGCCGTCGTCGTGAAGTGGAGCACGGAGGTGGCCGATGCGGCCTCGGCGGGCAGCTCCACCGTCACGGTGTAGAACTGGTTGTTGTCGTCGGGGTTGGCCAGCACGCGGGCGGGCGTTTCGAAGGCCACACCGTTGAGCGAGCCCTTCATGGCCGAGGCTTCCTGCGTCTCGCCGGCGCTGTACAGGTTGGCCGCCAGCTTATAGGTGAGCGTGAGCTTCGTGTAGCCCTCGGTGCTGAAGCCCTCTATTTGCAGGTCGTTCTCCTTGCCTGCCGGGAACCAGATGTGGTTCTGTCCGTTGGTGCGTCGGGCCGAGAGCGTGCTGTTCACGTCGGTAAAGGTGAGGCCCGAGCTCCATCCCGTGAAGTTGCTCAGGTAGGGCCAGTAGTTGCCTTCTTTCTCTATGGGGTCGGTGCCCATGGTCTCTTCGAAAATGACGTCGGCCTCGTCGCCCGGCTCGTCGGGGCCGGGGTTGTCGTCGCCGCCTTGGTCAAAGTCGGCGTCGATGTGTCCGCCCGGCTGCTCGATCCAGTCGGCGATGGTGGCTCCGCCCAGGCTCACCGTGAGCGTGCCGTCGGTCTGCGAGAGGTTGGCCGTGGTGGTCACGACGCTGCCGGCGGGCAGCTTGTTGGCGTCGAGCTGCGTCGTAAAGCTTTGTCCGTTCAGCTCGAAACGCAGCTGCATGCCTTCGGTCGTCGCGGCGGGCATCACGATGGCGGCAGCCTGTGCGCCCGTGGCGTCGGGCGTCATGGCGATGTCGGCCACTGACGTGGCGTCGACGGTGAGCGTGCCCGTTTCCAAGGCAAAGGAGCCCGTCGAGGGGGCCCCTGTCAGCACGACGCTCAGGCCCTCGGTGGAGCCCAGGGTGGCGTCGGCCGTGATGTTCACCACGAGCTTCGTCAGGCAGTGGCGGAAGGTGAGCGTAGCCGCCGTGTTCTCCTCGGCGTGTCCGTCGAGGCGTGCATAGAGCAGGTCGATGGCCGTGCCGTCGCTCTGGTCGGTCACGTCGACGGGCAGCACGCCGCCGCTACCTGCGTTGCGGTAGGGGGCATAGGCCACAAAGTCGACGCTCCCCTGGCCCAGGGGCACGCTCACGGCGTCGTCGGCCGTTGTGGGGTGCAGGCTGCCGTCGGCGTCGGAGCTCAGTTGCAGGTTGCGTTCCAGGGCCTGCGAGAGCGAGCCCCCGGCCGGCAGCATGAAGAGGCCCACGCGTTCGCCGTCGGTCCAGACGGGAGCCGTCGTGGCACCTTCGGGTTGCTGGATGGTGGCCGTCAGGCTGACGTCCGTTCCCCCGCGGTCCCACGTGCTGTGGGCGTCGGGGTCGGTGCAGGCCGTCAATGCCGTGAGGCCCAGGCCTGCCAAGAGCAAGAGATGCTGGTGTTTCATTGTCGTATGGGGTTGTTATGTCGTTTGCGTTGGATGTGGGGCAGGGCGGGAGCATGGCCCGCCGGTGCCTCAGGGCCACAGCTTGGGGTCGAACGTGGCCTTGTACTGCTCGTCAATCTGCGGAAAGAACGTGAAGCCCGTCTCGCGTTCCAGCTCGCTCACGCTGATGGCAAAGTCCATGAAGCGCTCGTCGCTGTCGTAGTTGCGGTGGGGCAGGCGGAAGGCGATGGTGCGCGCCTCGCCCGTGCGTCGGTTCACGTAGGCCAGCGCCTTATAGTAGACCTTGGGCACGGCCACGGGCTGGCCCGCGCAGTCGTCGGTATAGCTCACGGTGGTGTCGTCGGCCGTCGTGGGCATGGCTCCCGTCACGACGTAGAGCGTGTCGATGTTCGACGACCAGCCGCGCACGGCCGCCTCGAGGTTGCTCCATATCGTCTGGTTCATGCGCCGTCCCAGCTGCGCCGTCATGTTGGTGTAGTAGAACGTCTGCTCGTTGGCCCCCGTCGTGACGAGACGGTCGGCGCTCGGTATCTGATGGCCGCGGTCGTAGCCGCCCCCCAGGCCCGAGCGCATGTCGGCCTGTTCGTCGCGCGTCAGCTCGGGGTCGAAGTCCCAGCGGTCCGTGCGGTCGGTGTTGCGCCGCGTATAATAGTTGCAGAGCGGGTAGGCCACCCACAGAGCCATCTTCAAGTCGGTGTTGTAGAGCAGCGAATAGTTGCGCACCGTGGGGCGCTCCGGTATGTAGTGGGTCACGTAGCGCAGGTGGGCGTTGGCCAGCAGCTCGGGCGTGAGCGACGGTGTCTCGGTCCACTGCGGATAGTCGGCCGGGTCGGTCGACGGCGCCGGGGCCACGTTCCTCACGTCGACCGTCAGCGTGTGGTCGGCGCCCGCCGTCGGCGCAATGCCGTCGGGCAGGGCCACGCTCATCTGCCGCCCGCTACCCGCGTCGAGCACGAGGGAGGCCTCGTCGAGCGTACCCGTGGGCACGAGCAGGGCCGTGGCCGTGCGCTGCGTGCTGCTGCCCCGCATGCGCATGTCGATGGTGTCGGTGGATGCGTCGGGCGCAAACTGCCCCGTCCCCAGGTCGAACCACGCCCCCGAGGGCACACCCGCCAGCCGGGCCTTCACGCGGCTCAGGTCGCTGCCGTCGGAGCTCGTCAGCGTGAGCGTGAGCCGTGCCAGCCGGTGGCCGAAGCGCAGCGTGCCGGCCCCGTCGGCCGCCTGCTGCGCGCGCAGGTTGTCGGCATAGAGCAGGTCGATGCGTTCGGGGTCGCTCTGGTCCGTCAGGTCCACGCGGTACGAAGCCCCCGTCGTCGAGGCCGACCACGGGTAGTAGGCCACGAAGTCGACCTCGCCCTCGGCCGGGAAGCGCAGCGGCTCGCCGGCAGCCTCAAAGCGCCCGTCGCCCGCCGTCGTCACGTAGCGCACGTTGCCACCCGCGGCCCCCGTGTTATCGTCGGTCAGGGGCGTGCCCGCCGGCATCATGTAGACGCCGATGGCGTCGCCGCGGCTCCACGAAGTGTCGGCGGCGCGCGTCGTCACCGACGAAGTGAAGGTCACGGCCGTCTGTGGCCCGTAAGTCAGTTCGTCTTCGTTTGCGCAGCCCGTCGTGAGGGCCGCCAGAGCCAGGGCGGGAAAGAGGTGTCTCAATCGTAGCTTCATGCTGTAATGGGGGGGATGAATGGGGTGTTGCCTGCCTGTTGTAAATCCGTGATGCTGAATGTTCCGACAAAGGTAGTGGGCTTTCGTTAAAAAATGGCGAAGGTTGTATAACAATTTGCGCAAACCGCCCGAAAGCGTGCCGAAAATGTCACTTCTACTTGGCGAAACGTCGGTCGCAGCCCCGCCGCCCGCATCGTGGCATGGCGCAGCGAAGCAGATGCCTGCGGCAGACATCCCTGCCGGGTGAGTGGTGTGGCCGCGATGCGGGATTTTGCCTGCGGGCGAGGGTGGGAATGTTTCAGCGAGGCTGACGGCATCACCCTGCCCCGGCGCCACACCTTGATATATATATGGCGAAAGAGGCGCACCCTCGCGGGCACGCCTCTCTCTTACCATTTTATCAACTTCGCGGCGCGGTGCGCCGCAGGGTGGGGCGGACTACTCCTCCCAAAGCCCCTTGTCGGTGGAGCTTTCGCCCCATATCTTCTTGCTCGACCAGGCGCTGCCTGCGTCGTCGATGGCGTGGTCGCTGCCGACGTTCACGTTCATCTCGCTGCTCGTGGCCAGCATGCCTTCGGCCGTCAGGCGGATGGTCTCGGTGGCGGGAGCCATATACGTTTTCTTCATGTCTGTATGCGTTTTAGTATGGATGGATGTTGCTTTATTTCACGATCACTTTCTTGCCGCCGACGATGTAGACGCCCTTCGTGGGGTTCGTGACGCGGCGGCCCGACAGGTCGTACCACGTGGCGGTCTTGCCGGCGCCGTCGGCCTCGACGGCACCGATGCCCGTCGTCTCTCCGCCGAAGCTGAACGAGAGCTTCTGGACGGCCTGTGCGGCGGTGAGCGTGAGGTAAGCCTTGCCGGCGGGTAGGTAGGCGGCCGAGTAGGGATAGAAGCCGATGCCCTCGTCGAAGGCGCCGCTCAGGGCGTAGGTGTTCTGGGGCGTCGTGGCCGTGGCGTCCAGCGTGCCTTGCAGGGCGTTGGCTTCGACGGCCGTACCCGTGGCGGTGGAGGGCACAAGGGCCGTGCTGCCGTCCGTAGCGCTGCGCAGCACGACGGCCGTGCGGGCCGGGATGACGCCGTCCTCGATGCCCGTTAGGCGGAGCGTCGTCCCGCCCTCGCCCTCGCTGAGGCTGCCCGTGAAGGCTTCCACGCCCTGGGGCACGTCAACGGCGAAGGGCAGGTAGGCCGTGCTGTAAGCATATCCGTCGGCCGTCTGCATTTTCACCGTGTTGTAGTAGGCGGGAGCCTCCTCGATGCGGAAGCACGACGTGATGGAGCCGTCTTCCGCCTCGCTGGTGTGGGCGCATGGGTGTGGGGCGTTGCGTGCGTTTATGTGTGT
Source organism: uncultured Alloprevotella sp. (assembly GCA_944322095.1). Lineage (GTDB taxonomy): Bacteria > Bacteroidota > Bacteroidia > Bacteroidales > Bacteroidaceae > Alloprevotella. The sequence continues at coordinate 53,996 of CALUNU010000014.1, forward strand.
GCGTGCGGCCGGCAGCGCCGGCACGTCGCCGCCGCATGGGAGGTTGCCTGTTTTTGCTGCCCGCCGCGGTGTGTGCGTTATATGTCAAACAGTTAATGCGGACAGCGGCGTTCGCCCGCATTCTGGGGTTGGAATGGCATCGTCGCGGGGTGTTTCGGCCGATCTGTCCCATGGATTTCTGTTTCCATCCCATGGATTGGCCGATCCATCCCATGGATTTTCCGCTGCAAGGCCTGTTTCATGCGGAAAATGGGCTCCGATTTGCGCCATATAGTGGCGAAAATGGCGTTTTCGGGCGCCCGTGCACCAGGGGTTCGCGCGGATGTGTCTGTTGTTCAGACGGTTCTGATTTTCGCTTATTTGCGTGCGTCGGTCGGTGTGGTCGAAAATATTCGATTCTCCGTGTTAAAAAAATGCGGCGGCGGACAACTTGCGGCCACCGGGGCGGCGGGGCGCGTGCGTGGGAAAAAATGTGTATTTTTGCAGCTGCAACACATCTGTTCGACTCATTATTATACTTACGTTATGGCACAGAAACCAGGCATTCCCAAGGGTACGCGCGACTTTTCTCCGACGGAGATGGCGCGCCGCAACTATATATTCGACACCATCCGCGCCGTCTACGCGCTCCACGGCTTCCGGCCCATCGAAACGCCGGCCATGGAGAACCTCTCGACGCTCATGGGCAAGTATGGCGAGGAGGGCGACAAGCTGCTCTTCAAGATTTTGAACTCGGGCGACTTCTGCTCGTGCCTCACCGAGGAGGAGCTCACGGGCAGCACGCCGGCTCACCTGGCGGCACGCATCTGCGAAAAGGGGCTGCGCTACGACCTGACTGTCCCCTTTGCGCGCTACGTCGTGCAGCACCGCGAGGAACTGCAAATGCCCTTTAAGCGCTATCAGATTCAGCCCGTGTGGCGCGCCGACCGCCCGCAGAAGGGGCGGTACAGGGAGTTTTACCAGTGTGACGCCGACGTCGTCGGGTCCGACTCGCTCTGGAACGAGGTGGAGCTGGTCGAGATCATCGACGAGGTGTTTACGCGCCTGGGCATACGCGTGTGCGTGAAGCTCAACAACCGTAAGATCCTGGCGGGCATAGCCGAGGTGATTGGGGCGCCCGAACGCCTCACGGACATCACCGTGGCCATCGACAAGCTCGACAAGATCGGGCTCGACAAGGTGAACGAGGAGCTGCGCTGCTGCGGCCTCGCGCCCGAGGCCGTGGAGCGCCTGCAACCGGTCATCGGCCTGGCGGGCACGAACGACGAGAAACTGGCCACCATGCGCAGCGTGCTGGCGGCGAGCGAGACGGGCCTCAGGGGGCTCGACGAGGTGGCCTTTGTGCTCGACGCACTGGCCGCGGCGGGGCTGCGCAACGCCGTGGAGCTCGACCTGACGCTGGCGCGCGGACTCAACTACTACACGGGCTGCATCTTCGAGGTGAAGGCGCTCGACGTGGCCATCGGCAGCATCACGGGCGGCGGACGCTACGACAACCTGACGGGCATCTTCGGCCTGCCCGGCCTGAGCGGCGTGGGCATCTCCTTTGGCGCTGACCGTATCTACGACGTGCTCAACCAGCTCGACCTCTACCCCGAAACGACGACGCAGGGCGTGCGCCTGCTCTTCATCAACTTTGGCGAGCGCGAGGCGGCACGCTGCTTTGAGCTGGCGGCACGCTGCCGCCGCGCGGGCATCGCCACCGAGGTGTACCCCGACAGCGTAAAGATGAAGAAACAGATGGCCTATGCCAACGCGCGCTGCGTGCCCTACGTGGCTCTCGTGGGCGAGGCCGAAATGGTGGCCGGCCGCGTGGCGCTGAAAAACATGGCCACAGGCGAGCAGCAGCTGCTCACCATCGAGGAGGCGATAGAGCAATTGAAAATTGAGAATTGACAATTGACAATGGGCCCCGCCCACGGGGCCGTGCGGATATATGCAAAAGGGAGACGCCACATGTGGCGTCTCCCTTTTGCGTTCCATGTGGCTTCCCGCCGACAGACTGGTGCGATGTGGCCGCGAGGGTGGGGACAACCCCGTGCGGGTGGGAGGTGTTTCCGCGAGGTTGGATATTGCCTGCGGGTGAGACGCGATGTATCGCGTCTCTACGTGGCGGACATCTCTGTCCCGGCCGCAGGGCAAGCGCATCCCCAATTGTCCATTGTCAATTGTCCATTGTCAATTGAAAAATTGCTCAGTGCGCTTCGAGCCAGTTGGCCCCGACGCCGCACTCGGCCACGAGGGGCACGCTCAGGGCGCAGGCCCCCTCCATCTCGCCGGTGACGATGGCGCGCACGGCGTCGAGCTCGTCGGGCAGGACGCTGAAGCAGAGTTCGTCGTGTACCTGCAAAATCATTTTTGAACGCAGGCCCTCGCGGCGGAAGCGCTCGTGGACGCGCACCATGGCCAGCTTGATGATGTCGGCCGCGGTGCCCTGTATGGGCGCGTTGATGGCGTTGCGCTCGGCATAGCCACGCACCACGGCATTCTTCGAAAGGATGTCGGGCAAGTAGCGGCGGCGGCCGAAGAGCGTCTCGATGTAGCCCCGCTCGCGCGCCTGCGCCACGCTGCGCTCCATGTATTGGTGCACGCCGGGGTAGGTTTCGAAGTAACTGTCGATGAGTTCGCGGGCCTCCGTGCGCGACACCTCCATGCGTTCGGCCAGTCCGAAGGCCGAGATGCCGTAGATGATGCCGAAGTTGGCCGTTTTGGCTTTGCGGCGCTCGTCGCGCGATACGTCGGCGATGTCCTTCTTGAAGATGCGCGCCGCCGTGGCCGCATGGATGTCGTGCCCCGCGCGGAAGGCCTCGATGAGGTGGGCGTCGGCGCTGAGGTGGGCCATGATGCGCAGTTCGACCTGCGAATAGTCGGCCGAGAGGAAGAGGCAGCCGGGCTCGGGCACGAACGCCTTGCGTATTTCGCGTCCGTCGTCGCCGCGCACGGGTATGTTTTGCAGGTTGGGGTTGCTTGACGAGAGACGCCCCGTGGCCGTCACGGCCTGGTTGAACGACGTGTGGACGTGCCCCGTTTTGGGGCGCACAAGGCGAGGCAGCGCCTCGACGTAGGTGCTGAGCAACTTCTTGAGGGCGCGGTGTTCGAGGATTTTTCCCACGATGGGGTGGCGCTGGCGCAGGGCTTCGAGCACCTCTTCGGAGGTGGAGTATTGGCCGCTCTTGGTGCGCTTGGCCTTGGGGTTGAGGCCGAGCTCGCCAAAGAGCACCTCGCCCACCTGGCGCGGCGAGGTGATGGTGAAGCTGTGGCCGGCCAGGGCGTAGACCTCGCGCTCGATGGCCTCCATGCGCTCAGTGAAAAGGCGGCCCGTGGCGGCCAGGGCCCCGGTGTCGAGGCGCACGCCGGTGCGCTCCATGTCGGCCAGTACGGGCATGAGGGGCATCTCGATTTCACGGAAGACGCGCCCGGTGCCGCTCTGCTCCATCTCGCGCGTGAGAGGCTCGACGAGGCGCAGCGTGACGTCGGCGTCTTCGCAGGCATAATCGCTCACGTCGGCCGGCGCGAGGTCGGCCATGTTGAGCTGCCCCTTGCCCCGCGGGCCGATGAGCTCCTCGATGTGGATGGTGCGGTAGTGGAGGTAGCTCTCGGCCAGGGCGTCCATGTTGTGGTGAAGCTCGGGCTGTACGACGTAATGGGCCAGCATCGTGTCGAACATCGGGCCCGCCAGCGTCACGCCGTAGGAGGCGAGCACTTGCAGGTCGTATTTCAGGTTCTGCCCCACCTTGCGGATGGCGGGATTCTCGTAGATGGGGCGGAAGACGTCGACGACGCGCTGCGCAGCCTCGCGTGCGGCGGGCACGGGCACGTACCAGGCCTCGCCGGGCTCGGTGCTGAAGCTCAAACCCACGAGGCGGGCGCTCAGAGCGTCGGTTCCCGTCGTTTCTGTGTCCAAGCAAACGATGGGGGATGTCGCAATTTTTTGGAAAAGTTGGGCCATTTCTGCCTCACTCTCAACGAGATGATAGGAATGGGGCACGTCTTTTAACGCCTTGAGCATCGATTTTTCTGGCGCGCCCGCCTCTTCGGTCGGTTCTGAGCCAAAGAGAGAGCCCTGTTTTGGGGTGGCGGGAGCGCTGTCGGCACCGCCGTCGACGATGCGACGGATGAGCGAGCGAAATTCGAGCTGCTCGAAGAGCGACCGCAGGGCGTCGGCGTCGGGTTCGCGGCGGCGCAGAGCCTCGGGCTCAAAGGGAATGGGCACGTCGGTGCGGATGGTGGCCAGAAACTTCGAGAACCTGATTTGCTCGGCCGCGTCTTCCACTTTTTTCTTCAGTGCGCCGCGCAGCTCGCCGGTGTGGAGCAGCAGGTTCTCGACGCTGTCGAACTGACCGATGAGCTTGACGGCCGTTTTCTCCCCAACGCCGGGGCAACCGGGGATGTTGTCGGCCGCATCGCCCATGAGGGCCAGCAGGTCGCGCACCTGGTCGGTGCGCTCGATGCCATACTTGGCACACACCTCGGCCGGGCCGAGCGTTTCGCTCGTACCGCCGTGGCCCGGGCGGTGCATGAAAATGCCCGGGGCCACCAGTTGGGCGTAGTCCTTGTCGGGGGTCACCATGTGCACCTCCATGCCCGCCTCGGCGCCGCGGCGGGCCAGCGTGCCGATGACGTCGTCGGCCTCGAAGCCCGCCACCTCGGCCAGCGGGATGCGGTAGGCGCGCACAATGTCCTTGATGACGGGCACGGAGCGGCGTATGTCCTCGGGCGTGGCCTCGCGCTGCGCCTTATAGGCGGGGTAGGCCTCGTGGCGGAAGGTGGGCCCCGACGGGTCGAAGGCCACGGCGATAAAGTCGGGGCGCTCCTTGCGCAGCACTTCGTCGAGGGTGTTGACAAAGCCGAAGACGGCCGACGTGTTCTCGCCGCGCGAGTTGAGCCGCGGGCTGCGTATGAGCGCATAATAGGCGCGGTAGATGAGCGCGTATGCGTCTAAAAGGAATAACTTCTGCATGTTTGAGCGGTTTGGTAACGTAAAAATACGCAAAAAGCCCGACACTCTCCTCATTTCTTTGTACTTTTGCCGCCGAATTGCTCAAAAGAGTGGATAAGTTAGGCCGCATCCGACAACCGGTCGAGACGGAGCTGCACGAATATGTGCGCTTGTTCGACGAAGCCCTCCGCCACGAAGACGACCTTCTGAGGAGGGCGCTGAAATACGTCGGGGCCCGCAAGGGAAAGATGATGCGTCCGATACTCGTCCTGCTCGTTGCCAAGGAGCTCGGCCCCGTTGTGGGCGAGGCCTCCCTGCGCTCGGCCGTGACGCTCGAACTGCTGCATACGGCGAGCCTCGTACACGACGACGTGGTGGACGAAAGCGACGAGCGACGCGGGCAGGCGTCGGTGAACGCCGTGTTTGGCAATAAAGTGGCCGTGCTCGTGGGCGATTATCTGCTCTCGGAAGCCCTCGACCAGGCTGCCCGCACGGGCGACCTGGCCATCGTGCGGACCATAGCACGCCTCGGCGCCACGCTCTCTGAGGGCGAGGTGTTTCAGCTCTCCAACATACGCGAGCAGCAGGCCACCGAGGAGGCCTATTTCCGCATCATCCGCAGCAAAACGGCCGCGCTCTTTGCATCCTGCACGCGCATTGCGGCCATTTCGGCCGGTGGCAGCGACGATTTCACCCGTGTGGCCACGCGTTTCGGCGAGATTGTGGGCGAATGCTTCCAGATACGCGACGACATCTTCGACTATTTCGACGACGACGCCATAGGGAAGCCCACGGGCAACGACCTGCGCGAGGGAAAGCTCACGCTCCCGCTGCTCTACGCGCTGGGGCTGGAGGGCGGCGAGGTCATGGACGGCGAGGTGCGCCGCGTCAAGGACGGCACAGCTTCGGACGACGACATTGCCCGTCTCATCGACTTTGCCAAGCGCCGCGGCGGCATAGCCTACGCCGAGAGCGTTATGATGAGGCTCCGCGAGGAGGCGACGGCCCTGCTCGGCAACTTCAAGAACGACGAGGTGCGCGCCACGCTGGCTGCCTATCTCGACTTCGTCATTGAGAGGAACATCTGAATAAGTTTGACATATTTCTATCTATAAGCATCTGGTTTCCGCAGTGCGCGAGCATAGCGGAAGTTCGCAGGCCACCAAGTGTGCCGAGGACGCGAGGCGCCGCCAGTGCGTGAGCATGAACGGCAGTTCGAACCGAAACATCCATATGATTTAATGTATTTTTAATTGTGAGAGAGGGACTGTGTGTGAGCATCGTCCCTCTTTTTTGTGCCCCTTGGCGTGCCCGTGGCCGCTGAGGGGCTTTTTCGGCCCGCAGGGCGCAAAAAAAGGAGGACGCCCAGCGTCCTCCCGGTAAGCGGATGGGAGCGGCTCAGAAGGGCTTGCTGTCCGTCCCCGTCACCTCGGCCACGAGCAGGTTGGCCAGGCGGCTCGTGCCCAGACGGAACAGACCTTCGTCGATCCATTCGCGGCCGAGCAGCTCGTGCACGATGGTGTAGTAGGCGAGGGCGTCGTCCACCGTGCTCAGCCCCCCGGCGGCCTTGAAGCCGATCTTGGTGCCCGTCAGTTTGTAATACTCCTTGATGGCGCTGCACATGACGTAGGCGGCCTCGGGCGTGGCGGCGGGCTCGATTTTGCCCGTCGACGTCTTGATGAAGTCGGCCCCGGCGTAGATGGCCAGGATCGAAGCCTTCTTGATGTTGGCCGCCGTTTGCAGGGCACCCGTTTCCAAAATCACTTTCAGGGGGTGGTCGGCGCAGGCAGCCTTTATCTCGCTGATTTCGTCGCTGCACGTCTCATAGTCGCCGCTGAGGAAAGCGCCCACGCTCAGCACGCAGTCGATTTCGGTGGCCCCGTCGTGGACGGCAAGGGCCGTTTCGGCCGTTTTCACCTCGATGAACGTCTGTGCCGAGGGAAATCCGCCGGCCACGCAGGCCACTTCGGTGCCCTCCACTTCGAGCGACTGCGAAACGATTGAGGCAAAGTTGGGATAGACGCAGATGGTGGCCGGCTGGGGCACGTCGGGATGGTCGCCGTAGAAGGCGTTGACGCGCTCCACGAGGCGCAGCACGCTCTCCTGGCTGTCGGTCACCTTCAGCGTGGTCAGTTCGACGGCGCGCAGCAGCTGTCGCTTCACTTCGGGCGTGTCGAACGATGCCTTTTTCGCGTCGAGCAGGCGGTGCGTGGCGGCTGCCACCTCTTCGTCGTGCAGGTGCAGGTCAAAGTGCTCACAGGCCTGTGCAAACTTGCTTTTGAGGCCCTCTTCGTGTTCGTGGTGATGGCTGTGTTCGGTCATGATGTATGATGCTTAATGGATGTTGTTCGTTTTTCAGCGCCCGTCGTTGTCGTCGCCGGGACACAGTTTGGGGTTTTGCAGGTGGCGTGTGGCGTCGCGCCGCGTCTTTTTTTCGATGGAGCGGCGAAAAGCCTCCGTGAGATCCACGCCCGTCTGGTTGGCCAGGCAGATGAGCACCCACAGCACGTCGGCCATCTCTTCCGCGAGGTCGGCTTTTTCGCCCGGCTTGAAGCTTTGCTCGCCATACGTGCGGGCCACGATGCGCGCCAGCTCGCCCACCTCCTCGGTGAGGCAGGCCATGTTTGTCAGTTCGCCGAAATAGCGCACGCCGTACGTGTGTATCCACGCGTCGACGGCCTTCTGTGCTTCCTCGATGGTCATAATCGGTTGTTTTTTGTGATGAAAACGGCGCGCCGCGGGGTGGGGCGGTGCGTCGGGGCTCACTCCTTGTTCTTAGAGTCCATGCAGATGGTTACGGGCCCATCGTTGACGAGCGCCACCTGCATGTCGGCACCGAAGCGGCCCGTGGCTACCTCGCTGCCCAGCGTCTCGCCGAGGCGGCGCACGAAGTATTCGTAGAGCGGAACGGCTGTTTCGTGCCCTGCCGCGCGTATGTACGACGGGCGGTTCCCCTTCTTGTACGACGCCATCAGCGTAAACTGGCTCACCACCAGCGCCCGGCCGCCCACGTCGGCCACCGAGCGGTTCATCACGCCCTCTTCGTCGTCGAAGATGCGCAGGGCGGCGGCTTTTTTCACGAGCCAGTCGGCGTCGGCCTCGGTGTCGGCCGGCTCGATGCCCAGCAGGATGAGCAGGCCGCGGCCGATGCTCCCCACCGTGGTGCCCCCGATGCTCACCGAGGCCTCGCTCACGCGTTGCAGTACGGTTCTCATGCGTTTTGCTGTTGTTGTTCGACAAAAATACGAGTTTATTCCGAGCTCTCGCCCGTTTCGTGCAGAATCTTGAAGACGCGGCTGCCCGTGGAGGCGCCCAGCACGTCGCACAGGGCCTGCTCGTCGGCCTCTTTCACGCGTTTGACGCTGCCAAAGGCCCTGAGCAGTGCCTGTTTGCGCTTTTCGCCCACGCCGGGCAGGGCGTCGAGCTCCGAAGCCGTCTGGCGCTTGCTGCGCTTGTCGCGGTGGAACGATATGGCAAAGCGGTGCACCTCGTCCTGCATGCGCGTGAGGAGGCGAAAGAGCGGCTCGTCGGGCTTCATGCCCACCGCCGCCGGCGGGAAGCCATAGAGCAGTTCGCGCGTGCGGTGGCGGCTGTCCTTGGCCAGACCCGCGATGGGGATGTCGAGGCCCAGTTCGTCGACCACAATGGCGCGTATCGACTCCATCTGCCCCCGTCCGCCGTCGGCAATGATGAGGCTCGGCAGTTCTCCCCCCTCTTCTTTCAGCCGCGAGTAGCGTCGGCGCACCACTTCCTGCATCGATGCGTAGTCGTCGGGGCCGCTCACCGTGCGGATGATGTATTTCCGATAGAGCTTCTTCGCAGGTTTCAGTTTTTCGAACACCACGCACGCCGCCACGGCGTCGGCTCCCTGAATGTTAGAGTTGTCGAAGAGCTCGATGCGCACGGGCAGGCGGTCCAGGCCCAGCGCGGTCTGAATTTCCTTCATGAGCCGCACCGATTTCTGCTCGGGGTTGAGCTTTTCGGCCTGTTTCAGGCGGTCAAACTTGTATTGCTTCACGTTCAGGCGCGACAGGTCCAGCAGTTTCTTCTTTTCGCCCGCCTTGGGCACGGTCTGCACGGCCAGCTCCTCGGGGAGTTCCACGTGAAACGGCACAACTATCTCGCGCGACGTGCTGTGGTAGCGCTCGCGCATTTCGACGATGCCCAGTTTGAGCAGTTCTTCGTCGGTTTCGTCGAGCTTTTTGCGATATTCGAAGGTGAAGGCCTGGTTGATGCAGCCGCGCGTGATGTGCAGGTAGTTGATGTAGGCCGTTTTCTCGTCGCTCTCGATGTTGAAAACGTCGATGTTGTGGAGCACCGACGAGACAATTTCGCTCCTGGCCTGGAACGTCCGCACGATTTCCAGCTTCTCCTTCACCGCCTGTGCCTCCTCGAAGCGCAGTTCGGCGGCCAGTTCCATCATTTTTTCTTTCAGCGTGCGGGCCACCTCGGCCGTGTTGCCGCGCAGAATTTCGCGGCAGCCGTCGATGCAGCGCATGTAGTCGTCGCGGCTCTGGCGGCCCACGCAGGGCCCCTTGCAGTTGTGGATGTGATAGTCGAGGCACACCTCATACCTGCCGCCCTTCACACCCTCTTCCGTGAGCGGCTGGCGGCACGGCCGCGGGTGGTAGAGCTGCTTGCACAGGTCGAGCAGCGCATACATCGTGGGCACGTGGCTGTATGGCCCGTAGTAGGTGGCGCCGCGCGCCTTGCGGTTGCGCGTCTTGAAGATGCGAGGCAGATACTCGTTGGTCACAGCGATCGAGGGGTACGTCTTGTCGTCTTTCAGCAGGACGTTGTAGCGCGGCTTGTAGCGCTTGATGAGGTTGTTCTCGAGCAAGAGGGCGTCGGCCTCGGTTTTGACGACGATGTAGCGGATGTCGCGTATTTTCGTCACGAGCAGTTGCGTCTTGCGCGTCTGCTGCGTCTTGACGAAGTAGGAGCTGACGCGGTTTTTAAGGTTCTTGGCCTTGCCCACGTAGATGATGGTGCCGCTCTCGTCCAGGTATTGGTAGCAGCCCGGCGCCTCGGGCAGGTTGTGCACGATGCCCATCAGGTAGGCCCGCACGTCCGTTTCGCTGCCTGCCGGCGGTGCTGCTGCGCCATCGTTGGTCGTTTTGCTTGGTTCGTCCGTCATTTGCGTATGGTGAGCAGGGTCGTCACGTCCATCTCGGGGCCCAGATATTTGCGCCCTTCGAGGCCCTCCATGCAGAGCTCGATCAGGAAGTTCACGTAGACAGCCTTCGGCTTGAAGCGCGTCACGAGGTCGTAGGCCGCGCGCATCGAGCCGCCCGTGGCCAGCAGGTCGTCGTGGATGAGCACGACGTCGTTTTCATCGATGGCGTCGACGTGGATTTCCACCGTGTCGTAGCCATACTCTTTCAGATAGGTGGCTTTCACCGTCTCCGCGGGCAGCTTGCCAGGCTTGCGGCACATCACGAAGCCCGCGCCCAGCCTCTCGGCCAGCATGGCGCCCATCACGAAGCCGCGGCTCTCGATGCCCACCACCTTTGTGATGCCTTTGTCGTGGTAGAGACGCACCAGTTCGTCCAGCATTTCGCGCACGCACGCAGCGTTTTTAAAGAGCGTGCTCACGTCCTGGAACTGAATGCCCGGCTTGGGATAGTCGGGCACGTTGCGCAGATTTTCCAATAGCAGTTTTGCGTTCATAAGTTGTTGTCTTTAAATGGTGTTTCGTGGTCTTGTTTCACGTGGAACGCGAGCCTATCTCCCCGACAGCACGAGCAGCACGCTGATGTCCGACGGCGATACGCCCGGGATGCGCCCGGCCTGTGCCAGCGTTTCGGGGTCGATGGCCGCGAGCTTCTGGCGTGCCTCGGTGGAGAGCTGCGTGATCGATGCATAGTCGAAGTGGCCGCGTATCTTGATGGCTTCGAGCCGTTGCATCTTCTCGGCCATGGCGCGCTCGCGGGCTATGTAGCCGCTATACTTCATTTCCACCTCGGCCGCCTCCACGGTTTCTGCGCGCGCGGCGCCCATTCTATCGAACATTTCGCGCAGCGGGCGCACCTCTTCTGCGATGCTTTCGAGCGTCACCTCGGGGCGCGTCACCAGGTCGCCCAGCTTGCAGCCGCGCGTCAGCGGCGTGCTGCCGCGGCGTTCCAAGTAGGGGTTGATGCGTTCCGCCTTGATGGAGAAGTCGCGGCAGAAACGCTCGATTTCTCCGATGTTTTTCTGCTTTTCGCCGAAGCGCGCGGCGCGTTCGTCCGTGGCCATGCCCAGACGGATGGCCGCGGGCGTGAGGCGCATGTCGGCGTTGTCCTGCCGCAGCAGGATGCGATACTCGGCCCGCGAGGTGAACATGCGGTAAGGCTCGTCCACGCCCTTCGTCACAAGGTCGTCGATGAGCACACCAATGTAGGCCTCGTCGCGCCGCAGCGTGAACGGGGCGCTTCCGCCGCAGCGCAGCGCCGCGTTGATGCCGGCCACGATGCCCTGGCCCGCCGCCTCCTCGTAGCCCGTCGTGCCGTTCACCTGCCCGGCGAAGTAGAGCCCGCCGACGAGCTTCGATTCGAGCGTGTGGCGCAGTTGCGTGGGGTCGAAAAAGTCGTATTCGATGGCATAGCCCGGGCGATACACCACCACGTCGCGGAAGCAGGGCATCTGTCTGAGGGCCTCGATCTGCACGTCGAGCGGCAGGCTCGACGAAAAGCCGTTCAGATACATCTCGTTCGTGTCGGTGCCCTCGGGCTCGAGAAAGAGCGGGTGCTGCTCCCGTTCGGGAAACGTCACGAGCTTCGTCTCGATGCTCGGGCAATAGCGCGGTCCGATGCTTTGTATCTGCCCGTTGTAGAGGGGCGAGTCGGGCAGGCCGCGGCGCAGCACCTCGTGAACGGCAGGCGTCGTGTTGCACGTCCAGCACGGCAGCTGGGGCAGGGGCCGCTCGGGGCTCACGAACGAAAAGCGGTGATAGTCGGTCTCGCCGTCCTGCCGCTGCATCTCCTCGAAGTGGACGCTGCGCGCGTCGATGCGCACGGGCGTGCCCGTCTTCATGCGTGCCGTGCGTATGCCGTGGCGCACGATGGATGCCGTCAGGTGTACGGCGGCCGGCTCGGCGCAGCGTCCGCCCGGCACCTTGCGTCGCCCCACGTGCATCAGACCGTTCAGGAACGTGCCCGCCGTAATCACCACGGCCCCGGCGCGGAACGTGGCGCCCCACAGCGTGGTGACGCCGCAAATTTCGCCGTTTTCAACGATGATTTCGGCCACTTCGTCCTGCCAGATGTGCAGGTTCTCCGTGGCGTCGAGGCGCCGGCGCCATTCGCCGATGAAGCGCGTGCGGTCGCACTGGGCCCGCGGGCTCCACATGGCCGGCCCTTTCGAGCGGTTCAGCATGCGAAACTGTATGGCCGTGGCGTCGGCCACGAGGCCTGTCTGCCCGCCCAGGGCGTCGACCTCGCGCACGATCTGGCCCTTGGCGATGCCGCCCACGGCCGGGTTGCAGCTCATCTGGGCAATCTTGTTCATGTCGAGCGTCAGCAGGCAGGTGCGCGCCCCCAGCCGTGCGGCCGCAGCGGCAGCCTCGCAGCCGGCGTGGCCGGCGCCCACCACCAGCACGTCGTAATGAAATTCTGTGAGCATGTTCGGGTGTTGATAATTCTTTCCCCGCAAAATTACGTTTTTTTTCCCACATACCTCCGGCTGCCCCGCAGCGGGCAGGGTGGGGCGGCGTGCGGATTTTTTAACGCCGTGGAGGCCCTCGCCGCGGGCCGTCTCCGTCCCCGACGCGGCTGCGCGTTTCTCGGGACGCTTCGGCCGCCGATTTTTGTGCCGAAGGGGCCATTTTGCCCATCCGCCGCATCCTTCGGCCAATCGTGCCCATGGAAATGCAACAACATCCCATGCCTTCGCCGATCGGGGCCGTGTTGTCGGCCAACCCAGGCCTGCATTTTTCGCCCTTTCGCTCCCGTTTTGCCAAGTGTGGCTGCCATCCGCGCCACCATTTGTCCGCTCCCGTACCGTCGCAGCCCCCTCGCGCCGCCGCCCTTTGGCCCCAAAGCGAGCAAACGGGAACGCGGGAGCGGACAGCCGTGGCGCGCCGCCGCCCGCCCGCACCCCGTTTTGTGAGCGAATGCGTAAAAGATCTTAACGCTCCCGGCCCCATTTCGCCCCCTCGCCGGAAAAAACGCCCCTGTCCGCTCTATTTCGCGCCCCAACGCTTGTCGCAATTTTTTGGAAAATTGGCGTCGCCGCGGCAGCCTTAGGAGGGGCGGCATTCCTGCCGCCCACACCGCCGCACGGCCCGCCACGTGGAAAGAATGTCTTAGGAGGGGCGGCAGGAAAGCCGCCCCTCCTAAGCCGTCCGGGCGGTGAGAGACGCGATGAATCGCGTCTCTACGCAAGCAAA
>CALUNU010000015.1 GCA_944322095.1 uncultured Alloprevotella sp.
GCATCACGAAATCGCCATGCAACGGCCGCAAAGCGGTCGAACTACTCTATAACCGCGGGTGAGCCGGGCGAACCCGCGGACAGGATGACCATAGGAATGCGGGCTTCAAAGAGGTCCAACCACAGCGAGCTTGCCCCGCATCACACGCACAGAAACGACAACGGGCCGGCCGGCCGCAAAGCGGTCGAACCACTCTGTAACCGCGGGTGAGCCGGGCGAACCCGCGGACAGGATGAGCATAGGAATGCGGGCCTCAAAGAGGTCCAACCACAGCGAGGATGCCCCGGCGCGGCAAAACTAACGACATCGCCGCGAAACGTGCCACACGGACGTTCGACCCCCTTGGGGCCGGAAATGGAAGCGGGTTCGTGTCCGCGGGTTCGCTTCGCTCACCCGCGGCTATAGAATAGGACGGCCCATATAGGGCCGGCACCATCGCGGGAGATACGAGACTCCACACTTGCACCCCACCAAGCTACGACGAGGCGGAGCTGGACGGCCCATATAGGACCGGCACCATCGCGGGAGACGTGCACCGCCACGCATATACTACAGACCATCACGCCTACGGACGCGGCAGCGCGCCCAGCAGCGCCCCTGCCACACGGGATATAACATGGCAAAGGGCGTTTCTTTCAGCCGCTTGCGGGATGTTCGTGAAAAAAATCGTACCTTTGCACGCGGTATACCGTTTTTATTTTTATACAGCAAACAGCCATCGGGAGAAATGTCCGTCGAAATCAAGAAAGTTACGAGCAGAAAGGAGCTGAAACAGTTCATCCGTTTCAATTACGAGTTCTACAAAAACAATCCCTATGCCGTCCCCGACCTGTACGACGACATGTTGCGCACGTTCTCGCCGGGCAAGAACGCAGCCTTCGACTTCTGCGAGGCCGACTATTTCCTGGCCTTGCGCGAGGGACGCATCGTGGGCCGCGTGGCGGCCATCATCAACCGCCGCGCCAACGCCGCGTGGAAAAAGCGCCAGGTGCGCTTCGGGTGGATCGACTTCATCGACGACATCGAGGTGAGCCGCGCCCTCATCGACACCGTCAAGCAGTGGGGACGCGAGCGCGGCATGGACACCATCGAGGGCCCGCTGGGCTTCACCGACCTCGACGCCGAGGGCATGCTCATCGAGGGCTTCGACCAGCTCTCCACCATGGCCACCACGTACAACTATCCCTACTACCCCCGCCACATGGAGCAGCTGGGCCTCGTCAAGGCTGTCGACTGGGTGGAGATGAAAATCTACGTGCCCGACGAAATCCCCGAGAAGCACCTGCGCATTGCCGACATCATACGGCGCAAGTATGGCCTGCACGTGCGCAAGCTCAGCGGCAAGCGCGGCCTGCGCCGCTCGGGCCTGGTGCACGACATCTTCCGCCTGGTCAACCAGGCCTATGCCCCCCTGTTCGGCTTCTCGGAGATGACCGAGCGGCAGATCGACCAGTACGTCGGCACCTATCTGCCCGTGCTCGACCTGCGCATGGTCACCATCGTCGAAAACGCCGAGGGCGAGCTCGTGGCCGTGGGCATCTCGATGCCCTCGCTCTCGCACGCCCTGCAACGGGCCCGGGGCCGGCTGCTGCCCTTCGGGTGGTTCCACCTGCTGCGCGCCCTCAGCTGGCGGCGCCCCGAGGCGCTCGACCTGCTGCTGGTGGCCGTGCGTCCCGACTATCAGAACAAGGGCGTCAACGCCCTGCTCTTCACCGACCTCATCCCCGTCTACCAGAAGCTCGGCTTCAAGTATGCCGAGAGCAACCCCGAGCTCGAGATGAACGAAAAGGTGCAGAACCAGTGGCAATACTTCCACACGGAGCAGCATAAGCGCCGCCGCTGCTTCACGGCCCCCCTCTGACGCCCGCACCCCCGGCGGCCGCCACGGCGCGGCCCGCGGCCATGGGGCCGCCCCTCCCTCCTTTCCCCGCACCCTTATGCAAGAAGAACAGAACATACAGCAACCCGCACGCTCCGCCGCCGACTACACGGAGAAGAACATACGCACGCTCGAAGGGGCCGAACACATACGCCGGCGCCCGGGCATGTACATCGGCCGCCTGGGCGACGGCTCGCACGCCGAGGACGGCATCTACGTGCTGCTGAAGGAAACCATCGACAACAGCATCGACGAGTTTAACGAAGGCTTTGGCAAGCGCATCGAGGTGGACGTCGACGACGACCTGCGCGCCTCCGTGCGCGACTATGGCCGGGGCATCCCCCTGGGCAGCCTGGTCGACGCCGTTTCGAAGCTCAACACGGGGGCCAAGTACGACACAGCCGTCTTCACCGCCAGCGTGGGCCTCAACGGCGTGGGCCTCAAAGCCGTCAACGCCCTGAGCTCGCGCTTCGTGGCCCGCAGCTTCCGCGACGGGCAGATGCGCGAGGCCGTCTTCGAGCGCGGCAACCTCGTGGCCGACACCACCGGGCCCACCGACGAGGAGAACGGCACCTACGTTTTCTTCGAGCCCGACGCCACGCTCTTCCAGGGCTACCGCTTCCACGCCGAGTTTGTCGAAACGATGCTGCGCAACTACACCTACCTCAACACGGGGCTCGCCATCTTCCACAACGGCCGCCGCATCATCAGCCGCAACGGCCTCGAAGACCTCCTGCGCGACAACATGACGGCCCCGGGCCTCTACCCCATCGTCCATCTGCGCGGCGAGGGCATCGACATTGCCTTTACCCACACCTCGCAGTATGGCGAGGAGTACTATTCCTTCGTCAACGGCCAGCACACCACGCAGGGCGGCACCCACCAGAGCGCCTTCAAGGAGCACATTGCCCGCACCATCAAGGAATATTTCGGCAAAAACTTCGACGTGCAGGACGTGCGCAACGGACTGGTGGCCGCCATCGCCGTGCGCGTCATCGAGCCCCTCTTTGAGAGCCAGACCAAGATAAAGCTCGGCTCGCTCGTCATGGCCCCGCCCAAGGACTCGGAGGGACATCCCTTCCCCCTCTCGGGCGTGAGCGTCAACAAGTTTGTGGGCGATTTCGTCAAGGAAAACGTCGACAACTATCTCCACAAGCACCTGGACGTGGCCGACGTCATCCTGCAGAAAATACAGGAGAGCGAAAAGGAACGCAAGGCCATTGCCGGCGTGACAAAGCTGGCCCGCGAACGCGCCAAGAAGGCCAACCTGCACAACCGCAAGCTGCGCGACTGCCGCATCCACCTGAACGACCCCGCGCCCAAAAGCCGCAAGGACGACGACGACGAGGGCGGCGACCCCCGCATGGAGAGCGCCATCTTCATCACCGAGGGCGACTCGGCCAGCGGCTCCATCACCAAGAGCCGCGACGTCAACACGCAGGCCGTCTTCTCCTTGCGCGGCAAGCCCCTCAACTGCTACGGGCTCACCAAAAAGGTGGTGTACGAGAACGAAGAGTTTAACCTCCTGCAAGCCGCCCTCAACATCGAGGACGGCCTCGACGGACTGCGCTACAACAAGGTCATCGTGGCCACCGACGCCGACGTGGACGGCATGCACATCCGCCTGCTCATGATTACGTTCTTCCTGCAATTCTTCCCCGAGCTCATCAAGAAGGGCCACGTCTTCATTTTGCAGACGCCCCTGTTCCGCGTGCGCAACAAGAAGAAAAAGACAGCCCGCGCAGCCGCCGCGGGCAAGGCTGCGGCCGGCGAGGCCGTGCTGCGCAAGGTGCGCACGAGCGACCGCTCCGAGTTTGAAACGGTCTACTGCTACACCGACGAGGAACGCCAGGCGGCCATACGGCGCCTGGGCCCCGACCCCGAGATAACGCGCTTCAAGGGGCTGGGCGAAATCTCGCCCGAGGAGTTCAAGCACTTCATCGGCCCCGACATACGCCTCGAGCAGGTCACCCTCCACAAGGGCGACCAGGTGGCCGGCCTGCTCGAATACTACATGGGCAAGAACACGCCCGAGCGCCAGAACTTCATCATCGATAACCTCGTGGTCGAGGAGGATCCCGTCGAGGAGGAACCTGCCACGGCCGCCGCAACCCGTTAAACCCCGGTCATGCACTCTCCCAACTCCCGGCGTAAAATCGCCATCTTCCCGGGCTCGTTCGACCCCTTCACCGTGGGCCACGCCAGCATCGTGGAGCGCGGCCTGCCTCTGTTCGACGAAATCGTCATCGGCGTGGGCGTCAACGAAAACAAACGTGCCCTCTACACCAGCGACCGCCGCGTCGAGGCCATCAGCCGCCTCTATGCCCACGAGCCACGCGTGCGCGTCGAGGCCTACGACGACCTCACCGTCGACTTTGCCCGCCGCTGCGGCGCCAGCTTCATCCTGCGCGGCCTGCGCTCGGTCAAGGACTTCGAGTATGAGCGCGACATCGCCAACATGAACCACCGCCTCACGGGCATCGAGACGGTGCTGCTCTTCACCGAGCCCCACTATTCGAGCATCTCGTCGAGCGTCGTGCGCGAGCTCATCGCCTTTGGCAAGGACGTGCACGACTTCCTGCCCGCACCCCGCCCCGAGGCAGACGCCGACGCGCGCTGACGCCCGCTCCCTCGCGCGCACGCGTATATATATAATGTGTCACACCCTTTTATACCCCTTATACTGATTTGAAAACGTTTGAAGAACTTGGCGTCTCGGAAGAAATCCGCCGCGCCATCAGCGAAATGGGCTACGAAAACCCCATGCCCGTGCAAGAAGAAGTGATTCCCTACCTCCTGGGCACGGGCAACGACGTCATCGCCCTGGCCCAGACGGGCACGGGCAAGACGGCCGCCTACGGCCTGCCCGTGCTCCAAAAGGTCGACCCCGCCGACCGCCGCACGCAGGCCGTCATCCTGAGCCCCACACGCGAGCTCTGCCTGCAAATTGCCGGCGACCTGAAAGACTATTCGCGATACATCGACGGGCTGCACGTGCTGGCCGTCTACGGCGGCTCGAGCATCGAGAGCCAGATACGCACCCTGCGCAAGGGGGCCCAGGTCATCGTGGCCACCCCCGGACGCCTCATCGACCTCATGAAGCGCGGCGTGGCCAAGCTCGACGCCGTGGAGAACGTCGTGCTCGACGAAGCCGACGAAATGCTCAACATGGGCTTCACCGACAGCATCGACGCCATCCTGGCGGGCGTGCCCGAAGAGCGCAATACGCTCCTCTTCTCGGCCACCATGAGCAAAGACATCGAGCGCATCGCCAAAAACTATCTGCACGACTACAAGGAAATCGTCGTCGGCTCGCGCAACGAAGGCGCCGAGAACGTCAACCACATCTACTACCTGGTGCATGCCAAAGACAAGTATCTCGCCCTGAAGCGCCTCGTCGACTACTATCCCAAAATCTACGCCATCATCTTCTGCCGCACCCGTCTCGAGACGCAGGAGGTGGCCGACCTTCTCATACGCGACGGCTACAACGCCGACTCGCTCCACGGTGACCTCTCGCAGGCTCAACGCGACCTGACGATGCAGAAGTTCCGTCAGCACCGCCTGCAACTGCTCGTGGCCACCGACGTGGCCGCACGCGGACTGGACGTCGAGGACCTGACGCACGTCATCAACTACGGCCTGCCCGACGACGTCGAAAACTATACCCACCGCAGCGGGCGCACCGGGCGCGCGGGCAAGCGCGGCACGAGCCTCAGCATCATCCACCTGCGCGAGAAGGGCAAGGTGCGCGTCATCGAAAAGGTGATCGGCAAGAAGTTTGAGGCAGGACAGCTCCCCGACCCCAAGGAAATATGCACCAAGCAGCTCTACCACGTCATCGACCAGCTCGAACGAACGGCTGTCGATGAAACACAGATCACACCTTTCCTGCCAGAGGTGTACCGCAAGCTCGAATGGCTCACCAAGGAAGACCTCATCAAGCGCGTCGTAAGCCGCGAGTTCGGACGCTTCCTGCAATACTACGCCAATGCACCCGAAATAGAGGTGCCCGCCGACCGCTCGCGCCAGCGCGACAAGGAGCGCCGCCCCGCCCGCGAGGCACGCGGCGGAGAGAGCCGCCCGCGCGGCGAGCGAGGCCACGCCGACCACAAGCCCGAGGAGGGCTACACGCGCCTCTTCATCAACCTGGGCAAGCGCGACAATTTTTACGCCCGCGAAATCATCAACCTCGTCAACCGCTACGTCAAGGGACAGGTGGACATCGGCCGCATCGACCTGACGACCAACTGCTCTTTCTTCGAGGTGCCCAGCGAATATGCCGAGACCGTCATGCACAAGATGGCCCGCGCCAAGGTGGGCGAGCGGCGCGTCGTTGTCGACTGGGCCGACCGCGAGCCGCGCGACGCCGCCCGACGCCCCCGCCGCCCGCGCTCCGATGCCGAAAACACCGGCACCAAGGGCAATAAAAGCAAAACGTACAAAAAGGACGACTGGAAGCAGTTCTTCGACCACTGATCATGCCACTCACTCCTTATTATATATAACAGACACATGACCCGAACGCTACGCATCGCGCTGCTTGCCGCCCTGCTGTCGGCAGCAGCCACCACCCTGCCCGCCCAGAACCTACTGCTCAGGCTCGGCGGCGGACTGGCCTCGCAAGGCACAGAAGCACGCCCCGTGGGCGCCTTCCAGATCGGCGTGGGCTACGAATACGAGTTCGACCAGCACTGGACGTTCGCCCCCTCGCTCGTCTTCTACGGCAAGGGCTGGAAAGAGGCCGACCGTCTCGTGCCCGTACTCGACGACAACGGCCAACCCGTACTCGACGAAGAAGGCGAGCCCGCCCAAAGCATCATGGACCGATCGGCCACGGCCAACTATCTGGCCCTGCCCCTCACGTTCAACTGCTACTTGCGAACGGGAACGAACGGCTACGTCGTCCTATCGGCCGGTCCCTACGTGGCCTGCGGCCTCAACGGAAAAATAAAGACACGCGGCGACGGCCGCGAACCCGGCAGCCGGAAGATGTACTACGAGGACAAGACATTCGACTCACCCGGCACCCGACGCTTCGATGCCGGCATCACCTTTGGTGGAGGCTATCAGTTTCGCGGAGGCATCACCGTCGGCCTGCAAGGCGACTTCTCGCTCACGCGCTTTGCCGACGGCGGCGGACGCAACCGCTCGGGCCTCATCACGCTGGCCTACAACTTCGACTCCCTCTTCTGACAGCCGCGCGAAATACCCACATTTAGGTATTGCCAACGCACGCCGTCGGCCCTATCTTTGCACCTGTGAACTTACCACCTCCCGCGCGAGGGAACGGTGCGGAACCCGCAGCGTCGCGACGACAGCCGGGGACGACGAAGTTAAGTGAGAATTTAAATTGTTATGTCCATGTTCGCAAAAGGCCACCCGCCGCAAGCCGGGTGGCCTTTGCCGTTGCCGAAGGCACGCATCTCAGGTCCGCCTGCCAGACTGCCGACCGCGTAGAAAAGCACATTCGCCATGAAATAGCCCCAACAGCATTTGGCCACAACGGGTGCCAAAGCTTAAACTTCGTCAAAAACGATGATTTTCCCGGACTGACCGCGCACGCAGGCCGCTTTTAATCCTTATATTTGTGCGCGATTTAAATCTACCATCAATCAATAACTTAACTTACAACCAACAAATTCTACTTCAATGAAAAAGTTGCATTACCTCTCAGCGTTCTTGCTGTTAGCAGCAGGAGCCACGAGTTCGTACGCACAGAAGTGGGTCGTAAACGACGGGGATGAATACCTCACGTCCATCCCTGTTGGAGTTCCGGTTGCCCTCCACTCGGTCACCGGCAACGCCTACTTATGCGGAACGGGCAACGGCGTGTCCAACATTACGGACAACTGCGCTTTCGTATTCGAAGATGCCGGCAACGGCACCTATCGTCTGAAGCAATATGAAACAAATCTGTACTTTGGCGACCAGGAATTGGGCGGCACCTCCGACAGTTCCGACACACCTCCCTCGCAGAACCCGAGCGACTTCACGTGGATGACGGAAAATCCCGATGAAGCTTTCACATTCTTCGCCAACAACCCCAATCCAGAAGCCAGCGGCGAAGCAGGGGAAGTTGATTATGAAACAGCAAAGGGGCTGACAAGCGCCACCTACGAGGCTGAAAACATAACGCGCTACTTCATCTTCACGCGTTCCCCGCTGAAGAGCGACAACGTAGCCACATACCTCGGCTACTACAGCGCCAAGCCGTTCCTCTCTCCGTGGGTCGACACGAACCTCTGGACCGTCAGCAAGCTGAGCGAGGCTCCCGCCTTCTCGCAGCTGCAGACCGTCCTGACCGAGCTCTTCCCCAACAACGTCACGGGCGACAACTATCCCGTGGGCGACAACCCCGGCCAGATCTCGCAGGAACTGTTTAACGAAGCCGAATCGCTCGTCACGACAGCCCGCGGCTACACCTCATCGACTGATGAGGCAACGATTCTTACCATGATCGACCAGCTGCGCGCCATCAAGGAGCGCCTGAACACGGAGTACAACCCCGTTGTGGCCGGCTACTACTACATCAAGAACTACCGCTCGGACAACAACGGCGTTTATGCCGCCGCAAACGGTGTGAAGTGGAAGGCTTCATACGACTTCCCCGCTGAGCCCGCCGTAGACGACGCTTCCTATCTGTGGGAGTTCATCGAAACGGAGGGCGGCTTCGCCATCCGCAACTACGCCACGGGCGAGTATGTAAACGACATCGCCAACAACTCCGTCATCCTGCCTTTCACGGATACACCCGTTGCTCACACTTTTACGCACAATCCTGAAAACGAACTGGGCCGTGGCGACGTATTTACCATTGCCGCTGCCAACCACGCAAACGAGGCTACATGGAACGCTGACCCCGCCGGCAACATCGTATATTGGGGTGCAGTCAACGCATCGGGCAACAGCTTCACGCTCCACAAGGTGGACGAAAGCGCTCTCGGTGGCCTGGCAGAGTTGGTTGAGCAGAACCGTCTGAACGACAACCTGACGAGCCTCTACAACGAAGCCTTCGCGCTCTACCTGAGCGGCCGCCGCTTCACGAGCGACGCTACGGCCGACAGCGACTACACCGTGCCCGGTCTGGCTGAAGACGCCTCTCTGCTGAGCTCCAACGCTCCTGAAACGACCGAAGGCGAAATTGCCAACGCAGTCGACCTCGACCTCAACACCTACTTCCACACGGCATGGAGCAGCGGGGCTTCGACCGAACCCCAAAACACGATTCACTATCTGCAAGCCAACCTGGCAGAGCCGGTTGAGACGGGTGCCTTGACGCTGAAGATGACGAAGCGTTGGAAAGCCAACGGTGCAAGCGACGACTCTCCTGCTGTCGTTGAAATCCAGGCCTCGACCGACGGTTCGACCTTTACGACCGTATCGGGCTACAGCAACGTTACCATCGACTACGCTTACAGCGCCACCTACAACGAGGAAACACGTGAGAACATGACGACCCTGCTCAACGTCGACGGCATACCCTCCGGCACGCAGGCCATCCGCATGCTCGTGAAGAATACGCCATCGAAAAAGAAGAACGGCCAAGGCAACGTGTTCTTCTCGCTGAGCGAATTCCACGTTTACAGCGCTACGTACAACGCCGAGTCGCCTTACGAGCAGGTACCGGCCGAGATGCGTGCCGAGTTCGAAACGCAAATGAGCGCTGCCGAGGCTGAGCTGAACGCTGAAAAAGCAACACAGGCCACCATCGACGCCCTGCAGGCTGCCTACGACAACGTACACGACAACATGCCTGAGCCCTCTATCGCCCGCGAAGCCGTAGAAGCAGCCCGCACCTATCTGGAAACTGCCCAGGAAGGCGAAGGCATCGGCTACTTCCGCACGGGTGGTAAGGAAGCCTTCCAGGCTGCCATCGACGCTCAGGAGGCCAACATCTCCGACAACATGACGCTCGAGCAGGTGAACTCCGTAGTCAGCGCCATCGACGCTGCCACGGCTGAGTTCGACACATACCTCATCCTGCCCGAGACAGGCAAGCTCTACACGGTTCAGGCCGGTACAAGCACGACTTCGCTGACCGACCAGTATCTCTACGCCGTCAACGTGAACACACCTGCCAAGTGGGGTGGCTACGACACGACGCCCGACGACGAAAACGATACGAACGTCGACCCCGCAACCAACTATGCATACCTCTGGTTCGTCGAGAGCGTTGACGGAACCGAAGTAACGCTCCGCAACCTTGGAACGGGCCTCTACGTGGGCAACCAGAACACGCGCAACAGCGCCGTGCCCGTTACGCTTGAGCCCACCACCGTCACGCTGCGCTATGCACGCACCGCCGGTCTGCTCAACGTAGTTGTAGGCGACGGCATGTATCTCAACTCTCAGGAAGGCTCTGGCAACTGGGTGGCTTGGGATCAGGCCGAAGGCACCGACAACAGCGCCGTTAAGTTCACCGAGTTCACAAGCGACCTCAGCCAGACCTACGGTTCGACGAGCTTCACCTTGCCCGAAGGCAACACGACACAGTTCCTCTGCCTGCCGTATGAGGTATGGTCGTACGCAGACCAGGGCAGCTTCTACACCGTCGCCGGTAAGGTGGGTGAAAACCTCTACCTCAGCCCCGTTGACGAGCGCTCTAACATCGCAGCCGGTACGCCTTTCCTCTATGTTCCTACCGATGAGCACACGGGTAACACCGACAACTTCTATGTAGCCGAGATTGGCGAATCCACCAGCCGCATCCCGACCTACGCAACGGAACCGCTGAGCCAGAACGGTCTCTACGGTACGTTCAAGAGCACCACGCTCAACCCGGGCTTCGGCACATTCCACTCGGGCGTATTCTATGTTGTGGAAGAAAACATGGCAGAATACATCAAGAGCGTGGCTCCCTACCAGGCCTACCTCGGTCAAGGCATTCCTGAAATCGCCGAGAGCGACGTAACGGACGACATGTACGTTATCGAAGGTGCCGGCAACGTAACGGCCATCGAGAACGTAACGATCCAGAAGAACGAGAAAGTTGACGTTTACACCACCTCGGGTGTGCTCGTCCGCAAGAACGTTCTCTTCGGTACGGCCACGAACGGCCTGCCCGCCGGCATCTACATCGTTGGCGGCCAGAAAGTGCTCGTGAAATAAGCTGCACGGCTCACATCCAACCCCTTTCAGCGGGGCTGCTCCCACGGGAGCAGCCCCGCTTTTTGTTGCCCGCCTGCGGGAAAGCACCGGCATGGCCCGCCCCTGCGACGGAACAGCCCGCCGCACGCCTATTATATATTACCGCCATGCGGCCCGCGGCGGAACGCGCCAGTTCAGCTGCACAAAGGGGCCAGAAATGGGCAAGTGGACTTGACAAACAGAGGGGGAAAAACGCCGAAAACAAGAAATGCAGGGGTTTCGGCCCGAAAACGTCCGTTTTTTCCGCAAAAACGCTTGGTGCGGCTTTGAAAAAAGCGGTACTTTTGGAGCGATAAACACTAAGTTTCACACAAAGTCTAAATGCACATGAAAAAAGTTCACTTATTTCTGTCGGCATTGGCGCTTTCGCTGATACCGGGAGGAGGCGACATTTCCGCCCAAGACTACCAGTGGCGGGAAGACAAGCCGATGACGACCATCACGCCCGGCGTGGAGGTGGTGCTCCGCAACGGCTACGGCAATGGCGGCTTCTTGCAAAACAAGAGCGTCCTCGCCGACGGCAACAACAACGACGCTGTGTACGTCTTCGAGGAGGGAACGCCCATGGACGACAGCACGCCCACCTACTACCTCAAGCAGGTGTCGACGGGCAAGTACATCACGCTGGGAGGTATGATCTCGGCCGGTGGAGCCAACGTCAACTCGACGGACTACACCGACAACAAGGCACAAGCCTACAACTTCACGGCCAAGCCTGCCGTGTTCTACGCATCGAATGAGGAGGCCAACGCCAGTGGCGACCTCTCCAACGCAACCATCCTCGAACTGCCCGAAGGACAGTCGCCCTTCATCTTCACCGGCATCGAGTATTACGAGGACGAAACGCTTCATTGGCTCTGTACCGACGGAGGCAACCAGGCCATCTTCTACCAGTACATCAACACGAACGTGTGGTACATCTACGAAACGGAGAAGGCATCGGGCTACACGCTGTTGCGCAACACCATTTCGTCGCTCTTCCCCGCCGGCGTAACGGAGGACAACTGGCCCGTGGGCGACGACCCCGGCCACATCAGCGACGACGTGTTCCAGTCGTTGGTGGACGCTTACAGCGAGGCCAACCAGATGACGTCGTCGACGCCCGCCGAGGAATGCAACGCCATGGTTGAACGCCTCAAGCAGGTGTATGAAGAAGCCATGGCAGCCATGAAGCCCGTCGTGGCAGGCTACTACTACATGACGAACCATCGCGACGCAACGATGGGTGTACATGCGGGTACGAACGCCAACGGCGTGGAAGGCGTGCGCTGGACCTCGGGCTACGACTTCCCCGAAACGCCCGACATCGACGACGCCGCCTACATCTGGCAGCTCGAAGAGGCCGACGGCGGCTTCACCATCAAGAACTTCAGCAACGGACGCTACGTTGCCGACCGCAACGACATCTCGGTAATGTTGGAGTTCACCGACGAGCCCGTGGTTCACACCATCGTGCCCCAGACGGCCAACAACAAGGGTGCCCGCTTCAACATCCAGGCAGCCGACCATCCCAACATCAACACGTGGAACGCCGACCCGAACGGAAACATCGTATATTGGGCCGGCAACAACGGTCAGGCCGACGGCAACTGCTTCACGCTCTACTCCATCGACCCCGCAGCCTTGGAAGGCATGACCGAAACGGTGCAGCAGAACAACCGCAACACGCAGCTCACCAAGCTCGTGAAAAACGCCAAGGCCAGCTTGAAGAACGCCCGCGGCTACGCCACCGAAGCTGAAAAGAACAGCGACTACACCGTGCCCGGCCTGGCCGACGCCGCCGAGTTCCTCTCCACCAACGCGCAGGAGCCCACCGAAGGCGCCATGGCCAACATCGTCGATGCCGACCTGAGCACCTACTTCCACTCCATTTGGAGCGCAGGCTGGGCCGAAGGCCACGACGAGAGCGAGGGCAACGCGCCCCACTATCTGCAAGTGACGCTGCCGCAGCCCGTTTCGGGCGTAGCCCTGAAAATGACGAAGCGCTGGAAGAACGCCAACCAGGCCGACAACGCCCCGACGGTTGTCGAAATCCAGGCCTCGACCGACGGCGGCACGAGCTTTGCCACCGTCCCCGGCTACGAAGAAGCTGAGATCAACTACCAGTATCCCGCCACGGTTGGCGAGGAAACACGCCAGAACGTCACGGGCATCCTCTACGTTGAAGGCCTGCCCGAGGGCACGAACGCCCTGCGCATGGTTGTGCTCCACACCGTGAGCGACGGCGCCAACAAGACGTCGGGTGCCGTGTTCTTCTCGCTCTCCGAGTTCCGCGTTTACGAGGCAGCCTACGATCCCGAGCTCTCCATCCTTGAAAAGGTGCCGGCCGAGATACGTGAAGCCCTGAACAACGCCATCGCCAAGGCCGAAGCCGAGCTGGCCGAAGAGAAAGCCACCGACGCCACCATCGCCGAACTGAGCGAGGCTTACGACGCATTCCTGGAGAACCTGCCCGACCCGCAGCGTGCCAAGGACGCCCTCGACGCAGCCCGCTCGCTGCTCGAAACGGCCGTTGAGGGCGAAGGCCTCGGCTACTTCACCGCCGGCAGCAAAGCCACGTTCGAAGCAGCCATCAACGCCCAGGCCGGCCTCATCAAGGAAGCCATGACGCTCGACGAAGTGGAAAGCGTGACGGCAGCCATCGACGCCGCCACCGACGAGTTCCTCAACGCGCTCATCACGCCCGAGGTCAACACGTTCTACGTCATCCGCAGCGCCACGTCGTCCACCGGGACAAACTACATGCTCTATGCCCCGAGCAACAGCGACGTACAAAATCCCGTTCGCGCCGGAGGCTACAACAGCGAGACGCAGGAAAGCACGGTCAACCCGAGCCAGAACCTCAACTACCTGTGGTACGTCGAGAGCAAGGAGGGCCGCAACATCACGCTGCGTAACGCCGGTACGGGCCTCTACATGGGCCATCAGGACGGCCTGAGCCAGCCCGTCTACTTCACCACCGAACCCACGCAGCTGCCCATCCAGTATGCCCGCACCGAGGGCTGCTTCAACATCATCGTGGGCGCCGATGCCTCGGGTGCCAACATGTATTGCAACCTGCAAGGCGGCACGGGCCCGAACATGGTGGGCTGGACGTCGGCCAATGGTAACGACAACAGCGCCCTCAAGTTCGAGGCTACGTCGTTCGACTTCTACGGCATGAACGAACATGCCATCGACGGCAACGATGCCCAGATCATGTGCCTGCCCTACTCGATCTACGGCTACAACGACAATGCTGCCTTCTACGACATCGCCGGCTCCAGCACCGACGGCACGAAGCTCTACCTGCAACCCACGACCGACGAAATCCTCGAACCGGGCCGCCCGTTCGTCTACATCCCCAACGAGGGTGTTGAGCTCGACGGCTCCGACTACTTCTACGTAGTCGAAACGGGCGAGGACGGCACGACCATCCCGCAGCTCACGCTGACGGGCCTGAGCCACAACGGCCTGCAAGGCACCATCACGGGCGACACGATTGCCAACGGCCTGGGTGTCGTATCGAACGGCAAGCTGTATGTCACGACGGGCAACTACCGCAACAACGTAGGCGCCAACAGCGGATGGATTACGCCCGACTACCCGAAGAACTTCGAGCCTGAGGAAGACCTGCCCTACTTCGAAATCAACGGTGAGATCAACGCCATCGACAACGTGACCGTCGTGAAGAACGAACGCGTCGACGTCTACACCGCAACGGGTGTGGCCGTACGCAAGGGCGTTCTGCGCAGCAATGCCACGGATGGTCTGCCCAAGGGCGTCTACATCGTGGGCGGTCAAAAGGTGCTGAAAAAATGAGGTAAAGAGAAAATCTGAACCGACCTTTTCATAATCTACCCAGAAGGGGGCCGGCGCATACAACGCGCCGACCCCCTTCTTCGTTTACCCACGTGTGCAGGGGGAGCATGGGGCAGCGGAGGGGATGCCGCGAGGCTGTATAGGAGGGGCGCCTTCTCCGAGCGGGTGAGACGCGATGAATCGCGTCTCTACGTGGCGGATATCCCTTGCGGGCGAGGCGTGTTAGGGCGTTATGTGGCGTCTCTCCCTTGCGGCCGAAGCGTGCGATTTTCCCCGCCCACGCCGTGTGCGCTATATGGCAAACCGTTAAAGCGGACGGCCACCTTCGTCCGCCTTTTAGCGTTGGAAAGGCGGCGGGAAGGGGCTTCTCCGTCGATCCATCCCATGGATTTCGATTTCCATCCCATGGATTGGCCGATCCATCCCATGGAAATTTCGATCGATGGGCACTTTTGGGGCGAAAATTCCCTCCGATTTGCGCCATATAGTGGCAAAAAAGGCCCTCGCCGCGCTGTTTGCGGGAGGGCCTTTGACGTATGTGCTTCTTTGTCAGGTGGTTCTGATTTTCGCGTATTTGCGAGCGACGGCGCTGTCGGTCGAAAATATTCGATTCTCCGTGTTAAAAAACGCGCGGCGGGGTGCCTTTGGCGCGCAGCGAAATGGGCGCGAGGTTTCGCCGTGTCGCAAAATTTCGCTACCTTTGCTAAGTTTATTGCGGCCACGTGCCGCCCCTACCGAAAGACAAAGAAGAAACGACAGATATGGAAGAAATTGAGAAGACGGGCGCGGACTATTCCGCCAGCAACATCCAGGTGCTCGAAGGCCTGGAAGCCGTGCGCAAGCGCCCCGCCATGTACATCGGCGACATCAGCGAAAAAGGCTTGCACCACCTGGTGTACGAAACCGTGGACAACTCGATCGACGAGGCCCTGGCGGGCTACTGCACGCACATCGAGGTGACCATCTGCGAGGACAACTCCATCATCGTGCAGGACAACGGACGCGGCATCCCCGTGGACATGCATCCCAAGGAGCACCGCTCGGCGCTCGAAGTGGTGATGACGGTGCTGCACGCCGGCGGCAAGTTCGACAAGGGGTCGTACAAGGTGTCGGGCGGACTGCACGGCGTGGGCGTTTCGTGCGTCAACGCGCTGTCGACAAGGATGCTCTCGCAGGTGTTTCGCGACGGCAAAATCTATCAGCAGGAATATGCCAAGGGCAAACCGCTCTACCCCGTCAAGGTGGTGGGCGATACGGAGCTGCGCGGCACGCGCCAGCAGTTCTGGCCCGACGCGTCGATCTTCACGACGACGACCTACCGCTACGACATCCTGGCCAACCGCATGCGCGAACTGGCCTTCCTGAACGCGGGCATCACCATCACGCTCACCGACCTGCGCCCCGACGACGAGGGCCAGACGCGCCGCGAGGTGTTCCACTCGGAATTGGGCCTGCGCGAGTTTGTGCGCTACATCGACTCAAGCCGCACGCATCTCTTTGACGACGTCATCTACCTGAACACCGAAAAGAACGGCACGCCTATCGAGGTGGCCATCATGTACAACACGTCGTTTGGCGAGAACATCCATTCGTACGTCAACAACATCAACACCATCGAGGGCGGTACGCACCTGGCAGGTTTCCGCATGGCTCTGACGCGCGTGCTGAAGAAATATGCCGAGGAAACGGCGGCCAAGCAAATCGAAAAGGCCAAGGTGGAGATTTCGGGCGAGGACTTCCGCGAAGGCCTCACGGCCGTCATCTCCGTCAAGGTGGCCGAGCCGCAGTTTGAGGGACAAACCAAAACGAAGCTGGGCAACAGCGAGGTGACGGGCGCCGTCAACCAGGCCGTGGGCGAGGCCCTGACCTACTATCTCGAAGAGCACCCCAAGGAGGCCAAGCTCATCGTCGACAAGGTCATCCTGGCCGCCACGGCACGCATCGCGGCCCGCAAGGCGCGCGAGAGCGTGCAGCGCAAGAGCCCCATGTCGGGCGGCGGCCTGCCCGGCAAACTGGCCGACTGCTCCGAGAAGGACCCGGCGCTGTGCGAGCTCTTCCTCGTCGAGGGCGACTCGGCCGGCGGCACGGCCAAGTCGGGACGCAGCCGCGCCACGCAGGCCATCCTGCCCCTGCGCGGTAAGATTCTCAACGTGGAGAAGGCCATGTGGCACAAGGCCTTCGAGAGCGACGAAGTGAACAACATCATACAGGCCCTGGGCGTGCGCTTCGGCCTGGGCGAGGACAGCAAGGAGGCCAACATCGACAAACTGCGCTACCACAAGATCATCATCATGACCGATGCCGACGTCGACGGCTCCCACATCGACACGCTCATCATGACCCTCTTCTTCCGCTACATGCCCCAAATCATCCAGGAGGGATACCTCTACATAGCCACGCCGCCCCTCTACCGCTGCAAGAAGGGCTCGGTGGAGGAGTATTGCTACACCGACGCCGACCGCCAGCGCTTCATCGAGAAATATGGCAACGGGCAGGAAAACAGCATCAGCACGCAACGCTATAAAGGTCTGGGCGAGATGAACGCCAAACAGCTGTGGGAAACCACCATGTGCCCCGAGACGCGCCTGCTGAAACAGGTGACCATCGACAACGCCGCCGAGGCCGACTACATCTTCTCGATGCTCATGGGCGAAGACGTGGGCCCGCGCCGCGAATTTATCGAGCGCAACGCCACCTACGCCAGCATCGACGCCTGACGCCACGCCGGCAAGCTCACATACGGCGGACGCCCGCACCCTGCGGGACGTCCGCCGTAGCGTTACATGCGTAGCACCGGCAGGCGCCACGGGGTCTAACTACCCGATAAACTCGGATGAGCGCAACAACCCCGCGAAGCCACACGGAAATCCATCACCACGAATGCACCGACACACCCATCCAGCCGGCCCCAAGGGGGACGAACTTCTCTATAACCGCGGGTGAACGGAGCGAACCCGCGGAAGGAAACACCCGCCAGCTTCGGCCCCAAGGGGGTCGAACGCCTACGAGGCATGCCCCACCGACACACAGCTACATACAGAACGCAGGCAGACGGCCACGCACCAATTGGACCTCTTTGAGGCCCACATTTTCTATGCGCGCCCTTCCGCCGGTTCACTCCGTTCACCCGCGGCTATAGAATAGTTCGACCGCTGCGCGGCCGTCAATTCCACGGGGCGGCACAGAGCACAGCAAGGATCGCACACCCGACTATGCTGCCGGCCCCAAGGGGGCCGAACTATTCTATAACCGCAGGTAAGCGCAGCGCGCCCGCGGAACGTGCTCCCTCCTCCACTCCGGCCCCAAGGGGGTCGAACGCCAGCGAGGCACGACTTGTGGCACTAAGGAGATATAGGACAAGCGCAGTGTAACTTTGTGGGTGTTGGCCCCCCTTGGGGCCAACATATATATACGTCGACATTCCGCGGGCGCGCTGCGCTTACCCGCGGTTATAGAGTAGTTCGCCCCCGATAGGGGCGCCGGCCGCGCGGTGTGGTTGCGAGTCGCAGTGGACATTCTGCCGCATGGGATGTTGCCTGCGTCGCGCCGCCATCCCCGCCGTCCTCCACGCTCGGTGATGCTCTCCGCCGCGGCATATATTATATATGGTGGCCTGTCGCGCCCAAAAGCCGCGGGCGATGGGGCGAAACATAAGAGACGTTAAAGTTTTTCGGGCTCACATTCAGCGTGTTGTTCCCGTGGCGGGGGCGTTTGTCCGCTCGCAGCGGACAGGAGCGGACGGCGTGCCGACGGGGCGTCGTATCTTTGCACCGTGCCCCGGGAAAGACCCCGGCCGGGCAGAGGCAACGGAGCGCCGCAACCGCTTGCCTCGCGGGACACAACGGCGGCAAAGACATCCCGGCCTTCCCGAGATGAATGTTTAACCCTTTCAAAAACTTTACTACCATGATTATCTACAAAACCGTGAAACGCAGAAACCCGTCGACCGCAAGTGTGAAGTATTATGCAGCCGTGTGCGACACGCGGCCCTTCGAACTGGAAGACATCGCCGAGCAGATCCAGGCAAAATGTACCATCCACTCGTCGGACGTGCTGGCCGTGCTGCGCTGCTTGCAGGAAACCGTCATCGAAGGCCTGCGCGACGGCAAGTCGGTGCGCCTGGGCGACCTGGGCTGCTTCCGCCCCACCGTCAGCAGCGAAGGCTTCGACACGCCCGACGAAGTGACGGCCAAAGCCATCAAGCGCGTCAAGGTGACGTTCTACGCGAACCGCAAGATTTTCGAGGCCATCAAGGTGAGCAACCCCGCCGTGAAATTCCGCAGCGTACTGGAAGCTGCCGCCGACAACACCACGGAAAACGAGGACGCCAGCGGCCAATGACCCGCGGGGGACTGACTCCCCGCCACCCATGAGACATGCCCGCCGGCCACGCGGCCGGCGGGCTTTCGTTTTAACCCCAAGAAAAAACAGAACACCATGAACAACGAAACACTGACCCTGGCGGGAGGCATCACCGAATGGGGCTTCCTGGCCGTGGCGGCCGGGGCCTACCTGACGCTCTCGACCGCCCTGATGGCCGCGTGCTTCCGCTGGCTGCGGCGGCTCGTGGACAACGTGATGCAACGCAGCGAAGAACGCCTGGACCGCCTGCTCGAAACGGCGGGGCGCCAAAGCGACCTGCTGGCCGAGGTGGCCGAGGCGCTGCGGCCGCTCTCGCTCTCGCAGGCACGCACCGTGGGCAGCGCCGTGCTCAGGGCCGAAGCCCTCAACACCGGGCAGGCCGTGGCCCAATGGGCCCGCGCGGAGCACGACGACGCCACGCTGCCGAAGCGCTGGGCACAGACGGCGGGCGAGCGCTGCCTGCGCTCCGTGCGCACGCTGCTGAACTCGTTCTGCTACCGCGGCCGGCGCCTCTCGGCCTATACCGACGATGGCTGGGCCGACGTCGTGGCCGAAGCGGCCGCCCGCGAGGCACGCGCTCCGGCAGGCTCGGCGACGAGCGGCATTGCCCGGGCGTTCGAGGGGCTCATTGCCGACTTTTACCGACGGCTCGACGCATAGGGGCGCACGGCTCTACGGCCACAGCGCTCCGCCGCCCAGCAGGCTGTCGAGCCGTGCCAGGCGCAGCAGGTAGGTGCGCCGAAGGCGGTCGGCAGAGGCGTCGAACGTGGGAGCGTCGTCGAAACGGGCCGGGTCGGCCCCGGGCCAAAGGAGCGCGTCGGTCCGGGCGTCCGCGGCCAGGCGGTCGTGCCACAGGCCTATCGAGTCGGCCAGGGCGTGGAAGCGCGGCGACAGTTCGCGCCAGCGCCGCTGCACGGCACAGCGAAAGACGGTGTCGGCCAGCAAACGGTCGAACCAGAGGGCGCGGCGGCAGTAGAGGCTGTCGGCCGTGAGGAGCACCGCGTCGGGCCGGCGCAGACGGGCAGGCCGCAGGTCGCCGCCGGCGTCGAGGCCCACGTCGATGAAAGCCAGGTCGAAGTCCCACACGGGCCCGGCGTGGAGCCTTCCGCCCGCAGGCCTATACATAAAGCAGCTGCGCGGGCCGTTGGGCTCGGCGTTTTGCGCCAGTTCGTGCAGCAGCCACCAGTCGGCAAACGAGGGCAAGTCCAACCACTTGCTCCACAGGCTGCCGGCATCGGCCTGCGGGCCGTAGAGCTGCTGCTCCACGGCGGCGAAGAAGCTGCGTATCTGCCTCAGCTGCCGCGGCGAGGGGTCGGCCGGCCACCTGACGCCCACGGGCAGGCGGCGCTGGGGCGTGAGGAAGCCGGCCGGCGCGTCGCGGTAGGCATCGAGCTCCACCAGAAAACCGCCGCGGCCGCCCACGTCGACGCGCCCCGGGGCAACGCGCACGGCCTCGGCCAGCAGGTAGCAGCCCTGTGGGCGGCCGTCGACCGTGACGCGTACGAAGCGGCTGTCGGGGGTCCAAGGGAGCGACGTGAGGCGGGCCATGGCAAAGGCCAGACGGTTGCGCAGGTGGCTGTGGTCCATGACGTTGGCCAGGAGCACCCAGCGCCGCCCCGGGGCCATGCCCAGCAGCGGAGCCGCCGACGGCAGGCGCAGGGCCATGGGTTTCTTGGCCTTGGCGGCCGTGGAATGGCCGTGGAGCTTCACGGCGGCGCGCCGCGTGCGGTAAACCTCGCGCCCGTCGGGCATGACAACGCTCAGCGCGACGGGCTGCGTCCATGCCTCGCGCTGCAAGGCGGCGGTGCCCCCGCACAACGACAGGCGCAGCTCGGGCAGCCCGCCGGCCGCCACCGCCGACGGCCACAGCAAGGCCAACAGGCAGCACAGGAAAAAGAGCCATCTTTTCATATCGCGGAAACGAGAAAGCCGCAAGATAGCCATTTCGCCGCGCAAACCGCCACGCCACGGCCCGAAAACGCACCGATGCAACAAAAACTTAGCACCCCGCCGCCCGGCAGCGCTCGGGGTACGCATGCAGGAAGCCACGGAACGCAGCGCGGGCACGGCGCAAGCGTGCCCCGCGCCAAAAAAGGCCGGGCAAAGGGGCACATCCCGAATTTTATTTCTATTTTTGCCGGTTGGAATACTAAATTTCAAAAACATAGCATCGTTTCCATCGGATTTATGAAACAGTACAAGCTCACGAACAACCTGCTGGGTTGGCTCACGTTTGCCATCGCCGCCTTTACCTACTGCTCCACCGTGGAGCCGACGGCGAGCTTCTGGGACTGCCCCGAGTTCATCACGACGGCCTATAAGCTGGAAGTGGGCCACCCGCCCGGAGCTCCCTTCTTCATGCTGACGGGCAACTTCTTCTCGCAGCTGACAAACGACCCGGGCCGCGTGGCTTTCATGGTAAACATCATGTCGGCGCTGCTCTCGGCCTTTTGCATCCTGTTCCTGTTTTGGAGCATCACGCACCTGGCGCGCAAGCTCCTCTGCAAGGACGGCATCGTCACGTCCTGGCGCCAGACGCTGCTCATCATGGGCTGCGGCCTGACGGGCGCGCTGGTGTACACGTGGAGCGACACGTTCTGGTTCTCGGCCGTCGAGGGCGAGGTGTATGCCTATTCGTCGATGTTCACGGCCCTCGTGTTCTGGCTCATCCTGAAATGGGAAGACCACGCCGACGAGCCCCACTCCGACCGCTGGCTTGTGCTCATCTTCTACCTGACGGGCCTGGCCGTGGGCGTCCATCTGCTCAACCTGCTCTGCCTGCCGGCCATCGCCCTGGTCTACTACTTCAAGAAAAACCCCGGGGCCACAGCCAAAGGCTCCGTCATGGCGCTGCTCGTTGGCATCCTGCTCGTGGCCGTCGTGCTCTATGGCGTCGTGCCGGGCATCGTGAAGATGGGAGGCTGGTTTGAGCTGTTCTTCGTGAATACGATCGGTCTGCCTTTCAACTCGGGCCTCGTGGTCTACATCTTCGTGCTCATCGGCGTGGTGCTCTCGGCCATCTACTTCACCAACAAGACCAACCGCCGGCGCATGGTGGTGCTCTTCACGCTCTCGGTGACGCTGCTGGGCATCCCCTTCTACGGCCGCGGCGCGGGCTCGCTCGTCCTGGGCCTTGTCCTGCTGGCAGTGCTGGTGTGGGTGCTCCTCTATAAGAACAAGGACGGCGTCTACGTGGTGCGCCGCCGCTTCATGAACACGGCCCTGCTCTGCATGCTCATGCTGATGATCGGCTACTCGTCGTATGCCATCATCGTGATACGCTCGGTGCAGAACCCGCCCATGGACCAGAACTCGCCCGAGGACATCTTCACGCTGGGCACCTACCTGAACCGCGAGCAATATGGCTCGAAACCGCTCGTCTACGGCCAGGCCTATACCGCACAGCCCACCGACATGAGCACCAAAAAGGTATATCAGCGCCACGAAAAGACCTCGCCCGACGAAGCCGACCGCTACGACGAGGTGGAGGTGAACGACCAATACATCTACCCGTCGGAGCTCTGCATGCTCTTCCCCCGCATGCACTCGGCCGCCCACGCCCAGGCTTATGAGGACTGGCTCGGCGGCGTGAAGAAGCGCGACGTGACCTTCACGGCCAAAGACCGCGAGGGCAACGTGCTGGCCACCGACTTCGGCCAGATGCCCACACAATGGGACAACCTGCGCTTCTTCCTGTCGTACCAGGTTAACTTTATGTACTGGCGTTACTTCATGTGGAACTTCGCCGGCCGCCAGAACGACATCCAAGGCTACGGCGAACTGGAACACGGCAACTGGATTACGGGCATACCCGTGATCGACAACGCCCTGTATGGCGACCAGGACGCCCTGCCCGACGAGCTCAAGGAGAACAAGGGCCACAACGTGTTCTATTGCCTGCCGCTGCTGCTGGGCATCATCGGCCTGTTCTGGCAGGCCTACCGCGGCAAAGAGGGCATCCGCCAGTTCTGGGTGGTTTTCTTCCTGTTCTTCATGACAGGCCTGGCCATCGTGCTCTACCTGAACCAGACACCGCAGGAACCGCGCGAACGCGACTACGCCTATGCAGGCTCGTTCTATGCCTTTGCCATCTGGGTGGGGCTGGGCGTGGCAGCGCTGGCCAGGCTGCTCGAACGCTGCAAGCTGAAGCAGACGGCGGCATCGGCCATCGCCGTAGTGGCCGGCGTGTGCGTGCCCTTGCAGATGGTGAGCCAGACGTGGGACGACCACGACCGCTCGGGACGATATACGTGCCGCGACTTCGGAGCCAACTATCTGAACACGCTGCCCGAGAAGGGTAATCCCGTCATCTTCACCAACGGCGACAACGACACCTTCCCGCTCTGGTACAACCAGGAGACCGAAGGCGTACGCACCGACACGCGCGTATGCAACCTCTCCTATCTGCAAACCGACTGGTACACCGACCAGATGCGACGCCCGGCCTACGACTCGCCCGCACTGCCCATCACGTGGGAACGCAGCGAATATGTCGACAACATGGGCCACGACATTTTCTACGTACACCCGGAGCTGAAAGGCGAGCTCGACGAACTGAAAAAACAGAACCCGCAGACCGACCCGTACGAGTTGCAGTATATCATCGACAACTTCGTGCGCAACCCCGAGATAGGCTTCATCCCAACCGACTCCATCGTGATGAGCGTCGACAAGAAAGCCGTGCTGGCCTCGGGCATGATGCTGCCCTACGGCCCCGATTCGATCCCCGACAAGATGCACATCAGCCTGAAAGGGAAACGCATCGTGACGCGCAAAGATATGATGATATACGAACTGCTCGTCCACAGCAACTGGACGCGGCCGCTCTACATGAGCGTCACGCTGGGCGAAGACAACTACGCCGGGCTGAAAGACTACCTCGTGCTCGAAGGCCTGGCCCTGCGCGTCACGCCGTTCGCGTTGGGTGGCGGCGCCATCGACACGGACAAGATGTATGACAACCTGATGAACAAATTCAAGTTTGGCGGCATCAACAAGGGCGGCGTTTACCTGGACGAAACGACCACCCGCATGTGCTATACGCACCGTAACATGTTTGTTCTGCTGGCCAAGCAGCTGCTGCGCGAAGGCAAGCGCGACAAGGCGCTGGCCGTGCTGCGCAAGTGCAAGGAAGTGCTCCCGCCCGAGACAGCCCGCTACAACCTCTTCGGCGTGGGCTACGACTACGAGCAAGGCCTCTTCGACCTGCCCGAGCTGTGGCACCAGGTGGGACAAGACAAAGAGTCGGAGCGCGTTCTGCTGCAGCTGGCAGGCGATGCACGGCAATACATCACGTGGTACAACACGTTGAGCCCCCGACGCCTCGCACGCTACAGCAGCAACGCCTCGCGGCAGTTTACCTACCTGAGCGCTGCCGTCCGCGGCCTGCAACGTTGCGGGTCGAAGCGCGCCAAGGAGTTTGAAGACTACCTGAACCGCGCCTACGAAACCCCGGCCGGCCAGCTGTATGTCGACGCCATGATGCAACAGTTCACCGACTTGCAGGGCGCATGATCATCGAACAACCGGCCAAGTTCCTGCGATGGATATATCCTCGCGCCCTGTGGCGCATGGATGCGCGGGAACACGCCGTCTACCTCACGTTCGACGACGGCCCCATCCCCGAGGTGACGCCATGGGTGCTCGACGTGCTGAAACACTACGGCGTAAGAGCCACCTTTTTCATGGTGGGCGACAACGTACGCAAGCACCCGGACGAGTTTGAAATGGTGCGCGCCGCAGGCCACCGTCTGGGCAACCACACGTTCAACCACATCGGAGGGCTGCGCCACGGCATCCGCAGCTACCTACGCAACGTCGACAAGGCGAACGAGCTGATAGGCACCGACCTGTTCCGGCCCCCACACGGCTGGATGAAGTGGGAACAGTACATTGCCGTGCGGCAGAAATACCGCGTCGTTATGTGGGATCTCGTCACGCGCGACTATTCCACCCTGCTCAACGGCCGCGACGTGCTGCTCAACGTCAGACGCTTTGCCCGCAACGGGAGCATCATCACGTTCCACGATTCACTGAAAAGCCAGGACAAGCTGCTTTACGCTCTGCCGCGCAGCATCGAATGGCTGCTCTCCCAAGGATACGCGTTCCGCGTGTTCGACTGAAGACAGCCGTCCGACACCCTCTTTTATTGAACGCATACATGAACATTCTCTCCTCTCTGCAAGTGAAAACCGAGGCCGCGCGCCTCGGTTTTTCTGCATGCGGACTGGCCCCTGCCGCTCCCCTGCCTAAAGAGCGTGCCGAGGCGCTGCACCGCTGGTTGGCGGCAGGAATGCACGGCGAGATGGGCTATCTGGAACGCCACGCCTCCCTGCGCCTCGACCCCACGCTGCTCGTGCCGGGAGCCAGGACGGTGGTCAGCGTGGCGCTCAACTATTATCCCGCCGCGACGCCGCCCGAAGGAGGTTTCCGCTTGGCCCGCTATGCTTTGGGGCTCGACTATCACGACGTCGTGCGCCAACGCCTGCGGGCTCTGCTGGCCGCCATCGGCGCCGAAAACGACGGTCGTCCCTGCTGCGACACAGCCCCCGTCGACGAACACTATTGGGCCGTCCGTTGCGGCCTTGGCTGGCAAGGCCGCAACGGGCAGCTCATCATCCCGGGAGCAGGCAGCTATTTCTTTTTGGGCGAACTCATCCTCACGCGCCCCGCCGACCACTACGACGAGCCCTCCGCCCCACGCTGCGGCACGTGCAGCCGTTGCGTCAAAGCATGCCCCGGCGGTGCCCTCAACGGCGACGGCACGATGGACGCACGGCGATGCCTGTCGTACCTCACCATCGAACAACGCGGCCCCCTGCCCTCCGGGACGGGCCGGCTGATGGGCCGCTGCTTCTACGGCTGCGACCGCTGCTCCGAAACCTGCCCTTGGAACCGCTTTGCCCGGCCCACGGACGTCGAAGCTTTTGCCCCCCGCCCGGGCCTGCTCGACATGACGGACGAGGCGTGGCTCCGCCTCTCGCCCGAGGAATACCGCACCCTGTTCAAGGGCAGCGCCGTGAAACGTGCCAAATACGAGGGCCTCATGCGCAACATACGCGAAGCCGCCGGCTTCTGAGGCTCCGAAAACCACCTGCATCACGCAAAAAGCCACCTGCATCGCGCCGCACGTCAAAAAAAGCGGCGCGGCGAGGAGTAGCGTCTCAAAATAAATTCCTAATTTTGCGCGATTTATAGACGTATACGAACTAATTTTAAGACAATAAACCGATGAACGTGATTACCAAGACCGTCTCGCTGCCCGATGGGCGCACCATCAGCATCGAGACCGGCAAGCTGGCCAAGCAAGCCGACGGCGCCGTCATGCTCCGTCTGAACAACACGATGCTGCTGGCCACAGTGTGCGGCGCAAAGGACGCCGTCCCCGGCACGGACTTCATGCCCCTGCAATGTGACTACAAGGAAAAATATGCAGCCGCCGGGCGTTTCCCCGGAGGCTTCACGAAGCGCGAAGGGCGTGCCTCCGACTATGAAATCCTCACCTCACGTCTGGTCGACCGCGCACTGCGCCCTCTCTTCCCGAGCAACTATCACGCCGAAGTCTACGTCAACATCACGCTCCACTCCGCCGACGGTGTAGACATGCCCGATGCGCTGGCAGGCTTTGCAGCCTCGGCAGCCCTGGCCTGCTCCGACATTCCTTTCGAAGGCCCCATCTCTGAAGTACGCGTGGCCCGCATCAACGGCGAATACGTCGTCGACCCCACGTTTGAGCAGCTCGAAAGCGCCGACATGGACATCATGGTGGGCGCCACCGAGGAGAACATCATGATGGTCGAGGGCGAAATGAAGGAAGTGAGCGAGGCCGACCTGCTCCAAGCCCTGAAAGTGGCCCACGAAGCCATCAAGCCCATGTGCCGCTTGCAGAAAGAACTCATGAAAGAGCTCGGCACCGACGTGAAGCGCGAATATTGCCACGAAGTGAACGACGAGGAACTCCGCGAACAGGTCAAGCAGGAATGCTACGCCCCGGCCTACGCCATCGCCGAGGCCGGCGACCACGACAAGCACCAGCGCGAAGAGGCTTTCGACAAGATCCGCGAGGACTTCAAGGAGCGCTATGCCGAAGCACATGCCGACCTCACGCCCGACGAACTGGAAGAAAAGAACACGCTCATCGACAGATATTACCACGACGTGGAACGCGACGCCATGCGCCGTTGCATCCTGGACGAAGGAAAGCGCCTTGACGGCCGCGCCACCACCGACATCCGCCCCATCTGGTGCGAGATCGACCCGCTGCCCGGTCCTCACGGCTCGGCCATCTTTACCCGCGGCGAAACGCAGTCGCTCTCCACGTGCACGCTCGGCACGAAGCTCGACGAAAAGCTCGTCGACGACGTGCTCGACAAGAGCTACATGCGTTTCCTGCTCCACTACAACTTCCCGCCCTTCTCCACGGGCGAAGCCAAGGCCCAGCGCGGCGTGGGCCGTCGCGAAATAGGCCACGGCCACCTCGCTTGGCGCGCGCTGAAAGGCCAGATCCCCGAGGATTTCCCCTACACCGTTCGCGTGGTGAGCGACATTCTCGAATCGAACGGCTCTTCCTCCATGGCCACCGTCTGCGCCGGCACGCTCGCCCTGCTTGATGCCGGCGTGCCCATCAAGGCTCCCGTCAGCGGCATCGCCATGGGCCTCATCAAAAACCCCGGCGAAGACAAATATGCCATCCTCTCCGACATCCTCGGCGACGAGGATCACCTGGGCGACATGGACTTCAAGACCACCGGTACGCTCAAAGGCCTCACCGCCACGCAGATGGACATCAAGTGCGACGGCCTGTCGTACGAAATTCTCGAAAAGGCACTCATGCAAGCCAAGCAAGGCCGCGAATACATCCTCTCGAAGCTGACCGAGGCCATGCCCGCACCCCGCCCCGACTACAAGCCTCAGGTGCCCCGCATCGAGCAGTTCACCATCCCCAAGGAATACATCGGAGCCGTCATCGGCCCGGGCGGAAAAATCATCCAGGGCATGCAGGAAGACACCGGAGCCACGATCACCATCGACGAAGAAGACGGAGTGGGCAAGGTGCAGGTCAGCGCGCCCAACAAGGAAAGCATCGATGCGGCCGTGGCCAAAATACGCGCCATCGTGGCCATCCCCGAGGTGGGCGAAGTGTACGACGCCAAGGTCATCAGCATCATGCCCTACGGCTGTTTCGTCGAATTCATGCCCGGTAAGGAAGGTCTGCTCCACATCAGCGAAATTGCATGGAAGCGCCTCGAAACGGTCGAGGAGGCCGGCATCAAGGAGGGCGACCACATCACGGTGAAGCTCCTCGAAATCGACGAGAAGACGGGCAAGTTCCGCCTCTCGCACCGCGTGCTCGAAGAAAAGCCCGAAGGCTACGAAGAACGCCCGGCCCGCCGTCGCGGCGGCGAGAGCCCCCGCGGCCCGCGCCACGAGCGCCGATAAGCTCAGCCCGCGTGTAGCGGCCGCCAAGGCGCTGCCACACGCCGTTCATACAACGCTCCTGCCCCGTCACGGGGCGGGAGCGTTTTCTTTTTCCCGCCGGCGCAAAGGCCCGTCCCACAGCTTTTTTGCAATAAAAGTCCAAAAACGCACAACGGCCGAGCCGGAAATGCCTATATTTGTTGCCAGAATATGCCTATCCCATCCTAAAACGAAAAACGATGAAGAAGCTCCTGTTATCCCTCGTCTGCCTGCTTGCGGCCACCGTCCCGGCCGCCGCCCAGACGCTGGCCGACTATCAGGCCGCCGCCCAAAGGGGCGACCTGCAGGCCATCTACAACGTGGCCCGCTGCTACGAGAACGGCTACGGCTGCACGGCCGACCAGCGCCTCGCCACCCAATGGTATCTGCGCGCCGCCGGCATGGGCCATGCCGATGCCCAGTACACCCTGGGCTACCGCTACGAGCAGGGCAAGGGCACCACGCGCGACGCCGCGCAGGCCGTTTACTGGTATGGCCAGGCCGCCAAGCAGGGCCAGGCCGCTGCCGCCTGCAACCTGGGCAGCTGCTACTATAACGGCACGGGCGTCGGGCAGGACTACCGCACGGCCGCCGCGTGGTACCGTCGCTCGGCCGAGGCGGGCTTTGCCGCGGGGCAATACAACCTGGCCGTCTGCCACAAGAAAGGCCTGGGCGTGGAGCGCAGCGACACCGAGGCCGCCCGCTGGTATGCCAAGGCCGCCGCGCAGGGCTTCGCCGCAGCACAGTTTGCCTTGGGCGAAGCCTACGAGCAGGGCAACGGCGTCGGGCAGGACTTCCACGAAGCCGTCCGATGGTATCGCGCCGCTGCCGAACAAGGCCATGCCGGGGCGCAGTGCAACCTGGGCAGCTGCTACGACTACGGTGCCGGCGTGGAGCGCGACGCCGCGCAGGCCGTCGAGTGGTACCGCCGCGCCGCCGCGCAGGGGCTGGCGCAGGCCCAGTGCTACCTGGGCATCTGCTACGAGCAGGGCGTCGGCGTGGCCCGCGACGAAAAGGAAGCCGTCCGATGGTACACGAAAGCTGCCGACAGCGGCAACAGCCAGGCGCAGTGCAACCTCGGCCTGTGCTACTACCGCGGCACGGGCGTCCGCCAAAGCTACAGGCGGGCCGTCGACTGGTATGAAAAGGCCGCCGCACAGGACAACGCCCGCGCCCAATACAACCTGGGCGTGTGCTACGCCTACGGCCACGGCGTCAAGAAGGACTACCACACCGCCGCCAACTGGTTCCGCCTCGCCGCCAACCAGGGCCTCACCGACGCGCAGTGTAACCTGGCCACCTGCTACGAGCTGGGCTGGGGCGTGCCCCGCGACGCCGACCAGGCCTGCTATTGGTACGAAAAGGCCGCCGCACAGGACGACCCCGAAGCCATCAACGCCCTGAAGCGCCTGCGCGGCCGATAGGGCCACAGGGCCGCCCACGGCCGCCCGCTTCCCCATTCCCGCCGCCCGTTCCACGGGGACGGGCGGCTTTTTCATTTTCCCCCTCAACGAAAACACCCTAACACCTTACAGCCATGAAAACAAGACTCCTGTTCCTGCTGCTACTCGCGGCCACCATTCTTCCGGCCGGAGCGCAAAACGTTGAAACCCTGCTCCGTGCCGCCGAGGCAGGCGACACCACGGCCCAATGCGACCTGGCCCTCTGCTACTACGAAGGCAACGGCACAGCGCCCGACACCGCCCGGGCCGTCAGCTGGTGGCGCCGCGCCGCCGAAGCAGGCAGTGCGCTGGGGCAATACAACCTGGGCACCTGCTATGAGTACGGCGAGAGCGTGCCTCAGGACGACGCCATGGCCGTCCGCTGGTATCGCGCCGCAGCCGGGCAGGGCTATGCGCCGGGCCAAAGCAAAATGGGCTATTTCACCTACGCCGGCCGCGGCACCCGCAAAGACGTGGCCCTTGCCCTCGACTGGTGGCGCCGGGCAGCCGCACAGGACGAACCGCAAGCGCTGGTCAACCTGGGCGTCTGCTACGAAAAGGGCGACGGCGTGAAGGCCGACACGGCCGAGGCCGTCCGCCTGTATCGCCGGGCCGCCGAACAAGGTGCCCACCTGGCACAATATTATATGGGTCTGGCCTACGAATACGGCATGAGCGTTGCTCCCGACGACGCACAGGCTCTCGCGTGGTATCGCCTGGCCGCCGACGCCGGCAACACCGACGCACAGGCCAAGACGGGCTACTTCCTCATGAACGGCCGTGGCTGCGAGGCCGACCATGTCGCGGCCAACGAGTGGTACCGGCGGGCAGCGGCCGGGGGCAACGCCACGGCCATGTACAACCTGGGCGTCAACTATGAGAACGGCTACGGCGTGGCCAAGGACGAGGCCGAGGCCTACCGGTGGTACCTGCAATCGGCCCGCCTGGGCACGCCCGATGCCGCCATGAAGGTGGGCGTATGCCTGGCCCTGGGCCTGGGCACGCCCGTCGACAAGGAGGCTGCCGTCGGCTGGTGGCTGCGCGCCGCCGAGGGGGACAACGCCACGGCCCTCTACAACCTGGGCATTTTCTATCAGAACGGCGAGGGCGTCGCCCGCGACTCGGCCCGCTCCGTCGCCTGCTTCCGCCGCGCCGCCGAGATGGGCGAGCCCTCCGCCCAGGCCAAGATGGGCTGGCTCTGCCTCACGGGGCAGGGCGTCGAGCAGAGCGATGCAGCCGCCGTCAGCTGGTGGAGCAAGGCCGCCAAGCAGGGTGAAGCTTCAGCCCTCTATTATCTCGGCGTCAGCTACGAACAGGGCCGCGGCGTCACGCAAAGCTACGGCCGCGCC
Source organism: uncultured Alloprevotella sp. (assembly GCA_944322095.1). Classification (GTDB taxonomy): domain Bacteria; phylum Bacteroidota; class Bacteroidia; order Bacteroidales; family Bacteroidaceae; genus Alloprevotella. Next base: position 31,440 of record CALUNU010000015.1, read on the forward strand.
TTCGACTATTACCGCCGGGCAGCCGAGGCGGGCGACATCGACGCCCTCTATAAGATGGGCTACTTCTATTTCTTCGGCCGCTCCGTGGCCAAAAACGACACGGAAGCCGCCCGCTGCTACCGCCGCGCGGCCGACGCCGGCCATACCGACGCCATGTACAACCTGGGCGTGTGCTACGAAAACGGCACGGGCGTGGAGCAGAGCTACGCACAGGCCGTCGGCTGGTACCGACGCGGCTACGAGGCCGACGACCCCGACTGCACCTGCGCACTCGGCACCATGTACGACCGCGGACTGGGCGTCGAAAAAGATCAGGCCGAGGCCGTACGCCTCTACCAAAAGGCTGCACGCGAGGGCCACGCCCGCTCGCAGTATAACCTGGCCCTGAGCTATCTCTACGGCGAGGGGGTGACGCAGGACGACGGCCTGGCCGAATACTGGCTGCGCCGTGCCGCTGAAAATGGCTCGGACGCAGCCCGCAAGGTGCTCGACGCAATGAAATAGCCCTGTCCCTCCGCCACAACCCGCGCGCGACGAGGACAAAAACCGTCCGCAGCGCTCGTTTTTAACACGGAGAATCGAATATTTCCGACCCAACGCGCCCTCGCTCGCAAATAAGCGAAAATCAGAACCGCCTGACGCTGAGGCATAAACACGCAAGGCCCTCCCGCAAACACCGCGGTGAGGGCCTTTTTCGCCACTATATGGCGCAAATCGGGGCCAATTTTCGACGGAAAAGTGCCCATGGAGAGAGATTTCCAAGGGAAGGATCGGCCGATCCATGGGATGGAAACAGCAATCCATGGGACGAATCGACGCCATCACCCCATCGCGCCGCATTTCCAACGCTAAAACGCAGACGTCGGTGGGTGTCCGCATTAACAGAGTGCCATATAGCGCACAAGGCTACGCGGCCTGCAAAGGCACACACCAGTCCGCACGGGAAGTCCGCCACGTAGAGACGTGATTCATCGCGTCTCTCACCGCCCGGATAGCCCAACGCAGGAGAGAATGTCGGGGCGGGGCTACGCCCCGAGCGGGTGAGACGCGATGAATCGCGTCTCTACGCAGGCGGACATCTTGCCTCTCCGATACAGTGCCGGTCCTCATCATCAGCCCTTCGCAGCACGAGCGGCCCCAAGGGGGCCGGGCTATCAGTAACCGCGGGTGGAGCGTAGCGGAACCCGAGGAAAGGAAGCACATAACGAAGATAGCCTCGAAGAGGCGTCTATGCCACACGCCGCAGCGGGCATAGCGACCTCTTCGAGGCCGACTTACTCTCCATCCTGCCCACCTCGGGTTCCGCTACGCTCCACCCGAGGCTACTCATAGCCAGGCCTCTTCGAGGCCGCCAGCCTCGCCGCAGCATTCCCTCCACCCGCACGGGAAGTCCGCCACGTAGAGACGCGATTCATCGCGTCTCTCACCGCCCGGACGGCCCACAGCAGGGAGGAATGCCGGGGCGGGGCTGCGCCCCGAGCGGGTGAGACGCGATGAATCGCGTCTCTACGCAGGCAACATCCCATGCGGCGGAATATCAACAGCAGGCTGAAAGCATACTGCGAGGCAAGCGCCCCCATCGGGGGCGAACTACTCTATAACCGCGGGTAAGCGAAGCGCGCCCGCGGAATGATAACGCATATATATGTGGGCCCCAAGGGGGTCCAACAACCGCGATGATGCACCGCCCCGCAGAAACGCCACACACCGCCCGCCGGCTCATACATTTCCTGCGCGCTTTCCTTTTTCTTTCCGCTCGTTTGCACTATCTTTGGCTTCGCCCAAGATAGGCGGCGGCTCGGAAATGAAAGTAAAAACTGCGTTTTTCCTTTGCATTCCACTCGCCTTGCACTATCTTTGCACCGCGAAAGGACGAATGTGGATAGATTTGGCTGCTTGCAACCACAGAAAAAAATGCTAAAACGTCTGCCTGCGCTCCCCCGCGGGATGCTGCGGCAGGGCATTCTCCACGAAGCGTTGCCGCGCTTCACCCCCCAAGTTTCTGCATCCACGCCCGGCGGCCCGACCGGCCACGTTCGTTTCCCGACCTCCCGACGACGGCTCCGCGCCGGACAGCCGGGGGAAGTTTTCCTATTTATTCACCCCAAAACATCTCAACAGGAAATGGGTTACTTGTTTACATCCGAATCGGTGTCCGAGGGACACCCCGACAAGGTGGCCGACCAAATATCGGACGCCGTGCTTGACGAGCTGCTGGCCTACGACCCCGGCTCGAAAGTAGCTTGCGAAACGCTGGTGACAACCGGGCAGGTGGTCATCGCAGGAGAAGTAAAATCAGAAGCATACGTCGACTTGCAGGAGGTGGCGCGCCGCACCATCCGCCGCATCGGCTACACGAAGGCCGAATACCGCTTCGACGCCGAGAGCTGCGGCGTGCTCAACGCCATCCATGAGCAGAGCCCCGACATCAACCGCGGTGTGGAGCGCGCCGACCCCGAAGCGCAGGGTGCCGGCGACCAAGGCATGATGTTTGGCTACGCCACGAACGAAACCGACACCTACATCCCCCTGCCGCTCTCGCTGGCCCACGACCTGCTCTACGTCCTCTCCGAAATACGCCGCGAGGGCCGCGAGATGACCTATCTGCGCCCCGACGCCAAAAGCCAGGTGACGGTGGCCTACGACGACAACGGCCGGCCGGAAGCCATCCACACCATCGTCGTGAGCACGCAGCACGACGAGTTCGTCAGCGCGGCCGAGGCCGGAAGCCAGGAGGCGGCCGACCGGGCCATGCAGCAACGCATCGAGAAGGACGTCGAGGGCATCCTGCTGCCGCGCGTACTGCGCGAACGCGTGCACACGCCCGAGGTGCGCGCGCTCTTTGAAAAGGGCGTGAAGCACCTTTACGTCAACCCGACGGGCAAATTCGTCATCGGCGGCCCCCACGGCGACACGGGGCTCACGGGGCGCAAAATCATCGTCGACACCTACGGCGGACGCGGCGCCCACGGCGGCGGCGCCTTCTCGGGCAAAGACCCCTCGAAGGTGGACCGCTCGGCCGCCTATGCCGCCCGCCACATAGCCAAGAACATGGTGGCGGCCGGCGTGGCCGACGAAATGCTCGTGCAGCTGAGCTACGCCATCGGGCAGGCCGATCCCGTGAGCATCTACGTCAACACCTACGGCAAGAAGCACGTGGCCATGAGCGACGGCGAGATTGCCACGCGCATCGCCTCGCTCTTCGACCTGCGGCCCCACGCCATCGAGCAGCGCCTCAAGCTGCGCCACCCCATCTACGAGGAAACGGCCGCCTACGGCCACGTGGGCCGCACACCACGCACGGTGACCAAGACGTTTGCCTCGCGCTACCAGCCCTCGCGCACCGTAGAGGTGGAGCTCTTCACGTGGGAAAAGCTCGACTACGTCGACGCCATACGGAAGGCCTTTTTTAATTGACAATTGACAATGGACAATTGACAATTGGCAATGGGTGACTGACAATTAAGAACGGACGATTATATGTGAACAATGGAGAATTGGCAACAGGCAACGGGCAGGCCCCGATTGTCAATTGCCAATTCCCAATTGCCAATTGAATAAACGATGAACATCTGCGTATATGCTGCATCGAGCGGCTGCTCTTCGGAGGCTTTCACGCTCCTGGCCCGCGAGCTGGGCCGCACGATGGCCATGCGCGGCCACAGCCTCGTGAACGGGGCGGGCCGCACGGGGCTCATGGCGGCTGCCGCCGAGGGCTGCATGGAGGCCGGCGGGCAGGCCGTGGGCGTCATCCCGCGCTTCATGACAGAGCAGGGCTGGCAGCACCCGTCGATGACGCGCCTCGTCGTGACGGCCGACATGCACGAGCGCAAGGAAACGATGGCCCGCATGGCCGACGCGTGCATCGCCCTGCCCGGAGGCGTCGGAACGCTCGAAGAACTGCTCGAAATCATCACGTGGAAACAGCTCGGCCTGTTCCTCAAACCGATCGTCGTGCTCAACGCCGGAGGCTACTACGACCCGCTGCTCGCCCAGCTCGACCGCGCCGTCGACGAACGCTTCATGCGCCCCGTCCACCGCGACATCTGGCGCGTGGCCGCCACGGCCGGCGAAGCCGTGCGCATGGCGGAGGAAACGCCCCTGTGGGACAGCAGCGTGCGCAAGTTTGCCGCCCTCTGACCCGCCACGTCTCTCATCTTGCATCCGCCATGCTCCAACAATCCACCGACAGCACAACCACCCGGCCGCTACCCGCCGACACGGCGGCCCATGCCTGGCCGGCACGCGAGCCGCACGAACGGCCCAAGACCGTCTACCGCGTCTTGAAGAGCCTGCCGGCCGACGCCACGCCGGCCCAGCAAGACTCGGCCGTCAGGGCCAACTTTGACGTGCCGCCCCTCACCTTCCCCGCCGGGCGGCGCTACCACCTGCCGCTGGCCAAAGACAGCGACGTCACCCCGCAGCTGCGCGAGCCGCACCCCTTTGAGCACCAGATTACGCGCAACGTGCCGTGGGGCGAGCAGCCCCTGACGCTGCACACCTACGGGCAGGCGGGCGACCCCCTGCCCTACCGCTTCCGCACGGACGACTACGTGACGAGCGCCCTGCTGCTGAGCTTCTTCCTCGTGGTGTGGATCCTCTCGCGCTCGCGCCATCAGCTGGGGCACGCCCTGAAAGACTTTTTCAGCCGCCCCGCCCGGAACGCCTCGGCCAATCACGAAGCGACGGCCCTGCAAGGGCGCACGTTCGTGACGTTCCAGATGTGCTTCCTGCTGGGCATCCTCTTCACCGACTACACACAGGAGAAACTGCCGGCCGTGTTCAACCAGAGCTCGCCCTACCTCGTGCTGCTCTTCGGCGTGACGATGTGCGCGGCCTATTTTGCCCTGAAAGCCCTCCTCTACCGGCTGGTAAACGTCACGTTCTTCGGCCGCGAACGCGCCGAGGCCTGGCGCAACACTTACAGCCTGGTGCTCACGGGCGAGGGGCTGGCCCTGCTGCCCGTGACGCTGCTGCTGGTCTATTTCGACATGGATTTCGAAACGCTCACCGTCTCGTTCGTAGCGGTCATCGCCGTGGCCAAACTGCTCCTGACGTGGCAGACCTACCGCCTATTTTTCGGCACGCCCCTCGGCTGTGTGCATTTATTTTTGTACTTTTGCGGGCTGGAAATCCTGCCCTTGGCCCTGCTCTGGCGAGCCTTGGTCTTTTTAAGCCAATATCTGATAACAATAACATAGCTAATCAGCAAGACGGGTATTCATGGTAAAGAAGATTCTTGTGTCGCAGCCGGCACCTACTTCCGAAAAATCCCCCTATTTCGAAATCGCAGAAAAGCTTGGCGTCGAGTTCGTTTTCCATCCCCTCATCAAAGTGGAATGTCTGAGCGCAAAAGAATTCCGCCAGCAGAAAGTTCAGATCTTAGACCACTCGGCCATCGTTTTCAACTCGCGCAACGCCATCGACCACTTCTTTACGCTCTGTAAAGAGATGCGCGTGACCATCCCCGAGGACATGAAATATTTCGGCCTCTCCGAAAGCATCGCCCTCTACATCCAGAAATACGTGCAATACCGCAAACGCAAAGTGTTCTTCGGCACGACAGGCAAATGGCCCGAGCTGGTGGCCGTCATGGCCAAGCACAAGGCCGAGCGCTACCTCGTTCCGCTGAGCGACGTGCACAACGACGAAGTCAAGCAGCTGCTCGACGCCAAAAAGCTCAAGCACACGGAATGCGTCATGTACCGCACGGTGAGCAACGGCTTCCCCACGGAAAAGGCTTCCGACTTCGACATGATCGTGCTCTTCACGCCGGCTGGCGTTCAGTCGCTGCTCACGACGTTCCCCGCCTTCGAACAGGGCAACGTGCGCCTGGCAGCTTTCGGAAAGGCCACAGCCAAAGCCATCGCCGACGCCGGGCTGCGCCTCGACCTGGAAGCCCCCTCGCCCAAGGCACCCTCGATGACAGGTTGCCTCGAACTCTATCTGGAAGAGGAAAACAAAAAGAAATGACAGCCCCCACGCCGCTGCGCCACACCTTCCCGAAAGCCGAGCACCTCTGCCTGCAACGCGACATCGAGGCGCTCTTTTCCGCCGGCAGCCGCTCGCTCTCGGTGTTTCCCGTCCGGGCGGTGTTCCGCAGCGTCGCCGCCGACAGCGGGCCGCGGGTCAAGGTGCTCGTAAGCGTATCGAAACGCAAGCTCAAGCACGCCGTCGACCGCAATCGAGCCAAACGCCAGCTGCGCGAGGCCTACCGCCTGCGCAAGCACATGCTGGCCGACGCCCTGCCCGAAGGCACAGGCATGCACGTGGGCCTGCTATGGATGGCCGCCACACCGCAACCCTCGGCCACCGTGGCACGTGCCGTCGGCCGTCTGCTGCACGCTCTGACCGAGCGCGCCGTACCGGCCGCAACGCCCCTCGAACGACCATGAGAAGGCTCCTCATACGCCTGCTGACGGCACCCATCCACTTCTACCGGCACTACATCTCCCCCCTGACGCCCCCCGCCTGCCGCTTCACGCCCACCTGCTCGCAATATGCCATAGAGGCCATCGAAAAGCACGGCCCCGTGCGCGGACTGTGGCTGGCCCTGCGCCGCCTGCTGCGCTGCCACCCCTGGGGCGGGAGCGGCTACGACCCCGTACCCTGATGAAGGCCTTGAAAACCCTTGAAAACACCGTGGCGCCACCCTTGCCAACCGACATCCCTCTCTTCGATTTCCACACCCACAACCCCGACGCACCCGCAGGGCGGGCCATCATATGCCTGCCGGAAGAGACACTGCTGCGGCCCGAAACCTTCCGGCCACGCCGGGGCGTGCTCTACGCCGCCGGTGTGCACCCGTGGTGGTGCGGACGGAGCGACGACGACCAGTTGTGGGACGGCGTGGAACGACTGGCACGCACAGGACGGCTGACCGCGCTGGGCGAATGTGGCTACGACCGCCTGCACGGCGACGCCGGACGCCAGGACACCCTGTTCCGCCGCCACGCCCGCCTGGCCGACGAGCTCGGCCTGCCCCTCACGGTGCATTGCGTGCGCGCCTTCGACCGCCTGCTGGCCGCACGCCGCGAGCTGCGCCCCACGGCACGCTGGACGCTGCACGGCTTCCGCGGCAAGCCCGCCCTGGCGCGCCAGCTGCTCGCGGCCGGCTTCGACCTGAGCTTCGGCCCCCGCTTCAACGCCGACAGCGTGCGCCTCTGCCCCCCGCAGCGCCTGCACATCGAAACCGACGATACGGGACTCGACATCGAAACCGTGCATCGGGCGATAATCGGTGCCGCATCCGCCGGGCTTCCGCAATAAATGTGTAACTTTGCGCGGGGCAACCCCCGCTCCATGACACCTATTTATAAAAACATAAGACACCGATGAACTTTGTAGACGAATTGAGATGGCGCGGCATGGTGCATCAGCTCATGCCCGGCACAGAAGAACTGCTGGCCAAGGAACAGGTGACGGCCTACGTGGGCTTCGACCCCACGGCCGACTCGCTCCACATCGGCCACCTGTGCTCCATTATGATTCTCCGCCACTTCCAACGCGCCGGCCACAAGCCCCTGGCCCTCGTGGGCGGCGCCACCGGCATGATTGGCGACCCCTCGGGTAAAAGCGCCGAACGCAACCTCCTCACCGAGGAGACCCTGCGCCACAACGAAGCCGCCATCAAGGCCCAGCTGGCCCATTTCCTCGACTTCGACGCCCAGGCGCCCAACGCCGCCGAGCTCGTGGACAACTACGACTGGATGAAAGACTTCAGCTTCCTCGACTTCACGCGCGAAGTGGGCAAGCACATCACCGTCAACTACATGATGGCAAAAGACAGCGTGAAGAAACGCCTCAACGGCGAGGCCCGCGACGGACTCTCCTTCACCGAGTTCACCTACCAGCTCCTGCAAGCCTACGACTTTCTCCACCTCTACCAGACGAAAGGCTGCAAACTGCAAATGGGCGGCTCCGACCAGTGGGGAAACATCACCACCGGCACGGAACTCATCCGCCGTACGCTCGGGCCCGAGGCCGACGCCTACGCCCTGACCTGCCCCCTCATCACCAAAGCCGACGGACGCAAGTTTGGCAAGACCGAGAGCGGCAACGTATGGCTCGACAAACGCTACACCACACCCTACAAGTTCTACCAGTTCTGGTTGAACGTGGGCGACGAGGAGGCAGAACGCTACATCAAGATATTCACCTCGCTCGACCGCGAGGAAATCGACAGCCTCATCACCGCCCACCGCGAAGACCCGGGCCGCCGCCTGCTGCAACGCCGCCTGGGCGAGGAAGTGACGTGCATGGTACACAGCCGGGCCGACTACGACATGGCCGTCGAAGCCTCGGGCATCCTCTTTGGCAAGGCCACGAAAGAAAGCCTGCTGAAGCTCGACGAAGCCACGCTGCTCAGCGTGTTCGAGGGCGTGCCCACGTTCGAAGTGGGCCGCGACCAGGCCTTAGGCGCCAAGGCCGTCGACCTGCTGGCCGGCACCACCCAATGCTTCGCCTCGAAGGGCGAAATGCGCAAGCTCGTGCAGGGCGGCGGCGTGAGCCTCAACAAAGAGAAGCTCGCGGCCCCCGACGCCGTCATCGGCGCCGACGACCTCATCGACGGCAAATATCTGCTCGTGCAGCGCGGCAAGAAAAACTATTTCCTCATCATCGTGAAATAAGCCCCGCTCCACAGCCCGTCCCATACGTGCACCCGCCCCTTTCCCGGCGGGTGCACTTTTTTTATTGGCGCGCCACGCTTCGGCCCGCCCAAGAAAGAGAAAAACACAGTCTTTAAAATATGTTTTAAAACATGGTTTGCGCGGGAAACGGCGTGCAAAACTACAAAATGCGCGAAAAAGCCGCATAAAATAGACGAATTGATAGGTTTGTATCCATTATTTGCATACATTTGCCGACGAAAGTTATCCTCCGGCGGAAGAAAATCCTCGCGGACGGCGGCCGAAAGCCACCCCGCCGGCAAGAATAATTCACAAATAGAAACAAAACCTTATCAGCATGAAAAGGAAACTACATCTCATCGCAACGGCTTGCCTGCTGGCGTGCGGACTGGGGACGGCCTCGGCCCAATCGACAAGAATCCAGCTGCAAGTGGTGGGAGCCGACGACGCCCAGCTCTGGACGGGCGAGCTCTCCGACGTGAAATGGGCCACCTTCGCGCAGCGCAGCCTCACCCTTACGGGGCAGGACATGACCTCCGTGCTCTATCAAACGGAACTGCCTAACGTGAAGCGGCTCGTATTCTACAACCCGACGGCCGGCATCGGCGACGTCACGGCCGACGGCGGCGACCTGCGGCTCGTCGTCAACGGCGACCTCGTCAGCCTCGACGGCTGGCAGCCCGGCACCCCCGCCCGCGCCACCATCTACTCGGTGAGCGGCCAAGCCGTCTACCTTGACGCCGCATGGGACGGCTCGGCCATCAACGTGGCCCGCCTGCCCCAGGGCATCTACATCCTCAAAGTAAACAACAACTCGTATAAATTCAGAAAGTCATGAAGAAATTAATACTTACCGCCGCCGTAGCCTGCGGCACCCTTTTCTCATACGCCCAGACGCAGCCCGATCGCGTCGTCATCTACAAGCAGGGCTTCAATCCTCAGAGCATTCTGGCCGAGCGCGTCGACAGCATCGCCTTTATGCAGATCGAAGGCAAGATCGAAGTGGCCGTCACAGCCGGTGAATACTCATACGACGAGAGCACAAAACAAGGAGAAGTCCCCGTGACGATCATACGCGGCGAGGGCTGTGCCGCCTTCCAGTGTATGGTAGCGCGTGCCGACCAGGTGGACGCCATCACGGACGAGAGCCAGCTGGCTGCCAGCATCGAGCAGCAGGCAGGCGATCTCTACTGGCAGGACTTCACTGAAGGAGCCGTATTCAACGAGCTCGAACTGCTTGACGGATACGACTACTATGTGCTCTGCCTGGCCTACGACAACTGGGGAACGCCCTGTTCTGTGTCGAAAGCCAAGTTCAACGTGCCCAAGATCCCCCTGCAAGGCGACCCGCAGGTGGAAGTCACCTTCTCCGACATCACCGACAGAAGCTTCAAGGCCACGCTCACGCCCAACGCCGACGTATCTTCTTTTGGCTACATCTATGCTTGGAAGGGCCAGATCGCGCTGCAAAGCGCCATGTTCGGCGGTGTCGAGGGCTATCTGAACGGTATGTTCGCCGCCAAGAGCGAAACGGAAGTGGTCATCAACGGCGACTGCAACTACTATGAGCCGGGCTCCGAATGGGAAGTGGGCACGCTGGCCAAAGATGCCGACGGCCGCTATGACAAGGCCATCCTCCACACCGTGAAGACGGCCCTCCACGGCGACGGCACCACCACGCCCGACGTAGAAATCAAGGTGGGCAACTACTTTATGAGCGAATGGTGGGATGAAAACGCCCAAGCAAACGTGGATAAGCCCACGCTGCACGTCGACTTCACGCCCAACGCCGGTGCCAACTGCTTCCGTTACAGCGTCTGGACAAAAGACGTTTACGACCAGTATTCCGAGGAATGCATCGAGAGCGTAGCCACCGACATGGATCCCAACGAATGGGCTACGTCTTACTACTACAACATCGACCCGTGCTGGGACGAATTCCAGCTCGAACCGAACACGGCCATTGTCATCGTAGCCGTGCCCAAAGCCAACGACGGCACGTGGGGTGAGCCCGTCATTGTGGAATACACCACGCCGGCCGAGGTTGGTCCCGCCGAAGAGACTCCTGCCGCCACGGCAGCCAAGGGTCTGGCCATGCCCGCCACCAAGAGCGCGAAGGCCGAGAGCACTGTCAACTTCCAGCGCCAGTTCCAGAACGGCGGCCGCATGCAGACGCTGCCCTTCATGATGCAACCCGTCAAGAAGGCCGTCTCCACGGGCAAGACCATCAAGGTGGTCGACCTGAGCAAGTAACGAACAACATCCATCCCCAAGCTCTGCGGAGCTGCTGCCGGGCACATGACAACCGTGTGCCCGGCTTTTTCGGCATTCGCAGCGCAGAAACGCAACACGCCAACCAACAACAACCATTATCAACCCAACACATCGCAACATGAAAAAAATCTGTCTCGTCGCCGCCCTGCTGCTGGCCGCGCTCGTGCCCGCCTCGCAGGCACAGACGGCCGCCGACAAGAGCGTCGACATCGACTACGACTGCACCGACGTGACCTCGTCGCTCGGCGTCAGCCAGGTGATGCCCCTTTCGGCCGCCATCTACATCCCCGCCGAGCGCGCCGCGGCCTATGCCGGGTGCAGCGTGACGGCCGTGAGCTTCGGTCTGTCGGCCGAGAGCCAGGACGTCTCTGTCTTTGTGGCCGAGGAGCTCAACGCTCCCCTGACCACGCAGACCGTCGGCAACGGTGCCTATGGCTGGAACGAGGTGACGCTCGACGCGCCCTACGTCATCGGCGACCGCGGCTTCTACGTGGGCTACACCGCCACGGGCCTCAACCAGCTGGGCGTTTCCACGGCCTACGACGACAACGCCTGCTACGTGGCCGTCAACGGCCAGTGGGCCAACTACGCCACCACGCAGGGCTTCAACGCCCTGTGCCTCCGCTTCACCGTGACGGGCAGCCCCGCCCTGCCCGACCTAGCGCTGCGCAGCCTCGCCGTCGAGCCCGCACGCACGGGCGAGCCCTTCACCGTGCGCTGCGCCGTGCGCAACTTCTCGCCCGACGTGGTGACGGGCGTGAGCTTCGACTATGCCCTCGACGGCGGAGCAACGCAGACCGTTGAGGCTGCGGCACAGATAGCCCCCTCGGCCACCGACACCGTCGAGCTCACCCTCCCGGCCTTCGACGCCGAGCGCACGGCCTCGGGCACGCTCACCCTCGCCGCCGCCAACGGCCTGGCCGACGCCTATGCCGCCAACAACGCCCAGCCCCTCGCGCTCGAAAGCCGCGACCTCATCTTCTACCGCCCCATGGTGGTCGAAGAGGGCACGAGCATCCGCTGCGGATGGTGCCCGCGCGGCATCGTGGCCCTGCGCGAGATGAAGGCCCGCTACCCCGACACGTTCCTGCCCATCGCCATCCACCTGAACACGCTGGGCACCGACCCCCTCACCCCCGACACGTATGAGGACATCGAGACGCGCTTCTTCTCCTCGGGCCTGCCCAACTGCGTCATCGGGCGCGACCGCGACCTCGTGATGAGCCCCTCGACCGAGGCCTTGCAGGCGGCCTACGACAACTACTCGTTCGTGGCCGACGCCGGCGTGGAGCTCAAGGCCGCCTTTGGCCGCGACGACGCCAACCGCACCACCGTGACGTTCGACGCCGCCACCACCTTTGCCGCCTCGCACGAGAACGCCAACTACCGCCTGGCCTTCGTCGTCATCGAGAACGCCGTGAAGGGATACACGCAGACCAACTACTTCGCCGGCGGCGGCCAGGGCGAGATGGGCGGCTTCGAAAACCTGCCCGCACAGACCGACGTAGTGCTCGATGAGGTGGCCCACGGCATCTGGCAAGCCTTTACGGGCACGCTGCGCAGCATCCCCACCACCATCGAGAAGGGAGAGACTTATACGTACAGCTATACGACGCTGCTGCCCGCCGCCGTGCAGGACAGCACGCACCTCGAAGCCGTGGCCCTGCTCATCGACGTGCGCACGGGCCACATCGTCAACGCCTGCAAGACGCCGCTGGGTTCCGACCCGACGGGCATCGGCGCCGCTACGGCCACGCCCGCCTGGCGCCTCACGGCCCGCGACGGCCGCATCGTGGCCAACGGCAGCTACGACACGCTGCAAGTGTTCACCACCGACGGCCGCCTCGTGCGCAACGAAGGCCTTGCGCCCGGCACCTATCTGGTGCGCCTCGTCAAGGGACGCCACACGGCCGTGAGCAAGCTGCTCGTGCGCTGACGACGCCCCTCCACCGCGCTCCTTGCGCCCCACAGAACGCCCGGCCCTCGTGCCGGGCGTTTTTTTGTGCGTCCTTCCGGGCGAGTTTGGGCGTCCTGACGCGTGAGTTTGGGCGTCCTGACGGGCGATTTTGGGAACAAGATGAACAAGCGCCCATGCGCCGGCCTTTCGCACGCCACAGGGGCAAAAAACGGCCCTTCAAGCGCCGCCTGCCCGCGGCCCGCCCGGGAGCAGCCGCCCTAAGAAAACGCAAACGAGGTGAAAATAGGCGAAAACGGCCGCACCACTCTGCGGAAGTTCATATATTTGCCCACATCAACCCATTAAAACACCAACGACATGAAAAATCTGAAAATCGAAGCCGTCATCGTGGCCGTGGGCATCGCTCTGCTCGGCCTGTTCACCTTTCTGGGTCTGAAATCGGTGGCCGGGCGCGACCGCGTGGTGAGCGTGCGCGGCCTGGCCGAGCGCGAGGTCAAGGCCGACCACGTCATCTGGCCCGTCGTGTACAAAACAACGGGCAACGACCTGCAAGCCCTCTACCGCGAAATCAACGACGCCAACACGAAGATACGTGCCTACCTCGTGCGCAACGGCATTGCCGACAGCTGCGTCGCAACGGGCGCCCCGCAGATCATCGACCTGCAAGCCGACCGCTACGCTTCGAACGAGGCCGGGCGCGACCGCTACAACGTGACGTGCGTCACCACCGTCTCCACCGCCGACGTCGACCGCGTGCTCACGCTGCAAACGCGCATGGGCGAACTGCTGAAAGAGGGCATCGCCATCTCGGCCGGCGACTACCAGAGCACGCCGCAGTTCCAGTTTAACGGTCTCAACCTCATCAAGCCGCAAATGATCGAAGAAGCCACCGTCAACGCCCGCAAAGCCGCCGAAAAATTTGCCAAAGACTCCGACAGCAGCCTCGGCAAGATAAAGAACGCTACGCAGGGCCTCTTCTCCATCACCGACCGCGACCAGTACACGCCGCAAATCAAGCAAGTGCGCGTCGTGACGTCGGTCAACTACTACCTCGAGTCGTAGCCGCACGCCCGCCGCAGCCCGCAACAGTTGCAGGCCACCACTAAATTTTAACACGGAGAATCGAATATTTTCGACCGCGTCGGCCGACGCACGCAAATAAGCGAAAATTAGAAATCGCTGATTTTCAACCGCTAACATCAAAGGCCCCCGCGCCAACACCGCGCCGGGAGCCTTTTTTGCCACTATATGGCGCAAATCGGAGGGAATTTTCACCCGAAAAGTGCCCATCGATCGAAATTTCCATGGGATGGAACCGCCGATCCATGGGATGGAAATCGAAATCCAAGGGATGGATCGGTCGGAACACCCCACCGCGCCGCCTTTCCAACGCTAAAACGCAGACAACCGTGAGCGTCCGCATTAACGGTTTGCCATATAGCGCACAGCCGCACAGCCCGACATTTCCAACCACCTCACTCCATGCCGCGTTGGCGCCACGGTGCATGGCACGCAGTCGTTCGACCCCCTTGGGGCCGAACATGGGTGCGGCATGCTGTCCGCGGGTTCGCTATGCTCACCCGCGGCTATAGAATAGTACGGCCCATATAGGGCCGGCAACAACACGGAGGACGGACGTCACCACCACATGTACCACAGACTTTCAAGCCGACACGGAGTCGGGCGGCCCATACAGAGCCACAGCAGCAAAGCACACGACATGGACGCCCACTGAGCGAAGCAGAACCCCGCGAGGCAGACGACACAGCGGACCAGTCGGCCGCAAAGCGGTCGAACTACTCTATAACCGCGGGTGAACGAAGTGAACCCGCGGAAAGGGTGACCAAAGGAATATGGCCTCAAAGAGGTCCAACCACAGCAAGGCCGCCCGGCAGTACAACTTCTGCCACGTCGCCGCGACGGTACGCGCCGCGCAGTCGTTCGACCCCCTTGGGGCCGAACATGGGTGAGGCATGCTGTCCGCGGGTTCGCTATGCTCACCCGCGGCTATAGAATAGTACGGCCCATATAGGGCCGGCAACAACACGGAGGACGGACGTCACCACCACATGTACCACAGACTTTCAAGCCGACACGGAGTCGGGCGGCCCATACAGGGCCGGCAACCTCACGGCATCAGACAATCGGGCGGACCATATAGGGCCGGCAACAGCATGGGAGACATGTGTCTCCTCAATACGCACCACAGCGTTGGCCAGCGGCTCGCACGTCCGCAGCCTCATCGCAAAAAAATCCCCGACGGAAAGGGACGGTTCCACCGGGGATGAAAGAGGGAAAGCGCAGAGGCTGGACGCCGGTCAGGCCCGGCGCGTGGTGATGACGCAGTCGGCCGGGGCCTTGATGTTCTCGTCGAGCGTGACGGAGCCGATGGCGTCGGCCGTGATGCGCCCCGACGTGGGGTTCTTTATGTTGGTGATGGCGCCGCGTATGTCGGCCCGCAGGGTGGAATACTCGAAGGCGCGGTCGCAGGCGGGGTCGAAGGTGCAGTCTTCGAGCACGAGGTCGCGGGCGTAGCACAAAGGCTGCTCACCCGAGATGTGGCAGCGCACGAGGCGCAGGTTCTTCGAGTGCCAGCCGAGGTATTCGCCGTCGAGGCGGGAGTCGTAGATGGTTACGTTCTCCACTTCCCAAAAGGCGTCCTTGGTGGTGATGCGGGCGTTGCGTATCTCTACGTCGCGGACGTACTGGAAGACGTATTTGCTGTCGCTTTCGAGTCCGTCGACGCGTATGTTGCGGCTGAACATGAAGGGATAAGTGCCGCCGTGGAGGGTGAGGCCGCGTATGTCGAGGCGGTCGCAGCGCCAGAACACCTCGTCGGCGTCGTTGATGGTGACGTTGCGGATGTCGATGTCGGTCATTTCGCGAAACATCTTGGGGGCGTCGATAACGGTGTCGGCCATGGTGAGGTGGTCCGAATACCAGAGCGCCGAGCGGCCGCCCACGTCGAAATAGCAGTCCTTGATGGTGAAGCCGTGGACGTGCCAGAAGGGGTAGTTGCCCTCGAAGCGGCAGTTGGTGGCCACGATGTTTGAACATTCCTTGATGGCCGACTCGCCCTCGCGTATCGTGACGTGGTCGAGATGGACGTCGTGCGCGGCAAAGAGCGGGCGCTCGCCGCCAAATTCCTTATCTTTTATGAGCTGCATGGTGCGGTTATGTTTTAATGTTGCGATGGTTGCGTGGCGGGCCGGCGGCAGGGGCCGGCCGTTCACGGTGCAAAAATACGAGCTTTCGGCCGACGGGCGAATAGCGCGATTACGGATAATATGACCCCAATTACAGAAAAAGCGCCGCGCCACGGGGACGGCGCGTGGCCCGCGGCAGGGAAAAAGGGGGAAAAGGGGTTAGCATTTCCGTAAAGTGGGTTACAGCGGATGGGCCGCCACGGCTTACCTTTGCACAACGCAAAGGGCGCAAAGGGCGCAAACGCGCCGGCGACGATGCAGAACCCCGCGCGGCGGGCCCGCCGCCGGCGACCAACCACCCAACCAACAGACAACGATGGAAAAGAAACAGACCGGAAACGACACGCTCGACCTGAAGACGGTGTGCGAGTGCAACCGCTGCCTGAGCACCGAGACGCTGCACCCGCAGGCCACGCTCATCAGCCTGGAACACCCGGAGCTGGCGTGCGACGCCGTGAAGTTTGAGTTTTACGCCATCCTCGTCATCGAAGAATGTCCCGGCGGCTGCGCCTGCTGCGGCCGGCGCTACTACGACTTTGGCTGCGCCACGATGGTGTTTCTCATGCCGGGCGAGATATTCCGCATGAGCGAGGCCCACACCCTGCCCGACAAGGGGCGGCTCCTGGCCTTCCACCCCGACCTGCTCTTCCGCACGTCGCTGCGCAGCCACATCGGCAGCTACTCCTTCTTCCGCTACCGCAAGGAGGAGGCGCTGCACCTCTCGCAACGCGAAACGGCCACCGTGGCCTGCTGCCTGGAAAACATCGACGAGGAGCTGCACCACCCCATCGACGCGCATACGGGCACCATCCTCTCGCGCCACATCGAACTGCTGCTCGACTATTGCTCGCGCTTCTACGAACGGCAGTTTATCACGCGCGAAAACCGCAACCACGACCTCATGAAGCGCCTGCAGGCCCTCGTGGACCGCACCATGGGCTCAGGCTGCCTGCACGAAGACGCCCCCGTGCCCACGGCCGTCATGGCCGCCGGGCTCGACCTCTCGGAAGCCTACATGACCGACCTCCTGCGCTTCGAAACGGGAATGACGCCGGCCGAATATGTGAGCCTGCGCCGCCTGGACCTGGCCCGCCGCCTGCTGCTCGACCCCGAGGCCACGCCCGCCACGGTGGCCCGCCGCCTGGGCTACGCCAGTACGCAGCGGTTCAGCGCCCTGTTCAAGAAACTGACGGGCACCGCGCCCGCCGAATGGCGCCTCACGCAAAACTGAGTGCGGGGAGCTGCGCCAAATTCAGTCGTCAACACATCTCGCTGTACGAAAAATCAACCAAAAATGGTTGATTTCGGAAAAACAACCGTTTTTGGTTGATTTTGCTGCGACAGACACAAAAAACAACGGGCACCGCTCGCTATGAGCAGTGCCCGCGTAAAGGAAAAGCTGAGGAAAAGGCGAAATCAGAGGTCATCGATGGCATCTTGATCCATAGCTACACCATTAGCACGGTCTATATATGTCAACGAAACGTTATTAAAATCCCCAAAGTCCCAATCCTTATGACTTATTTCTAATGCAATCATCCCTTCCTCCGTCTCAAACACACATTTATACTCGCATTTATCAGACTTTAAGTACTGCATCCGCATAAAATCGTCGTTAGGCTGAACATATGTCTGAAACCTCTCAACGCATGTAGCGGGCTTTCCATATTTCGATGTAAGCCTTCTTTTCAAAGTCTCGTACTGTGAAGCGAGCCCCGACCATTTTTCATCGGGAGCGAACGTGACCACAACCCCGACAACCCTACTTCCCTCTGGTGAAGCTGCTATTGCATAAACGAGACAGTCGGTATAACCAGCAAAATTCCCCACAAAAAATTTTATTTGCTCTCTATCGAATGTCTCAATGTGCTTAAGCCCTTTTTTCTTCAACTCTTTCGTAAAAGAAGTGAGCGTCCCGTCGATAGGGATGCCCATAAACTTCATGTGCTGCGGCACGGGCACACTGTCGCGGCCAGTTGTATTGGACGATAGGCGCTGCACAACACTCTGCGCGCCACCAACCAGCGAGACAAACACCAATAATAAAAGAATCAGCCTTTTCATAAATCGAAAATTTGGGAATCTTGCCACAAATATAAAGCATAAACAACAAACAAACCAACGTTTGCGGCCGAAACGAGCCGTAAACGTTGGTTTTTATGAGGATGTACGCCCGTCCGACGGGCATTCAGCACAGCGTCGGGCCGAAAAAATCAACCATTTTCGGTTGTTTTTCCGAAATCAACCGTTTTTGGTTGATTTTGCCTCGGCTGTAGCTGCCGTGGCGCGCGGATGGAGCCAGCGACGGGCCAGACGGGCGCGCAGGGGCTCGTCGATGAGGCGCATCGAGGCGTAGGCCACGAAAAGGGCAAAGAGATAGATGCCCACGCTCACGGCCACAGCGTGCGACGTCGGGGCATCGGGATGGAGCGAGGCCCAGGCAATCTGCAAATAGACGAGGGGCAGGTGCACGATGTAGAGGGGATAGGAGATGCGCCCCAGGAAACGACAGACAGCCGTGGAGCGGGCGTCGGTGATGCGGCTGCCGGCGCCCATCACCACAAGGAGGGGGAAGGCAACGAGGATGCAGGCGGCCTCGTAGACGCCGTTGAGCCACGGACGGGCCTCAGTGCCCACGCGCGGCATGGCCAGCAGCACGACCACGCCGACCGCACACCACCAGAAGCCGCCGCGCAGACGCAGACGCCAGCCCAGACGCGAGAGCAGCAGGCCGGCCAGGAAAGGATAGGCCAGGCGCGTGGCGCCGATGTAGAGCTGCGTGGGCGTCAACGCCCAGCCGCCAATGACGGTGTAGACGGCGGCGTCGCGCCCCGTGAGCAGGCCGAACACGTCGATGGAGAGGGCCAGGTCGACCGTGCAGCAGGCCGCCAGCACCAGGAGAACGCCCAACGCAAGACGCGGCAGGCGGCGCAGCAAGAGGGCATAGAGGACGTTGGCCACGTATTCCCACAGGAGCGACCACGAAGCTCCGTTCAGCGGGTTGGTCTCCATCCAGCCGCGCACGTCCCACGCCACGGGCACGGGCAGGGCGCAGCAGCAGGCCAGCGCCACAAGCAGCACCTGCCACACGGGCACCGTGCCGATGAGGGGAAACGCGGGGCCCTGCTGCGCAAAATAGAGCAGCAGGCCCAGCACAGTGCCCCACACATAGAGGGGGTGCAGGCGGATGACGCGCCGGCGGAAGAAATCCTTCAGCCCCATCGTGCGGCCCCAACGGTCGTCGTAGGCATAACCCACGACGAAACCCGAGAGAACGTAGAAGAAATCGACGGCCAGATAGCCGTGGTTGATGATTTGATGCTCGGCGCCGCCCGAATAGGTCTCAAAGAGATGGAAAGCAACGACCAACAGAGCGGCCACGCCGCGAAGCCCGTCGAGAATGTCGTAATGGGGCTTCGTGTCGGGGAGGAAGGTGGATGATTGCAGGGGTGTTTATGAAATAAAAATGGCGTCAGACTTTGCGCAGGGCGGGCGTTTCGTAACGCTTGACGAAGACGAGCAGGAGCACCAGGCCCACGAGGGCCATGGGCACGCCGATGAGAGCGGGCACGCGGTAGCCCAGACCGGCGTCGATGGGCAGGCCGCCCAGGGCCGCGCCGACGGCGTTGCCCAGGTTGAAGGCCATCTGTATGCAGGCCGCACCGAGCAGTTCGCCGCCCGGGGCAAAACGGATGATGGACACCTGCAACGGCCCCGACACGGCAAAAAGGCCGGTCGTGGCCGTGCAGAGCAGCAGGGGCATGAGGGGCCGCACGGGCGAGAGCAGATAGATGGCCAGCAGGGTCGCAACGATGACGCCCTCGGTGGCGGCGGCCACGCGGCCGGGCGTGAAGCGGTCGGACAGGCGGCCGCTCACCAGATTGCCCACCACCATGCCAAAGCCCGCCAGGACCATGAGCATCGAGACGGCCTCCTCGGCAAAACCGCTCACGGCCGTGAGCTGCGGATGGACGTAGCTGTACCAGCAGAAGATGGCCCCGTTGCCCAGCATCGTGGCGCCGAAGATGAGCCAGGGAGCGGGCGTGCGCAGAAAGCGAAACTGCCCCTTGAAGCCTGCATCGGGCAGACCTTCGACAGGGGGCACCCATTTCCAAATGTAATAGAGCGTGAGCAGGCCCATACCGCCCACGAAAAGAAAGGCCACCCGCCACGACAGCAACGCACCCACGGACGAACCCAGCGGCACGCCAAAGAGATTGGCCACGGTCATGCCGGCAATCATGATGGAGACGGCCTGCGTGCCCTTGCCCTCGTCGGCCAGACGGGCAGCCACGATGCTGCCCACGCCGAAGTAGGCCCCGTGGGGCAGACCCGAGACGAAACGTGCCACGAGCATCAGCCCGTACGACGGCGAGAGGGCGGCCAGCAGGTTACCCGCCATCATGACGGCCACCAGGCAGAGCAGGATGCGCTTCAAGGGGTAGCGGCGCACGAGCGTCAGCACGGGGGCGCCGCAGCAGACGCCGAGGGCGTAGGCCGAGATGAGATGGCCCGCCGTGGGGATGCTGACGCGCAGGTCGGCGGCCACGTAGGGCAGGATGGCCATCATGACAAACTCGGCGATGCCGAGGCAGAGCGTGCCGAAGCCCAGGGCTATGAGACTTTTCTTCATACGGATGCGAACGTTTGTGGCATAAAAAAGGCCGCCCGGGCCTCGGCGAGAGGCTTAGGCGGCGCAAAAATAGTGAAAACGGCGGCCACGGGCGAAGAAAGGGCGGCATTTATGCGATGAAACGGGCTCGTCAGTGCCCGTCGCGCGCCACGACGGCCGCGGCGTTACCTGCGAACAACGTAGCGAAGGCAGAGAAAACCGCCCACCACCTGCAAAGCCATGCCGGGCAGGCCGAGGCGGAAATCTTGCGTGGCTGCGGCAAGGCTGCCGCTGAGGGCCCATTCGCCCAACGTGCCCACTACCTGGTAGAAGGCCACAACGCCCAGCAGAAGCAGCACGCTGACGCGGCGGAAGCGGTGGGCGGCATAGCCTGCGGCAAGGGCCAGCAGCACCGACTTGAGCACGATGGCGGGAAGGGCCGCGGCGGCGGGCATGCCGAAGAGGAACGAATTGACCAAGGGCGAGGCCAGCGCCGTGAGCAGGCCAACGCGCCAGCCATACTTGTAGGCTCCGACGAGGGTGAAGAAGTAGATGGGCAGCCACATGGGGCCTCCCTGCGGAACGAGGTGGAAAAGCTGCGGCAGCACGACGTTGCCTGCGACGAAGAGCGCGGCGGCCAGCCAGGTCGCGGCGCTGCGAAACTCCAACGAACGGAGCGTTACGGTGGTTGCTTGCATATCGATTGGTTTTTTAGAGTTGTTGCTTCACGAATGGCTCACTTCGGCTGCAAAGATAGGGAAAACAGCGGGCCGGCGCCCTACCCTTTTTACGAAAGGTCTGCCCCGTTTCACGGTTTGTTGGCGGCGGCAGGCGTTTCGGCGGGAGCCCCATCGTCCACCACCGAGGCGCGCAGCACGAGGCGCGCTTCGAGGCCCATGTTGAAGAGCAGGTCGGCGATGCTCAGGTTGGGCAGGAAGCCGTGGCGCGCGGCAAACACCTGCCAGTAGGGCGCGGGGCGGAAAGCGGGGTCGGCCCCGGCCGGGCGCTTGGGGCGGATGGCGTCGCGCAGGTCGAGCGTGGCGGGCGGCAGGGGGTCGGCGTAGCGGTCGGTGCGGACGATGTGGGGCCGCAGGCCGAGCAGGTGGCACACGAGCTCCTGCAAAGCGTCGTTGAAGTCGACGAGAAACGCAAAGCGGCGCCGGTAGAGGTCGTGGAAGTCGTCGGCGAAATATTCGAAGTAGGGGCTGCTCTCGTAGGCGCTCACGAGCGCCGTCCAGTGGAGGTGGCGCCAGTCGCCGTGGTCGCTGATGCGCACGTCGCAGGCCGCCGTCTTGAGGCCCGTGGCGTGCTCCACGGGGATGGTGAGCGTCTGCACGCCCGCCGGGCCCGCAATGAGGCAGCGGTTGCGGTAGGTCTGCTTCACGTAATGGTCGTGGCGCTCCAAATAGACGGTGGGCGCGGCGTAAAGCTTGGTGTAATATTGCACGGGGCCGAGATAGGCCGTAGAAAGCAGTACGTTCGTCATGGCACGGGGCGGAAGAAGCGGCCCTTCCGCAGGCAGTTGTAGAAAGGCTGCGCGGGGTCGGCCGAATAGCTCACGCAGAGCACGCGGCCCGCCAGATGGCTCTGCGGCACGAAGCCGTAGCGGCTCTCGCTGCCCTCGACCCAAAAGTAATCCTGCGTGAAGTAGGCGCGGTGCAGCGGGCGGCCGTCGAAGACGAGGGCCGTGTCGCCCACGAGAGCCACGCGGCTACCCTCGTGGCGCGTCAGGGCGGCGTGGAGCAGACGGGCGTTGCAGGGCGTCACGTCGACGGGACGGCCCACGCCCGGCACGACGAGCGGACAGGCCGCGGCCGACGTGCGGCCCGGCAGCACGCGGCCGCGCAGGGGGTCGACCCACACGGTGTCGCCCGGGACGGCCGTACAGAGCGCCGTGCAGAGCCCGCGGCCCAGCGGGTGGTCGAAGGCCAGCACCTGGCCGGCCCGGGCCGGGCGGCCGCCCAGACGCAGGCGGGCAGCGGGAGGCGTGCCGGGGAGACGCAGGCCATAGGCCGGGCGCAGCACTAGGATGCGGTCGCCGGCGAGGAGCCCCGCCGCGGGCTGGTCGGCGGGCACGGCATATTGCGCCACCAGCAGGCAGCGCACCGCCACAACTGCCAGCAGGGCTGCCAGCAGCGGAACGATGCAGTGGGTCAGCAGGCGTTTCGGGCGCATGTCGGGTGTGAGTCATTGCAGCGCGGCGCGGCGGCCGTTCCATGGGGGAGCGTTCCGTCGCGCCGCAAGCGTCATTGGATGTTGCCCACCCACTTGAACAGGCGGTTCCAACGTATTTTTCCGTCGGCCAGCCCGTAGTCGGGGTCGAGCGAGAGCCAGATGAAGAGGGGCTTGCCCACAACGTGGTCTTCGGGCACGAAGCCCCAGAAGCGCGAGTCGGCCGAGTTGTCGCGGTTGTCGCCCATCATCCAGTAGTAGTCCATTTTAAAGGTATAGGTATCGGTCTGCTTCCCGTTGATATAGATTTTCCCGTCGCGCACGGCCAGGTCGTTACCCTCGTACACGCGGATGGGGCGTTCGTATATCGGCAGGTTGTAGAGGTTCAGGCGCAGCGTGGCCCCTTTCTTCGGAATCCACAGGGGGCCGTAGTTGGCCGTCGTCCAGTTTTTCACCATGTTCTGGGGGTAGAGCCAGTCGGCCGGGGCCTCGGCCGGAGCGATGCTGTCGGTCAGCTCGGGCGCCTGGCGCAGGGCGTCGAGCGCGCGGCGCGTCAGCGGCATGTAGCGCGTCATGCCGTCCTCGGAGGCGGGATACGACAGGTCCTCCTGCGTGATGCCATATTCTTTGAGGAAGGCCGTGGGGGGCGCTTGCAGGAAATGGACCAGATAGCCAAACTGCGCGTTTTCGGGCTCGGGCTCGGCCTTGCCGTCCACGTAGATAACGTTATCCTTGATTTGCAACGTCTGGCCGGGCAGGCCCACGCAGCGTTTCACGTAGTTTTCGCGGCGGTCGGTGGGCCGGGCCACGATGTCGCCGAACTCTTGCGGGTTGGCGGCCACGATGTCGCGGCCGCGGGCATAGATCTCGCGGAAGGCCCGTTGCTGCTCTTCGTACGACGTGCCCGATCCCGGCACGCTTCCCACGCTCTGGGCACCCGCCATGTAGACCAGTCGGTAATAGTCCTGGTCTTGGTAGTTGAGCGCCACGGTGTCTCCCGCCGGGTAGTTGAAGACGACGATGTCGCCCAGCGCGGGGCGCCCGAAGCCCTTCACGCGGCGGTAGTCCCAGTGGGGATAGTCGAGATACGACTTGCAGCCCAGCACGGGCAGCGTGTGCTGCGTGAGCGGCATGTAGAGCGGCGTTTGCGGGATGCGCGGACCGTAGCTCAGCTTGCTCACGAGCAGATAGTCGCCCGTGAGGAGCGTCTTTTCCAGGCTCGAAGAGGGGATGACGAAGTTCTGAAAGAAAAACTGGTTGAGGAAGTAGATGGCCACCAGGGCGAAGACGATGGCGTCGACCCAGCCCATGACGTAGCGCGCCGTCCCGTTTTTCAGGCGCTTCCACCAGTCCCATTTGATGAAGCGCGTCACATAATAGTCGTAGATGAAGGGGACGACGAGCAGGCCCCACCAGGAACGCACCCACACGAGGAACACCAAGTAGATGGCCGTGGCCACGGCAAAAGCCACGTAGCGCTTCTTGCGCGGCGCGGCGTTCTCACGGCTTTGGCCGTCGGGGGCGTTCGTTTTGTAGTCGGTCATGTCGTACGGAGAGGGTTAGAAGTTGAACAAATCGTCCATCGTGAGCAGCCCGCTGTGCGTGGCCGTGTACTCGGCAGCCAGCACGGCGCCCAGGGCAAAGCCTCGGCGGTTATGGGCATCGTGGGTGATGGCGATGCGGTCCTCGGGGCTGTCGTAGGTGACGGTATGGATGCCCGGCACCTCGCCACGGCGCACGGCGTCGATGCGCACGGCGGCGGGCGCCACGTCGGCGCTGCCCTCCACCGAGCCGTCGGGGCGGTGCACGAGGCCCAGCTCCCATCCCGTCTTGCGGTCGAGGCGGTCCACGATGTCCTCGGCCAGCGTGATGGCCGTACCGCTCGGCGCGTCGAGCTTGTGGACGTGGTGCGTCTCCTCGATGCTCACGTCATACTCCGCAAAGCGGTTCATCAGCCCGGCCAGATAGCGGTTCACGGCCCGGAAGACGGCCACGCCCAGCGAGAAGTTGGACGCCCAAAACAGCGTGTTTCCCTCCTCGGTGCAGAGGCGCCGCACGTCGGCTTCGTGGTCTTTTTTCCATCCCGTCGAACCGCTCACCACCTTGACGCCGGCGGCAAAGGCACGCAGGAAGTTGCCGTAGGCCGCCATGGGCGTGGTAAACTCGATGGCCACGTCGGCGCTTCGGAAGGCAGGCGAGTTGAAATCCTCGGGGTTGTTGATGTCGATGATGCAAACGATCTCATGTCCGCGGCTCAGGGCTATTTCTTCGATCATATGGCCCATTTTGCCGTAGCCTATCAATGCAATTTTCATTTTCCTTGTTGTAAAGTTGTTGGGTTCGGTGTTTGCGCAGCTCCCGGCACGTGCAGGCGGCCCCGGCCGACACCAGGCCCCGCGGCCCCGCGCCTGCCGGGGCTACACACCTTATATATATAGGAGCAGCACGCCCGGGTCAGTCGGCGGCGAGCTCCGTGAGGTCGTCCACCATGGCCGAAAGGCCGAGCGAGGCGGCAAAGTCGCGCAGGCCGGCGGCATCGGCCAGCACCCAGCGCACCTGCGTGCCGGGAGCCGTGCGCAGCTCCTTGAGCCAGCCGAGCAAGCGGGCCACGCGCTCCTTGTTTTTCGTTTCCTTATAGAGGGCGCCCAGGAAGAGCGTCGGGCCGTCCAGCACAACAAGGCCCGGCTCGTCGTGGACGAAGCTCTCGGCCAGCGTGCGATAGGGCGCGTCGTCGGCCCCGATCGCAGCGGGCGAGCCCGGCCCGCCCTCGTTTTCCAGGCGGCTCAGGAACAGGTCGAGCAGGCGGGCCAGCGTCTCCTTGGTCTCGCGGGCCACGCCGCTGTCGAAGAAGGCGTTCACCACGCGGTGGATAAACGTCTCCTCATACGTCACGTCCTGCAAGTTGATGCAGGCACATTTCTGCCCCCGGCTGCGGGCCTCGGCGAGCAGGGCACGCGCGGCGGCCGACGCCCCCTCAGCATCCTTGGCAGCCAGCAGGAGCGAGCGCCCCTCGCTGAGCAACGCACCGGCACGGCTCAGCAGTTCGCTCCGCCCGGCGGCATTTTCCGTTACGTTCATCTCGTTCATATCTTTTTCTTTTGTTTATACTGATGGCAAGATAGGCAAATGTACCATCAATTTCCGTTATGTGGAAATAAAACCGGCGAAAAAATGAGCTTTGCAAGGTTATTTAAGCCCCCACCCCGTGCCCCGAAGCAAGAACCGCGCCTGTGCTCGTGGCGCAGGCGCGGTTCCTATATATAATATGGTGTGAGGAGGGAGAATCACTCCTCCATCGACGACCACTGCTCCGAGTTCCAGCCATCCTCCTTGCGGTTGTTGAGGATGACGTCCGAACGGTTCTCCGCATTGATGGTCAGACTGCTGGCGTTGAGGAGCGCTCCTTCGGTTTCCAGGCGCAGCACGTCGCAGGCAGGTTGGATATAAGTCTTTTTCATGTCGGTTTTCTTTTTTATAGGGGATTATTTGATATACACCTTCTTGCCTCCGCGGATGTAGACGCCGTTCGTGGGGTTCACCACGCGGCGGCCCGAGAGGTCGTAGACGGGAGCCTCGCTCGCGTCGCTCCCAGCCGTCACGCTCTCGATGCCCGTCGTCGCGCCGCCCAGCGAAAGGGCATAGCCGCGCACGGCCGAGCCGGCAGCATTGTCGAGATAAGCCTTGTTGCCCGGGATGGCGGTCGTCGCCTCAGCCGGCAGATAGAAGCCCACGGCCTCGTCGTAGATGCCCAGGATGAGGTACGAGTCGCGCGTGTCGTCCGTCACGCCCACATAGCGCAGCGTACCCTTCAGAGCACCGCTCTCGTCCACGCTCACGGGAGCCTGGGCAGCGCTCACGCGCAGGGCCTTGTCGCCGGCGGTGCCAGCCAGCACGACGGGCTTACCTGCGGGCACCGTGCCCGTCAGCTCCGTCAGACGCAGCACGCCGTCGGCCTCGTTCAGCTCGCCCGTATAGGCCTTCACGCCCTCCGTCAGCTCGACGTCGACGGGCAGCACAGCGCTGGCCCAGGCCTCGTCGCCCACCTGCGTCAGTTCTACGTTGATCGTCTCGGCCGGGCGGATGTACCAGGCCGACGGACCGTTCGCACCGGCCGTATAGAACATGATACGGGCCGACGTATTCGATCCGTCATTGAGATTTCCCGAGCAATGGAGGTATCGGTTTTCCACACTTTCGCGCTCTGCGCACATGATGCTGCTCTGCCCGGGAACGCCTTCGTAGGTGCCGAAGCTGAACGTGGCAGCCTCGTTGGCATTGGTGGTCAGGGTTTTAATTTCCTGGCTATCATCGGTCTGTGTCATGTAGAAACCACTGTTGGGGTTATAGAGGCGGTAGGTGCCGTCGCCGACAGCTTGCAGCTGCCAGAGGGCATCGGCCGAGGCCTCGTCCTGATCGACGGCAGCAAGCGCACGCGCTTTACATACGGAGTGAGCTGGCTTCTGCTGGTCGATGGCCTCGATGTAGCCGCCCTCGCCGTTGCAGGGGTTGTTACCTGTACTCGTCTTGCGCTGATAGTTTTGGATGCGGTAGAGGGCACCGTCGACGGGGCTGTTCTCAGCTGCCGGCTGAAGAGCTGCAACGGCTGCGTTCAGCGCAGCCAGCCCCTCAAACGTAGGATTTGCTTCCAGATCGTCCATCTGCCCGAGCATGGCCTGCAAATCGGCATCGCTCGGAGCGTTGATGTATCCCTTGCCGACGGCCCGCTCAAAAGCCGGGCGCAGCGTTGCCAACCTTTCGGCAACAAGCCCGCGGGTATATTCCTCTGCGCTGACCTCTCCTACAAACTGCCACGTCGTGCCTTGGTTGTCGCCGGCCGAAGGCTGCCAATAGCCCACGCCGCTATTGTTATTGTTGGCATCGAGGCAATTGCCGTCGAGCGCCTCGTTCAGGCTGATGCATAAGCCGCCGTCGTTGTAAGGGTTGTCCTTGATGTACCACGTGGCGCCCTCGGCCGTGAAAGAACTGTGGCCAGCCAGCAGGTTCTCCGTGGCGGCGTTGTGGATCTTCACTTTCAGCCCGCCCTCAGCGGTGCCGTCGGCCGTGAAGTACCACATGGCGCCGTCACCCCGCTCCGTGCCTTGCGTCAGGTTCGCCTCGTCGCCGGCATAAGTCAAGTATTTTCCCGAGCGGTAGCTGCGGATGAAGTAATAATGGATGTTGCCGTCCTCGCTGACCACGGGTGCATCGACATCTGCATAGAACGGGAGATTTTCACCCGCCGGCAGCTCATAAACGACCCACACGCTCCAATTACCCGTACCGTTGAAATACTGGGCACGCTGGCCTTCGCTGTTGGTGTTCAAGTAAGTGTCGGCATTGTCCGTTGCCGTCGTGACGAAACGCAACAGTTTATCGGCCTCATACGTGTAAGCCGACGAAAGGTCGCTGTATGCATAGTTAGCTGCCGCGGTTGAAAACTCGGCAGCACCGGCTTTGTCCGTGGTGGTGGCCACTTGGTTCTTGGTTGCAGCTGCTGCCGTAGGTTTGGCCACGTAAGCACCGGTCACTTCGTTTTTCAGCACGATTTTTCCGGCCGTATTAGCTTCCTCTACTACGTACACTTTGGTACCTTCCGCAACTCCATCGTTGACTTCGGCCCCGTTGAAATAATTGATATTGTTGACGGCCGCACCGCGCAGCACGATGCGCTTGCCCGCCGTGATCTCGTCGGGAGAGAGCTGCGTGAGCGTCTGCGCCCGACCCACTGCCACGCACAAAAGCACGAGCAGGGAGAGAAGTGTAAATCTCTTCATGTGTAAAAACTTTTGGTTGTTAGTAAATAAAATATCGGTCATCACGTGTCTTTCACAGGTGCAAGGGCGCGGGCCTGCGCCCGTGCTCCCGCATCAGTCTCATGATTAAGCGAAAATCGGAAGCAAATGTATGCAAATCTTTGAAGATAAAAAAATTAATCGGGGGGGTAATGCTAAAAGATGTTATTTCCTGCTATTTTTCTGCCTTTCTCAGCCATAAACAACCCCATGCGACACGGTTTCTGGCGCCCAAACACCTCGCGCCGCCCATACCCTCACAAGTATCGGCCGGCACCGCTATATACATACGCGTACGCGCACACGAAGGTCTCCATAAACCTCCGTCGAGACCACACGAGAGGAAAGCAGAGAGGCACAAAAACACATCCGCGGGGAGAATGCCATAGCAGCGCAGGGCGCCGAACGTGCGGAGAAGACGCGGGGCGCTTCGCTTACCCGTGGTTATAGGGTAGTTCGCCCACGATAGGGGCGCTTGCCGCGAGGCTGTATAGGAGGGGCGGCATTCCTGCCGCCCGAAAACGTTTGGGGCGATAGTCCCGCCGCGACATTCTACCCTTGCGGGTGGTTCGTGCGGCGGTGTGAGCGCCAGGAATGGCGCTCCTCCTAAGACAGCCTCTCCGCGTGGGTGG
>CALUNU010000016.1 GCA_944322095.1 uncultured Alloprevotella sp.
TCTTTTTTTGTGCTTTAGGCGCGGAAAAGGGTGGAAGGTGCGGATTTGCTGGTGGATGATGCGAGGTGTGCGGCGGAAGGTGAGGATTAGCTGGTGGAGGGTGCGGATTTGCAGCTGGAATGTGCGGGGCGTTTGGCGATCGGTGCGGGGTGTGAGGCGGTCGGTGCGGGGTGTGAGGCGATCGGTGCGGGGTGTGAGGCGGTCGGTGCGGGGCGCGCAGCGGTCGGAGCCTGCAAGCGGTGGTGAGGCTTGTCTTTTGTGATTTTTGCTTTACTGTTTCTTTTTGTAGCTGGCAACGGCCCAGATGTTGAGGGCTACGGCGAAGGCGCAGAGGCTGAGGAATTGGGGCAGCATGTCGGTGAATTGGCTGCCTTTCAGGTATATGAGGCGCATTACTTCGGTGAAATATTGCAGGGGGTTGATGGCTGTCAGTTTTTGTACCCAATCGGGCATGCTTTCTACGGGAGTGAACATGCCGCCCGTCATGAGGAAGAGCATGATGAAGAGGAATACGAGGAACATGGCCTGCTGTATGGTTTCGGAGTGGTTGGAAATGACCAGCCCCAGGCCTGTGATGGCCAGCACGTAGGCGGCCACGAAGGGGACGAACGTGAGCAAGCTGCCGGCGGGTGTGAGGCCGTGGATGACGAAGGCCAGCAAGATGCCGATGCTAGCCATTAAGAAGCCGATGCACCAGTTGGGTATGAGTTTGGCCAGGATGAAATAGCTTTTCGACACGGGCGTCACGTTAATTTGCTCGATGGTTCCCTTTTCCTTTTCGCCTACGATGTTGAGCGCCGTTAGGGCGCAGCCCAGCTGCGTGAGCAGCACGACGATGAGCGCGGGCACCATGAAGGTACGGAAGTCGAGCGAAGGGTTAAAGCGGTAGTTGGTCGTTACGTTGACGGCGGAGACGTTGGCAGCGCCTTGCGCCGTGAGTCCCGCTTCACGGCGCAGCTCGTCGGAGAAGTCGCTGATGATGGACGAGAGGTATTGCGCGCCCAAGCTGCCGCGCGTGCCGTTCACCGAGTTGGCCGCCACCATGACGCGCGCCTCTTCGCCGCGCCCCAAGCTGCGTTCGAAGCCACGGGGAATTTCCAGAATGATTTCCGAGCGTCCGTCCTCCACGCTTTCGATGGCCTCGCTGTGGCCGGCGGCAGCGTCGGTGAGCACGAAACTCTCGGATGCCGCAGCCTTTTGAACGAGGCGTTCCGACGCCGGGCTGCGGTCGAGGTCGACGACGCAGAGCTTCACGTAGCGCACCTCCTGACTGGTGACGAACGGGAAGATGATAATCGTCATGACGGGCATGGCGATGAGCAGCCGCGAGAGCAGTTTGTTGCGCAGTATTTGCTTAAACTCTTTTTCCAGCAGATATTTCAGCATAATCAGTCGTTTTTACAAGTTCGTGCAGCGTGGTCATTCCAGTCTGACCTTAAACTTTTTGATGGCCACGGCCAGCAGTACGGCCGCCATGAGGGCGATGATGCCCAGTTCTTTGGCAAAATGTTCCACCCCCGTGCCCTCAATCATGATTTTGCGGGCGATGTCGATAAACCACCGGGCGGGGATGATGTAGGATATCCATTGCAGCGCGTCGGGTATGCTTTCGACGGGGAAGAGCAGGCCCGAGAAGAACAGGATGGGCATCATCATGCCCAGACCCGAGACGAGCATGGCGTTCATCTGCGAGTTGACGACCGACGAGATGAGCAGGCCGAGCGCCAGCGCCACCACGATGAAGAGCGCCGAGGCTGCAAAGAGCCACCCGAGGCTGCCGCGCACGGGCACGTCCATGACAAACACGGCGATGGCCAGCACCGTCAGCAGGTTCACGACCGAGAGGAGGAAGTAGGGTGTAATTTTCGCCAGGATGATGCAGAGCGGTTTCATGGGCGAGGCCAGCAGCAGCTCCATGCTCCCCGTCTCCTTTTCGCGCACGATGGCTATCGACGTCATCATGGTGCAGATGAGCATGAGCACGAGGCCCAGCACGCCCGGCACGAAGTTGTAGGCGCTCTTGCCCTGCGGGTTATAGAGCATGTGCGTGTCCACGCCGATGCGCAGGGGCACGCCCGCCGTCTGCATGCGTTCCGCCTGCCAGCTGGCCAGCACGCCGCGCGCATATCCCGTCAGTATGGCAGCCCGGTTGGGGTCGGTGCCGTCGGCCACGAGCTGCACCGACGCGCCGCTGCCGTCTTTCAGACCCTCGGCAAAGCCGTCGGCGAAAACCACCACCATGCTGATGTTGCCGCTCCTGAACACCGCGTCGATGTCGGCGCTCTGCGTCAGTTCGCGGGCTATGTCGAAATAGCGGCTTGCGGCAAAGCGTTCCTTGATGGCCTGCGTTTCGTCGTCGCGCGACGGGTCGAACACGGCAATCTCGGCGTTGTTCACCTCCGTGATGATGGCATATCCCAGCACGAGCACCTGTATAATCGGTATGGCCAGCAGGATGAAGAGCGTGCGCCCGTCGCGCAGCACCTGGGTGAACTCTTTGACGACGAATGAAGCGAATTGTTTCATTTTCTTGCGTTCCTTCTTTTCACAGTTTCAGTCGGACGAGCGCGAGGCCTTGCGCGCCAGCAGGCGGAACACGTCGTCCATCGTTTCGGCGCCCAGCCGCGCGCGCAGGGCCCGCGGCGCGTCGAGCGCCTCGATGCGTCCGTCCACCATCACCGACACGCGGTCGCAATACTCCGCCTCGTCCATGTAGTGCGTCGTGACGAACACGGTGATGCCGCGTTCGGCCGCGTCGTAGATGAGCTCCCAGAAGCGGCGGCGCGTGGCCGGGTCGACGCCGCCCGTCGGCTCGTCGAGAAACACCACCTTCGGTTCGTGAAAGATGGCCACCGAAAACGCCAGCTTCTGCTTCCATCCCAGCGGCAGTTCGCCCACGCGCGTGCGCCGCTCGGCGGCAAAGCCCAGGCGGGCGAGCATTTCGTCGCTTTTGCGGGCTATCTCGGCGTCCTTCATGCCGTAGATGCCGCCGAAGAGGCGCAGGTTTTCTCCCACGGTCAGGTCTTCGTAGAGCGAGAAGCGCTGACTCATGTAGCCGATGCTGCGCTTCACCCGTTCGGACGCGCGCCCCACGTCGTGCCCCGCCACGGCCGCCCGTCCCTCCGAGGGTCGGCTCAGGCCGCAGAGCATGCGCATGGCCGTGGTCTTGCCCGCCCCGTTGGCGCCCAGGAACCCGAAGATTTCGCCCCCGCTCACGTCGAACGAGATGTGGTCGACGGCCGTAAACGCGCCGAAGCGTTTTGTCAATCCCTCGGCAATGATTGCCTTACTTTCCATCTTCCGTCTTTTTTGCCAGCCACATGAAGCAGTCCTCCACGGTGGGCTGTGTTTCCTCGATGCTGATGTGCGTATGGCCGCGCGCTTCCAGGTGACGGCGCAGCTCCCCGGGCGCGGTGCCCTCGGCCGGCGTGACGTGGTAGGCGTCGCCAAACGAAAAGGCCGACGCCGTCCCGCCGAAGGAGCGCAGGTCGGCCGCCAGGCGCCGCATGCCGTCGGCCCTCACGGCCCAGATGTGGCCGGGATAGCGGGCGGCAATGCCCTGCGGCGTGTCGACGTCCATAAAGCGGCCGCCCAGCATCAGCGCGATGCGGTCGCAGCGTGCGGCTTCGTCCATATAGGGCGTTGTGGCCACGACGCTGATGCCCTCCTGCCTCAGGCGCGCCAGCATGTCCCACAGTTCGTGGCGCGACACGGGGTCGATGCCCGTCGTCGGTTCGTCCAGCAGCAGCACGCGCGGCTTGTGGATGAGGGCGCAGCACAGGGCCAGCTTCTGCTTCATGCCGCCCGAGAGGCGCCCCGCCCGTCGCTTTTTGAAAGGCTCGATGTGGCGGTAGATGTCGGCCACGAGGTGATAGTTTTCCTCCACCGTCGTGCCAAACACCGAGGCAAAAAACCGCAGGTTCTCCTCGACCGTCAGGTCCTGGTAGAGGGCAAAGCGCCCCGGCATGTAGCCGATGATGTCGCGAATGGCCTTGTAGTCGTTCACGACGTCCAGCTCCGCCATGCGCGCCGTGCCCGCGTCGGGCTTGAGCAGGGTGGCCAGGATGCGCATCAGCGTTGTCTTGCCCGCCCCGTCGGGGCCGATGATGCCATAGAGCTCGCCCTGTTCCACCGCGAAGTTCAGGTCGTCGAGCGCCACGGTGCGCTTGTAGCGTTTCGTGAGGTGTTCAGCCTGGATGATGGCCATGGTTCAGCGTTTTTTCGGGGTTTACAGCAGGACGTCGCCATACATGCCTATCTTGATGAAGCCGTCGTTTTTCACGGCCACCTTGACCGCATACACCAGGTTGGCCCGTTCGTCGCGCGTCTGGATGGTCTTGGGCGTAAACTCAGCCTTGTCCGAAATCCAGGCCACGGTGCCCTCGTAGCGGCGGGTGCCCTCCTCGCCCATGTCGGCCAGCACGGTGACGCGGCTGCCCACCTTCAGACCCGTCACCTGCGGCGCCGTCATGTAGGCGCGCAGGTACAGGCGGTCGAGGGTCCCCATCTTAAACAGCGCGCGTCCCTGCTGCGCCATCTCGCCCCGTTCGGCATATTTGGCCAGCACCGTGCCGGCCGTCGGCGCCGTCACGACGCAGCGCGCCAGCATGTCGTCGGTCTGCGCCAGCTGCGCCTCGATGGCCTCTATTTCGCCGCTCACGCTGCGGTTGCCCTTTTCGAGCGTCTCGTTCTGTGCCGCCAGTTGCTTTTCGAGCACGGCAATGCGCGCGTCGATGTCGTCCAGTTGCTTGGTGTTGGCCGCTCCGCGGGCCACGAGCCCTTCGTAGCGCCGCCGTTCGCGCCGCTCGGTGGCTATCTGCTGGCGCAGCGAGGCCAGCTGCCGGCGCACGTCGTAGCGCCGGCTGTCGGCAGCCCGCAGGCGGGCCATCAGTTCGCGCTTTTTCAGGTGGAGCTGCATGGTGTCGACGAGGCCCACGGCCTGCCCGGCCGCCAGCGTGCGGCCCTCCTCGACGTCGAGCTTGACGAGCTCGCCCGCCACGCGGGCCGCAACGGTTGTCTCCGTGGTTTCGAAAACGCCGGTGGCGTCGGGCCCGTCGTCGTTGCGGCCGCAGGCCGTGAGCAGCAGTGAGGCGCAGAGCGCCGCCGAAAGTATCTTGTACATGGTATGCGTGTGATGATGGTTTGACATGTTGATGTTTGCGTCCGTCTCAGCGGTTGGTCAGGTATTTCAGGTCGTAGATGGCCGCCAGCAGCTCTATTTCGTGCACAAGGCGGTCCTGCCGCGCCGCCTGCTCGGCGTTGATGTCGCGGGCCAGGTCGGTGCCCCTCAGCGTGCCGCCCGCGAGCTTGGCTGCCGAGGCCTCCTTGACGGCTGTGCGCAGGGCCACAATCTCGTCGTCGTAGCGCAGCTGCTCCTCGTAGCGGTCGATTGTGGAGCTGCGCAGGGCGGCGTCCACGTCGGTGTCGAAGAGGAAGGTGCGGCGGCGTGCTTCGATGTCGTCCAGGTCGAGGCGCAGCTTGGCGCGGTCGGCCCGCCGGGTGTAGAGGCGGCTCAGGTTCCACGACAGGCGCAGGCCCGCCGTGAAGTAGGCCCGGAAGTCGTCCTCAAACATGTCGAGGCCCGGCCGCCCCACGCCGCCTGTCACAAACAGGCCCAGCTGCGGCATCAGGCCGGCACGTATGCGCTCGTTGCGGGCCTCGACGTTGCGTGCGCGGGCGTCGAGCAGCGCCAGTTCGGGCCGGCTGTTGCCCGCCGCGGGGCGCACGGCCGCGGGGCGCACCAGCGTGGTGGTGTCGGTCACGGCCTGCCCCGTCAGGCGGCCCAGCATGGTGGCATAGGCCCGCCGCGTCTGCCTGAGGGCGGCCTCGTCCTGCCGGGCTTTCAGCAGGTCGACGCGCAGGGCGTCCAGGTCCGAGCGGTTGGCCACGCCCCCGGCCATGAGGTTTTCCACCTCGCGGCAGTGGCGCGTCAGCTCCTGTTGCAGCAGGCGGTTCTGGCTGAGCCGTCCGTCGGTGAGCAGCAAGCCGAAAAACAGCTGGTTCACCCGTCCGTTCAGGGCGTAGAGCTCCACGTCGAGGCTGCGGCTTTCGGCCTCGGCGCGCGTGCGCTCCACGGCCTGCTCCGAGCGTATGTTGCCCCCGTCCCAGAGCGTCTGGTTCACGTCGACGGCCAGCCTGTACTGGTCGCGCTTCATCTCGGGCAGGGCCACGCCTGCCAGGCCCAGGCGCCGCGTGTCGATGGGGATGTCGGTCGCGTCGCTCTGCCACGAGGCCTGCGCCGTCAGCGCCACTTGCGGCAGGTAGCCCTTGGCGGCGTTTTCCAGGTTGTACTGGCGCGTCTTTTCGATGAGCCCGTAGCGTGCAATGAGCGGATAGTTGGCCCGCGCCATCGCGTAGCAGCTGTCGATGGTGAGCTGCGCCCGGGCCGTCAGCGCGGCCGCCGGCAGCAGCAGGGCCATGAGGGTTTTGCGTATCGTCTTGTTCATCGTCGGTGGGGTTGTGTAGGCATCGTTGTTTCTGTTCGACAATTTTGTCGGTCGCGGGGTAAAAAAAGTCAGGGCCGCAGGGCGTCCATGATGAGCTGCATGTTGTGTTCGCGATAGCCCTCTTGCAGACGGCCGATGGCTGCGGCGTCGAAGCGCCCCGTGCCGCGGCATATCGCAACGGCGGCCAGCACCGAGGCGTCGAGGCTCACCACGAGCAGCATGAAGTCGGCAAACGACATGCGGCGCACGCGGCCGGCCTCCACCTCGGCCTCAAACTTCTGCCGCACGCGTTCGAGCAGCACGTTGCCCGCCGTGTGCAGCGTTTTGAGCAGCAGCGAGCGGTTCTTGGGCTTGGCCAGCATCTCCGTGAGGATGAAGAGCGGGAAGTGCGGATTTTGCAGCAGAAAGTAGCGGTCGCGCGCCTCGCGCAGGCCGCGCAGCGTCTGCTCGAACGTGAGGTCGCGCCCGAAGAGGGCGTCGTAGGCCGGCAGCATGCCTTCGATTTTGCGGGCGAAGATGGTTTGAAACAGATTCTGCTTCGATCGGTAGTAATAGTGGAGCATCGAGTGGGCCACGCCCGCACGGCGGGCTATCGAGAGCATTTTGGCCCCGTCGTAGCCCCGTTCCATAAATTCGTCTTCGGCGGCTTTCAGGATGACCTCCTCGGTGGTGGGTTCGTTGGTGCCCATACGTGTGTTTGACAGTTTGGTTCGACAATTTTGTCGAGGCAAATATATGAAAATTCCTCCGCGGCCTGCAATTTTTTAACACCTTTTATCCCTCCGCCCCTCGCACCGCCCGGCCGTTCCACCCCAATCCACGGTGGACGGGAGCGGCGTTTCCACCCCCGATTTTCCAAAAAATAATGACAACTCCGCCACGCTGAAAGAGCTCGCCGGGGCCTCGCTTTTGCCCATGTCGGCGCAAAATGTGCAGCGTGCCTTTCTGTTTTTTTAGCGTTTCGCCCCGTGCCGCGGCGTTTGGGGCGCTGCGTCGTGCCACGGCTGTCCGCTTTTGCTGCACCGCCGCGCGCGGATGGAGCCTGCCGTGGCTGCGGCGAAGGGCCCCGAAGTGTGAAAGAAAGAAGAAATGTTGATAAAAATGTACCCAAACGACCGCTAAAAACTGCCCATGGATCGGTCGCAACATCCCATGGATCGACGATTCCATCCCATGGATCGGCCATTCCATCCCATGGAGCGTGCGAGAGCTCCTAAGCATGAGGTTTCAGGTGCCATGTGTTAACGATTGTTGCGCGGCCATGCGCCGACGGGTCCCTGCGGGTGGCCGGGGCTGCGCTGCGCGCCCGCGGCACGTCCTGTGGAGGCCTTCGTTGTCCGCTTTCGTGGTTTTTTCCCCGGCCCGGCGGTGCGTTTTGGCCGCGCGCCGGCGCTGCGGAGCGGATCGCGGCCATCGTGCCACGGGCTGGCGCCGGGGGTGCCGGCGGCCGGGGGCGCGTGGCGGCGCACCGAGGGCAGCGGAGCCGGGCGGCGGCGTTTTTTCGCCCCGAAGCGGCGGCCGTGGCCGTTTATATTGCTACTTTTGCGCCGGCTGAAACATGTTTACCGATATGCAATTCATCGCGTTTTTCAAGAAGTGGACGCTGCTCTGCGCCATGGCCGCGGGCGCAGGCGTCTATCTGCTCTTTGCCGAGGTGGGGCCGTTGCAGCCCGTGGGCTGCGCCGTGGGCCCCCTGTTCGTGCAGGCCATGCCGCTGCTCATCTTTGCCATCCTCTACGTCACGTTCTGCAAGATACGCCTGCACGACCTCCACTTCACGGCGTGGCACGTGTGGGTGCAGGCCGTGCGCGTGGTGCTGGCCCTGCTGCTCGTAGCCGCCATGCGCGGGCTCGACGGCGCGCCCAAGCTGCTGCTCGAAGGGGCCTTTGTCTGCGTGATGTGCCCCACGGCGGCCGCGGCGGCCGTCGTCACCGACAAACTGGGGGGCAGCATTGCCTCGATGACGGTCTACACGCTCGTCGACAACCTGCTCACGGCCTTGCTCATCCCCCTGCTCTTTCCCCTCGTGGAGTGCGGGGCCGACGTGGGCTTTGCCGCTTCGTTTCTTGCCATCCTCGAACGGGTGGCGCTCGTGCTCGTGCTCCCCTTTTGCTGCGCCATGGCCACGCGGCGCTGGCTGCCGGCCCTGGCCGCCCGCATCCAGGGGGTACGAAATTTGGCCTTCTACATGTGGGCCTTCAACCTCTCGGTGGTGATGGGCATCACGCTCCACAACATCCTCACGGCCCGCCTTGCGGGCGCCACGCTCGCGCTGCTCGTGGCCGTTCCGCTGGTGGTGACGTTTGTGCTCTTTGCCCTGGGCAAAGCCATCGGGCGCCGCTACGGCGACAGCGTGAGCGGCGGCCAGGCCCTGGGGCAGAAAAACACCATTGTGGGCATCTGGCTCACCGTGACCTATCTGAACCCCACGGCCGCCATAGCCCCCTGCGCCTACGTGGTGTGGCAAAACACGGTGAACGCCTGGCAGCTCTGGTGCAAGGAGAAGTATGGCGCCGTAAAGTGGTAGGCGCGCCCTGCCGCGCCCGGCCCGGGCACAACGCAGCCGCCGGCCCCCGTCCGCCGCGCCGTGAAGCGCAGGGAGAGGGCCGGCGGCCGTGCATGGAGATGGGGCGGAGCCGGGCGTCAGTCGGCCGGGGCGGCACCGGCCTCGCGGTCGTAGGCCACGGCGCGGTTGACGTAGGCCAGGAAGGGCTGCGTGCGTGCCAGCAGGTCGAGCGTGCGCTCCACCACGTCGGGGGCCAGCATGAAGGCCCGCCCCTGGCTGTATGCGAGGCAGAAGGTGCGATAGGTGAGCAGGGGCGCAAACGGCACGTCGCGCGGGAAGCCGTTGGGCACGCGCTTGAGCCTGTTCTCGTCGTCGAGCACAAAGGGCGCGGCCCGCTCGACGATGCGGGCCAGTTCGCCGTTGTCGGCGCAGATGTCCTCGCGCAGCAGGCGCATCACGCGGGGCGTAAAGCAGTAGTGGCCCACGGCCAGCATGTTGCCCGAGGGGTAGCCCGCCTCGTCGGGGCCCACCTGGAAATAGTAGCCCCCGAAGCCCGACTTCTTGCCGCCCGGGCAGATGAAGGCGCCCATGTGGGTTTTGTAGGGGCTCTTGTCGTTGGTGAAGCGCGTGTCGCGGTAGATGCGGTAGGTGCAGCTCTTTACGTCGAGGCCGCCCACCGTCGGGTCGAGGCGGCCGAGGCCCTCGATGAGCCGCGCCGTCAGGGCGTCGAAGCGCGCTTGCGCCGCCTGGTATTCGTCTTTGTGCGCCTTGAACCACTCGCGGTTGTTGTTCGCTTGCAGGCGCGCCAGAAAATCCATCACTTCTTTCATGTCGTAAGCCTTTTCGGTGATAGTGCAAATGTAGCGCTTTTGGCGCGGATACGGATGCCCCTCGCCCGCCGGCCGCGTTATTTTGTGCATCGCGCGGGCGGTGCTGCCGTCGCTGCGCGGGGCAGGCGCGGCGGTGCGCACGGGCCGTTGCAGGGGCCGCGGGGTGGCCTGAATGGCGCCTTTTCTGTTGAGAAACAAACAATTCCCTGTGAACAATAAAGGGGACTTAACGCTTAAATCTTAAAGAAAGGAAAACCGGGACTTGAAGTAAAAAACGAAGCAGGCGTAATCATTGTCTTTGTAAACGACAGAGTTACGCCGGAAAGGGCGGAAGGTGGCGCTTTGCCCAAAGCTTAAAAAGATGTGAAGCCGTGCTTCTGAATTTAGCACTTTTTGTAATTTAGCTACCGCAAACGCAAAGCCGACTTACTCTTTTGGATACATGAAAATAAAAAAGATAGCAACAAAACTTACGCTGGGGGCGCTGGCATTGCTCCCGCTAGCAGGGCTGACGTCCATGCAGCAGCTGCCCGCCGCGCCCGTTGCGGCCGAGGTGCGTGCCGCCGTGGCCGATACGGCGGTCGTGGCCGACACGATGGCGGAGGAAACGGCGTCGAAGGGCGACAGCATCGTGCAGACGGCCCTGAAATATCTCGGCGCACGCTACCGCAGCGGACACAGCGGCCCGCGGGCGTTCGACTGCTCGGGCTTTACGAGCTACGTCTACCGGCAGGAAAACATACCCATCACGCGCTCGTCGCGCTCGCAGTATCGCGAAGGCGAACGGGTGGAGAGCATTGCCGACCTGCAAAAGGGCGACCTCGTGTTTTTCGGCGGCTCGCGCTCGACGCGCAGCGTGGGCCACGTGGGCATCGTGACCGACGTGGACGCCGACGGCGGCCGCTTCAAGTTTATCCACGCCAGCCGACGCGGAGTGGTCATCGACAAGTCGACCTCGCCCTACTACCAGCGCCGCTATCTGGGCGCCCGCCGCATCGTCGACAGCGAGTGACGCGCCCCGCACGCAGAGCAACCATCCGCCCCGCGGCTCCGAACGGGCCGGCGGGGCTTTTTGTTTCATCCCCACAACCCCAAACGTTATGTTCACCCTGCTCACGGCTCAGACGTCGCAGCTGACGGCAGCCCACTTTGACCAACTGCTCGAAAAGCTCCTCGACCTGAGCATCACGGCCGGCAAGCACATCCTGGCCGCCGCCGTCGTCTTCTTTCTCGGGCGCATCGTGGTGCGCTTCCTCAACAACCTGTTTGCCAAAATGCTCAGCCGCCGCAAAATCGACGTGGGCGTGCAGAGCTTCCTGCGCAGCGCCGTCAACATCCTGCTCACGGTGCTGCTCGTCGTGTCGGTCATCGGGGCGCTGGGCATCAGCACCACGTCGTTTGCCGCCCTGCTGGCCTCGGCCGGCGTGGCCATCGGCATGGCCCTCTCGGGCAACTTGCAGAACTTTGCCGGCGGACTGATTATCCTGCTGTTCAAACCCTATAAGGTGGGCGACTGGATCGAGGCCCAGGGCGTGCAGGGACGCGTCACCGAGATACAGATTTTCCACACCATCCTCACAATGGTAGACAACAAGGTGGTCTACATCCCCAACGGCTCCATGAGCACGGCCGTCGTGATAAACTATACGCGCAACGAAACGCGGCGCGTGGAATGGACCATCGGCGTCGACTATGGCGAGGACGTGGAGCGCGTGCGGGCCGCCATACGCGGCGTTGTCGACGCCGACGCACGCATCCTGGCCGACCCGGCGCCCTTTGTGGCCGTGGGCGCACTGGCCGACAGCAGCGTCAACATCGTGGTGCGCGTGTGGACCCGCCAGGAGGACTATTGGGCCGTCTTCCACGAGACGTACCAGAAGATTTATGCCGAGTTTAACCGCCAGGGCATCGACTTCCCCTTCCCGCAACAGACGGTACACGTCGTGCGCGACTGATCGCGCGCACGCGCGTGCGTAGATATAAACGGCCGTCGCCCCGTAAGCAGGGCGGCGGCCGTTTGCTTTGTCGCGACGGGGCGGGCGGCGGTCAGTCGAGGAGCAGTTGGAGGTCGGCCACGTCGAGCCAGCGGTCAAACTTGCGGCCCACCTCGCGGAAGAGCGACACGCGGCGAAAGCCCAACCGCTCGTGAAAGGCGATGCTCCGGGCGTTGTCGGCCGTGATGCAGGCAATGAGCGCATGCACGCCCCGCCGCCGGCACTCGGCGGTGAGCATCTCCATGAGCTGGCGCCCCAGGCTGCACCCCACGTGGCGCGGCGACAGATAGATGGTCGTTTCGAGTGTATGGGCATAGGCCGCCCGCTCTTTCCACGGGTGGGCGTAGCAATAGCCCGCAATGCCCGCCTCGCCTTCGGCCACAAAATAAGGAAAACCCGCGGCCAGCGCCCCGATGCGCCGCCGCATCTCGTCGCAGCTCACCGCCTCGGTCTCGAACGACACGGTGGTGTGCTCCACATATTCGTTGTAGATGGCAGCAATGCCCTCCGCATCGTCGGGGCGCACGGGGCGGAGGGTGAAAGGGGGGTGCATGGATGGCTGTGTCATGGTGTATGCAAATGTTGCGTGCAAAGTTAGCCGATATTTTCCGATGGGCAGTTCCCGCAGACACAGCTTTTGCGCACGGCCGCGGGCGAAGCGCTCGGCGGCGGTGTCGCAGATTTGTAATAACCTTTGCTTACCTTCGCCGGCAGATATGTTTTCTGTATGACACCGAACGAAAAGAGCTTATGAAGAGAAATCTGATGTCCAAAGTGGCGGCGGGCCTGCTCGCGTCCTTGCAGTTTGCCTCGTGTACGTCCTATCATGCGGCGTTACCCCTCGTCCATGCCCACCGCGGCGGGGCGGCGCTCTATCCCGAAAACACCGTAGAGGCAATGCTTCGGGCCGTCGACCTCGGCGTGCCCGTGTTGGAGCTCGACCTGCACGTGACGCGCGACAGCGTGCCGGTGGTCTCGCACGACGCTTGCCTCAGTCCGCTCAAAGCGCTGGCGCCCGACGGCAGCCGCATCATGCCGGGAGCGGGGCAGGGCTATGCCATCTGGACCATGACGCTCGACAGCCTGCAACGCTTCAACGTGGGCAGTCTGCCCGTCGCCGACTACCCGCGGCGCGTCAACTTGCCCTGCCGCGTGCCCACCCTGGCCGAGCTCGTCGACAGCGTGGAGCAGCACGTGGCCGCGCATGGGCTGCCGCCCGTGAGCTATAACGTGGAAATCAAGTCAGACCCGGCGAAAGATAGCGTCCTCTCGCCCCACTACCGCACCTTTGCCGACCTGTGCGTGCGCGTTTTGCAAGAGAAAGTCCCGGCCGACCGTCTCCTTGTGCAGTGTTTCGACGTGCGTACGCTCAACTACCTCCACCACCGCTATCCCGGCCTGCGCCTTTCCTATCTGGTGGAGGGCGACAGCCTCGATTTTGATGCCTGCATGCGCCGGCTCGATTTTGTCCCCCAAGTGTTCAGCCCCGAGAGCCGCCTCCTTTCGGTCGACGTGGCTCGTCGCGCCCGCGGCATGGGCATGGAGCTCGTTCCCTGGACCGTGGACGACCGCACGGAGACGGGCCGCTTGCAACGCCTCGGCGTCGATGCCATCATCACCAACGCCCCCGACAGCCTCATGCGCTGGCTCGGCTATCCCACCCAACCCCAATGACGTTCTGCGGGGAGGCGGGAGGCAGCTGCACGCGGCATCGGAAAGAGCGTTCATTACGAAAAAAAATGCGCGGGATTTGTTGATAATAAAATAAATGATTATTTTTGCAGCCCGCGAGAAGTATATGAAAATAAGTAACAACAAAATAAAACATTACATCAGAAAATGATTATCGTACCCGTAAAGGAAGGCGAAAACATCGAGCGCGCCCTCAAAAAGTTCAAGAGAAAATTTGAAAGAACCGGTGTCATCAAAGAACTCCGTGCCCGTCAGCAGTATGACAAACCTTCGGTTTTGAAGCGTTTGGCCAAGGAGCACGCCGTGTATGTGCAGCAGTTGCGCCGCGCCGAGGACTAAGCCTTAGTAGTGTATCTTATTAAAGCCCGCTCATCCGATAGATGAGCGGGCTTATTGTTTGCCTGGCGCGAAATATGTGCCCGGTGGAGGGCGATGCCCCGCAGACGGACGGACATGACGGACGCCGGGCGATGGGGAGACCGGAGGCTCTTCGCGCGCGTATTATATATAATAAGGTGTGGCCTGCGAAAAAATGGAGCGACCCACAATTATCGTCAAACGGTGAAAAAAATGAAGAAATAATTTGCATTTGTCGTTATTCGTGCCTATATTCGCCAAAGAAAAACGTCGCGACCCGCGTAGTCATGGAAGAAGTTCAAGGTTTTTTGGAGTATCTGGTGGGAGAGAGGGGATTTTCCCCGTTGACGGCCAAGGCTTACAGCCACGACTTGCAGGCGTTTCATCATTTCTTCAAGAGTGAGGACGAGACGCTGGACTGGGCCACGGTGGACAGCGACATGGTGCGCCGATGGGTGGTGTCGATGATGCGACGCTCGTTCTCGCCGCGTTCGGTGCGACGCTCGCTGAGCTCGCTACGTTCGTTCTACCGCTATGAAATGCTCTTGGAGCGCGTGACGAAAGACCCGGCACATGGCGTGAGCCACCCGAAAGTGGGGAAACCGCTGCCGTCGTTTTTGCGGGAGTCGGAGATGGACTACCTGTTCGATCGGGTGCATTTCGGCGAAGGTTTCGGGGCTGTGCGCGACCGTATGATATTGCTGATGTTTTACAGCACGGGCGTGCGCGTATCGGAACTCATCGGGCTGGATGTGGCCGACGTCGATCTGGAAACCCAGGAGCTGAAGGTGACGGGTAAGCGCAACAAGCAGCGCATCATCCCCTTTGGTGAGGAACTGCGCAGCGAACTGGAAGCCTACGAGAGGGAAAGGGGCAGCCTCCTGCACAACATGGCGGGACCTCTCTTCGTTAACGCCGACGGCACGCGCATGAAAGATCCCAAGGTGCGCGGCATCGTTAAACGCTACCTGTCGCTCGTGACAAGACAGAGAAAAAAGACTCCGCACGTGTTGCGTCATACTTTCGCAACGGTGATGCTCAACAACGGGGCCGAGCTGGAAGCCGTCAAGGAACTGCTCGGACACGAGAGCCTCTCGACAACGGAAATATATACGCATACCACGTTCGCAGAGTTGAAAAAAGAATATGAACACGCCCATCCAAGGGCATAAACACTGAGGTATTATGGCACTGAAAGTTCAATCCATCCACTTTAACGCCACTGAAAAACTGCATGCGTTCATTGAAAAGAAAGTGGGAAAGCTTGAAAAAAACTATGAGAACATCATTAATATTGAAGTAAACCTGCGTGTCGTGAAGCCCGAGACGGCTAAAAACAAGGAGACCGTTATCCATGTTTAC
Source organism: uncultured Alloprevotella sp. (assembly GCA_944322095.1). Taxonomy (GTDB): domain Bacteria; phylum Bacteroidota; class Bacteroidia; order Bacteroidales; family Bacteroidaceae; genus Alloprevotella. Next base: position 15,188 of record CALUNU010000016.1, read on the forward strand.
GTGCCGGGCGGTGAGCTCCATGCCGAAAAGGTCTGCGATACGTTCGAGGAAGGCGTTGACCTTTGCATCGACGTATTGCAGCGCCAATTGGAGAAGTACAAGGAAAAACAGCGCGACAAGTAAAAAAAACACCGTTTTTATTTTGCGATTAGATTTTTCTTCCTAACTTTGCAGCCGTTTCGGAGCGGGCTCCGGGCGGCTGCAATTTAAAAACCGGCTCGGGAGAAACTACGAAATAAGGGCAAATTCCAGAGTGGCCAAATGGGGCAGACTGTAAATCTGCTGGCGTTCGCCTTCGGTGGTTCGAATCCATCTTTGCCCACCTCTCTCTTTAAAGAGCTTGCGGAAATAGCTCAGTTGATAGAGCACTAGCCTTCCAAGCTGGGGGTCGCGGGTTTGAGTCCCGTTTTCCGCTCATGAAATTGCTGTTATAGCTCAGCGGTAGAGCACTTCCTTGGTAAGGAAGAGGTCGCGAGTTCAAGTCTCGCTAACAGCTCTTTTTGTTTTGAGGCGAGAAAAGAAAAATTCATTCAATAACTAATTAGAAAGCTATGGCTAAAGAACATTTTGAGCGTACCAAACCGCACGTAAACATCGGTACGATCGGTCACGTAGACCACGGTAAGACTACGTTGACTGCTGCCATTACGAAAGTGCTGGCAGAAAAGGGTTTCTCTGATGAGGTTAAGTCGTTTGACCAGATCGATAATGCTCCCGAGGAGAAGGAACGTGGTATCACGATTAATACTTCTCACGTAGAGTATGAAACCGCAAAGCGTCACTATGCGCACGTAGACTGCCCGGGTCACGCTGACTATGTGAAGAACATGGTTACGGGTGCTGCTCAGATGGACGGTGCCATTATCGTAGTTGCTGCTACGGATGGTCCTATGCCTCAGACGCGCGAGCACATCCTTTTGGCTCGTCAGGTGAACGTTCCCCGTCTGGTTGTGTTCTTGAATAAGTGCGACATGGTGGACGATGAGGAAATGCTCGAGCTCGTTGAAATGGAAATGCGCGAGCTGCTTACGTCTTACGATTTCGAAGAAGATACGCCTATTATCCGTGGCTCTGCTCTTGGTGCCCTTAACGGTGTTGACAAGTGGGTTGACTCTGTTATGCAGCTGATGGACGCTGTCGACAGCTGGATTCAGGAGCCTGTTCGCGACAAGGATAAGCCTTTCTTGATGCCTGTTGAGGATGTGTTCTCAATCACGGGTCGTGGTACGGTTGCTACCGGTCGTGTTGAGACGGGTGTTGTTAAGGTTGGCGACGAAGTTCAGATCCTCGGTCTGGGCGAAGACAAGAAGTCTGTCGTTACGGGTGTGGAAATGTTCCGCAAGATCCTCGACGAGGGCGAAGCTGGTGACAACGTTGGTCTTCTCCTTCGTGGTATTGATAAGAAGGAAATCAAGCGTGGTATGGTTATTACCCACCCGGGTGTGATCAAGCCTCACTCGAAGTTCAAGGCTTCTATCTACGTTCTGAAGAAAGAAGAAGGTGGTCGCCACACTCCGTTTGGCAATAAGTACCGTCCTCAGTTCTATCTCCGTACGATGGACTGCACCGGTGAAATTCACTTGCCCGAAGGCGTAGAAATGGTTATGCCTGGTGATAACGTTGAGATCACGGTGGAACTGATCTACCCGGTAGCCCTCAACACGGGTCTGCGCTTCGCTATTCGTGAAGGTGGCCGCACGGTAGGTTCTGGTCAGATCACGGAAATCCTCGACTAATCTAATAGAGAAGTAGAACAATAAATAAATATGAGTTCCCGCTAGGCGGGACTCATATTCTACGGGAATAGCTCAGTCGGTAGAGCACTGGTCTCCAAAACCAGGTGTCGGGAGTTCGAGCCTCTCTTCCCGTGCTAACAAGAAGAAGCGATGTTGAAAACATTCATCACATATTGTAAAGATTCTTACGAGGAATTGGCACATAAAACTACGTGGCCTTCCCGTGCTGAGCTGACGCGCAGCGCGATTGTTGTGCTTGTCGCTTCCATCATTATAGCACTGATCGTGTTTGCGGAGGATTCTATATTCGAATTTTTGATGAATTTCATTTACAGCGCAAGCTAAACATTTTCTCTGATGGCAGAAGTTGAAATGTCGTGGTACGTTTTGCGTGCCATTAGTGGGAAAGAAGGCAAAGTAAAGGAATACATCGACGCCGAAATCAAAAATGGACGCTTGGGCGGTCTCGTATCGCAAGTGCTCATACCGACAGAAAAGGTGTACCAAGTGCGCGGTGGTAAGCGCGTGCTGAAGGAACGCAATTATCTGCCGGGCTATGTTTTGGTGGAAGCAAAGCTTGTCGGAGAGATAGCTCACGAATTGCGCAATACACCGAATGTGTTGGGTTTTTTGGGTGGTCTTGACAATCCGACTCCTTTGCGTCAAAGCGAAGTAAACAGAATCCTTGGAAAAGTGGACGAGGTTCAGGAAGATGCTCCAGAAATCGTTCCCTTTACCTTGGGCGAAGCTGTGAAGGTTAACAACGGACCTTTCAGTGGCTTTTCTGGCGTGATAGAAGAAATCAATGCCGAGAAGAGAACCTTGAAAGTGTCGGTTAAGGTCTTTGGGCGTAATACCCCGTTGACCTTGAAGTTTATGGAAGTGGAGAAGGAGTAGAGGTAAATTGTTACGTGCCTGTTCTCTTTTTCCATACAACAAACAAAACAAAAAACAATGGCTAAAGAAGTTGCTGGATTAATCAAATTACAGATTAAGGGTGGCGCTGCAAATCCTTCCCCTCCCGTGGGTCCTGCCCTCGGTTCAAAGGGTATCAATATCATGGATTTCTGCAAGCAGTTCAATGCCAGGACGCAGGAAAAGGCTGGTAAGGTACTTCCTGTTGTCATTACTTACTATAATGACAAGTCCTTTACTTTCGAAGTAAAGACGCCTCCTGTTGCCATTCAACTGCTCGAAGCCACCAAAAAGAAAAGTGGTTCAGCGCAGCCGAACCGTACAAAGATTGCTGAGGTGACGTGGGATCAAGTACGTGCCATCGCACAAGACAAAATGCCCGACCTCAACTGCTTTACGGTGGAAGCTGCTATGAAGCTCGTCGCCGGCACTGCTCGTAGCATGGGTATCACCGTCAAGGGAGACTTCCCCGGAGAATAATTTTAAAACTTCAATTGAACAATGACTAAACTGACAAAGAATCAAAAGTTAGTAGCTGGTAAGATTGAAGCAGGGAAGGCTTATACCTTGAAAGAGGCTGCCAGCTTGGTGAAGGAAATCACAACTACCAAGTTTGATGCTTCGCTCGACATTGACGTTCGTTTGGGCGTTGACCCGCGTAAAGCGAACCAGATGGTGAGAGGTGTGGTTTCTCTGCCGAACGGAACAGGTAAGACTGTGCGCGTGCTTTGCTTGTGCACCCCCGATATGGAAGCTGCTGCCAAAGAGGCTGGCGCTGACTATGTGGGTCTGGACGAATATATCGAAAAGATTAAAGGAGGATGGACTGATGTTGATGTCATCATTACGATGCCTGCCATCATGGGTAAGATCGGTGCTCTCGGCCGCGTGCTGGGTCCCCGTGGCTTGATGCCTAACCCCAAGAGTGGTACGGTGACGATGGATGTCGCAAAAGCAATCCGCGAGGTTAAGCAGGGTAAGATAGACTTTAAGGTAGATAAGGCTGGTATTGTACACGCTTCTATCGGTAAGGTTTCTTTCACGCCCGAACAGATCGCTGGAAATGCAAAAGAATTCATCTCTACGATAATCAAACTGAAACCTGCTGCTGCCAAGGGTACGTATATCAAGAGCATTTATCTCTCCTCTACGATGAGCAAGGGTATCAAGATTGACCCGAAGTCTTTTGAGGAAAATTAATCGGAATGTAGCATGAAAAAAGAAGATAAAGCTTTAGTCATCGAGCACATCGGTGAGACTTTGAAGGAATATGCGCACTTCTACTTGGTAGATGTGACGGGAATGAACGCTGCCGCCACGAGTCAGCTGAGAAGAAAGTGTTTCGGCGCGGACATCAAGATGATGGTCGTAAAGAATACTTTGCTTCACAAGGCCTTTGAAGCAGCAGAAATTGATTACTCGCCTCTTTATGATGTATTGAAAGGAACAACGGCTGTGTTCTTCTGTAATACGGCCAACGTACCTGCCAAACTGATTAAAGAAGTTGGTAAGGAAGGTGTGCCCACCTTGAAGGCTGCATATGCAGAAGAAGGCTTCTACGTGGGTGCTGATCAGCTGGAAACACTCTGCGCCATCAAGAGCAAGAACGAGCTCATTGCCGAAGTGGTTTCGCTGCTGCAATCTCCTGCCAAGAATGTGGTTTCTGCTTTGCAGTCCGCAGGACAGACCATTCATGGCGTATTGAAAACGTTGGGTGAACGTCCCGAATAAATCGTTCAATCGTAAATCACAAGAATAAAAACAATAAACAGTTAATAAAATGGCAGATATCAAAGCTATTGCAGAAGAATTGGTTAATTTGACTGTAAAGGAAGTAAACGAGTTGGCAACGATCCTTAAGGATGAGTATGGCATCGAACCCGCTGCAGCCGCTGTTGCTGTAGCCGCAGGTCCTGCTGCCGGTGGTGCAGCTGCTGCTGAGGAGAAGACGGCTTTTGACGTCGTTCTGAAGAGCGCTGGTGCTGCTAAGCTGCAGGTCGTTAAGGCCGTTAAGGAAGCTTGTGGCCTCGGTTTGAAGGAAGCTAAGGATCTCGTTGATGGTGCCCCCAGCAAGCTGAAGGAAGGCGTTGCCAAGGAAGAGGCTGAAGCCTTGAAGAAGGCTCTCGAAGAGGCTGGTGCCGAAGTCGAGATTGCTTAAAAAGAGCTTTACCATATCGAATATGGGTTAAGGATCCTCTGGTAGAGGGTTCTTAACCTTTTTGTGTCTTTCAAACAGGGTTCAATAAACAACTACCGAATGTCGTCCAAAGTTATCAACCAAAGAGTAAACTTCGCATCTGTAAAGAATCCGATGCCCTACCCAGATTTTCTGGATGTGCAGTTGAAGTCGTTCAAAGATTTCCTGCAGCTCGATACGCCTTCCGAGTTGCGCAAGAATGACGGCTTGTACAAGGTCTTTGCAGAAAACTTCCCCATCGCCGACACACGTAATAATTTTGTGTTGGAGTTCTTGGATTATTACATCGACCCGCCCCGCTATACCATTCAGGAGTGCTTGGAGCGCGGTTTGTCATACAGCGTACCTTTAAAGGCCAAACTGAAACTCTATTGTACCGACCCTGACCACGAAGATTTTGATACGGTGGTGCAGGACGTCTTTTTGGGGCCGATACCTTACATGACGGACAATGGAACGTTCATTATTAATGGTGCAGAGCGTGTAGTTGTTTCTCAGTTGCATCGTTCGCCCGGAGTATTCTTCGGTTCCAGCGTTCATGCCAACGGTACGCAGCTTTATTCGGCACGTATCATACCTTTCAAGGGATCTTGGATTGAGTTTGCGACGGACATCAACAATGTGATGTACGCTTATATCGACAGAAAGAAGAAACTTCCTGTCACCACCTTGTTGCGTGCCATTGGTTATGAGTCGGATAAAGAAATTCTCCAAATATTCAATCTGGCAGAAGAGGTAAAAGTCAATAAGACCAACCTGAAGAAAGTGTTGGGCCGCCGTTTGGCCGCACGTGTGCTCAAAAGCTGGGTTGAAGACTTTGCCGACGAGGACACCGGTGAGGTTGTTACCATCGAGCGTAACGAGGTAATTCTCGAACGCGAGACGGTATTGGAGGCCGAACACATCGATCAAATTATGGAGAGCGGCGTACAGTCCATCCTCATCCACCATGAGGAAGAGGCTGTGTCGGATTATTCCATCATCTTCAATACGCTGCAAAAGGACCCCTGCAACTCTGAAAAGGAGGCCGTCCTGTTTATATATCGTCAGCTACGAAATGCAGACCCTGCCGATGATGCAAGCGCCCGCGAAGTCATTAACAACCTTTTCTTCTCGGAGAAACGATACGATTTGGGAGAAGTAGGCCGTTATCGTATCAATAAGAAACTCGGGCTCGACACAGACATCTCTGTTCGCGTGCTGACGCGCGAAGATATCATCGAGATTATAAAGTATCTGGTTGAGCTTATCAATTCGAAGGCCACCGTCGACGACATCGACCATTTGAGTAACCGTCGCGTGCGTACCGTAGGCGAGCAGCTCTCCAATCAGTTTGCCATAGGTCTGGCCCGTATGAGCCGTACCATCCGCGAGCGCATGAATGTGCGCGACAACGAGGTGTTTACGCCGACCGACCTTATTAATGCCAAGACGATTTCTTCTGTTATCAATTCGTTCTTTGGCACGAATGCCTTGTCGCAGTTTATGGATCAGACGAACCCGCTGGCCGAAGTGACGCACAAGCGCCGTCTGTCGGCCCTGGGTCCCGGTGGTCTTTCGCGCGAGCGAGCAGGTTTCGAGGTGCGCGACGTACATTATACGCACTACGGCCGTCTCTGCCCGATCGAGTCGCCAGAAGGTCCTAACATCGGTCTGATCTCTTCGCTTTGTGTGTATGCCAAGATCAACGAACTGGGCTTCATTGAGACGCCTTATCGGAAAGTGGCCGACTCGAAGGTCGATCTCGACAACGATCACGTTATCTATTTGAGCGCCGAGGAAGAAGAGGGCAAAATCATTGGTCAGGGTAATGCACCGCTGAACGATGACGGCAGCTTCATCCGCGATCGTGTGAAGTGTCGTCAGGACGCAGACTACCCTGTTGTGCCCCCTTCGCAGGTCGACTTGATGGATGTGGCTCCGCAGCAGATTGCGTCCATTGCCGCCTCGTTGATTCCTTTCTTGGAGCACGACGATGCCCACCGCGCATTGATGGGATCGAACATGATGCGCCAGGCAGTACCTTTGATTCGTTCTGAAGCGCCTATTGTCGGAACGGGCATTGAGAAACAGGTGTGCGAAGACTCGCGTACGATGATTACTGCCGAAGGCGAGGGCGTCATAGAATATGTAGACGCTACGACCATCCGCATTGCCTACGATCGCTCCGAAGAAGAGGACTTCATCAGCTTTGAACCCGCTGTCAAGGAGTATCAGATACCGAAGTTCCGCCGTACGAACCAGAACATGACCATCGACCTCCGTCCTATCTGCGAGGTAGGGCAGCGTGTTAAGGCCGGCGACATCTTGACCGAAGGATACGCCACGGAGAAAGGCGAACTGGCCCTCGGCCGCAACCTCCTGGTGGCATACATGCCGTGGAAGGGATACAACTACGAGGACGCCATTGTGCTCAACGAGCGCATGGTGCGCGAGGATATTCTTACTTCGGTGCATGTCGATGAGTTCTCGCTGGAAGTACGCGAGACGAAGCGAGGCATGGAAGAGCTTACCAACGACATTCCCAACGTCAGTGAGGACGCCACGAAGGATCTGGACGAAAATGGTATCATCCGCATCGGTGCCCGCGTGCGTCCCGGCGACATACTTATCGGTAAGATTACGCCGAAGGGCGAGAGCGATCCTACGCCCGAAGAGAAGTTGCTTCGTGCCATCTTCGGCGATAAGGCAGGAGATGTCAAGGACGCTTCGCTCAAAGCCAACCCTTCGCTTTCGGGTGTCATCATCGGCAAGCGACTTTTTTCCAAGGCCATCAAGACGCGCGCCTCGAAGGCAGCAGATAAGGTGACACTCCAAAAATTGGACGACAACTTTGCCAAGGAAACGGAGGAACTGAAATCGCTGATGATCGACAAGCTGCTTGTGCTCACCAAGGATAAGCTTTCCATGGGCATCAAGGACAATGTCGGCGCCGAAGTCATCGCCAAGGATGCCAAATTCAGCAAGTCGTTGCTTGCCGGTATCGATTTCACCTCGGTGCAGCTGAGCAATTGGACGGACGACGAGCATACCAACGGGCTTATCCGTCGCCTCGTCATCAACTATTTGAAGAAATACAACCTGATGGATGCAGCCCTGAAGCGCAAGAAGTTTGCCATCACCATCGGCGACGAGCTTCCCTCGGGCATCATTCAAATGGCCAAGGTCTATGTGGCCAAGAAGCGTAAGATCAGCGTCGGCGACAAGATGGCCGGCCGTCACGGCAACAAGGGTATCGTTTCCAAGATCGTACGTCAGGAGGACATGCCTTTCCTGGCCGACGGAACGCCCGTCGACATCGTGCTCAACCCGCTCGGTGTGCCTTCGCGTATGAACATCGGTCAGATTTTCGAGACGGTGCTCGGCGCAGCCGGCAAGAAGCTCGGAGTCAAGTTCGCCACGCCTATTTTCGACGGCGCCAAGCTCGAAGACCTTTGCGAGTGGACCGACAAGGCCGGCCTGCCCCGCTATTGTTCCACGCAGCTCTTCGACGGAGCTACGGGCGAACCGTTCGACCAGAAAGCCACGGTCGGCGTCACCTACATGCTGAAGCTCGGCCACATGGTCGAGGACAAGATGCACGCCCGCTCCATCGGACCGTACTCTCTCATCACGCAGCAGCCGCTCGGTGGTAAGGCTCAGTTTGGTGGTCAGCGTTTCGGAGAGATGGAAGTCTGGGCCATCGAGGCATTCGGTGCTTCGCATGTGCTTCAAGAGATTCTTACCATCAAGTCCGACGACGTGGTGGGCCGTTCCAAGGCATACGAGGCCATCGTCAAGGGCGACAACATGCCCACGCCGGGCATTCCCGAGTCGCTCAACGTGCTCTTGCACGAGTTGCGCGGATTAGGTCTCAGTGTGACGCTCGATTAATAAAACGAAACTCTTTTCACAAATTACACATAGGAGAATATGGCCTTTAAAAGAGATAATAAAGTCAAGACCAACTTTACGAAGATTACCATCGGATTGGCTTCGCCCGAAGAGATCCTCGCAAATTCGTATGGTGAGGTGTTGAAGCCCGAAACCATCAACTATCGTACGTATAAACCCGAGCGTGATGGTTTGTTCTGCGAGCGCATTTTCGGTCCGACCAAAGATTACGAATGCCATTGCGGAAAGTACAAGCGTATCCGCTACAAAGGCATCGTCTGCGACCGTTGCGGTGTGGAAGTGACGGAGAAAAAGGTGCGCCGTGAGCGTGCCGGCCACATCCAGCTCGTTGTTCCCGTGGCTCACATCTGGTATTTCCGTTCGCTCCCCAACAAAATCGGTTACCTCCTGGGACTGCCCACGAAGAAGCTCGATGCCATCATCTATTATGAGCGCTATGTGGTCATCCAGCCCGGCGTGCTTTCCGAAGAACTGGCCACCTATGACCTGCTCTCCGAGGACGAATACTTGGAAGTGCTGAAAAAGCTGCCGCAGGACAACCAGTATCTCGAAGATACCGACCCCAATAAGTTCATTGCCAAGATGGGCGCCGAGGCCGTTTACGACCTTCTCACCCGCCTCAACCTGGACGAGCTTTCCTACGAGCTGCGCGACCGTGCCAATTCCGACTCCTCCGTACAGCGCAAGAATGAGGCGTTGAAGCGTTTGCAGGTGGTCGAGGCCTTCCGCGCCAGCAAAGACCGCAACCGCCCCGAGTGGATGATCATGAAGATCATTCCCGTCATTCCGCCCGAACTGCGCCCGCTCGTACCCCTCGATGGCGGTCGTTTCGCCACGTCCGACCTCAACGACCTCTACCGTCGTGTGCTCATCCGCAACAACCGCTTGAAGCGTCTGCTCGAAATCAAGGCCCCCGAAGTCATTTTGCGCAACGAAAAGCGTATGTTGCAGGAAGCCGTCGACAGCCTCTTCGACAATTCGCGCAAGAGCAGCGCCGTGAAGAGCGACAGCAACCGTCCCCTCAAATCGCTTTCCGACTCGTTGAAGGGTAAGCAGGGACGTTTCCGTCAGAACCTCCTCGGTAAGCGTGTCGACTATTCGGCCCGTTCGGTCATCGTTGTTGGCCCTGAGCTGAAAATGGGCGAGTGTGGCCTGCCCAAGCTTATGGCGGCCGAGCTCTACAAGCCCTTCATCATCCGTAAGCTCATTGAGCGCGGCATCGTCAAGACCGTAAAGAGCGCCAAGAAGATTGTGGATCGCCGCGATCCCGTCATCTGGGACATCCTCGAATACGTCATGAAGGGACATCCCGTGCTCCTCAACCGTGCACCGACCCTTCACCGACTGGGTATCCAGGCGTTCCAGCCCAAGATGATCGAGGGCAAAGCCATTCAGCTTCACCCGCTGGCATGTACCGCCTTCAACGCCGACTTCGACGGCGACCAGATGGCCGTTCACCTTCCGCTGAGCAACGAGGCCATTCTCGAAGCGCAGATGCTGATGCTTCAGAGCCACAACATCCTGAACCCTGCCAACGGCGCGCCCATCACGGTGCCCTCGCAGGACATGGTGCTCGGTCTCTACTACATCACCAAGCTCCGCCCCGGCGCTCTGGGCGAGGGGCTCACGTTCTACGGCCCCGAGGAAGCCATCATTGCCTACAACGAGAAGCGTGTCGACGTGCATGCTCCCGTCAAGGTGATGGTCGACGACCTCGACGAGGCTGGCATGCCCGTCAGAAGGCTGGTTGAAACCTCCGTGGGCCGTGTCATCGTCAACGAAATCATACCGAAGGAAATCGGCTTCGTCAATACCATCGTTTCCAAGAAGTCGCTCCGCGACATCATTGCCCGCGTCATCAAGGCTGTGGGTATGGCCCGCGCCTGCGACTTCCTCGACGGCATCAAGAACCTGGGCTACCGCATGGCCTACGAGGGCGGTCTGTCGTTCAACCTCGACGACATCATCATCCCCAAGGAGAAGGCCGACATCGTGCAGCGCGGTAACGAGGAAATCGAGCAGATCACGATGAACTACAACATGGGTTTCATCACCGACAACGAGCGCTACAACCAAGTTATCGACACGTGGACGCACGTCAACACCGACCTGAAGAAAACCCTAATGAAGCAGATGACCGAGGCCGACCAGGGCTTCAACGCAGTCTTCATGATGCTCGACTCCGGTGCCCGTGGTTCGGCCGATCAGATTGCCCAGCTGGCCGGTATGCGTGGTCTGATGGCCAAGCCCCAGAAAGCAGGTGCCGAAGGCGCCCAGATCATCGAAAACCCCATCCTCTCCAACTTTAAGGAGGGCATGTCGGTGCTCGAATACTTCATCTCCACCCACGGTGCCCGTAAGGGTCTGGCCGACACGGCCCTGAAAACGGCCGACGCAGGTTACCTCACGCGCCGTCTGGTCGACGTTTCTCACGACGTCATCATCACCGAGGAAGACTGCGGCACGCTGCGCGGTCTCGTCTGCACGGCCTTGAAGGACGGCGACGAAGTCATCTCCTCTCTGGGCGAGCGCATCCTGGGCCGCGTTTCCGTTCACGACATCATCCACCCCACCACGGGCAAGCTCATCGTGGCCGCCGGCGAGGAAATCACCGAGTCGGTCGTCGAGGAAATCGAGGCATCGCCCATCGAGAGCGTCGAGATACGTTCCGTCCTCACGTGCGAGAGTAAGCACGGCGTCTGCATGAAGTGCTACGGCCGCAACCTGGCCACCAGCCGCATGGTGCAGAAGGGCGAGGCCGTCGGCGTCATTGCAGCCCAGTCCATTGGTGAGCCCGGTACGCAGCTGACGCTTCGAACCTTCCACGCCGGCGGTATCGCCAGCAACGCTGCGGCCAACGCTTCGATTGTTTCGAAGAGCGACTGCCGCATCGAGTTCGAGGAGCTCCGCACGGTCGACGTCACGGCCGAGGACGGAACGCCCGGCAAGATCGTGGTAGGCCGGTTGGCCGAGGCCCGCTTCATCGACGAGAACACGGGCATCATCCTCTCCACGCAGAACGTGCCCTACGGCTCGCAGCTCTTCGTCAACGACGGCGACCACATCGAAAAGGGCAAGCTCATTGCCAAGTGGGACCCCTTCAACGCCGTTATCGTCACGGAAAGCGCTGGTACCGTCCAGTTCGAGGACGTCAAGGAAGGCGTTACCTACCGTGTCGAGGAGGACGAAGCCACGGGTCTCCGCGAGCGCATCGTCATCGAGTCGAAGGAACGTTCCCGCGTGCCCTCCTGCCACATCGTCGACGAGAATGGCGAGGCACTCCGCAACTACAACTTCCCCATCAACGGCCACATCGTCGTCGAGGACGGCCAGCAGGTCAAGGCCGGCGACATTCTCATCAAGATACCGCGTGCCGTCGGCAAGGCCGGCGACATCACGGGTGGTCTGCCCCGTGTTACCGAGCTCTTCGAGGCCCGCAACCCGAGCAACCCCGCCGTGGTATCCGAGATCGATGGCGAAATTTCGATGGGCGCCGTCAAGCGCGGCCACCGCGAAATCGTCGTCACGTCGAAGCTTGGCGAGGTCAAGAAATATCTTGTCCCCCTCTCCAAGCAGATCCTCGTGCAGGAAAACGACTTCGTGCGCGCTGGTACGCCGCTCTCCGACGGCTCCATCACGCCGTCCGACATCTTGGCCATCAAGGGCCCCACGGCCGTTCAGGAGTACATCGTCAACGAAATCCAGGACGTTTACCGCTTGCAGGGTGTGAAGATCAACGACAAGCACTTCGAGGTAATCGTACGGCAGATGATGCGTAAGGTACAAATCAACGACCCGGGCGACACGCGCTTCCTCGAACAGCAGATTGTCGACAAGCTCGACTTTGCCGAAGAGAACGATCGCATCTGGGGCAAGAAGGTTGTGACCGATGCAGGCGACAGCGAAACGATGAAGAAGGGTATGATTGTGACGGCACGCAAGCTCCGCGACGAAAACTCGCAGCTCAAGCGCCGCGACCTTCGTCTCGTCGAGGTGCGCGACGCCATGCCCGCCACCTCCACCCAGATCCTGCAAGGCATCACGCGAGCTGCCTTGCAGACCAAGAGCTTCATGTCGGCAGCCTCCTTCCAGGAAACGACGAAGGTGCTCAACGAGGCAGCCATCAGCGGCAAGACCGACTATCTCGAAGGCATGAAGGAGAACGTCATCTGCGGTCACCTCATCCCTGCCGGTACAGGTCTGCGCGAGTTCTCCAAGCTCATCGTGGCCGATGCCGACGATTATGAGAAAATGATGGGAGCCAAGGCCTGACCGCCCGGCCCCGACAGATAAACAGCAAGGAGGCGCATCCCGTTTGCGGGGTGCGCCTCCTTTTTTGTGGTCTGTGTTTCTACATTGGCTGCGACGCAGCATTAATGTTCGTTTGTGCTTTCACCAGAAATGCTTTGTTGAGACATGAAAACGCGTCTCAGCGTTCGGCGCGTGGCGCAGCAGAAGTATCTGTCGGCCGTCGGTGATAATATATATGCACCTGGCGGGGCTTTGCACAGAGCGCTGAGATGCATTTTCATGTGTCTCCACATTTCGGCGTGCTTTCGTCGGCAGCTATGTTTACATGAAACCCACACAAATCCGCAGGTCATGCAAAAATGATTGGGTCTACGTTGCATTTTCTGCGTGCCCTGCGGATGCGTGTGGGTATGTCTTACATTAACAGGCCGGCGCCGTTGCCGTTGGGGCGGGGCGTCATTCGTTGCCCACGACGAGCACCTTGCAGCTGTGGTTGCCCGTGCAGACGATGTAGGTGCCGCCGGCGTCGGCGGTGCAGGTGATGCTTCCGTTGCGGGCGGGGCCGCTGTACACCTCCGTGCCGTTGCTGCGGTATATCTTGCAGACGGTGCCGTCGGCGATGCCGCTTATCACTATGTGGCGGCCTTTGACGCTTACCTGGGGCATGGTCTGCATGTCATCGATGCCCACCGTGTTGGAAACGGTCACCTCGCACGTTGCCGTCACGCCCGAGCCGTCGGTGGCTGCTGCCGTGACGAGGGCCGTGCCGTTGCTGTATGCCAGGATGATGCCGTTCTGCACGTCGGCCACCTCGGGCGCCGACGACGACCATGCCAGCGTGTTGTCCGAAGCGCTTTCGGGCAGCACCGTAGCAGTGAGCACCTTGAAGTCGCCCGGCCGCATCTCCATCTGTGTTTCGCTGAGCTCGATGGAGCCCACGGGCGTCGTCACCGTGACGCGGCAGACGGCCTGGATGTTCGACCCGTCGGTCGACGTAGCCACGACCGTTGCGCTGCCGTTGCCCCGTGCCGTGACGGTGCCGTCCTCGACGGTGGCCACGGCCTCGTCGGTCGACGTCCACGCTAGCTTCCGGTTGGTGGCGTCCGTGGGGTTGACGGTGGCTGTGAGCGTCCTTGTTTCGCCTGCGAAGAGGGTCATTTCGTCTTTGTTCAGGCCGATGGAGCTGACGTACCTGATGACGGTCACGCGGCAGGTGGCTGTCAGGTTGCTCCCGTCGGTCGTGGTGGCCGTGATGTCGGCCGTGCCCGTCTTGAAGCCCTCGACGCGGCCGTTCCCGTCGACGTAGGCCACGGCCGGGTCGGACGATTTCCACGTGAGCCGCGGCGAGGCCCCTTCCGGCTGCACGTTGGGCACCAGCGTGAACGTTTCGCCGACGTTGATGGTCTTTTCTTCTACATCGAACGTCAGGCTTTCGGCTTGGGCGCCCACCGTAACATGGCAGACGGCTTGGATGTTCGACCCGTCGGTCGACGTTGCGATGATCGATGCGCTACCCTTGCTTCGTGCCGTGACGATGCCATCCTCAACGGTGGCTACGGCTTCGTCGGTCGACGTCCACGCCAGCGTGCGGTTGGTGGCATCCATCGGAATAACGGTGGCTATGAGTTTTTTTGTTTCTCCTGCGAAGAGGGTCATTTCATCTTCGTTCAGTTCGATGGAGCTGACGTACTTGATGACTGTTACGTGGCAGGTGGCGGTCAGGTTGCTTCCGTCGGTCGTGGTAGCCGTGATGTCTGCCGTTCCCGATGTGATACCCTCGACGTGGCCGTTCTCGTCGACGTGAGCCACAGCCGGGTCTGACGATTCCCATGTGAGCCGTGGCGAGGCCTCTTCAGGTTGTACGTTGGGCGTCAGCGTGAACGTTTCACCGACGCTGATGCTCTTTTCTTCGACATCGAACGTCAGGCTTTCGGCACGGGCGTTCACAGTGACATTGCAAGCGGCCGTCAGGTTTGAGCCGTCGCGGGTCGTGGCCGTCATCTGTGCGTGTCCTGTGCCGACGGCCGTCATCTCGCCCGTCTGGCTGACCTTTACCACCTCTTCGTCGCTCGAAGCCCAGCTCACCGATTTGTCCGTGGCGTCGCCCGGTTTGACAGTGGCCGTGAGTGTGGCTTTTTCACCCGCATAGAGCGTCAGTTCATCGTGATTGAGTGCGATGGAGGTGGCATATTTGATAACGGTTACGCGGCAGGTGGCGGTCAGGTTGCTCCCATCGGTTGTGGTGGCCGTGATGTTAGCTGTGCCCGTCTTGAAGCCCTCGACGCGGCCGTTCGCGTCGACGTAGGCCACGGCCGGGTCGGACGATTTCCATGTGAGCTGCGGCGATGCTCCCTCGGGCTTCACGTTGGGCACGATCATGAACGTTTCGCCGATGCCGATGGTTTTTTCCCCGACGTCGAACGTCAGGCTTTCGGCCCGGGCGTTCACCGTGACGTTGCAGGCGGCTGTGAGCTTCGAGCCGTCGCGGGTCGTGGCCGTCACCTGTGCGCGCCCCGTTCCGACGGCTGTCACCTCGCCTTTCTGGCTGACCTTTACCACCTTTTCGTTGTTCGAAGCCCAGCTTACCGATTTGTCTGTGGCGTTGCTCGGCTTGATGGTGGCCGTGAGCGTGGCTTTGTCGCCTGCATATAGCGTCAATACGTTGTGGTTAAGCGCGATGGAGGTGGCGCGTATGGGGTTTACCTTCACTTGGCAGGTGGCCGTCGTCTCAAAGTTGGTCTTTGCGGTGATGGTAGCCGATCCTATGCCGACGGCAAACACGTTTCCCTCGAAGTCTACCTCGGCCACCTTCGGGTTGCTCGACGTAAAGGAGACAGTGGCGGCCGGCTGACTGGTGGCGGGGGAGAACTTGTATTGCAGAGCCCTGCTCTCGCCGAGGTTCAGCTCCATCTGCTCGGGATAGAGTGAGACGCCCACGGTGTTGCATTCGATGTAGAAATAATCTACTGTTTTCTTGAAGTCGGAAAATTCTTGTTTCCCGGCAGTCAAGCGATAGTAATAATAGGAAGTGGTACACTTGATACGTTTGGTTCCAGTGAAGAATTTGTTAAGCGTAATCTCATTTATATTAGTCCACTCTCCGGTCATCATGCCAATGTATTCGTCTGCGTCACCGACGAAATCCCATACGTAACCAATTGGCAGAACCTTGTCCCATCCGAAAGGAACTTGAATATCATTCGTTCTCAAATTTGTTTTTTCGCCAACCCAGAGCGAAAAATGCTTTTGATTGGCAGCTGTGGCCGAAGCGAATGAGAGAAATGCGAGGAGTGCTGCAATGAGCGTCCGAAGATGTTGTTTTGCGTTCATGGTGCCAATATGTTTGTTTCGCAAAAGTAGCTCATTCGAATGGCTTTTTGTTCTTGTTTCTTACAATTCGTAATTCATTTTTTGTCTTTGATAGAATCATTCAGCAAGAGTTTTGTAAAAAAGCAGAGAATGTGACATCATGAGCAGGCTGTTCATTTATAAATGACCTGTATGTTGTGAGTTAGACGGCCTTCCCATCTAATGTTTGACTCTGTGAAATGAGTTCCTGAGCGGTAGCAGAGCTTCGGTATGCTTTGTTGTCACGTTAATAGGTAACTGTGTATGTTGCATTGTTGCCACCCCGCAGACCTCGCGGGTGTTCGTCCCCTTTGGGGCCGGCATTGTGGGGTGCGTGCGTACCGCGGGTGCGCTACGCTTACCCGCGGTTATAGAGTAGTGCGGCCTCCTTGGGGCCGTCAGTCCCGCGGTTTACCCACCGCCACTATGCGAAGGTACCACACACCTTGCCCGCATGGATTTTGCCAGCGTAGAGACGCGATTCATCGCGTCTCTCACGTCCCGGATGGCCCGTGGTTGGGGGAAGAATGCGGTGGCGGGGCTTTGCCCCGAGCGGGTGAGACGCGATGAATCGCGTCTCTACGTGGCGGACTCTCCCTGCGGCGGGGGATTGCCTGCGTATGAGATGATTTGCATGCGTCTTTTGCATGCTTGCGGCCCTTCTTCGGTTGAAATATTTAAAATATACCCGTACAAAACCGCAGGATTTGCAGAAATGATAGGGTATATTTTACACTTTCTGCGCGATCTGCGGTTTTGTGCGGGTATGTTTTACATTTTCTCCGCGGCTCTGGCGCCGTGGAGGCGGGGTGTTACTTGTTGCCCCCGACGAGCACCTTGCAGCTGCGGTTGCCTGTGGCGACGATGTAGACGCCGTCGGCTTTGGCGGTGTAGGTGAGGCGTCCGTCGCGGGCGGTGCCGCTGTAAACCTCGGTGCCGTTGCTGCGGTATATCTTGCAGACGGTGCCGGCTGCGATGCCTTGTATCGTGATGTGGCGTCCGTTTACAGCAACTTGGGGCGCGGCCTGCACGCCATCGATGCCCACCGTGTTGCTCACGGTCACTTTGCACGTCGCCGTCGTGCCCGAGCCGTCGGTGGCGGCGGCTGTGACGAGGGCCGTGCCGTTGCTGTATGCCAGCACGATGCCGTTCTGCACGTCGGCCACGGCGGGCGCCGACGACGTCCATGTCAGCGTCTTGTCCGAGGCGCTTTCGGGCAGTACCGTCGCGGTGAGCACCTTGAAGTCGCCCGGGCGCATTTCGATCTGCGTTTCGCTGAGCGCGATGGAGCTCACGGGCGTTGTCACCGTGACGTGGCAGATGGCCTCGATGCTCGACCCGTCGGTCGACGTTGCGACGATCAAGGCGCTGCCGTTGCCCCGTGCCGTGACGGTGCCGTCCTCGACGGTGGCCACGGCCTCGTCGGTCGACGTCCACGCCAGCTTCCGGTTGGTGGCGTCGGTGGGGTTGACGGTGGCTGTGAGCTTTATCGTTTCGCCTGCGAAGAGGCTTATTTCGCTTTCGCTCAGGCTGATGGAGCTGACGTACTTGATGATGGTCACGCGGCAGGTGGCGGTCAGGTTGCTCCCGTCGGTCGTGGTGGCCGTGACGTCGGCCGTGCCCGTCTTGAAGCCCTCGACGCGGCCGTTCGCGTCGACGTAGGCCACGGCCGGGTCGGACGATTTCCACGTGAGCCGCGGCGAGGCCCCCTCGGGCTTCACGACGGGCACGAGCATAAACGTTTCGCCGATGTCGATGGTCTTTTTCCCGACGTCGAACGTCAGGCTTTCGGCCCGGGCGCTCACCGTGACGTTGCAGGCGGCAGTGAGCTTCGAGCCGTCCTTTGTTGTGGCCGTCACTTGTGCGCGTCCCGTACCGACGGCCGTCACTTCACCCTTTTGGCTGACCTTCGCCACCTTATCGTCGCTCGATGCCCAGCTCACCGATTTTTCTGTGGCGTTGCCCGGCATGACGGTGGCCGTCAGTGTGGCCTTTTCGCCCGCATAGAGCGTCAGTGCGTCGTGGTTGAGCGCGATGGAGGTGGCGTGTATGGGACTAACCTTCACCTGGCAGGTGGCCGTCGTTGCAAAGTTGGTCTTTGCGGTGATGGTGGCCGAGCCTGTGCTCACGGCATACACGTTTCCAGCGAAGTCCACCTCGGCCACCTTCGGGTTGCTCGACGTAAAGGAGACGGTGGCGGTCGGCTGACTGGTGGAGGGGGAGAACTTGTATTGCAGCGCCCTGCTCTCGCCGATGGTGAGCTCCATATTTTCGGGATAGAGCGTGACGTCCACGGTGTTGCATTCGATGTAGAAATACTGGTCCTGTGTCTTCATGTCGGAATAGTCCACCTGCCCGGCGCGCACTCGCGTAAAGTAATAAGAAACCTTGCATTTCACGCGTTTCGTACCGGTGAAAAATTTTTTTAGCGTGACGTCGTTGGAGGCAGGCCATTGCCCGGTTGTCATGCTCAGGTATTCGTCGGCGTCGCCAACGTAGCTCCAAAGTTTTCCGGTGACCAAAACGTTGTCCCACCCGAAGGGAACATCTATGTCACGCGATGTCAGTGTGACGCTTTCGCCCACCCACAGCGAAAAGTGGGTTTCTTCCGCAGCCTTGGCGGGCAGGACGGAGAAAGCGATGAGCAGGCAGACGATGAAAGTCCGCAGGAATTGCTTTGTGTTCATAGCGAAAGGATGTTTACCCTGCAAAAATAGCGTATTCGTGCCTAATGTGGCCGTTTCGTCCCGCCGTATTTTTTGTTTTATCGGACTTCAATGCACTTTCTCTTCCATCTCAGCGTTCGGCGCCTCGCGCCGCTCGGGCATAAGCTGTTGCGGGGCTTTGCCCCGAGCGGGTGAGACGCGATGAATCGCGTCTCTACGTGGGCGTTTTCCCTTGCGGCGGTAGCAGCATGTGATGCGGCGGAAGCCTTGTCCGGCGGGCGTTTTTTAACACGGAGAATGCGATATTTTCGCGCGACTGCTCCGTCGTGCGCAAATACGCGAAAATTAGAAGGGCTTGATATTGAGGCGATAACGCGGCTGCTACCTTGCAAAAGCTCCCGGAAACGATGGTTTTTGCCACTATTTGGCGAAAATCGGTGCGATTTTTCCTCTCGAAAGTGCCCATGGAACGCCATTTCCATCCCATGGAGCGCCATTTCCATGGGATGTTGTCGCCGATCGGTCCCATGGATTGCCGCGCGGAGGCCTCGCACGGCTCTTTTCGTGGCTAAAAGGCGGACGGGCACGGGTGTCCGCTTTAACGGTTTGCCAAATAGCGCACACGGCTTCGCGGCCGTGGAAGGCGGGGTGGGGTGGTGTGAGCGAGGAGCCAAAAAAGAGTCGGGAGCGCGGCCCCGAAGGACTGCGTTCCCGACGTCGGAAAGAAAGAAGAATTTATCGTGCGAACGAGCCCTCCGGCCCGCTGCGGGGTTCGGGCTCAGAACTTCGTCCAGCCGGCCGTCCAGCTGCATGCAGCCTGGATGCTTTCGGGGGTAAAGTTGAGCTCGGTGTTCACGCTGTTGCCCTCGTCGGCCAGGAAGGCGTCGTTGGTGTAGATGCCGTTCTCGCTGTCGACGTTGTTGCTGATGGTGGTGTTGCTGATGTGGGCGCCGTCGGTGCCGTCGAGCAGGGCCTGCTCGGTGTAGGTGCTCTCCACGACGAGGGCCTTGCCCTTACCGCATATCTGCGCGTTGTCCATGCGCACGCGGGTGCCGCGGCGCAGGCGTACGCCCTCCGAGTCGCTGCCGTTGCCCACGAGGATGAGGTTCGTCAGCTCGGGGTTGGCGATGGGCGAAGCCTGATTGTTGTTTTCGTTGTTGTCGGCTTCGATGAGGCAGTCGCAGGCGTAGCCCAGCGTGGCGGGAGCCTCCTGATAGGCCACGAGGTTGGTGCCGCGTCCGTTCCAGCCCTCGGTCCAGTCGAACGAGTCGTCGCTGCAGCTCACCACAACCATGTTGCTCACGTTGACAGAGCCGCCGAAGAATTCAAAACCGTCGTCGGAACCCTTGTAAGCCTCGCAGTGGTCCACGGTGGTGCCGTTGCCCACGCCGTAGAAGGAGATGCCGTTGGCCTCGTGCTCCTCGTCGAAGGCGTAGCCCGTGTATTCGAGGCGGATGTAGCGCAGCGTGCCCGAGTTGTCGGCGTCGTTGTTGCCGCCGTAGGTGGCGTTGCCAATTTCGGAGCTGCCCGTGCCGCCCTCGGCGTTGGTGTGGGCGTAGCCGCAGATGTGGATGCCGCCCCAGGCACCGGCCTCTTCCAGTTCGCTGGTCATGACGATGGGGTTCTCAGCCGTTCCCTGTGCGTCGATTTTGGCGCCCTGCTTCACGAGGATGTAGTCCACGAGGTCGTCGTTGACGGCCACCACGCGCACGCCCGGCTGGATGGTGAGCGTTGCGCCGGCCTCAACCGTCACAGCGCCGTTGAGGCGGTAGGTCTTGCCCTCGACGAGCGTCATGTTTTCCGTCACGGTGCCCGAAATTTCCTCGGGAGCCTCGGTGCTCGTCGTTCCCCACGAGCGCGTCCAGCCTGCCATCCAGGAGCACTCGGCCAGCACGTCGTCGTAGGTGGGATAGCTGATGTTCTGATACGTCTTGTTGCCGTCGGCCTGGAACTCGGTGGACGTGTAGATGCCGTTCTCGCTCGATATGTTGCCGCTCAGCTGCGTGTTGCTGATGTGGGCGCCGTCGGTGCCGTTGAGCAGAGCCTGCTCGGTGTAGGTGCTCTCAACGACGAGGGGCAGACCCTTGCCGCATATCTTGGCGTTGTCCATGCGCACGTAGGTGCCGCGGCGCAGGCGCACGCCTTCGGTGTCGCTGCCGCTACCCACAAGGATGAGGTTCGACAGTTCGGGGTTGGCGATGGGCGTAGCCTGGTTGTTGTTTTCGTTGTTGTCGGCCTCGATGAGGCAGTCGCAGGCGTAGCCCAGCACGTCCTCGCTCTCCTGTACGGCCACGAGGTTGGTGCCGCGTCCGTTCCAGCCCTCGGTCCAGTCGAACGAGTCGTCGCTGCAATCGGTTACAACCATGTTGCTCACGTTGACGGAGCCGCCGAAAAACTCGAAGCCGTCGTCCGAGCCCTTGTAGGCCTGGCAGTGGTCCACGGTGGTGCCGTTGCCCACGCCGTAGAAGGAGATGCCGTTGGCCTCGTGCTCCTCGTCGAAGGCAAAGCCCGTATATTCCAGACGGATGTAGCGCAGCGTACCCGAGTTGTCGGCGTCGTCGTTGCCGCCGTAGGTGGCGTTGCCAATTTCGGAGCTGCCCGTGCCGCCCTCGGCGTTGGTGTGGGCGTAGCCGCAGATGTGGATGCCGCCCCAGGCACCGGCCTCTTCCAGTTCGCTGGTCATGACGATGGGGTTCTCAGCCGTTCCCTGTGCGTCGATTTTGGCGCCCTGCTTCACGAGGATGTAGTCCACGAGGTCGTCGTCCACGGCCACGATGCGCACGCCCGGCTCGATGGTGAGCGTAACGCCCTCCTCAACGGTGAGGGCACCGCTCAGGCTGTAGGTCGAGCCCTGGGTGAGGGTGAGGTTCTCCGTCAGCGTGCCGCCGAGCGTCTCGGTTGGGGGCGGAGTGGGCGTCGTCACGTCGTCATCGTCGGAGCAGGCGGTGAAGCCGGCCGTGCCGGCGGCACACATACCGAAGGCCAGAGCCATCGGCCAGAACTTTCTGTTCAGAGGTTTCATCATAATTGGGTAAAGTTAGGTTTGAATGATATGAATTGTTGATGTTCGCGTTGTTCTCTTGGTTGTCGGCCCGTCTCAGAGGCGGTAGGTAAAGCCTATCTCGAAGCTCGAACCCTCCTTGAAGCGTTCCACTTCCACTTCGTCGCCCGTCTTGGGAATTTCCTGCTTGAACACCAGTGCGCGGTTGAGCAGGTCGTTCACCTTGAGGCCGAGGCTGATGTGGTCGTTGAAGCTGTACGACGCGTTGAAGTTCATGGTGTGAACGGCCTCTTGGTGCACGTCGCCAAGCTGCTGCACGCCCACGGCGTGGATGCGGCGCCCTTGCAGGTTGTAGAGCAGGGCCAGGCTCAGGCGGCGTCCCCGGCCAAAGTCGGGCGTATAGGCCACGTCGGCGTTGAAGAGGATGGGCGAGGCGCCTTGGAGCGAACGCTCCTTGTTGGTGTAGGCACCGCCGTCGGGGAGCTTCACGTTGGTGTACATGTACGATACGTTGGCACCCACGCGCACGTCTTTCAATATTTTCTTGCGCAGTTCCACCTCAAGGCCGGTGGCCATGCCCTGGTCGGCGTTTTGGAACGAGTACATCGTGGCGCCGCCGTTGAGGCGCTGCGTGCGCTCGATGGGGCTGTCCAGGTGCTTGAAGTAGGCCGTCACCGAGAAAAGGTCGCCCTCGCGGTTGAAGTGCTCGTAGCGCACGTCGAGGTTGTAGTTGTAGCCGTTCTTCAGATCCTCGTTACCACGGATCTGCGTCGAACCGTACGACTCCTGGTAGAGGAACGGGGCCATCTCGATAAACGAGGGGCGCGTCACGGTGCGCGAGAGCGAAAGGCGCAGGTCGTTGCTCTTGTTGACCGAATATTTCAGGTTGATGGTGGGGAAGATGTCGTGCTTGTCGAGGTCGCGGCGGCTCGAAAATTTCAGGAAGCCCTCCATGGCATATTCCACCCACTGCTTGCTCAGCTCATAGCGCAGGCCCACGTTGACCAGCAGCGACGAAAGGGGGTAGAAGTCCGTCGTGACGTAGGCGGCATAGATTTCGTTGCCCGCACGGTAGGCGTCGTGCGACTGCATGCGGCGGTTGATGTCGATGATGCCGGCGGCCACGTTCTCCTGGTTCAGGTAGGGGCTCATGTTGTAGATGTCGGTGATGACGGGGTCGAGCTGCTTGAGGTTGTAGAAGAAGCGCGTGCCCATGTAGTCGCGGTCTTTGTCCTTATAGCTGAAGCCGAAGCGCACGTAGTCCTTGTCGGTCCATTTGTATTTGGCTGCCACGTTGGCCACCCATTCCTTTTCGGTGAGGTCGCCGTAGTAGCGCATCGTCTCCTGGCGGTTGCGCTTGAAGAGGCTGTACGTGCCGTCGTCGTTGCGCAGCAGCATCACCTGCCGGCGGTCGGGCTCCTCGCTGCTCGTCTTGCTGAACGAGCCGCCCCACGTGAGCTCCCACAGCGGGCCAAAGTGGTGCAGGCCGTTCAGCTGGTGGTTTTGCAGCGTGTAGATGTGCGTCACGTTGTTGCTGCCCAGCAGCTGGTAGCCGTCGGTGTCGAAGCCCGTGCGCGTTTCGTACGAGTCGCTGGCGTTGCGGGCGTAGAAGAAGGAGTAGCCCAGGTGGTCCTCTTCGCGCAGCGTGACGCCCAGCGAGCCGAGGCCGGCCAGTTGGAGCGAACTGGTGTATTGGTCGTACGTAAAGTCGCTCTGGGCGTTGCCCGTCGAGGCTTCCAGCGTTTTATAGAAGGCGTCGTAGACGTTCTGCGTGCCGTTGCTGGCGCTCAGCGAGGCCAGGATGCTCAGCGTCTGGTCCTTGATGGCGATGTTCTTGCCAAAGCCGATGTTGCCGCCAAACTGCGGCAGGGCCTTGCGGCGCTCCACGTCGAAGGTGGTCTTGAAGATGTTGTGCGAGCGCACATACTCGTTGAAGTCGCTCAGCTGCATGTTGTAGATCGACTCGTCGAGCGAGGGCGTGCGCAGCAGCGTGCCGTCGCGGTCCATCATGTAGAAGTCCTTGCCCAGCGTGTTGAAGGCGCCGCCCACGTTGAAGCTCACGTTGAAGAAGTCGTCGGGCACGTTCTCCTTGGTGCTGATGTCGATGTGGGCGCCCGAGTAGTCGGCAAAGACGGCCGCGTCGTACACCTTGCTCACGGTGATGTTCTGCACCGTGCTCGATGGGAACAGGTCGAGCGGCACGAGCTTGTTGTCGGGGTTGGGCGAGGCGATGGG
The DNA here is from genome assembly GCA_944322095.1 of uncultured Alloprevotella sp. Classification (GTDB taxonomy): domain Bacteria; phylum Bacteroidota; class Bacteroidia; order Bacteroidales; family Bacteroidaceae; genus Alloprevotella. The sequence goes on from CALUNU010000016.1 coordinate 39,431, forward strand.
CAGGCCGTTGAGCGTTGTCGTGCTGTAGCGGTCGCCCAGACCGCGCACGATGAGCTGCCCGGCGTCGGCAATAGAGATGCCCGTAATCTGCTTCACGCCCTCTTCCACGTTGCTCAGGCCCTTCGTGCTCATTTCCTTGGCACCGATGTTCTCAATGGCGATGTTGGCCTCCTGGCGCACGGCTTGCAGGGCGCGCTCGTTCTCCATGTTGCGGCGCACCTTGACCGACACCTCGCCCAGCATGCGCGAGTCGGTTTCCATCTGAAAGTCGACCGTGACGCCCGCGGCACCCACCGTGACGTCTTTCTTGGTTACCGTCTTGTAACCGATATATTTAACCGTAATTTCGTAAGTGCCGTCGGCCACTTCGAACGAATATTCGCCGTTGATGTCTGTCACGTCGCCGTCGCCACCGTCGTTGGCTTTGACGATGGCTCCCGGCAGCGGCTTGCCGCTGGCCGTGTCGCGAACGGTGCCCTTGACGATGCCCGCCAGGGACGTCAGGCATTGAATCGAAAAGAATAGCACCAAGAAGAACGTCTTGGTCGTAATGGATTTGAAATTCATCTGTTCTTTCGTATTGTTTTTTTCTCGGTGCAAAGGTCTCCCAAAGTTGTTACAGCGATGATAAGGCCGCAGCAAGCCTTTTTTCAAATAGGTTAAGAAAGTATTGCAAAGTGGGAGAGATGGTTGTCGCTGTGCCGGCAGCGCAGCGCGGCGGTTTTTTCTGCGCCATTTAATAAGGTGAAGTAAGCCCTGTCCTTACTCTCCATAGGGAAGAAACCGTCATCCATCGTCCCAAGCTGCCTTTCATTGAAGTCAACACCAAGGAGGTTACCATGGAGCATCTCTGGCAGGACTACGTGGTTCCTTGACCGCAGCCTGAATGCCTCACAGCTGGCTGAGGGGCTGGTTAAGGCTGTGCATGGAGAGGGAGAATATGGGTGATTTATCTGCATCTACTCTATTGCTGCGGTTGAAAGCTAAATTAAAATTCATATCTTTTGTTTTCTTTGCAAGACGAAATATCGTTATTTTTGTCCTATCAACAAGACAAAGGTGTGAACAAAGAACTTCTTAAATCCATCATAGCCGACAATCAAGCTGAAATACCAAGGCATGAGGTTGTACCCCGTGATTTCTCTTTTGAAGATTTCGGGAACTATGTTTTTGTGGGAATCCGCAGGGCTGGTAAATCATACTTGTTGTACCAGCGAATCCAACAACTTCTAGCCAATGGCACAGGTTGGGATGAAATTCTCTACATCAACTTTGAGGATGAGCGTTTAGGGGAAATGGGCAGAGAGGACTTGAACCTGTTGTTAGAAACCCACATGGAGATGTATGGCAAGCGGCCTATCCTCTTCTTGGATGAAATTCAAAATATAGAGGGGTGGGAAAAGTTTGCTCGTAGGCTGGCTGACGCCAAATACAAGGTTTACATCACAGGCAGCAACGCTAAGATGTTAAGCTCAGAAATACAGACCACCTTGGAGGGAAGATACATAAACGTAAATGTGTATCCTTACAGTTTTATGGAATACCTGACAGCCAATCACGTGCGCCTTACCTCCATCTCGCTTTATGCCACAGAAAGTCGGGCTGAGGTGTTGCGATATTTTGAAGACTATTTTCACTTCGGAGGTTTTCCCGAGGGAGCGGAGTTGAAAGCCAAAAGAGACTACCTGACCAGCATGTAGCAGAAAATTTACTTGGGAGACATAGCAACCCGTCATGCAGTTACTAACACCTTTGCCCTACGTGTTCTCTTCAAGAAGCTGGCAGAAAGCGTAAAACAGCCCATTTCATTCTCCCGCCTGACTAACATCATTTCCTCTACGGGTGTGAAAGTGGGAAAATCCACCGTCATTAATTATCTGGAATATGCCAAGGACGCTTGGCTTGTCACACCTGTACAGAACATCGCGGGCAAGCTGGTGGAAAAGGAAACCACGCCCAAGTACTATTTTACTGATAATGGCATTCTTTACCTCTTCCTTTTGGATGCCGAAACCTCACTGCTGGAAAACTTGGTGGCCATTACCTTGCTGCGGAAATATGGCAGGGAAGACGCGGTGTTTTTCTACAACAAGAACGTGGAAGTGGACTTCTATTTACCTGACAAGGAGACGGCCATCCAAGTATGCTATTCTCTTTCAGACACAGCAACCTTTGAACGGGAGACCAAGGCTCTTGTCAATCTATGCAAGGTCTTACCCTGCAAGGATTTATTCGTTATCACCCGGGATGAGGAAAGGACAGTGGAGCTGGGAGGCAGAAAAATAACAATCCTCCCCATCTGGAAATGGCTGCTGGAACATCAAAATGGCTAAGGCACTTGCTTAACCCCAAGCAAACTGATAAATAAATAACTATACGAATGACTGAATAATGCCCGTTTATCGCAAATAAGTGTAATTTTGCCTCCAATAGAGCATCTCCCGTCAGGAGATACGCTTGGCTTCATGCATATAAGACATGTCGGACATAGCAGACATATTAGAAAACGACATACTTCTGGCTTCGCCGGAGCTGTTGGCCACCCTGCTCAAAGACCATACGACGAGCAAGGACGACGACGTGCACAACATCTTTTGGGCAACCTCCGATTACGAACACCTTGGCACAGGGTATGGCTATTATGACCCAATACTCCCTGAACTTATCACGGGCGAGAACGGACAGGTCATCATGCCCCGCATCCTAAAGCACAAGGCAACCCAGTCGGCGCGCGTTCGCGACATGGCGGAGGTGTTCACCCCCGCATGGGTGTGCAACGCACAGAACAACCTCATTGACGAAGCGTGGTTCGGGCGAAAAGATGTGTTCAACACGGAATATACGTCAGAAGACGGTACGCACGGGTGGACGACGAACCCCGATAAGATAACCTTTCCCGAAGGAAAAACATGGAAGGACTACGTCCGCGACACCCGCCTTGAAATAACCTGCGGTGAGGCTCCCTATATCGCCAGCCGCTACGACGCCACCACCGGGGCCGTCATACCCCTTGGCGAGCGCATAGGCTTGCTTGACCGTAAGCTGCGCGTCGTCAGCGAGAATACCGACACTTCCGGCCGGTGGCTGAAAGCCGCGCAGGAAGCCTACAAGAGTACCTACGCTTACGAGTGGCAGGGCGACAACCTGCTCATCGCCCGCGAGTCGATGCTCTGTTCCTTCATCGAGTATTACCGTGCCAAGTTCGGCAAGAACCCCTTGCTGAGATCCATCAAATACATTGCCTACGTCATCTCGTGGAACGTGTGGCAGATGGACGGACTGAAATGCGTTGTCCCGGGAAGCTGCAAGGACAACGTGCACACGGAAGAGACCCTTTTCGGTGAAACCAAGGAAGTTGTTACGCCCTGCGAGGGATGCCGCACGAACGACCTCTTCAAGCACAACGGAACGTATTGTCTCATCAGGGACTGGCGGACCAAGGACCCGCAGACCGGGAGCAAAAGCAGGAAGATCAAATTTATCGATCTCTTAAATAAATGCCAATGAAATACTTCTCGTCCCTCAAATTGAAGCTGATATACGTGTTTCGCATCAACGATGCCGACCACGAAGGCTGCCTGAAAATAGGCGAGGCAACTTGTAACGAAGAAAATGTCATCGGGCTGACGCCAAACAGCAAACCCTTGAACGAGGCGGCCAGGAAACGCATCAACCAGTACACGCAGACGGCTGGCATCCGCTACGAGCTGCTCCACACCGAGTTGGCTCTCTACAACCGGGGCGGTTTACAATCGTTCAACGACAAGGAAGTGCATGCTGTATTGGAATGTTCCGGCGTGAAGAAGAAGGTGTTTGACAAGGTGAAGGGGGCCAACGAATGGTTCATCACCGACTTGGAAACTGCGAAAAACGCCATCGCAGCTGTCAAGGAGGGTAGAGAATCTCTGTTGCCGGGAGAAGTGACGCACAAGCAAAGCCCCATCATATTCCGCCCCGAGCAGCAGGAGGCCATCGACAAAACCGAGCGGAAGTTCAGGAAAGGCAACCAGATGCTTTGGAACGCCAAGATGCGTTTCGGCAAGACTCTGTCGGCCTTGCAGGTGGTCAAGGACATGGATTTCCGACGGACACTCATCCTGACCCACCGCCCGGCTGTCAACGCGGGATGGTTTGATGACTTCGGTAAGATTTTCTATGAATCAGACACCCCTTTTTCCTATGGCTCCAAGGAGAACGCCGTCGGTAAGCGATTGGGGGAAAGTTTTGCGAATCTTGAACGACGGGCAAAGGCCAACGGGCTGCATTATCTTTACTTTGCTTCCATGCAGGACTTGCGCGGCTCGGAGCTGGTGGGTGGTAATTTCGACAAAAACGACGAAGTGTTTGCCACACCCTGGGACTTGATCATTGTGGACGAGGCACACGAGGGCACACGGACGGAACTGGGCGAGGCGGTGATGGCGGAACTCGTCAAGAAGAACACAAAAGTGTTGCGACTCAGCGGCACTCCTTTCAATTTGTTGGACGATTTCAAGGAAGACGAGATATATACCTGGGATTACGTGATGGAGCAACGCGCCAAGCTGGAATGGGACAAGGAACATCCGGGCGACCCAAATCCCTACGCAGCACTGCCCGCCATGAACATCTATACCTACGACCTTGGACGCTTGCTCCGCGATTTTGCAGATGAGGACTTGGCCTTCAATTTCCGCGAGTTTTTCCGCGTGAACGGTGAGGGTAGTTTTATCCACGAACGCGATGTTTCCGTTTTCCTCAACCTGCTGACCAAGGAGGACGAAGATAGCTGTTATCCTTTCGCCAGCGAGGAGTACCGGGACATTTTCCGTCATACGCTGTGGATGTTGCCGGGAGTGAAGGAGGCCAAGGCGCTCAGCGCATTGCTTCAACGTCACCCGGTGTTTCAGCACTTCACCATTGTCAACGTGGCGGGCGACGGCGACGAGGACGAGGAAAGCCGCGACGCTTTGGAGGCTGTGAAAAGTGCCATCGGCAAAGATCCCGAGGCAACGCGTACCATCACCCTGTCGTGCGGACGTTTGACAACGGGCGTGAGCGTACCGGCGTGGACGGCCGTTCTCATGCTCGCGGGTTCATACAACACGGCGGCATCCAGCTATATGCAGACTATCTTCCGCGTGCAGACTCCTGCCACCATCAACGGACGGGTGAAGGAACAATGCTACGTGTTCGACTTTGCGCCCGACCGCACGCTGCGCGTGCTGGCCGAGACGGCCAAGATTTCGGCCAAGGCGGGAAAGACCTCGCAGGACGACCGCAAGACGATGGGCGATTTTCTCAACTTCTGCCCCGTCATCGCCATCGAGGGCTCACGCATGGATAAGTTTGACGTGCCGCGCATGTTGGAACAGCTCAAACGGGTCTACGTGGAACGCGTCGTGCGCAATGGCTTCGAGGACAACAGCCTTTACAACGACGAGTTGTTGAGGCTGGACGATGTGGAGTTGCAGGAGTTTGACAAACTGAAAAAAATCATCGGCCAGACCAAGGCCATGCCCAAGGCGGGTCAGGTGGACATCAACAGCCAAGGGCTGACGGGCGAGGAATACGAGGAAAAGGAGAAGCTGGAAAAGAAACCCAAGAAGGGACTCTCCGAGGAAGAGAAGCGCAGATTGGAGGAACTGAAAAAGAAGACGAAGAACCGCGAGGCAGCCATCTCCATCCTCCGGGGCATTTCCATCCGTATGCCTTTGCTCATCTATGGTGCGGAATTGGACAACGAGGACGAGGAAATCACCATCGACAACTTCGCCGAGAAGATAGACGATCGCTCGTGGGAGGAGTTCATGCCCAAGGGAGTGAACAAGCAGCAGTTCAACGCCTTCAAGAAATATTACGACCCCGACATCTTCCGTGCGGCGGGCAAGCGCATCCGTGCGATGGCCAGGGCCGCGGACAGGCTGAGCGTGGAAGAACGCATCGGGCGCATTACGGACATCTTCAGCACCTTCCGCAACCCCGACAAGGAAACGGTGCTTACGCCGTGGCGCGTGGTGAACATGCACCTCGGCGACTGCTTGGGCGGCTATAACTTCTTTGACGAGGCGTATGAGCATACGCTTGACGAACCGCGCTTCGTCGATCATGGCAAGGTGACGGCCGAAGTGTTCACCCCCGATGCACGGATCTTGGAAATCAATTCGAAGTCGGGGCTCTACCCGCTCTACATGGCTTACGGCATTTATCGCGCCCGGCTGAAAGACAGCACCCTTTCTGCCGACACGTTGGAAGAACAGCAGGCGGTGTGGGACAAGGTCGTGGCGGAAAACATCTTCGTGGTCTGCAAAACGCCGATGGCGAAGAGCATCACCAAACGGACGCTGGTGGGCTTCCGAAAAGCGAAAGTGAACACGCGTTATTTCGAGGATTTAATCAACCAAATCAAGAACAAGCCTCAGAACTTCATCGAGAAGATGCCAAAGGGACACTCGTTCTGGAAAGCCAATGATGACGATAATATGAAATTCAATGCAATAGTAGGTAATCCACCGTATCAGGTAACGACAGAAAGAACAAGCGATATACCTGTTTATAATTATTTTATGGATGTATCTTTTAAAATTTCAGATAAAGTAAGCCTTATAACACCTGCTCGCTATCTTTTTGATGCAGGAAAAACTCCGCATGAATGGAATCTGAAAGTATTAAACGATGAGCATTTTAAAGTAATTTGGTATAAAGCAAAGAGTACTGATGTTTTTCCAAATGTAGATATAAAGGGTGGCGTTGCTGTTTGTTTTCGCGATGCAAAGCAGCTCTTTGGCAAAATAGGGTCTTTTACAGCTTATCAAGAACTTAATGGCATATACAGTAAAGTTGTTGAAACCAATGAAATATATTCACCATTGAGTAATATAATTTATCCACAAAACAAATTTAACTTAACCGCACTATATGGAGCTTACCCCAATTTGAGGTCTAAGATTGGAAGCAATGGTAATGAACGTCGTTTAACAACTTCGATATTTGGACTCAAGGAAATTTTCCATTTGAGTAAAGAAGATGACAATGATATTAAGATATTAGGATTGATTAAAAATACGAGAGAAATCAGATGGATAAACTCAACATTTGTAGAAGAGCATCCCTGCCTTGGTAAATGGAAAGTCATTGTTCCCAAAAGCAATGGAACTGGTGCTATTGGCGAAATATTATCTACGCCGTTGATTGGCGAGCCGTTGATTGGCTATACACAATCTTTCATAGGTGTCGGCGCATTTGAAAGCCAAGTGGAAGCTATGGCTTTATTAAAATATATCAAAACCAAATTTGCAAGAACTTTACTTGGAATACTGAAAGTTACGCAAGATAACAGCAAAGAAACGTGGAGATTTGTACCTCTGCAAGACTTTACAGAACATAGTGATATAGATTGGAATAGACCAATCCCTGAGATAGACCAGCAACTCTATGCAAAATATCATCTAACCGATGAAGAAATTGAATTTATCGAGAAAATGATAAAACCCATGTAGGGTAAGATGAAGGTCGGGGCAACGCGCCCGACCTTCACTTTACCCATTGCTTCGTCACGGGATTGGAGGTTTGACGCTTCTCCTCGCGCGCGTATATATATAAGGTGTGGAAGCCGCAAATGCTGCGGTATTTTTTGCTTATGCTTGATTATGCGGTAAAAAACAACTATATTTGCCGCATATTCTGCG
>CALUNU010000017.1 GCA_944322095.1 uncultured Alloprevotella sp.
TTCAGTCTTTTTTCGTAAGCGGTGCGTACGGGACTCGAACCCGTGACCCCATGCGTGACAGGCATGTATTCTAACCAGCTGAACTAACGCACCTTGTTGTTGGGCTTGCATCTCTCTCGATTGCGAGTGCAAAGGTACGAACTTTTTTTTTACCTGCAAATTTTCCGACGTTTTTTTTCGAAAATTTTTTGGAAGAGCGATACATCTTCGTAGTCGTCGCGGAGGAAATGCCAGTCGGGGAGGACGGCAACTTCCTGATAGCCAGCGGAGAGGAAGAGCTGGCGGCACACGGGGTTGTTTTCCGTGGAAATGTAGGCGTAGAGCTGGTGGAGGCGCAGCTGGCCCGTGGCAAACTCTTCGAGGCGGGCTATGGCCTCGGTGCCGTAGCGGTGGCCGCGGGCTTCGCGCAGGAGGGCGATGCCCACTTCGGCGCGGCTGTCGATGGGGTTGAAGCCGGTGAGGTCGACGAGGCCCACGGGGCGGGCGTCGGTGCGGCGGCAGATGGTGAGGCGCAGGTCGCCGCTCTGGAAGATGTCGGCGGGTTGCTCCGAGAGGTAGCGGCGCAGGGCGTAGCGCGAGAAGAACGAGCGGTTGGTGCCGACGTCCCACAGCGAGCTATCGTTTTCGATGGTGTAGAGCAGTTCGAGGTCTTCGGGCTCCATGGCACGCAGGAAGATGCTGCCGTCGGGGTGGTTGTCGTGTGGGGTCATGGCTGTTGCGGTTGGGGCGTTGCGGCCGCGCCGTCGGGTGCCGGGGCGAAGATGTCGTCTTTGGAGATGAGCAGCCGGTCGGCGTGATAGTAGGTGCAGAGGGTGCTGCGGTGGTCGGAGCGCTTGGCGAGGTCGAGGATGCGGCCGGGGGTGAAGGCCGTTGTGTCGTAGATGACGTAGCGGTACGTGCCGTCGGCGGCGGTGGCGGCGTCGTCGGCCGTGCGGCAGGTGACGTCGAGCCCGTGGCGGGCGGCCAGGTCGCGGATGGCGGCAAAGTGGCTCTCGGGGCCCAGAAACAGGTAGCGGGGGCGCACGCTGAGCCGCGGGTGGCGGAAGGGGCGCAGGAGCCGCCGGCCGCAGCCTGCGGCAAGGGCCAGGAGGGCGCGGCCCAGGATGGCCGTCTTGACGAGCAGCGTGAGGCTGATGTGGCTGTGGCGGTAGTGCTTGCGGTAGAAGATGAGCATGGCCTCGTAGAACACGTGGACGTAGCGGTAGGAGCTCTTTTGCGTGCTTTCGCCCTTGTAGTGGAGGATGGGCGTGGGCAGGTAGTAGTTGTGGAGGCCGCGCTTGAGCAGGCGGTAGGAGAGGTCGATGTCCTCGCCATACATGAAGAAGTCCTCGTCGAAGCCGCCGCAGGCGTTGAGGGCCTCGCGCCGGGCCATGAAGAAGGCGCCCGACACGATTTCGATGCGAGCGGGGCGCGTGGCGTCGAGGTAGCGCATGTAGTATTTGCCGAAGCGTTTCGAGCGGGGTCGCAGGGCTGCCAGGCCGCTCATCTTGCAGAAGGCCGTCCAGGGCGTGGGCAGGCCGCGGCGCGACTCGAAGGCAAACGTGCCGTCGGCCTTGAGCATCTCGACGCCCAGCGCGCCCATGTCGGGGTGGGCGTCGGCAAAGGCGAGGCAGTCGCGCAGGGTGTTTTCGGTGAGGAGGGTGTCGGGGTTGAGGAAGAGCACATATTCGCCCGTGGCCCGGGCGAGCGCCTGGTTGTTGGCCCGTCCGAAGCCCGCGTTGCCCTTGTTGGCCATGATGTGGACATTGGGGTGGCGCGAGGCCGGGAAGCGTGCCGAGAGGTAGCCCACGGAGCCGTCGGTCGAGGCGTTGTCGACGATGAAGATTTCCGTTGCGATGTCGGTGCCGGCGGCGAGCAGCACGGAGCGCACGGCCTGTTCCAGGTAGTAGCGGACGTTGTAGCTGACGAGGATGACGGAGAGTTTCATGGCTTTTTCCCGTTGTCGGAGCGCAGCGCTTCGAAGTCCTTGGCCGAGGGGATGCAGAACAGGCTGGCGCCGGCGGCTATGAGCAGACAGTAGGCGGCCGTGGTGTGGGCGGTGCAGGCATAATAGACCGCCACGTTATACCACAGGGCGAGCCCCACCACGGCCAGGCGCAGGGTGGCCCAGCGGGCGTAGACGCCGAGCGCCGCCGGCAGCGGGGCATGGGCTATCTTGCGGCGCACGCCGTCGAGCGCGAGCAGGCGCATGGCGGCCCAGCCCCCGCCGATGGCCGTAACGATGCTCAGCAGGTCGAGCGCATAGGTCGTTTCGGGCGTGGGGGCGGCGTAGTCGGCGGGCACGAGCCCGAGCTCTGAGAGGGCGGCCCAGGCGGCTGTCGTGACCCAAAGGGCGATGTGGGCCCCCGTGAGCAGTTGAAGTTTTTTTTGCATGGGTGAATGTGTTGTTTTCCGTGGCCGGTTGCCTTGCGGGGCTCACAGGCCGTTTTTTTCCTGAGCGAGCTCCACGCGGTTCACGATGGAGCGGCCCAGCGTCACCTCGTCGGTATATTCCAGATCGTCGCCCACGCTCACGCCGCGCGCCAGCACCGTGAGGCGCACGTCGGGATAGGGCGCCAGTTTGCGCGAGATGTAGAAGTTGGTCGTGTCGCCTTCCATCGTGGGGTTGAGGGCCAGGATGACCTCGCGCACGCCTCCCGCCGCCACGCGCTCCACGAGCGATTCGAGCTCGAGGTCGGCCGGCCCGATGCCGTCCATGGGCGAGATGACGCCGCCCAGCACGTGGTAGAGGCCGTGATATTGGCCCGTGTTCTCGACGGATAGCACGCTGCGGATGTTTTCCACCACGCAGATGGTCGAGGCGTCGCGCAGCGGGTTGGCGCAGATGTCGCACACGTCTGTGTCGGAGATGTTGTGGCACACGCGGCAATATTTCACCTCGTCGCGCAGGCGCGTCAGGCTCTCGCTGAAGGCGTGTACCGCCGCGCTGTCCTGGCGCAGCAGGTGGAGCGTGAGGCGCAGGGCCGTCTTGCGGCCGATGCCCGGCAGGCGGGCAAACTCCGAGACGGCGCGTTCCAGCAGTTTCGAGGGGTATTGTTCGTTCGTCATGGCTGCAATCGGTCGCAAAGTTACGAAAAAAACGGACTAACAGCCCATGCGCCGCTCCGTTTGTGGGCAAGCCGCCCGCGGGCGTCCCGCAGGCCGGCAGCGGGCCGCCGCCGCTTTTTTTTAACACGGAGAATCGAATATTTTCGCGCGCAAAGTCAGTCGCTCGCAAATGAGCGAAAATCAGAAAGCCTTGGTTTTCAGCCACATCTGCGCGAGGCCCCGCCACGGAGACGCCCCAAAACGCCATTTTCGCCACTATATGGCGCAAATCGGAGGGAATTTTCTTCTGAAAAGTGCCCATGGAACGAAATTTCCATGGGATGGATCGGCCGATCCATGGGATGGAAACAGAAATCCATGGGATGGATTGCCCGGGAGGCCGCACCGACGCACGAAAACAACGCTAAAAGGCGGACGGCGGTGGGCGTCCGCTTTAACGCTTTGCCATATAGCGCACACGGCCCGGCCGCCCGCCCCGCGCCGCCCGGGCCGGGCACGAAAAAGGCGCCCGCCGGTGGTGGCGGGCGCCTGTGGAGCCGTTTGTGGCGGGGCTGTCAGCGTATGCCGCGGCGGTCGAGCGCCTCGGCGTAGCGGCGGGCGTTCTCCATGTGCTCCTCGCCCGTGGCCGCGAAGTTGTGCGAGCCCGAGAAGTCCTCCTTGGCACACATAAAGATGTAGTTGTGGCGCTCATACCGCAGCACGGCCTCGATGCTTGCCAGCGAGGGGATGCAAATGGGGCCCGGGGGCAGGCCGGCATAGCGGTAGGTGTTGTAGGGGCTGTCGGCCGCCAGGTGCTTGTGGAGGATGCGCCGCAGCGAAAAGTCGCCCAGGGCATATTTCACGGTGGGGTCGGCCTGCAGCTTCATGCCGCGGTGCAGGCGGTTCAGGTACATGCCGGCCACGCGGGGCTTCTCGCTGTTGTCGGCCGTTTCCTGCTCGACGATAGAAGCCAGCGTAATGACCTCGTTGGGCGTGAGGCCGGCGGCGCGTGCCTGCTCCCGTCGCTCGTCGGTCCAGAAGGCGCGGCTCTCGCGCTGCATGCGGCGCATCAGGGCGTCGGGCGTTGTGTTCCACCACACGTCGTAGGTGTTGGGCAGGAAGAGGCAGAGCAGCGTAGCCGTGTCGCATCCGTAGCGGCGGCAGAAGGCCTCGTCGGCAAAGCAGCGTGCCAGCGTGGCCGAGTCGGGTTGCAGGTGGCGCGCCAGTTCGGCTGCCAGCCTTTCGGGCGTGCGCACCACGGGGATGGTGAGCCTCACGGGCGCCTGGCTGCCGTTGCGCAGGTTGCGGAAGAGGCGCAGCGTGCTCATGTCGGGCGTCACGGCGTAGCGTCCGGGGCGGATGCGTTGCGAGTAGCCCAGGCAGGCGTCGAGCAGGCGGAAGCCCGGCAGGCTGCCCGTGGCGGCCGCCGTGTCGAGCTTGGCATAGACCGAGTCGGCGTTGTCGTCGTCGTCCAGGTAGAGGTAGACCGTCTGTTCGCGCCCCGAGGCGGGCGTAAGCAGCATGAGGCAGCCCGCGCCCACGAGCAGCACGAGCGCTCCCGCCGCGGCGAGCAAGGTTTTCTTGATGTTTTTTCGGGTCATGTCCGTTTCTTTTTGTTTTTCCGGGGGACAAAGTTAGTGCAAGGCGAGAGAAATGTAAAGGAAAAGCTCGCTTTTCCTTTCATTTCCGAGCCGCAGCCTGACTTGGGCGGAGCCAAAGAAGCGCAAGGCGAGAGTAAGGATGAGAAAAACGCCGTTTTTATTTCCTTTTCCGAGCCGCAGCCTGACTTTCCGCCCGCCCCTGTGGCCATATCGCCCCGCTCGGCCTTATTTGTGGGCCGTTTGTTCGTCTATTCCGCCGTTTTTCCCTAAGTTTGCGCAGCAGGAAACGAAAGAAGCCCGGGCCTGCCGCCCGGGCACACCATATATATAATATAGCCATCGCAACAAACAACGGTAACATGAACAACGACGACAACAGCCGGCCGGCCGGAGGCGGCGGGGACGCAATGGTGCTCCGCGCCGAGGGGCTGGTGAAGAAATATGGCAAGCGCACCGTGGTCAACGGCGTATCGTTCGACGTGAAGCAGGGCGAAATAGTGGGGCTGCTCGGGCCCAACGGGGCGGGCAAGACCACCTCGTTCTACATGACGACAGGCCTCGTCGTGCCCAACGGCGGGCGTTGCTATCTGGGCGACCACGACATCACGGAATATCCCGTCTACAAGCGCGCCAAACTGGGCATCGGCTATCTGGCCCAGGAGGCCTCGGTGTTCCGCAAGATGACGGTCGAGGACAACATCGCCTCGGTGCTCGAAATGACGGGCCGCCCCGCCGCCTACCGCCGCGAACGCCTGGAAAGCCTCATCGAGGAGTTCAGCCTCCAAAAGGTGAGGAAAAACCTGGGCGACCGCCTCTCGGGCGGCGAGCGGCGCCGCACCGAGATAGCCCGCTGCCTGGCCATCGACCCCAAGTTTGTGATGCTCGACGAGCCCTTCGCCGGCGTCGACCCCATCGCCGTCGAGGACATCCAGTACATCGTGTGGACATTAAAGAGCCATAACATCGGAGTGCTCATCACCGACCACAACGTTGAGGAGACGCTCTGCATCACCGACCGCGCTTACCTGCTCTTCGAGGGGCGCATCCTGTTCCAAGGCACGCCCGAGGAGCTGGCCGCCAACCAGATCGTGCGCGACAAGTACTTGACCAACAGTTTCAAGCTCCGAAAAAAAGACTTTGCGGCCCTGGGGCGCCAGAAAGCCCTGGAACATGCGGCCGAGGCCGCCGAAGCCGCCCGCTGACGGAAAACGACAAACCGATTACCCAAGGATATGAGAAAAACACTGCTAATGCTTTGTGCGGCCTGCGCCCTGACAACGCAGGCCGCCGACACGCTGCGGGTCGAACGGGCCGACGTGCTGGCCGCGTTCAGCTTTCCCCGCCCGTATGCCACCGACACCGTCGACGCCAAGGGAAAGGCCTTCGACGTTGAGGAATATGTGAAGAACAATCCGCCCGCCCGCTTCGCCGGGGCCACGCCCGTGGGCCGGGTGAGCCGGGGCGAGGCCCTCGCGGCCGACGACGCCGGTACGCTGCGCGTGCTGCGCTTCACGCTCACGGCGCCCCGCTACGTCGAGGCCACCCTGCGCGTGCAGGGCATGAAGCACTACAAGGTCTACGTGGACGACCGCGAACTGCCCTCCGACGGAAAGCTCACGCTCACGCCCGGGCGCGCCGAGGTGGCGCTGGTGAGCCTGGCCGTGCCCGAGGCGAAAGACTCGTTCGACGTGATGCTCACGGGCGACGCTCTGACCTCGCTCAAGCTCAACGACGAGTCGAAGCGCCCCTACACCATGGGTGAGATGATGTGGGGCGACCATTACGCTTCGGTGGCCCTTTCGCCCTCGGGAAAGTACCTTGTCACGCGCTACTACTACACGAAGAAAGACGGCAGCAACCTGTGGCGCACGGTCGTCACCGAAACGAAAACGCAGCGCGAGGTGCTGCGGCGCTCCGACGCCCCCGACTTTCGCTGGATGGCCCGCCGCGACGTCCTGTGCTACACGCGCGACGGAGCCCTTGGCAAGCAGCTCGTCGAGCTCGATCCCGCCACGGGGCGCGAGAGCGTGCTCTTCGAGGCCCTGCCCTCGACGGGCTTCACGCTCTCGCCTACAGAGGACTATCTTGTCTACTCCCAGACGGAGGGCGGCCGCAAGGACAAGGGCAGCCTCAAGCGCCTGGTAGAGCCCGACGACCGCCAGCCCGGCTGGCGCAACCGCAGTGCGCTCTTCCGTCTCGACCTGAAGACGGGAGCCGTGCGGCGCCTCACCTTCGGCAGCCGCTCGGTGTGGCTGGCCGACATCTCGCGCGACGGCAAGCGCCTCCTGCTGCAATATAACGACATGCAGCCCTCGAAGCAACCCTTCCAGCGCTCCACGTTCGTGGCCATGGATGCCTACACCGGCGCCGTCGACACGCTCCTGGCCGACACGACGTTCATCTCCTCGGCCCGCTTCGCCCCCGACGGCCGCCGCCTGCTCGTGCAGGCCTCGGGCGCCGCGTTCGACGGCGTGGGCAGCCGCATCCGCCCGGGGCAGATTGCCAGCGTGTTCGACAATCGTCTCTATCTCTACGACCCCGACGCCCGCAGCGTGCGGGCCCTCATGCCCGACTTCAAGCCCTCCGTCGGCAGCTACCGTTGGTCCGACGCCGACGGGCTCATCTATTTCAAGGCCACCGACGGTCCCGACGAGTCGCTCTTCTCCCTCGACCCCGAAACGGGCAAGATCATGGCCTTCCGCCTGCCCGTCACCTACGTGCAGGGCTACGACATAGCCCGCACCGGGCGCCCCCTGGCCGTCGTCTTCGGCCAGACGGGCGAACGGGCCCGCGACATGTATCTCTGCACGCTCGACAAGGCCGAACCCTCTGTGCGGCGCATCGGCGAAATCGACTTTGACGCCATGGCAGCCGGGCTGGCCATCGGCACCTGCCACGACTGGACGTTCCGTTCGAGCCGCGGCGACACCATCGACGGGTTCTACTTCCTTCCGCCCGGCTTCGACGCCTCGAAGCGCTATCCCATGATTGTTTACTACTATGGAGGCTGCACGCCCACGCCGCGTCTGCTCGAGTTTCAGTACCCCTTCCAGGTGCTGGCCGGCCAGGGCTACGTGGTCTACGTCGTGGAGCCGAGCGGAGCCACGGGCTACGGCCAGGAGTTTGCCGCCCGCCACGTGGGCACGTGGGGCCGCGGCTCGGCCGACGACATAATCGAGGGCACGCAGGCGTTCTTGAAGGCGCACCCCTTTGTCGACCCCGCCAAAGTGGGCTGCATGGGAGCGTCCTACGGCGGTTTCATGACAGAATATCTCCAAACGCGCACCGACATCTTCGCGGCTGCCGTCTCGCACGCGGGCATCAGCAACATTGCCAGCTATTGGGGCGGCGGCTACTGGGGCTTCACCTACGGCGAGGGCGCACAGTATGGTAGCTACCCGTGGAACAACCCCGAGCTCTACGTCGAGCAGTCGCCGCTCTTCCACGCCGACAAGATTCACACGCCCCTGCTGCTCATGCACGGCACGGTCGACACCAACGTGCCCACCACCGAGAGCATACAGCTCTTCACGGCGCTGCGCATCCTGGGCCGCCCCGTCTCGTTTGTCACCGTGGACGGCGAGAACCACGTCATCGTCAACTACAACAAGCGCCTCGAATGGCAGAACGCCATCTTCGCCTGGTTTGCCCACTGGCTGAAAGACGAGCCCGAATGGTGGAAAGCGCTCTACCCCGACGACACCTTCGGCCTCGGGCCCGAGGCTTTGGAGAAGCAAAGGAAAAAGTAGGTTAAAAACCGCGGCCACCGCGCGATGTTCAGCCATTTTAGCTGTAAATTTGCGGCGGCCGAAAGGCCGGGGGAGGGGAAACGCCCCATGCCCCCGATAAAACCATAAAAAGAAAGGAGCAACAATGATTTCAGAGAAACTGCAAGACGCAATCAACGGACAGATTGCCGCCGAGATGTGGTCGTCGAACCTTTACCTCTCAATGGCTTTCTATTTCGACAAGGAAGGTTTCACGGGCTTCGCCAACTGGATGAAGAAGCAGTCGCAGGAGGAGCTCGACCACGCCTATCAGATGGCCGACTACGTCATCAAGCGCGGCGGCGTGGCCAAGGTGGGCGAGGTGGCCGTCGTGCCGCAGTCGTGGACGAGCCCGCTGCACGCTTTCGAGGTGGTATACGAGCACGAATGCCACGTGACGAGCCTCATCAACGGCCTGATGGACTTGGCCGTTGAGGAGAAAGACCGTCCCACGCAGGACTTCCTCTGGACCTTCATCCGCGAACAGGTGGAAGAAGAGGCCACGGCCTCGGGCATTGTGGACCGCATCAAGAAAATGGGCGACACGGCCATCTTCAACCTCGACCAGCAGTACGGCGCCCGCCAGTAAAGGCGCAGGGCGGCCGCTCCGCAACAGGCAGGCGCGCGACATCTCCCCGCTGGGGAGGCGTCGCGCGCCTTTTTTCGTGCCTTACTGCCACGGGCGGCCTTGCAAGCGCCCGCGAGGGGGCAAAGAAAAAGCGGAAGACCTCGGTCTTCCGCTTTTTGTACACTCTCAGGGGTTCGAACCCTGGACCCACTGATTAAGAGTCAGTTGCTCTACCAACTGAGCTAAGAGTGCATCGTTACAAACGCGCGGCCCTGCGTTTTCCCGTTCCGTTCCGTCGCCGTGGGGCGGGACGCTGCCGCTCTTTGTACACTCTCAGGGGTTCGAACCCTGGACCCACTGATTAAGAGTCAGTTGCTCTACCAACTGAGCTAAGAGTGCATTTCGCGTTTGCGGGTGCAAAGTTAGGTTTTTTCCCGGTAACGGCAAAGGGCCGGGCCGCTTTTTTCGTTTTTGAGGTGAAAAAAAGGCGAAACGTGCCTTGCCGACGTTGTTTTCAGCCTAAGAGGGGTTTCAGCAGGTAGGCATATCGTCCTTTGCCCTTTTCGGCTGTCCGCGAGACCACTTTGAAGCTTCTCTTTCGGCGGTCGAGCTCCACCAGATCCTCGCTGCCGTCGGGATTGGCCAGATAGAAGCGTCCTTCTCTGTCCCAGAAAGGGATGGAGATGCCTTTCGACCATCCTTCCAAGTAGATGTTTTCCACTTCCTTGCGCACGTCGGCGTTCACCTCTTTGACGGTCTTGCCGTTATTGAGCCTGATGTTTTCAATATGGGCGTAGTCGCACATCGTTTGGGGCAGGTTTAGCGTTTTGCGTCGTTTGCGTCGTTTATGCCTTGCGCCGGCTGCTTCTTTTCCCTGAAGCTCAGGGCGAAGAGCAGGAAGACCAGGAGGGCGTAGCCCGCGAAGATGAACCACGAGGCGCGCCAGCCGGCCAGCTGCTCGGCGGGCGGGGCGGCGTAGACGAGGCGGTTCACCACAGCCTGGGCTGAGAGCGTGCCTATGGTGGCTCCCAGTCCGTTTGTCATAATCATAAACAGGCCCTGGGCGCTGCTGCGTATGTCGGGGGCGGTGTTTTGGTCGACGTAGAGCGCGCCCGAAACGTTGAAGAAGTCGAACGCCACGCCGTAGACGAGCATCGAGAGTACAAACATCCAAACGCCCGCGCCGGGGTTGCCCGTGCCGAAGAGGCCGAAGCGCAGCACCCACGCCATCATGGCGATGAGCATCACGTTCTTGATGCCGAAGCGTTTCAGGAAGAAGGGGATGAGCAGGATGCAGCACGCCTCGCTGATTTGCGAGAGGGAGATGAGCAGGTTGGCGTGGCGGGCGCCGAACGAGTCGGCATATTCGGGCAGCGAGCCGAAGCTGGTGATGTAGGGGTTGGCAAAGCCGTTGGTTATCTGCAACGATACGCCCAGCAGCATCGAAAAGACGAAGAAGATGGCCATGTGGCGCACGCGGAAGAGCTTGAAGGCGCGCAGGCCCAGGGCGTCGGCCACCGACTGTTTCGCACCGCCGCGGCTCACGGGGCAGGCCGGCAGCGTGAAGGCGTAGGCGCCGAGCACGAGGCTCAGGGCTCCCGACACGAAGAACTGGGCATAGGTCGTTTGGAAGCCAAGCAGGTCGACCACCCACATGGTGCAGATGAACCCGATGGTGCCAAACACGCGGATAGGCGGAAAGTGTTGCACCGTGTCGAGGCCGGCGCGCGTCAGGCCGTTCAGGGCCACCGAGTTGCTCAGGGCCAGCGTGGGCATGTAGAAGGCCACGCTCGCCGTGTAGGGCACAAACAGGTCGGACATGGCCACGCCTGCCCCCGCCGTGAGGCCCACCCAGGCCGTGAGGCCCATGAGGAGGCCCGCCACGAGGTGGCACAGGCCCAAGAGGCGTTGCGCCGGCACCCAGCGGTCGGCCACGATGCCCATGAGGCCGGGCATGAAGAGCGAGACGATGCCTTGGACGGCGTAGAACCAGCCGATGTTTTCGGCCAGGCCCACCCCGACGAGGTAGGTGCCCATCGAGGTGAGGTAGGCGCCCCACACGGCAAATTCCAGGAAGTTCATGCCGATGAGGCGGGCTTTGAGCGTTGCGTTATTCATGGTGTCAGTCAGTTTTGTTCTCAGTAGATGCGTTCGCCGCGGCAGAGGGCGTCGATGTCGGCGCGGAGCTTGCCGGCCGAGGCCCCTTGTTCGCCGTAGACAAGGCGCACGGTGCCCTCGCGGTCGGCTATGTAGATGCGCGGCACGCCGCCCCGGGCAAAGAGGTTGTAGACCGCGCGGTCGGTCTGCGCCGAGTAGGGCAGCGCCAGCCCCTCGTTGTGCCAGTAGGCCGCCACGTCGGCGGGCCCTTCCTCGCGGCTGATGCAGACGAAGGCCACCGAGTCGGGCCCGTAGCTGCGGTAGAGCTCGTCGAGCTTGGGCAGCTCGCGGCGGCAGTCGGGGCACGCGGTGGTGAAAAAGGCTATCACCGCCACGCGGCCCGCCAGCGTGGCGGGCGACACGGTGGTGCCGTCGTGCATGACGACGGCGAACGGCGGCAGCCGGTCGCCCGGCACGACGATGTCCTGCGGCGCGGCCGTCGTTTCCTCCGTGATGCAGGCCGAGGGCAACAGGGCCAAGCAGAGCAGCAGGGCCGCGAGGCACAGCTTTTTCATGGGCAGAGGGGTGATGGTCGTCGGCAAAATTACAAACATTCGTCCGCTCCTGCGGCTGCCGGCGCCCGCTTTTTTAGCGCCGCGGGGCAAAAAAGGCTCCCGGCCGCCCGGCCGCGGAGCGAGGCGGAGGCGTGTGCGCTATTTGGCAAACTGTTAAAATCGACCCCCGCGGCAGTGCGTTTCGGGGCGCGAAATAGAGCGGACAGAGGCCCCTTGGCGCCCTTCGCGGCCATGCTGAGCTGACAACAAGCCTTGGAAATTCATTTCCATCCCATGCCTCGGCGATTCCAAGGCCTGTTGTGAGGCGAAACATCCCATGAAAAAGTGACAAATAGTGGCAAAAACGCGCTTTTCGGGCACCCTGCGCGAGGGTGCCGCGAGGCATGTGCCTCACGGTCAGCATGTTCTGATTTTTGCGTAAAAGCGAGCGAGTGCACGGCCGCTCGAAAATATCGCATTCTCAGTGTTAAAAAACGAGGGGCCGCAGGGCCCTTCCGTCCCGCCGCAAGCCGCCGCTGCGGCCCGCGGGAGCCGCTTGCCGGCAACGGGCCGCGGCGCGGCGGCGGGCGCCGAAAAACGGGTGGCAGGCGCGGAAAAAACGGGGCGCCGCGAAAAAAACGGGCGGCGTGGCGTTACAAACGGGCCCCCGCGCCGTTATCCTTACAGAGCCCCGCAGCCCGCGCCCGCAGCAGCGGCCCCCGGCGGGCCCGCCCGGCTCCGACCAAACATACAAGCACATGAAACGACAAGTGGCCCTGTGGCTCCTCGCGCTGGCGGCCGTGATGCCGCTGGCAGCGCAGAAGGGGCTCAGCATTGCAAAGTTTTTCGACGGACGCTACCGCGACCGCAAGGACGCCGTCGAGGTGTATATGAAGGGACGCAGCGTGGAGCGCTACGACCTGTCGCTCTTTCGCAGCCTTACGCTCACGGAGCCCGGCGCCGTGGCGGCCGACATGGAGCGCTGCGTGCGCCGCGACGCCGCCCGTGCCGTCGACAGCGAGGTGGGCATGAAGGGCGGCCGCCTCTACTACGGCTTCTACCGCCTGCCCGCCGACGAGGGCGAAAACCGCTACCTCTTCTTCCGCAACGACGCCCTTGGGAGCAGCGGCAGACGCACCGTTACGCTCATTTTCATGCAGGGCATGGCCACGCCCGACGTCATCCGCCGCCATTTCATGAAGTAGGCCGGCGCCTCCCTCCACCAAAACATTCATCATCACCCTATGAAACGATTTTTCCTCAGCCTGCTGCTGGCTCCCTCGGCCCTCTGCGCCGCGGCAGCCCTGCCCGCCTCGGTGGGCGACACCATCATCAACGTCGAAAACGTGCGCCGCGTGGTCGTGAGCGAGACGGCCGACACGCTGCGCGTCGACCTGGACGGCCTCAGGGCCGACAGCGCCTTCCGCTTCCGCTACGTTCACGCCGCGCCCGACAGCGCCGTCACCTCCGTTGAGACGCGCGGCGGCCACGGCCTGCGCTTTCCGTTCTACAACCGCGCCCCCGGGCAGCTCCGCCACTGGTCGGGCCCGGCCGTGGCCTGCGGCTTTCTGTTTACGCCCGATGCGCCGGCCGATATGACCACGTCGCCGGCCTCGTCGCAGGAGGTCTACGTCGAGCTGGCCGCCTTTCACCGCTACACGCGCAACGAGCGTCACGACTTTGCCGTGGGAGCGGGCTGGGAGATGAACATCTACGAGCTCACGGGCCACCGCGCCTTCCACAAGGGCGCCGACGGGTGCATCGCCCCGGTGCCCTACCCCGAGGGGGCGCGCATCGACTTTTCGCGCCTCTGGGTGATGGGCCTGGCCGTGCCCCTGCGCTATACGTTCCACTTTTCCGACCACGTTGGCGTGTCGCTGGAAACGCGCCTCGGGTTCCACTTTGCGGGGCGCCTGCGCACGCGCTACTATCTCGACGGCATCGAGCGCGAGGAGCGCACGGGGCGCATCGGGCAAAGCCCCGTGACGGTGAGCTTCAAGGCCTCGGTAAACGTCTACCGCCTCGGCCTCTACGTCCAGGGCAGTCCCTGCCGCGTGCTGCGCCAGGGGCGCGGCCCGGAGTTTGGCCACCTTTCCGTCGGCTTGCAGCTGGGCTTCTGAGCACCGCCGCACCGCGCTTTCTGAACCATCCATCACCGAAAACATGCTTACCATCCGAAAAAGATACCGCCCTATGAAACGTATATGCCTCATCCTCGCCCTCTTTGCCGCCGCCCTGACGGCCCCGGCAGCCCTGCCCACGGCCGTGGGCGACACCATCGTCGACGTCGAAGGCGCCCGCCGCGTCGTCCTGACCGGCCGGGGCGACAGCCTGCTCGTCGACATCAGCGGCAGCGGGCACAACGCCGACTACCGCTTCCGCTACGTCAAGACCACGGCCGACAGCGCCGCAGCCGACGTGGAGCGCCGCGGCGCCCGCTGGGACTTTGTGACGCCCTTTGAGAAAAACCGCAGCCACGCCGACCGCGAAATCAACATCGGCGGCATGGGCTTCGGCTTCGTCACGCCCCTGGGGGCCCCCGAGGGCATGCACGTCGACATGCGCTCCTCGTTCGAAATTTTCTTTGAGCCGCTCAACGTCTCGCTCTTCACCCGCAACCGCCGCCACGCCTTCTCCTACGGCGTCGGGTTCAACTGGCGCAACTTCCGCCTCGATGGCGGCAGCCGCTTCCTGAAGGACCGGTGGGACAACCTCACCATAGGCGCCTACCCCGAGGGCGCCGCGCCCGACTATTCGCGCATCAAGCTCTTTAGCCTCACCATCCCCTTCCGCTACCGCTTCTTCATCACCGAAGACCTCTCGCTGGGGCTGTCCGCCATCCTGAACGCCAACACCTATGGCAGCATCGAGACGCGATACAAGATGGACGGGCTGCGCATGCGCGAGTTCGACAAACACATACACCAGAAAAAGGTGACGGCCGACTTCATGCTGGACGTTGCGTTCCACGATGTGGGCGTTTACGTCAAGGCCAGTCCGTTCCGCGTGCTGGAACCGTCGCTGGGCCCCGACTTCCGCTGCCTCAGCGTGGGCTTTTCGCTGTGCTTATGAGCCACAGCCCGTGCTGTGCCGGCTGAAAAAATGTCGGCGCAGCGGGCCAGCCGCCGCGCGCCGGGCGTTAACTTTGCACACCGACGGCCCGCCGCCATCACACCGACCGAGAAAATGGGAGACATCGCATTGCTGAAAGCTTTTGAGCGCCTGCACCGCCGCCTGCGCGGCATGGCGGTGCGCCTGCTGGCCGACGACGCCGCTGCCGACGACGTGCTGCAAGAGGCCTTCTGCCGCTTGTGGGAGCGCCCCGCTGCGGGTGCCGACGGCGCCGCCGGCCCGGCAATGCCCCCTCCCTCGCTCAGCGAGGAGCAGGCCGGCGCCCTGCTCGCCGTGACCGTGCGCCGCCTGGGCATCGACCGCCTGCGCAGCGAGGCCCGCCACCCCCGCCTCACGCTCGACGAGGAGCGCGACGCCCGCCCCGACGACGCGGCCGACGAGAGCCGCCGGCGCGAGCAGCGCCTGGCCCTGCTCGAAGCCGCCGTGGAGAGCTGCCTCACGGAGCGCCAGCGCGAGGTGCTGCGCCGCCACGAATACCGCGGCGAGAGCTTCGAGCAGATTGCCGACGAGCTCCACATGCAGCCCCCCGCCGTGCGCATGCAGCTCTCGCGTGCCAGAAAGGCCATCCGCCTCTATTTTAAAGAACACCGACCATGAGAAAACGTAGCATATTCCGCCTCAAAACCCGCTCCATGGCCTACTGGGAACGGCAGGCCGAGCGCTATTTCGACGCCGCGCTCACCGACGACGAGGAGCGCGCCCTGCGCCGCTTCCTGGCCTCGCCAGCGGGCGCCGATGCCCGCTTCGACGACGTGCGGGCCGTCATGGGCTTTCTCGTGGCAGCGCGCCGCCGCCACGAGGCTGCGGCAGCTGCCCGGTTGCAGCTGCGCCGCCTGGTGGGCGCCCGCCTGCGCCGTGCCGCCGCGGCCGCCGTGGTGGCGGCCCTGCTGGGCGGGGCGGGGGGCGTGGCCCTCTGGCACGAGCAGAACGTCTGTGTGGCCTATGCCGGCGGTCGCAAGCTCACCGACCGCGAGGCCGTCGTGCAGCAGGCCCGCGCCTCGCTGCGCGCCATGGAGCGCCCGGCCGACGTGCCCGACATCGAGGCACAGCTGGGCGACATGCTGGCCACGCCAGCGGCCGAGGCCGACACGCTGCCACAGCCCTGACGGGTGGCCCCCGCGACGGCGAGGCACGCCCCTTGAAGCAGGCGGACGGAAGAGGGCTTCCGTCCGCCTGTTGCGCCGTGGCGCCGCGCGCGGGCCGCTTGCCTGCGCCGCGGGTTTTTTATATATTTGCGTTTCGAAGGCGGAAAGGCCCGTTTTTGGCCCCGCCGGGCCCTTTTGGGCAGGCTTGGCGGAGATGAAATAAGACAAAAAACCATAAAATGATATACCCAGAAAATTTTGAACACAAGATAGGTTTCGACGAGGTGCGCACCTTGCTCAAGGGGCGGTGCATCTCGTCGCTCGGAGCCGAGTGGGTGGACCGCCTGGCCTTCATGCCGGGCTATGCCGACGTGAAGCGCGCGCTCGCCGAGGCCGACGAGTTTCGCCGCTTCATGGAGGAGGAAGAGGACGTCTACGAGGAAAACTTCTTCGACGTGCGCCAGGCGCTGGCCCGCGTGCGCCCCGAGCGCACCTATATGGAGGAAATCGAGCTGTTCGACCTGAAGCGCTCGCTCGCCACGGTGGGGGCGCTCACCACCTTCCTGCGCCGCCCCGTGGACGACCGCGCCGACGTGCCCGCGTGGAAGTATCCAGCGCTGCGGGCGCTCACCGAGGGCATCAACGCCTTTCCCGACGTGGTGCGCCGCATCGACGAGGTGCTCAACAAGTATGGAAAGGTAAAAGACACGGCCTCGGGCGAGCTCCTCTCCATCCGTCATTCAATCGAGGTGACGGTGCGGAGCGTTTCGCACAACCTGCGCTCCATTATCACCCAGGCACAACAGGAAGGCTACATCGACCGCGACGTGGCGCCCACGCTGCGCGACGGCCGTCTGGTCATCCCCGTGGCCCCGGCGCTGAAAAGAAAAATCAAAGGCATCATCCACGACGAATCGGCCTCGGGCAAGACGGTCTTTATCGAGCCGTCGAGCGTGGTCGAGGCCAACAACCGCATCCGCGAGCTGCGGGCCGCCGAGCGCCGCGAGGTCATACGCATCCTGCAAGAGCTCTCGGCCGAAATACGCCCCCACGTGGGCGAAATGATGGACGCCATGCTCTTTCTGGGCCACATCGACTACCTGCGGGCCCTGACGGGCTTCTCGGCAGCCTTTGGAGCCATCGTGCCGCAGCTCGAAAGCGGCCCCGTGCTCAGCTGGCACGAGGCCGTCCACCCGCTGTTGCAGCAGTCGCTGGCCCGCCACGGCAAAAAGATGGTGCCCCTCGACGTGCGCCTGAGCGGCCGCGGCCGCATCCTGCTCATCTCGGGCCCCAACGCGGGCGGCAAGTCGGTCTGCCTCAAAACGGTGGGCCTGTTGCAGTACATGTTGCAGTGCGGCATGCCCGTGCCCCTGGGCGAAAACTCCACTGCGGGCATTTTTGAAGACATCTTTATCGACATAGGCGACGAGCAAAGCCTGGAAAACGACCTGAGCACCTATTCCAGTCACTTGCTCAACATGAAAAACATGATGAAACGCAGCGGGCGCCGCAGCCTGCTGCTCATCGACGAGTTCGGCGGCGGCACGGAACCCCTCATCGGCGGTGCCCTGGCCGAGGCCATCCTCGACCGCTTCGTGCAGAACGGGGCCTGGGGCATCATCACGACCCACTATCAGAACTTGAAGCGCTATGCCGAGACCTGCGACACGGTGGTCAACGGCGCCATGCTCTACGACCGCGCCCAGATGCAGCCGCTCTTCATGTTGCAGATTGGCAATCCCGGCAGCTCGTTTGCCGTTGAGATTGCGCGCAAGATTGGCATCCCCGAAGACGTCATAGCACGCGCCTCGGAAATAGTGGGCAAGGACTACATCATGAGCGACAAGTACTTGCAGGACATCGTGCGCGACAAAATGTACTGGGAAAACAAGCGCCGCAACATCCACAAGCGCGAAAAACAGCTCGAAGAGACCGTGGCACGCTACGAGGCCGAAATGCAGAAGCTCCTGGCCGAGCGCAAGGAGGTCATGGCCCGCGCCAAGGAGGAGGCGGCCAGCCTGCTGCAACAGTCGAACGCGAAAATTGAAAACACCATCCGCGCCATACGCGAGGCCCAGGCCGAGCGGGAGCGCACCCGCGAGGCACGGCAGGAACTGGCCGACTTCAAGGCCGCCGTGGCCGGCGAAAAGGCGGGACGCGACGAGGAACGCATCGTGCGCGAGATGGAAAAGATAAAGCGACGCCGCGAGCGCCGCGACGGACGCCGCCCCGGCGCGCAGCAGGGCGGTGCGGCGTGCACGGCACCGGCACAGGGCGCCGCGGCAAGGGCGGCCGAGGAGAAGCGCCCCCTGGCTCCGGGCGACACCGTGCGCATCAAGGGGCAGACCACCGTGGGGCGCGTCGACAGCCTCAACGGACGCACGGCCCGCGTGCTGTTTGGCATGATGTACACGTCGCTCCCCGTGGAGCGGCTGGAACGCGCCGACGCGCCCAAGGAGGACAAAACGATGGCGGCGGCCACCTTTGTGAGCCGCGCCACGCGCGACGCGATGTACGAGAAGAAGCTCCACTTCAAGCCCGAGCTCGACGTGCGCGGCATGCGCGTCGACGAGGCCCTGACGGCCGTCACCTATTTTATAGACGACGCCATCCAGCTCGAATATCCCCAGGTGCGCATCCTGCACGGCACGGGCACGGGGGCCCTGCGCGAGGCCATCCGCCAGTATCTGGCCACCGTGCCGGGCGTGTCGCGCTATCGTGACGAGCACGTGCAGTTTGGCGGCGCGGGCATCACCGTTGCCGAGCTGGCCTGAGGCCGGCAGGCGGCGGGCCGCGGCCTGCCTGTTTTTTGAAACGTATATACGACGAAGGCTTCCCCACGCAGATGAGCGGATGGGGAAGCCTTCGTCGTTGTTGGTGCGCTCAGGCGGCGGCGCGCTGCGGGATGTGCTTGAGCCAGCGTCCGCGCACGAGGCGGACGAGGAAGATGGCGCCGCGGAAGCACAGTTCGATGCACATGGCGAGCCATACGCCGCGCAGGCCCATGGATGGCGCCAGCGAGGCGGCCAGCGTGAGCCGCACGGCCCATATGCTCAGCAGGTTCATCAGGCAGGGCACCACCGTGTTCCCGGCCCCTACGAACACGCCGTAGGCCACGATGGCCGCGGCGAAGCCCGGCTCGGCAAAGGCCTCGATGCGCAGCGCCATGACGCCCAGGTCGAGCACCTCGGGCACGTCTGTCATGGCGCCGATGAGCAGGGGCGCGCCCAAGTACATGACAACGCCCATGATGCCCATGACGGCTATGCCCGAAAGCACCGTGATGTAGGCGAAGCGCCGCGCCAGTTCGCGGCGGCCTGCGCCGTAGCTCTGCCCCACCAGCGTGGTGGCGGCGTCGCCTATGCCGTAGCCGGGCATGTAGCACAGGCTTTCGGCCGTAATGGCGAACGAATTGGCAGCAATGGCGAAGATGCCGAGCGGAGCCACGATGACCGTGGTCATGATTTGGGCCCCGCAGATGACGGCATGCTCCAAACCCATGGGCAGCCCGATGTGGAGCGCCTTGCGCAGCGTGGCACGCGTGGGGCGGAAGCTGCCCCGCTCGCGGTTGAGCCGCAGATGGGGCGAGCGGGTGCAGAGAAACAGCGTCATGAGCCCCGCCACAACCACTTCGGCCAGGCCCGTGCCCACGGCGGCGCCGGCCACGCCCCAGCCCGCGCCGGGCATCGTGACGGTGAGCCCGCCCAGCGAGATGTCGCGGGTGGGGAAGATGAGAAAATAGTTGAAAACGACGTCGAGCACGCACATCAGCACGCTCAGCAGGCTGGGGATGTGCATGTTGCCGCTGCTCCGCAGCATGCCGCCCGCGAGGATGACTAGTTGGAGCACGGGCAGGAAGGCCGAGTAGATAAGAAAATAGAGCGAGGCGCCGCTGCGTATCTGCGGGTCGCCGCCGAGCCAGCCCGGCAGGGCGCCGCTGATGGCCATGCCGGCCGCGGCCAGCAGCAGGCCGAAGGAGAGAACGGCCACGAAGGCCTGCCGCAGGATGGAGCGTGCCCACTTCATGTCGCCCGCCCCGAAGGCATGGGCCACCTGCACCGAGAAACCCGTGGCAGCCGCCGAGCACGAGCCGCCGAAGAGCCACGTCGTCGTCGACACCAGGCCGATCGATGCGGCCGGGGCGGCGCCGAGGCTTCCCACCATGGCCGCGTCGATATATTGCATGACGATGGAAGAAAACTGGGCCATGATGGCAGGCACGCTGAGCTGCGCCGTGAGCAGCAGTTGCTGCCCGGTGGTCATGGGCCGCCCCTCGCGGATGAGGGCGAGCAGGCTGCCCGAAGAGGTGTTGATGGATCGTTTCATATTTGTTTCCCGCCGTGCAAAGGTAAAAAGACATTTGCAAACGGGCGGGAAACGTATTACGGAGATTTAGCCCCCTTTTACGGTTGCTGCCGGCGGCGCGTGGCGCGTCGGGCGGCCGGCCGCGTGCGGTGCATGTGCCACACGGCGGCCACCTTGCGGCTCACGCAGGCGTAGTGGAGCGCGGCCGTGAGCAGGTAGAGGCCCAGCGCCGTGGCCAGCGCAGGCCATACTGGGCCCGCCTCGTAGGCCGGGTAGAGCTCGCCGAAGGCCGGCAGGTAGCGCGTGCGGAGCCAGGCGGCCATGCCTGTGGCAAGCAGCAGGGTGGCCGTGTTCAGACCGATGCACAGCGTGTGGAAGGGCCGCGCCGCCTGGGCGGGCGTGTAGCCCAGCAGGAGCAGCGTGTCGAGCTTTTCAGTGTGTTTTTGCAAGAGGATGAAAACGCTCAACAACAGGACGTAGAAGGCCAGCAGGCAGATGACGACGCCCACGCCCATGACGAGCCCCGTCGTGAGGCGCAGGAAATAGGTGGCCTTGCCCGCGGCGTCGCCGTCGGCCTCGGTGTCGTAGCCGCGGTCGTGCAGGAAGCGGGCGATGCGTGCGTCGGCGGGGTTTTTCACCTCGACGATGAGGCGCGAGGGCCGCTTGGAGGCGTCGGGGGCCAGCCGTGCGTTGGCCTCGTCCATGAACGTCTGGGGCACAAGGATGGTGTTCAATCGGTCGGAAAAGCCCGTGATGCGTCCGCGCAGGCGCATCGTGCCGCCCGGCCCGCGCAGAACGAGGTTGATGCCCACGAGCGAAATCATTCCCTCGGAGAGGGTGGGCAGGCCGCGGCTGCGGGCAAAGCCAAAGTTGTAGAGGTTCAGGTAATTGCGCGGGACGACCACGGGCACCTCGCCGCTTCCCGGCTCATAGCGCCAATGGCTGAGGTCGACGTCGACGTAGGCGTCGGGCAGGGCCTCGAAAAACATCTCCGTGCCGAAGGCCGGGCCGCCCGGGCCGGCCGCCACCGAGGCATACACCTCGAAGCCCGCGGGCGTGAACTCGCCCACCGACCGCGCGAAGGGCTGGCGCCGCAGCTCGTCCACCTCGTCGGGCGAGAAGCCCGTGTCGGCCCCGCCCAGGGTGCGCAAGGCGCTCACGTGCTTGGCCACGACCATGTAGCCGGGCTTCATGAAGCTGTCGCCGCTGCGGAAGAGGGGCGCCACGTCGTGGTAGAACTGCACGCTGCCCAGCACGATGCACGTGCCCAAGAGGTTGGCCAGGAAGAAGCCGGCCCACTGCCACGCGCTGATGCGGCGGCTCAGGAGTTTGTAGACGAGTTTCATCGGATGGAGCGGAGAAACGAAGGGCGGACCCCGGGGGCCCGCCCTTCTTCATGGTCAGGAGTTGAGATATTCCTTGATGCTGCGCGTGCCTTCGTCGCACACGATTTGCAGGATGTTGCGGTCTTTTTCTTTCAGCGTGAGGTGGAGCGAAGCTTCGTAGGGATTTTCGCAGGACAGCTCGACGCTTTCCACCATGTTGACGAACTTCTTCACCTGTTTGCCCTCGGCCGTGCCGTCGAGCATGGGGCTGAGGAAGGCCAGCTTCAGAACGTTTTGCGGATAGAGGCGCATGAAGAACAGTTTGCCCTTATAGTCGTCGGCATCCACGGCAGGCGATGCGCTGCGCAGGGCCGGGGCGTTGCTGTCGGTGGAGAAGTAGAACGTTCCGTTCTTCACTCCGAAGTAGCCCTCGGTATACGAGTCGAGCGTCACCTGATATTGGTCGGTGGCGTTCTCGGTGGCGTAGCCCGAGTCGAGGAAGTCGCGCATCAGGTTGCGCAGGAACGTGGCGTTCTTCACTTCGGCGTAGGCCGAGTAGGCGGGCATGCCCATTTCGTTGAACGAGTCGAGCGAGACGGTGATGTCTCCGTCGAGCGCCTCGAAGACGTCCGTCACGATTTTCGCGGCTTCGGGGTTGGCGTTGCGCAGGAGGCCCTGCTCCTTGGCCTTGTCGAGCACGGCCTTGCCGTCAAGGTGGGTGGCGGCGGCCAGGAGCGTCGATGCGGGCACATATTTCAGCATGTCGCCTTCGACGGCGCTCAGGCCCTTGGCGTTTTCGTCCATGAAGTTGCGTGCCTCGTCGGTCAGGGCGATGGCGCGGGTGCTGAGCGTGGCTTCGCCGTCGCCCAGGTTGAGGTCGGCCACCAGGGCATAGTCGTCGATGCGCACGCCCGAGGGCAGTTGCTTTTCGATGTCTTGCAGTTCGCGGCGCATACCGTCAATTTCGGCCAGCCCCTTGCCCAGGAGGAGCAGCTGCACGTCGCCTTCGCTCTTGCAGAGCTCCTTGAAGGCCTCGTTGCTGCGGATGCTGTTCTCCTCGTCGGCCTCAAAGCGCTTGCTCACCTCGGCGATGACGTCGCTTTCGTCCTGGTCGTAGCTTTTGTTGGTGAGCATAAACCAGTCGTCGTTGAAGACGATGGGCTCGCCGTCCAGTTCGAAGTAGGTGTAGCCGTCGCGTTCGATGCAGCGGTCGGCGCCGGCGTCTTTGGCCAGGGCGTCGAGCAGCTCGGTGAGCTTGTCGCGCGAGTGGATGGCGCCGATGAGGCCCACGTGGCCCTCAAAGCTCTGCGAGCCGAAGACGAAGAGCGGTTCGCGCAGGTCGATGCCCGCCTCGGCGGGGTCGGCCACGACGGCTTCCACCTTGTCTTGCAGGGCGCGGCTCATGTTGGCGTCGCGCAGCAGGCGGTTCATCAGGTCTTTGAGCTCCTGGTTGTCGGCCGTGCCGCTCTTTTCTGCAATTTGCTTGGCGTCGATGCGCACGACGATGGCCGCATCGTCGGGGATCATGTTGGCATACTTCGGTGTGCCCGAGCACGAAGCCAAAAGCCATACGAGCGAAAGCGTCGCCAGCAGGCAGGAATAGATTTTCTTGTTCATGGCGTTGATGATGTTAGTGGATAAAAAAGATGATGCGTTCCTCGTGCGTGCCGCCGGGGCTGCGGCGTGCGCGGCCGGCGGCGTGCGGCGGCCGGCGGGAGCCTCCTATATATAATAAGGAGTGGAGCTGCGCGGAGCGCCCCCGGGCGGAGCGTGCCCCGTGCCGTCCTTTTCGGCACAACCGTGCAACAAATGTATGTATTAAATATTAAAAGTGCAAAGAAACGGACAGAAAATTGCGACAAATGGGAAGTTTTGGCGGCGAAACATGTTGTAAAACATTTTTCATCATTTATTAGGATTGCAGGCGGCCGGATTACGGCGTAATTTTGCGGGCAATATGAACAGACCTGTCCCCTCCCTCTTGCTGGCCGGCCTCCTGCTGCTGCCGCCGGCGCTTCCGGCCGCTGCCGACGGCCGCGACGCGGCGGCCCCGGAGCTGCCGGCCGATACGTCGCGCGTGGTCGACGTCGAAGAGGCCGTCGTTGTGGCCTCGCCCAAGGAAAACGTCCGCCTGCGCCGCCAGCCCGTGGCCGTGAGCCTCTTTGGCCGGGCCGATTTGCTGGCACGCGGCGTGGCCGACGTCAAGGGCCTCTCGTCGCTCGCGCCCAACTTTTTCATGCCCGACTACGGTTCGCGCTATACCTCGGCCGTCTACATACGCGGCATCGGCTCGCGCACGAACAACCCCGCGGTGGGGCTCTACGTCGATAACCTGCCCTACACGGAAAAGGCGGGCTACGATTTCAGCTTTGCCGACGTGGAGCGCGTCGACGTGATGCGCGGCCCGCAGGGCACGCTCTACGGGCGCAATACGATGGGCGGTCTGGTGCGCGTCTTCACGGCCGACCCGCTGCGGGCCGGCGGCACGGAGCTGCGCCTGGGCGCCACAACGCGCGAGGGCGGCCGCCGCGCCTCGGTGGCCACCGGCTTCCGCCCCGCCGAGAGCCTGGGCCTCAGGCTCAGCGCCTACTATGACGGGGCCGAGGGCTTCCGCCGCAACGCCCTGACCGGCCGCCGCGCCGACGGCTCCGACGCCGGCGGGGGACGGCTGCGCCTGGCCTGGCTGCCCGCGGACCGTTGGCGCGTCGACTGGCAGGCGGCCTACGAGCAGAGCCGCGAGGACGCCTGCCCCTACCGCTACGTGGGCACCGTGGACGCCACCGACGGCGCCGAGCCCTATCCCGACGCCGTGGGCCTCATCACGCAAAACCGCCAGAGCTCCTACCGCCGCCACCTCCTGACGAGCGGCGTGGGGGCCACGTGGACGGCGCCGCGCCTGACGCTCTCCACGGTGACGTCCTATCAGTACGTGGGCGACCGCCTCTTCATGGATCAGGACTTCCTGGCGGCCGACATCTTCAGCCTCGAACAGCGCCAGTGCCTGCACACGCTCACCGAGGAGCTCGTGCTGAAAAGCCCCGCCGGCGGCCGCTGGCAGTGGACCTCGGGCGCGTGGTTTTCCTACCGCGCTGCCCGCACGCGCTGCCCCGTGGTGTTCTACGATGACGGCATCAGCTATCTCAACGGCCTGCTTGCCGACGTGTTTGCCTCGGTCGAGGCCATGCCCGGCATGAGCGTGCGCCTCACCGACCCCTCGCTCGCGCTGGGGGCCCGCCTCGAAACGCCCTCGCTGGGCGCCGCCCTCTATCACCAGAGCACCGTGCGCGACCTGCTGGTGCCGGGCCTCTCGCTCACGGCGGGCCTCCGGCTCGACTATGCCCGCGACCGCCTGCGCCTGCGCCCCGACCGCTCGCAGGAGGCTGCCTATCGCTTTGCGCTGCCTGCCTTCGGCGTCGATGCCTCCCTTGTGG
This sequence comes from uncultured Alloprevotella sp., assembly GCA_944322095.1. Lineage (GTDB taxonomy): Bacteria > Bacteroidota > Bacteroidia > Bacteroidales > Bacteroidaceae > Alloprevotella. Next base: position 24,893 of record CALUNU010000017.1, read on the forward strand.
CGCCCACGGCGCTCGCGGGCCGCAGCAGCGAGGACGCCTGGCAACTGCTGCCCAAGGTGGCCTTGCAGTATGACCTGCCCGGGGGCCGCGGCAACGTGTATGCCTGCGTGGCCAAGGGCAGCCGCGCCGGCGGCTACAACGTGCAGGCCTATTCGGACCTGGCCCAGAGCGCCCTGCGCCGCGGCATGATGCTCGGCGTGGCGGCCGAGAGCGAGCGCGTCATCCGCTCGCTGCCCTTCCTGCCCGAGGCCTCGAAAGAGCAGATTGTGGCCGCCATGCACGAGGCCATGGACGCCTACGTGCCCGCCGAGCCCCGCGCCGACGAACTCTACTACCGGCCCGAGCAGACGTGGCAGTATGAGGCCGGGGCCCACCTCAACCTTTTCGGCGGCGCCCTGCAAATGGACGCGGCCTGCTTCCTCATGAACACAAAGGACCAGCAGCTGGCCCGCTTTGCGCGCAGCGGCATGGGGCGCACCACGGTGAACGCCGGCCGCAGCCGCAGCTACGGCGCCGAGCTCTCGCTGAGGGCCGCCCTGTGGCGCGACCGCCTGGCCCTGGCTGCTGCCTACGGCTATACGCACGCCGCCTTTACGCGCTACGACGCGGGCGACGGGGCCGACTATACGGGCCGCCGCGTGCCCTATGCGCCCGAGCATACGTTCTCGGCCTCGGCCGACCTGCGCCAGCCTCTCTCGGGCCGCTTCGTGCGCGCCCTCAGCGCCGGGGTGGCCGTGGCGGGCGCGGGCCGCATCTGGTGGGACGAGACCAACACGTTCGGCCAGCCGTTCTATGCCACGCTCTCGGCCCGCATCGGCGTGGAGCTGCCCGCCGGCGTCGAGGTGGAGCTGTGGGGCCGCAACCTCACCGACGCCCGCTACGACACGTTCGTGTTCGACAGCATGGGGCGCCGCTATGCCCAGCAGGCCGACCCCGTGCGTTTCGGGGCCGACGTGCGCCTGCGCTTCTGAACCGTGCCGCCGCGGCTCCTCCGGGGCGCGGCAGGCCAAGGGAGAAAAAGTATCTTTTTCCAAAAAATAATGACAAGCCTTGGGGCTTGCAAAAAGTGTTAAAAAGCCCGCCGCGGCCCCCATCGGGCTGCGACGGGCTGCTTTGCGTTAGGTTTTCTTAGCGTTGCGTCGGCGTTTTCCTTCGTTTTTCTTCGGTTTCTTGCCATCCGTTCCACCCCGTCCTCTCTCTTTGGGGCGTAAAGCCCGCCCCGCGCTCCCTCGCCAAGAGGCAGAAATGCGGCAAAATGGGCCAAAAACGTTGCTGAACGGCTCATTTTCCGCGAAAAACAGGCCTTCGATCTGCAACAACATCCCATGGATCGGCCGATCCATCCCATGGAAATTCAGCAACATCCCATGGATCGACGAAGGGGTGGGAGGGGCAAATGCGGCCAAGGCTGATAATGAGCGCTTTACGCATTGTGGGCGAAAATGGCTCCCAAAAACTGCCTCTCCGTGCGTGCGTTGGCAGCGGCGGAGGCCGTCGGCGTGCGTTTCTAGGCTGCTGTGCGAGCATTTGCGCGCCGCATTTGCGGCCGTCGCCCCGTGCCGGCGGTGGCCGCGGCGGGGTGGCAGCGGCGCCACGGCCCGGGGCACCGGCGGGCGACCGCGGCGCGCCCCTGCCGCGCGGGCGGGGCGGAACGGCGTGTGAATTTTTAAAAATTTTCATCCGTCGTTTCGGGCGGCTTATCCCGCGTTTTTGTCTGTTTGTCCGCAGAAACGGCCGAAATGACCCTTCTGCGGTGTGCGGGCGGCTTTGCGTGGTGGAAAGAAACCTTTATTTTTGCATCAAATCCTTAACGCCCGGGCATGCCGCCCGGCCCCCGACGAAAACCACGCTGCCCGGCCGCCGCATGAGGCCTCGGCCGCCGGAAGGCATCCGATAAGAATCACATTGAAAGGGCCTCGCAAAAGTTTTTTACCTGTATGAAAAAAGTCATATTGGGAGTGCTGGTCGCCTTGACGGCCACATCGTGTACCACCGTGCGCAAGACCGCCACGACGATGGACGTAAACACCAACGCCACGAGCCGCTCGACGGCCGACCTCATCGTTTCGCCCGAAAAGCAGACGTACGACTACCGTCCGCCCAAGAAGGTGCGCCGCGGCGGCTTGACAAACGCCAAGAGCACGGCCGTGGCCGAGCTGCTCCGCCAGACGGGCGCCGACGTGCTGGTGCATCCGCAGTTTGAGACGTCCGTGCGCACGGGCCTCTTCGGACAGAAAAAAATCAAGCGCGTGGTCGTGACGGGCTATCCCGCAACCTATCGCAATTTCCAGAGTAAGAACGACAACAAGAAGAACTGATGAAACGCATTTTATACCTCAGCCTCGCTCTGACAGCGCTGCTCTTTGCCTCCTGCACCACGGTGCGCAAGACGGCCACCACGTCCGACATCAAGACGCAGGTGATGCAATATCCCACCGTGGCCGACCTCGACGTGCTGCCCAAGGTGGAGCAGACCATAACGTGGAACTTCGTGCCCTTCCACTGGGGCCAGCCGCCGCTCGACGTGCGCAAGACCAACTTGCAGGCCGAGGTCATCAAGGCCGCCGGCGCCGACGTGCTGCTCGAGTCGCAGTTTGTCTTTACGAAGCGCAGCTTTGGCGAGCGCACCCTCACCGTGACGGGCTATCCCGCCAAGTTTAAAAACTTCCGCAAGGCCACGCCCGAAGACATCGAGGCCCTGAGCAAGGTGCTCCCCGCTCAGCAGCAGAAAGTCTACAAGGTGTCGCGCCCCTGGTACAAGTTCTGGAAGCGCTGAGGCGCCTCCGCGAGCCGCCGGCGCCTGCCGGCCGTCAACATCCCGAAGCGTCAGCTCCCCCGCGGGGCGGCGCTTCGGGATGTGGCGTGCAGGGGAGGCGGCGGGGTGGGGCGGGCGCAGGCCGGCGGGCACTTTTTTATGGGAAAAGCCGCCCAAACTGCTCAAAAAGGCCGTTTTTTATGGCCCCCGCGGCCCGGAACGATTTTTTTATTGTAAGTTTGCGCATAAAACCCGAAACCCGATGCCGAAAAGACGTTTCCGCCGGGCCGTTTGGCTGCCCGTTGCGCTGGCGCTGTACCTGACAGCCTCGTATATCTACCTGTATTGGAAGGGCAATCTCCAACTGACGCCCCGCCACATGGGCATCGTCGCCCTGTCGTACGTGCTGGTGGTGGCGCTCTGGTGGGTGAACCGCCGGCGCGAACGCGCGGAGCAGGGCTTCACGCAGAACCAACAATCACCGACAAAGAAGGAAATATGAAAAGATGGATGACCGTCGTGCTGCTCTTTGTGGCAGTGCTCAGTGCGCACGCACAGTTTGAGAAAGGCAAGAAGTTTGTGGGCGCCTCGCTCTCGGGCCTGGGGCTTTCATACAGTACGAGCGAGCGCTTCCGCATGGGTCTCGACGCCGAGGCTGGCTATTTCGTGGCCGACAGCTGGCTCATCAAGGCCAACGTGGGCTACGAGCACACACGCCAGGCCGACGACGTGCGCGTGGGCCTCATGGCGCGCTACTACATCACGCAGAACGGCCTGTCGCTGGCCGCCGGGGCCGAGTATAACCACTTCACGCCGAAAAACAACGACGTGATGATACCCGTCGAACTGGGCTATACGTTCTTTCTGAACCAGTATATCACCATCGAGCCGGCCATCTATTATAAAATGAGCCTGCACGATTTCAGCAACAACAGCACGGTGGGCGCACGCATCGGCTTCGGCTACTATTTCTAAGCCCCACGCCGCGCTCCTGCCGCAAAGAAACGCTTATGTCACGAACCGAAATATCCACGCTCGGCGAGTTTGGCCTCATCCGTCACCTCACGGAGGGCCTCACGCCCCGCAACGCCTCGACCCTGCGCGGCGTGGGTGACGACTGCGCCGTGCTCAGCTACAACGACAGCCACCTGCTCGTCACGAGCGACCTGCTCATGGAGGGCATCCACTTCGATTTGGTCTACACCCCGCTGAAACATCTGGGCTACAAGGCCGCGATGGTCAACTTCTCCGACGTTTACGCCATGAACGGCCTGCCGCGCCAGCTGCTCTGCAACGTGGCCGTGGGCCGGCGCGCCTCGGTGGAAGACCTCGACGCCATCTACGACGGCCTGCGCCTGGCCTGCGAAAACCACGGCGTCGACCTCGTAGGAGGCGACACCAGTTCGTCGCTCACGGGCCTCACGCTGAGCCTCACCTGCCTGGGCGAGGCCGAGCCCGGGGCCGAGGTCTATCGCAGCGGCGCCCACGACACCGACCTGGTGTGCGTCAGCGGCGACCTGGGGGCCGCCTACATGGGCCTCCAACTGCTCGAACGCGAAAAGATGGCCCTCGCCGGCAAGAAAGGCGCCGCCGCCGAGGACTTGCAGCCCGATTTTGGCGGGCGCGAATACCTGCTCGAACGCTTCCTCAAGCCCGAGGCGCGACGCGACGTCGTGATGCGCCTGCGCGAGGCCGGCATACGCCCCACGGCCATGATGGACGTGAGCGACGGCCTCTCCTCGGAGCTGCTCCACATCTGCTCGCAGAGCCACGTGGGCTGCCGCATCTACGAGGAGCGCATCCCTCTCGACTATCAGACGGCGGCCGTGGCCGAGGAGTTCAACCTGAACGTCACCACCTGCGCCCTCAACGGCGGCGAGGACTATGAGCTGCTCTTCACCGTCCCGCTGGCCGACCACGAGCGCGTGGCCGCCATCGACGACGTCCACGTCATCGGCCACATCACGCGCCCCGAGCAGGGCTCCGTCCTCGTCACGCGCGACGGGCAGGAGTTTCCCCTGCGTGCCCAGGGCTGGAACGCATTCACCGAAGACGGCGGCCGGCAGTGAGCCCGCCCCGCTCCGCCCCAGTATGCGCCCGTCAAGGATTAGTAATATGTTTGATAACAAATAGAGGGGCAGTATAACGGCAATGAAAGCCATAGGCCTCCCAACCGGGCGCATATTTAAGCGACGGCCTCCCCACCCACCGGTGCGGGAGGCCGTCGTGCGTCGGGCCGGGGCGCAGGGCGGCGCCTGCCATCTCTGTCAGAAAAGCTGACAGACCGACGTGACAGAATGGCGTGAAATGTCGGCAGGCCATCGTGTCCGGCCCTTTGGCACGCTTTTGGCACGAACCGGGGCGGGAACGCCCGACACCGTGGCGCCACCGCAAGCAAACGTTACAACAAAACTTTTAAAAATAACGCTATCATGACTATCAAACCATTAGCAGACAGGGTGCTCGTGAAGCCTGCGCCCGCAGAAGAGAAAACCGTAGGCGGCATCATCATCCCCGACACGGCCAAAGAAAAGCCCTTGCAGGGAACCGTCCTCGCCGTGGGCAACGGCACGAAAGACGAGGAAATGGTGCTCAAAGTGAACGACACCGTCCTCTACGGCAAGTACTCGGGCACGGAAGTTGAGCTCGATGGTGAGAAATACCTCATCATGCGTCAGAGCGACGTCCTCGCCGTGCTGGCATAACGCACCTTATTATATTAACATCCCCAACAACAAAAACAACAAGCAATCATGGCAAAAGAAATCAAATACGATGCAGAAGCAAGAGAGCTCCTCAAAGAGGGAGCCGACGCCCTAGCCAACGCAGTGAAGGTCACGCTCGGTCCGAAGGGCCGCAATGTGGTTATCGATAAGAAGTTTGGCGCTCCGCGCATCACCAAGGACGGCGTTTCCGTGGCCAAGGAAATTGAGCTCGAAGGCGCCTTCCAGAACGCAGGCGCACAGCTCGTCAAGAGCGTGGCCAGCAAGACGGGCGACGACGCCGGCGACGGCACGACGACGGCCACCGTGCTGGCTCAGGCCATCCTGAACGAAGGCTTGAAGAACGTGGCTGCCGGCGCAAACCCCCTCGACGTGAAGAGAGGCATCGACAAAGCCGTGGCCAAGGTGGTGGAAAACATCAGGGAGCAGGCCGAGCAGGTCGAGGAGAGCTACGACAAAATCGAGCAGGTGGCCACGATCTCTGCCAACAACGACACCGAAATCGGTAAGCTCATAGCCGACGGCATGCGCGCCGTAAGCGTCAACGGCGTCATCACGATTGAAGACGCTAAGGGCCGCGACACCGTTCTCAAGACGGTAGAGGGCATGCAGTTCGACCGTGGTTATCTCTCTCCCTACTTTGTGACCGACACGGAGAAGATGCAGTGTGTCATGGAGAAGCCTTACATCCTTATCTACGACAAGAAGATTTCGAGCTTGAAGGACTTCCTTCCCATCCTCGAACCCGCCGTGCAGAGCTCGCGTCCGTTGCTCGTCATCGCTGAGGACGTCGACAGCGAGGCCCTGACCACGCTCGTGGTGAACCGCCTGCGCGCTCAGCTGAAGATATGCGCCGTCAAGGCTCCGGGCTTCGGCGACCGCCGCAAGGCCATGCTGGAAGACATCGCCGTACTGACCGGTGGCGTCGTTATCAGCGAGGAAAAGGGCTTGAAGCTCGAGCAGGCCACGCTCGACATGCTGGGCACGGCCGAGAAGGTGACCATCACGAAGGAGAACACCACCATCGTGAACGGTGCCGGTGCCAAGGAAAACATCCAGGAGCGCATCGACCAGATAAAGAACGAGATTGCCAACACCACTTCGTCCTACGACAAAGAGAAATTGCAGGAACGCCTGGCCAAGCTCTCGGGAGGCGTGTGCGTGCTCGAGGTGGGCGCTGCCAGCGAAACCGAGCAGAAGGAGAAGAAAGACCGCTGCGACGATGCTCTCTGTGCCACGCGTGCCGCTGTTGAAGAGGGCATCGTAACGGGTGGCGGCGTTGCCTACATCCGTGCACAGAAGGCCCTCGAAGGCTTCACGGGCGACAATGCCGACGAAACGACCGGTATCGCCATCGTGCGCCGCGCCATCGAGGAACCGCTCCGCCAGATCTGCCAGAACGCAGGCGTCGAGGGTGCCGTCATCGTCAACAAAGTGCGCGAAGGCGAGGGCAACTACGGCTACAACGCCAAGAACGACGAGTTCTGCGACCTGCGTGCCGCCGGCGTGGTCGACCCTGCCAAGGTAACCCGCGTGGCGCTCGAAAACGCAGCCAGCGTGGCAGGCATGTTCCTCACCACCGAATGCGTCATTTGCGATAAAAAGGAAGAGAAGCCTGAAGCCATGGGTGCTCCCGGCATGGGTGGCATGGGTGGCATGATGTAAAAAGTCTGTTCCATCAGTAAAATTCATAGTTTTATCACTGGAGTCGGCCGGCCCGTGAGGGTCGGCCGACTTTTTGTCTGCCTGTTTTGCCGACGAACCCGTGGCAGAGTTTGGCACGTTTGGGACTTTCTCCTTTTAACCGAGGCTGTTCATTTTAGAAGGAAACCATATTCGTACACCTTGGGCTCTATTTTCTGCGCCAGCGCCTTGAGCCGCAGGCGCAGAGCGGTGATGAGCTCCGTGTAGCGGGCATCGGCGCTGTCGGTGTTCATCTTTCCCTTTTCGTTCGTACCTTGGAAATAGAGACGGATGTCGTAGAGCGCGGCGTTGGGGTCGGCGTCGGGCTGGGTGTGGTAGTAGCGCCAAAGCTCGCGGCCCGCGTCCATCACGGCCTGGGCTTCGGGCGAGATGACGGAGGTATCGGCCTTTTCTTTCTTGTTGTTTTCGTTTTTCAGCCACGAGGTTTGTACCGGCCGGGCGCTTTTGAATTTACCGTTGATATAGTCGCTCATGAAGTGGCTCGCAAATTTTTCTTTCGCGTCCACCTCTTCCTCGGTGAATGGTATCCAATGGTTCGTACCTTGCTGTGAACTAATTCTGTTTTGCCCGTGAAAAATAGTGTAGATGAGGCAGTTGGATTGAAATTCCTTGTCGGTTTCCCACCCCCCCCCATTATTTTTTGGGGAAAGAAACTGTTCCCGGTCGTTCAGCCAGTTGGCAGAGATGCAATGGCGGACAGCAAAGAAAATGCAGCCGATGTGGAAATTGGATGGCGCGAAGCGAAAAATCGCAGCATGCGATTTTTCGCTTGAAATACAATTTGCGATATATACCAAGTTCTGGTTCTGGAAGTCGTTGCGGCCGGAGTTCATATGGCCATAGCCGTCTGTCTTGGACGGGCTGTTGTTTCTTATGAGCCATCGGCTGATGGGCTCTCCCGAATTGTCCGTCGAGCATATTTTTTTCCTTGTCAGGAACGTGCCGTCCCGGTCATAGACAGGGGCGGTTATCTGATGAAAGGGCTCTTTTTCCTCGGTTTTCCAGATGAAGAAACCTATCGGAAATTTTCCTTTCACGTTGTCGAATGTATCGGCCGGCACTATGAATAATTTGCAGAGCTTCGCTTGGAAATGCTTGCGGAAATCGCGAAAATTTGGTGCTTGCAGAATTTTCAAAGTTGAAAATTCTGCAAGCACACATGATGGGATTTGCGTGTAAACTCTGAAGAAAAATTGAGCGAATAGCTCACTCGCGGCCTGTTTGATTGTGCGCTTGTATTCGCCGTACGTGTAATGCGTGATGGCTGTACCTGCTTTGTTTTTTCCGCGCCCGCTCAGTTGTTTTGCGTTCCCGGCCTCCGCATAGGGCGGGTTGATGTAGACGACGAGTTTGCGGCGTTTCTCTGGATCGTTGATGATTTCCTGCAAAGGTGTGGGCAGCTTGGTGAACTGATCGTTTAAGAAGTCGAACTGGAACACGTGTTTTTCCAGTAGGTTCAGGCGCTTGCTGGCGATGAGGTCGTGCATGGCTTTGACGTCTTGCGCGTCGAGTGTTGAGGCCCAAATATTGTATTTGTTGGTCAGGCCGGCGAGCAGGTTGCCCGTGCCGGCGGCGCAGTCCCACACGTAGTATTCGTCCTGCCAGTCGTCGCCGAGCTCTTCGGCCAGATATTGCTGCGAGAGCTCCACCCATCTGCGTGGCGTGAAGTAGGAGCCTTTGCGCTCGCGCACGTCCTGTGGAACGAGCAGATCGCGGCGTTCGACGATGTAGTCCCAGTATTCTCGTTTGGGTGGCCGGCTGTATCGGTTCCAGAACAGGGTATGGGCCTTTTGCTTGTCGTGGAAATCTACTTCCTCGAAATTAATCGACCCGGTAGCCTTGCGGTGTATATTATATATGTACTTGTCGTTGCGCAACAGGACGAAAAGCTTTTCACGGAGCGATATGTTGTGCTCGCTCAGGATGTCTGCCAAGTAGAAGTCGGCATCTATGAGCCCCTCCCTCTCGGCTTCCGCCCAATCGATGTTGATCGAAGGCTTCACTTCCCCTACCCATTTCTGGTAGATGTGGGTGAAGTTGTTTTTGTTGATGCGTATTTTCGAAAGGCTGCCTTTTTTCGCGATAAAGTTGCGGCGGATGAAGGTATGGAGTTCGTTCCCGTCGGTGTCGAAGCGGAAGAGCAGCACTTTGCGCTCGATGTCGGCCTTTACCTGCCCGTAGAGCTGGCGGAACTCTTTCGTTTCGTGGTCGCTGGGCGCCACGTTCCAATTGAAGTCGTTCTGGTAGAACACGTCAATGATGTCCGTATAGGGCAGAAAGGCAATTTTTTCCGCGTCGAACGCTCCGAGGAAAGCCGGCGGCAGATGACTGTCGAACGTGTGTGCCTTTCCGATGGTCAGGATGAGCTGTACGAACGATTCATAGATGTCTTTGCGCGTGCCGGCCTTGGCTTCGGCCCATAGCAGCGACACCGTTTCGGGCAGCGTGCTGTCTTCCAGCGGCAGGGAGATGCAGAAATCTATTTTTCCGATGATCTGTGTACTGTCGAATCCGTCGAACCAGTCGTGTGCCACTTTGTTCTTCAGTTCTTCTTCCAATATGTTTCCGTACATAGGCTTGATGTTCGTTTAAAGCGGTGGGGTGCGTTACATGCAAATATAAAGATTGTTTCCGACATGGAGGTAGCGGTATTTTCTTTTTTGCGGAGTGCGGCATTGCGCATCTTGTATGTTCGTTTGTGTTCCGCCTGCCGCCAGCCATCTCGCCGGGTGGCAGGCGGAGGGCTGGGAGCGTGGTGGGGTGGGGAGGGGCATGGGGCACTTCCTTTTTCGGTGGCCGGGGTGGGGTGTGCTGCCGCACGGGCGCGCCAAAAATCCGTATTTCGGGGCTGTGTATGTGGGTGGGTTTTGTTATTTTTGCCCGCAAATCTTATGCTCTGAGAAAAAACGTAACATCTGCGAAATGGAACAACCGAAACATCGACAAGGACTGACGTCCGAACAGGTGGCCGAGAGCCGCCGCAAGTATGGCGAAAACGTATTGACGCCGCCCAAGCGCGAACCGCTGTGGCGGCAGTTTCTCGAAAAGTTTGAAGACCCCATCATCCGCATCCTGCTCGTGGCGCTGCTGGCCTCGGTGGGCATCGCCTGCTTCGAATATCACGAGGGAGGCGACGCCAGCGTCTTCCTGGAACCGTCGGGCATCTTCGTGGCCGTCATGCTGGCCACGGGCATCGGCTTTTGGTTCGAGGTGAAGGCCAACCGGGCCTTCAACGTGCTCAACAAGGTGAACGACGACGACGCCGTGCAGGTGGTGCGCGACGGCCATGTGCAGGAGGTGCCCAAGCGCGACGTCGTTGTGGGCGACCTCGTCGTGCTCAACACGGGCGTTGAGATACCGGCCGACGGAGAGCTCGTCGAAGCCGTGTCGATGCAGGTCAACGAGTCGTCGCTCACGGGCGAGCCCGTCGTCAAAAAGTCGGTGCGGCCTGAGGACTTCGACAAAGACGCCACCTATCCCACCAACTGCGTGCTGCGCGGCACCACCGTCGTCGACGGTCACGGCCTGATGTGCGTGGCCCACGTGGGCGACGCCACCGAGAACGGCAAAGTGTTTGTGGCCGCCCAGATCGACAACAGCGTCAAGACTCCTCTCAACCACCAGCTCGACCGCCTGGGCGGAGTCATCACGAAGGTGAGCTACGTGCTGGCCGGTCTCATCCTGGTGGGGCGCCTCATCACCTATTTCCACGGCTTGGAAGCGTTCGGGTGGGTCGACTTCGTGGCCTATCTGCTCCAAACGGTGATGATAGCCGTCACGCTCATCGTCGTGGCCGTCCCCGAGGGTCTGCCCATGAGCGTCACCCTCTCGCTGGCCCTGAGCATGCGCCGCATGTTGAAGACCAACAACCTGGTGCGCAAGATGCATGCCTGCGAGACGATGGGCGCCACCACCGTTATCTGCACCGACAAGACCGGCACGCTCACGCAGAACCAGATGCGCGTGAGCGAGATGCGCATCTTCGGCCCGCAGAGCGAGCGCACCGACGCCTTCATGGCCGAGGGCATCGCCGTCAACTCCACCGCCTTTCTCGATGCCCCGGCGGGCAGCGCGCCCCGCGTGATGGGCAACCCCACCGAGGGCGCCCTGCTCCTGTGGCTCAACGACCGCGGCGTGGGCTATGAGGCCCTGCGCGAGGCCGCTCCCGTCGAGGAGCAGCTCACATTCTCGACCGAGCGCAAGTATATGGCCACGGTGGTGCGCTCGGCCGTGCCGGGCTGCGAGGGCCGTCGCATCCTCTACGTCAAGGGCGCGCCCGAGATTGTGCGCCGCCTGTGCGCCACGGCTGCGGGCGACGTCAGCGACGCCGAGCTCAACGACCTCCTGCTGGGCTATCAGAACCAGGCCATGCGCACGCTGGGCTTTGCCATGCAGGAGCTCGCCGACGGCGACGCCACGATAGCCGACGGCCGCGTGACGGCCACGCGCCTTACGTTCCTGGGTGTGGCCGCCATCGCCGATCCCGTGCGCGACGAGGTGCCTGCCGCCGTGAGCAGCTGCATGCAGGCCGGCATAGCCGTGAAAATCGTGACGGGCGACACGCCGGCCACGGCCCGCGAGATTGGGCGGCGCATCGGCTTGTGGCAGGAGGGCGACGGAGCCCGCAACGAGATAACGGGCCCCGAGTTTGCCGCCCTGAGCGACGAGGAACTGCGCGACCGCGTGCTCGACTTGAAAATCATCTCTCGCGCCCGCCCCATGGACAAGAAGCGCTTGGTTGAGACCTTGCAGGAGAAGGGCCAGGTGGTGGCCGTTACGGGCGACGGCACCAACGACGCCCCCGCCCTGAAGGCCGCCCACGTGGGCCTCTCCATGGGCGACGGCACGTCGGTGGCCAAGGAAGCCAGCGACATCACCATCATCGACAATTCGTTCCAGAGCATAGCCCGCGCTGTCATGTGGGGCCGCTCGCTCTACCGCAACATACAGCGCTTCGTGCTCTTCCAGATGACCATCAACGTGGCCGCCTGCCTCATCGTGCTCATCGGTGCCTTCCTGGGCACGCAGTCGCCCCTCACGGTGACGCAGATGCTCTGGGTCAACCTCATCATGGACACGTTTGCCGCCATGGCCCTGGCCTCGCTGCCCCCCACGCCCGAGGTGATGCGCGAGAAGCCGCGCCGCCGCACCGACTTCATCGTGGCGCCTGCCATGTGGCGCGGCATACTGGGCATGGGCGCCCTCTTCACGGCCCTGCTCATCGCCCTGCTCGTGGTGTTCCAGCGCTACGACGTCACGTCGCTCACCGACTATTCGTGGCTGGCCGCTCCCACGGCCGAGGCTTTCCTCACGCCCTACGAGGAGAGCGTTTTCTTCACCATCTTCGTGCTCTTCCAGTTTTGGAACATGTTCAACGCCCGCGCCTATGCCACGGGCCACAGCGCCCTGCACGCTCTGGGCGGGAGCCGCGGCTTCCTGCTCATCGCGCTGGTCATCCTGCTGGGCCAGGTGGTCATTGTCAGCGTGGGCGGCACGATGTTCAACGTCTCGCCCCTGCCCGCGGCCGACTGGCTCGTCATCATTGCCGCCACGAGCCTGGTGCTGTGGGGCGGCGAACTGAAACGTCTGTTCAGCCGATAACCCTTTCCCCATCCAGCGTGCGGGGCCCCCGGTGGCTCCGCACGCTTTTTTCGTAACCCCTCAACAACAAACTTATGCCAACCGAGAAAGAAAAGGCCCGCCGGGGCCTGCTCTACGACGCCAACTACGACCCCGAGCTCCTGCGCGAGCGCGCGGCCTGCGCCGACCTGCTCTTCGAGCTCGACCGCCTGCCGCCCTCGCACGAGCAGGAGCGCCGCGCCCTGATAGACCGTCTGCTGGGCAGCACGCGCGGCGCCTGCTGCATCCTTTCGCCCTTTCGTTGCGACTATGGCTACAACATCCACGTGGGCGAAAACTTCTTTATGAACGTGGGCTGCACCGTGCTCGACGGCGCCCCCGTGACCTTTGGCAACAACGTCTTTGTGGCCCCCGGCTGCGGCTTCTACACGGCCGGCCACCCGCTCGATGCCGAGCGGCGGAACGCGGGGCTCGAATATGCCTTGCCCATCCGCGTGGGCAACGACGTGTGGATAGGGGCCCACGTGTGCGTGCTGCCGGGCGTCACCATCGGCGACGGAGCCGTCATCGGGGCCGGCAGCGTCGTCACGCGCGACGTGCCCCCCGGCGTGCTGGCCGTGGGTAACCCCTGCCGCGTTGTGCGCCCCATCACCGAGGCCGACCGCCAGCGGTATCGCTGACCGCCGCGCCGCCCGCCGCAAGGCCGTGGCAGGGGCTGTGCGCTATATGTCAAACCGTTAAAGCGGACGCCCACCGTCGTCCGCCTTTTAGCGCGATTTTCGTCCGTCCATGGGGCTGCACAGTCGATCCATCCCATGGAATCAGATTTCCATCCCATGGATTCGCCGATCCAAGGGATGGAATTTTCGATCCAAGGCCTATTTCCGATGGGAAAATAGCCCCGAAACGTGCCATATAGTGGCGAAATCGACGTTTTCGGGCGTCCATGCGGCGGGGCATTAGGCGGATGTGCCTGAACATCAAGCGTTTCTGATTTTCGCGTATTTGCGAACGAGAGCGCAGGCGCGCGAAAATAATCGATTCTCCGTGTTAAAAAACAGCGGAGCGGACAGCATGGAGGGGGCGCCTTAGGAGGGGCGGCATTCCTGCCGCCCCTCCTAAGCCATCCGGGCGGTGAGAGACGCGATGAATCGCGTCTCTACGCAGGCAACACCCAGCCTCGCGGCCCATATTTCCGCCACCCGAGGCTACTATTAGCACGGCCTCTTCGAGGCCTTCTCCATGCCGCGACGTTCCTTCCCGTCTGCGCGAGGAGCGATTTTAGGAGAGATGCCATTCCCGGCGCCCACAGTTCGGGGCAACGCCCCGCACCGACATTCTCCCCGCCTCTCTCGCCGCCTCCGACGGCCCCGGACGGGCGCGCGTGGCGCAAAAGCTTCCGGGAAAGCGCAAGTTTTTATATTTTTTGTGCGAGGGCGATGGTTTCTTCCGCAAGTTATCCGTAAATTTGTTGCACGAACGCGGGAAAAACCGTAACGTGCTGCGGACGGGCACCGTGCCGCCGCGCGCCGGGCGCCTTTCCTGCCGTCGGCCCGCCCACGCGGGGGCAGCCGTCGCCGCCGGCGGGCGGCACATTGGAGGAAACCCATACAAACCAACTCATATTTACGAATTACATACCATGACATTAATCAAGTCGATCTCGGGATTTCGCGGCACCATCGGAGGTAAGCCGGGAGACACCCTCAATCCGCTCGACATCGTTAAATCGGTGTCGGCATACGCCACCTTGCGCCACCGCGTGGAAAAGAGCTATACGCGCAAGATAATCGTGGGCCGTGATGCCCGTATCTCCGGTGAAATGGTATCGCACGTGGTGTGCGGTACGCTGCTCGGCATGGGCTTCGACGTTCTCAACATCGGGCTGGCCTCGACGCCCACGACGGAGCTTGCCGTGACGATGGAGAAAGCCTGCGGCGGCATCATCATCACCGCCAGTCACAACCCGCGCCAGTGGAACGCTTTGAAGTTCCTCAACGAGAAGGGCGAGTTCCTGCCCCCCGAAGAGGCATCGGAGGTAGTGCGTCTAGCCAACAAGGGCGACTTCGACTATGCCGATGTCGACCATCTGGGCAACTATACGAAGAACTTCTACTACGACCAGCGCCATATCGACCTGGTGAAGAACCTGGCCCTCGTCGACGTCGAGGCCATCCGTGCCGCCAACTTCCGCGTGGCCATCGACACGGTCAACTCCGTGGGCGGCGTCATCCTGCCAAAACTGTTGGGGCAGCTGGGCGTCTCGAAGGTGACGGGGCTTTATACCGATCCGACGGGCGATTTCAGCCATAATCCCGAGCCGCTCGAGCAGAACCTGACAGCCTTGATGGACCTGATGCGCAAGGGCGAGCACGACATAGCTTTTGCCGTCGACCCCGACGTCGACCGCCTTGCCATCGTCTGTGAGGACGGGCGCATGTATGGCGAGGAGTATACGCTCGTCACCTGTGCCGACTACGTGCTGCAGCACACGCCGGGCAACACCGTCTCGAACCTGAGCTCCACGCGTGCCCTGCGCGACGTGACCGAGAAATACGGCTGCTCCTACACCCCCTCGGCCGTGGGCGAGGTCAACGTCGTGACGAAGATGAAGGAAACGGGCGCCGTCATCGGCGGCGAAGGCAACGGCGGCGTCATCTATCCGCAGGCCCACTACGGCCGCGACGCCCTGGTGGGCATCGCCCTCATCCTGACCTATCTGGCCAAGAAAAAGATGAAAGCCAGCGAGCTGCGCGCCACCTATCCTCCTTATTTTATCGCCAAGAACCGCATCGACCTGACACCCGGCACCGACATCTTTGCCATCCTGCAAAAGGTCAAGGAGGTGTATAAGAACGAACACGTCACCGACATCGACGGCGTCAAGATCGACTTTGCCGACAAGTGGGTTCACCTGCGCAAGAGCAACACCGAGCCCATCATCCGCGTCTATTCCGAGGCTCACACCATGGAAGAAGCCGATGCTCTGGGCAAGCAGATCATGGATATAGTCTATTCGATGACGACCAGCAACTGACGCTTGCGGTCGCGAGACCGACTGAAAGGAAAGGGCCTGCGGAGAGCTTGCTCCCCGCAGACCCTTTTACAGCATAAAGAACACACGACATCCAAACAATTACTCATGAAAATAACGAACAGAACGACGGCTCTCCTCCTGATGGGCTCGGCTTTGCCGGCTGCCGTGGCAGCGCAGGGGCGCTACAACATCGTCTACATTATGACGGACGACCATACGATGCAGATGATGAGCTGCTATGACAGCACGTTGGTCGAAACGCCCAACCTGGACCGCATCGCACGCGACGGCGTGAAGTTTGTCAACAGCTTCGTGGCCAACTCCCTCTCAGGGCCCAGCCGCGCCTGTATGCTTACGGGCAAGCACAGCCACAAGAACGGCTTCACGAACAACGAGCACGGCGTGTTCGACGGTTCGCAGCAGACCATGCCCAAGCTCATGCAGAAGGCCGGCTACCAGACGGCCATCATCGGCAAATGGCACCTCGTGAGCGACCCCACGGGCTTCGACTATTGGAACATCCTGCCGGCACAGGGCGACTACTACAACCCCACGTTCATCAACATGGACAAGACGCAGACGCGCGAGAAGGGATATGTGACCAACATCGTCACCGACAAGAGCATCGACTGGATGGAGCACAAGCGCGACCGCTCGAAGCCCTTCATCCTTTTCGTCCATCATAAAGCCTGCCACCGCGCCTGGCTGCCCGAAATCAAGTATCTCCACGAGTACGAGGACAAGACCTTCCCTGTGCCCGAGACGTTCTACGACCACTACGAGGGACGCCCCGCTGCCGCCGCCCAGGAGATGAGTATCGACGAGGATATGGACATGGTTTACGACGTGAAGATGTACCGCCCCGGAGCCAAGACGCCCCTCACGCCCACGTATCTCTCCATGGTGGGTCGCCTCGACACCGAGGACCGCGCCGTCTACGACCATTTCTACGACAGCCTGAGCACCGATTTCTACGCCCGTAACCTCACGGGCAACGCCCTGGCCGAGTTTAAATACCAGCGCTACATGCGCGACTACGCCAAAGTGCTCAAAAGCCTCGACGACAACGTGGGCCGCCTGCTCGACTATCTCGACGCCTCGGGCCTTTCCGACTCGACGCTCGTGGTCTACACCTCCGACCAGGGTTTCTACATGGGCGAGCACGGATGGTTCGACAAGCGCTTCATGTATGAGGAATCGCTCTCGACGCCCCTCGTCATGCGCCTGCCAAAGGGGCTCGATGCCCGCGGCGACATCACCGAGATGGTGCAGAACATCGATTATGCGCCGACGTTCCTCGAACTGGCAGGCGCTCCCATCCCCGACGATATACAGGGCGTATCGCTCGTGCCCCTGCTTGAAGGCAAACATCCGAAGAAGTGGCGCAAGTCGGTCTATTATCACTACTACGAATACCCGGCCGAACACATGGTGAAGCGTCACTACGGCGTGCGCGACGACCGGTATAAGCTCATTCACTTCTACAATGACATTGATGTGTGGGAGCTTTATGATTTGCAGAACGATCCGCACGAGCTTCACAACCTGTACGGACGTCCCGAAATGGAGAAAGTCACAAAGCGCCTGCGCAAGGAGCTACGCAAGTTGCAGGAGCAGTATGACGACCCCATCCGCCTGCAGCCCGGCATGTAAGAAACTGTTTTGAATTTATCGTGTGCTGATTTGGGATGAGTTTTTGAGGCATTTCCGTTTGTGTGATGAGGAAGATAGCGGGCTATCTGACGAAGAACAGAAGCGGAAAAGACCAAAAAATAGCCCAAAGCACACACGAAAACGAATACATCAAGCCAAGAAAAACTTTTTGGAGAAATTCAAAACAGTTTCTCAATTTTGCTCTGCCCCGGTTTGGATATTGTTTCCGAGGATGTTTTTCAGTTTTTACGAGGATGAAAGCAGGCTGTCTGACGAGTGAAAACGGGGAAACAGACCGGAAACAAGCTCAAAAAGGGGCGGATAAAAATACTTAATCGGAAAATTTAAGCGACAGGCTTT
>CALUNU010000018.1 GCA_944322095.1 uncultured Alloprevotella sp.
GCTTCAGGATGGGCTTGAACCAACGACCCCCTGATTAACAGTCAGGTGCTCTAACCAACTGAGCTACTGAAGCAGTGTCCGAAGTGGCAGTGGCGCTTCAGGATGGGCTTGAACCAACGACCCCCTGATTAACAGTCAGGTGCTCTAACCAACTGAGCTACTGAAGCAGGTTCGGTGCGGTAAAACACCCGCCATCTTCGGATTTGCGCTGCAAAAGTAAGGGTTATTTTTGAAATTAGCAATATCTTTGCAGGAAAAACCGCGAAAAAAATTTCATGAAACGACTCTTAGGGATGGGCAATGCCCTGGTTGATGCGCTGCTGCGCCTTGAAAACGACGATTTGCTGGCGCGCCTGGGCTTGGCCAAGGGAGCCATGCAGCTCATCGACACAGCCCGCTTCCACGAAATACGCAGCCGCCTGGAAGGCTTGCACATGGCGCGCGCCACGGGTGGCTCGGCGGCCAACACGGTGCAGGCGCTGGCACGGCTGGGAGCACGGCCGGGACTGGTGGGCATGACGGGCCGCGACGACGACGGCCGCTTCTTTGCCCGCCAGTGCCGCCGGCTGGGCATCGCCCCCTACCTGCTCGAAAGCGACCTGCCCACGGGCGTGGCATCGACGTTTATCTCGCCCGACGGCCAGCGCACCTTTGCCACCTATCTGGGCGCTGCCGCACAGCTGCGGGCCGAGGACGTGCGCCCCGACTGGTTCCGCGACTTCGACTACTTCTACGTCGAGGGCTACCTCGTGCAAAACCACCAACTCATCGACCGGGCCATCGACACGGCGCGCCAAGCGGGCTGCTGCGTGTGCCTTGACCTGTCGAGCTACAACGTCGTGGCGGCCGACCGCGACTTCTTTGCCAGCCTGCTCCCACGCACCGACATCGTCTTTGCCAACGAGGACGAGGCCTACGCCTTTACGGGCAAGACGGCCGGGCGGGCCCTCGACGCGCTGGCCCGCATCTGCCCCACGGTGGTGGTGAAAACGGGTCCCGGCGGCGCCATGGCGCGCTGCGGGAGCGAGATGGCCGAGTCGCCCGCGCCCGACGTGGAGCGCGTCGTCGACACGACGGGGGCCGGCGACTTCTTTGCAGCGGGTTTCCTCTACATGCACGCACTGGGAGCCGACCTGGTGGAATGCATCGACGCGGGCAACCTGCTGGGCAGCCACGTCATACAGACCGTCGGAGCCTCGCTCACGGACGAGGCCTGGGCCTCGATACGCGAAACGCTGCCACGCCCATGACCTGCCGCCACGCAGCGGCAACGCCCGACAGACGCGCCCCCACTCCTTATTATATATATGCCCCATTCACCCTTTCCGAAACAAGCTGACATGAAACGTTTCCTCCTCTCGCTCCTGCTGACGGCCATCGTGCTGCCGGCAGCCGCGCAAAACCACAACTTCGACGTGGCCCGCAACCTGGACATTTTCAACGCCCTGTACAAGGAGCTCGACCTGAGCTACGTCGACACGCTCAATGCCGACAAGAACATCGGCAACGCCATTCTCTACATGCTCCACCAGTTGGATCCCTACACCGAGTTCTACAAAGAGGACGAGGCCAAGGACCTCAAACAGCTCACCACGGGACGCTACGCAGGCATCGGCTCGCCCATCATCTACCGCAAGCAAGACGACCGATGCATCTTCTCCGACCCCTACGAAGGGATGCCTGCGGCCAAGGCGGGCGTTCGAACGGGCGACGTCATCATGGCCATCGACGGCAAGGACGTGGGCACGTGCGGCGAGCAGCAGCCCGGCGACTACTCGTCGGCCGTGAGCGAAGCGCTGCGCGGCGAGCCCGGCACGACCTTTGAGCTCACGGTGAAACGCCCCGGGACGGAGGCGCCGCTCACCTTCAAGCTGACGCGCGAAACCATCCAGCAGCCGTCGGTAGCCTACGCCTGCGTGCTGAGCGACAGCATCGGCTACGTATCGCTGACGGGCTACACCGAAAACACAGCGCGCGAGCTGCGCCTGGCCGTGGCCGGCCTGCGCCGCGACGGGGCACGGCGCCTCGTGCTCGACCTGCGCGGCAACCCCGGCGGCCTGCTGCGCGAGGCCGTGACCATCGTCAACTTCTTCGTGCCCAAGGGGCTCGAAGTGGTGCGCACGCAGGGCAAGCTCAAAGAGCAGCGCTACGTCTACAAAACCGAGGAGGAGCCGCTCGACACGCACATCCCGCTCGTCGTGCTGGTGGACTACGCCACTGCCTCGGCCGCCGAAATCACATCGGGCGCTTTGCAGGACTACGACCGCGCCGTCATCGTGGGGCAGCGCACCTATGGCAAGGGACTCGTGCAGGAACCGCGCGAATTGCCCTACAACACGTTCATGAAGCTCACCACCAGCAAATATTTCATCCCGTCGGGGCGCTGCATTCAGGCCTACGACTTCAAGAACCGCAACGCCGACGGGCAGCCGCGCCACCTGCCCGACAGCCTCTGCCGCCTGTTTCACACGGCAGCCGGGCGCCCCGTGCACGACGGCGGCGGCATCACGCCCGACGTGGCCGTCAAGCCCGACAGCCTGCCCGGCCTCGTGGCCTACCTGCAAATGTCGGACGCGCTCTTCGACTGGTGCGTGCGCTACCGCAACTCGCACGAGCGCATCGCCGCGCCCGACAGCTTCCACCTGACGGAGGCCGAGCTCAACGACTTCAAGCAATATGTCAAAGACAGCGACTTCACCTACGACCGCCGCAGCAAAAGCCTGCTCGACCTGCTGCGCAAAGTGGCGGCCGACGAGGGATATGCCGAAGACGCCAAGGCCGAGCTCGACGCTCTGGAAAAAAAGCTGACGCACGACATCGACGACGACCTGTCGCGCTGGCAGGACGAGGTGCGCCGCGTGGTGGAGAGCGAAATCGTGGCCAACTACTATTACGACCGCGGCGTGGCAGCCTATAACCTGCCCTACGACAAAGACCTGCGCGAGGCCATTGCCATCCTGCGCGACGACGCCCGCTACCGCAGTCTGCTGGCAGCCCCGAAGGGCGAAGAATAGACACCGACACCCCAACATTCATCCCTATGCATACCTATCTGAAACCTCTCTGGCTGCTCTCTCTGGCCCTGACGGCCGTGGGAGCGGCCGCACAGCGCAGCGAAACGCTGCTCGAACGGGGCTGGCGCTTCACCCACGCGGACGACTCGGCCTGCGTGGCGCCGTCCTTCGACGACCGTTCGTGGCAGCAGGTAACCGTGCCCCACGACTGGGCCATCACGGGCCCCTTCAGCTACATGAACGACCGCCAGAACGTGGCCATCACGCAGGACGGGCAGAAAGAAGCCATGGAACATGCCGGGCGCACGGGCGGCCTGCCCTTCGTCGGCACGGGCTGGTACCGCCTGACGTTCGACGTGCCCGACTATCGCCCCGGCCGCCGCGTCGAACTGCTCTTCGACGGTGCGATGAGCCATCCCCGCGTGTATGTCAACGGTCACTATGCCGGGGGCTGGGAGTATGGCTACAATGCCTTCGCCCTCGACGTCACGCCCTACGTCAAAGCCACGGGCAACACGCTGGCCGTACGCCTTTACAACGAAACGGAGCAGTCGCGCTGGTATCCCGGCGCAGGCCTGTACCGTAACGTCCATCTCATAGTGACTGATCGCGCCCACATCCCCACATGGGGCGTCCAGGTGCTCACGCCCCGCGTCACGGACGCCTCGGCCACCGTCGAAGTGCGCACGGCTCTGAGCATCCCCGGCAGCCGCAACGGCTACCGCCTTGAAACGGAGATACTCAACCCCGCGGGCCGCAGCGTCAGCGCGTCGAGCCTGGGGCTCGACGGCACGTCCGACAGCATCGTCTACGAAACGCTCATCGTAAACCGCCCGCAGCGCTGGGACCTCGACACGCCCCGCCTCTACAACGTCGTGAGCCGTCTCTACGACGGCGACCGCCTGTGCGACAGCGTCGTGACGCGCTTCGGCATACGCACCATCGAGCTCGTGGCCGACAAGGGCTTCCTGCTCAACGGCCGCACCGTAAAGTTCAAAGGGGTCTGCAACCATGAAGACCTGGGCCCGCTGGGCATGGCTGTCAACGAGAGTGCCCTGCGCCACCGCCTGCTCCAACTGAAAGACATGGGTGCCAACGCCATCCGCACCTCGCACAACATGCCCTCGCCCGAGCTGGTGAGCCTGTGCGACGAGATGGGACTGATGGTCATGGCCGAGTCGTTCGACGAATGGCGCTCGGCCAAGGTGGCCAACGGCTACCACAAATGGTTCGACCGCTGGGCCGAGCGCGACCTGGTGAACCTCGTGCGCCACTTCCGCAACGCGCCGTCGATCGTCATGTGGTGCGTGGGCAACGAGGTGCCCGACCAGTATAACCAGACGGGCGGGCCCAAGATGTCGCGCTTCCTGCGCGACATCTGCCACCGCGAAGACCCCACGCGCCCCGTCACGATGGGCATGGACGCCCCCGACGCCGTCGTGGCCAACGGCATGGCAGCCGTGCTCGACGTGCCGGGCTTCAACTACCGCCCCTTCAAGTATCAGACCAACTACGACAAACTGCCGCAGGCCCTTATTCTGGGCAGCGAAACGGCCTCGACCGTGAGCGCCCGCGGCGTCTACAAATTTCCCGTGGAACGCGCCGCCATGCGCAAGTACGACGACCACCAGGCCTCCTCGTACGACGTGGAGCACTGCGGATGGTCGAACCTGCCCGAGGACGACTGGATATGGCACGACGAGAAGCCATGGGCCATCGGCGAGTTCGTGTGGACGGGCCACGACTATCTGGGCGAGCCCACGCCCTACTATTCCGACTGGCCCAGCCATTCGTCGCTCTTCGGCATCATCGACCTGGCCAACATCCCCAAAGACCGCTACTACCTGTACCGCAGCCACTGGAACCCGACGGCCGAAACGCTGCACATCCTGCCCCACTGGACGTGGCCCGGCCGCGAGGGTGAGGTGACGCCCGTCTTCGTCTACACCAACCACCCCTCGGCCGAGCTCTTCGTCAACGGCAAAAGCCAGGGACGCGTGACGAAAGACACGACCATCACCGTGGAAAACTCAGCCACCAAGGCCGACGAACAGAGCTTCAGACGCCAGAAGCGCTACCGCCTGATGTGGCCCGACGTCAAGTATGAGCCGGGCACGCTGCGCGTCGTGGCCTACGACGCCGGGGGGCGCGCCGTGGCCGAAGAGGAGGTGCACACCGCCGGCGAGGCCTATCGCCTGGAAGCCGTGGCCGACACGCTGCCGCTGCATGCCGGGGGGCGCGACCTGTGCTACATCCGCGTGCGCCTCGTAGACCGCGAAGGCAACCTCGTACCCACGGACGGACGCCTCGTGGAGTTCAGCGTGAAGGGGGCCGGCACCTTCCGTGCAGCAGCCAACGGCGACGCCACGTGCATCGACCTGTTCCACGAACCGCGCATGCACCTCTTCAACGGACAGCTCACGGCCATCGTGGCCACGGCCGGCCGCCCCGGGACGTTCACCTTTACGGCCCGCGCCAAGGGCGTCAAGGCCGCCACAGTGGAGCGCCGCGTCGACTGAGCGCCCCGCCCCGCCAGCCCCACATAAGCCCCGGAAGGAGCCTGCCCCGCGTCGGGCGGCCCTTGCGGGGCTTTTTTGGGCCACAGCCGCGGCGGCAAGGGGGGTTCGTTGCCGGTTTTTCCCGATATGTGGCCGCAAGTTTGTATCTTTGTGCATTGAAGTTCTGAAAGCGCGCGGGCCCGCCGTGCCAAGGCCGCTTGCGGCCCCACGGGGCCCGCCCCGTTCACCCCGTTCACTGCCACGCCCGGCCGGCGCCCCGCCCGCGGCCACGGCAGCCCACCATCTATCCCTACCACCATGATGCTCATCACACTCATCGTTCTGGCCCTTGCCGCCCTGCTCTTCGTCACGGGCTGGGTGCGGGCCGACCTCACGGCCGTATGCGCTGCCCTGACGCTCGTGCTCACGGGCGTGCTCACGCCCGAAGAGGCGCTGGCAGGTTTCTCCAACCCCGTTGTCATCATGATGGCCGGCCTCTTCATCGTGGGCGGCGGCATCCTGAGCACGGGTCTGGCCCACCGCATGGGCGGCCGCATACTGGGCTGGGCCGGCGGCAGCGAAACGCGGCTCTTCGTCCTGCTGATGCTCACCACGTCGTTCGTCGGCGCCTTCGTGAGCAACACGGGCACGGTGGCCCTGATGATGCCCATCGTCGTTTCGGCGGCGCGCACGGCGGGCGTGGCCCCCTCGCGCCTGCTCATGCCGCTGGCCTTTGCCGGCAGCCTGGGCGGCATGCTCACCCTCATCGGTACGCCGCCCAACCTCATCATCCGCGACGCCCTTGTGCAGGCTGGCTACGAACCCCTCACGTTTTTCTCCTTCACGCCCGTGGGCCTCATCTGCATCGCCGTGGGCATCGTGGCCCTCATCCCCCTGTCGCGCCGCTTCCTGGGGCGCCGCGCGGCGGGCGCGACGGAGCGGACGGGCGGCAAGTCGCTCGAAGCGCTGGCCCACGAATACCGCCTGGCCGAGGACGTGAGCTGCCTGCGCATCGCGGCGGGCGCGGCCGTCGTGGGCAAGTCGGTGCGCAGCCTCGACGTACACGGCCGCTACGGGCTCACGGTGCTCGAGGTGCGGCGCACGGCCTCGCCCCACGGCCTGCTCAAACGCGTCAACCAATACGTGGCGCCCGACGTCGACCTGGCGCCCGGCGACGAACTCTACGTCAAGGGCAGCCCCGAGGCCGTGCAGCGCTTTGCCCACGAGCAGGGCCTCACGCCCGACCGCGCGGCCGAGGGCGAAGGGCTGCGCTTCTACGAAGTGGGGCTGGCCGAACTGCTCGTGCTGCCCACCTCGCCGCTGGTCAACCTGCGCGTAGGCGAGGCCGACCTGCGCAACCGCTACGGCGTGAACGTGCTCGGCGTGCGCCGCCACGACCAATACTATCTCGACGCGCTGAAAGACGTGCGCCTGCACGCGGGCGACGTGATGCTCGTGCAGGGAGCATGGGACGACCTCACGCAGCTCGACCGCGAAGAGGGCAGCTGGGTGGTCATGGGCCGCCCCGCGCAGCAGGCCTCGCGCGTCACGCTCGACTATAAGGCCCCGCTCGCCGCCCTCATCATGCTGCTCATGGTGGTGTGCATGGCTGTCGACAGCATCCCCGTGGCCCCCGTCACGGCCGTCGTGCTGGCCGCCGTTCTCATGGTCTTTTCGGGCTGTCTGCGCAACGCCGAGGCCGCCTACAAGACGGTCAACTGGGAAAGTCTCGTGCTCTTCGGCGCCATGCTGCCCATGTCGACGGCGCTGGAAAAGACGGGCGTGTCGACCCTCGTGTCCGATTCGCTCGCCGACACCTTCGGCTCGCTCGGGCCCTACGGCCTGCTGGCCGCCATCTACCTGGTTACGTCCCTCATGACGCTCTTCATCAGCAACACCGTGACGGCCGTGCTCATGTCGCCCATCGCCCTGTCGGCCGCCGCCCATCTCTCGGCCACGTCGGGCCAGAGCGTGAGCGCCGTGCCCTTCCTCTTCGCCGTCACCGTGGCCGCCAGCATGTGCTTTGCCTCGCCCTTCTCCACGCCGCCCAACGCCCTGGTCATGTCGGCCGGCGGCTACAAGACGGCCGACTATCTGAAAGTGGGCCTCCCGCTCCAACTGCTCATCGGCGCCGCCATGGTGGCCCTGCTCCCCCTGCTCTTCCCCTTCTGACCCACCCCCCCCGCACAGCCCTCGCGCAGAGCTGTGCGCTATATGTCAAACCGTTAAAGCGGACGCCCACGCCCGTCCGCCTTTTAGCGTTGTTTTCGTGCGTCCATGCGGCCCTCAGACCGATCCATCCCATGGATTTCGATTTCCATCCCATGGAATTGCCGATCCATCCCATGGAATTTCCGATCCATGGGATGTTTCTGAAGGAAAAATAGCCCCGAAACGTGACATATAGTGGCGAAAAACCTCATCCAAGCGTGTTTTGCCGCGCTTCCTTCGACGGATGTGTTTCATTATCAAACGTTTCTGATTTTCGCGTAAATGCGAGCGACGGAGTAGGCGCGCGAAAATAATCGATCCTCCGTGTTAAAAAACAGCGGAGCGGACAGGGTGGAAGAGGCCCGCAGGCGCAGGAGGAGCTGCCTTAGGAGGGGCGGCATTCCTGCCGCCCACAGTTCGGGGCGCAGCCCCGCATAGGCATTTTAGACACAGTCAAAAGCACACCGCGAGGCCGGCGCCCCCACAGGGGGCGAACTATTGATAACCGCGGGTGAGCCAAAAGCTCACCCGCGGAAAGGAACCCAATAGATATGAGGACCCCATAGGGGTCCAACCTCAGTAACCGCGGGTAGGCCACAGGCACACCCGCGGGGCCGCGAGGGTGCCGTCCGTCATACGGTCACCGAGAAGGAGCCTCCGCCCGCACGACGTCGAAGGGAAGTTCGACCCCCCTGGGGTCGGGATGGTGTGGGAGCCGCTGTCCGCGGGTGGCTTCGCTCACCCGCGGTTATCCATGGTGCGACCCCTATGGGGTCGGCAGCCTCACGGCCTGCACGCAGTCACGTCGTCCGCACGTGGCGGACATCCAGCCTCGCGGGCCAAGCTCAGCCGCCCGAGCGGTCCTAAGGGGCCGACCTATGAGTAGCTGCGGGATGTCTACAAAAAAGGCCTCCCCCTGTACCACGGGGAGGCCCTCCTTTTTCAGCTATCCAAAATAACAAACGAGCTACACGGGATATGACTGAAAAAGACCTGGATTATTTTTTACGCCGCTCGGGCAGTTTGTCGATCTTCTCGGCCATCGAATGAACGCGGGCGCGCAGCCATTCGATAAATTCGGGCGAGCCCACGACCTCAATGTCGTCGAAAATGCCCAGCACAAAGCGGCCCACGCCCAAAAAGCTGCATACAGGCACGTCGAGCTCGTGGCGACCGTCGTCGAGGAGCTTGAGATAGCTGTCGGCACCAGGATAGTTTTCGAGCAGCAGGCCCGTGGCCACGTGGCCCATGCGGAGCTTCACGCGGAAACGGCGCTCGCCCGAGAAATGGAACAGGTCGGTATAATAAGGAGCGTGCCCCGCCGTGTGCGTCCACAGCATGTCGAGTATCTCCACACGGCCAATGCTGTCGACGCGGAACGTGCGGTTGCAGCCCGTGGCCAGCTCGTAGGCCCGCACCTCCTTGTTGTCGGCCATGAAGACGTAGGGCTCGACGACGTGGTCGGTGGGTACGTCCGACTTGGTCGACCGATAATCGTGGAAGACGGCCATGCGTTCCTGGCGTATGGCCTGGAAGAGCGCAGCCAGGTTGGCGGCCAGCGCGTCGTTGGTGCCCCGGCGGCGCAGCGCATCCACCTCGTAGAGCGAGGCCAGCTTTTCGCGCAGGGCGCGCTCGGCGGGCGTCGGGTCGTAGCGCTCGCTAAGCAGGCGGGCCAGAATGGCGGCCTCATCCTGCGAAAAGTGAATCTGATTGGAGATGTGTACGAAGAAAGGCGAGTCGCAATCGATGCTGTATCTCGTACCGACCTTGCGCACGTTGAAGCCCAAGGCGCGGAAGGCGTCTATGTAGCGATAGATAGAGCGACGGCTCATGTCGAGCTTGCGACTGATGTCATCGACGGAGAGACTGTGTTCCGTCGTCAGGAGCACCAGCAGGCGCAGTTGTCGGTCGAATTTGTCAAGTTCCATGTCTTTGTTCGAGAGTAAGGGTTCATTGCCCGGAAAGGCATCGTGCAAAATTAAAACCTTTTTGCCAATTGTGCGCACCCGCCGCATAGAAAAATGCAGATACGGCTTCATTCTTTCGTTTTTCTTCGACAAACGGTCGCGATTTATCGACAAGAGGTCGTTTTTATGGATTGAAAAGCGCTTTTCGCCCGCTGTCGCATCAGCCCGCCGGCAGCCGCGGGCCGGCCCGCGGAACGCTGATTGCAGAAAACGCCCCGTTGCTAACCCCACATGGCATTGGCGCGTTTCGGCCTTGAATATTTAAAAATTCAAAACGCCGCACCCGCCGACCGCTTCGTCACTCCTTATATACGTCGCGCGCGGGCGAAACGCGGGGCCACGACGCGTCGAAAAGGCCCCGTCACCAGCACAGAAAAGGCGGCTCGGAGCACTGCCGAGCGGGCTTTCGAAACGTTAAAGTGGTGATAATTAGCACAAAGGATTTCACCGATACGGAAGAAAGCGCTACCTTTGCACCCGTAAACATCGCGTAAACGGTGCGACGCGCACCCCGGCCGTCTGTCAACGGGACCGGAAGCCGTCGGGCCGCAGCGGGCCGCCTCCCCCACGGGAGCCGCCCACCGGGCAACAGCCTTTTTCTCCATTCGGGCCGCTGCCTTTGCGCGAAAAAAACAATAGAATGAAGCTTAAACATCTTTTTCTGACAGTAGTAAGCCTTTTTGTGTTCGCCGTGGCCGAACTTCCCGCCCAGACAAAGGGCAACGCCACGTATTACGGTAACAAATTTCACGGCCGCCGCACGAGCGACGGCTCGCGCTACCATCGCGACAGCCTGACCTGCGCCCACCGCACGCTGCCCTTTGGCACGTACCTGAAAGTGCGCAACCCGAAAAACGACCGTGAGGTAGTGGTCAAGGTGACCGACCGCGGTCCGTTCCGGCGAGGCGCCATCGTCGACCTTTCCTATGCCGCGGCCGAAGAAATAGGCATCCTGCAAGCAGGCGTGGCTCCCGTCGAGGTGACCGAGGTAGCCGCTCCCGCCGGAGGCAAGGGCTCCACCGGAACGCTCCTGCCCGAGCTGCAACTGCTCGACCCCGTTACGGGCAAATATTACACGGCCTCGGAATGGGCCGAGCGCGGCGAAAAAGACCGCGCCCGCGCCAAGGCTGAAGCCACCCAGGCCTTTCGCACGCGCTATCTGAGCCAAGCCAAGAAAGAGGAACCCCGATGGCGCGTCCTGAACGACAAAATGACGGCCAAGGCCGCAACTCCGCTCAAAGCGGGCAGCGACGCCAAGGCAAACGGGCGCTGACGAGGCGCGGCACGCACCGCACCGCAGCCAAGCCCCGAGCATAGGCCGTCCCTTTCATACCATCAACTCCACACATCCATCATCAATGAAAAAAGGAACCATTTGCGTGCAAGGCGGCTGGCAGCCCAAGAATGGAGAAGCCCGCGTGCTGCCCATCTATCAGAGTACGACGTTCAAATACGACTCGTCCGAACAAATGGCCCGTCTCTTCGACTTGAAAGAAACGGGCTATTTCTATACCCGCCTGCAAAACCCCACGTGCGACGCCGTGGCCGCCAAAATAGCCGCCCTCGAAGGTGGCTCGGCAGCCATGCTCACATCTTCGGGCCAGGCAGCCAACTTTTACGCCGTCTTCAACATCTGCTGCGAAGGCGACCACTTCCTGGCAGCCAACAACATCTACGGCGGAACGTTCAACCTCTTCGGCGTCACCATGCGGCGCATGGGCATCGAATGCACTTTCTACGATCCAGACTGCCCCGACGAAGAAATTGAAAAGCTCATCCGCCCCAACACGAAGTGCATCTTCGGCGAAACCATCACCAACCCCGCCTGCCACATCTACGACATCGAGCGCTTTGCACGCCTGGCCCACCGCCACGGCATCCCCCTCATCATCGACAACACGTTCCCCACACCCGTCAACTGCCGCCCCATGGAATGGGGAGCCGACATCGTGACCCATTCCACCACCAAGTATATGGACGGACACGCCACGGCCGTGGGCGGCGCCGTCGTGGAGAGCGGTCGCTTCGACTGGAAAGCATCGGCCGACAAGTTCCCGGGCCTGTGCAAGCCCGACGCCAGCTATCACGGCCTCACGTTTGCCGACGCTTTCGGCCCCACGGCCTACATCACCAAGGCCACAGCCCAGCTCCAACGCGATTTCGGCGCGGCACAAAGCCCCGAAAACGCCTTTCTGCTTAACATGGGCCTTGAAACGCTCCACCTGCGCATGAAGCGCCACTGCGAGAACGCACAGGCCGTGGCTGAATTTCTCAACGCCGACCCGCGCGTGGCTTGGGTGAGCTTCTCGGGGCTGCCGGGCGACAAATATCACGCATTGGCGGCCAAATATTGTCCCAACGGCGGCTGCGGCGTACTGGCCTTTGGTCTGAAAGGCACACGCGAAGACGCCATCCGCTTCATGGACAGCCTGCGCCTGGTGAGCATAGCCACCCACGTGGCCGACGCCCGCTCGTGCGTGCTGCACCCCGCCAGCCACACCCACCGGCAGCTCTCCGACGAGCAGCTGCGCGCTGCCGGCATCGCCCCCGACCTCATCCGCTTCTCGGTGGGTATCGAGGACATCGACGACATCCTGGCCGACGTGCGCCAGGCCCTTGACAAAATCTGACACACCCTCAACGCTCCGCATAGCGTTCCGCGCGCACCGACGGCCCCAGGCCCCGGGCGCGCGGAACGTCGTTTCGGGCCACGGCGGGCAGCCTCCTCACCGGGCGTGCGGCGTCGCCCGACGAGCCACGCACGCCGCGAAAGCGAAGAACACGCGCCCCACTTTTAACACAGCGCGATAACCGTTTACCAATCAGCGGTTTAGATACCGATTTAAGCGTTCCAGAAAGCACAATCTTTATTTTTTTAAATACGGCGTGGGGAATTGTGGGGAAAATGTCGTAATTTTGAAAATCCTAACGCCGTTATGCGATTTACCGGTACAATAGAGGCAAAAACCGACGCAAAGGGACGCGTTTTCCTACCGTCGGCGTTCCGCAAGGCCCTGACCGATACGGACGGACGCCTCGTGCTGAAGCCCGACGTGTTCGAGCCCTGCCTCGTGGTCTACCCCTATGCCGTCTGGGAAGCCGAGGTGACGACGCTGCGCAGCCGCCTGAACCGCTGGAACGCCCGCGAAGCCATGGTGCTGCGCCAGTTTATGGCCGACGTCGAGGTGTTTGAGCTCGACGCCAACGGCCGCTTCCTCATCCCCCGCCGCTACCTGCACGCCGCAGCCATCGAGCACGCCGTGACCTTCATCGGTCTGGACGACCGCATCGAGATATGGGGCGGACAGCGGGGCGAAACGCCCTTTATGCCGCGCGAAGCTTTCGGCGCCGCGCTGGAACAACTCATGACTCCTCCACCCGAAACGACATGACCACAGCTCCCACCTATCACGTCCCCGTGCTGCTGCACGAAAGCGTCGACGCCCTCGTCGGACGACGCGACGGCATCTACGTCGACGCCACCTTTGGCGGAGGCGGCCACTCGCGCGAAATACTGACCCGCCTGACGCCCGAGGGCCATCTCTACGCCTTCGACCAGGATGCCGACGCCGAGCGCAACGTGCCCGCAGGCGAGGAGCGACTGACCTTCGTGAGGAGCAACTTCCGCTTCCTGGACAACTGGATGCGCTACTACGACGTCGACAAGCTGGACGGACTGCTGGCCGATTTGGGCGTGTCGAGCCACCACTTCGACGACGAGCACCGCGGCTTCTCCTTCCGCTTCGACGCTCCGCTCGACATGCGCATGAACGGCCGCGGCGGCGCAACGGCGGCCGACGTGGTCAACAGCTACGACGAGGAACGGCTGGCCGGCCTCTTCCGCCTCTATGGCGAGATGAAGCAGGCGCGGCGGGCCGCCGCAGCCATCGTGAAAGCCCGCTCCGCGCAGCCCCTGACCACCGTGGGCCGTCTGCTCGACGTGCTCACGCCCCTCATGCCGCGCGACCGCGAAAAGAAAGAGCTGGCCAAAGCCTTCCAAGCCCTGCGCATCGAGGTGAACCACGAAATGGACGCCCTGCACGACCTGCTCGAAGCGGCCATACGACGCCTGCGGCCCGGCGGCCGCCTGGTGGTGCTGACGTATCACTCGCTGGAAGACCGCCTCGTAAAGAACTACATGCGCGCAGGCAACGCCGAGGGACGCGTTGAGCAGGACTTCTATGGCAACAGGCTGGCCCCGCTTCGCCCCGTCAACACGAAGGTAATCGTGCCGTCGGCCCGCGAGCAGGAAGAAAACCCGCGCAGCCGCAGCGCCAAACTGCGCATTGCTGAAAAAATAACCGACTGATACCCGCTGACACCTGAGCTCACAACACAAACAGGAAGAAATATGGATGAAAAAAAGCGCGAAAACATCGATGAAATCGTAGAAAAAGCCCTCGCGCCCGTACCCGACGACGACAAGGAGGCTCCCACAGCGCCGTCTGAGGCAGCCACGGGCACAAACGACGACGAAACCAACGAAAAGCCCGAGGAAAAACGTGCCCAAGCCAGCTTCAGGCGCCTCACGGGCGAAGACGAGGAGGAAGGCAACGTCAACGTGTCGCTGCGCACCATCTTGGGCGGCGACATCCTGGCCGGCCGGTGGTTCCGCCGCCAGTTTGGCTTCATCCTGCTCCTGGTCTTTTTCGCCATCATCTACGTGGCCAACCGTTATGCCTGCCAGCAGGAAATGATAGACCGCATCAATCTGTCAGACACACTGCTTGACGCCCGCTATAAAGCCCTCACACGGTCGAGCGAACTGCTCGAAAGAACCCTGCGCAGCCGCGTCGAAGAGTCGCTAGCCGACTCGACGCTGCGCACGCCCACCACTCCTCCGTATCTCTTGAAAATTGAAGAAGAGCCATGAAATTTCCATCCAAAAGCGTAATGCCCCGCTACTTTCTCGTCGTGGCACTGATGTGTCTGCTGGGCCTCATCGTGCTGTGGCGCGCAGGCTACATCATGTTTGTCGAGCGCGACTTCTGGCTCGAAGCCGGGAAACACTACGTGCGCACCAACCGCACGCTGCCCGCCACGCGCGGCAACATCCTGGCCGACGACGGACAGGTGCTGGCAGCCTCCATTCCTGAATACAAGATGTTCATGGACTTCATGTCGTGGGAAAAGAAAGACACCGCCCGCCGCGACCGCGAACAGCACTGGCGCGACTCGGTGCTCACGGCCGACCTGCCCGCCATCGCAGCGGGCATGAAGCGGCTCTTCCCCGAGATAGACACCGAGGAATTCATCGCTCACATGAAGGAAGGCCGGCGGCGGAAGAGCCACCACTGGCCCGTCTACCCGAAACGCGTGACCTACATACAATATTGCGAGGTGAAGAAGCTCCCCCTCTTCTCCTTCTCGGCCAACAAGGGCGGCTTCCACGTCGAAGACTTCCAGACGCGCAAAAATCCGTACGGACGCCTGGCCGCCCGCACCATCGGCGACCTGTACAAGGGCATCGACTCGGCCCGGTGCGGCATCGAGCTGAGCTTCGACTCCATTCTGCGCGGAAAGCCCGGCAGCTACCGACGGCAAAAGGTGCGCGGACGCTTCATCCCCTTTGTGGAGCGCCCCGCCGTGAACGGTCTCGACGTGCAGACCACCCTGAACGTCAACATGCAGGACATCTGCGAAAAAGCCCTGGGCGACAAGCTGAAAGAGCTGAAGGCCGAAATGGGCGTGTGCATCCTGATGGAGGTGGCCACGGGCGACATCAAGGCCATCACCAGCCTGACACGGCAGGCCGACGGCAACTACCGCGAAACGTGGCCTTATGCCGTCAGCGGACTGTATGAACCAGGCTCTGTCTTCAAGCCCATGAGCTTCATGGTGGCCATGGACGACGGCTACCTCAAAACGACCGACCAAGTGGACGTGGGCAACGGCATCAGGGAGATGTATGGCCGCTTCATGCGCGACCACAACTGGCGCAGCGGAGGCTACGGCGTGCTCACCGTGCCGCAGGTGCTGCAAAAATCGTCGAACATCGGCGTGAGCCATTTCATCGATAAATTCTACCACGAGCAACCCGAAAAATTCGTGGACGGCCTGTACCGCATCGGCGTGGCCGAGGACCTGAAAGTGCCCATCCCCGGTGCAGCCAAACCACGCATCCGCCGCCCACTGCCCGACGGCAGCAACTGGTCGCGCACTGCCCTGCCGTGGATGAGCATCGGGTATGAAACGCAGCTCCCGCCCCTTTCCACCTTGAACTTTTATAACGGTGTGGCCAACGGAGGCAAGCTCCTGCGCCCCCGCCTGGTGAAGGCCATCTTGAAGGACGGACAAGTGGTGCGCGAGTTCCCCGTGACGGTGCTGCGCGAGCAGATGGCCAAGCCCGAAGTGGTAAAAGACATTCAGGACATGCTGGAATCGGTGGTCAGCGTGGGTCTGGGCAAAAAGGCCGGCTCGCCACAGTTTCACGCCTCGGGCAAGACTGGCACCGCGCAGATATGGACAAAGGCAGGCTTCTCCTCGCAATACCTCGTCTCGTTTGCAGGCTATTTCCCCTCGGAAAAACCGCTCTATTCGTGCATTGTCTGCATCCAGAAGCATGCTCCCGCCTCGGGCGGCACCCAATGCGGCCCCGTGTTCCGACGGGTGGCCGAAATGGTCATGGCGCAACGCTTCAACACCGACTATTCTGCCGCCCGCGACACGCTGCACGTGTCGGCCCCCGTCGTGTGCGACGGCAACCTGACGGCCGCGGCAGAGGCGCTGAGCAGTCTGGGCGTGACATACACGGCCCGCTTCGAAAGTCCTACGGGTGAAATCGTATGGGGAAGCACGGAAACGCTTGACAACTCCGTAGAAATGAAGCGCGACGAGACGCAGGCAGACATCATGCCCGACCTGGAAGGCTACGGTCTGCGCGACGCCGTGTTTCGCCTCGAAAAGATGGGGCTGCGCGTGAAGGCCACCGGCGTGGGCCGCGTGACAAAGCAGAGCCTGCGGCCGGGCGAGAAGATAACGCGGGGCGAAACCGTGGAACTGACGCTCGACCTGCCGAAAGGCGCCCGGCGAAAGGCTGCGGCACCCGCAACCACCACCGGCACGAAGCCGAAAGCAGCTCCAACGAGCGGCCGCGACACCACGCAGAAGCGCGACAGCGTGAAACACCACTGATGCCCTCGCCCGGGCCAGGCGGCCATTGCAGACAAATTCAACCTAATCCTTCAAGATATACGACAATGAAACTGTCAGACGTCATCAAGAAAGTGAGCCCCGTGGAAACACGCGGCAACTTGAATATGGAAATCACGGGCGTTGCCACCGACTCGCGAAAGGTGGCCCCCGGCAACCTTTTCGTGGCCGTCAAGGGAACGCAAACCGACGGCCACGCCTACATCTCCATGGCCCTGGAAAAAGGAGCGGCCGCTGTCATGATATGCGAACAGCCGTCTACGCCGCTGCCCGAGGAGGTGGCAGTCATACGCGTGGACGACACGGAGGATGCCGTGGGAAAGGTGGCCACACAATTCTGCGGCGACCCGACGGAACGGCTGAAACTTGTCGGCGTGACGGGCACCAACGGAAAAACCACCATCGCCACGCTGCTCTACCGCCTCTTCACGGCGCTGGGCCACAAGTGTGGCCTCTGCTCCACCGTGTGCAACTACATCGACGGGGAGGAAATACCCGCCGACCATACCACGCCCGACCCCGTGACGCTCAACGACCTGCTGGCACGCATGGCCGACGCGGGATGCGAGTATGCTTTCATGGAATGCAGCTCGCATGCCATTCATCAGAAGCGTATCGGCGGCCTGCGCTTCGCTGGGGGCATCTTTACGAACCTTACCCGCGACCATTTGGACTATCATAAAACGTTCGACAACTATCGCGACGCGAAAAAGGCCTTCTTCGACGGGCTGGACAAGGGCGCTTTCGCCATCACCAACGCCGACGACAAGAACGGCATGGTCATGGTGCAGAACACGCGCGCCACGGTGAAAACCTACTCCACACGCACGGCTGCCGACTTCAAGGGGCGCATTCTCGAAGAGAGCATCGAGGGAATGTTGCTTGACATCGACGGCCACGAAGTGAGCGTCCATTTCGTGGGGCGCTTCAACGTGTCGAACCTGCTGGCCGTCTACGGAGCTGCCGTGCAGCTGGGCGTAGAACCCGTCGAGGCCCTGCGCGTGCTGTCGTCGCTCCATCCCGTCAACGGACGCTTCGAGACCATCCGCTCGCCCAAGGGCGTGAGCGCCGTTATCGACTATGCCCACACCCCCGACGCCCTAGCCAACGTGTTAGGCGCCATCCGCGAAGTGCTCCGCGACAAGGGGCAAATCATTACCGTCTGCGGCGCGGGAGGCAACCGCGACAAGGGCAAGCGCCCCCTCATGGCACGCGAAGCGGCCGACCGCAGCGACCGCGTCATCATCACGAGCGACAACCCTCGCTTCGAAGAGCCGCAAGCCATCATCGACGACATGCTGGCCGGCCTCGACGCCGAGCAGGCTGCCAAGACCATCAGCATTGCCGACCGCCGCGAGGCCATCCGCGCCGCCGCCATGATGGCCCGTCCGGGCGACGTCATCCTCGTGGCGGGCAAAGGCCACGAACCCTACCAGGAAGTGAAGGGCGTAAAGCACCATTTCGACGACCACGAGGAGGTGCGCGCAGCCTTCGGCCTGGCCTGACCCATCCACCCAAAGCTACGACGTTATGCTCTACTATTTCTTCCGTTTCCTCGAACAGTTTGGCGTGCCCGGCTCAGGCTTGTGGTCGTACATCTCCTTCCGCTCGCTGCTGGCCCTGATGCTGGCGCTCATTGTTTCCATGTGGTTTGGCGAATACTTCATCAAATGGATGAAACGCCACAACATCAGCGAGGTGCAGCGCGACGCCTCCATCGATCCCTTCGGCGTGCAAAAGCTGAACGTCCCGTCGATGGGTGGCATCATCATCATCGTTTCAACGCTCATTCCCTGCCTGTTGCTGGGACGCCTGCGCAACATCTACATGATTCTCATGATTGTGACGACGGTATGGCTCGGCCTGCTCGGTTTCCTGGACGACTACATCAAAAACTTCAAGAAAAACAAAGATGGCCTGCCGGGCAAGTTTAAGATATTGGGCCAGGTGACGCTGGGACTCATCGTGGGGCTGACGCTCTATTTCAGCCCCGACGCCGTCATCCGCGAGAATGTGGAAATGCAACGCAACGGAACCACCACAGAAATCGTACACAAAAGCGAGGCGGTCAAATCGACCAAGACAACCATCCCTTTTGTCAAGAACAACAACCTCGATTATGCCGAGATCATGGCTTTCTGCGGAAAATACAAGACGCAGGCCGGCTGGATTCTCTTTGTTATCGTGACAATCTTCGTCATTACGGCCGTCTCCAACGGAGCCAATCTGAACGACGGCATGGATGGTATGGCAGCGGGCAACTCTGCCATCATCTGCATCGCACTGGGCGTGCTGGCCTACGTGTCGAGCCACATCGAGTTCGCCAGTTACCTCAACATCATGTACATCCCCCGCTCCGAAGAGCTGGTGGTTTTCATCGCAGCCATGGTGGGGGCGCTCATCGGCTTCCTGTGGTATAACGCCTATCCCGCCCAAATCTTCATGGGCGACACGGGCTCACTCACCATCGGCGGCGTCATCGCCGTGCTGGCCATCATCATCCACAAGGAACTGCTCATCCCCATCCTTTGCGGCATCTTCCTCATCGAGAGTCTGAGCGTTATTCTGCAAGTGGAATATTTCAAGACGGGAAAGCGCAAGGGCATCAAACGGCGCATCTTCAAACGCACGCCCATCCACGACAACTTCCGCGTGCTGCCCGGGCAACTCGACCCCGACTGCCGCTACCTGCTGCGCAATTGGCCGCAAGGCGCCTGGCATGAGTCGAAAGTGACCGTGCGCTTCTGGATTACCACCATTCTGCTGGCTGCCGCCACCATCATCACCCTGAAAATCAGATAAAGGAACCAACAAACCAACACATCATGGCTCGTATCGTCATATTGGGAGCCGCTGAAAGCGGTGTAGGAGCCGCCATCCTGGCACAAAAGGAGGGCTTCGACGTTTTCGTCTCGGACAAAGGCTCCATCCAAAACAAATATAAAGCTCTGCTCGACAGCCACGGACTGCCATGGGAGGAGCATCAGCACACCGAAGGCCTCATCCTCAACGCCAACGAGGTCATTAAGAGCCCGGGCATCCCCGAAGATGCTCCAATGGTGCTTAAAATAAAGGAAAGGCGCATTCCCATCGTCAGCGAGATTGAGTTTGCCAGCCGCTACACCGATGCCCGCATGATTGGCATCACGGGCAGCAACGGAAAGACCACAACGACCTCGCTCATCTACCACATCCTGCGCTCGGCAGGCTTCGACGTGGGACTGGCAGGCAACATCGGTCGCAGCCTGGCCCTGCAAGTGGCGGAGAAGCCCCACGACTGGTACGTCATCGAACTCTCGTCGTTCCAGCTCGACGGCATGTACACGTTCAGGGCCAACGTGGCCGTGCTGCTCAACATCACGCCCGACCACCTCGACCGCTACGACAACTGCATGCAACACTACGTCGACGCCAAGATGCGCATCCTGCGCAACCAGCAGCCCGACGATTGCTTTATCTATTGGGCGCAGGACGACCACGTGGGCCGCGAACTGGCGAAATACGACGTGGAAAGCCGCGTCTGCGCCTTCTCCGACACCGAGGGCCCGGGCTTCGACGCCTTCCCCACCGACGGCACGCTTCACATCACGGCCCCCGTGTTGTTCGAGATGCCTTTGGCCGAGCTTTCGCTGCCGGGACGCCACAACCTGCGCAACTCCATGGCGGCAGCCATGGCCGCTCTGGCTGCGGGCGTCGCCCCGGCCGACGTGCGCCGCGGACTGTCGGACTTCCCGGGCGTGGAGCACCGCCTCGAAAAGGTGTGCGACGTCGACGGCGTCCATTACGTCAACGACTCTAAGGCCACCAACGTCGATGCCTGCCGCTGGGCCCTCGAAAGCATGACCACTCCCGTGGTGCTCATCCTCGGTGGAACCGACAAGGGCAACGACTACAACGACATCAAGGCGCTGGTGGCTGAGAAATGCCGCGCCCTTGTCTACCTCGGGGCCGACAACGGGAAACTGCACCGTTTCTTCGATGAAATGGGCCTCCCCGTGGCCGACACCCATTCGATGGCCGACTGCGTTGAGGCCTGCGCCCGTCTGGCCTGCCCGGGCGACACCGTGTTGCTCAGCCCCTGCTGCGCCAGCTTCGACTTGTTTAAAAACATGGCCGACCGCGGCCGCCAGTTTAAGGCGCTGGTGCGCGCACGGCTCGAAACATCAGCTCCCAACACCGCGACCCAATCATGATACGCCTGAGAGTCAGCAAAATTTTCCAGGGCGACAAAGTGATATGGATTGTCTTCTTTTTCCTTTGCATCATATCTCTTGTCGAAGTGTTCAGCGCGGCCAGCACGCTTTCCTACAAGTCTGGCAGTTTCTGGACGCCCTTCTGGCGGCAGGCCCAGTTCCTTGGTCTGGGAGCCCTCGTGGTCGTCTGCATCCACAACATCCCCTGCCGTTGGTTCAAGCTCGTTCCGCTGTTTTTCCTCGTCCTCACGTGGCTACTCCTGCTCATCACACTGCTCTTTGGCAACGATACGAACGAAGCCAAGCGCTGGCTCGACATCTTCGGCCTCTCGTTCCAGCCGTCCGAGCTGGCCAAGGGCGTCGTTGTGACCACGGTGGCGCTCATCCTCGCCGCCATGCAGCACGAAGAGGGAGCCGACCGCCGGGCCTTCAAGTTTGTGCTCATCATCACGTTCATTACGTGCGGACTCATCGTAGCTGAAAATCTCTCCACGGCGGCTCTGCTTTTCGCCGTGGTGGTCATCATGATGTTCGTGGGGCGCGTATCGCTCGTCCAGATGGGAAAACTGCTCGGCGCCTGTGCGCTTTTTATAGGTCTGTTCGTTGCAGTGATTTTCCTTGTCTTTCCCGACAATCGCGACGCTGAAATTTACAAAACACGGCCATTCCATCGCGTTTTGACGTGGAAGGAACGCATCAACGACCACCGCGAGGCCACCAAGGTGGTATCGCCCAAAGATCTCGACTTTGA
Source organism: uncultured Alloprevotella sp. (assembly GCA_944322095.1). Classification (GTDB taxonomy): domain Bacteria; phylum Bacteroidota; class Bacteroidia; order Bacteroidales; family Bacteroidaceae; genus Alloprevotella. The sequence continues at coordinate 21,787 of CALUNU010000018.1, forward strand.
TAACGACGCACAGGCCATACATGCCAACATCGCCATCGCATCGAGCGGGGGCATCGGCCGCATGCCGGGCAACTCCGTCGAGCGCGACTTTCTGAGCCAGGCCTTCTCCGACTTCATTTTTGCCATCATCATCGAAGAAATGGGCCTGTGGGGAGCCATCATCGTGGTGTTTCTCTACCTGGTGCTCATGTTCCGGGCGGGACGCATCGCCAGTCGCTGCGAACGCAACTTCCCTGCGTTTCTCATCATGGGCCTGGCGCTGCTCCTGGTCTTCCAGGCGTTCACCAATATGCTCGTGGCGGTGGGCATTCTCCCCGTGACGGGGCAACCTCTGCCCCTCATCAGCCGCGGAGGCACCTCAACCATCATCACCTGCGCCTACTTCGGCATGATGCTCAGCGTGAGCCGCTACGCCCGCAAGACCGACACGCGGGCCGAGCAGCAACAAAACACCGACCTGGCCCAGGCTGAGTTTCAAAACGACAAAGACCTGGTCTGAGGCTTATCTATACGAGCGGGCCCGCCCCTTCCAACACAAAGGGCGGGCCCGCTCGGTTTTTTAGCGGAAGGACGCACCGCGGCGTCCACGACGCTTCTCTACCGATCCATCAACATCATCACTACTATGCATACCTCTTCTTTAACCCACAAGCTCATGGCGGCAGCAACCGCGCTGCTCTTTTCAGCCTCGCTGCTAACGGCCCATGCCAAGCGTACCGGTGAGTTTTCTCCGCAGGTTCCCGTGGCCGACAGCCTTGCCGCCGACAGCGCCACGAGTCTCGTTCGTTTCGAGACGACGCTGGGCACGTTCGACATCGCCCTCTACAACGACACGCCGCTCCATCGCGACAACTTCCTGCGTCTGGTGCGCAGCGGCTACTACGACGGACTTCTTTTCCACCGCGTCATCCGTGACTTTATGGTGCAGACGGGCGACTCCACCTCGCGCACGGCCGCCCCGGGCACACCGCTTGGCGAGGGCGACGCGGGCTACACGCTGCCCGCTGAAATCGTCTTTCCCACCCACTACCACCACCGCGGCGCCGTGGCGGCCGCCCGCACGGGCGACGACGTCAACCCCGAGCGGCGCAGCAGCGGGGCGCAGTTTTACGTGGTGTGGGGCACGACGTATGCCAAGCCTGCCCTGTCGCCCATCCGCCGCCGCGTGCGCATGGCCACGGGTGGAAAGGCCCGTTTCACCGATGAAATGGTGGCCGACTATGCCACGCGCGGCGGCACGCCCCACCTCGACGGTCAATACACCGTTTTCGGCGAAGTGGTGCGCGGCCTCGACGTCATCGGGCGCATCCAGGCCGTAGCCACCGACGCTGCCGACCGTCCGCTGACGGACGTACGCATCACACGCGCCACCATCGTGCGTCAGGCCGGCTCCCAGCCCGCCAGCAAACGGCAGTAGAAAGCGATGGCCCGGCGTATCTCGTCGATGCCAATGTACTCGTCGGCCGTATGCGAGCGGGCCGAGTCGCCCGGGCCCAGCTTCAGCGACGGGCACGGCAGCAAAGCCTGGTCGCTCAGCGTGGGCGAGCCGAACGGACGGCCGCCCAGCGCCACGCAGCGGGCCACGAGCGGGTGGTCGGGCGCGATGTGCGACGAGTTGAGACGTGTGGAGCGGGCCACGACCGCGCTCCGCACGTTTTTCTTGATTTCATCGAGCAATTCCTCGTTCGTATAGAGCTCGTTGCTCCGCACGTCCACGGTGAACGTACACGTGTCGGGCACGACGTTGTGCTGCGTCCCGGCATGAACAACGGTCACCGTCGTCTTGACCTCGCCCAGCAGGGGCGACACGCGGGCAAAGCGGTGCGTTCGGAACCATTCGATGTCGGGCAGGGCCTCGTAGATGGCGTTCACGCCCTCGTTGCGTGCCGCGTGGCCCGAACGCCCGTGGGCCGTGACGTCGAGCACCATCAGTCCCTTCTCGGCTATGGCCGGCTGCAACCCCGTGGGCTCGCCCACAATGGCCACGTCGGGCCGTGGCAACTGCGGCAGCACGCTCTCGATACCGCCGCGGCCCGACACCTCCTCTTCGGCCGAGGCCAGATACACCATATTATATGGGCGCTCCGCAGCTTCGAGCACACGAAACGCCTGCAAGAGCGCCACGAGGCCTCCGCCGCAGTCGTTGCTGCCCAGACCATACAGGCGGTCGCCCTCGCGCTGCGGCACGAAGGGGTCTCTCTGCCAGCCCGCCACGGGGCGCACCGTGTCGATGTGGGCGTTGAGCAGCAGCGTGGGGCGCCCGTCGGCAAAGCCGCGCGCCACGGCCCAGCAGTTGTGGCCGCTGCGCTGCACGTCCAGCCCTGCCCGGCGCATAAAGGCTTCCATAAAGTCGGCAGCCGCCCACTCGTCGCGGCTCACCGAGGGGCGGGCTATCAGCCCCGAAAGCAGCCCGACGGCCTCGGCCGTAAGCGCTTCCAGACGTTGTTCTGAAAGATCGATGTTCATCTGTCTCTGTTGTTTTGATGGATGTCTGCCGGCAAAGATATGCTTTCCCTGGCAAATGCAGGCACATCCCAGCGGCAAGCGGGCCACATTTTCCACGCCGTGCGCCCCCGCCTGCCGCCACCGAGGTGCGCAGGCGCTGTTTGGTGCCGCCGGGCGCGCACAAGGCGCACATTTCGAGCAAAATGTTTGGCCGGATCGGAATTTTCTTCGTATCTTTGCCGCGTCATCTGGCGATGACACCCAAGTTTGTTCCATGGTGTAATGGTTAGCACTAGAGTTTTTGGTTCTCTCAGTCCCCGTTCGAATCGGAGTGGAACAACTTACAGCCAAGAGAGCCTTGCCCCGTGGGGCAAGGCTCTCTTTTCGTATCGCAAAGCGCCGTCATCATGCTCACCCGTTTCGACTTGAATTTCCGCGTTCAGACCGACCTGTTGCGCCTCAGCCTGTTGCAGGGCAGCAGCGAAACGGCTCTTTTGCGCCGTGAGGCCGACGGCTGCGTCATCGTGCTGCCCGCCTCGTTCCGCTTCGCCGACGCGCGCCACAACGCCTGGCTGCGCCGCGTGGTGGCCGGCCGCCTGCGCGAGGCCGCCATCGGGCGGCTGCCCGCCCGCACGCGCATGATGGCCGAAGCCTATGGTTTCCGCTATTTCAACCGCATCACCATCAAGGACATCCGTTCGCGCTGGGGCAGCTGCTCGTCGCTGGGCAACATCAACCTTTCGCTCTGGCTCATGCTCCTGCCCGGCGAATTTTCCGACTACGTCATCAAGCACGAACTGGCCCATCTCGACGAGATGAACCACGGGCCACGTTTCTGGGCCCGCCTCGACGCCATGACCGACGGCCGTGCCCGCAGCCTGCGGCGCGGCCTCAGCGCCTATTTTACGGAACACTACGGCCGCTACCGCTGAGCCCCGGAGCAAGCGATGCGTCAGAGCAGGGCTTCGAGCTCTGCCGGCGACGAAACGACCGTCAGCAGGTCGGAAACGCCCGATGAAACCAGCCTTTTCTGCCGCAGCTCTTCGAGCAGGGCCAGCAGGCTGTCCCAGCAGCCGTCTACGTTGTAGAGCACGACGGGCTTTGCCGTGAGGCCGATGGTGCGCGCCGCCAGCACGGTGAAGAGCTCGTCGAGCGTGCCGACGCCTCCCGGCAACACCACGAACACGTCGGCCTCGCGCATCATGATGGCCTTGCGGTCCGACAGGTCGACGCAACGGAACGCCACGTCCACGCACGTGCTCACCTGCCCGCGCTGCTCAATGATGTCGGGCACGACGCCATAAACGCGGGCCCCGGCCTCCTTGGCGGCACGTGCCAGCGTTTCCATGAGTCCCTTGGCCGCTCCGCCGTAGACGAGCGTGCGGCCCGTGCGGCCGATGAGGGCCCCCACCTCGGCGGCTGCCCTTGCGTAGCTTTCGAGCAGCTCCCGGGCCGAAGAAAGAAAAACAGCGATGTTCTGCATCTCGATAAAACGGTGTAAAAAAATTCGATGAAACGGGGATATTTCCCATAAAAAAGCGGGGACGGCTCTCGCCGCCGGCAGCATGCCGCGCGAAGAGCCGTCCCCGCCGTTTTTCAGCCTCAACGGCAGGCGATACACTCTATTTCGACGCGTGCCCCCTTGGGCAGCGTTTTCACGGCCATGGCCGAACGTGCCGGGGCCACCCCTTCGAAGAAGGAGGCATAAGCCTCGTTCATCTCGGCAAAGTCGGCCATATCTGCTAGGAAGACGGTTGTCTTCACGACGTGCTCCATCGTGAGGCCCGTGGCGGCCAGTATGTTCTTGATGTTGGTGAGCGAGCGGCGCGTCAGCTCCTTGACTCCGCCGGGCTCAAACTCGCCCGTGGCGGGATCGACGGGCAGCTGGCCCGACACGAACACCATGTCGCCCACCTCGATAGCTTGGCTGTAAGGGCCGATGGCCGCGGGGGCGTTTTTCGTTGCAATTGCCTTTTTCATATCCATATAGTTTTAGGTCTTTTCGTTTGTCGTTGTGGCCCGAATGTGCGGTTTCATCGCAGGTTCGGGCCCTGTATGTTCATGCCGCGGGCGGGGTCACTTCAAGTAATCCTCGAAGTAGCGCGTGATGCGCTCGTGCAGGTGTATCATGTCGCGGCCCATCATGTTGTGCTCCTGGCCGGGATAGACGAAATAGTCGGGCTGCGTGCCGGTGTCCTCGCAGGCGCGCAGGAAGCTCAGGCTGTGCTGCATGACGCAGACGGGGTCGTTGTATCCCACGATAATCTGCAAGCGTCCCTTCAGGTTTTTGGCTTTGCCCAGCAGGCTCGACGACGCATATCCGTCGGGGTTTTCCTGCGGCGTGTCCATGTAGCGCTCGCCGTACATCACTTCGTAGAATTTCCAGTCGATGACGGGGCCGCCGGCCACGCCCACCTTGAACACGTCGGGATGCGTGCACATGAGGTTCACCGTCATGAAGCCGCCGAACGACCATCCGTGCACGCCGAGGCGGTCCATGTCGACGTAGGGCAGCGTGCGCAAAAAGTTGACGCCGCGCATCTGATCCTTCATCTCCTCGTCGCCCAGATGGCGGAAGGTGCAGTTTTCAAAGGCCAGTCCGCGGTCGGTCGAGCCGCGGTTGTCGAGCACGAAAATCACATAGCCCTTCTGCGCCATGTAGGCCTCCCAGCCGCGCATCATGTAGTGGCGGCTCTCGTCGACGTTGCGCAGGCCGGGGCCTCCGTAGACGTAGACCACGGTGGGATATTTCTTCGTCGGGTCGAAGTCCACGGGCTTCACCAGGCGGTAGTAGAGGTCGGTCGAGTCGTCGGCGGCCTTGATGCTGCCGCACGTCACCTCGGGCACGGCGTATCCTTCCCACGGGTCGGCCGAGGTGACGAGGTTGAGCTGCGTGGCCTTGGCCGTGCTGACCAGGTCGGTCTTCAGCACCACGTCGGGCGACGACCAGCGGTCGCACAGATAGGCGCCCGAGGCCGAGAGCGTGGCGTTGTGTACGCCCGTGCCGCCGTCGAGCAGCGTGCGCCGGCCGTTTTTCAGGCTCACGGCGTAGTAGTTGTAGCGCAGGGGCGACGCCTCGGTGCTGCGTATGATGACGCTGCGCGTTTTTTCGTTGAAGCCCACCAGGTCGGTCACGACGAAGCTGCCGCTGGTGAGCTGCTTGAGCTCGCGTCCCTTCACGTCGAAGAGATACAGGTGGTTATAGCCGTCGCGCTCGCTCTGATAGATAAACTTTTCGTCGTCCCAGGGCAGGAAGGTGATGGGGTGCATCGGGTGCACATATTTGGGGTGCGTCTCGGTGTAGAGCACGGCGCGGCGCTCGCCCGTTGCGGCGTCGTAGGCCACGAGCTCGGCCTTGTCCTGCGTGCGCGGCAGCTCAATCATATAGATGGTGCGGCCGTCGGGTGCCCAGGCGATGTTGGTAAAGTAGCGGTCGGTCGGGTCGCCAGCCTGCAAATAGACGGTGGTGCCGGCCTCGACGTCGTAGACGCCCACCGTCACCTTGTGGCTCGTCATGCCGGCCATGGGATATTTCTCGGGGGCGGGTTGCGCCACGCGGTGGGCGATGTCGACCAGTGGAAAGTCGGTCACCATGCTCTGGTCCATGCGGTAGAAGGCGAGCTTGCTGCCGTCGGGGCTCCAATAGGTGCCCTTGCTGATGCCAAACTCGTCGCGGTGAACCGAGCGGCCATACACGAGCTCGCGCGAGCCGTCGGTCGTCACCTGGTGTTCGCGGCCGTCGGCCGTGGCTACGTAGAGGTTCCAGTTGCGCACGTAGGCCTCGCTGTACGACGCCGTGCTCAGGTCGCGGGCCTCGCCGGCCTTGCGGGCGATGCGGCGCAGCATCTTGCCGGCCTGCCAGTCGAAGAGCAGGGTTTCGCGGGCCGTCGTGAGCAACACGTGTGGCTTGCCGGCCTCGGGGAAGCGGGCATAATAGAGACTGCGCACCACGGCGTCGGAAGCCACGCCCTCGCCCAGCGCCTTGTTGACGTCGGACAGATGGAACAGAGCCTTCGGCTCCGTCTTGCGCCCGCGCTCGTCGGTGAGCAGGCGCACTTCGTCCTGGTCGAGCTCCACCAGGCAGTCGCCCCACCAGGCTGTAAAGAGGGTTTTGGGCCGCAGGTTCCAGAAGGTGTCGCCCCCGGAAAGCAGGTCGTTGAGGGTGAACGTTTTTTTCGTCTGTGACATAGCAGGAAGGCAGGCCAGCAGGAGCGCAATGGCCGTCAGCCAGATTGATTTCCGTTTAAACATATCGTCAGTCGTTTTCAGGTTTGTCGTCAAAAGGCGCATGGCCGTTGCCCCGGCGGCCATAGCCTCCCTCACGGCGACCGTAGCCACCCTCACGGCGACCGTAGCCACCCTCGCGGCGGCCGTAGCCTCCCTCGCGGCGGCCGTTGTCGCCGTCGCGGCGGCCATAACCTCCCTCGCGGCGGGGGGCGTCGTCGTTGCGGCGGCCGTAGCCTCCCTCGCGGCGGGCGGGCCGTCCTCCGTCGCGTGCGTCGCCGCGGAAGCGGGCACCGCGTCCGCCCTCACCGCGCTGGCCGCGGGCGGGGTTGAAGTTGCGCTCAAACTCGATGTGCTTGCGGCGCAGATAGTCGGTCACCTCATCGTTTTCGCCGGCCTCGTCGTCGGTCTTGCGGTTGAAGTCGCGGTTTTGCTTAAAGCGCTTTTTCTCCGCCATGCGGCGGCGCTCCTCGGCCGTCTTGATGTCGCCGCCACCGGCCCGGAAGCGGTCCATGGCGCCGTCGAAGAGCTGGTATTTTCTAAACTCGCAGTCGATCGAGCCGTTCACCAAAGGCACCTTGAAACTGGGGCGCAGGCCCATCTCGTCGAAGAGCTCTTCCTTGCCCGAGATCACCCAGGCATCGTTTCCCGTGAAGGCATGCTTCAGGCGCTCGCCCAGGGCGCGATACACGGCGTGGAGGTCGGCCGGCGCCAGGCGCTCGCCATAGGGCGGGTTGGTAATCATGATGGCCGGCGCGGCGGGTTGGGAGAACTTGCGTATGTCCTGCTGCTGCAAAACGATACAATCGGCCACGCCGGCGCTTTTAGCGTTGGCCGTGGCAGCCTCGATGGCCGGCAGGTTCAGGTCGTAGCCATATATCTTGTGGTCGAAGGGGCGTTCCTGCGAGTCGTCGTTGTAGATGCGGTCGAGCAGGTTGCGGTCGAAGTCCTTCCACCGCTCAAAGCCGAAGCTCTTGCGAAACACGCCCGGATAGATGTTTCGGGCCATGAGAGCGGCCTCGATGAGGATGGTGCCCGAGCCGCAGAAGGGGTCGACGAGGTCCGACCGGAAGTCCCATCCCGAGAGCTTCACGAGAGCGGCCGCCAGCACCTCGTTGATGGGCGCCTCGACGGTGGCCACGCGATAGCCGCGCAGGTGGAGGCTGTCGCCCGAGGAGTCGAGCGAGAGCGTGCAGCTGGTTTCGGCCACGTGTATGTTGAGACGGATGTCGGGGTTGGTGATGCAGATGTTGGGGCGCTTGCCTTGCGTCTCGCGGAAATAGTCGACGATGGCGTCCTTCACCTTATAGGCCACGAACTTGGAGTGGCGGAACTCCTGCGAGTAGACCACGGAGTCGACGGCGAACGAGGTTTCCAGGTCGAGATAGCGGCTCCAATCGATCGACTTCACGGCCTGATAGACGTCGTCGGCATCTTTCGCCTCGAAGTGCTTGATGGGTTTCAGGATGCGCACGGCCGTGCGCAGACAGAAGTTGGCCCTGTACATCATCTCGCGGTCGCCGCTGAACGACACCATGCGGCGGCCAATCTGTATATCGTCGGCACCCAGCTCCGTCAGCTCTTGCGCCAAGACCTCTTCAAGGCCTTGAAAAGTCTTGGCGATGAGTTCAAATTTTTCTTCCATTTATATTTTTAATCGTTGTATGCTATGTCGGGCGCAACACGGGCCGGGCCCTGCCTTCCGCCACGTACGGGCACGCCCCGGCCGCCGGCCTGCACGCACCCCACGCTATTCGTGCAAAGGTAAATATTAATTTCTGAACGATGCGCATCTGGGGACGTAAAACGGCCGCGGGGAACGTCCGGCGGGCGGGTGTGCAGCCATGACGCCGGATGCCCGGGCGGGTGAGACGCGATGAATCGCGTCTCTACGCGGCGGACGCCCCCTGCTGCGGGGCTGCGGGTGTTTCCGGCGCGGCGCCATTTTTTTAACACGGAGAATGCGGAATTTTCGCCCGCACGCTCCGTCGCTCACAAATGGGAGAAAATCAGAAACTCCTCATTTCCAACCACATCCGTGCGACGCCTCGCCGCATGGACGCCCGAAAACGCGATTTTCGCCGCTATATGGCACGTTTCGGGGCTATTTTTCCATTAGAAACATCCCATGGATCGGAATTTCCATGGGATGGATCGGCGATTCCATGGGATGGAACTCGAAATCCATGGGATGGATCGACGAATCAGCCGCATGGACGCACGAAAACAACGCTAAAAAGCGGACGGCCATGGCCGTCCGCTTTAACGGTTTGACATATAGCGCACAGCCCCGCGCGGGGGCCTGGCTGTCTCAGAGCTCGATGGTGCGCACGGTGGCTCCCTCGGTGTCGCGCACGTGGAGCGTCAGGCGCTTGCCGCGCCGCACGAGCACGAGCATCGTGGCGCCCTTCATGCTCGGGCCGCCGCCGCGCACCACGGGGAAGGGGTTGCCCTTGCTCCCGGCTTCGAGGTAGCCAAAGCTGTGGACGTGGGCGCACAGGTCGACATCGAACGCCATGCGGCTCACGACGGGCTGCCACAGCTCCATGCAGGGCTGGTATTTGTCGGTGTTGAGCCAGAGGGGTATGTGGTGTACGAGCACGCGGCGCCCGGCGCGGCGGAAGGGGCGGCTGCGGCGCTCGGCTTGCAGGAAATCGACCTGCTCGCGGCGCAGGGCGGTGAAGTCGTTGAGCCCGTAATAGACCCACGTGCTGTCGGGCTTGTCTTCGCCGCAGTCGAGCATGACGAAGCGCGTGTCGCCCCAGCTGAAAGCGCCGTAGGTGCGTCCGCCGGGATTGCCCAGCAGCGTGTGCATGCCAGAGGAATAGGCGTTGCGTATCTCGTGGTTGCCGCGCACGAACCACGTGGGGTGCTCGTCGCTGCGGGCCATGTCGGCGCAGGCGGCTATCATGCGCATGGCGTCGGCGCGCGTGGAGGGCTCGGGCAGGCAGTCGCCGTTGAAGATGACGAAGTCGTAGCGCATCGTGTCGAGCTGGGCGGCAAAGGCGTCCATCACCTTGGCCGACATGTGCAGGTCGTTGACGATGACGGCGGTGAAGCTTTCCTCGTCGGGCGCGGGCAGGCGGAAGCTGCGGAAGGGCGTGCGCGCCGTGTCGCCGAAGGTTTTGTGATAGGCGTGGTTTTCGAGCAGTTCGACGGCGCAGACGCGGTAGACGTAGCGCTGGCCGGGCGTCAGGCCCGAAAGGTGGATGCGATGGGCCACGTCGTGCACGGCCTGCTGGCCGTCGACCAGCGTGCGGGCGCGTTGCAGGCGGGTGGTGTCGGGGCCATACTCGACCCACGTCACGGCGTGGCGCCGCGTCTGGAAGAGCACGTCGATGCTACCCGGCTGCATGTCTTGCAGATAGGGGGCGGCATAGAGGAGAGAGTCGGCCCCCGACGGAGCAGGAGCGGGAGAGGCTACGGCTGCCGCGGGGGCAGCAAAAAAACTGCCGACGGCCAGACCAGCCGCCAGCAGACATGCGTGGGAAATGCGTGAAATCATAATGGGGATATGGGTGATTGTGCCCCGGCGGGGCTGTTTATATCCAATGAAGGCCGACGGCTGCCGCAAAGATGAGGAAGAGCGGCGCCACGAGGTCGAACACAAGCGCCTTGACAAAGCGGCCGAAGCGGTGACGGCGCACGAGGCCCGAGCGCAGATGGCGCACGAAGAGCCACAACCCCGAGGCCACGAGGCAGCAGCCCACGACGGCCAGCAGGCGGTAGAGCCCGGCGCTCTCAAACACGCGGCTGTTGAAGCTATAGAGGATGTAGGAGAGCACCCAGATGAGGTTGTGCGTTTCCTGCATGGCTTTCCTGCTGTTCTACACGGGGAGGGGCTGCCTCAATAACGGTGCTCGTCCTTGTCCAGTTCGCTGCGGGTGAGCGAGCGGCGGTCGATGGCGTGCCAGGCGTAGGCTATGTAGGCCAGCACGACGGGTATGAGCAGCGACACCCAGGCCATCGTGCGCAGCGTGAACTCGCTCGAACAGCTGTTGCGCAGCGTGAGGGAGCTTTGCAGGTCGGCCGTCGAGGGATAGAAGGCCGTGTCGTTGTAGCCCGCCAGCAGCAGAAGGGCCAGCACGGCCAGCACCGTGCCGGCGCCGGCCGTCCAGATGCCGCGCACGAAGCGGGGGCTCATGAGGGTGCGCACCACGCCGTAGAGCACGAGCACGACGCCCAGCACAAAGACGACGGCCACGGCGGGCATGGCCACGAGGTTGTGCCAGTACTTATGGGGCGCAAGGCTCACGGCCTGCGTAACGGGGTCGACGGCATATCCCTCCTTGGTGAGCACGTAGACGACGAAGGCCACGAAGAGCACGACGAAAGGCACGGCGTCGGTGAGCACCTGCCGGCGGATGCGGGGCGCCAGGGCGGCATCGTCGACGTTGTTGATCAGGTAGAGGCTGCCCAGCGTGCGCGCCAGAAAAACGACGGCCAGGCCCAGGAGCCACACCCACGGGTTGGCCAGCGCGTCGAGGCCGTGCCAGGCGTTGGCCCAGCGGCTGATGACGGGGGCCGCCACGTCGGCCATGGCGCTCTTGCCCACAACGAAGGCCGAGCCCGTGAAGAACGTGGCCACCGCCACACCCAGCAGGAAGGGGCCCACAATGCCGTTGACAACGAGGAAGCGCCGGTAGACCGTGCGGCCCAACACGTTGCCGGGCTTCGACTGGAACTCGTAGGCCACGGCTTGCAGCACGAAGCTCACGAGGATGAGCATCCACAACCAGTAGGCCCCGCCGAAACTCGTGCTGTAAAACAGCGGGAACGAGGCGAAGAAGGCGCCGCCGAACGTGACGAGCGTCGTAAAGGTGAACTCCCACTTGCGGCCCGTGGAATTGACGATGAGGCGGCGCTCCTCTTCGTTGCCGCCCAGGGCAAAGATGAGCGAGTTGGCCCCCTGCACAAAGAGCAGGAAGACCAGCAGGCCGCCCAGCAGGGCTACGAGAAACCACCAGTATGCTTGGAGAAATGCGTATGTTATCATGTCGTGTCCGTTTGTTTAGGGGTCAGTAATGTTGCGTTCAACGGCCTTCGCCAGCGGGGAGCAGTTCGTCGCCCTCGGGGCCCTTGCGTATGGCACCGCACAGGATGCGCACCTCGGCCACGAGGAGCACGGTGAACAGCACGAGGAAGAGCCAGAACGTGGTCTGCACCGAGGCGGGCGAGAGCTGCGACACGGCGGCGTTGACGGGCAGCAGGTCCTGGATGGCCCAGGGCTGACGGCCCACCTCGGCCACCACCCAGCCGGCCTGCCCGGCCAGATACACCAAGGGGATGCTCCAAAGGCCCGCCATGAGGAGGGGACGCTTTGCGGCCAGACGGCCGCCCCGGCCATACCACAGCATGGCCGCCAGCACGAGCAGCAGCAGGCAGCCGGCCCCCACCATGACACGGAAGGCCCAGTAGACAAGCGTGACGGGCGGCACGAGGTCGGAGCGCGAGGCTATGTAGCCGTAGCCGAAGTGGTCCATGTGCTCGTCCATCACCTTGCGGGCGGCAGCGGCGGCCGCGGGGTCGCTCTTGGCATGGGCCCGGTAGGCGGCAAAGGCGTCGAGCGCCAGCCGGCCGCGGCGCATGCGCTCGTCGGCCGAGAGGTGCTGCGTGCCGTCGGGGGCGGTGTAGCCATCGAGCAGGTCGTCGATGCCCGGCACGAAGCCGTCGACGTCGTGGGTGGCCAGCACCGAGAGCATGCCGGGCACCTCAACGCCCGGCACGATGGAGAAGGGGGCCTGCGTGCCGCCCCGCCGCAGCCCTTCGGCGGCGGCCAGCTTCATGGGCTGATGGCGCGCCACGTCGATGCCCGAGCGGTCGCCCGTGAACATGACGCCGAGCGTGGCCACGAGGCCCGTCACGGCGGCCACGCGGATGCTGGCCAGCGCAAAGGCCCGCTCGCGCCGCCGCAGCAGATACCAGCAGCTCACGCCCACCACGAAGACGGCACCCGTCATCCAGCCCGACAGCACCGTGTGGAAGAACTTGACGACGGCCACGGGGCTGAACGCCACGGCGAAGAAGTCCATCATTTCGTTGCGCACGGTGTCGGGGTTAAAGGCCATGCCTACGGGATGTTGCATCCAGCTGTTGGCCACAAGTATCCACCAGGCCGAGAGCGTGGCGCCCAAACCCGTGAGCCACGTGGAGGCCAGATGGAAACCGCGGCTCACCTTGTTCCAACCAAAGAACATGACGGCGATAAACGTGGCCTCCATAAAGAAAGCCACGATGCCCTCGATGGCCAGCGGGGCGCCGAAGATGTCGCCCACGAACCAGGAATAGTTGGACCAGTTGGTTCCAAACTCAAATTCGAGGATAATGCCCGTGGCCACGCCGATGGCGAAATTGATGCCGAAGAGCTTCATCCAAAACTGCGCCGTGCGTTTCCAGAAAGGGTCTTTCTTCCAGACGTAGAGCGTTTCCATGATGCCCATCACCACGGCCAGGCCGAGCGTGAGCGGAACGAAAAGCCAGTGATAGCACGCCGTGAGCGCAAACTGTGCACGCGACCAGTCTATCAGGGCGGGGTCGATGATGTTCAGTAGCATATGCAAAGCGGAGTATGGGTTGTTTGATGTTTTTCAGCTCACCTCCGGTCCGTCAGGGCGGCTCCCACGGCTTCGCTGCGCTCCCTTTCGTCGAGCCCGGCCAAGGCGGGGCGGAAGAAGAAGGCGCGCAGCACGACGAACATGACGAACAGCTTCACAAGGATGATGACCCAGAGCGTGCGGCCCCAGGTCATGGCGCGAAAACCGTCGCGATAGAAACGCCAGACGCCGGCGATGCTGTCGGAAAGACCGGACATGATGCGCAAAATAAACCAAAAAACCGCGAAACGCCAAGGGCTTCGCGGTTTTTTGTCCGTTTTTAGGCCCGCAGGGGGCCGTTCAGGGGTGTTTCGCCTCACTTCAAGGCGGCCAGGGCGGCTTCGTAGTTGGGCTCCTGCGTAATTTCGGGCACGAGCTCCTCGTAGACGATGGTGCCCTCCTCGTCGATGACGATGACGGCGCGGGCCAGCAGGCCTTTCAGCGGGCCGTCGGTCATGACGAGGCCATACTTCTCGTCGAAGCAGCGGCAGCGGAACGTCGAGACGGCCGTTACGTTCTCAATGCCCTCGGTCGTGCAGAAGCGGACTTGGGCAAAGGGCAAATCTTTCGAGACGCAAAGCACGGTGGTATTGGCCAATGCTGCGGCTTCGCGGTTGAAACGTCGCACCGAGGCGGCGCAAACGGGCGTGTCGAGGCTGGGGAAAACGTTCAGCACGACACGGCGGCCGAGCAGATCGGGGAGGTGAAGAACGGAGAGGTCGCCCCGAACGCCACCAAACTTGGGTGCTTTCGTGCCAACGGCGGGCAGGGAGCCGCCCAGCGCAACGGGCTTTCCTTGGAATGTCACTTGGTTCATACGTTTATCGGTTTAGAAGTTTACAAATGCCCGCCCGTATCGACGCAAGGCCGAAGCGGTCGGGGTGGATGTCGGAGGGCGAGAGCCAGAGCAGGGCGCCGGCGTCGTCGCCCGCGGCCCACGCTGTGCCGGGCTCGGGGCGACAGAGGAAAAAGCTGTCGGTGGTGTGTACCTCGTAGCCCGAGTAGAGATAGGTGTTGGGCAGCGAAAACAAGTAGCGCTCCACGGTGGCGCGGGCGCCCGTTTCTTCGCGCAGCTCGCGCAGGCAGGCGGCTTCGAGCGTCTCGCCGGCGTCGACAAAGCCGCCCGGCAGGTCGAGCGTGCCGGCCGCGGGCGCCAGGCGGCGGCGCACGGCGAGCAGACGCCCCGCAGCGTCGTAGACAACGGCCACGACGGCGGCTGCCGCGTTGTGATAGAGCACGAAGCCGCAGGCCGGGCAGCGCTTCGACTTGAAGTCGTTCTCGGCAAAGCCGGCCGCCCCGCAGCGCGGACAATGGGTGAAAAGATGCAGGGGATGGGCGTTCATGGCGCAATCAGTGATAAACGAGCGTGGTGAGCCCTTCGGGGGCATACACCTCGGCGGCGATGGCTTGCAGCGCGTCGGCGGTCACGGCGTCGACGGCGCGGCAGAGCGCGGCCACGTCGCGGTGGCGCCCGTAGTGGGCGTAGGTTTTTCCCAAGGCCAGGGCGTAGCTCTCGCGGGCCTCGCACGAGATGCCAATCTGCCCTTTCAGCTGCTTTTTGGCCGCCGCCAGCCGTGCCGGTGTGAGGGCGGTGTCGGTGAGGCGGCGCAACTCCCGGCCCACCAGGCGGCGGCAGTGCTCCACGTCGGCCGCGTCGCAGCCGAAATAGACGTTCCACGCCCCGGTGTCGGGGTAGGTGGAGAGATAAGCGTCCACAGAGTAGACCAGCCCGGCGTGCTCGCGCAGGCTCAGGTTGAGGCGCGAGTTCATACCCGGCCCGCCCAGTATGTTGTTAAGGAGCATGAGCCCGAAGCGACGCTCGTCGCGGCCGCCGAACGTGCGCGCCCCGACAACCACATGGGCCTGGTGCGTGCCCCGCTCCACGTAGCGCGTCTCGGGGCGGTAGGGCGGCAGCGGGGGCATGGGCTTCGTCACGGTGGCGGCGGGCAGGTCGGCCGTGAGGCGCTCCATCGTGCGCACAAGGCGGCCGAAGTCGACATCGCCCAGCACGTAGAACACGGCGTTCGAGGGACGGTAGTAGTGGTCGGCGAAGCGTCGCGCGTCGGCCGTGCGGTAGGAGCGCAGCCGCACGGCGTCGCCCAGCACGTCGCGCCCAAGGGGATGGCCACGGAAGAGCATGGCCTCGAATTCGTCGAAGATGAGTTCCGAGGGAGAGTCCTTGTAACTGTCGATTTCATCGCAGATTACCTCCGTTTCACGGTCGATCTCGTGCTGGGGGTACGTGCTGCGGAACACGATGTCGGTGAGCAGGTCGGCGGCACGGCCAAAGTCGGGGCGGAGCACGGTGGCATAATACACAGTCTCCTCTTTGTTGGTGTAGGCGTTCAGGTCGCCGCCCACGCGTTCCAGACCGTTGGTGATGTGGCAGGCGCGCCGCCGCGCCGTGCCCTTGAAGCTCATGTGTTCCAGGAAGTGGGCCATGCCCGTGTCGGCCTCGTCCTCGTGGCGGGTGCCGGCACAGACCACGTAGCCGCAATAGACCACGGCCGAGGCGGCCTCTTCGTGGATGATGCGCAGCCCGTTGGCGAGCCGGTGGGTGTGGAAGATGGGAGTGGCAGCGGTCATGACGTCAGGAGCGTTTGCGGAAGTAGCGTCCCACCACGGGCCACGCCCGCAGCGGGAAGTCGTAGTGGACGGCGTGGGCGGCAAAGAGCCCGATGAGCACCGTGTTGACGCCCAGGCGGGCCCACAGCGGCCAGGCGGCCGGCAGCCATTGCATCACGGCAAAGAACGCCGCGGCCAGGAGCACGTACACACCGATGCTTCGCAGCGGATAACGGATGGGATAATAGCGGCGGCCCACGAAATAGCTCAGCAGCATGGCCGTGGCGTAGCCTGCCACGCCGGCCCAGGCGCAGGCCATGTAGCCGTAGGTGGGGATGAAGGCCACGTTGACGGCCACGAGCACCACGCAGCCCGCTCCCGAGAACCACGCGCCCCAGATGGTGCGGTCGATGAGCTTATACCAGAACGACAGGTTGAAGTAGATGCCCATCAATATCTCGGCGGCCATGACGATGGGCACCACGCGCAGCCCGTCCCAATAGCCCGGGGCGATGATGTGCTTGATGACGTCGAGATAGCCCACGACGATGAGGAAAGCCAGGAGGGTGAAAATCACGAAATACTTCATGGCGCGGGCGTAGGTGTCGCGGTTGTCACCCTCGCGGTCCTTGCCGAAGACGAAGGGCTCGTAGGCATAGCGGAAGGCCTGCGTAATCATGGCCATAATCATGGCTATCTTCACGCAGGCGCCGTAGATGCCGAGCTGCACCTTGCCCTCGGGCCCATCGACGATGCGGGGAAAGATCATCTTGTCGGCCGTTTGGTTGAGGATGCCCGCGATGCCCAGGATGAGGATGGGCCAGGCATAATGCCACATGCGGGCCATGAGCCGCCGGTCGAACACGTAGCGGAAGCCCGTGAGCTCGCGGCGGAAAAAGAAGGTGACGAGCGCCGTGCAGGCCAGGTTGATGAAGAACGCATAGCCCACGCCCACCGACGGGTCGTAGACGCAGGCCACGACGTCGTGCCATGCCGGCCGGGCATACAGGGCGGGCAGCAGCAGGAAATAGACCAGGTTGAGCCCGATGTTGAGCCCGATGAAGAGCAGCTTGAGGGCGGCAAACTTGATGGGGCGCCGCCGGTAGCGCAGATAGGCAAATGGGATGCACTGGAAGGCGTCGATGGCCACGCACACGGCCATCGTGCCCACATACTCGGGGTGGCCGGCATAGTCGAGCGCGGCGGCTATCTGGGGCAGGAAGCCTAGCACGAGGGCCACGAAGGCCACGCCCACCCCCCCCACGGCGATGAGCGTTGTGGAGTAGACGCGCATCGGGTCGCGCCCGCCCTCTTTGTTGACGAAGCGGAAGAACGTCGTTTCCATGCCGAAGGTGAGCAGCACGAGCAGGAGGGCCGTGTAGCTGTACACTTCGGTGATGACGCCATAGCCGCCCGACGAGGCGGCCAGACGCGCCGTGTAAAGCGGCACGAGCAGATAGTTGAGGAAGCGCCCCACGATGCTGCTCAGCCCGTAGATGGCGGTGTCCTTGGCCAGCGATTTCAAGTTTGCCATAAGCCTTGTTGCAAAGTTTTACGCGCCGTCGCAGGCTGCGGACGGGACCGCAGTTCCTTGGGCGGCGCAGACATGCAAAGGTAAAGCCTTTTTTGCAACCACGGGCGGCCTGCGGAGCGAAAATCGGGCCCCAGGCCCCGTCCGCAGGCCGGCGGGCATGCATTTGCCCCCTGCCCGCTTGGCCCGACCGTTCACATGCATTAACTTTGCGCGCACAAACTTATCCGTTTCCATGGTACTCAATTATATATGGCTCGGCTTTTTCCTCGTGGCATTTGCCATCGCCGCGGTGAAACTGCTGTTTTTTGGCGACGTAGACGTCTTCCCTGCCATTATGAACTCCACGTTCGACACGGCGCGCACGGCTTTTGAAATTTCTCTCGGCCTTACGGGCGTGCTTTCGTTGTGGCTCGGCGTGATGAAGATAGGCGAGCGCGGCGGCGTGGTCGACGTGCTGGCGCGCTGGCTCAGCCCGGTCTTTACGAAGCTCTTTCCCGACGTGCCCAAGGGCCACCCCGTTGTGGGCAACATCTTCATGAACATCGCCGCCAACATGCTGGGGCTCGACAACGCGGCCACTCCCCTCGGCCTGAAAGCCATGGAGGGCCTGCAACAGCTCAACCCGAAGAAGGACACGGCCACCAACCCGATGATTATGTTCCTTGTCATCAACACGTCGGGCCTCACCATCATCCCGGTGAGCATCATGGTGTATCGTGCACAGGCCGGAGCGGCGCAGCCCACCGACGTTTTCATCCCCATCCTGCTTGCCACGTTCTGCTCCACGCTTGCCGGCATCGTGGCCACGAGCCTCTATCAGCGCATCAACCTGCTCAACCGCACGTTGCTCCTCACGCTGGGCGGCATGTCGGCCGGCGTGGCCGCCATCATCTGGGGCTTCAGCCGCATGGACCGCGCCATGATGAACACCGTGGGCACCACCACGGCCAATGTGCTGCTTTTCACCATCATCATCCTGTTTCTGCTGGCGGGCGTGCGGCGCCGCGTCAACGTGTACGACGCCTTCATCGAGGGAGCCAAGGAGGGCTTCACCACGGCCGTGCGCATCATCCCCTATCTGGTGGCCATCCTGGTGGGCGTGGGCGTATTCCGCGCCTCGGGGGCCATGGACTGGCTCGTCGACGGCATGGCGTGGCTCGTGCGGCAGAGCGGCCTGCCGTCCGACTGGGTGACGGCTCTGCCCACGGCGCTCATGAAGCCCCTGAGCGGCAGCGGAGCGCGCGGCATGATGGTCGATGCCATGGCCACCTACGGTGCCGACTCGTTTGCAGGCCGCCTGAGCTGCATTTTCCAAGGCAGCACCGACACAACGTTCTACATTCTGGCCGTCTACTTTGGCAGCGTCGGCATACGCTACACGCGTCACGCCGTGGCCTGCGGTCTGCTGGCCGACCTGGCGGGCGTCGTGGCCGCCATCGGCGTGTGCTACCTCTTCTTCGGCGCCTGAGGCACCACCCCGCCCCACCGCCCCTTTTGTCCGCTCCGCCGCTGTTTTTTAACACGGAGAATCGAATATTTTCGACCGACCGCGCCGTCGCTCGCATTTAAGCGAAAATCAGAACCGCCTGACAAAGAAGTACATACGTCAAAGGCCCTCCCGCAAACACCGCGGCGAGGGCCTTTTTTGCCACTATATGGCGCAAATCGGAGGGAATTTTCACCCAAAAAGTGCCCATCGATCGAAATTTCCATGGGATGGAACGGCCGATCCATGGGATGGAAATCGAAATCCATGGGATGGATCGACGGAGAAGTCCCTTCCCGCCGCATTTCCAACGCTAAAAGGCGGACAACCGTGAGCGTCCGCTTTAACGGTTTGCCATATAGCGCACAACGGCACAGCCCGCTGCAACCCTGCCACGCGATAAACCGGCCGCAAAGCCCCCGCCACATGCACTGTACCCCATGCGACAGGCAACGGCCGCCTCGCCTACAAAAAGCGCCCGAAGCCAACGGCCGCAAAGCGGTCGAACCACTCTGTAACCGCGGGTGAGCCGGGCGAACCCGCGGAAGAATGCAGCGCGAAAACGGGGCCCCAAGGGGGTCCAACCTACGCAAGGGCGACTCACCGCAGACCAGCATCACGAAATCGCCATGCAACGGCCGCAAAGCGGTCGAACTACTCTGTAACCGCGGGTGAGCCAGGCGAACCCGCGGAAGAATGCAGCGCGGAAACGGGGCCCCAAGGGGGGCCAACCTACGCAAGGGCGACTCACCGCAGACCGGCATCACGAAATCGCCATGCAACGGCCGCAAAGCGGTCGAACTACTCTATAACCGCGGGTGAGCCGGGCGAACCCGC
>CALUNU010000019.1 GCA_944322095.1 uncultured Alloprevotella sp.
CTATATCGTTACCTGTTAAGCTGATATTCTTTGTAAATTACTTGTTTTCAACGTGTAAGGAGAAGTGGTATGTCTTGAACAGTGAAAGGTAATATGCTTCTTGATTCCTGAAGCTGCTATCCATTTCTTCAGCGGACGTGATATCCATGAAGAGCCTGTCAATCCTGCAAATATCTGCTGGTCGTGTTCTCCTGGCTCTCCACAGAGCGAGTATGCCTGTTCATTTATTGGCAGGTAGTCAACAACGTGCGTCTTCCGTTGAGTGAAGTCCACACGCCAGCCTGTTGACGTCTTCTGTATCTCGCCCCATGTGAGTTCATGAATGTCGCAGAGCCGTATGCCTGTAAGTATTGCAAAGAAAAAGGCACGCTTCAACACTTCGTTCTCACAAGGTGTTTGAGCAAGTAGCTCAGCTTCCTCAAGGGTCAGTGTCTCGCGCTTGACTTTGAGTTCTGGTATGCCCTTTACCTTAGCGGCAATATCCACCGTCAGGTATTCGTCGATGAAGGCACGATGCAGGCCAGCCTTTACGATTGAGAAGTAGGTGGCGGCTGAGTTTTGTGACAGTGTGCCTTTCTTGTTTCCGCCTTGTGGAGCTGTGAGCATAAACAGTTTCAGGTCTTCAAGTAGTTTTACATTGATTTTTCTAAAGGGGATAGGCTTCCCCTCTGAAAATATGCAGAGCAATTTGCCAACACGAGTCCAATTCACGATGATAGAATTTGAACTATTAGGATGCACCTTGTATATAATGCTATTGAAGTAAGCGATAAAGTCTTGCTCCATACGCTCATTCTGAGCAATCATTTCCTGCTCTCTATCTGAATAAACCACAGCTGTATCATACTCTAGCTGACGCAGTGCACGCACTTTATCCGCATAGATGCATGCTTCCCTGTCAAGGCGAGAAGTACACTGGATGATACCATTAGTATCACGCTTTGGCTTGTACTTATAGTTGCCATCCGCATCAATGCCGGTAATGGCTGTGGTGTCCCAGATTGGTGTGGTTATGATTCTGTTTACAGATTCAATTATACGCCCAGGCTTACCGCCATCAGGCTTGCGTATAGGGTACGACTCAACTACGAGGTACCACTCTTCACGGTACTCAGACTTTCGGAGTTTGACCGTGACCTTTGTGTGCAATAACGGTTTTCTCATAATTCTTCTGATTTATATAAGTTATCAATTTCTTCTTTGGGTACATACACATAGTTGCCAATATGACGAGAGGGGATGGAATACTTCCTGACGTGAGCCCACACGGAACTGTCGTTGATGTGGTACTTCTTACAAACTTCTCCGATGGTGTAGCAGTCCTCGGGCTCGAGACTGTACTTCTTAGGCAGAGGAGTTTCCTTGATGTGCTTGGCTATCGGTCGTTTCACAAACATCTTCTCTAGATCCTTACGGTTTATCCTTGTGAGTCTGGTCCCAATATTGATACTTGGTATCTGACCTCTGCGAACCATCAGATACAGCGTATCACGTTCAACACCATAGATAGCCACTGCTTCCCTAATGGAAAGATACTCTCTCACCTTGGGAACACTTTTGGCTACCAACGCCAGTTTCTTTTCTTTGGCTTCTGCTCTCTTCTTTTGTGCATAGGCGGCTTCGCTGCATTTCTTACAGCAGTAAATACTGTCAAGCGTCTTTATGATGAACGCTTTCCCACAGAATTTGCACTTCCTTTTGATTTCTAATCCTAATTTTGGCATCTTTTTGTTACTTTATTAAGTTAATATGAGTATGCATCCTAAATATTATACTTACATTTTATCACCAAACCATCCTGTACCTCATCTACTTTTAAGTAGTAATAAGTATGGATAAGTCGTAATTAGTCGAACTTGGTCGACATTTTTGTCGTGCTACACGTATGTAACAAAAAAGCCGTAAAAAAAAGGAATAATAAGCACATAACAAACATGAGCCTATAAAATGCAAATAGCGTGTAACTCATTGAGCTACACGCTATTTGATAGTGTTTTGTTATGTCTTTACTTATTGGTCTCATTTGACCTCCTCGAAGTCGGCGTCTTGGATGTCGTCTTTCTGGTTGTCGGTGTTGGCGTTGTTTGTCTGGCCCGCGGCACCGTTTGCCTGGTTGGCGCCACCCGTTTGGTTGTACATCTGGGCGCTGGCGGCCTGCCATGCCTGGTTGAGCTCGGCTGTGGCGGCGTCGATGGCGTTGATGTCTTGCGCCTTGTGGGCATCTTTCAGCTTTTGCAGGGCTGCTTCGATGGCGGGTTTCTTATCGGCGGGGAGCTTGTCGCCCAGTTCTTTCAGCTGATTTTCCGTTTGGAAGATCATGCTGTCGGCCTGGTTGATCTTGTCGATGCGTTCGCGTTCGCGCTTGTCGGCTTCGGCGTTGGCCTTGGCTTCTTCTTTCATGCGGTCGATTTCCTCTTGGCTGAGGCCGCTGGACGCTTCGATGCGGATGGCCTGCTCTTTGCCGGTGGCTTTATCCTTGGCCGTTACTTTGAGGATACCGTTGGCGTCGATGTCGAAGGTAACTTCGATTTGAGGTATGCCGCGGCGTGCGGGGGTGATGCCCGTCAGGTTGAAGCGGCCGATGCTCTTGTTTTGCGATGCCATGGTGCGCTCACCCTGCAATACGTGGATGGTTACCTCGCTTTGGTTGTCCTCGGCGGTGGAGAACACCTGACTCTTCTTGCAAGGTATGGTGGTGTTGGCGTCGATGAGCTTGGTCATTACGCCGCCCAGCGTTTCAATGCCGAGCGAAAGCGGTGTAACGTCGAGCAGAACGATGTCGCCCACACCTTCTTCCTTGTTGAGGATGGCACCCTGGATACTGGCGCCCACGGCCACCACTTCGTCGGGGTTTACGCCCTTCGAAGGAGCTTTTCCGAAGAAGTCCTGTACGAGCTGCTGTACGGCGGGGATACGCGTGGAGCCGCCCACGAGAATCACTTCGTCGATGTCGGACGTGCCGAGGCCGGCGTCTTTCAGAGCCGTTTCGCACGGACGGCGGCAGGCCTGGATGAGGTCGTGAGCCAGGGCTTCAAACTTGGCGCGGCTCAGCGTCTTTACCAAGTGCTTGGGCACGCCGCCGACGGGCATGATGTACGGCAGGTTGATTTCGGTTGTCGTCGACGAGGAGAGCTCGATCTTTGCCTTTTCGGCGGCTTCCTTCAGGCGCTGCATGGCCATCGGGTCGGCGGTGAGGTCGGCGCCTTCGTCGTTCTTGAACTCTTGAACGAGCCAGTTGATGATGACGTGGTCGAAGTCGTCGCCTCCCAGGTGCGTGTCGCCGTTGGTGGAGAGCACTTCGAACACGCCGCCGCCCAATTCGAGGATGGAGATATCGAACGTACCACCGCCCAAGTCGAAGACGGCAATCTTCATGTCTTTCTTGGCTTTGTCGAGGCCGTAGGCCAAGGCAGCGGCCGTAGGTTCGTTGACGATGCGCTTTACGTCAAGGCCTGCGATCTGTCCGGCCTCTTTCGTGGCCTGGCGCTGCGAGTCGGAGAAGTAGGCCGGCACGGTGATGACGGCTTCGGTCACTTCCTGTCCCAGGTAGTCCTCGGCTGTTTTCTTCATCTTTTGGAGCACCATGGCCGAGATCTCCTGCGGCGTGTACTGACGGCCGTCGATATCGACGCGGGGCGTGTTGTTGTCGCCACGTACTACGGTGTAGGGCACGCGAGAAATCTCCTTCTGCACCTGATCGTAGGTCTCGCCCATGAAGCGCTTGATGGAATAAATCGTACGTTTCGGGTTCGTGATGGCCTGACGCTTGGCGGGGTCGCCTACCTTGCGTTCGCCACCTTCTACAAAGGCCACGATGGAGGGCGTTGTGCGCTTACCTTCGCTGTTGGCGATGACAACCGGTTCGTTTCCTTCGAAAACGGAAACGCAGGAGTTCGTAGTTCCTAAGTCAATTCCAATAATCTTTCCCATTGCTGTATTCTTTTTGTTTGTTGTTCGTTGTTGAATGATTGCTGCGGGCGTTCTTGCGTCGTCCGCGCTTAATCTTATACAAGCTGCGTGCCAAACTTTGCCGCGCGTGGAGAAAAAAGATGGAGGCTGACAGATATGTCAGTTGGCTGTCGGCATTTTTGTCGCATCGCGCGGGTGCTATATATATTAATAAGGTGTGGAGTGGGGGAGAAGGGCGTTGTGTCGTGGCAGGCGGAGAGGCATGCTCGCCTGACAGGCCATGCTTCTGCTTGGGCCGGATGAGGAAGAGGGGTGCGTCTGCTCCGTCTTTTTCCATTCGTTTTCGCTATCTCTGGCTTCGCCCAAGATAGGCTGCGGCTCGGCAGCGGAAAGGAAAACAAGTTTTTCTTTCCGTTTCTCTCGCCTTGCACTATCTTTGCATAAGTAAATGTTTAAAACTTACCGACGATGGATTTTGTTCAAAACAGGCGTTCCATACGCCAATACACCGACCGCGATGTCGACGATGCTCTCCTGAACCGTCTGCTCGAAGAAGCTGAGCGCACGCAGACGATGGGCAACATGCAGCTGTACAGCGTGGTCGTGACGCGCTCGGCAGAGATGAAGCAGCGGCTGGCACCGGCCCACTTTAACCAGCCGATGGTGACGGGGGCTCCCGTCGTACTGACGTTTTGTGCCGACTTTCACCGCGCCACGGAGTGGTGCCGGCTGCGCAAGGCCGATCCCGGCTACGACAACTTCCTTTCTTTCATGAACGCCGCAACCGATGCGCTGCTCTACTGCCAGACCTTCTGCACGCTTGCCGAGGCTGAGGGGCTGGGCCTTTGCTTCCTTGGCACCACCGTTTATCAGCCGCTCGCCATCATCGAGGCGCTTCGTTTGCCACAGCTTGTCGTGCCCGTGGCCACCATTACGCTGGGCTGGCCTGCCGAGCATCCCGCGCAGACCGACCGCCTGCCGCTCACGGCCGTGCGTCATGACGAGGTTTACGCTCCCGTGACGCCCGCCACCATCGAGCGCGACTATGCCGCCAAGGAGGCGCTGCCCGAGAACCGCGAGTTTGTGCGCATCAACGGCACGGAAACGCTGGCTCAGATTTTCACCGACATCCGCTACACCCGGCGCGACAACGAAGCCATGTCCGACGGGCTTTTCGAGGCCTTGCGCCATCAGGGGTTCTTGAAGTAAAAGCCGCCGCACATGAAGCATACAAGCATGATGCGCAAGGCCTTGCCGGCCTTGCTGGCAGCCGTTCTGGCTGTGCCCTCGCCGGCTGCATCGGCCGGGCGGGGCAGAAACGACGGCGGGCAGTTTGAGCGCGAGGTCGAGGCTTGTTTCCACCGGCGCATGACCCACGGCACCCTCGCCGACGTGGCGTCGCGTCCGTTGGCGCGGCGCAAGATAGCAGCGGCGCGCGCTGCCGTGTGGCAAACGTGGCAGCGCACGCTGCGCGAGGCCTCTCCGCTGCCGCTCCCCGCGCTCCGTCCGTTGGGCGAGGCTTCCCAGGGCAGCTGGACGTTGCCCGACAGCCTGGAACCCTCGGCTACGATGGCTTTCTACTATGGCACGAAGGGCCAAAGGCCTGCCGGGGGCTACCCCTTCTATCTCTATCTGCACGGCTCCGGTCCGCGGGCGGCCGAGTGGGCCACGGGCTTGCAGCTGGCCTTGCGCTTCGACGACGCTCCGTCGGTCTATTTCGTTCCCCGCATACCCAACGAAGGGGCCTACTATCGCTGGTGGCAGCGGGCCAAGCTCTACGCCTGGCGCCACCTGCTGTGGCAGGTGCTGGCCTCCGACTCGGTCAACCCCGCCCGTCTCTACGTGCTGGGCATCTCGGAGGGAGGCTACGGCAGTCAGCGCCTGGCCGCCTTCCTGGGCGACTATTGGGCGGCGGCCGGCCCCATGGCGGGCGGAGAGCCCCTGCCCAACGCGCCGGCTGTCAACCTGGCCGGCGTGCCCTTCTCGCTGCTCACGGGAGCCGACGATGCTGGCTTCTGCCGCAACCGCCTGACGGCCGAGGCCGGGCGGGTGCTCGACAGCTTGCGGACGGCCCATCCCGGCAGCTACGAGCACCGCGTCGAGCTCATCCCGGGGCGTGGTCATGGCATCGATTACAGCCCCACGACGCCCTGGCTCAAACGCTATGAGCGCAACGCCCGGCCCGCCTACTTCGCCTGGGAGGACTATGCCATGGACGGTTGCCGCCGCGAGGGCTTCGGCTGCCTGCGCATGGTGCGCCGCCCGTCGGGCGAGGCCGATGCCCGGACGTGCTACGAGGTGACGCTGCGGGGCAACAGCGTCGACCTGCGCATCTCCAACGTGAGCTACACAACGGCCGAGGCCGACACGCAGTGGGGCATCCCCTTGCGCTCGGCGCGCACGCTGACGCCAGCGACGGGCGGCGAACTGCTGCTCTATCTCGACGAGGAGCAGGTGGACGTGCGCCGCGACGTCGTGGTGCGGGTGAACGGACGCGAGGCGTTTCGCGGCCGCGTGCGGCCCGATGCCTGCCACCTGGCCGAGAGCTGTGCGCTGTGGGGCGACCCCCTGCGGCTTTTCGCCTTGGCCGTCCGCGTGGCATATTGAGGCGAAGCCTCCCCGGAAAATGCGTCATCCCCGGCAGCTTGCGTGAAGTTGCCGGGGATGACGCGTATGCGGGGCGTTGCCGCCTGTGGCCTCAGAGCGCTTCGTCAAAGAGCGGGTCGCCCGTGTTGGCCGGTTCGTCGTTGCCTTGGCGCTCGCCGGAGCCGAAGCCCGTCATGGGCTGCCGGTTGCGCTCGCCGGGGCGCACGTTGCCCGGGCGTGGCGGACGCTGGCCGTCGCGGGGCCCGTGGCCGTGGCGGGGCCGCGGGCCGGGCATGCGGAACGTAACGCGGCGCCACACTTCGTGGGTGTTGGCGTCGGCTTCCGGCAGGCGGTAGGAGATACCTACGAGGTTGGGCGTGAAATAGTGGTAGGTGATGTGGTTGTCCACGCCGACGAGCGTCGAGTCGACGTTTGTGCGTTCTATTTTCTCGGTGTAGGTGGTGTCGGACGTGAGGGTGTACGTGCCTTCGTTGGTGATGACGCCGTAGCCGTCCTCGGTGACGGCGGCGAAGACGGTGAAGCGGCCGTCGGGGCCGAGCACTTTCCAGACGGGGACGACGCGCAGCCCGGGCTTACCCTGGGCGTCGCGCTCCATGAATACTTGTTGCCAGACGCCGCTGATGGGCGCTTTCTGTGCATGTAGGGCCTGCGGTAAGAGTGAGGCCAGCGATAGCGCGGCGATGAGTAGGGATAATCTTTTCATGTTCGTAGTTTGTTGGTTGATGCTGAGGCCGCCATGTGCGGCCTTATGGCCAATATGGCGAAAGGGGAGAGGCGAGCCGATGGAAAATTCATTTTCCTTTGGTCTGCCCGGGCCAAAGCCTATATCTGTGCTACAAATATACGTACTTTTTGGTCAAGCGCCTGCGCCGTTCTTCCACTTTTTTCATCCCTCAGTCAGTACGCGTGGCGCCTGCACCGTTTGGCCGGGATGGCGCTGCGGGGCGGCGCTGCAAAAAGAGCAGCCCCCTCGGACGGCCGTTGAGGCTGTCGAGGGGGCTGCCGGCGATGGGCTCTGCGGAGCTGTGCAGGCGTTGCGCCGGGGGCGTCAGGCCTCGCGCTCGCTCAGGGCCGCGCGTATTTTTTCTTCGAGCTCTTCGCAGAGCTCGGGGTTGTCGCGCAGGAGCTTCTTGACGGCGTCGCGGCCCTGGCCAATCTTCGTGTCGCCGTAGCTGAACCACGAGCCGCTTTTCTTGATGATGTCGAGCTCGACGCCGAGGTCGACAATCTCGCCTATGTGCGAGATGCCCTCGCCGAAGGTGATTTCAAACTCGGCCTTGCGGAACGGGGGGGCCACTTTGTTTTTCACCACCTTGACGCGCACCTGGTTGCCGATGGGCGTGTCACCGTCTTTGAGGGTCGTCACCTTGCGGATGTCGAGGCGCACGCTGGCGTAGAACTTCAAGGCGTTGCCGCCGGTTGTTGTTTCGGGGTTGCCGAACATGATGCCAATTTTTTCGCGCAGCTGGTTGATGAAGATGCACGTCGTGTTTGTTTTGCTGATGGTGGCGGTGAGCTTGCGCAGGGCCTGGCTCATGAGGCGGGCTTGCAGGCCCACCTTGTTGTCGCCCATGTCGCCTTCGATCTCCGACTTTGGCGTGAGGGCGGCCACGGAGTCGATGACGATGATGTCGATGGCCGAGGAGCGGATGAGCTGGTCGGCTATTTCGAGGGCCTGCTCGCCGTTGTCGGGCTGCGAGATGAGCAGGTTGTCCACGTCGACGCCGAGCTTGGCGGCATAGAAGCGGTCGAAGGCGTGTTCGGCGTCGATGAAGGCCGCGATGCCGCCCGCCTTCTGGGCCTGGGCAATGGCGTGGATGGCCAGCGTCGTCTTGCCCGACGACTCGGGGCCGTAGATCTCGATGATGCGGCCTTTGGGGTAGCCCCCGACACCCAGGGCGGCGTCGAGCCCGAGGCTGCCCGTGGGGATGACGTCGACGTTTTCTATCTTTTCGTCGCCGAGCTTCATGATGGAGCCTTTGCCGAAGTCTTTTTCTATTTTAGCCATGGCGGCTTGCAGGGCTTTGAGCTTTTCGCTCGCTCCGCCGGCTTGTTCTTCTTCTTTTTTTGCCATGTTGGATGGTTGTGGGTTATTCGTTTTCCGATATGAGGGCGAGCAGCTGTTCGCCGTGGGTTTTTGTCTTGATTTGCTTGGGGCCGAGCACGTGCTCCACGCGGCCGTCGGCACCGATGACGAAGGTGGTGCGCAGCGTGCCCATATAGGAGCGGCCGCACATCTTTTTTTCGCCCCACACGCCGAAGGCCTGGACGAGGTTTTTCTCAACGTCGGCCACGAGGCGGAATGGCAGGGCGTTCTTTTCGATGAAGCGGCGGTGCGAGGCCTCGCCGTCGGTGCTGACGCCCACCACCTCGTAGCCAGCGGCGCGCAGGGCGTCGTAGTGGTCGCGCAGGCTGCATGCCTCGGCCGTGCAGCCGGACGTGTTGTCCTTGGGGTAGAAGTAGAGGATGAGCTTGCGGCCGTTCAGGCCGGCCAGCGTCACCTCGTGCCCGTCCTGATCGGTGCCGAGGGTGGCGGGTATGGAGTCTCCTGTCTGCATGATTTTTCGTGTTGTGTGGTTCGGATAGGCAAAGTTACGGAAACGCCGCCGCACGTGCAAGCGAAAGGCGCCCTTTCTTTCGCCCGGCCGAGTGGCCGTCACTCCGCCCCGCTGGTTTGCTGCGGGCCGGGGCCGGGCTGCGGCGTTGCGGGCGGCGCGGCAAGCCGGGAGCGTGGTTTTTCGGGCCGGGAAAAATGTGGAAATGTTAAAAAACTGCGCCCCGTCCTACTTTTCAGACCCTTTTCAGATTTGCCCTCTAAGTTTGCAACAGAATATCAAACCTAACGAATACGACCATGAACAAGATGAAGACCTTATGGGCCGTGGCCCTGGCTGCGCTGACCTTGATGCCGGCGTGCAGCAACGACGACGATTGGAACTATGACCCGGAGACGGGCATGCCCGTGAGCCCGACGGAGATACCCGAGGCGATACGCAGTGCGTTCTATGCGCAGTATGGCGAAGGGGCGCGCGTGCAGTGGAGCAAGAAGGACGGCTATGCCGTGGCCGATTTTGAAGGAGCCGGTCCCGGCGGCGAGCAGACCGTATGGTATGGCATGACGGACGGCGCGTGGGCCATGACCGAGACGGAGATACTCTTTTCGGCCCTGCCCGAGAGCGTGGCCGCAGCGTTTGCCGCCACGGAGTATGCCGCCGCGCCTTGGCGCACGGAGCGTGAGGTGGACGTGCTGAGCCGCAGCGCCGGCGAGACACTTTACGTCATCGAGGTGGAAAAAAACGAGAACGGACGCGAAACGGAGGCCGATTTGTTCTTTACCGATGCCGGCGTGCTGGCTAAGGTGGTGCTCGACGCCGACCGCGAGGCGGGCTATTCGGGCTATCTGCCGCAGCAGCCGACGGGAAACGTCGAGGCCTGGCTCGATGAGCACTTCCCCGGTGCGGGCATTGTCGACGTGGAGCGCGAAAACGGCGGTACGGAGGTGGAAATCGTCTGGGACGGCCTGGCGCACGACGTTATCTTCGATGCAGCCGGCAACTGGGTGCGCACGAAGACCGAGTATGGGCGGCGCGACCTCGACCGCGTGCCGCAGGCTGTCATCAGTGCGGCCGAGGCAGCTGCTCCCGGAGCCGTGGTGGACGAGGTGAACCGGTATGAAACGGCGGCCAACGGCGTCTACTATGTGGTGGAGATGGAAAACGGCCGTTACGACGACGTGGAGCTCTGTTTCGACGAACAAGGCAACGCGATGGAGCGTCCGCAGCCGGCCGACCGCGGCGAGGGCGGTGGAGCAGCGGGAGTGCCCGTGGCTGACGATGTGGCTGCCGCCGTCGAGACGCGCTATCCCGGAGCTGTCATCCTCGAAAAGGACTATGACGACGGCTATCTGGAAATCGACATCCGCCACGACGGCTACGTCAAGGAGGTACGCTTCAACGGTCGCGGCGAATGGGTGGACACGACGTGGGGCCTGCGCGCCGACGAGCTGCCGGCAGCCGTGAGCACCTCGCTGACCGAAAATTATGCGGCATGGCGCGTAGACGAGGCCGAAGCTGTGGAGTTTGAGCTGGGACGCTTCTATCTCGTGGAGCTCGACGGCGCACGCAGTGCGGGAGAGCTGACGGTGAAGCTGGCCGAAAACGGTCATGTGCTGGCCGAATGGCGCGACTGAGGCTGAGGCTCGCTCGCCCGTCTGCACAGACACACAAAAATCCCCGCAACGACCGTTGGGTGGTTGCGGGGATTTTTTGTGTTCGTGCGGCGGCAGCGTGGCCGGGCCGCCGTATGCGTGGTTTAGAGTTCGAGATCGACGTCGAACAGTTCGTGCCAGGGCAGGCCCTGCTTGTTGAGCTCGTCCATGAAGGGGTCGGGATCAAATTCCTCGACGTTCCACACGCCCGGACGGCGCCACTGGCCCAGCATGAAGAGGCGGGCGCCGATGGTGGCGGGCACGCCTGTTGTGTAGCTGACGCCCTGCATGCCCGTCTCCTCGTATGCGGCACGGTGGGAACAGTTGTTATAAACGTAGTAAGTGTGCTCCTTCCCGTTTTTCAAGCCGCGGATGCGACAGCCGATGCTGGTTTCGCCTTCGTAGTTGGCACCTAATTCCTGTGGGTTGGGCAGTACGGCTTTGAGGAATTGCAGCGGCACGATTTCCATGCCGTTATAGTTGATGGGCTCGATGCTGGCCATACCTATGTTCTGGATGACGCGCAGGTGGGTGAGGTACTCCTGTCCGAAGGTCATCCAAAAACGGGCGCGCTTGATGGTGGGATAGTTTTTCACCAGGCTCTCAATTTCCTCGTGGTGCAGCAGGTAGCTCTCGCGCGGCCCGATGTTGGGATAGTTCAGGGTGCGGTGTATTTCGAGCGGCTCCGTCTCGACCCACTTGCCGTTCTCCCAGTAAAGGCCTTTCTGCGTAATTTCGCGGATGTTGATCTCCGGGTTGAAGTTCGTCGCAAAAGCCTTGTGGTGGTCGCCCGCGTTGCAGTCCACTATGTCGAGATACTGAATTTCGTCGAAGTGGTGCTTCGCAGCATAGGCCGTATAGATGCTGGTAACGCCCGGGTCGAAGCCGCAACCGAGGATGGCCGTCAGGCCGGCCTGCTCGAAACGCTCCTTGTAGGCCCACTGCCAGCTGTATTCGAAGTGCGCCTCGTCGATGGGCTCATAGTTGGCCGTATCAAGGTAGTTGACGCCGCAGGCAAGGCACGCCTCCATAATGGTCAGGTCCTGGTAGGGCAGGGCCAGGTTCATGACGATGTCGGGTCTGAACTCTTTGAAAAGGGCCGTCAGCTGCTCGACGCTGTCGGCGTCGACCTGCGCGGTTTGTATGGCAGGATTGCCAATGGCCCGCACGATGGCGTCACACTTCGACTTGGTGCGGCTGGCGATCATGATGTCCGAGAACACGTCGGCGTTCTTCGCAACTTTGTGTGCGGCAACCGTGGCTACGCCTCCCGCACCGATGATTAGGACTCTCCCCATAATGGTTTTCTGTTTGTGAATAATGTATGATGCCGGCAAAGTTAGGCAAAAAAAAGGATACATAAGCTTTCGGCTGCCCGATGGATATAAAAAAGCGGCCTGCCCTATCATGGGGCAGGCCGTTGTATGACGCCTGGTTGGGCGTGATGGTCTTTATCAGAACTTGTAGCGGTGGTCGACAACCTCAGCCTGCTGGCGGAGTGCGAAGTAAAGCGTGTTCTGCATGATGTAGGCGCTCTGGTTGGCGGCACGGCGCATTTCGCTTTCCTTGTCAAACTTCTCCGTGCCCTTCGTCTTCTTCATCACTTGGAGCATATAGACGCCGCCCGCACCTTTCACGGGGCCGGCAAACTTCCCGGCGGCCGTCTTGGCCACCACGCCGGCAATGGCAGGCTCGCTGCTACTCGTGGCCGTCACGTACGGATTGTTAGTGAAAGTCACGGCGGGCAACGTAGCGGCCACGGCGCCTTTCAGCTTCTTGGCCTGATCCATGTTCTTGGCTTTCGAGGCCTGCTGAGCCAGCATATCGGCTTTCTTCTCCTTCATCACGAGCGACGTCAGGATGCGCTTCACCTCGGCGTTGTCCCAAGGCATATAACCGCGCTCGTATGCTTTCGTGACAGCCACGACAACAAAGTGGTCACGGTTTTCGCCACATTCGTAAATCTTGGAAACGTTGCCCGGTTCGGCCTCGTCGAAAGCCCACTTGACGGCATCTTTCGTGTTGGCCACACCGCCGATGTTGTGGTTCGTCTTATCAAACGTGTTCAGCTCGCGGACGAGATAGCCGTTCTTCCCGGCGTTTTTCTCAATCGACGCCAGCGTCTGGTTTTCGCCCATAAAGCGGTTAAACTTGTTCAAAGCGTCCTGATAAGTCTTCGTCGAGAAATTGACGGGGCACTTCACGATGGCAACGTTGAACTTCGTGTTGAGAGCTTTGCGCTCCACGATCTGGATGACCCCGCTACCGTTATTCGAAGAGATCACCCGCGCCTCGCCGGCCGCCATCGTGTTCATTGCGTTGTACATAAGGCGGGTTTCTTCGTTGTTAAGCTGGCTTTCAAGCATGTTAGACGTGAGCCATACGGAGTCCTGTGCGTTTGCATACTTCTTGGAAAGTTCTGCAAAGTTGGCGCCGCCGTTCAGAGCGTTGGCAATGCTGTCTGCGCTCTTCTTGGTGGCTTCAGGCGTGGTGCCGCTGCCTGCAATGATGCGGCAAAGCACGGAGTCGGGGGCCTGAACTTTGGCAACGAGCTTCACGATGTTCAACGTGTTGTCCGTACCGTTGTAGTAAGGCGCTTTCGTTGAGCCTACGGCCATGGAGTCGATGGCTGCGCTCACGTCGGGCACCGAAGCAAAGAAGTTTTTCGTGACAGCTGCGTCGATGTAGTGGATTTGCGACTTGCTGCTGTTGACAATCGGCGCCACGTCGGTCGTATCTTTGAGCTTGGCGTAGATTTTCTGCATGTTGTCTTCGAGTGCTTTGCGGTCGGCAGCGCTTGCCGTTACGGCCACGTCGATATATTTCAGGTCGATGGCGTCTTCGGGGAGCAGGAAGATTTCTTTTACTTGCTCATATTTGGCTTTCAGCTCTTCGTCGCTCACTTTTACGTCCTTATCAGGGATTGCGGTATAGGGAAGGCAGGCCAGCTGTACTTCGCTCCGCGTATTGCGGTCGTCAAACTCCATCTTGGCAACGATGGGGTTGGAGAGGAAGCTGTTTTGCAGGAAGCCGCCGATTTTGCGCGAGAGCAGTTCGGAGCGCAGCTCTTTTTCGGCAAAGAGCCACATGCGGTAAACGCCATTGATGGTTTCCAACTGTGCGGGATCCATGGCGGCGGCCTGGGCGGCCATCTGCTTGTACTGCTTCAGGAAGTTTTGCAGGGCGGTTACGTCGAAGCGGCCGGTCTGGTCGCTGAAGAACTGGCGGATGATGCCAAGCGACTGGGCCGTTCCTTCGCGCAGGGCGTTCTGCACTTCGGCGTCGGTCACTTGCAGGCCGAGTTCGTCGGCTTCGTGTTCGAAGATTTTCTGTTGTACGTACATGTTCCACACCTGGTCGCGGAGCTGATCCATCTCGGAAGAGTTGAGTTCGCGCCCGTACTGGAACTTCATGACTTCGGCATATTCGTCCACCATGTTCTGGTACTCCTGTACGGAGAGTTTTTCGCCATATACTTCGCCGACCTGCATTTTTCCGATGTTGGAGGTTGTTTCCATTGAGCGGAAAAACTCTTCGGCAATGAAGGCGAACAAACCTACGCCGATTGCAATAAGCAGTAGTGTGCCTTTGCTTCTGATTTTTTGTAAGGCTGCCATTCTGTGTTTTGTTTATATTTTTTTATTCATTTCGTTGTGACGCGCAAAGATATAAAAAAACTCTTGATGCGACTTTCTTTTTCTTGAAAAATGCGTGCTTGCCGGCTTGTGGCGTCGTGGCCTTGATTTTTTGCCGCTGCCAGTGCCTGTCAATGGGTTGGCGGGGGTGTGGTGACGGCCCCCGGAGCCGGTGGGGGGAGGGGGGCAGCCGTCGAGTCGGCTGACGGACTGTTGTCGGCCGGCATCGGCACGTAGCCGCGGCTTTGCTTTATTTCGTAGCGGGTCATCTGCTCGTTCGAGACGAAGGCATCGCCTTCGAGCTCGCGGTCGGGCGTGACGATGTGCATATATTTATCGGAGTAGATGCTGTGCCGCTGCATGTCCCAGAAGAGTTTTTCGGTGCGGAAAGTCGTTCCCGTGGCTTTGTTGCGCACGTAGACGCGGCCCCGCAGTTCCCAGAGGTTCTGGTTGTAGCAGAAAGCCGTGTCGGCCGTGATGAAAAGGTCGGGATTGAAGTGCTCGTCGTAGCGTTGCAGGAAGATGCCTTTGGGAAATTCCTGGCGGGGAGGCTGCGTTTTGTCGAAAACGCGCCATTCCTCTGCCACGATTTTATATCGCATGACGCCCGAGTCGGAAATCATCTTCGAAACGCCGTAGGTTGTCATCACGGCTGCCGAGTCGCGGTTGCCCACAGCAGCTCCCGTGGGCGGAGCTTCGTCCGTGCACGACATGATGGCGGCCGGCAGCGCGGCGATGGCTGCTGCCGCAAGGGCCGTCCGGCGGAGCTGTGTGATCGTTTTATTCAACTTGCCACTTCATGAACCAGCGTTCGTTGAACGAGATGCCAATGCACAGGCGGAGATAGTTTTCGGTAATCATGCCGGCCACCTTGGGCTGCACCCGTTCGTATTGAGCTGATATGTTGAGGATTGAGCGGTTGTTCCACCGGTTTATGATGGGCAGGCCCACGCCCAGGCTCACGTTGTAGTCGTATGGGCCGTCCTGGCCGTTCACTTTGGTGTAGGGCGTGGCCATTGAAAAGCCCATGCGGTAGCGCACGAGCTGCCGCCAGCGCGATCCGTTGGGGTTGGGGATATACTCGGCGCCCACCGTGACGCGGTGGCGGTTGTTGAAGCCGCCCGTGGCCGGCACGTAGAGCTGCGAGCTCTCCTGGTTCACCAGCGTGGGGTATTTCACGTCGGCCCATTTCTGGAAATTGTAGTCGACGCCCACGCGCAGGCTGTTTTTGTGGCGCCAGGCAAGACCCACGCCGATGTCGTGGGGCAGGGCGTAGGCGTTGGCGGCCGTCAACGTGTCGCCGCTGGCGACAGTTCCCGACATAACAGTCTGGTTATAGTAGTAAGCGTTGCGATTTACGTCGTGGCCCAGGCCATACGTCAGGCCGAGCGTCAGCATGTCGTTCTTGCCGAGCGGTTGTTCGTACTGGATGCCAAAGTCGGCCGTGTACGTGCGTATGTCCGTCTCGTAGCGGTGGCGGTTTGTCGCGATAGTGGCGTCGCTAAACGAGTTGTAGGCCGTATGCGTCAGTTCGCCCCAGAGATATCCCACGTTGGCACCGATAGAAAAGCCCTTAAACGGTTTCCATCCCATGCCGAAATAGGCCTGGTGCAGGCCCCCTTCGCCCGAGTAGGTGTTGGTTTGCGTGATTTCGCCCGTCGTGGCGTTTTCCAGCCGTTCCGACGTGTTCATGCTGTATCCGATTGTGCTGTAAGGGATGAGTCCGAGCGACATGCCCAAGTTGTGCGAGGCGCGGAAGCCCATCGTCAGGTAGTCGAACGACGTGTTGTTGGCGTTGACGCGGCGTCCGCCCGATTCGAGCGAGGAATATTGCAGCGACATGCCTATGTCGAACAGGAACGAGAGCGAGTCGATGGCCGAGTAGGAGGCCGGGTTCTGCGGGTTCAGCTCCTTGCCGTCGCGCATGCCGTACGAAAGGCCCGACATGCCCTTGTTGAAGCCACCGGCGCGGTCGCCAAGCAGGCCGAAGCCGTAGCGCGAGTAGGGCGAGTTGCTGCCGTTGTCCTGTGCGGTGGCGGCCGTGGCTGCCAGAGCCATGGCGGCGGCGAGCAGGTGCTTGCTAAATGTTCTCATTGTACAGTAGTATGCTGTTAAGGCCGCGGGCCACGAGGTGCTCGTCGGTCAGGATGCTTTCTGTCGGTAGTTCGAGGCGGAGGCTGTCGCCCCCGGTCAGGAAGAGGCGCAGGCCGGGATAGCGGCCGGCAAGGGCGCGCACGTAGCCCTCCATTTCGTAGCGGATGCCCAGCATCACGCCGGCGCGCAGGGCCGTCAGCGTGTCGTAGCCCACGTCGGGCGTGTCGCCACAGGCGTCGGCCAGCGGCAGGTGGGCCGTGTGTTCGTGCATGGCCGTCAGGCGCATGTCGGCGCCCGGCGATATGTTGCCTCCGCGGTAGGTGCCTGTGGCGTCCACCAGGTCGTAGGTGATGCACGTCCCGGCATCCACCACGAGCAGGTTGGTGCGTGGTTGCAGGCCGGCGGCTCCCACCACGGCGGCCAGGCGGTCGGCCCCCAGCGTGGCGGGCGAGCGGTAGGCGTTGCGCAGCGGCGTGGGGGTGAGGCCCGTCACGTGCAGTGCCGGCACGGGCAGGGCCGTCAGCGTGCGCCGCACCTCGTCCGTTTCGGCTCCCACGCACGACCATGCGCAGCGCGAGGGGCGGTAGCGGCTCAGCGCATCGGCCACGGCAGCTTCGAGCCCGCGTTCTACGCGCCGTGCGGCCACGGGAGTGGTCCCGTCGAAGAGCGTGAGCTTGGCGCAGGTGTTGCCGATGTCGATAATCAAGTTCATACTCAGTCTGCAAAATTACACAAATTTGCCGCATATCTCCGAAAAGCCCTTCTTAAAAAAATAAAGAAGGCCGTGGCCATGCGCGGCGTCTGTTTTCTTTCGCGCGCGCGTACCTATTAATATATGGTGTGCTCTCGTCGTTGCGGCGTTGCCGCCGCCCTAAGCGCGGGAGCCGCCGGCCGGGCGTGGCGGGCGGCCGTCTCGCGTGCGCGCGGCGCCGGCAACGCTGTGCATACATGGCGACAGGCCGGCCTGCGTGGCACAGAAGCGGCGGCAGCGGCTTAAAAAACGGCAAAACGCTCGCCTATCTCCCGGAAATGACGTATTTTTGCCGACTGTAAACGAATGTGCCCGGATGAAAAAACCGTTTCGTATCGTTCTCCTTGCGCTGGCGCTGCTCTTGGCCGCGCCGGCGGGTGCTTGGGCGGCATGGCGCGCCAGCCTGCTGACGTGCGGCCCCGGCGAGGAGATATATGCGCTCTACGGCCACACGGCGTTGCGCCTGTGCAACGACGAAACGGGCGACGACCGGGTGTACAACTACGGTATGTTCAACTTCGACAAGCCTCACTTCGTGTGGCGCTTCGTCATGGGGCAGACAGACTATGAGCTGGGCGTGCAAAATTTTGACAGCTTCGTCTATGCCTATTATTATCAAGGGCGCAGCGTCGTGGAGCAACAGCTCAACCTGACGCCCGAAGAGGCCGGAAAGCTCTACACCCTGCTCGAAGAAAACTACCGGCCCGAAAACCGCGTTTACCGCTACAACTTCCTCTACGACAACTGCACCACGCGGGCCGTGGCCATGCTGGAACGCGCCATCGACGGCCACCTCGTGCTGCCCGCCGGCGAGGAGGAAAAGACTTTTCGCGACATCATTCACGAGTTCTCGGCCGGAAGCCCGTGGGACAAGGCCGGGCAGGACCTGCTCATCGGAGCCGAGGTGGACCGGCCGGTAGACTTGCGCCGCCAGTTCTTCGCTCCGATGTATGCCAAGCGTTATCTGAGCTATGCAGTCATAGAGGAACCGGACGGGGAGAGCCGGCAGCTGGTGTGGCATACGAATAAGCTCGTCGACGGGCCCGCAGTGGCCGGCGGCGAGCGCGTGCTGACGCCCGGCCTCGTCATGGCCCTGCTCTTTCTGGCGGCCGCAGCGGCATGCGTGCGCCAGTGGCGCCGCCGGCGGGTGAGCCTGGTGCCCGATGTCGTGCAGATGGTGCTGCGGGGCCTCTCGGGCTGCCTCATAGCCCTGCTCTTCTTTTCCTCGGAGCACCCGGCCGTCGACAGCAACTGGCTCTTGCTCCTGCTCAACCCCCTGCCGCTCCTCGTGCTGCCCGTCTACATCTGGCGCCGCCGGCGCGGGCTGCGCGACCTTTACCACCCCGTGCTGCTCGTCCTCGTGCTGGTCTTCGGGGCCGTATGGGCGGCGGGTGTGCAAAGCTTTCAGCCGGAAATGATTGGTTTGGCACTGATTTTGTTGATGCAGTGTGTGACGGCCATCGCCGTGGAACGTAACGTAAGAAAACAACAGAGCGCAGCCGCAGCCCCGGCACGTGCGGCGCACATACGCGATAAACAATGACGAACAACGCAGGAAAGAACCACTTCCTCCTATCGCTGCTGGCGGTCATGGCCACGCTGGCCTCGGCCGAGGCCCGGCCCGCCGCGCAGCCCCACGTGCCCAAGTTGGTCGTCAACATCCTGATCGATCAGCTCCGCTCCGACTATGTCGAAGCCTTTATGCCCCTTTACGGCGAGGGTGGCTTCCGCCGCCTCTTCGAGGAGGGGTGCGTATATACCCGTGGCGAATATCCCATGGTGCAGCCCGACCGCGCGTCGGCCGCCGCCACCGTGGCAGCCGGCACGACGCCCTACAACCACGGCGTGACGGGCCGGCAATGGTTCGACCGCGCCACGCTGCGCCCCGTGCAGAGCGTCGACGACCGGCGCTATGCCGACACCGAGGGCGTAACGGCCTCGGCCCCAACGTCGCTGGCCGTGTCGACGCTGAGCGATGAGCTCAAAATGGCCACGGGCGGCCGAGCTTTGGTCTATTCCATCGCACCCTATCGCGACATGGCCGTGCTTGCGGCAGGCCATGCCGGCGACGCCGCCGTGTGGATAGACAACCGCACGGGCAACTGGTGCACCTCGTCCTACTATGGGACGAAGCCCGCGTGGGTGACCTCGCGCAACGAGTACGGCGCCATCGGCAAGCTCCTGAAAGCCGTGAAATGGCTGCCCTATTCGCAGGCGTCCGAGAGCTTCTCCTATTTTCAGCAGAGCGGGGCCCCGACGTCGTTCGACCATAAGTTTCGCGGCGAAGGGCAGTTTCGCTCGTTCAAGACGAGCGCCCTCGTCAACGAGGACGTCGAAGCCCTGGCCGAGGGCTGCCTGAGCGCCACGGCCCTGGGGCAGGACGAGGCAACCGACTATCTGGCCGTGGCCTTTTATGCGGGAACGTTCGAGCACCGCTCCGTCAACGAGGTGGGCGCCGAGCTGCAAGACACCTACGTGCGCCTCGACCGCGCCATCGCGCAGCTCATAGCCGCCGTGGAGCGCAAGGTGGGCACCAACCGCGCGCTTTTCGTCGTTACGTCGACGGGCTATTCCGACGCTTCGGCCGCAGGCATGGAGCAGTATCGCGTGCCGTGCGGCACGTTCGACATGGGCAAGGCCTCGGCCCTCCTCAACATGTATCTCGTGGCCATCTACGGCCAGGGGCAATACGTCGAAGGCGTTCTGGGCCGGCATATATATCTGAATCACAAGCTCATCGAAGATAAGCAAATCCGCTCGGCCGAGCTCCTGACGCGTGCGCAGGAGTTTCTGTTGCAGCTGAGCGGCGTCAAGGACGTCTACACGTCGCTGCGCTTGCAGCTTGGCGTCGGGACGGAAATCCTTGGCCGCGTGCGCAACGGCTATAACGTGGCCACGTGCGGCGATTTGCTCATAGAGGTGGCGCCCGGCTGGCGCTTCGTGAACGAAGAAACGTACGAAAGCCAGTTTGTGAGAGCCGCCTACGTGCCTTTCCCCATCATTCTCTACGGCACGGGCGTAAGCCCCGCCGTGGTCAGCACACCGGTATCGGTGGACCGCATTGCCCCCACGCTCTCGAAGGCAATGCGCATCCGTGCGCCAAACGCCTGCGAGGCCATCCCCCTGGCCTTGCAGTAGGACCGCGACGGACGGGCGCCACCGTCAGGCCGGACGACCGCTAACGGCGCCGCCAACACGCATCACACAACGTAAAAAACAACAAAACGAAATGGATATCAACAAAGTTCTGAGCAAGCTCTTCGGAAACAAATCGACCCGGGACATGAAGCTCATCCAGCCTTGGGTGGAAAAGGTCAAGGCTGCCTATCCCGCCATCAGCGCGCTCGACAACGACGCCCTGCGTGCCAAAACCAAGGAATTGCAGCAGCGCATCCAAGGATCGGCCGACGACCTGAAAGAGAAAATTGCGGAACTGAAAGGCAAAATAGAAGAAACGCCGCTCGAAGACCGCGAGGTGATTTTCAACCGCATCGACAAACTGGAAAAGGAGGTGCTCGACCGTTACGAAAAGGCATTGGACGAGGCCCTGCCCGAAGCTTTTGCCATCGTGAAGGACACGGCGCGGCGTTTCAGCGAGAATGCCGAAATCGAGGTGACGGCTACCGACTTTGACCGCGAGCTGGCCGCCACGCACGACTTTGTGCGCATCGAGGGCGACAAGGCCATCTATCAGAACCACTGGGTGGCCGGCGGCAACGACATGACGTGGAACATGGTTCACTACGACGTACAGCTCTTCGGCGGCGTCGTCCTGCACCAAGGCAAGATTGCCGAAATGGCCACCGGTGAGGGTAAAACGCTCGTGGCCACGCTGCCCGTTTTCCTGAACGCGCTGACGGGCAACGGCGTTCACGTTGTGACGGTGAACGACTATCTGGCCAAGCGCGACTCGGAGTGGATGGGACCGCTCTACATGTTCCACGGCCTGAGCGTCGACTGCATCGACAAGCACCAGCCCAATTCGGAAGCCCGCCGCCGCGCATATCGTGCCGACATCACCTTTGGAACGAACAACGAGTTCGGCTTCGACTATCTGCGCGACAACATGGCCATGTCGCCCAAGGACTTGGTGCAGCGCGCCCACAACTACGCCATCGTGGACGAGGTCGACTCCGTGCTCATCGACGACGCCCGTACGCCGCTCATCATCTCGGGCCCCGTGCCCAAGGGCGACGACCAGCTCTTTGAGCAATACCAGCCGCTGGTGGAGAAGCTCGTGGGCGTACAGCGCCAGCTGGCCACGCAATATCTGACCGAAGCCAAGCAGCTCATCGGCAGCGGCGACAAGAAAAAGGAGGAAGAGGGCTTCCTGCAACTTTTCCGCAGCCACAAGGCCCTGCCCAAAAACCGCCCCCTCATCAAGTTCCTCTCGGAAGCCGGCATCAAGTCGGGGATGCTCAAGACGGAAGAAATATACATGGAGAACAACAACAAGCGTATGCCCGAAGCAACCGATCCGCTCTACTTCGTGGTGGACGAAAAGCTCCACTCCGTCGACCTCACCGACAAAGGTAACGAATGGCTGGCCAAAGCCGTAAACGACGCCACGCTCTTCGTCCTGCCCGACATCACAACGGAACTTTCGCAGCTGGAAAGCGACAAGACTATCACGGATGAGGAGCGCGTGAACAGGAAAGACGCCCTTTTGGCCGATTATGCCATCAAGAGCGAGCGCGTTCACACCATCGTGCAGCTGCTGAAGGCTTACACCATGTTCAACAAAGACGAGGAATACGTCGTCATGGACGGCCAGGTGAAGATTGTGGACGAGCAGACGGGCCGCATCATGGAGGGCCGCCGGTGGAGCGACGGCCTGCACCAGGCCGTCGAGGCAAAGGAACACGTCAAGGTGGAAGCCGCCACGCAGACCTTTGCCACCATCACGCTGCAAAACTATTTCCGCATGTACCACAAGCTGGCCGGTATGACCGGTACGGCCATCACGGAGGCAGGAGAGTTTTGGAACATCTATAAGCTGGACGTTGTGGAGATACCAACCAACCGTCCGGTGATAAGAAACGACATGAACGACCGCGTATACCGCACCAAGCGCGAAAAATATGCGGCTGTCATCGACGAAATTGTCAATATGCGCAACGCCGGCCGCCCCGTGCTGGTGGGTACGACGAGCGTGGACGTGTCGGAGCTCATCAGCCGCATGCTTCAGCTGCGCAAGATACCCCACAACGTGCTTAACGCCAAGCTCCACCAGAAGGAGGCCGACATCGTGGCCCAGGCAGGTCAGAGCTCGCCGGGCTTTGTGGACGAGGTGGACGAAAACGGCGTGCACACAAAGCGCGAAGCCATGCTGGGCGCCGTGACGATTGCCACCAACATGGCCGGCCGTGGTACCGACATCAAGCTCTCGCC
The DNA here is from genome assembly GCA_944322095.1 of uncultured Alloprevotella sp. Taxonomy (GTDB): domain Bacteria; phylum Bacteroidota; class Bacteroidia; order Bacteroidales; family Bacteroidaceae; genus Alloprevotella. The sequence continues at coordinate 22,595 of CALUNU010000019.1, forward strand.
CGAGGTGAAAGAGGCCGGCGGCCTGGCCATCATCGGCACGGAGCGCCATGAGAGCCGCCGCGTGGACCGCCAGCTGCGCGGACGCTCCGGCCGTCAGGGCGACCCGGGTTCATCCGTCTTTTTCGTTTCGCTCGAAGACAATCTGATGCGTCTCTTCGCCAGCGAGCGCATTGCCCGCGTGATGGACAAGCTCGGATTTAAGGAGGGCGAGATGATTGAGGCCGGTATCGTCAACAAAGGTATCGAGCGCGCCCAGAAAAAGGTGGAGGAGAACAATTTCGGAATCCGTAAGCGCTTGTTGGAATATGATGATGTGATGAACAAGCAGCGTACGGTGATATATGAGAAGCGCCGCCACGCCTTGATGGGCGAACGCATCGGAATGGATATCTCCAACATGATATGGGATCGCGTTGTGACGATAATTGAAAAGAACGACTACCAGGGATGCAAGGATGCCTTCATCGAAGTGCTTGCCATGGAGGTACCTTTCTCCGAGGAGGAGTTTATGAGCGTGAACCGTGACGATTTGGCCGAGCGCAGCTTCGAAGCTGCCATGGGCAACTTCAAGCGTCGCATTGAGCACCTGGCCGAAATAGCCATGCCCGTCATCACAAACGTGTATGAGAACCAGGGAGATGTGTATGAGAACATCATGATTCCCATTACGGACGGAAAGCTCGTATATAACATCCGAAGCAACCTGAAGGAGGCCTACGAGACGCAGTGTCGTGCCGTCGTGCGCGATTTTGAGAAGGCCATCCTGCTGCACAACATCGACGATGCGTGGAAGGAGAACCTGCGCGAGCTCGACGACCTGAAACGTTCCGTTCAGAACGCCAGCTACGAGCAGAAGGATCCCTTGTTGATTTTCAAGCTCGAAAGCGTGAAGCTCTTCGACAACATGGTGAACCGCATCAACACGACGACCGTGAGCACGCTGATGCGCGGCCGCATACCGGTGCAGGCTCCCGAGGAGGTGCGCGAGGCAGCTCCCGAGGTGCGCCAGAAGCAGCAGTACACGGAGAGCCGCGAGGACGTCACGGACGAGGCTGCCCGCAACGCTGCCAACCAGGACACGCGTGAGCACCAGGCGCAGCAGCCCATTGTGAAGGAAAAAATGCCCAACCGCAACGACCCTTGTCCGTGCGGCAGCGGCAAGAAATTTAAGAACTGCCACGGGAAAGGGCTTGTCTGAGCCGCATCCCTGAGCATCAGGCCAACCAGCGGGCACCCCGGCGAAAAGCAACGGGGTGCCCGCTCTATATATAATAAGGAGTGGGCCGGTGCAGCGCCGCCACGCCGTGGTCGCCACCATAAAAGCGGAAGGGCGGCAGGCGGAGTGTGTGCTTTTTTTCTTAACTTTGCAGAGAAAATCCCTTTCGAAAGATGGACGGTACGCAACTTCAACGCATCAAACAGCGCTATGGCATCGTGGGCAACTGCGAAGGCTTGAACCGGGCTTTGGAAATAGCGCTGAAAATAGCCCCGGTGGATCTCTCCGTGCTCATCACGGGAGAAAACGGCGTGGGTAAGGAGGTCTTTCCGCGTATCATTCACGATTTCAGCGGCCGGCGCAATAAAAAATATTTTGCCGTCAACTGTGGCGCCATTCCCGAGGGAACAATCGACTCTGAGCTCTTTGGTCATGAAAAGGGCGCCTTTACGGGAGCCATCGAGCAGCGCGAAGGCTATTTTTCGGTGGCCAACGGCGGAACGTTGTTTCTCGACGAAGTGGGGGAGCTGCCCTTGCAAACGCAGGCCCGCCTGCTGCGCGTGCTCGAAACGGGCGAATATATCCGCGTGGGCGCCAGCGAGGTGAGAAAAACCGACGTGCGCATCGTGGCAGCCACCAACGTCAACATGGAAAAAGCCATATCGGAGGGCCGTTTCCGCGAGGATCTGTATTATCGCCTCAACTCCATATCCATATCGGTGCCCCCGTTGCGCGAGCGAGGCGACGACGCCGTACTGCTCTTCAAGAAATTTGCGCTCGAAATGAGCGAAAAATATAAAATGCCCCCCATACGGCTCGACGAAGGCGCCAGGCAAATGCTGAAAGCCTATTCGTGGCCGGGCAACGTGCGGCAGCTGAAAAACATCACGGAGAACATGTCGGTCACCTCCGAGCAGCGCGACGTGACGGCCGACGTGCTACGCAGCTATCTGCCGGAAGAAAAGTCGCACCGCGAGCTGATTGCCGTACCCGCCGGGCAAACGGTGAACAGCTTTGAGAACGAGCGCGAGATACTCTATCAAATCTTGTTCGACCTGCGGCGCGACGTCAGCGAGCTGAAAAAAATCGTACACGAGAACGCCGGGCGGCACAGCGGGGACGAACGTCCGACGGCGGGCACCGGCGTGAGCCTGTATCGCCACCCGGCTATCGACGTTTCGGCGGCCACCGTGCCCGTTGAGCCGATATGCGAGGCCGAGGAGGTGAAAGAAAACGACGAGCCGCTGCCCGAAACGCGCTCGCTCGACGAGTTGGAGAAGGACTTGATACGTCGCGTGCTGAGCGAAAACAACGGCAAGCGCAAGCAGGCCGCCGCTCAGCTGGGTATATCCGAACGTACGCTCTACCGCAAGATAAAGGAATATGGTTTGGAATAAGCGTATTGCATCTCTGGCGGGGGGCATCGTGCTTGCATGCCTGCTGGCGGCCTGTACCGTGAGTTATAAATTCACGGGGACGTCTATCAATTATGATATCATCAAGACCATTCAGATTGACAACATACCCAACCGCGCTCCCTACGGATGGGCGCCGATGGAGGCGATGTTCAACAATCAGTTGCAGGATCTGTATGCCAACCAGACGCGCTTGCAGCTCGTGAAGCGCGGCGGCGACCTGCACATATCGGGAGAAATCACCGGGTACGACCAGTTTAACAAATCGATCTCGGCCGATGGCTATTCTTCGCAGGTTCAGCTGAAGATGACCGTCAACATCCGCTTTACCAACAGCAAGACAAACGAGAGCTGGGAGCGGCAGTTTTCGGCTACCACCCAATACGAATCGTCGCAGCAGCTTTCGGCCGTTCAGGAAGACTGCGTGACGGAGATGGTGCGCGACATATCCGACCAGATCTTCAACGCTACCGTGGCCAACTGGTAAGGCCGTAACGTTTCTACGCCGCCAAAACAGCAGGAATATGGATATCATTTCACTCATCGCCCACCCGGAGCAATTAAACAAGGACACGCTCTACGAGCTCAGGCAGCTCGTGGCGCAGTATCCTTATTTCCAAGTGGTGCGGCTGCTGTTTCTGAAAAATCTGTTCCTGCTTCACGACCCCTCTTTCGGCGAAGAGCTGCGCCGCGCCGCCCTGTACATCCCCGACCGCAGCGTGCTGTTCAAAATGGTCGAGGGCGACAATTACGAGATACGCCGCGTCAAGGCCGAGCACGATGCCAACCAGGCTTTGCAGGCCTCGGGCGACCGTACGGAGTCGCTCATCGACAAGTTCCTGCGCACCACCCATGCCGAGGAGCCTCAGCCCCGCCGCGAGCTGACCATAGCCGACGCCACGACCGATTATGCCGCGTTTCTGCTGCAAATGGACGACGCCGAGCCCGAGGACGAAGGCAACGGACGCTCGCAGCGCAGCTTGGAGCTCATCGACGACTACATCGGCAAGAAGCCCGAGCGCATTGTCTTGCAGGAAGAGCCCGAGTATACGCCCGAAATAGCCCCCGCCTCCGAGGAGCAGGGCGATAGCCCCGAAGAAGACTTCTTTACGGAGACGCTGGCCAAAATTTACATCAAGCAGGGGCGTTATGAGAAGGCTTTGGAAATTATCCGCAAGCTGAACTTGAATTATCCAAAAAAAAATATTTACTTTGCAGACCAAATTAGATTTTTGCAAAAACTGATTATAAACAACAAACATCAAAAGTAAGAGAAATGTACTCCGTATTAGTGATTCTGGCTATCGTTGTGGCCGTCCTTTTAATATTCATCGTGCTGATTCAAGAGTCGAAGGGCGGCGGCCTCGCGTCGAGTTTTGCTTCGTCCAATCAGATTATGGGAGTTCGCAAGACGACCGATTTCGTGGAGAAAGCCACGTGGACGCTGGCCGGCCTGCTGGTGATGCTGAGCGTAATGACGCGTTTCTTCATCCCCGTTGGAAAAGATGTGGACGCTAACGTGACGAACATGACGATGCCGGCTCCGACGGTGCCCGCACCTGCTAAAAACGCAACCGCCCCCGCCAAGGCTCCCGCAGCCCCTGCCCAAGGGACGCCGGCTCCGGCCAAAGCTCCGGTGCAGCAGTAAAACGTGGCTTTTAGGAGAAGTAATACGTCGAAACCGAGTTATTTTCTTCGCCCCTACTCACCTTTTTTCAGCGAGGAGAGTAGGGGCGAAGTTTTAATGAGCTTCAAGGTCTGCCGTCTGTTCCCGGGGTGTCGGCCGCAGTGTTTTGCCGACGCGTTTCAGAGCTTGCGGCAGCTCTGTTCATCGATATAAAGTAAGATACCGACTATGAAAATAGCAATCGTGGGCACGGGATACGTCGGCCTCGTTTCGGGGGCATGTTTTGCCGAAATGGGCGTCGAGGTGACGTGCGTCGACATCGACGAAAAGAAAATTGAAAATTTGCAGCAGGGCATCATCCCCATCTATGAGCCCGGTCTCGACGAGATGGTGGCCCGCAACCGTCGCGAGGGGCGCCTTCGCTTCACGACGCGGCTCACCGACTGTCTGGACGACGTCGAGGCTGTCTTTTGCGCCGTAGGCACGCCGCCCGACGAGGACGGCAGTGCCGATTTGACCTACGTGCTGAATGTGGCGCACGAGGTGGGGGCCAACATGAAGAAATATACGCTCGTTGTCACCAAGAGCACCGTGCCCGTCGGGACGGCCGAAAAGGTGAAGGCAGCCATCCGCGAGGAGCTGCAACGCCGCGGCGTCGACATCGACTTCGACGTAGCTTCCAATCCCGAGTTCTTAAAAGAGGGAGCAGCCGTCAAGGACTTCATGTCGCCCGACCGCGTCGTCGTCGGCGTGGAGAGCGAACGCGCCAAGGAGCTCATGACGCGCCTTTACAGCCCGTTCATGCTCAACAACTTCCGCGTGCTTTTCACCGACATACCTTCGGCCGAGATGATTAAGTATGCGGCCAACAGCATGCTGGCCACGCGCATTTCGTTTATGAACGACATAGCCAATTTGTGCGAGCTCGTGGGCGCCGATGTCAACATGGTGCGCAAGGGCATCGGCACCGACACGCGCATTGGCAGCAAGTTTCTTTACCCCGGTTGCGGCTACGGCGGTTCTTGCTTCCCCAAGGACGTGAAAGCCCTTATCCGCACGGCCGAGCAGCAGGGCTACGACATGCGCGTTCTCAAAGCCGTCGAGGCTGTCAACGAGCGGCAGAAGTCTGTGCTCTTCGAAAAGCTCTCACGTTTCTACGGGGGCGATTTGCGTGGCCGCACGGTGGCCCTGTGGGGCCTGGCTTTCAAGGCCGAGACCGACGATATGCGCGAGGCCACGTCGCTCGTCACGATTGCCCGCCTGCTCGACGCCGGCTGCACCGTGCGCGTGTTCGATCCCGTGGCCATGCCCGAGTGTCAGCGGCGTTTGGGCGATGCCGTGGTCTACGCCCGCGACATGTACGACGCCGTCCTGGGAGCCGATGCTCTCTTGCTGCTCACGGAGTGGAAGCAGTTTCGTCTGCCTTCGTGGGAGGTAGTGCGCCGCTCGATGAACAGCCCCGTCGTATTCGACGGCCGCAACATCTACGACCCCGCCGAGCTGCGGCGCATGGGCTTCAGCTATGCCTCCATCGGCCGTCCGTGATGGGGCAAAACGAAAAGAAAGGCCTTCCGCACCTCTTGGCGGAAGGCCTTTCTGCTTTTAGCGGGCGTGGCCGGCTTATCGTTTCATAAGCTCCTCCCAGAAACGTTCCAAGTCGTCGTCGAGCCCCTGCATCAGTTCGCCGTCGAGCACGATGGTGTCGTCGTCCACGTAGTAGAGGTCGGCCAGGGTTTCTTTTTCCTCGTCGGTGAGCAGGATGGAGAAGGGTTTCAGGATGCCCATGTGCTCAAAGTCGGTTTTCATGTCGGCCACACACTGTTTCAGGACGGGCTGCACCTCTTCGTAGAAATGTTCGTCCGTGTTGCCTATCCATTCCTCCACGACGCAGCGGGTCAGCTCCGTGTCGTCGTCGTTGAAGATGAGCAGCTCGCCGCTCTCTTGTTTCACTTGCAGATACAAATCGGTCAACGGCAGGTTTTCCACCTCCGCCGGGTATTTTGAAACCACTTTTTTCAGTGCCCTTTTTATTTGTTGCAGGGCTTGTTCCGAAGCGTTCATAAGTCAGTTGTTTTCGTACTTGTGTCAAATGTACGTCTTTTTTCCGTAACGTTCGCCTCTGGCCGTCTTTTTTCGCGGTGCGGTTGCGAAAAAAGGCCGTTTCCCCTCCGCGTGGCTCCCGTTGCCGTTTGCAGCCGGGCCGTGCGCCGGTGGAGGGCCCAATGCGCGCCGCCGCCCGTCGTTGTGTCGGCGGGCGGCGGCGCACGGGGGCGTATACCATTCTTTTCAGTGGCTTGCCTCGATCAGGTGCATGTTCTTCTGCGCGGTGCGCACGTAGTGGCTGATGTAGGGGTGGCAGAGGAACGAGGGCGGGGCTTTCTTCACGATTTTGCGTATTTGCTCCGTCATGATGGGGTAGGGATACTGGTTGCAGAGCTGGATGAAGAAGCCCGGGCCCAGCACGTTGTCGTAGTTGTCCATGATAAACTTCGTTTCGAGCTCTTCCAGTTTTTGGTTGAGGCGTTCCACCTTGGGGTTAAGCTTCTCCTTGACCTCTTCGGGCGACTTGCCGTCTCTCAGCATGCGTATGCCCGTGTGCTCCACCTCCCACATTTCGTTTTCTATGCGGTTCTTTTTTTGCAGAAAGGCATAGAGCGCCTCGTTCAGCGGCCCGCCCATGACGCTTTGCCCCACGTTGTCCACCTGCACGGTGAGCTTGGCGTTTTCGATGACCAGCGGCATCATGCTTTGTTCGTCCATATAGATCTGGGCCAGGACGATAGAGTCGACGTCGCCGATGAAATTGAAGCGGCCGTGTATCACCTCGCACGAATCTACGCAGTTCTCCTGCACTCCGTCGGGCGAAACGCGCAGATAAAGCATCCGCCCGTCGAGAAACGACGCCGAAGTGTTGCCGGCGATGTTATACTGCTCGGCGCACGAGGTGAGCGCCAGCAGACAGGAAAGCAGGTGGAAAATCATTCGCATGATGAAACTTTTTTCTCGCTTCTGACGCGACAAATTTACAACCTTGCATGCGATTTCCCGCTGCCTGGAATGTTAGAATAGCTGAAATAAATTTTTTTTGAGGTTTATGGCCCGGAATGTAAAAAACGTGCGTTGCTTTTTTACACTTTCACCTTCCGTTCCGGCCTGCCGGCAGCCGCCTTTCCGCCTATTCTGTCTTTTTCAGCGCTGCCGGTATGCGAAAGGCCGTATAAACCTCCATGACGGCGGCAATCGTGAGCGTCAGTTTCCATTCGTCGCCGCGCAGAGGGCCCGTTCCGTAGGCTTTCATCAGGAGCAGGCCGGCGGTGACGAGCAGCAGGACGGCTCCCATGAGCTGCTGGCGGCGCAGGCGGCGTACCGTGACGTCGCTGCCATCGTATCGCGCCAGCATCTGCATCGACGAAAACAGCAGGGAGCCCGCCGTAAAGACCCAGGCTCCCGCCACAAACAGGCCCGGGAAGAGCGGCATCACCGCTCCCGCCAGCAGCACGATGCCCCCGGCGGCGTACAGGAAATTTTGCAGGTTCGTAAGTGTCTTCATTCGTTGTCCGTATCGTTTTCCACAACGTAGACATCCTCGTTGTCGGTTTTCATGTAGAGCCGCAGGCGGGCCACCTTTTCCACCGCCCGCGGGTCGCGTTCGAGCGAGCGGAGGGCCCGCGTGTCGGCGTCATATTTTTCGCGGTAGCGGCGTATCTCGGCGCGCAGCTGTTCGTTCTCGTCGTGCAGGCGGTAGCGGGCCATGAAGCTGTTTTCGTCTAAAAAGCCCACGATGGCCACAAAGAGCAGTGTGGCCCACAAAATTCTGTGGCGCCAGAAATAGTGTCCGATGTTGCGGAGTTTCAAGTTCATAGAGTAGGGTTCTCCTTCTTATGGTGCAAAGATAACGAAAGGCGAGAGCAATGCCAAGGAAAAACTTGTTTTCCTTGGCATTGCCGAGCCGCCCCAATCTTGGGCGCAGCCAAAGATAACGAAAGGCGAGAGCAGCGCCAAGGAAAAACTTGTTTTCCTTGGCATTGCCGAGCCGCATCATATTTTGGCAAAAACACTGCCGGGCGCCGCTTGACGGCAGGCTGCGTGTCTTTCCTATATAAATACGCACGCGCGCGCGAGGCGGGGCCGCATTTCGGCCCGTTCCGGCTGGCGTGGAGCGGGCATCGCGTGCCCATTTTCGCCCCGGCTGGGCCCTGTTTTCGGAGAAATCAGTCCTTAAAGTTAAAAATCCGTCGCATTTGCGCACTGCACAAATCGCTGTGGTTCAGTGCAATTATGCACCCGCAGTGTTAAATTTTCAGCTCTTGGCAAAAAAAAATCCCCGCCTCTCTTGCGGGAATATAAAAAGTCCGTACCTTTGCACCGGTTTTAATAAAGGCAATAGATTGTTTTACTTTAAAAATTAAAAGACAAAATGAAAAAGTTAGTTTTCATGTTCGTTGCTTTCGCAGCAATCTCTTTCGCTTCTTGCGGTGGTAACACTAACGCTAACACGGAGAACGCCGACAGCGCAGCTACGGCTGACAGCGCAGCTGTTGTAGAAGACAGCGCTGCTACGAACGACAGCCTGACCACGGACAGCGCCGCTACGACGCCCGACAGCGCCGCTACGGAAGTTGCTCCCGAGGCTTAATTGCAACGAAGAGAGAATTGAAACCTGCAGGGGAAACCTCGCAGGTTTTTTTGTATAGCAACGCCAAGGGGCGCGCCACGACGGGCGCTGCCCGGGAAAGAACGGTTTGGCCGCTTTCCCGGGCAGCGCTTTGCGTACGTACCGCTCCGGGGCGGCATCGCAGGGCACGGTGTTCCGTTTTTGGTGCGAAAAGTTGTTTTCCCGGCGCAAAAGCCTTATATTTGCGGAAAGTTTTCATGCTTTAACATCTGTTTTTATGAAGAACCCTATCCTTCTGCTTTCACTGGCAGCCATCGCGCTGCTTACGTCGTGCGGCGAGCGCAACGACGTGGAGTACATCCCGTTCCAGGAGCGCGAGGACGGCCGTTGGGGCCTTGTGGGCACCGACGGCAAGGTGCTTTTCTCCGAAGAGTTTGAGCGGCGCCCCTCCGTTGTCACCAACGGGCGCTTCGTTGCAGAGACGAAAGACGGGCGCTACGAAATCTACACCGCCGAAGAGAAGCCCAAGACCGTGGGCGGGCGCTACGTCGACGCCGGCTATTATCAGGACGGCCTCATCCCCGTGGCCGAAGAGGGCGGCCACGTCAAATACCTCGACACCGACGGGGCCGAGGCCTTTACGCTCAGCAAGGTGGAGGGCAAGGACGTTACGCGCGCCTCGGTGTTCAGCGAGGGCCTGGCCGTCTTCGAGGCAGGGGGCTATTATGGCGCCGTCGACACCAAGGGCCGCGTCGTCGTCAAGCCCGAATACATCGAGCTTCAACCTTGTCGCGACGGCAAGCTCGTGGGCGTAAGCAAGCGCTACGAGCAGGTGAGCAAGGCGGGCCAAAGGGAAAAAATGCGCGCCACCATCCTCGGCAGCGACGGCAAGGAGCTCGGCACGTTCGCGCTCAAAGAAGTGGCCTCCTGCTGGGGCGGCTTTGTAGATGGCGCCATGGCGGCAGCCCGCGAGCGCGACGGCGAGCACGAATGGGGCCTGATGGACGAAAAGGGCGAATGGCTTGTGGCTCCGAGCGACCGCTGCCGCAGCATCGGCGGCGTGCAGGGCGACCTCTTCACCTTCTCCGACGGCGAGAAGTGGGGCGTCATGAACCGCAAGGGCGAGGTGGTCATCCGCGCCAAGTACGACATGCTCTATTTTGCCGCCGACGGCATTCTGGCCGTGCAGGACGAGGCTTACGACGAGAAAAGACCGTGGTATTTCATCGACACCGACGACAACCGCCTGGGCAGCGACAGCTACGAGGACGTCACGGTGTTCTACGACGGCAAGCATGCCTTTGCCAAGTACTCGGAGCGGAGCTGGATTCTGCTCGACGCGAAGGGTGAAAAGGCCGAATGCGAGGCCGACATCTACGACCTGGCCTTTTATGCCACGGGCAACACCTGGGTGGAGAGCGACTACGTCGATGCCGCCGCCATCGTTGCGCAGCTCGGCATAACGGCCAGCGGCGCAGGCACCTACCGCGTGGGCATGACGGCCGAAGAGGCCATTGCGGCCACGCGCAAGGGCGGCGGCGCCCCGAGCGAAACCCCCGAGGACTACCGCTACGACGACGATTTGGGCTACGAGCAGCAGCTGGGCAAGCTCACGGCCACCTACCGCACCATCTTCCCCCTCTACATCGGCGAGGACATCACCGAGACGCGCCGCGAAAGTTACGGCTACTTCTACTACGACCACGAGGTGGTCACGGGCCACCGCTTCCGCACGCAGCAGTCGGCGAGCGTGGCCGCCTCGCTCAACCTCTCCGGCAAGCGCATGGAGGGAAAGACCGAAAAGTTCCTCGATGCCATGAAGAAAAAAGTGCGCTCCCTGGGCAGCGTCGTGCGCGAGAACGGCGGCGCCCTGCTCGTGCGTGCCGGCGGCAATACGCTCTTGGCCTATCGCCGGGGCGCGGAGGTGGGTTGCATCGTGATGGCGGGCGACCGCAGCGACCTCGACATCAGCGACTATGCCACGGGCGATGAGGACGACGACTATGCCGAAGGCAGCGATTCTGCGTCCGTCGAATGGGTGACCGACAGCGCAACCATCGACAGCACCGTTGCGGGAGATTCCACGGTCGCCTGGTAGCAATCTCCGTCCGCATCATTTTTACAGTAGCCCCCGCGCAGTGCAGGCAAAGCATCTGCCGGGGGCTTTTTCTTGGCTTTCTCTCGTCATTTCGTGCGGCGTGAATCATTTTACATGCCCGTTCGTAAGCGTTACGTCCGAGCAGCGCGTTTTCACGAACGATTTGTCTGTGTTTTCCGCCGCGTAGAGACGCGATTCATCGCGTCTCTCACGTTCCGAATGTCTGAAAATGAGGATGGTATGTCGGGGCGGGGCTGCGCCCCGAGCGGGTGAGACGCGATGAATCGCGTCTCTACGCATGCGGTGCGGTTCGGTAAAGAAAAGAAAATTGGATATTTCCTGCGCGTTCCTCGTGTTTGCACTATCTTTAAATAAGATAAGGCTGCACTCGGGAGAGAAAAATGAAGTTCGCTGCGCTCCCTTCTTTTTCTTTCCTCT
>CALUNU010000020.1 GCA_944322095.1 uncultured Alloprevotella sp.
TGTCATACAGGACATTACAGCCTAAATCAATGTTTAAGATAATCTTAGAGAGTATCCTCTACCGCAGCCTGCGCCGCGGCCAGGCGTGCGATGGGCACGCGGAAGGGAGAGCAGCTGACGTAGTTGAGACCTACTTTGTGGCAGAACTTAACGGAGGTGGGTTCACCGCCGTGTTCGCCGCAGATGCCGCACTTTAAATCGGGGCGGACGGAGCGGCCTTTCGTTACGGCCATATCAATGAGCTGTCCTACGCCGTTCTGGTCGAGTACCTGGAAGGGATCGACGGAGAGGATCTTTTTGTCGAGATAGACGGGGAGGAACGAGGCGATGTCGTCGCGCGAATAGCCGAAGGTCATTTGCGTCAAGTCGTTTGTGCCGAAGGAGAAATACTCGGCACGCGAGGCTATTTTATCGGCTGTCAGGGCTGCGCGCGGGATTTCTATCATCGTACCCACTTTGAAAGGCACCTCCATGCCTTCTTCCTCGAACACTTTGGCTGCTTCGGAGCGGATGACGTTTTCCTGTGCTTCGAATTCGTAGAGGATTCCGGTGAGGGGAACCATGATTTCGGGATGCGGATCGTAGCCTTCCTTTTTGAGCTCGACGGCTGCCGAAAGTATGGCACGCGTTTGCATTTGCGTGATTTCGGGATAGGTGTTTCCGAGACGGCAACCGCGGTGACCGAGCATGGGGTTGTGTTCGCAGAGGCTGGCTACGCGCTGCTGGATGTATTCGACGGTCACGCCCATGGCCCGGGCCATTTCTTCTTGTCCTTTCGGGTCGTGGGGAACGAATTCGTGGAGGGGCGGATCGAGCAGGCGGACGTTGACGGGATAGCCGTCCATGGCTTTGAAGATGCCTTTGAAGTCTTCTTTCTGGTAGGGGAGGAGTTTTGCCAGCGCTTTGCGGCGTCCCTCTACGTCTTCGGCCAAAATCATTTCGCGCATGGCGATGATTTTCTCGTTGTCGAAGAACATGTGTTCGGTGCGACAGAGGCCGATGCCGACTGCTCCGAATCCTCGTGCCACTTCGGCGTCGTGGGGGGTGTCGGCGTTGGTGCGCACTTGCAGACGTGTGTATTTGGCGCAGAGATCCATCAGTGCGGCAAAGTCGCCCGAGAGCTCGGCGGCCTGCGTCTTGATTTCGCCTTTATATACCTGGCCGTTCGTGCCGTTCAGCGAGATGTAATCGCCTTCCTTCAGTACGGTGCCGTCGATTTCGACGGTGCGTGTCTTGTAGTCGACGTTGATGGCGCCGGCACCGCTCACGCAGCATTTGCCCATGCCGCGGGCTACGACGGCAGCGTGCGAGGTCATGCCGCCGCGCGCCGTGAGGATGCCTTCGGCCACGGCCATGCCGGCGAGGTCTTCGGGCGATGTTTCGATGCGCACCATGACAACCTTATGGCCGTCGGCATGCCATTTGGCTGCGTCGTCGGCAAAAAAGACGATCTGGCCGGTGGCAGCTCCGGGAGAGGCGGGCAGACCGCGGGTGAGCACTTTGGCCTTGGCCAGGGCCTCTTTGTTGAACACGGGGTGGAGCAGCTCGTCGAGCTTCGAGGGCTGGCAGCGCTCGATAGCCGTTTTTTCGTCGATCATGCCCTGACGCAGCAGGTCCATGGCGATTTTGACCATAGCGGCACCCGTGCGCTTTCCGTTGCGCGTTTGGAGGAACCAGAGTTTGCCCTCCTGCACGGTGAACTCCATGTCCTGCATGTCGTGGTAGTGCTCTTCGAGCTTGGTTTGCAGGGTATCGAGCTGGCGGTAGATTTCGGGCATGGCCTCTTCCATCGAGGGATATTTGGCTTTGCGCTCTTCTTCGCTGATGCCTTGGAGTTCGGCCCAGCGTCGTGAGCCTTCGATGGTGATTTGCTGCGGGGTGCGGATGCCGGCCACGACGTCTTCGCCCTGTGCGTTGACGAGCCATTCGCCGTTGAAGATGTCTTCGCCCGTGGCGGCGTCACGGCTGAAGCATACGCCCGTGGCTGAGGTGTTGCCCATGTTGCCGAAGACCATGGCCATGACCGTTACGGCCGTTCCCCATTCGGCGGGGATGCCTTCCATCTTGCGGTAGAGGATGGCGCGCTCGTTCATCCAGCTGTCGAACACGGCGCAGATGGCGCCCCAGAGTTGTTCTTTCGGGTCGGTGGGGAAAGCCTTGCCCGTTTGCTTTTCGATGGCTTCCTTGAAGAGCGATACGAGTTTTTTCAGGTCGTCGACGTCGAGCTCGTTGTCGAGTTTTACGCCTTTTTCCTCCTTCACCTTTTCGATGATGGCTTCGAAGGGGTCGATGTCGTCTTTGCTCGTGGGCTTCATGCCGAGCACGACGTCGCCATACATCTGTACGAAGCGGCGGTAGGCGTCGTAGGCAAAGCGCGGGTTGTTGGTTTTCCGGGCCATGCCTTCAACGACCTCGTCGTTCAGACCGAGGTTGAGGATGGTGTCCATCATGCCGGGCATCGAGGCGCGTGCGCCCGAGCGTACGGAGAGGAGCAGCGGGTTGTCGACGTCGCCAAAGCGGTTGCCCATCAGTTTTTCAACGTGGAGCAGGCTCTTTTCAACGTCGTCGCGCAGCAGCTCTACCACTTTCTCTTTTCCGATTTCGTAATATTCGTTGCAAACGTCGGTCGTGATGGTGAAGCCCGGGGGTACGGGAACGCCGATCAGGTTCATCTCGGCCAGGTTGGCTCCTTTGCCGCCCAGAAGATTTCTCATGTCGGCCCGCCCTTCGGCCTGACCGTTTCCGAACGTGTAAACTCTTTTCTCGTTCTTCATAGGTGATAACATTATAAATTCTTAATGCTGCAAAATTAGTGATAGTTTGAATATCTCCCAAGAAAATCGCTTTTTTTGTAAAGTGGACTTTGAGATATTATCTCTTTTTCTTGAAAACTTTTAACCTTTGGACGTGTCGGGCCGTTTGTCGGCTCTTTGAATGTGTTTTAATGCCGCCTTATCGCTGCGTCCTGCCTTGCCAGGCGATTATGCCGGGAGGAAAGGAGCGTAGGGCGCCGGGAAAGCGGCAGGGTGGGCGAGGGGCGGCTGTGCGGATGGGGCACGGCGTTTACAGGCCGAGCACGGCGGGCAGCTCTTCGGGGCGTGCTATGCAGCGGGTGGCTCCGTGCGCCAGCAGGAAGTCGTGGTCGCGGAAGCCCCAGAGCACGGAGACGCACGGCAGACCGGCGTTTTCGGCTGTGGCGAGATCCACCTCGGAGTCGCCCACGTATACGGCTTCTTTGGGGCTGCTACCCAGCCGGCGCAGCGCTGCCAGCACGGCGTCGGGGCAGGGCTTGCGGCGTACGGTGGGGCTTTCGCCCACGGCCGTTTCGATATATGTTTTGAAAAAGCGGTCGTTCAGTTCCTGCACGGCTGCATCCACTTTGTTGGAGACGATGCCCATTTTGAGCCCCCGCTCGTGGAGCTGCCTGATGAGGGGCATGATGCCTTCGTAGGGCTGCGTGCGGTCCTGGCAATGCTCCATATAATAGGTGCGGAAGGTCTCGAAAACCTGTTCAAACTGCTCGCCGGTCAGTCCGTCTGGCACGGCCCGTTCCACAAGGCTGCGTATGCCGTTTCCTAAAAAGCTGCGCACTTCCGTTTCGCTGCGCAGGGGCAGGCCGTGCGAGGCCAAGGCGTGATTGACGGCGGCAGCCAGGTCGTGCAGCGTGTCGAGCAGCGTACCGTCCAAGTCGAAGATGATGGTGGTGATGTGTTTCATTTTGTGTGGCCGGAATATGGTTTCGGGCCGCAAAATTACGAAATTTCCCTGTTCTTTCCGTGAAAAAGCCTCAGTCCATCGATGGGCGAGCGCAGGATGCGCCCTGTCGCGAAGCCCTCGGCTGCGGCGGCCCGCCCCACTTCTTCGGCAAAGAAGCAGGCAATGCTCCCCACGAAGTGAACCGTGTGGCAGCCGCCGGCCTTGCTCCGCAGGTTGCGGCGGAAGAAACGGGTAAACTCCTCGTGAAGCATCGAGGCAACGGCGGGGTGCTTGCGGTGGTGGTGGAGGAAGGGGGCAAAGCCTGCCAGATAGCGGTTGGGGGCCGCCTCGCGGTAGACGCGGCGCAAGAGCTCGTCGAGCGTCGTGCGGCATTCGGCCTCGAAGGCTTGCTGCAAATCGGCGGGCAGAAGACCCTTCATGGCGTCGGCCACGAGGCGTTTGCCCAGCGCGGCGCCGCTTCCCTCGTCGCCCAGCACGTAGCCCAGCGGCGGCACGTTGGTTACGATTTTCCGCCCGTCGTACAGGCAACTGTTGGAGCCCGTTCCCAGAATGCAGGCCCAGCCCGCTTCGTTTCCGCATAGGGCGCGGGCGGCCCCCAGCAGGTCGCTTTCCACCTCGACGCTCGTGGCGCTGAGGGCCCGGCCGAGCAGTCCGACCAGGCGGCCACACTGCTCCCCGCGGCAGCCTGCACCGTAGAAGCGCACGTCGGCTCCCTGCGCTTCGGGCAGGGCAGGCAGCAGCCGGTTGCGGAGCAGGGCGTCGATGTCGGCGTCGGCAAGCATGTAGGGGTTGAGCCCCGCGGTTTGTAAGCTCTTGGCTTCTCCTTCGGGCGCGAGGAGGAGCCAGTCGGTTTTGGTCGAGCCGCTATCGGCTATGAGTATCGGTGTTTGCGTCATCTTCCGGTGGAGTCAGTCGGTCGGTAAGTTCGTGCAGCGGCGTGTCGGCAAAGCCTCCGCCGAACAGACGGTTGCGGTATTCCTGATAAGCGCGCCAGCGGCCGTCGTCTTGCGTGCTTTCACCGCGGTCGAGGGCACCTCCCGCCGCGTCCAGCGTGCGGAATAGCACGGCCGGCGTGATGCAGTGGATGTCGCGGGCGGGGATGAAGCGCGGACTTTCGCCTTTTTCGTCGCCAGCCACTTCGATGAGCAGGCCAGCCCGGCACAGCTCGTACAGGACGTCGGTTGCCAGGCGGATGGGCGTTTTCCCTCCCTCGGCCAGCGCGGCGGCGGTTGGGGGGCGGCGCCCCTCGGCAAAGCGCTGGCAGACGGCCGCAGCCAGGTTCATGCAAAGATAGTCGTGATAGCGCCGGCTCATGCTGGGCCGCTCTTTGCCGTAATAGAAACTGTCGATGTTCTGGTCGACGTAGCTCAGCGTTGCCCCGAAGAGGCAGACGTACCACGACAGCTGGCACCACAACAGAAAGAGGGGGAGTGCGGCAAAGGAGCCGTAAATGGCGTTATAGCTCGTCACCCACAGCTGGGAATGGATGTAAACGAATTGTAAGGCCTGAAACGCGATACCCGCCGGGATGCCGGCCGTGAAAGCGCTGCGCAGGCTCACCCGCGTGTTGGGCATAAAGGCATACATGGCCGTGAACGTCAGGCTCATCAGCACGTAAGGCGCCAGGCGAAACACGTTCACCAGCGCCGGGCGCAGCAGCAATACGTCGGGCAGGCGCTCCACAAACGTTGAAACGAAGATGGAGAGTCCCGATGTGACCACAATGAAAATGGGAAGCAGGAAAAAAACAGCCGTGTAGTCGGTAATTTTGCGAAACGTCGAGCGCTCACGTTTTACCTGCCATATCTGGTTAAAGGTGGTCTCAATGTTGTTGGTCAGCGACGTCAGCGTCCAGAGCAACAGCAGGATGCCCACGCCCAGAAATACGCCCCCCTGCGTATGGTCCAGGTAGGAGCGCACAAAGCCCATGAGCAGGTCGGTCATCTCGGGCTGTGCCGCAAAATTATCCCTGATGCGCTCTTCTATAAAGGCATCTAACCCGAAGCCGCGGGCAATGGCGAAGATAATGGCCAGCAGAGGCACGATGGAGAACAGCGTGGAATAGGTCAGCGCCGCAGCGCGATAGGTCATCCGTTCACTGACGAATGCGCGCACCGTCAGTACGAGCCTCCGCATGACGGCCGTCAGCAGCCGGCGGCCCCACGACGCGTCCTGCGGCACGTCTAGCCAAAGCCCCCGTTCGTAAAAACGTTTCAAGTTGAGGTAAAACGCTATGCGCCGCTTCATAAGTCTATATATTAATAAGGTGTAGCCGTGCCGGGCCCCGTCTGTTGTTCATCGCCGGTTGCCAACGTCTATGCAGAGCCCTTCGTTGGCTGCTATCGTTTCGGGGAAGATGGCGCGGGCCTCTTCTGTCAGAGTTTTCTCGTCGTCGTACCGTGCCGAGAAGTGGCCGATGAGCAGCCGCTTCGCGCCGGCTGCCGCTGCCACCAAAGCCGCCTGGCGCGCCGTGGAATGGCCCGTTGCTGCGGCGCGCGCAGCGTCGGCCTCGGCAAAGGTGGCTTCGTGGTACAACAGGTCGACGCCACTCAGGCTGGCGGGTGGCTCGGGTATGTACATCGTGTCGGAGCAATAGGCAAAGGAGCGCGGGCTTTCTGCCGGCGAGGTGAGCTGCTCGTGGGGGATATGGCGTCCGTCGGGAAGCGTCCATCCGCCGCCCTCCTTGATGCCGCGCAACGCATGAACGGGGATGCCGTAAAAGTCTGTCATGTCGCGGCGGATGTGAGGGAGCAGCGGTTTCTCGCGCAGGACGTACCCGCAGCAGGGCGTGCGGTGGTGCAGCGGTATGCTCCATATCTCGACCGAGCGGTCCTCGAAAATCAGCGCTTCGCGCTTTGTATCCACCGCATGTACCGTTACGTTAAAGGGAAGGGTCTCTCCCTCGCCGCTCTCTCCCAGCGGGCGCAACAATGAGTCCACTCCCTGCGGGCCGTAAATGTGCAGAGTGGTCGTGCGTCCCAGCAGGCCCATCGTGGCCACCAGGCCCGGAAGCCCGAAGCAGTGGTCGCCATGCAGGTGCGAGATGAAAATGCAGTTGATGCGCGAAAAACTCAGGTGCAACCGCCGCAGCTGCAATTGCGTTCCCTCGCCGCAATCAAACATAAAGAGCTTGTTCCGCACGTTAGCCACCAAAGACGATGGCAGATGCCTGCCTGTCGGCAGCGCGCTTCCGCAACCCAGTATGTTCACTTGAAAAAGTTCCATAACGTGGCAAACTTACACACTTTTTCCCAAACAGCAATGCTTTTCAAGCCGGCAAACCGAAGCTTTCTGCGTGGATAAATGGTTTCTGTGGCCATGTAGAAACGTTTGCGGTGTGGCGAAATAAGAATAAGTGTAAAAAAATGGAGGAAACGGTGGGCGTATCGGATGCAATTCGTAAATTTGAGGCGGCGCGCGGCGGTGCATCTCTTTTTGCCGGGCTACCGTCCGGCTGAGGCCTTTCCCGTTTGCGCCCATTTGCTGATATGAAGAACACGTCTTCCTGCATAGTTCCGTTTCCGGCCCGATACGTTGTCATTCCTCCCGACGACGCTCCCCGTGGTGCCTCGTTTTATCTGGCAGCCGAGGAGTTCCTGGCCCGTACTGCCCACTCGGGACAAAGCTACTTCTTTACGTGGCAGGTTGGTCCGACGGTAGTGATGGGCCGTCACCAGCATATGGCGAGCGAGATAGACGTAGATTTTTGCCGCGCCGAAGGTATCGACATATGCAGACGCCGCAGTGGCGGAGGCTGTATTTATGCCGACGGGGGCAATATTATGTCGAGCCTTATAACGGGAAGTGCCGGCGTGGAGTCTCTGTTTGCTGCTTTTTCCGAAGGGGTGGCTGGCGTATTGCGTCGTGCGGGTGCTCCGGTGGGGCTTTCTGGCCGCAACGACGTTGTTCTGAGCGACGGGGGAAAGGTTTGTGGCGGTGCCTTCTACCATCTGCCCGGCCGCAGCATTGTTCATGCCACGATGCTCTACGATGCCGACCTCCGTTTGATGGCAGGAGCTTTGCGTCCCGATGAAGGAAAATTGCGGGCGCGCGGCGTGAAGAGCGTGCGCAGCCGGGTCGCACTGCTTAAAGATGTGCTTCCCATCGGTTGTGGCGTCGCAGCGTTGCGCAGAGCCCTGCGCGATACGCTTTGTTCGGGCCCTGCGTTAGAACTGACGGGAGCCGACGTTGCCGACATCCACCGTTTGGAGCAGACGTACCGTGCCGCGTCTTTTATAATGGGAACCACGTTTGCTGCCGACTGCGTGCGGTCGGCGCGGATTGAGGGTTGCGGGCGCGTTGAGTTCCGATGGAAAACGGATGGGGAGCGCATAACGGATTTACATCTGTCGGGCGATTTCTTTGACGACGGCTGCGCTGAATATGCTTTCGCACAAGTGTTGCAAGGGGCCCATTTTACCCCGGATGAGGTAGCGGAAAAGTTGGGAGCTGCCCATCCCGAGCAACATGTCAGGGGACTGACGGCGCGTGACGTCATGAACATTCTCTTTCAGGAGGTGCAATGAAATAATTTTAAATTCTAAGTATAGGAAAACGCTAAAACATTTTGTTATGAATGAATTGAAGAAAACTTGTCTCCACGACAAACATCTGGCCTTGGGGGCCCGGATGTCCCCCTTCGCAGGTTTTGATATGCCCATCGAATATTCTGGCATTGTCAACGAGCACAATGCCGTGCGCAAGGCTTGCGGAGTTTTCGACGTCTCGCACATGGGTGAGATATGGGCAAGCGGACCCGAGGCTGAGGCTTTTGTACAATATATTTTCACCAACGACATCGCGGGAGCTGAGGTCGGGAAAATCTTTTATGGCATGATGCTTCATCCCGACGGTGGTACTATCGACGACTTGTTGGTGTATAAAATGAAGGACGACGAATTCCTGCTCGTTGTAAACGCTGCAAATATCGAGAAGGATTATGCCTGGATCTGTGAGCAGGCGCCTGCCTTCAACGTTTCGGTCAGGAACGAAAGCGAAGGCTGGTCGCAGCTGGCCGTTCAAGGCCCCTTGGCAGAAACTGTTGTACGTGAAGTGCTGGGATTGCCCTGTGAAGATCTGGTCTTTTATACGTTTAAGACGCTGACTTCCGAAGGCTCGCTGGTTATATTGAGCCGTACGGGCTATACCGGCGAGGATGGTTTTGAGATATACGGCACGCACGATTACATCCAGGCCACATGGGACAAGCTGATGGCCGACGGCAGAACGCTCCCCTGCGGCTTGGGAGCCCGCGACACGTTGCGCTTCGAGGTTGGCCTCCCCTTGTATGGCGACGAACTGACCGACGAGCTTTCTCCTCTCGAAGCAGGGCTGGGCATGTTCGTGAAACTCGACAAAGAAGAATTTATCGGAAAGCATGCCACGGCGTTGTTGAAGGCTGATGGCCTGAAACGGAAAATCGTTGGCATCGAGCTGGCCGATAAGGCCATACCGCGCCACGGATACGAGGTGCTTTCGGCCGATGGAGCCGTTGTGGGCGCCGTCACCACGGGCTATCAGTCCATATCCACGGGCAAAAGCGTCTGCATGGCGCTGGTGGAAATCGGTTCCTCCAAGCTCAACACGCCGCTCCAAGTGAAAATTCACCGCAAGCTGCATGCCGGCGTCGTTACAAAGAAACGTTTTTACGCAAAGAGCTATAAAAAATAAACTTTTCAATCTTAGAAATCATGGCAAAAGTAGAAGAAGGACTCTTTTATACGGAGTCGCACGAATATGTACGTGTAGAAGGCGAGTATGGCTACGTGGGCATCACCGATTATGCCCAGGAACAGCTCGGCAACGTCGTTTACGTCGACATGCCCTCGGTCGATGATGAGGTAATCGCGGGCGAAGAGTTTGGCGCCGTTGAGAGCGTGAAGGCCGCCAGCGACCTGATGTCGCCGGTCAGCGGTGTTGTTGTAGAAGTGAACGAGGCTTTGGAAGAATCGCCGGAGCTTATCAACCAGGACGCCTATGCCAACTGGATTATGAAGGTGAAGCTTTCCGCCCCCTCGGAGGTGAACGACCTCTTGAAGGCTGCCGATTATGAAAAGTTGTGTCAATAATCTCTTTTAAGGCATCTGAAATGTGAGAGGCGGTTTCCGCAGGGAGACTTCCTCTCTCTTTTCTCTCTTTTATTTATTTGCTAAAAACACATCCGCATGTCATATAAATATTTTCCCCATACCGACGACGATATCCGGGCGATGCTGAAGGTTATCGGTGTGTCGTCTTTGGACGAGCTCTATTCCGAGGTGCCCCGCGAGCTCTTGCTGGACCATCCTTTGGACATCCCGGAGGCCAAGAGCGAGGTGGAAATCCGCCGCGAGTTCGAGCAGCTTTCGGCAGCCAACCGTCCGCTCACGTGCTTTGCCGGCTGTGGAGCCTACGACCATTACACGCCGGCCGTAATCCCCTACATAGCTTCGCGTTCCGAGTTTCTGACGTCGTATACCCCCTACCAGGCAGAGATTTCCCAAGGCACGCTGCAATACATCTTTGAATATCAGACGATGATGGCCGGGCTGACGGGGATGGATCTCTCAAATGCAAGCATGTACGACGGCGCTACGGCTACGGCCGAGGCCATGCTCATGACGGTGGCGGCTGCCAAGAAGCGGAACAAGGTGCTCCTTTCGCCCACGCTCCCGCCTGCCGTTTTGCGCGTGGTGGGCACGTACGCCAAGTTCCACGGAGTGGAGACGGTCATGCTTGCCGAAAAGGAGGGTTGCACCGACAAGGACGATTTGCAGGCCAGGCTTTCGGCCGGCGACGTGGCCGGTGTTGTTGTGGCCCAGCCCAATTATTATGGTATCGTAGAAGATTTCGACGGCGTGGCCGATCTTTGCCATGAGCACAAGGCGCTGTTGGTTATGAACGCCGAAGCGTCGTTGCTGGGCGTTTTGAAAACGCCGGGCGAGTGGGGGGCCGACATTGCCTGCGGCGAGGCGCAAGGGCTTGGCCTCCCGTTGAGCTACGGAGGTCCCTACATCGGCTATCTCTGTACCAGCCGGGCGCTTGTCCGCAAGATGCCGGGCCGCCTGGTGGGCGGCACAACCGATGCCGACGGCCGTCGGGCCTTCGTTCTGACGATGCAGGCTCGCGAGCAGCACATCCGCCGCGAAAAAGCCACCTCCAACATTTGCACGGCTCAGGGCGTCATGTGTCTTTACGTGGCTGCCTATCTGTCTTTGCTCGGTCCGCAAGGCTTGCGCGAGGTGGGTGAGCTCTCTTATGCCGGTGCCCACTATCTGCACGACCGCCTGCTGGCCACCGGACGTTTCCGCGAGCTCTACGCCGGGCCGTTCGTCAACGAGTTTGCTTTGCAGTATGACGGCAACGTCGACAGCTTGCAGCAAGCCTGCGCCGAAAAGGGATTTCTGGCCGGCGTAAAGGCCGAAGGCCGCGACGACGTTCTCATTTTCGCCGTGACGGAAAAGCGCACCAAGGACGAAATGGACCGTCTGGTGGACGTCATCCAAAGTTTGTAACCCCATCCTTTAACGAACAGCAGACATGAACAATCAATATTACGGGAAACTCATTTTTGAACTCTCCCGGCCGGGACGTACCGGCTATTCCCTTCCGAAAAACGAGCTGCCGCAGCACAGCCTGGCCGACCTGCCGACCGCGCTTCGCCGGCGTGCGCCGCTGTCCTTGCCCGAGGTGGACGAACCCACCGTTGTGCGCCATTATACCAACGTGAGCAACAACAATTTCGGCGTCGACACGGGCTTTTACCCGCTGGGCAGCTGCACGATGAAGTACAACCCGAAAATCAACGAAGAGGTGGCGGCGCTCCCCTCCTTTACGGCGCTTCATCCCGCCCAGCCCGCCGATACGGTGCAGGGAGCGCTCCACGTTTACTACAACGTGCAGCGCATCCTCTCCGAGATAGCCGGCATGAACGAGTTTACGCTCAACCCCTACGCCGGTGCCCACGGCGAACTGACGGGGCTTATGGTCATTCGCAGCTATCATATGGCCCGTGGCGACGCCCGTCGCACAAAAATCATTGTGCCCGACTCGGCACACGGCACCAACCCCGCATCGGCAGCCGTTTGCGGCTTGCAGATCGTGGAGGTGAAAAGTACGCCCGACGGCACTGTCGACGTTGACGACCTGCGTCCGTTGCTCGACGAGACGGTGGCGGGCATGATGATGACGAACCCCAACACGCTGGGCATTTTTGAAAAGGAAATCCCCGAGATAGCGCGCCTTGTCCACGAATGTGGCGGCCTGATGTACTACGACGGAGCCAATCTGAACCCGATGCTCGGCGTTTGCCGGCCCGGCGACATGGGCTTCGACGTGATGCACATCAACCTGCACAAAACCTTTTCCACGCCCCACGGCGGCGGCGGTCCCGGCGCTGGGCCTGTGGGCGTCCGCCACGGACTGGAACAGTTTCTGCCCAATCCGCGCGTAAAGCGGGCCGACGACGGCAGTTTCTATCTGTCGGCCGACGATACGGCGCTGGGCAGCATTTCCTCGTTCCTCGGCAACTATGGCATCCTTCTGCGGGCTTACGCCTACCTGCTCTCGCTCGGGTGCGAGCATCTGCGCATGGCCGGGCAGCTTTCCGTCCTGAACGCCAACTATGTAAAGGAGTCGCTGAAGGATTATTACAAGCTGCCCATCCCCGGCCTTTGCAAGCACGAGTTTGTTTTCGACGGGTTGCGCGAAGCCTACGGCGGCGACCACCACGACCCCGCCCACGTGACGACGCTCGACGTGGCAAAGCGTTTGCTCGACTACGGATTTCACGCTCCTACCATCTATTTCCCGCTTCTTTTCCATGAAGCCATGATGATAGAGCCGACGGAGACCGAGAGCCGCGAGACGCTCGACGCCTTTATCGAGGTGATGAAGACGATAGCCGAGGAGGCACGCACGAACCCCGAGCTCGTAAAGGGGGCACCGCACCATACGCCCGTGCGCCGGCTCGACGACGTCAAAGCCGTCAAGGAACCGCGCTTTACCTTTAACGATTATCAGTAGGAACGCAAAGGCGGGGCACGCGGGGCGTCTGCCGTTGGCGGGCGCCTCGCGGTGCTCCGCCTTTTTCAGTCAGACCTTTTTATCATAGAAGAAGAAAAATGCAAAAAGCCGATTTAATCATCATAGGAGCCGGCCCCGCGGGTTACGAGGCTGCCGTCGAAGCGGCGCGCGGAGGCATGTCGGTCGTCGTCATCGAGGCTGCCAAGCCGGGTGGCACGTGCCTGAACGAGGGCTGCATTCCCACCAAGTGCTTCTGCCGTCATGCCGAGGTGCTCGACGACGTGCGCAGCGCCGCCCTCTACGGCGTTAGCACCGGCCCGGCGCAGCTCGACATGGCAGCCGTCGTGGCCCGCAAGGACGAGGTGGTGGCCCGGCTCGTTTCGGGCGTCGAGGGACTTCTTAAAACGCCGGGCATCACCTACGTGCAGGGACGGGCGCGCTTTGTGGGGCCTCACGTCGTGGCCGTAGAGGAGAGCAGTGAGCAGTTTGAGGCCTCCAACATTATGATTGCCACGGGTTCTGTTACGAAATATCTCCCCATCGAGGGCGCTCATCTCCCCGGCGTGGTCTCTTCGCGCGAGCTGCTCAATTTAACGCAAGTGCCGCGGCGGCTTTGCGTCGTGGGCGGTGGCGTCATCGGGCTTGAATTTGCGGGCATCTTCCACACTTTTGGCAGCGAGGTGACCGTCGTGGAGTTTTGCAAGGAGATTTTGCCCAATTTCGACCGCGACATAGCCAAGCGTCTGCGCACGTCGTTGAAGAAACGGGGCATCCGTTTTGAGACGCAGGCCGCCGTGACGGCCATCACCCGAGACGACGACGGGCAGCTGCGCGTGGCTTACGACAAGGGAGGCAAGGCGGGCGCGTGCGAGGCCGACTGCGTGCTGATGGCCGTAGGCCGGGCCGCCAACACGGCCGGGCTGGGGCTCGACGAGGCCGGCATTGCCTGTACGCGGCGGGGCATTACCGTCGACGAGCACTATTGCACGAACGTGCCCGGCGTATATGCCGTGGGCGACGTCAACGGCCTGTGCCAGCTGGCCCACGCGGCCACGTTCCAGGCCCTGCACGTGCTCCACCACATACGCGGGGAGCAGGATGCCATCCGCCTCGACATCGTTCCTGCCGCCGTATTCACCTCACCCGAGGTGGCCATGGTGGGCTTCACAGAGGAAACATGCAAGGAGCGGGGCATCGCCTGTCGCGTGTTGAAGAGTTTTTACAGGGCCAACGGAAAGGCGCTCGCCATGAACGCCGACGAGGGACTGGTGAAGCTCTTGACAGACGAGAACGACCGCATCCTGGGGGCACACATCCTGGGCGCACATGCCTCCGACCTCATTCACGAGGTCGCTGTCATGATGAACCTGGGCGTTCCGGCCGGCCGCTTGCGCGACGTCGTCCATGCCCATCCCACGCTGAGCGAACTGTTGCTGCATCTGGCCTGACCGCTGCGCGCTGACGGCTGCATAATGAAAGGAGCGGCCTGCATACCGAGATATGCAGGCCGCTCCTTTTTGCGCCTCCGCCGCAGCGCGACGGACGAAACGGGGCAGGCCGTTTCTTATTCTTTCTTAAACTTCACGCCCACCTGCATGCCGTCGTATCCTTTCATGAAGTTGGTGACGGTGGAGAGCATCGAGTTGCTGCCCGAGATGTTGCCGAGCGAGGAGACCAGCGTCAGGATTTTGTCGGCCTCGACGGCAAGCTGCAATTCGCTGCCGCTCACTTTTGCATTGGTTTTCAGCGTCGTGAAGTTCAGCTTCTTCAGCGAGAGCGTCGCGTCCTTCACCTCGTATGTGCCGCGTGTGGTTTTGGAACCGAGCTGGCAGGTGTAGGTGCTGTCGGCATTGAAAGTGATGCTCACGACGCCGGGTTTCATGCCTACTTTTTCCAGCTGTGTGGCCAGCATGTCTTCGCCCTTCGACGAGAGGAGCTTGCCGCCCAGCTTGTTGGCGATGTTTTCCGACTCGAAGACGATGGCCGGACCCTCATAGGTCCACGTGCCGACGAGGGTATTCTGTTTTACCTCGTCCTTGCCGAGCAGAGCCGAGATGGCATCGCCGATACTGCCCGACGTTTCTTTGTCGCTCAGCTTGTCGAGCAGACCGCCAAGCAACGACTGTGCTCCTGCTGCGGCGGGCAGGGCCGTCAGCAGCAGGGTCATGACGATTTTCAGAAATGATCTTTTCATGAGTGGTTTATGTTTAAAGATGATAGGTCAGTAACAGATTTATTTCACGCAGATTTTCTCGTTCGTTCCCGATGTGCCGGTCACGATGTACGTACCCGGAGCCAGCAGGCGGCAGGCTGCCTCCCGGCTGCCGGCGCTGAGCACGCGGCGACCGTCGGTGGCATAGACCGTGACGGGGCCGTCAGAGGCGGCCGGCGTGAGGGCGTCGATGCCCGTGGCGTTACGGTCGAGATAGCTGAACGATATGACGCCCTCGTCGCTTTCGGCGATGTTGTAGAGCGGTTTTTCAAGACGGCCGCCCGAGAAAAGCGTGGGCGACGGCGTGGTGTCGTCGGTAAACTCCGTGTTGTTTGTGAAACCCGGGAAGAGGTCGCCGCGGAAGTCTGTGGCGCTGGTCATTGTCTGCGAGCTCTGCCATTCGCCGTCGGCGGGTACGACGGTATAGCGAAGGCGGTTCAGACTGTTGTTCACGGTATTCATGTTCCACATCCGTGAGCTGTAATAAACATGCGTGACGAGCATGCCGTGGCCCAGGCCTGCGGGATACCATCTGCCGGGCTGACGGTTTTCGAGCAGGAAATATTCTTTTTCGTCGTTTGGAGCACGCAGCAGGTAGGCCGTGGCGCCTTCGTCGGAGCCGAAGGGGTAGAGCCGGTAGAGGTCGGCGCGATCCGTGAGCTCCTCAACGTCGAGCCAGCCCATGAAGCTGCGCTCGTAGGCTGAGTAGCCGATGGGTGCGTAGCCGTCGGCCCAATATTGGCCGTAGTCCATAACGGACCAGTAGTCGGGCGTCTGGCGGTCGTCGACGTTGTCGGTCGAATAGAAGTCGGGCAGGCCGAGCGCGTGGCTGAACTCGTGGCAGAACACGCCGATGCCGTCGACGTTTTTACCCGTCACAACATACTGGCCGTTCTCGTAAGTGTAGCTTTGCAGAAGTTCGTTGCCGATAAAATAGGAGCTGATGCCTACGCCGTCGGCGCTCACGCCGACGAGCTCGTTGTAGTGGGCCCACAGGTAGTCTTCCCAGCCTTCTTCATAGGCCGAATGCTCGCCCGGTCCGGCATAATAGATGGTGACCAGGGGAACATTGCCGTCCTGAGCATACTTGGAAAAGTCGGTTCCGGCCTGACGCGCCAGCCCGATGGCCTCTTCGATGAGTTCGGCGGCGTTGGGGTCGGTGGTGTATGTGCCGTCGGCGCCATAGTGGGCGTAGCCGTTGGCCGCCTGTACGCGGGCCACCACTTCGAAGCGGGGGGTAAAGAGGCCGTTGCTCTGGTCGGAGAAATAGTCGGCCACGCTGCCCACGCAATTGGGCTCGTCGTCATAGCCGGCCTCGTTGAAGAGGCGCGTTATCTTCTCCTCCGTCGTGCCGGACTGGAAGGGCATGTCGGGAAATTCGACCATAATGACGGGGATGACGGGCGAACCGATGCTGGCAACGACGGCACCGGAGCTTTGCCCGTAGCTGCCCAGGCCGTCGTCGGTCGAGGCGGCACCGCGCACGGTGCCGCCGGGTAGGGCGGCGGGGGTAGCCGTTTTTTGCGCGAGCGTGGCGTAGGCCGTGGGCGACGTTACGGCGCCGGCTGCGGCAAAGGCCTGCTCGGCAGGCGTGCGGGCGCCGGCCTCATGAGCTACGACGGCCGAGGGGCGCAGGCTGTCGCCGGCGAGCTCGGCATAGCAGAGATTGCCGGCGGCGTCGGGCAGCAGGGCCAGCCCGTCGGTGGTGACGAGGTAGTGGAAACGGCTGTTGCCACGCTTCGACACCGTAAGGGTCGTGCCGTCGGCTTGCTTCACGGTGAAGGGGCGGCGCAGCGGCTGCGTGCCCCAGACGGTTGTGGCCAGGAAGCAGGCTGCCAGCGTTGTCAAAATCAGTTTTTTCTTCATGCTGTTGTATTTATTTGATGATGTTTTCAGAAAAGATAGGGGCGGGGTCACGTTTCATCGGGCCACATGAGGTCGCTCATGACGGCATCGGAGACGAACAAAGCCTCGCGCGAGAGGCGCAGGCTACCTGCTGCCGCCGGCACAAGGCGCCCGGCTTGCAGATGGGGAGCTGCTGCCCGGCGGAAGTGAAGGGAAAAGGCGGAACCGAAGCGCCGCTCTATTTCGTCGGGGCAGAGGCCGTCGCACGTGCGCAGCCGCGTCATGACGTATTCGTCGTAGCGGTCGTGGAGCGTCAGCTGCTCCGTTGCGCAGGGCGGATGGCCGGGCCATGCGGCGTAGGCAGCCACGTCGGACGTGTTCCACCGCCGGCGTGCCCCGTCGAACGAGTGGGCCGCCGGGCCGAAACCCACGTAGGGCGTGCCGTCCCAATAGGATGCGTTGTGGAGGGAGCGCCGCCCGGGCCTGGCAAAGTTGGATATCTCGTAGTGTTCGAAGCCGGCCCGCTCTGCCTCTTCTTCCAAAGCCCGGAACATGGCGAGGCTCAGCTCTTCGTCGGCTTCGCTGACGAGGCCCTTGTCGCGCATGGCCGTGAGGCGCGTGCCACTTTCGAACATCAGCGAATAGGCCGACAGATGCGCGACGGGCAAACTGAGGGCCGTGGTAAGGTCGCGCCGCCAGCTTTCGGCCGTCTGGCCGGGAAGGCCGTACATCAGGTCGATGGAGAGGTTCGTAAAGCCGGCTTCGCGCAGCGTGGCCACGGCTGAGCAGGCCTGCGCAGCCGTATGCCGCCGCGAGAGGAAGCGCAACAGGTCGTCGTCGAACGTTTGTACGCCCAGGCTCACGCGGTCGAAGCCCAGACGGCGCACGGCTACGGCCCAGCGCGGCGTGACGTCGTCGGGGTTGGCCTCGATGGTGGTTTCGGCGACGGCCGCCGTGTCGTGGCAGGCGCGTACGGCATCCACGATTTGCGCCAGTTCGTCGATGGTGAGCTGCGACGGCGTGCCCCCTCCTATATATATGGTGTGGAGCCTGCTGCCGGCCGTTTCGTCCCGTCGGGCTTCTATTTCGGCGCAAAGGGCTGCCACGTACCGCCTGCGTACGTCGGCTCCAAGGGTGGTGGAGTAGAAGTCGCAGTAGATGCAGCGGCTTGCACAGAAAGGCACGTGAATATAAAGCCCGTACATAACGCCGGCAAAGTTACAGCTATTTTTTCTCGGAGGAAAACATTTGCCGGCTGAATATCTTGCGCTTCTGCACCGGCAAATGAGCTTTCTGAACGGGGATTAAAATGTTACTTACAGATGACAATTTTGCACCCACTGTTCCCCAAACAAGGCCTGTTGTCGGTAAAATGCTGCCACCGGGCCCAAATGATGTTTTAAAACATGCTTCGGCCGTTTCGCTTTTTCGCAGATTTCCTTTACTTTCGGCGTCGATAAACTATATAAATGTAGGACTTAAATCACGATATTCATGAAAGTGTACAATTCCCACGACATCAAAAACATCGCCCTGCTGGGCAACGACGGCTCGGGCAAAACCACATTGACGGAAGCGTTGCTTTTTGAGAGCGGCCAGATAAAGCGCCGCGGCCGTATAACGGCGAAAAACACCGTGTCCGATTATTTTCCTGTGGAGCAGGATTATGGCTATTCCGTCTTTTCAACCGTCTTCCACGTGGAGTGGAACAACAAGAAACTCAACATCATTGACTGCCCGGGTTCCGACGATTTCGTGGGAGCCGCCATCACCGCCTTGCAGGTGACCGACACCGCGCTGTTGCTCATCAA
Source organism: uncultured Alloprevotella sp. (assembly GCA_944322095.1). Taxonomy (GTDB): domain Bacteria; phylum Bacteroidota; class Bacteroidia; order Bacteroidales; family Bacteroidaceae; genus Alloprevotella. The sequence continues at coordinate 18,589 of CALUNU010000020.1, forward strand.
CGGCCGCTTCGGACCGGAGGTGGGCACGCAAAACCATTTCCGCTACACCGAAAAGCTTGGCAAGCCGGCCATTTTCCTGGTCAATCAGCTCGATGACGAAAAGTGCGACTTCGACACAGTCCTCGCCGAACTACAATCGGCCTACGGCCCGAAGGTCGTTCCCGTGCAGTACCCGTTGGGAACAGGCCCCGACTTCCATTCGCTCATCGACATCATCCTCATGAAAAAGCTCACATGGGGCCCGGACGGCGGTGAACCCACGCTTGAAGACATCCCCGCCGAAGAAAAAGACAAGGCAGAAGCCATGCACAAGGCGCTGGTTGAAGCAGCTGCCGAGAACGACGAGGAACTTATGGAGAAATTCTTCGAAACAGAGCACCTCACAGAGGATGAAATGCGCGAAGGCATCCGCAAAGGCATGGTGACGCGTAGCATCTTCCCCGTATTCTGCGTGTGTGCGGTGAAAAACATGGGCGTGGGCCGCTTGATGGAATTCCTGGGCAACGTCGTTCCTTTTGTAGACGAGATGCCGGCCGAACACAACACGCGCGGCGAGGCTGTGGCCCCCGACCCGGCAGGGCCTGCATCGCTCTTCTTCTTTAAAACGGGCGTGGAGCCCCACATCGGCGAAGTGCAGTATTTCAAGGTGATGAGCGGCACCGTGTGCGAGGGCGACGACCTTGTGAACGCCGACCGCGGCTCGCGCGAACGCATGGCCCAGCTTTTTGTATGCTCGGGCGCCACACGCGAAAAGGTGGAACGCCTCGAAGCCGGCGACATCGGCTGTACCGTCAAGCTGCGCGACGTGCGCACGGGCAACACCCTTAACGCCAAAGGCTGCGAAAACCGCTTCAACTTTATCCGCTATCCGCGCCCCAAGATCATACGTGCCATACGTGCCGTCAACGAGGCCGACACCGAGAAGATGATGGCTGCCCTGAGCCGCATGCGCCAGGAGGATCCCACGTGGGAGGTTGAGCAGAGCAAAGAGCTGCGCCAGACGCTCGTGCGCGGACAGGGAGAATTCCACTTACGCACGTTGAAATGGAGGCTTGAAAATCTTGACAAGATACCCGTGGAGCTCAGCGCGCAGAAAATTCCCTACCGCGAAACCATCACGCGTGCAGCCCGTGCCGACTACCGCCACAAAAAGCAGTCGGGCGGTGCAGGCCAGTTTGCCGAGGTGCATCTCGTCGTCGAGCCATACTCCGAAGGCATGCCCGACCCGACGAGCTACAAGTTTGGTAACCAGGAAATCCGCGTATCGGTGAAGGGCCGCGAGGAAATAGATTTGGAATGGGGCGGCAAGCTCGTCTTTATCAACTCCGTAGTGGGTGGAGCCATCGACGCCCGTTTCATGCCCGCCATCCTGAAAGGCGTTATGAGTCGCATGGAGCAGGGTCCCCTTACGGGATCGTACGCCCGCGATGTGCGTGTTGTCGTCTACGACGGAAAGATGCACCCCGTCGATTCCAACGAACTCTCCTTCATGCTCGCAGGCCGCACAGCCTTCAGCAAGGCCTTCCGCGAGGCCGGGCCCAAGGTGCTCGAACCCATATACGACGTTGAAGTGTTTGTGCCGGCCGCACTCTTGGGCGACGTGATGAGCGACCTCCAAGGACGCCGCGGACTTATCGTCGGAATGAGCAGCGAACACGGCTACGAGAAGCTGCAAGCCAAGGTGCCGCTCAGGGAACTCTCGGACTATGCGACAACGCTGAGCTCCCTCACCGGAGGACGCGCTTCGTTCGTCATGAAGTTCGCCAGCTACGAGTTGCTTCCCCCCGACTTGCAAAACAAACTCACGGCAGAAAACGACACAGCCCACGAAGAGTAAGCGTAAGCCGGCAAGGAAAAAAATATTCCGCACAGCTTTTTGTTGGCCGCCCCGGGACGTTCCCGGGGCGGCTTTTTGCGCCGGAGCTTTGGCGCTACCGATAATTATTCGTAAACTTGCAAAGAGCCGGAAGCCAACCGAAAGGCCTCACGCCTCATGAAAAAATGAAAAGACAACCGCAAAACAGAATAAAATGACAGCTACGGAAATTGAACAGAACAAAGAAAAATTTATGAAGCTTTGTCGGGAGAATATTCACCGCGATGGATTGGAGCAGCTGCTTGCGTATATTGATACCACGGATTTTTATACTGCTCCGAGCTCAACGGCGTTTCATCTGAACGAGGACGGCGGCCTGTGCCTCCACTCCATCAATGTTTTCGAGACGGCCCGGCATTTGTATACGACGTGGCTGTTGCCGCACATCAGGCAGGGAACGGCTGTTACGAACGAGGAACTGCCGATGGAGAGCGTTGCCGTTGCCGCGCTGTTTCACGATTTGTGTAAGACGAAGCTTTACCACAAGACAGAGAAATGGAAAAAGGACGAAAACGGCCGTTGGGTAACCTATCCCGGCTACGAAATTGTGGATGAATTCCCGTTCGGCCACGGAGAAAAGTCGTGCGTCATCATTGGCTGGTTTATGCGGCTGAAACAAGAGGAGCTGCTGGCCATCCGCTGGCATATGGGCATGTTTGACATGGCTGAGCAGGGCAGCAGCATGCGTTATGCTTATCGTGCGGCGATGGAAAAATCGCCGTTGGTGGCGTTGTTGCAAACGGCAGACCTGTTTGCATCCAACTGTTTGGAGAAGACAACAAAATATAAATAGACATCAGGTATGTATACTATCCTCAAACGATTTTTCCTATTGCTCTCCGTCATGTTTCTTTCCACGCCACTGATTGCAACCGCGCAGCGCGACACCATCATAGCCGGGTTGCTGGAACGTATTGGCGGACGGGGCGCGGCTGAACGCTTTGTCTGGGAAATCCGCCCGGAAATGAGCCCGACGGGCTGCGATGTTTTCGAAATAGCCTCGCGCGACGGCAAACCATATGTGGCCGGAAGCTCCGCCTTGGCAGTTGCGACGGGCATAGGCTGGTATCTGAACCATACGGCTTGCGTAAATCTGACGTGGAACCGCCCGCATGCCGATCTTGCGCGGCTGACGCTTCCACTTCCGAAGGGAAAGGAACGGCGTGAGGCGCGGGTGGCATGGCGCTATTATCTGAACTACTGCACGTTTTCTTACTCCACAGCTTTCTGGGACTGGGAGCGGTGGCAGCAAGAAATAGACTGGATGGCTCTCCACGGCGTTAATATGCCCTTGGCCGCGGTCGGTACCGACGTTGTCTGGCGGAACGTCTTGCATGAGCTGGGATACACGCAAGCCGAAATAGACCGTTTCATAGCCGGGCCAGCTCATCAGGCCTGGTGGCTCATGAACAACCTCGAAGGGTGGGGAGGTCCGAACCCGGAGCAGTGGTATGCCGCACGGGAGCGGCTGGCCCGAAAAATAGTGGAGCGCATGCGGGCTTTCGGCATGGAGCCCGTATTGCCCGGTTATGCCGGCATGGTGCCGGCCGATGCGGGTGAAAAACTGGACTGGGACGTGAAAGATGCAGGCAACTGGTGCGGTTTTCGTCGCCCCGGCTTTCTGCTGCCCACCGACCCGCACTTTGCGTCGATGGCCGCCCTTTACTATAAGTATCTGACGCGACTGGTGGGCGTTTCGTCGCTTTACAGCATCGATCCTTTTCACGAGGGAGGAAATACGGCGGGAGTGGACTTGCCCGCGGCTTACCGTGCCATTGAGCAGGCCATGCTCCGCGTGAACCCGTCGGCCCGCTGGGTTGTGCAAAGCTGGAATGAAAACCCGCGGCCCGAATGTCTGCGCACGATACAGAGTGGCCGGCTGATTGTGCTCGATCTTTTTTCCGACGGGCAGCCCAAGTGGCACGACGGCTACGGCGGACACGACTGGATGTTCTGCATGTTGCACAATTTTGGCGGCCGCGTGGGGGTGCATGGGCGCTATCGCGCCGTTATAGACGGCTATTATGACGCCCTGTCACGCTATCCGTCGACGTTGAAAGGCATCGGAGCTACGCCCGAGGGCATCGAAACCAATCCGATGCTTTACGACATGCTGTTTGAGCTGCCATGGCGGAGCGAAGACGAGATGGGCGGTTGGCTTGAAGCGTATGTAAAGGCGCGTTATGGCTCGTCGCGCCCCGAACTGCTGAAAGCGTGGGACGCGTTGACGGGTTCCGTCTACGACTGCCGTACCCGCCAGCAGGGAGCCACCGAGTCGGTGATGTGTGCCCGTCCGTCGCTCGACGTTCGTTCCGTTTCGACGTGGAGCACGGCCCAACCTTACTACCAGGCCGACAGCCTGGTAAAGGCTGCCGCTTTGCTCCTTGCATGTGGCCACTCGTTGCGCTCTTCCGACAACTTTACCTATGATCTGACCGACGTGATGCGTCAGGTTCTGGCCGACAGCGCCTATGCTTTGTCGCGGCAGATTGCGCCGGCAGCCCGGCAGAAAGACACCGCCGCCTTGCGCCGGCTGCGCGACAGCTTCCTGCAACTCATCCTCGACCAGGATCGCTTGCTCGCCAACCGCCCTGAATTTATGCTCGGCCGGTGGACGTCGGCTGCACGGCATCTGGCAGACGAAGTATGCCCGGGCGACGCCCGTTATGCCGACGAAATGGAAAGGAACGCACGCACGCTCATTACCGTGTGGGGAACGGAAACGGCGGCCAACGCGGGCGGGCTGCACGACTACGCCAACCGCGAGTGGGCCGGCTTGCTGCGCGATTTCCACTACGTGCGGTGGCAGCGTTTTTTCGATGCGCTTATCGGTGGAAAGCCTCTGCCTGCGCCCGGGGAGTGGTATGAGATGGAGGAGGGGTGGACACGCAATTTTTCGCTCTGCTACGCCGACGTTCCGCAGGGCGACAGTTACGACGTGGCCCATGCTTTGTTCTGTAAATATTTTGGAAATCCGTCCGCTTTTCTTGGAAAATGAAGCCTGGCGCCGGCCGGGAGAGCTGAGCCTGCGGCTTATGCGGCTTTGCTCGCTTGCAAGCTGATTTTCCTGCCGGGAAAGGCGGTTGGGAAGGCCGCAAAAACAAGAGGCGCCCGAACCATCACGGTCCGGGCGCCTCCCGTTTATATGTATGTGCGGCGTTTACATCAGGCAGCGCGCCGCATGATAGGTGACGAAGGCCACGGCATAGGCCAAGGCGGTTGTGTAGAAAACGGTGAAGAGCGCCCATCGCCACTTGCCGCTTTCATTTTTGATGGCCACGACGGTGGCAATGCAGGGAAAATAGAGCAGCACGAAAACAAGATAGGAGAGCGCTGCGGCCGGCGTGAGCGTGCCGAGCAGCACCTGCTGCAAGCGCGTGTCTTCGTCGTCGCCCTCGCCTTCGGTCTCCACGCCGGCATACATCACGCCCAAGGTGCTCACCACGAGCTCTTTGGCCCCCACGCCGGTGAGGATGCCAAGGCTCATTTTCCAGTCGAAGCCCAAGGGCTGCATGACGGGTTCGATGGCCTGTCCCACACGGCCTATATACGAGTTGGCCTGTTGCTCTTGCAGGGAGGCACCTTCCGCCGGGCGGGGGTAGTAGCCGAGGAACCAGATGACAATGGAGCAGGCCAGGATGATGCCGGCCATTTTTTTCAAGTATTGCCGTCCCTTTTCCCACGTGTGGCGGAAAACGGCCTTGCCCGTCGGGAAGCGATAGGGGGGCAGCTCCATGACGAAAGGCAGGTCTTCGCCCCGCATGAAAAAGCGGCTGAAGAGCCGTGCCATGAGAATGGCCATCACGATGCCCAGGGCATAGAGCCCCAGCATGAGCAGACCGCCGTGGCGGGGGAAGAAAGCGCCGATGAGGATGACGTAGATGGGGATGCGGGCCGAGCACGACATGAGCGGCGTGACGAGCATCGTGACGAGGCGGCTTTTGGGATTTTCTATGGTGCGGGTGGCCATGACGGCGGGGACGTTGCACCCGAAGCCCATAATCATGGGGATGAACGACTTGCCGTGAAGCCCCATCTTGTGCATCAGTTTGTCCATGATGAAGGCAGCCCGGGCCATGTAGCCCGAGTCTTCGAGCAGGGAGATGAGCAGATAGAGAATCAGGATGTTGGGAAGGAAAACGATGACGCTGCCCACGCCGCCGATGATGCCGTTTACGACGAGGTCTTTCAGCGGGCCGTCGGCCATGTTGGCCCCCACGAAGGCGCCGATGCGCTCAACGAGCCATTCGATCCACTGCATCGGATAATCGCTCAGGACGAACGTGCCCTCGAAAATGAGGAACAGCAGCAGGAAAAAGATGGGGAAGCCCCAGTAGCGGTGGGTCACGATGGCGTCGATGCGCTCGGTGATGTTTTCCTGCTTTTTCTTTTGTACGTGTGGCCGGTAGGTTTCTTTCAGAGCGCCCTGTACGAAGCCATACTTTGCACTGATGATGGCCGACTCCGACTGTTCGTGCAGCTCCTCGGCAATGCGCTTTTCTTCGGTGTAGCGAAGTGAAATCAGTTCGTCGCGGTTGGGCAGCGAGTCGACGAACTTCTCCACCTCCTTGTCGTTTTCCAGAAATTTGATGGAGAGATAGCGCGTGGAATATTTGTAGCGGATCTGCTGGTTCTTCTGGAAAGCGGCCTTGATGCGGTCGATGCTCTCTTCGAGCTCGGCGCCGTGGTTGACGTGAATGTGGCGCGCCAGGGCGGGGTCGTTGCTCTCGTAAACGGCTATGACCATGTCGAAAAGCTCCTTGATGCCCTCGCCGTTTCTCGACACGGTGGGCACCATCGGCACGCCCAGCAGGCGGCCGAGCGTGTGATAGTCGAGCGCGTCGCCGGAGGAGCGCAGCTCGTCGTACATGTTGAGCGCCACGACCATGCGCAGGTGCATGTCGATGAGCTGGGTGGTGAGGTAGAGGTTGCGTTCCAGGTTGGAACTGTCGATGACGTTGATGACGACGTCGGGCGTCTGGTCGATGAGGTGGCGGCGGACGTAAAGCTCCTCGGGGCTGTAGGCCGAAAGCGAGTAGGTGCCGGGCAGATCCACGATGCGCATGCGATATTTGCCGTAAGTGAAGTAGCCGTCCTTGGCGTCGACCGTCACTCCGCTGTAATTGCCCACATGCTCGTGGGCGCCCGAGGCGATGTTGAAGAGAGAGGTCTTGCCGCAGTTGGGGTTGCCCACGAGCGCCACGTTGATGGTGCGTCGTTTTTCGCCGGCCATGTCGGCCATACGGCGTTCGAGCATGGCTTCGGTCTCGGCATTGTCAGTGGCGTCGGGCGGAAGCCCCGGCAGACCGGGATTTTCGGGGAGGGCTGCGCCGGCCTTGGCCTCGCTCTCGCTGATGACTTCGACCAGGCCGGCCTCTTCGCGTCGCAGCGAGATTTTGTAGCCCATTATCTCATACTCTATGGGGTCGCGCAAGGGGGCATTCAGGATGACGCGGACGGTCTTACCCTTTACAAAGCCCATTTCGACGATGCGCTTGCGGAAACCGCCGTGTCCGCTCACCTTGACGATGACACCGCGCTCGCCTGTACGCAGTTCAGAAAGCTTCATATGTGTTAAAAAAATACGCTGATGATCGGTTTTGCGGCTGCAAAGATAAGAAAACCCGCCATACAGCCCGTTACCGCGGGCGTAAATACCCATATATAGTGATGCGGGTTGCAACCGCGTTGGGCAGGGGCGGCCCAACGCGGCGGCCCGGAGGTTAGGGCGCGTCGCTGCCTTCGTCCTTCCGCTCGGGCGGGAGGAGGGCGCCGGGCAGCAGGTTGCCCCGTTCGTCGAAGAGGCCGTAGGTGGTGCGCAGCACGCGAAACTCCGTGCGGCGGTTCAGGGCGTTGCACACCTCCTGCTGCTCGGGCGGCAGCTTGAGGATGAAAGCCTCGGTGAGCGTGTCGTTTTCGTGCAGGAAGGGGTAGGTTTCCGTCAGCTTCTTGTTGACCACCTTCGGCTGCTTCTCGCCATACCCCTTGGCCGTCAGGCGGTCGGCCTGTATGCCGTGTTGCGTCAGATAGCTCACCACCGTTTCGGCCCGGCGTTGCGAGAGGCGCTCGTTGTAGTCGTCGTTGCCCCGGTAGTCGCAGTGGGCGCTCAGCTCGATGGTTACGTTCGGGTTTTCTTTGAGCAAAGTGGTGAGGCGGTTCAAGGCCGGCAGCGAGGCCTCGACGATGGTTGCCTCGTCAAACTCGTAGAACACGTTGCGCACGAGCACCGGTACGCTGATGGAGGGCAGCGGAAATTGCAGCACATATTGTTTTTCCTCTTCGAGCGTGTCGACGTGCAGCGAGTTGCGCACGTTGAGGTAGCCACGGCAGGTGGCCAGCATCAGATAGTCGACGCCCGGGGCCACGGGCTGCTCGAACGAGCCGTCGCTGCGCACGCTCAGCTTCAGGTTGGTGCCGTCGCTGCCCACCATGTAGACCAGTGCCTCGGGCAGCTCGTAGCCGTCCTGCTCGTACACCCAGCCCTTGACCGTCTGCAACACCTCGGGGTAGGAGAACGAATAGATTTTGTCCCACCCACGGCCGCCGGTGCTGCGGTTCGAGGAGAAGAAGCCCCGGTTGTGCAGGCCTTCGAAGGTGATGCCAAAGTCGTCGCCGTTCGAGTTCATCGGAGCCGGCAGGTGAACGACCGTCCAGCGGTGCGTCACCGTGTCCTCGGTGGCGCGGTACAGGTCGAGGCCGCCCATGCCGCCGCGGCCGTCGGACGAAAAATAGAGTTCGCCCGTGGGGCGGAAGGCGGGAAACATCTCGTTGCCGGCCGTGTTGACGTCGGGCCCGAGGTTTTCCACCGGCCCCACGCCGTGACCGTCCACCACGGCCCGCCACAGGTCGAGCCCGCCCTCGCCCCCGGGCATGTCCGACACGAAATAGAGCCACCGCCCGTCGGGCGACACGGCCGGGTGGGCATACGACGAGAGCGTGTCGGCCGTTATTTTCAGCTGCTGAGGCTTGCCCCAGCTGGCATCCGTGCGGGCCGACGTCCATATCTCGGCCATACGCGGATACTGCGGGTGGGTGGGGCACACCGTGAGATACATCGTCTGGCCGTCGGGGCTGAACGAGCAGGCCCCTTCGTCATATTCGGTGTTGACGCCCCCCTCTACGGCCTCGGGGCGCAGCCATCGGCCTTTTTCGTCCTTTTTGGCCATGAAGATGTCGCCGTTTTTCTGCTCGGTGATGCCGCTCACCTCGTCGCCGGTGGTCTGCGGGCGCGTCGTCGTGAAGAAAAGGCGGTCGCCCTCGTCGCCCAGCAGCGCCGGAGCATAGTCCGACCGGCTGGCGTTGAACAGCCTTTCCAGGCGAATGGTGTAGGCCGAGCCCTTCTTTTTCAGCGCCTCGGCATCGTGGCAGGCTTCGATGCCACGGAGAGCGGCCTCGTCGCCCGGAAAGCTGTCGAGGTGGGCCCGGTAGCTGCGTTCGGCTCCGGCATAGTCGCCCGTGTAGCGCAGCATTTCCCCTTCGTAAAAGCGGGCCAGCGTGTCCGTCACCCCGTAGCGCAGGGCGTTGCGGTAGGCACCCAGGGCCCGGGCCGTGTTGCCGTAACGGCGGTAGCACTCGGCCATGCTGTAAGCCACGGCACCCCGTTCGCGCCGCTCGCGCGGGCCATACTTGGAATAAGCTTTTTTATATTGTGCAGCCGCCTCGGCATATTCGCCAATGGCACGCGCGGCGTCGCCGCGCTTCACGTAGCGCTCCGGCCCGCCGCACGACGAAAGTAGCGCCACGCAAGCGCCCGCCAAAAAGATGCAAACGTCGATCTTGCTCATCTCTAAAAGGAAGAACGCGGTTTTCCGCGGTTTATTGTGCCGGCATCTGCCCGAAAAGCCCCGAAACGCTCCCGGGCGCAGCGGCGTATCGAAGAAAAGGTGTAAAAAGCTCCCCCCGGTGCAGCGCGTTTATGCAAAAAATACATACATTTGCAGGTAATAAGAAAGACCACTAATCAAAAATCATCATGTTGAAGCAGATTGTGAACGGCCGCATCCTGACACCCGAAGGGTGGCTCCGGGACGGCTCCGTCATCATCGAGGGCAATAAGATCCTCGAAGTGTCCAATTGTCATTTGCCCGTTGTCGGTGCCGAAATCATCGACGCCCACGGTTGCGACGTCGTGCCCGGCGGCATCGAGATGCACGTGCACGGCGGTGGCGGGCGCGACTTTATGGAAGGCACCGAGGACGCCTTCCGCACAGCCGTCGACGCCCACATGCAGCACGGCACAACGGCCATCTTCCCCACGCTCTCGTCGTCGACCATGCCGATGATACGCGCCGCCGTGGCCACCACCGAAAAGCTCATGGCCGAGCCCGACAGCCCCGTGATGGGTCTCCACCTCGAAGGCCACTACCTCAGCCTCGAAATGGCCGGCGGCCAGATTCCCGAAAACATCAAGAATCCCGATCCCGCCGAGTATGAGCCCCTGCTCAGCTCCACCCGCTGCATCAAGCGCTGGGACGCCGCCCCCGAGCTGCCCGGCATCCGCGAGTTTGGCGCCTGCTGCGTGCGCCACGGCGTTCTCCCCTCGGTGGCCCACACCGCAGCCGAATATCCCGACGTAAAGGCAGCCTACGAGGCCGGCTTCACCCACGCCACCCACTTCTACAACGCCATGAAGGGCTTCCACAAGGTGCGCGAATACAAGCACGAGGGCACCGTCGAGAGCGTTTACGCCCTGCCCGACATGACCGTCGAAATGATTGCCGACGGCATCCACGTGCCGCCAGTCATCCTGCGCATGATCTACCTTGTCAAAGGCGTGGAGCGCACCGCCATGATTACCGACGCCCTGGCCTGCGCCGCCAGCGACAGCCAAACGGCCTTCGACCCCCGCGTCATCATCGAAGACGGCGTGTGCAAGCTCTCCGACCGCTCGGCCCTGGCCGGCAGCATCGCCACGATGGATCGCCTCGTGCGCACCGCCGTGCAGCAGGCCGGCATACCCATGGAGGACGCCTGCCGCATGGTGAGTGAAACCCCCGCCCGCATCATGCACATCTACGACCGCAAGGGCTCCTTGCAGCGCGACAAAGATGCCGACATCATCCTTTTCGACAGCGACCAGCAGCTCCGCTTCGTCATGCAGATGGGCCGCGTCGTGCGCAACGAGCTCAGTTAAAAGCCCCCGCGAGCTTCGGCCGGCATCGGGCTTTACGAGAACGAAGCCTGCCGGCCATAACGAAAGAAGCGCCTGCAACCAAACGTCGCAGGCGCCTCTTTTTTTCGTTAAACAAGCAGAGCGCGCAGCCCACTCCCCGAAATTATCCCAGATACTTGGTAAGGATCTTGATGTTGTCGTCTTCGCGCAGGCGGCGCAGGGCACGTTCCTTAATCTGGCGCACGCGCTCGCGCGTCAGGCCCAGGCTGCCGGCCACCTCCTCGGCCGTCATCTCGTTGCGCCCTATGCCGAAGAGCATCTTGAGCACCTGCCGCTCGCGGTCGGAGAGCACGCGGAGCGCCGCTTCAAGATCGGTCGAGAGCGACTCCTTCTCCATCGCGTTGTCGGTGCCGGGCGCGCTCTCGTCGGTCATAATGTCGATGAGGCTGTTCGAGTCGTCGTCCTGGAACGGGGCATCCACCGACACCTTCTTGCCGTTCGTCCCCAGCGCCTCCTGCACCTTGGCCACGTCGGTGTCGAGCAGCTCGGCCAGCTCCTGCACCGACGGGCGGCGCTCGTTCTCCTGCTCAAAGCTCGTTATGGCCTTGGTGAGCTTGCTCTGGAACCCCACCTGGTTGAGCGGCATGCGCACGATGCGGCTCTGCTCCGAGATGGCTTGCAGGATGCTCTGGCGAATCCACCACACGGCATACGAGATAAACTTGAAGCCGCGCGTTTCGTCAAACTTTTGCGCAGCCTTGATGAGGCCCAGGTTGCCCTCGTCTATAAGGTCGTTCAGGGCGAGCCCCTGGTTCTGATATTGCTTGGCCACGCTCACCACGAAGCGCAGGTTGGCCCGCGTGAGCCGTTCGAGCGCCGCGCGGTCGCCGCGGTGGATGCGCTGGGCCAGCTCCACCTCCTCGTCGGTAGAGATGAGCTCCTCGCGGCCTATTTCAACTAAGTACTTATCCAGCGCCGCGCTGGAACGGTTGGTGATGCTTTTGTTGATTTTTAATTGACGCATATTTTTTCTCGGCACAAAAATTCGGTGCAAAGTTACGCATAATCGGTGAAATACACGGGCACAACCCCTTGGGAATTGAAAACGGACAATTGAAAATTGAGAATTGTGCACAACGAACGGAATGCAGAATTGACTATTGACTATTGACTTTCGCCCGCACGCGTAGCCCAGGAGGTGCGGCAGGAATGCCGCACAACAAGTATTAGCTATTAGCTATAGGGGTTAGGTATATTTTTGAAAGCGTTATAGATGGTGATTTAACGTGAGTTCGACGAATTGTAAGTACTTGAAAATTTGGTGATTAGCGAAAAATTGTCGTATCTTTATAGTGCTGAATTACAAAGAATTACGAGCAATAATCGCTATGATCACCGAGAGCAAAGTT
>CALUNU010000021.1 GCA_944322095.1 uncultured Alloprevotella sp.
TGCCACTCGCCTTTGCTACCTTTGGCTTCGCCCAAGATGTATGCGGCTCGGACGAAGCAAGAAAAAGCGAGCTTTCTCTTGCTTTGCCACTCGCCTTTGCGTATCTTTGGCTCCACCAAGCCGGGGAGGATCCGTCTTGAAACAACGAACCAACGCTATGACTGAAAACGAAACACCGATATTTCCCGAAGCCTTCGTGCGCGAAATGGAGGCCGATTTGGGCGAAGCCGAGGCGCGCTCGCTGCTGGCGGCGCTGGCCGGCCCGTCGCCCGTCAGCATCCGCCTGAACCCGCGCAAGGCCGGCGAGGCCTGCCGGGGCGAGGCCGTGCCCTGGTGCGCCACGGGCCGCTATCTGCCCGGGCGTCCCGCCTTTACGTTCGACCCCCTGCTCCATGCCGGGGCCTACTACGTGCAGGAAGCCTCGTCCATGTTTGTTGAGCAGGCCTTTCGCGCGCTGCCCGACGTGCCGCGGCGCGTGCTCGATCTTTGTGCGGCCCCCGGCGGCAAGAGCACGCTGTGGCGCTCGCTTCTGCCCGACGGCGCCCTGCTCGTGGCCAACGAACCGCTGCGCCAGCGCGCCTCCGTTCTGGTGGAAAACCTGGCCAAGTGGGGCCACCCCGACACGGTGGTCACGCAGGCGCGCCCGGCCGATTTTGCTGCCCTGCCGGGCTTTTTCGACGTGGTGGCGGCCGACGTGCCCTGCTCGGGCGAGGGCATGTTTCGCAAGGACGAGGGGGCCGTGGCCGCGTGGAGCTCCGAGGCCGTGGCCCTCTGCGCCCGGCGCCAGCGCGACATCGTGGAGCAGGTGTGGCCCGCCCTGCGCGAGGGGGGCTTCTTCGTTTACAGCACCTGCACGTTCAACCGCGCCGAGGACGAGGAAAACGTGGCCCACATCTGCCGCACGCTGGGCGCCCGCCCCGTGGCGATACGGGTGGACGAGGCGTGGGGCGTGGCGGGCGACGTGCGGGGCGAGTGGCCCGTCTGCCATTTCTATCCCCACCGGGCGCGGGGCGAGGGCTTTTTCCTGGCCCTGTTGCAGAAGACGTCGGGCGGGGCTCCCGCCCGCAGCCGGCAGCGCGGGCGCGAGGAGCGGCAGGCGGGCGGCGAACTGTGGCGCCGGGCTTCGGCGTGGCTGCGGCCCGGCGGCGCCTTTGCCCCCATCGCGCTGCCCGACGGGACGCTGGCCGCCGTGGGCGAGGAGCTCCGCGCCGACGTGATGCGCGTGGCGGGTGCGGCGCGCGTGCTCTCGGCCGGCGTGCCCCTGGCCGTGGAGCGCGGGCGCAAGGCGGTGCCCCATGCGGCGCTGGCCACGTCGCTGGCGCTGGCCCCCGACGCCTTTCCGTGCGTGGAGCTCGACACGCCCGAGGCCGTGGCCTTCCTGCGCCGCGAAACGTTGCAGCTTCCCCCGGAGGCGCCCCGCGGCTACGTGGTGGTCACCTACGACGGGCTGCCGCTGGGCTTCCTGAACAACCTGGGCAGCCGGGCCAACAACCTTTACCCGGCCGAATGGCGCATCCGCTCGTCGCACGTGGCGGAGACGCCGCACGTCGTCCTTACTGATGCCTGACTCAAAAACAACGATAAGCGATGAAATACTTGGAATTTACCTTCACCCTGACGCCCTCCGACGACACGGCGCAGGACGTTCTGGCCGCAGTGCTGGCCGACGCCGGCTTCGACAGTTTCGTACACGAAGAGGGCGGCCGGGCTCCCCTGAAAGCCTATGTGAAAAAGGATGCTTTCAGCCCGGCAGCGCTCGAAACCGCCCTGGCGGCCTATCCCATGCCCGGTGTGGGCGTGGCCTATACGCAGGCCGAGGCCGAGGACAAAGACTGGAACGAGGAGTGGGAGCGCAACTATTACAGTCCGCTCGTCGTGGACGGACGTTGCGTCGTGGCCAGCACGTTCCACAAGGACGTGCCCGAGGCCGAGTACCGTATCACCATCGATCCGCGCATGTCGTTCGGCACGGGCCATCACGCCACCACCTCGCAGATGATTAGCGAACTGCTGCGTGCCGACGTGGCCGGCAAGACCGTGCTCGACATGGGCTGCGGCACGAGCATCCTGGCCATCCTGGCACGCATGCGCGGCGCGGCCCGCTGCGTGGCCGTCGACAACGACGAGTGGTGCGTGAGCAATTCGCTTGAAAACGTGGCCCTCAACCACGTGGACGGCATCGACGTGCGCCTGGGCGACGCCTCGCTGCTGGCCGGCCTCGGCCCCTTCGACCTCGTCGTGGCCAACATCAACCGCAACATCTTGCTGGCCGACATGGCGGCCTACGTGGCACGCATGACGCCCGGCGCCCTTCTCTTCATGAGTGGTTTCTACGAAGAGGACGTGCCGGCCATTCGTGCCGAGGCCGAACGCCTCGGCCTCACCTTCGGTCATGCCCGCTCGCAGAACCGCTGGGCCTGCGCTGTCTTTGCGAAGCCGGCGGAGTAGCCTGCCGGCCGAAAGGAAAAGCCCCGCGCACCGTCGTAAAACCGTGCGCGGGGCTTTTGCGTGCTGGCCGTCGCCCTTCGTCAGGCTCCCAGGCAGCCGATGGGGACGACGTATATTCCGTCTTCGGGACGGCGGTAGGCATACTGGCCGGTGGCCGTGAGCACCATCCTGAACGCGGGTTCGTTCATGCGCGCCGTGTCGATGCGCTGCGTCAGCTGTTGCAGCGTCTTCGCCCCCTCGTCGATGAGAGAGGGGCCGCCCAGCTTGATTTCAATCAGGGCGTAGCGCCCGTCACGGAGGTGGACCACAGCGTCGCATTCCAGGCCGTTCTTGTCGCGATAGTGGTACACCTTTCCGTTCAAGGCCTCGGCAAACACCCTTAAATCTCTGATGCAAAGCGTTTCGAACAGGAAGCCCGTGGTGTTCAGGTCCTTCATCAGGTCGGCCGGCCCCAGGCCCAGCGCGGCCGTTGCGATGGATGGGTCGACAAAGTAGCGTGTGTCGGTTGTGCGGATGGCTGTTTTCGAACACAGATTGGGGTTCCATGCCGGCAAGTCCTCAACGACGAATATTTTCCTCAGAGAGTCGATGTAGGAGCTGATGGTGTCTTCGTCGAGCGTGGCCGTTTCGTTGCTCAGCAAGTCGGCCCGCAGCGTGGAGAGGGGAGCCTGGCTGCCCTGATGGCGTGCCAGCGAGCGCATCAGGCGTTCCACCCTCTCGGACGTGCGCTTTACGCCGTCCACCCGGGTGATGTCCTCCTTGGTCACGGCGTTGTAGTAGTCGAAAGCCTGCTCCAACGCGGCTTCGCGCGGCAGGCCGACGGCCATGGGCCAGCCGCCGCGGCAGATGAGAAAGGCGATGTCGTCGAGCGTCAGCCTGTTTTTTTCCAAAACCTTGTCGGGCTGTTCGAACAGCCGGCTCAACGCGACGCTTCCGTCCGACTCGCCCGACTCGAAGAGCGTCATCGGGCGCATGGTGAGCCAGGCAAACCGGCCGGTGCCCGAGTGTTCTCTTTCTTTCTCGGCGTTTTTGTCGGGAACGGCGGAGCCGGTCAGTATGAACTGGCCCATTTCGCGACGATGATCGATGGCATAGCGCACGGCGTCCCACAGTTTGGGGATGGTTTGCCATTCGTCGATGAGCATAGGCGTGGCGCCGTCCAGGGCCACGTCGCTGTCTATTTCCAGCAGCCGTCTAAAATTTTCTTTCGTGTCGGGTTTCGCCAGCATCACCTTGCTCTTGGCTATTTCTTCCGCAGTCGTGGTCTTTCCGCACCATTTCGGACCTTCTATGAGCACGGCTCCTTTGGCTTCCAGCTTTTTGGCCAGCAGTTTGTCCAGCACTCTGTGTCTGTAACCTTTCATCTTCCTTGTTTTGTATGGGCAAAAATACGAAGAAAATCCCGAACTCGGTGATTTGGCGCCCATTCGTTCGGTGATTTGGCGGCGATTTGTTCGGTGATTTGGCGTCGATTCGTTCGGTGGTTTGGCGTTTTTCGGCAGATGAGGCCTGTTTGCGGCGGGGCAGTGGGGTGGGAAAGCTGCGGCTTGCCGCCTGAACGCGCACCGCCCGCCCGGGCTGCTGCTCGGGCGGGCGGTGTGCGTAGGGGGCAGGGCGGCACGCGGCCGCTGCGGGCGTCAGAGGTTGCGCACGATGGTGGCTTCGCGGTCGGGGCCCACCGATATGATGCGGATGGGCGTGGCGAGGGCCCGTTCGAGGTAGTCGATGTAGGCCTTGAAGGCGGGCGGGAAGTCCTCTTCGCGGCGCAGGGCGCCCAGAGGCGTCTGCCAGCCGGGCAGCTCCTCGTAGACGGGCTCGCAGCCCTCGGTGTCGTAGGGCATGTCGGTGAGCGTGACGCCGTCCTTGCGGTAGGCCGTGCACACCTTGATGGTTTCGAAGCCGTCGAGGACGTCGCTTTTCATCATGACGAGGTCGGTGACGCCGTTCACCATGATGGCGTAGCGCAGGGCCACGAGGTCTATCCATCCGCAGCGGCGGTTGCGGCCGGTGACGGCGCCAAACTCGTTGCCGATGCGGCGGATGGTGTCGCCCGTCTCGTCGAAGAGCTCAACGGGGAAGGGGCCGGCGCCCACGCGCGTGCTGTATGCCTTGAAGACGCCCCACACGCGGCCGATGCTGCCGGGGGCCACGCCCAAGCCCGTGCATACGCCGCCGCTCGTCGTGCTGCTCGACGACACGAATGGATAGGTGCCGTGGTCGATGTCGAGCAGGGAGCCTTGTGCTCCCTCGGCCAGAACGTTCTTGCCTTCAGCGAGGTAGCGGTTGATTTCGTGTTCGGTATCGGTGAGGTGGAACTTGCGCAGATAGTCGACGCCTTCCATCCAGCGGGCTTCCTCTTCGGTTATGTCGTAGTCGGTGAAGTGGAGGTCGCGCAGGATCTGCTCGTGGCGGGCTTTGAGGGCGGCATATTTCTCGTTGAAGTTGCCCAGGATGTCGCCCACGCGCAGACCGGTGCGGGCGGCCTTGTCGCTGTATGTGGGGCCGATGCCCTTGCCCGTGGTGCCCACCTTGTTCTTGCCCTTGGCAGCCTCGTAGGCGCGGTCGAGCACGCGGTGGGTGGGCAGGATGAGATGGGCGCGGCGGCTGATGTGGAGGCGATCGGTGAGGGTGTAGCCCGCGGCTTCGAGCTCTCGCGCCTCGGCCATGAAGAGGTCGGGCGCCAGGACGCAGCCGTTGCCGATGATGTTGAGCTTGCCGGCGTCGAAGATGCCCGAGGGGATGGAGCGGAGCACAAACTTGCGGCCGTCGAATATGATGGTGTGTCCCGCATTGGGCCCGCCTGCGAAGCGGGCTACGACGTCGTAGTGCGGGGTAAAGAAGTCTACGACTTTGCCTTTGCCTTCGTCGCCGAAGACGATGCCCAGAAGGGCGTCAACTTTACCTTTTGTCATTGTCAGTGTGTGTGGTTATGTTCGTTTCTCTGTGATGAACCGGACCTGAAGGTGTGTGCATGCAGCGATCGCACAAACCATAGACCTCGACGCTGTGGCCTGTGGGGTGAAAACCAGGGGGAGCCAGACGGTCAAGTACAGCATCCAGCGCTTCGTTCTCGAAAGGGAGAATGCGACCGCACTCGGTGCAGAGCAGATGGTTGCGGCCTGTGGTGCCGTATGCGAACTCGTAGAGCGTGGGGCGGTCCTCAAAATGGTGAACGCAAATGAGGCCGGCCTCTGCCAAGAGATTGAGCGTGTTGTAGAGCGTGGCCCGTGACACGGAAATGCTTCCCCGCGCACGCAACTCGTGCCGCAGGGCGTCAATGTCGAAGTGGCCGGGTATGCGGCACACGACGTCAAGAATGGCATTGCGCTCGGCTGTGTGGCGCATGCCCTTGGCCTTGATGAAAGCATGAAAAATTTCTGCGGCTTTTTCGCGTGGTGTCGTTCTGCTCATTGGACCGGTTCAATCCCGGACAAAGGTAAATCTTTTTCCCGAAACTGCCGCGGGTGCTGGCTGTATTTCATTCAGCACGCGAACACCTTGCTGCCTGCTGTCGTTTCGTGTCCGTCGCGGAGGAAACGGTGAATGCTGACGCTTAGGCAAGATTTCCGCCAGTCGGCGTCTGTCCTTTAGTGGCTGTAAGGAAGAAGATATGTGACGTTTCGATGTCTGACTTTTTTATGTCAGTTCATCTCCGTCAGCAGTTGATAAAGCAGATAGAGATTGAGAGCGCTGACGAAAACGGCGATGGCATAGAGCAGTAGGGTGGTGAGGCGGCTGTTGACGTAGCGGCCCATAACGCGGCGCGAGGACGTGAGGCCCACTTGCAGAAATACGGTGACGGGCAATTGTAGACTGAGCACAGCTTGTGAGACAAGCAGGCCTCGGAAAGGGTCGCCGATGAAGAAGATGACGGCTAGGGCCAACAGCAGAGAGAGAAGAATGCCGGTGCGGGAGTGGACGTCGTGTGCGTCGTAGGCTTCGTCGTAGAGCCCGGCGAAGATAGTGCCTGCTGCCATGCCGCTCGTGACGGTGCTGGCGAGACCGGCCATAAGCAAGGCTAGAGCAAACACTAGCCCAGCCTCACCGCCTAGTAGCGGAGTGAGTAGCTGGCCGGCTTCGTCGAGCGAGCTGACAATGTGGCCGTTGGCGAAGAATGCGTCGGCCGCAAGGATGATCATGGCAGAGTTGATGGCCCAGCCGACAGTCATGGCAAAGAGCGTGTCGACGAATTCGTATTTCATGGCGTGGCGGATGTTTGCTTCGCCATGTGTCTGGATTTGGCGGCTTTGGACAACTTCGGAGTGAAGAAAGAGGTTGTGGGGCATGACGACGGCGCCGAGTATGCTCATGATGATGAGCGCGCTGCCTTCGGGGAGGGCAGGCATTGCTGTGGATCGAAGTGCCATGGCCCAATCGGTATGGCTGAGCGTGAGTTCGTAAAGAAAGGAAAAGCCGATGAGCGATACGAAAGCGATAATGCCTTTTTCCACGCACCGGTAGG
This sequence comes from uncultured Alloprevotella sp., assembly GCA_944322095.1. Classification (GTDB taxonomy): domain Bacteria; phylum Bacteroidota; class Bacteroidia; order Bacteroidales; family Bacteroidaceae; genus Alloprevotella. The sequence continues at coordinate 6,911 of CALUNU010000021.1, forward strand.
TGTGGCTCAGCAGTAGTATGGCTGCAACGGCCGTCGTAGCCGCCGCGCCTACGGGAATGGGTAGGTCAAAAAGCATTTCAAGTGCAATGGCTGAGCCGAGGATTTCAGCCATCGACGTAGAGATGGAGGCCAGCATGGCACTGCCGAGGGTCAGGCGGCTCACGGGGCGGGGCGTGAAACGTGTGGCGGCTTCGGCCAGGCAGAGGCCCGTGGCAATACCGAGGTGAGCTACGTTGTGCTGCAGGATGATAAGCATGAGCGTGGAGAGCGTCACTACCCAGAGCAGCGAATAGCCGAAAGTGGAGCCTGCGGCGAAGTTGGAAGCCCAGTTGCCGGGGTCGATGAAACCCACGGTGACGAGCAGGCCGGGGCCAATGTGGCGGAGGATGTCGAGGCCGCCTTGTAAGCTGCCTTCGCGGGCTTGCCAATGGCGGCGAATATCATTCAGCTTTTCTTTCCACATGGTGTTGTCGTTTTTGTCGTTCGATCGTATGATACGGGTGTGGCGTTTGTCTTCCAGAGGGGCGGCCGTGCGATGGCTGAGGAGAAAAAGCGCCCGCTCCAAGGCAGGGGCGGGCGCATAAGAGGTATTACAATGTATAGGATGTGCGTTTGTTTACTTCTTTTCGCCGAAGTAGCGCTTGTAGAGGCCTTCGAAGCCGCGGCCGTGGCGGGCTTCGTCGCGGGCCATTTCGTGAACGGTGTCGTGGATGGCATCAAGGTTGAGCTCCTTGGCGCGTTTGGCGATGCGCGTTTTGTCCTCGCAGGCACCGGCCTCGGCGTTCATGCGCTTTTCGAGGTTGGTCTTCGTGTCCCACACGACGTCGCCCAGCAGTTCGGCGAACTTGGAGGCGTGCTCGGCCTCTTCCCAAGCGTAGCGCTTGAAGGCCTCGGCTATTTCGGGGTAGCCCTCGCGGTCGGCCTGGCGGCTCATGGCGAGATACATGCCCACCTCGGTGCATTCGCCCATGAAGTGGTTGTTGAGGTCCTTGATCATTTCCTCGTCGCAGCCTTTGGCCACGCCGATTTCGTGCTCGGCCACGAAGGAGAGGCAGCTGTCCTCGGTGAGCTCCTTAAACTTCGATGCGGGGACGCCGCACATGGGGCACTTTTCGGGAGCGTGTTCGCCTTCGTAGATGTAGCCGCAAACGGTGCAGATGAACTTCTTTTTCATGTCTGTGATGTTTTAAATTGTTAGTCCGATATTGGGTGTTAATTGTTCGCACATTGATTGCAGAGACCGCGGTAGTAGAGGTCGACGCACTCGGTGCTGAAGCCCTCGGGCAGGAGGCGCAGCCCCTCTTGCAGGAGGCTGGCGGCCGGGACGTCGAACACCTTGCCGCAGCTGCGGCACAGAAAATGGGCGTGGGGCGCCGTCACGCCGTCGAAACAGGCGTTGTGGCCGTCGATGGTGAGCATCGTGGCTGCACCCTGGCGGACGAAAAGGCGGAGCGTGTTGTAGACCGTCGTTTTCGAGAGGGTGGGTATCTGCCCCACCAGTGCGTTGTATATTTCGTCGGCCGTGGGGTGCGTGTGGTGCGCGCTGAGATATTCCATTACGGCCAGCCGTTGCACGGATGGCTTGATGTCGTGGGCGACAAGGGCGTCGTAGGCGGCGTTTTCGCTCATCTCTTGCTGATTTGAACTCGTTACAATTTTATTTCGATGCAAAGGTAGTATTAATTGTTCACGCCGGCAAAATTTTCGCCGGTAATTTTTGTTGCTTCCGTGTGAAAAAATGATGAAGGCCGGCTGCGGGGCAGAAAAAATCCCCGCAGCGTATGGCGTTCGCTGCGGGGAGGAGGAGAGGAGCGGGGCTTGGCTCCTGCTTATTTCTTATCGGCCGGCGTTGTGGCGGGCACGGCCGGCACGTCGGCGCGCTGCTGGCGCACGCGCTTCAGCAGGGCTTGCATCTCGAAGAGCTTTTCGGGCTCGTCGGCGGCCAGGTTGGCCGCCTCTCCGCCGGCGTCGAGGCGGTAGAGCTGGGGCATGGCCGAATAGCCGGTCTCGATGCGCGGTGTGCTCTGCATCACGGCGGGGCCGTCGGAGGGCTCGATATATTTCCACTCTTTCGTGCGGAGCGACAAGGCATGGTTGGATGCCTGTTCAACCACCCAGGGGCGGTCGGTGGCGTCCTCGCCCAGGAGGTTGCCCAGACGGTTGCGGCTGTCGGGGGCAGCACCCTTGGGGATGCGGGCGCCGGCGAGCGAGGCCAGTGAGCGGAACCAGTCGATTTGCGAGATGAGCACGTCGCTGGTGCGTCTCGCCTTGACGTGGCCCGGCCAGCGGACGATGGCGGGCACGCGCGTGCCGCCTTCGAGGGCGCTGTATTTGCCGCCGCGCAGTCCGCCCGTGGGGCTGTGGCCGTTGAGACGTTCGTTGGCTTCGTCCTGGTAGCCGTCGTCGAGCACGGGGCCGTTGTCGCTCGAAAGGATGACGAGCGTGTTCTTGTCGAGGCCCGTTTTGCGGAGCTTCTCCATGATTTGCCCGACGGTCCAGTCGAACTGCATGATGGCGTCACCGCGCAGGCCCATTTTGTTTTTACCCCGGAAGCGCTCGTGCGGGAAGCGGGGCACGTGGATGTCGTTCGTGGCGAGATACATGAAAAAGGGTTCGCGGCGGTGTTCGTCGATGAAGCGCACGGCGTGGGCCACGATGCTGTCGGCTATGTTTTCGTCCTTCCAGAGCGCGCGGCCGCCGCCCTTCATGTAGCCGATGCGGCTGATGCCGTTGACGATGCTCTGGTTGTGGTGTTCGCTCGGTTTGAGGTTGTAGAGCAGTTCGGGGTTGTCGCGGCCGGTGGGTTCGCCGGGGAAGTTGCGCACGTAGCTCACCTCGATGGGAGCCGAGGGGTCGTAGTTGGCCACCATGCCGTTCTCGATGAACACGCAGGGCACGCGGTCGCCCGTGGCGGCCATGATGTATGAATAGTCGAAGCCGAGGTCGGCAGGGGCCGCTGCCAGCGGTGCGTTCCAGTCTTGCTCGCCCGTCTTGTCGCCCAAGCCGAGGTGCCATTTTCCGATGGCGGCTGTGGTGTAGCCTGCGCTGCGGAAGGCATCGGCCAGGGTGAACTGGGTGGGCTTGATGACCATGGCGGCGTTGCCCGCGGCAATGTCGGTGCCCGGCCGGCGCCAGGCATATTCGCCCGTGAGCAGCGAATAGCGCGAGGGCGTGCTCGTGGCGGCTACGGCGTGGGTGTTGGTCAGGCGGATGCCTTCGTTGGCCAGGCGGTTGACGTTGGGCGTTTCAACGTTTTTGGCGCCGTAGCATTCCAGGTCGCCGTAGCCCAGGTCGTCGGCATAGATGATGATGACGTTCGGACGGTTGTCGCCGTCGCCCTTTTGCGGGGCAGCCTCGGCGTTGAGCAATCCTGCGGCAAAGGGGAGCAGCAGCAGTTTCTCTTGTTTCATGGGTAGATGGTTTGGGTAAAGAGTTTTGTTTGTAAGTCTATAAACAAGGAGCGGCTTCTGTTGTCAGAAATCGCTCCTTGCTGTTTATCGCGTCGTGCTTTCAGGTGTTTCCTGTGACGTTATGCCCGTTCAGGGGACGAGGATTTTCTTTCCGTTCACCAGGTAGACGCCTTTCATGACGTTAATGTCCTTATATCCTTCAATGATGTTGTCGAAGATGGGGTGACCGGCCATGTCGCAGACCATGACTTTCTGTGCCGAGCCGGTGTAAATGTGAAGTACACCCTCGGTGGCCGTTACGTCAAGCAATTGATCTGCACTTACGTTGCCGATGCCGTCCGTGTCGTCTTTCTGATAGACGCGCACCCAGTCGAAGAGCGTTTCGTACGTATGCGTCACGTCGGCGTCGGCTGCCCATGAGCCGTTGCCCACAGATTGGTTGAGGATGATGTAGAAATCGTGGTCGAAAGGCCATTGCCCTTTGCTGAGGGCGTCTTGGTCGTTCTCCGACTTGGCGTAGCTGCCCACCTTCTTGCCGTCGACATACCACGTCAGCAGCGTCGGCGTCCATTCGAGGCCGTACGTGTGATAACGATCCATGCTGACGTTTTCGTTGAAAGACGACTTCGGGTTGTTTCTGTTGCCGAGGTTGTACGTCCAGTTGGAGTGGACGGTGTGGTAGGCCTTGTTTTCGGTGTCGATTTGTTCGAAGATGTCGATTTCGCCGTCGTTGGGCCATCCTTCCACGGCCACGTTGGGCATCATCCAGAAAGCGGGGAAGTTGCCCTTGTGGGGGTTGGTCAGGATGCGGCCTTCCACCTTACCATACAGGAAGGGGAATTTTCCCTGCGTCTTGATGCCGCCGGTAATCATGGGCACGTTGTCGGTTGTCTGGTCGGGGTTGGGGATGGCGCGGGCCACGAGTTTTCCGTCCTGCACGTAGATGACCTCTTTGCTGTCGGAGAGCCAGCGGTTCCATGTGGCGTTTTCGCGCACGCAACGGCTCCAATACATCTCGTCGGGCTGGCTGCCGTCCTCGCCGTCGAACTCTTCTACGAAAACAGAGCGCCATTCCGACTCGCTCGTGGGTTCCCACAGCGCGGTGATGACGATGTTTCCGTCGAGGCTGTCGGCGGGTATTGTGTATCTTGCGTCAGAGTCGACGGTGTATTCGTTCCATTGACGGTTGCCGTGGATGTATTGCGGTCCGTCAAAGTTGAGACCGTGTTTAATGGTCATACCTTTGAATTCAAAGTCGTCGCTGGCGGGTGTGGGCACGACGGTCAGCGACGTACCCACGGGGGCTGTCAGGGGCAGGCCCGTATAGTTTGCGCCGTTGACACTGCCGTGTTCGGTCAGCACTTCGACGGTTTCGTTACCCGACACGACGTTCAGCAGAAAGTCGATGATGTAGCCGCCGTTGTCCGTGAGCAAATTCTCGGGGCCCGGTTGACCTGCGGGATCAAGGTTGTTCCAGTCCGTTTTGAAACGGGCGCGGTATTTGCCAGGGCGCAATGCTTCATGGATCTTAAACGAGGGAGCAGCGTTGACAGCCACGTCGCCGGCTGCACCGGAGATGGTCTGGCCTTGGCTGTTCTTGCCTTCATAATAGGTATAGGAAACCAGTTCGCTGGCGGGCGAAGGAGTGCCGTCTTCGTTAAGCGTCGTGTCGAACTGTCCGTCCTGGTCGTAGTCAACGTAGAGATAGTGGTGCATGGCGCGGCCTGTGTAGTTGACGCCGATGGTCACTTCGTCGCCGGGCATGACCTTTACCTGTTTGTTCGTGCGGTTTTGGTAGACGTGTTTGTTGTCACTTGTGACAAGCGACGTCGCGCCACCTTGCGTAGCTGTGAATGTGATGCTGTTCAGGCTGCGGTCGGTGCGGGTGATAACGTCGTCGTCGCCATAGTTCGACGGATAGTCTTCGCCGGGTTCGGGCGTGTCGCCTTTAATTTCGACAAAGAGGCCCTCGATGCGCACCTCACCGATCATGATTTCGGCAGGAAGCGTAAACGTGTCGTCGTCGCCGAAGAGGTAGGCCGGGTATTCCGTTGTAAAGTACTGCGGTGTGCTGTGAACATACTCATCGCCGTCGAGGTTGTAGCCGTAGGTCACGCGGATGCCGTCGTAGGTGAAGCCGTTCTCAGGGTCCATCTTGATGGTGAAAGGCTGTCCGAACGGTGTTTCGTAGCGGTTCAGGTCTTCTCCGTCGGCGCTCAGCACGGCACCGTTGCGGTTGGCGTCGCTCACGAGCACATTATCGCCGTGCAGGTTAAGCAACACATCGACGATGGTACCGGCGTTGTTGATAATGGAGTTGCTTGCGTCCACGCGGCCTCCCGGGTCGACGCTGCCCCAGTCGAGCTTATAGCGCATGCGGTAGAAGCCGTTGGCCAAGTCGGCGGGAATGGTGAAGGCAGGCGGGTTGATGCGGTCGCCCGCCTCGTTGTTGCTCACTTCCGATCCGTCGCTGGCATATCCTCCTCCGCCTTCTTCTTTCTGCACGTAGGCGTAAGTCATCAGGTCGCTGCCTTCGGGTATGCGCCAGCCTTCTTCCAGCTCGGCCGTGTAGCGTCCGTCGTGGCCGCGGTCCAGATAGACGTAGCCGTTCATCCATTTGGCTGTGTAGCCGAAGAGCGGGGTGACGGTTTCGCCGGCCTTGGCCGTGAACATCTTCGTGAGCAGCGGGCGGTAAAGCGTCTGCGGGTCGGCCACGCTTACGTCGATGGTCTGGTTGCCGTCGGATGAACCGTTGAGCGAGATGGAGCTCAGCTTGCGGTCGGTGCGGTTGGTCGTGGCATCTTCGTCGAAGTTGACCACGTAGTCGCCGCGGCGGAAGCGCGGGTTGGGGTCGTCGCTGATTTCGATTTCGTCGACGTAGGCCAGGAAGTCACTTGTCAGTTCGTGGGGCGACTCGCAGTCGGGCACGACGACAAGGCTGTGGATTTCGATGGTGGCCGTGATGTTGCCGTTGTCATCTTTGATGGGCATGGCGCCACGGATGGGGAATACGGCATCGTACCAATGGCTGTCGGCACCAACGACGCTTGTCGAGAGCACCCAGAACTGTTCGGCCTCGGGCGACTGATCGGCGCGCTCTGTACGTTTGCCCAGACCTACGAGCATGACGCGGCCTTCTTTCGGCTTGTTGATAAACACGTGGACGTAGCGTGTGGTGTCGGTGAGCGAGAAAGGCTCTTTCAGGTCGATGCGCACGCCGAATGTGTTACTGCCGAAGCGGGAGCGTTGTACGCCGAGGATTTTCTCCGTCGTGTTGGGGGCATAGCCCAGCAGCTCGTCTTCGGTGTTCAGGAAGTTGTCGATGACGGCCACGTTGCCTTCCAGTTGGGCGGCCTTGCCGTTCTGCGCGCGGAAGGGGGATTTTTCCCACGTGTCGTACACGCCGATGGCTTTGTAGTCGTCGTTTTCAAAATGAATGGTTTGAGCGGCGGCCGTGAGGGGCAGTGCGACAGCAGCCAGGCTCATATATTTCTTGAAATTCATGGTTCTCGGGAATTAGTAAACAGAAATCGTGTGGAGCAGGGGGCAGGCTTTGCTGTCGGTGATGGTGATGCGCAATGCTTTCGTCTCGAAACCGCTGCCGTACGAGGTCGTGCTGCCGTTCAGGGGGATGATGCGTTTGTAGCCCACGGTGGTGCGCTCTACGTTTGCGGCGCGTTCGGTCCACGTCTGGCCGTCGGTTGTGGTTTCAATCTTGAAGCCCTTGATGCGTTGGCCTTTGCGGATGTATTCCTGTAAGGCTACGTAGTGGATAAAGAGCGGGTTCTCCCACGTCAGGGTGATGGTGGCCGTCTTTGTGCCGTCGTTGGTGGCCCAATAGGTGTCTTTGTCGCCATCGGTCAGGTTGGCAGCCACATAGGTGCGGTTGCTGCCGGCCGTGCGCTCCTCCGAGACGGTCACTGTGGCCTGCGGGGCCAGGTCGGTGCCCAGGCGCTGCTTCAGCAGGTTGCCCAGGTTTTCCAGACACGTGACGGTGGCCTGGGGCAGCGAGCCCGATCTGTCGGGCGGCATGTTCAGGATGAGCGTGGCGTTGCGGCCCACGGTTTCCAGATACATCTGGAAAAGACGTTCGGGCGTCTGGGGCGACTCGCCTTGGTGCCAGAACCAGCCGGAGTTGGTTCCTTTGGCGTCGCTCTCGCCCGGCAGCCAGAACCAGCCGTCCTCCGAGCCGTACATGCCGTTGCTTTCAGGGGCTGTGCCGCGGTTTTCGGTCGACCAGTTGGTCTGGCCGGCCCATCCGGCCTCGTTGCCAATCCAGCGTGCTTCGCCGCCGACGCCCCACAGGACGCAGTTGGGACAAACTTTGTGGACGGAGTCGCGCAGGTTGGGGATGTCGTAGTAATAGCTGTTGTCGACGTTGCGTGTGCCGCCTTGGCCGCCGTAGTAGCCGCTGCCGCCCTGGGCGCCGTCGAACCACATTTCAAACTGGTCGGTACCGTATTGGGCCAGTTCCGCACATTGGGCCAGGAATACCTCGTTTACATAACGCGGCGTACCGTAGAGGGCGCTGTTGCGGTCCCACGGCGAGATGTAGAAGCCGTACTTCATGTCGAGCTCTTTGGCCGCTGCTGCGAAGTCGCGGGGAATGTTCGTGTTTTTGGCGAAATCGTTGCCGCCTCTGGTCACGTTGTGGTCTGTGGTCTCCGTGGGCCACAGACAAAAGCCGTCGTGGTGTTTCACCACGGCGATGCCGCCTTTCATGCCGGCTGCCTTGACGGCTTCGAGCCATTGGCGCGGGTTGGGTGCTGCTGTCGGGGCAAATTGGGTTTCGGCTTCGTCGCCGTTGCCCCACTCCAATCCGGTGTAGGTGTTCATGCCGTAGTGGAAGAAAGCGTAGAACTCCGTTTCCTGCCACAGCATCTGACGTTCGCTGGGGACGGGCTGCACCGGTGCTGGCTCGTTGTCCGGGTTGGCAAGGTTCTGCTGCACGATGGCAAAGTCGCCTTGGGCCATGCCTGCGAGCGGAAGCCCCGACAAGCCGATTGTGCAGAGCATTTTCGTAAATCTTTTCATGTGTATAAACATTAGTGTGAAATTTCAACTTCCAAATGTAAGCATTAATCGCGTGCGGGTGAAGTTTTTACGGCCAGTATATGTTGTAAAACATAAAATTGGGCTTGTTTGGGGCGCTTTTGCTCCGTTTCCCGCAGTTTCTTCAATGGCTGCCGGGGGTGCCGGTGCCGTCGCCGGCGGGTGGGGCGGCAGTGGCTTTCTTGCAACGTCCGTAGAGAGCTTTGTAGAAGCGGTGGCGCGTGAGCGTGGCGGCACATCCTATGATGATGAGCTTGGTGCGGGCGCGGGTCATGGCCACGTTCATGCGCCGCAGGTCGTTCAGGAAGCCAATCTGCCCCGTGTCGTTGGCCCGCACGAGGCTCACCAGCACGATGTCGCGTTCCTGCCCCTGGAAGGCGTCCACCGTGTTGACGGTGATGGCGGGCAGCAGGGGGCGCAGCGCGTCGTAGCGGCGGATGATGCTGCGCAGATACTGCACCTGGGCGCGATAGGGCGAGATGATGCCGATGTCAGCCCGCTCGCTCACGAGGCGTGCCCGCCCGATGCGTTCCACATAGGCGGCGAGCGTGTCGAGCGTGAGCCGTGCCTCAGCTTTGTTAACGCGGCCGAAGCTGCGTCCCACGAACGTTTCGCGGAAGCTGTCGCCGTCTGTCGCGTTGTCAAGGTTTTCCGACGTGTCGACCCATACGAGCGGTTCGTCCATGTCGTCGAGCAGGCTGCGGTGGCGCACTTCGGGCGCGGCCACGAGGCGGCCGCCGTAAAACCATTCCGAGGGGAAGCGCATGAGCGTCTCGTTCATGCGGTATTGCACCGTGAGCAGGCGGACGCATTCGGGCTTCGTTTCGGCAATCTGTTCCATGAGCGTGTGCCCCAGTCCGCCACGCATGGCTTCCGGGCACTTCACGGTGGGCGGCAGCTGGCAGTGGTCGCCGGCCAGGACGACGCGGTCGGCCTTTTGCAGGGCTATCCAGCAGGCGGCTTCGAGGGCTTGGGCCGCTTCGTCGATGAAGAGCGTGTGGAAATGATGGCCGGCCAACAGCTGGTGGGCGCTGCCGGCCAGCGTGCAGGCCACGACGCGCGCCCCGTCGAACAGGGCGTGGCGTATGCGCAGTTCGAGCTCGTCGGCTTTCTCGCGCAGACGCGCCAGCTTCTGGTGGTGGGTGGCCTGGCGGCTTTTGCGCGGCAGCGAGCGGAGCTGCCGCAGCGAGCGGCGCACGGCCCACAGGGCAGGATAGTCCGGGTGGGCCTCGAAGCGGCGTTCGTAGGTCGAGGCCAGCATTTTCTCCGTCACGCGCGTGGGGTTGCCGATGCGCAGCACGGCCACGCCGCGGCCGGCGAGCTGTTCCGAAATCCAGTCGACGGCCGTGTTGCTCTGGGCGCACACGAGCACCTGCGGCTCGCGGCGCAACACTTCGCAGACGGCTTCGACGAGCGTCGTCGTTTTTCCCGTTCCGGGCGGGCCGTGCACCACGCTCACGTCGCGTGCCCTGAGCACGTCGTTCACGGCGGCCTCCTGCGCCGCGTTGAGCCACGGCAGGCTCACGGGGTGCGTCTGGGCGGGCCGGGCCGCGGGGGCCGCCGTGTGGAACAGGTCGCGCAGCGTGGCGAGCCGGTCGCCCTTGGCCGCGATGACGCGGTCCAACGCGCTGAACATCAGCCGGTACGTCGTTTCGTCGAAATGGAGCTGCACGCCCGGCCGGCCTCTTGCAGCCGGGCCAGGGCGGCTTCGGAGGGCAGCACCACAACCATACGTTCCTCTTCGGCAAAGCTCACCGTGCCCGTGAAGTTGAGATAACGGATGCCGCCGGCTCCGTCTTCGTCGAAGAAAGCCACGCTGCGGCCGTATTCGAAGCAATGTTCCACGCCCTCTTCTTCGCGGCGGAAGATTTCTAAGACAAAGCGGTCGAGCGAGTTGTAATAGCTGCGGCCCAGCGCCACCGAGCGCCAGCATTCGCCCCGTCGCGCCAGGCGGTCGAGGCCCATCGTTTCGGTGGCCCGGCGGAAGGCCGCTTTCTCATATTCGTATTCCAGCTTGAGCAGTTCGCGCTGGCGCGTCAGTGATAAGTTCATGCCTGTGGCTGCGGTCTGTCGGTTAATAGGCGTCGGAGCCCGACGAGCGCTCCACGCTCACTTGTATGGAGGCGTTGTGCCCCAGTTTGAAGTCGAGCATCGCGCCGATGCGGTCGCCGCCCGGCCGCAGGAAGAGGGGAAAAGCGTTTCCGCCCGGAAACTTGTGGCGCGGGAAGAAGCTTTTCGTCCCGTAGGCGTAGACGCTCACGGCGTCTGTCAGCCGGTAGGCCACGGTGGCGGCCACGCCGCCCTCGGTGAGGCGCAGCGGGCCCCAGTCCCAGTTGTCGGCGTAGACGCCGGCGGCCACCGAGAGGCGGTCCGTCAGGGGCAAGGCATAGGCAAAGGCCGCGCTCTGGCCAAAGCCCACGCCTTTCAGCGCCCCTTTGCCAAAGCCCACGGAGAGGCTCATTGAAAATTGTGCGTTGAAGCCCTCGTGCAGCCACCACGACGCACTGCTGCCGTCGCGCCAGAAGGGGTCGGTGGCGTCGAAGCCCGGTGCGCGTAGCAGGAAGGCGCGCACCTCTTCGGCCGGAGGCGTGGCGAGCGAATCGGCCGCGGCGGCGAGCGAGTCGGCCGCGGCGGCGGGCAGACGGCGGTCGCCGTCGGGCTCGCCCACCTGGGCCGCCAGCGAGGCCGGCAGCAGGCAGAGCAGGAGAAGCAGGCTTTTTTTCATTGCAAACAGGCTGATTAAGCCGCGGCCCGGTCGCACGTTTACGCATTGCGGCCCTGCGGCAAGAGCAAAGTTAGGCGTTTTTTCGCGCCCGCGCAGCCGCCTTTGCTCATTTTTGCCCATTTTAACCCGCTTCAAGGCCGCACCCTGCGGCGCGGCGCACGCCCCACCGCCGACCCGCTCCGGGGCCGCACCAACGCCGTGCGGGCCATCCAAATGCGGCGCGACGCCATTTTTTTAACACGGAGAATCGATTATTTTCGACCGCGTCGACCGTCGCACGCAAATGAGCGAAAATCAGAAACACCTGACAATGAGGCACATCCCTGCGATCCACCTCCGCATGAAAGCCCAAAAACGCCATTTTTGCCGCTATATGGCAAAAATCAGAGCCATTTTTCGGTCGAAAAGTGCCCATGGAACGAAATTTCCATGGGATGGATCGGCCGATCCATGGGATGGAAATCGAAATCCATGGGATGGATCGACGAAAGGCCCCCTTCCCGCCGCCTTTCCAACGCTAAAAGGCGGACGAACACGTGCGTCCGCTTTAACGGTTTGCCATATAGCGCACACGGCAGTGGGGCATTTTCGCAGGCGTTTGCGGGGGCATCCAATCGCAAGGGCGGTAGCCTTAGGAGGGGCGGCATTCCTGCCGCCCGAAAACGCTCGGGGCGTCAGCCCCGCCACGACATTTTTTCCTCGTGGTGGGCCGTGCGGGACGTGAGAGACGCGATGAATCGCGTCTCTACGCAGCGGGCATCCAGCCTCGCCGCAACATTCCACCGCAGCAGGGGAAATCCGCCACGTAGAGACGCGATTCATCGCGTCTCACCCGCTCGGGGCGTCAGCCCCGCCTCGGCATTCCTTCCTCGCGGTGGGCCGTGCGGGACGTGGCGGGCGGTGTGTCGTGTTATCGCATGGTAGCAACGTGCATGCGGCGGGGCTGACGGCCCCAAGGGGGCCGAACTACTCTATAACCGCGGGTAAGCGCAGCGCGCCCGCGGTACGCATGCACCCCACCATGACGGCCCCAAGGGGGTCGAACGCCCGCGAGGCCTGACGTATGGCGATGACGTTGCTTGGCCGTGCTGTGTGACATCTTCGCCAGTGTTGAACCCCCTTGGGGCCCACTTGTCTTTACGGTTCCTTTCCGCGGGCGCGCTGCGCTTACCCGCGGTTATAGAATAGTTCGACCGCTTTGCGGCCGCTTGCCTCGCGGTGTTATTTAGGCATGTGGAATAGTTCTGGCTGCGGCTCGGAAATGTGCGGAAAAGCGAGCTTTTCCTTCCCATTTCTCTCGCCTTGCGCTACTTTGGCTTCGCCCAAGATAGGCTGCGGCTCGGGAAAGGAAATAAAAACTGCGTTTTTCTTTCCTCTCCTCTCGCCTTGCGCTACTTTGGCTTCGCCCAAGATAGGCTGCGGCTCGGGAAAGGAAATAAAAACTGCGTTTTTCTTTCCTCTCCTCTCGCCTTGCGCTATCTTTGTCCCCCATCACGAGGGGGGAGCCGCGGGTTAGCGCCTTTCCCTCCCCGAAAAATAGAGATTGAGTATGAAAAAAATTCTGATTCTTTGTGTGCTGTCGGTCTTTGTGGCCGTGGCTGAGGTGGGGGCGCGCCGCGTGCCGCGTTCGCTTGCCTTTGTGCCGGCCGACAGTGTGTTGTTTTTCGATGCCCGGCGGGGCAATTACCGGTTGATGGCGGCGGCCGTTGATACGGCGCTCGTGCCGCGGCCTGTCGAGGTGGAGGGGCGTTTGCGGCGTGCCCTGCGCAAGGCTGCGCGGGCGTGGCGCGACGACGTGGCCGGTGCGCTGAACCCCGTGGGGGGCGGTGGCGATGCGCTGACGGCCGAACAGACGTTTGCTGCCGCACGGGCGGTGCGTGCCTCGGCCGAGATGTTTCTGCGCACGGGGCGGAGCTGCTATATGGACGTTGTGGAAAGGGCCACGGCCAACGCGCTGCCCTCGGCCTTGCTGCCCGATGCTCCGTTTTTCGAGCGACGCGTGGCGGCGCAGACCATGCTGGACGCCGCGGGCATGATATATGCTACCGACGAGACGGGCGTTTATGTCAATTTGTACGTCAACAGTTACGTCGTCATCGCGGCGGGTGACGTCCGCCTCACGCTCGACCAGGTGACGGCCATGCCCTCTGAGGGCCGCGTGCGCTTCCGTGTGGGGGGGCTGCGCCGTGGCACGAAGCCGCTGGCCCTGCGCTTCCGCCTGCCCGAATGGCAGGGAGGCGATGCCGCTGCTGCGGGCCCGAAGGCCGAGGCCGTCGGCACGGCGCCGCGCCCGGTGATTTACGTCAACGGGCATGAAACCGATTACGAGGTGGTGGACGGCTATGCCGTGGTGGAGCGGCGCTGGCGCAACCGCGACGAGGTGTTTTTCGACTTCTCGTTGCAGCCGCAGGCCTTGCGCCGCCGCTCCGACGGATCCATGGCGTGGCGCCGCGGTCCGCTGGTCTACCTGTTTCCCGCCACGGCGTTGGGCGGAGGGCTCGCCGCGGGGGCCGCGGCTGTGCCCGAGGTGGTGGCCGACGGCCCGGGCCCGGCCGTGCTGCGCCTGGCGCCGGGCGTCGAGGGGCGCCCCTATGCCTCGGTGGCGCCCGGCCGGCGGCAGGGCCTGACGATGTGGTGCCCCAGTGGCGGCGCCGCGCTATGAGGCAGCGAAAAAAAGGCCGAAGCCCGCGCAAGGAGCAGTTTCCTTGCGCGGGCTTCGGCGTATAGGGGGCCGTGGGGCGGCCGGGAGCGTCAGTGGTCGTGGAGCCAGGCGGCGATGGCGTCGACGAAGGTGTGGCCAAACTGCTGCTTCTTGTACTCGCCGATGCCGCTGATGGTGCCGAAGGTTTCCACGTTGCGGGGGCGTGCGGCGGCGATGAGGCGCAGCGTTTTGTCGCTCATGATGACGTAGGGCGGTACGCCGCGCCCGTCGGCCAGTTTGCGGCGCAGCTCGCGCAGGTGCTCGAAGAGGGCTGCTGTGGTCGCCTCGTCGCCCGCCGCCGCGGGGAGCAGCGTGGCCTCGCTCTGCGGGGCGCGTTTGGAGCGGCGCTCCTTCGGCTTTTTCTCCTCGCGCACGATGACGGCGAGCTGTATGGAGCTGCGTCCGTAGAGCACGGCTTCGCCCATGGGCGTCAGTTTCAGGTGGCACGCCTCGTCGTAGGCAATTTCGAGCAGACCGAGCTGTACGATTTGCAGCAGATAGTCCTGCCAGTCGCGCAGGGTGATGTCGCGGCCCGCGCCGAAAGTTTTCAGGCGGTGGTAGCCGTTGTCGCGCACGGCGGGCGAGAGGGTGCCGTGCAGGATGTCGATGACGGTTTGAAAGGTGGCGTGCTGCCCCGTGCGCATGATGGCGCTCAGGGCCTTCTGCGCCAGGATGGTGCCGTCGAAACGTCGCGGCGGATTGCGGCACACGTCGCAGTTGCCACAGTTGCGGTCGGTTTCCTCGCCGAAGTAGTTGAGCAGGATGCGCCTGCGGCATACGCCGGCCTCGGCATATTCGCGCATGCGTTGCAGGCGTTCCATGTTGATGTCGCGCTGACCGCTCTCGCGGGCAAAGCTCGTGAGCTGGATGATGTCGGCATAGTTGTAGAAGAGGAGGGTGTCGGCCGGCAGCCCGTCGCGCCCGGCGCGGCCTATCTCCTGGTAGAAGCTTTCGATGCTTTTGGGCAGGTTGTAATGAACCACCCAGCGCACGTTGCTCTTGTCGATGCCCATGCCAAAAGCCACGGTGGCCACGACGATCTGTATGTTGTCGCGTATGAAGGCGCTCTGCACGCGGTCGCGCTCGGCGGTGGGCAGGCCGGCGTGGTAGGCCGCGGCCTCGAAGCCTTTCAGGCGCAGCTCGCCGGCCACCTTTTCCGACGTCTTGCGCGAAAGGCAGTAGACGATGCCGCTCTGCCCCGGGCGGGCCAGGATGAAGTCGGTGAGCACTTGCAGTTTTTCCTTTCCGCGCAGACCGCGGCGCACGTCGAGCGAGAGGTTGGGGCGGTCGAACGAGGCGATGAACGTCTGCGGCTCGCGCAGGCACAGTTGTTCGAGGATGTCGCGCCGCGTGAGCTTGTCGGCCGTGGCGGTGAGGGCCATCATGGGCACGGAGGGGAAGGCCTTGCGCAGCACGCCGAGGCGCGTGTATTCAGGGCGGAAGTCGTGGCCCCACTGGCTCACGCAATGGGCTTCGTCCACGGCAAAGAGGCTGATGTCGATTTCCTGCAACAGATACGTCAGTTCGCCCAGCAGCGTCTCGGGCGAGAGGTAGAGCAGCTTGACGGCCCCCGAGCGGCACTCGCGGCGCAGGCGCTCGCTCTCCGACGGGGTGAGCGTGCTGTTGAGCGCGGCGGCGGGCACGCCGGCGGCCCGCAGGCCGTCCACCTGGTCTTTCATGAGCGAGATGAGCGGCGAGATAACGACTGCCGTGCCCGGCATGACGAGGGCCGGCACTTGGTAGCAGATGCTCTTGCCGCCCCCGGTGGGCATCAGCACGAGGCTGTCGCGCCCGGAGAGCACCGAGCGCACCACGTCTTCCTGCATGGGGCGGAAGCCGTCGTAGCCGAAATATTTTTTCAGGGCTTCTTGTGGTGTCATGATGAGAGAGAAGGGCGAAAGCAGCCTTTCGCCTTATTTTTTAAGAGCACATTCCAGTTCCTCCATCTCACGGCGGAACCCCTTGTCGGTGGCCACGCGGCGCTCCATCTGGGCACACGAGTGAAGCACGGTGGAGTGGTCGCGCCCGCCGATGCGTCGGCCTATTTGAGAAAGGGACAGATCGGTGTATTTGTGGCTCAGATACATGGCCAGCTGCCGGGCCTGCACGATGCCCTGCCTGCGGCTTTTCGAGAGCAGGTCGCGCTGCTTCACGCCATAGTGGGCACAGACCTTTCGCACGATGTCGTCGAGCGTGAGCTCCTTCTTTTCCAGGTTGACGCAGCGGGCCACGACGCGCGCCGTGAGGGGCAGGTCGACGTCGCAGTTGTAGACGACGGAATAGGCCATGATGGAGTTGATGATGCCTTCCAGATCGCGCACGCTGTCGCTCACGTTCTGAGCGATATACTGCACCACGTCGTCGGGGATGGAGAGGCCGTCGCGCTTTATCTTCGAGAAAAGGATGTCGCGCCGCAGCTCGATGTCGGGGCGCTCGATCTCGGCCACCATGCCCCACTTGAAGCGCGTGAGCATGCGCTCCTCAATGCCCTCGAACAGGACGGGCGGACGGTCGCATGTGATGATGAGCTGACGGCGGTTCTGCTGCAAATGGTTGAATATGTGGAAAAAGGCCTGCTGCGTCTTGGCTGTGGTGAGCTCTTGGATGTCGTCGATGATGAGTACGTCGATCGTCTGGTAAAAGCTGATGAAATCGTTGAACTTGTTGCGGATGATCGAGTCGGTGTACTGCGTCTTGAAGAGATGGGCCGAGACGAAGAGCACCCTCATCTTGGGGAAGAGCTCGCGGATGCGCACGCCGATGGCGTTCACCAGGTGCGTCTTGCCCACGCCCGAGGGGCCGTAGAGAAAAAGCGGGTTGAACGTCACCTGCCCCGGCCGCTCGGCGATGGCCAGCGCCACGCTGCGCGCCAGCTTGTTGCTGCGTCCCTCGACGAACGTGTCGAACGTGTAGCTCGTGTTGAGCTGCGGGTTCAGCGGGGCGGGGCCCTGCTTGCCCGGCGGGCCCTGTTGCGGCTTTTCCTGCGCTCTCGGTTCGTCGGGCGTGGGCTTCGGCTCTTCTTTCAGGCTGTATTGCAGGCGGATGCCCTCGCCAAACTCGGCGGCGATGGCTCTGTGGAGCGGGGCCAGGTAGTGCTCTTCGATAAACTCGCACACGTAGCGGCTCGGGGCGCACAGCGTGAGCAGCTGCCCGTCGAGCCCGGCAAAACGCAACGGGGCAAACCAGGTCTTAAAGGCCTGGTCGGGCAGTTCGTCCTGTATGTGCTTGAGGCAGTGGCCCCATTTGTCTTCTGCGGTCGGGTTCATGAGCGGCGGCGGGTGAGGCCGGGCGGCAGCGCCGTGAGGCAGTCGGTCCGGCAATGCGTGTAGCGAACTGCAAAGGTCTTAATTTTTTTTGATTTTCACAAGTCTCTCCTTCTCTCTTGCGGCCCGTCGGCGGGCTGCCGCAGGTCCCCCGGCGGAAGCGCGGAGCTACAACTTCTTGAATACCAAATCGCGCAGTTTGACGCTATGGGTGTAGAGATAGACGGTCGTTTTCGAGTCGGGGCCTAAAAATTGTGCTGCCTTCGCGCTTTCTCCCGCCGGGTGCAAGCGGGCCACGACGTACGACGGCTCTTGGGCGGTGCGCTCCACGACGAAGGCTTGCTCCCGGCTGCCCCGGTGCAGCAGCAGGGTGTCGCCCGGTGCAACGCTTTTACCGTTGCTGCGGGGGATGTAGGCCACGCACTGTCCGTTGCATCGGATGAGGTCGATGGCGGCACGCTGTCTGATTTCGAAGCGGTCGAGTATTAGCAGGATGCCGCCGAAGAGAATGAGCATGGTCAGCAGCAGTCCGTAGCGTATGACGAAGTGGGGTGAGCGTTTCATGGTTGATGTGTGCGGCAGGCGGGACGTCTTAGCGTTCGTCGGCCAGTTCGAGCTGGTTCTTGATGAGTTCGTAATAGTAGCCGCGGGCAGCCACGAGGGTTTCGTGCGTGCCTGTTTCCACCACGCGGCCTTGACGGAGCACGACAATCTGGTCGGCGCGCCTCACGGTTGAAAGGCGGTGGGCAATGACCACCATGGTGCGTCCGTGGAACAGATGGCTCAGGTTTTCCGTGATGTGTCGTTCGTTTTCGGCATCGAGCGAGCTGGTGGCCTCGTCGAGCATCATGTAGAGGGGACGCTTGTAGATGGCGCGGGCTATCATGATGCGCTGTTTCTCGCCGCCGCTCAGCCCCATTCCCTCGTTGCCTATTTTCGTTTCGACGCCCAGCGGCAGCCCCTCGACGTAGCTTTTCAGGCAGGCAGCCCCGATGGCTTGGCCGAGCCGGTCGGGGTCGTCGGGTTCGCCCAGTTCGATGTTGCGGCGTATGGTGTCGGAAAAGACGAAGTTGTCCTGCATCACGATGCCTGCCGCCTGCCTCACGGCGCGGGCACGGTATTCTTTCAGGTCGCGGCCGTCCAGCGTGATGCGCCCCTCGGTGGGGTCGTAAAATTTCAGGAGGAGTTTCATCAGTGTGGTCTTGCCGCTGCCGCTTTCGCCCACGATGGCGGTGGTCTTCCCGGCGGGAATGTCGAGAGAGACGTTTTCGAGCGCGGCCCGCCCGATGCTGCCCGTGTAGCGGAACGTTACGTTTTCCAGACGGATGGGGCGAGCTGCGTCTGAGGGCACGTCGACGAGGCCGGGCGTGTCTTCTTCGCGGCACAAGTGGACTTCCTCCGAGCGTTCGAGGCTGATTTTGGCGTCTTGGAACTGTTGCAAGAAACCGATGAGTTGCGATAGCGGCCCGTTCACCTGGCCGATGATGTTCGATATGCTCATCATCATGCCCAGCGTCAGGTGGCCGTCTACCACCTGCGCCGCAATCCAGAAGGTGATGAGGATGTTTCTCACCTGGCCGATAAGCGTGTAGCCCGTGTTCTGAATTTGCGACAGGCGCAACGTCTTTTGGTTCATGTGGTAGAGGCGTTCCTGCATCGCGCGCCACTCTTGCATCTTATAGTCGTCGTAGGCGTTGAGCTTGATGTCGGTGATGCCCGACATGAGCTCATACAGCTTGTTCTGGTTCTCGGCGCTCAGGCGGAACTGCTCGTAGTCGAGCGCTTTTCTCCGTCGGAAAAAGTAGGCCATCCACGCTGCGCTCAGCGCCGTCAGCAGCAGATAGGCACCCAGGATGACTGGGCTGTAAAAGCCGATGACTGCCAGCAGCACGGGGCCCGAGAGCAGCGAGAAGAACGTTTGCAGCGAGCCCTGCGTCACGAAGTTTTGCAGCCGGCCGTGGTCGCCCAGCCGTTGCTGGTAGTCGCCGATGCTTTTCGTGTCGAAGAACGTCATGGGCAGGCGCAGCAGCTTTGTCAAGTAGTCGTTCAGGATGTCGATGTTGATACGCGTTCCCGTGTAGAGCGTCACCCAGCTGCCGATGAGGCTCATGGCGAACGAGCCGAGGAAGAGGAAAATCTGCGCCATCAGCAGGTTGCCGATGAGGCCCAAGTCGCGCATGCCGATGCCGTCGTCCACCATGGCTTGGGTGAGAAAGGGCGTTACGAGCGAGAGCACGATGCCCGCCAGCATGCCGAATGCCGTTTGCGACATCTCGACGCGGTAGGGCCACACATAGCGCCGTGCAAAGCGCACGAAGCTGTGCTTCTCTTTCACGGGTTTGCGTGCGTAGAAGTCGTCGGTGGGTTCCAAGGCAACGACCACCCCTTTGTCGCCGCTCAGCCAGTGGCGGCAGAAGTCGTCCTCGGCAAACGAGTGGCGTCCGTAGGCGGGGTCGGCCACGTGGAAGCGCCGCCGGCCTGTCAGCCGGTGGCGCTTTACGGCCGTAAGCACGACGAAATGGTTCTGTTCCCAATGGAGGATGGCTGGCAGCGGACATTTTTCGCTCAGCTGCTCTGTCGTCAGGCGGAACGTGGCGCTTTCCATCCCGATGCTTCCCAAGGCATCGCGGATGCCTGCCACGCTCACGCCTTCGCGCGTCAGGTGGGAGAGCGAGCGCAGGTACGACAGCGGGTAGTCCTTGCCGTAGTGCGAGGCCACCATGCGAATGCAGGCCGGGCCGCAGTCCATGCGGTCGAATTGGCGGGTGAATTTCATCGGTTGGTTCTGTCGTGTCTTTTATTTAATTGCGGTCTTTCTTAGGCTTGATGTTGAGGTGGTAGACGACGTGTGCCATGAAGTAGCTGGGCAGGACGTTGCGGAACGTCTCGGTGCGTCCCTGCGCGTTGATGCTGCGCGTCACGCCCGAGAGTTGGCCGAGGATGTCGAAGCCGTCGACGATGAACGTCAGGCTGCCTCCGAGGATGCTTTTCGAGAGGCGCGCGTTCCA
>CALUNU010000022.1 GCA_944322095.1 uncultured Alloprevotella sp.
GGCGGCTTCCGTCCCGTTTGCGGGTGCAAAAGTACGCACTCCCCAGCTTCTGACCAAACTTTTTCGCAAGTTTTTTTTGAGAATTTTTTCTGCGAAAAACGAAAACTCGCGGACAAGCAGTTGGAAACCACGCGGTTATCCTTTGATGCAGCCGAGGAAAGATTTTTTGGACGGCTTATATATAAAAAGACTGCCCGCGCTTTTAGCACAGGCAGCCTTATAAAGAAATATGCGAGTTGGTTTATTTAACCGAGTCGGCCAATTCTGCGCCCGGCTTAAACTTTATCACTTTCTTGGCAGCGATTTCAATCTTTTCCCCCGTGGCAGGGTTGACTCCCGTACGGGCGGGGCGCTCGCTGACGGAGAATGTACCAAATCCCAAGAGGGCAACTTTGTCTCCCGACCGCAATGCTTCGGATATAGCGTCAAGCGCTGCGTCGAGTGCCTTCTTAGAATCTACTTTCGACAAGCCGGCAGCTGCGGCCATAGCGTTTGCAAGATCTGTTTTATTCATTTGAAGATGATTTTAAAAGTGAATACTCGTCTATATTATGGGGCAAATATAAAGGAAGTTGGCAGTATGCCCAAACTTTTCGTTTACTTTTTTACACAAAGGTGGAAAATATGGCCTTTCCAACACTTCGTCCTCAGCAAAGGCCCCTTAAATGACGGTTACCTTGGCCACCACTCCTTTTTTACCCTGCCCCGTAGCTACTATTATATAATAGACTCCCGTAGGCACGCGGCCGCCGTCCGCAGCGCGGACATCCCATATAAACGAGCCACCCTGGGCCGTGCCGCCGCCCACCACCTGGCCAGCCACATTGGCCACCTTTATGTCAGCCCCTTCGGTCAGTCCTGTCACCGTCACACTGCCACTGTACTCAGGACGGACGGGGTTGGGGAAAACTTTCACGTTTGATTTTTCAAGCGAAGACGCAGGCTCTGTCACACCGGCGCTGTACGAAACCAAGCCCACATCGGTACCAATCATTACGACACCTGTTGCGGCATCCACCGCCAAGGAATAAATGTAGTCGGAAGGCAGGGGCGAATTGTCCGTCGTAAAGTTTTCCAACACCTCCGAGCCATCGGAATTGACCAGATAAAGCCCGCTCCCGCCCGTACCTATCCATTTGCGGTTGCCCCAGTCGACGGCCAAGGCCGTAACGGGCGCCTCGCCGAGCAGATAGTCAGCATAGTTGGTCCCGTCGTTGCGGGGTACGACAGGTTGCGTCACGCGAAAATCCTCGTCGAACCATGTTGAGGGGTCGGAGATGACGAACACGCCGCTCTCCGAACCGAACCAAATGGCCCCGTCGCGGTCTTCTACCAGCGAATAGACACCGCCAAGAACGTACGATTCCCCGTTTTGATTGGTCACCTGGTAACGATACTGCGTCAGGTCGTCGCGCACATTGTCTACCGTGCCGTTATAGTCGAGGCAAAGCAAACCGCCATTGTGGTTGCTCACCGAGCGGCGCGAAGCCACCCAAAACCGCCCGCTGCGGTCGAAGAGTGTTTTCTCGCAGGTCGGCGCCATATCCAGGTCGCTCACGTAAATGCCCCGCCACGTGCTGTCGGCCTTCAGCACTCTGATGACCGTATCGCACGAGTTGTTGACCATCCACAGGTTACCTTCGTTGTCGAAATTGAGGCCGTCGGTGCGCACATAGAGCTGCGACGTGCCACCACCGTTGGCTACGGCCAGCGGACTGTTGTGCGTACTGAAAAAGCGGGTCAGCTGCCCGTTGCGAAACTCATAGAGCCCCGTGCCGGCCGCCGTAGCGAAATGATGTGTGGCGTCGGCCGGGTCCTGTGCCACGCTCGTGATGTCGCGGTAGATGTTTCCCGTAACGGCGGCGATGCCGTCCTCCTGAAATGCCGACCACTCTCCATCTTCATAGCACATGATAGTTCCAGGATAATGCTCCCTGTCGTATGGGTCAAGGCGGCCTCCGGCCACGAGCAAGCGTTCACCCACATAGGTCATATAATAACATAGGTCACGTCGCGGTCCGTAGCCTCCGTAACGCACACCTGTCGGTTGCAAGTCGACGTCGTTCCACTTCATGGCCTGCATCCCGTCGTAGCCGCAGGCTGCCCAAAACGTGCCGCCGGCATCACGGGTCAGCAGGCTCCACGCATTGTCTTGCGCCCACTCGTGTACAGGGCGGGTAGGGGCGTCGGGCGTATAGAACACACCTTTATAGCTGTTGGCAAAGACGGCCGAACTGCCATCGGCATAGAACGACGTATACGTCTCGCTCGTAAGGCGTGTCTTCGCGCGTAGGCCATCGCTCCCTGCGGGCTCCACCCACCACAGACCGGCCGAAGCTGCCGTGGCCTCGCCTGTATACTCTGCAAACACATACACGCCCGTGGCAAAGGGCACCAGTTTCCTCACGCGCGCCGTCTCGACGGGCTGCCAGGCGGAAACATCCAGCGGGTTGGCCGAGCGGGAGCAGGCATACAGCTGGTCTTCGAGCGCCACCCAGTAGGCTCCGTCGAACACCGTCGCGTCATACACCCTCTGTCCCAGCCGGTAGTAGCCCTCCACCTCGCGCCGCGCCAGATTGATACACACCACGCCTTCGTCGGTCGAGATGCAGGCTGTATCGCCGCGGACGCACAGGTTGTTGAGCACGAGGTTGTCGGAATAGGCGTTTTTCAGCTCGGGCATGTTCCCGACGTTGCCTTCGTCGTCGAGCAGGTCGATGTTTCCGTTCTCATACACCAACACGAGCAGCCGTTGCGTCTCGCTGTACCCCATGAAGCGGATGCCCTTGTCGCTCAGCCCCGTCTGTTTCGAATAGAACGTCACCTCGCTCGTCGGCACGTCGCAGGCAAACAAGTTGCCGTCGCTGAGCACATACACGCGGTTGCCTGCCGGCTGGCAGGCCGTCACGTCCTGATAGGCCAGGTGGAAAGTCCATTCGCCGTAGGCCAGGGCCTTTTCGGCCGTCAGCCACAGGAACAGTGAGAGGAAAAGAAGGAAGCGTTTCATGTTGGCAGAGATGTTACGTCGTTTACATGTCGGGGCGGAGCTTTCAGCAGCCGTCCGCCAGATAGTCGTACAGCTTTTTCACGGCCCGTGCGCGGTGGCTGATGCGGTTCTTCACGTCGGGGCCCAGCTCGGCAAAGGTCTGGCCTGTTTCCTCGGGCGAGAAGACGGGGTCGTAGCCAAAGCCCTGCGTTCCGCGCTTCTCCGTGGTGATGAAACCTTCGACGATGCCCTCGAACAGGTGCTCCTCCCCTTTCTCTATTAACGCGATAACTGTTTTAAATTGTGCCGAGCGGTCGTTTTTTCCCTCCAACTCCTGCAAAAGCTTACGCGTGTTGGCTTCCGGGTCGTTGCGGTCGGGGCAGGCGTAGCGGGCGGTATGCACGCCGGGGCGGCCGCCGAGGGCCGTCACCTCCAAGCCCGTATCGTCGGCAAAGCAGTCCATCCCATAGCGTTCGTACACGTAGCGCGCCTTTTGCAGGGCGTTTCCCGCCAGCGTGTCGGCCGTTTCGGGTATATCGTCGTGACAGTTGATGTCGGCCAGGCTCAACACCTCGACCTTGGCGCCTAGGATGGCACGTATCTCTTCGAGCTTGTGGGCGTTGTTGGTGGCAAAAACCAGTTTTTTCTTCATCGTTGCTTGTCTTGTCGGATTATTTCCAGGGGAACGTGCCCCAGTTCGGCAGCCGTGTCGGTAAACGACGA
The DNA here is from genome assembly GCA_944322095.1 of uncultured Alloprevotella sp. Taxonomy (GTDB): domain Bacteria; phylum Bacteroidota; class Bacteroidia; order Bacteroidales; family Bacteroidaceae; genus Alloprevotella. The sequence continues at coordinate 3,710 of CALUNU010000022.1, forward strand.
CCAATAGCTGCCCAATATCTTCTGCGTGCGCGCCAGCGTCCAGAGGTCCACCACGGCGCTCTCCATGCCCGCCAGGCTGTCGCGGCGGTTTTCGGCAATTGGCTGCACCATGATGCGGCCTGCGTAGCGGCTGCACAGACGGCTCTTCACCTCTTCGTCGTCGGTGGCCACGAAAAAGGCCGTGTCGGGCCGTTCCGTCAGTTCGCGATCCATGGCCGTCAGAAAAGCCGCGACGGGCGAGGCTTCGATGGCCACGCGGTGGTCGGTGCGGCGTATGTGAACGCCCACGGTGCGCTCCCCAAAGGCCGCACAGAGCTGTTCCACGCGCTGCTGCAAGGACAGCCTCAGCCTGAGCGCTGCCAGCTCGGCGGCAGCGTAAGCACCCAGCTGGTAGCACGTCGACACGTACACCCGCCGGTGGCCATCGGTGAGTTTCTGCAAGCCGTCTGCCGCATCGAGCCGGTAGTTCTTCCGCCGGGCGTCGAACGCGAGGCTGCGCAGCAGACCCGGCAGGTGCAGGTTGGCCCGCGTCACGGGACGTTCGGCCCAACAGCCCTCGCGGATGCAGAACGACGGCGCCTCAACGGGCTCGAACAGCTCGTCGAAGCGGGCCCTGCACTCGCGCGTGGCGTTCCACACCACCTCGCAGGCCACGTCGCCCCGCCCGCGGGCAAACGCCAGCACGGACAGGACGACACGCAACCGGTTGCACAGGCCGCCCTGGGCCGCAACGACCAGCTTTTTTCCCTTCGCCGCCGCCATACGTCAACGCGTCGGAGCGACGGTCCACTCCTTATTATATATATAAAGTGTCATTGGGGCTTTTTGTCGGCCTTCACCTTTATCTTGTCGAACCCTTCGCCAAACACGCCGATAACCTTGCTCTGCGAGACGAAGGCGTTCGGGTCGATGTTCTGGATGATGCGGAAGATGTTCGTGCTCTCGCGTTTCTTGGCCAGCACCACGAGCACCTTGCGGTCATGCTTTGTGTACCACCCCTGGCCGTTCAGCACCGTCACACCGCGGTGGGTGGCACTGATGGCGGCCGCTATCTCGTCATACTCGCGTGAGAAGATGAGAAACTGCACCGACTGCCGGCCGCTGTCGACCACGTAGTCGAGCAGCAGGTTGGTGATGATGAGCGTGCAATAGCCGTAGAGCAGCTTGTCGATGCTGCCCGTCGGCAGGAGCAGGCTCGACGTCACGATGATGATGTCGCAGAGCATCATCATCTGCCCCAGCGTCACGTCTTTATACTTGTTGATAATCGAGGCAATGATGTCGGTTCCGCCCGTTGAGCCGTTGCTCAGAAACACCAGGCCGATGCCAATGCCCTCGATGGCGGCTCCCAGGATGCACGACATGAAGATGTTGTCCTTCACGACGCACGGCAAACCGCTGCGCGGATTGATGGCGTTGTTGAACAGGTCGGGCCGCGTCTCGCCGAGATGTATCATCACCTCCTGCACCATGCCGAGCATAAACGTCAGCATGAAGACGGCGTAGATGGTTTTCAGACAGAAGCGCCAGCCCAGCACCTTCACCGCCACGGCCAGCAGGATGATGTTCACCGTGAAGAAGGTGTACTGCACCGGGAAGCCCGTGGCGTAAAAGATGACGGCGCCCGCACCTGCCAGGCCGCCCATCGTGATTTCGTAGGGCAGCTGGAAGCACGTGAAGCCCGTGGCATAAAGCAACAGGCCAAACGTGATGACCACATAATCGCGGAAATCCTGGAAAAAAGTGAGCCGCGTTCTTATTCTTCTCAATGGCACTTCCATGGTTTACTTCTTTAAAACGACGTTAACAATGCGTCCCGGCACGACGATGACCTTGACCACCTGCATGCCTTCCAGATAGCGCGCAGCCTGCTCGGCTCCCAGTGCGGCCTGCTCGACGGCCTCCTTCGTGGCGTCGGCGGGCACGTCGACGGTGAAGCGCGTCTTGCCGTTGAAGGAGACGGGCATCGTCACGGTGTCCTCTTTCAGATAGGCCTCGTCCCCCTGCGGCCACGTGGCGTCGCAGACGGTCGTCGTGTGGCCCATGAGGTGCCACAGCTCCTCGCACACGTGCGGAGCGAAGGGCGAGAGCAGGACGACGAGCGGTTCGAGCACCCGGGCCGAGCGGCACTTCTGCTGGGCGAGCTCGCCCACGGCCACCATAAAGGCAGGCACAGACGTGTTGTAGGAAAACTCCTCGATGTCCTCGCTCACCTTCTTGATGAGCTTATGCAGGGTCTTCAGGTTGTCGCGCGTGGGCTCTTCGTCGGTCACGGCCAAGCTGCCGTCGGCATCGAAGAAGAGGTTCCACAGGCGGCGCAGGAAGCGGAAGCAGCCGTCGATGCCGTTGCTGTCCCACGGCTTGCTCTGGCTGATGGGGCCCAGGAACATTTCGTAAAGGCGCAGCGTATCGGCGCCATACTTGTCGACGATGTAGTCGGGGTTGACCACGTTGTACATCGACTTCGACATTTTCTCCACGGCCCAGCCGCAGATGTATTTTCCGTCCTCAAGGATAAACTCGGCATCGCGGTAGTCGGGGCGCCACCGACGGAAGGCTTCGACGTCGAGCACGTCGTTCTGCACGATGTTCACGTCGACATGCAGCGGCGTGACGTCGTATTGGTCCTTCAAGCCCAGAGAGACGTACGTGTTGGTGTCCTTGATGCGGTAGACAAAGTTGGAGCGTCCCTGTATCATACCCTGGTTCACCAGTTTGCGGAACGGCTCCTCGACGCACGACAGCCCCAAGTCGTGCAGGAACTTGTTCCAGAAGCGGCTGTATATGAGGTGTCCCGTGGCATGCTCGGTGCCGCCCACGTAGAGATCCACGCTCTGCCAGTAGTCGTCGGCCTCGCGGCTCACGAGGGCGCTGTCGTTGCGCGGGTCCATGTAGCGCAGATAGTAGGCCGACGAGCCGGCAAAGCCGGGCATCGTGTTCAGTTCGAGCGGGAAGACGGTGCTGTTGTCGATGCGTGCGTTGTCCGTCACGCAGCGTGCGGCCTCGTCCCAGGCCCAGCGGGTGGCGTGGCCCAGGGGCGGCTGTCCGTCCTCGGTGGGCTCGTAGCGGTTCACCTCGGGCAGCTCGAGCGGCAGGCACTCCTCGGGAACGACGCAGGCCACACCGTTCTTATAATAGACGGGGAAAGGCTCTCCCCAATAACGCTGACGGCTGAAGATGGCGTCGCGCAGACGGAAGTTTACCTTGACACGGCCCAGCCCCTTTTCGGCCACGAAGCGCTTTGTGGCGGCAATGGCCTCGGGCACCGTCAGGCCGTTCAGCGAGAAGCCGTCGAGGGCGGTCACGCCCGGCCGCGGCGAGTTGCACACCGTTCCTTCCTTTGCGTCGAAGCTCTCCTCCGAGACGTCGCAACCCTCGATGAGGGGAACGACGGGCAGACCGAAATGACGCGCAAAGGCATAGTCGCGGCTGTCGTGCGCCGGCACGGCCATGATGGCTCCCGTGCCATAGCCCGCCAGAACGTAGTCGCTCACCCAGATGGGGATGGCCTCGCCCGTAAAGGGGTTCAGCGCATACGAGCCCGTGAAGACGCCCGTCACGCGGCGGTCGGCAATGCGTTCGCGCTCGGTGCGCTTTTTCGTGGCCTCGACGTAGGCCTCCACCTCGGCCTGCCGGTCGGGCTTGGTGAGCCGGGCCACGAGCTCGCTCTCGGGCGCCAGCACCATAAAGGTAACGCCGAAGATTGTGTCGGCGCGGGTGGTGAAGATGGTGAACGCCTCGTCGCTGTCTTTCACGGCAAAGCGCATCTCGGCTCCCTCGCTGCGCCCAATCCAGTTGCGCTGCGTTTCCTTGATCGAGTCGGTCCAGTCGATGGTGTCGAGGCCGTCGAGCAAGCGCTGCGCATAGGCCGATACGCGCAGGCACCACTGCCTCATCTTTTTCTGCACCACGGGGAAACCGCCGCGCTCGCTCACGCCGTCGACCACCTCGTCGTTGGCCAGCACCGTTCCCAGCCCGGGACACCAGTTGACCATCGTTTCGCCCAGATAGGCAATGCGGTAGTTCATCAGCACCTCGGCGCGCTGCTTCTCGTCCATGGCGCGCCACTGGTCGGCCGTAAACGTGAGCTCCTCGCTGCAGGCTGCGTCGACGCCCTCGGTGCCGTTCTGCTCAAAGGCCGCCGTGAGCTCCTCGATGGGGCGGGCCTTGTCGGCCCGGCGGTCGTAGTAGCTGAGGAACATCTTGCGGAAGGCCCACTGCGTCCAGTGGTAATAGGCGGGGTCGCAGGTGCGTATCTCGCGGTCCCAGTCGAACGAGAAGCCGATTTTGTCGAGCTGCTCGCGGTAGCGGGCTATGTTGGCGGCCGTCGTCACGGCCGGGTGCTGCCCCGTCTGTATGGCATATTGCTCGGCCGGGAGCCCATAGGCGTCATAACCCATGGGGTTCAGCACGTTGAAGCCCTTTAGGCGTTTATAGCGCGCGTATATGTCCGAGGCGATGTAGCCCAGCGGATGGCCCACGTGCAGGCCTGCGCCCGAGGGGTAGGGAAACATGTTCAGCACGTAATACTTAGGCCGCGAAGCGTCCTCCGTCACGTGGTAGGTCTTGTCGGCGGCCCAGCGCTCGCGCCATTTCTTCTCGATTTCTCTGAAATTATACTCCATTGCCGGTTGTTTCGGTTACGTTGTTCTCACATTACGGCTTATAGCCGCGGCAAAGGTAATGAAAGGTGGGCGCAAAAGAAACATCCTTGTTTGAGTTTTTTATATTTAATCGGCGTCGTCGCCATAAAGCAAGCGCCTCAACTCTTCTTTGGTGGGCAGATAAATCATATACTTGGCTGCAAAAATCTGTTTCTCGTCCTTTGGCAAGGTATATTCCACTACCGCGTCGTTTTTTTCCGCGCAAAGCACAATGCCCACAGGAAGATTGTCGCCTGGGTTCATTAGATTGCGCGTATAATAGTTTACGTACATTTGCATCTGGCCAAGGTCTTGGTGGGTCAGGGCGTCTGTTTTCAGATCGATCAATACGTAGCAGCGAGCCAAGACGTTATAGAACACCAGGTCTATGTAGAAATGCTGGCCGTCGAGCGTGATGCGCTTTTGCCTCGCCACGAAACAATAGCCCCGTCCCAGCTCCAAAAGGAAGTGTTGCAACTTGCTGATCAGCATCTGCTCCAAATCGCCTTCTAGAAAGCACTCTCCCTGCTTGATGCCCAAGAACTCCAAGATAAACGGGTCGCGAATCAATTCTCGAGGCGTCATCGCTTTCGGTGCAGACGCTTGTATTTTCGGCCCGCACCTTGTCTTTGTTGCGGCTGGCCAGCATTCGCTCGTAGAACATGGTGCTTATCTGTCGCTCCAACTGGCGTGTGCTCCAATTCTCCGCCACACATTCTTGAATATAGTAATTGCGTGCCGTTTCGTCCTGCACCGTTAGCAACGTCCGCCAATGCGTCCAACTCAATTGGTCACGCAGTGCGTGACTTTTTGGGTATAACAAATAAAATTGCCTCATCTGTTTGAGGTTCGTGGCGGTAAATCCACCTCCATATTCAGCCATTAGCCTTTTGGAAAGCCTTGGAATCACGCCTTTCCCATATGCTGCCCGCGCTTTGCCCGCCTGTTCATACTCCACGATGTACTTGCCTACTTGCCAATAAGCCTCTATGGTGGCCGTGTTTACCGTCCGGGCTATCTGCCGCCGCGCATTGTCGAGCATCTGCTTGATCTATGCAAACAGCTGCTCCTCGCCATTTCCCTGCGATGCCAATGATGTGTTATTTTCCATGTGCTCGGTCAAAATAATAGGCTTCATGCCGAAAACGCATTGCCTGTTGTATGGGCAAATATAGCGATTTTTATTTGAAGCGGGGTGTGCGCCGCGTCAACCGGCCATGCCGTCAATTTTCCAAAAAATTGCGACAAGGGTCGGCGGGCGAAATAGAGCGGTGGAAGGGCGTTTTGGGGCGAGAGATGGGACGCCGCGACGGAAACATCCCATGGATTTTGATTTCCATGGGATGTTTCGGCCGATCCATGGGATGTTTCTGACGCATCGTGGCCTTGGTTTTGTGACATATAGTGGCGAAAATGAAGCTCCGAGCGCTCCCGGCGGCGGGGCATCGGAGCTTCGCGCTTCATTGTCAGGCGGTTACGTTTTTCGCCCATTTGCGCCTCTGCGCGCGCCGCGCTGAAAGCGTTGCGCGGCGAGGGGTCTGTACAGCGCTTCCGCGTCCGGCTTTGCGCCCATGGGGTGCCCGCGCGGCGGGGTGGCGCGTTTACGTTTCTCAACGCTTTGACACGTTTGCAAACAGACTTACGCCATTTTCGTCACCCGTTTCAGTGATGACGGGCGGCGGAGGGAGCCCCCGAAATGCCCATTTTTAGGTATTTCCCGGGCCTGCCGGTGGCCGTAACTTTGCACCCGGGGAAAAGGCCGCCCTTCGCGGCTCGCTGCAGCCTGCTCTCCGTTTGTCTTTAACGAACCAATTTACCCCTTGCAAAGAAACAATTTCCTCTACGGTCTCCTGCTGCTCCTGCTCGCCGCGCTGCTCCCCGCCGTCGCTGCGGGCCAGACGCTGACGCTGCGCGGCTCGGTCAGGACGGCCGACGGCCGGCCCGTGGGGCTGGCCACGGTGCAGCTCAACCAGTCGCTCGGCACGCAGACCGACGACGACGGCACGTTCAGCATCGGCCGCCTGCGGCCGGGCACGTACACCTGGCGCGTGGCCTATCTGGGCTACGAAACGCGCACCGGGCAGATTACGTTGCACACGGGCCGCGAGCGGCTCGACGTGACGCTGCGCGAGATGAACCTGCAACTGAAAGACGTGACCGTCGTGGCCACGCAGAGCCGCGAGGGCTCCACGTCGACCATCGGGCAGGAGGCCATACGCCACATCCAGCCCAAGAGCCTGGCCGACCTGTTGCAGCTCGTGCCGGGTGGCCTCACCACCAACCCCGACCTGAGCTCGCTGGCGCAGGCCCAGATACGCGAAATAGACGCCGACGCCAACAACGCGCTGGGCACGGCCGTCGTGGTGGACGGCACGCCGCTCTCGAACGACGCCAACCTGCAAGCCCTGGCCACGGGGCGCTACGGCGCGGCGTCGAGCGCCACGGCCGACGGCATGAGCGACCAGACCACCGCCGGCCGCGGCACCGACCTGCGCACCGTGAGCGCCGACAACATTGAGAGCGTCGAGGTGATACGCGGCATCCCGTCGGTGGAGTATGGCAACCTCACGTCGGGCGTCGTCGTGGTGAAGACCAAGGCGGGCGCCACACCTTGGGAGCTCAAGGCCAAGGCCGACCCTTTCTCCAAGCTCGTCTCGGGCGGCAAGGGCTTTGCCCTCGGCCGCGGGGGCGCTGCCAACTTCAGCATCGACTATTCGTCGTCGTACGCCGACACGCGCCGCCGCTACATGGGCTATGAGCGCATCACGGCCTCGGCGGGCTACTCCGACAAGTTCGGCCCGCTCTCGCTCAACGTGCGCAGCGCCTTCTATTCGAACGTCAATACGCGCCGCACCGACCCGCAGATGACGGAGATGAATGTGACGTATAAAAACAAGAACGTGGGCGGGCGCCTTTCGCTCTACGGCACGCTCACGGCCGACGCCTCCTGGCTCTCGCGCCTCGACTATAACCTCTCGGTGCAGGCCGCCGGGATGCTCGACGACCACCACGAACTGGTGCACACGCCCGACGGCGTTGTCACCGACGTGCGCGAACCGGGGCTCCACGAGGCCCGCTTCCTCAACAAGGCCTACTATGCCGACTACCAGCTCAAAGGCCTGCCGCTCAACGTCTACATGCAGCTCAAGGGTGAGAAATATTTTGCCCTGCCCCGCGACGGCTACACGTCGCTGCGCTACGGCTTCGACTATACGCTCGACGCCAACCGCGGCCGCGGCCTCGTGTTCTCGATGGAGGCGCCGCCCCAAAGCTCGGGGGCCCAAACGCTGCGGCCCCGCGCCTTCAAGGACATACCGGCCTTGCAGAACCTCTCGTTTTTTGCTGAGAACCGCCTGCACACGGCCCTGGGCGGACGGCCCTTGCAGGCCACGGCGGGCGTGCGCCTGAGCCGCCTCTTCCTGAACGCCGCGAAGAGCGGCGGACGCCATGGCATCTTTGCGGCCGAACCGCGCCTGAACCTGACCTTCACCCTGCTCGACCGCCACAACAACGCCCTCTTCGACGACCTGAGCCTCACGGGCGGCTACGGCATCAGCCACAAAATGCCCACGCTGCTCTACCTCTACCCCGACCGCGTGTGGTTCGACAACGTGAGCCTGAGCCACTACGGCACCGACGAGAGCTCGCGCCTGGCCCTCATGACCACGCAGGTGGTGGAGGCCACGCAAAACACCGCGTTGAAGCCTGCCGAGAGCCGCAAGTGGGAGGTGGGGCTGCGCTTTGCCCTGGGAGGCGTCAAGGGCTCCATCACCTACTTCAACGAGCGCCACCGCCACGAGTTTGGCTTCGCCTCGCAGCTCTTCTGGGCCCACTACGACCGCTTCGACGTGCCGGCCGCCGCCACCGACGTGCGCTTCGACGGCACAGGCGTGAGCTATACGCTCGACGGCACCGCCCACACCGCCGCCCGCACGGCCCTGACCGACCTGTACACCTGGAGCCGCCCCGACAACACGACGCGCTCCGCAAAGCAGGGCGTGGAATACACGCTCGACCTGGGCACGTGGGAGGCCCTGCGCACCTCGTTCAACGTCGACGGCGCATGGTTCCACATCAGGCGCACCGCCGAAAAGGAGCAGCTGCGCTACATCGACCGCACGTACGACTATGCCGCCATCATGCCCGCAGGCAGCGGCCTCGTCTCGAACCGCTTCAATACCAACTTCCGCTTCATCACCCACATCCCCGCCGTGCGGCTCATCTTCACCACAACGGTCCAGGTTGTGTGGTACGAGAGCGAGCAATCGGTCTATGAGGACAACGACGGCAACGCCCTCTATCACCCCACGGCCGACGGCACACAGCTGGCCGTGGCCCCCTTGGGCTTTTACGACAAGAGCGGAACCTACACCCCGTGGCGCCCCGAGTATGCCACCGACCCCGAATACGAACGCATGAACCAGCGCTACATGAGCTACGCCTTCGAGCGCGACGTGGTGGCCCCATGGGTGCTGCTCAACTTCCGTCTTACCAAGGAGCTGGGACGCTTCGGCGAAGTGTCCTTTATCGCCAACAACTTCCCCAACATGTCACGCTGGCACACCAACCGCCATTCGCGCGCCCAGCGACAGCTCTACCCCGACATGTACTTCGGAGCCGAACTGAAAATATCCCTGTGAAACAAACATCCGTACAACCATCAAAACATCCGATTATGAAAACGAAACATCTGAAACTGTGGAGCGCCCTGCTCCTCGTGGCCGGAGGCCTCACCACCCTCGCTTGCAGCGACGACGAAGAACAGGCTCCGCAGCGTCACCTGCTCACCGTCAATCTCACGCTGCCCGCCGAAGTGGGCGCCGACGACGTCGAAGACCTGAGAGTCATCGTCACCGACAGCCGCGGCACAAACGACACCGTCAGCGTAACGGGCGGACAAAGCGTGGCTGTGGAACTCCTGCAAGGACAATACAGCCTGACTGCCAGCGGAAAAATCAAGGACGAAAACTTCAGCTACGTCAGCGGCACCGGAAGCGTGGCTCTCTACGCCGATGCCACGACCACCATCGCGTTGTCGAAAATCATCCAGTCGCCCCTCGTCTTCAAGGCCATATACAGCACGGGCGGCATCGCAGGCTACGTCGTCGACCAGTATTATGAAATCGTCAACAACTCGGACGAAGTGCAATACCTGGACGGCCTCATCATGAGCGCGCCCACGGGCCACCAGACGCAGGCCAACGCCTGGCAGGCAGCCGGCATCACCGACTTGTATGAGAGCGGCCAGGGCGTCGTCGTGGCCTTCCCCGGCAACGGCACCGACTATCCGTTGCAGCCGGGCGAGAGCGTTGTCGTGGCCAACGACGCCGTGAACCACCGCGAGATGGCTCCCGAGGGTAACAACTGCCCCGACCTGAGCGGCGCCCAGTGGGAAGTCTACATCAGCAACGTCAACGGCGAGATAGACTACCCGGGCGCTGACAATCTCGACATCATCTTCCAGAACAACGCCTATATGAAAGCCTTCGGGCTGGGCTTCTTCGGCCGCGGCTACATCCTGGCCCGCTGCCCCGAGGGCATGACGCCCGCCCAGTTCGCAGCCGACCCTGCCAACTTGCAGACCACGCCCGGAACGACGAGCTCAACGCAATATCTCATGATACCGAGCGAGTACGTGCTCGATGCCGTCGACATCCGGGAGCCCGAGTCGGAAACATACTACCCGACGTTCCTCGCCAAAGACGACGCCAACGCCATCGTGGGCAGCGAGGCCTGGAGCGGCCGCTGCGTGCGCCGCAAAGTGAGCCGCATCGAAAACGGCCGTGCCTACTACCAGGATACGAACAACTCGTCGAACGATTTCCTGAACAACCAGCCGCTCACGCCGGGCCAGACGCCCACGCAGGCCGACCTTTGACCTCCCGGGGCGGCTGCCGGAAAGAAGCAGATGCCCGCCGCCCCCGACAGCAAAAAGAAAGGCAGTGGCGTCCGCCCCGGGCTCCACTGCCTTTTTCCCGACCGACCCATCCACCCATCACAGCATGAAGACTTCCTTTTCCTCCGTTCTGCGCCGACTGCTGCCCGCAGCCATGCTGGCACCCGCAGCCATAATGCACGCTGCCCTGCCCGACAGCACGTTCCTGCTGCTACGCCACGCCGATGCCGACCGCACGGCCAACCTGCGTCTGGGCAGCCTGAACCCCGTGAGCCTGCGCCATCACGCCGTCAAGGACTATGGCTACGGCACCGTGGGCTACCGCTGGACCCACGGCGGCTATCACGCCCCCGACGCCTCGGGCCATGCCGACGCCATCGACGTCCGTCTCGACGGGCGCCGCAGGCTGGGCAGCTTCGACGTGGCGGGCTACATCGCCTATCTCAACTCCACCGAGCGCCACCGCAGCTGGAACAACACGCTCTTCCTCCCGACCGACAACCCCTTCCTGCTGTGCGACTCCGTGGCAGGCGAAACGTCGACCGAAAGCTTCCGTCTGGGCGTTGCGGCCGCATGGAACGGCGGAGGACGCCTCACGGCAGCCATCCGGGCCGACATGCTTACGGGCAGCATGGCCGACCAGACCGACCCGCGCCCCAAAACCGACGCCACATGGATCCACCTCACACCGGGTGCGGAGCTGGCCATCACGCCTGCCCTCTCAATAGGCTTGGCCCTGAGCGCCGACATCTACCGCGCCAACACGTCGCACGTCATCATCAACACGATGGAGACGCACCGCTACTTTCTGATGAAAGGCGTGGGCGACTTCCAGCGGCAGTCGTCGGCCGACATCGGTTCCTACCCCCGCGAGTACAAAGGCGAGACCTTTGGCGGCTCCCTGCAACTCGTCTACGAACCGCAAGGAAAGCGCTGGCGCAACTTTCTCGAACTGCGGGCAGCAGCCGGCGGCGAAGATGCCGTCGACGGCGGTACCTACTTCACCTACCGCGGCGGCGATTACACCCGCCGCGAGGTAAGCCTCAGCGAACGGGCACAAATCGCAGGAAACCGCGCCACGCACGACGTCACCATCGAGGCCCGTTACACCACAGGGCGGGGCACGTGGTACGACCAGCGGCGCCTGGTCGACACCGAGCACGGCAACATCACCTACTACGAGACGCTGAGCAAAGACCTCATATATAAATCGGCCGACATGGCTGCCGCCATCGGCTGGCGCGCCACCCTGCCCGGCCGGGGGCTGCCCCGCTGGACGTTCACGGCCTCGGCCCGCGTGGAGCGCTCGGAGCGCCGCCACTTTGCCGCCGAAACCACGCGCCAGGAGTTCATGCGGGCCGCGCTGCGGGCCGGCGTGGAGCGGAGCGTGGCCCTGCGGCGCTGGGCCCTCACGGCCCGTTTGGCGGGCGCGTACGTGCTGCCGCTCGGGGAGCGCACCTACGGCTCGGCCCTGGCCGACCTTGAAACGGAATATGCGGCCCCCTTCTTCGAATACCGCAGCGCGCGCGAGGCTGGCGTGAGCGGAAGCCTCGAAGCCCTCGTCCCGCTCAGGAGCAGCGGCCTCGGCCTGCGCGCCTTTGCCGACGCCACGGGCCGTTTCTTCCTGGGCGACGGCACGTGGAGCGCCCGCTACGACGGCACCTCGCAGCTCAACGTAAGGGCCGGCGTGGGCCTGGCCTTCTGACCCCTTTCATCTACATCCACCCCGCACCTCTCATGAAACGAACCCTCACCCTTCTTCTGCTGGTCCTCGCCGCCATGGCGGCCCGGGCCGCGCGCCACACGTTTGCCGTCGTCGTCGACACAGTGAGCCTCCGACTGGCAGGCCCCGAACTGCGCGACTACGCACGGGCCGTGGAGCAGACCAACGGCTGGCACGTCGTCACGCTGCCCGACCGCTGGGGCTGCCCCGACTCGCTCCGCGCCGCGTTGCGGCGCCTCTACCTCGACGCCGAAGCCCCACTCACGGGAGCCGTCTTTGTGGGCGACATTCCCATCCCTATGGTGCGCGACGCACAATATCTGACGAGTGCCTTTAAAATGGACCAGCGCGAGCCGCGGCGCGAGAGCTCCGTGCCGTCCGACCGCTTCTACGACGACTTTGACCTGCTCTTCGAGCCCCTGGGCCGCGACGAGGGCACGCCCCTCTTCTACTATTCGCTCACGGCGGCCTCGCCCCAGGAGCTCCGTCCCGACATTTTCAGCGGGCGCATCCGCCCTACCGATGCCGGCGGCACCTCGCGCTACGAAAAGCTGCGCCGCTACCTGCGCAAAGCCGTGGCTGCCAAACGCGAGGCGCGCTGCATCCGGCGGCTGTTCTATTTCACCGGGCACGGCAGCCTCTCGGAGTCGGCCGTGGCCCACATCGACGAAAAGCGCGGCTGGCTCGACCATTTTCCTGCCCTTGCGGCGCTGCCTTCGTCGGTCGAATATATGGACTTTGCCGACGCTCCCGACATCAAGACGCGCCTGATGAACCAACTGATGCGCACCGACATCGACATTGCCGTCCTGCACCACCACGGCGACTGGGACACGCAGTATCTGAGCGACTCGGTGAACCTCACCCTAGCCGACTTTGACGCCCTCGGCTTCGCCCCGTCGTGCCGGCTGGTCGTGCTCGACGCCTGCTTCAACGGCTCGTTCCACCGCGACGACTGCATTGCCTCGCGCTACGTCTTCTCCGAGGGCGAAACCGTGGTGGCGCTGGGCGGAACGGTGAACCTGCTGCAAGACAAGCGCTACGACCGCTACATGGGCCTTCTGGACGAAGGCGTCTGCGTGGGGCGCATCCATCAATATACCTGCCGGCTCGAAGAGCACGTCATCGGCGACCCCACGTTTGCCTTTGCCCCGCGCGGAGCGGCGCCCCTGCCGGCTGCCATACACGACGGCGAGGCCGCCGGCCGCCGCCTGCTCAGCTGCCCGCTGCCCGACGCGCGCTGCCTGGCGCTGGCCTGTGCCTTCCGCCGCGGCGAGGTGGAGCCCGGGCGGCTCGTCGGCCTCGTGCGCACCGACCCCTCGCCGCTGGTGCGCCTCGAAGCGCTGATGCTGCTCGCCGAGAGCGGCGGCGAGCCCTACGTCGAAGCCCTGGCTGTGGCCGCGGCCGACAACTATGAGATGACGCAGCGCTTTGCCGCCAACGGCATCGGCCGGGTGGGCCACCCCTCGCTGGCCCTTCCGCTGGTGAGGCTGCTCGCCTCGCCGGGCACGTCGGCCCGCGTGCGCTTCTGCGCCGAGCAGAGCCTGCAATATTTCCCGGCCGACACGCTCCGCGCCGCCCTCCACCGCCTGTATGCCGACCCTGCCCTGCGGCGCATCGACAAAGCCGCCGAGATGCAGCGGCTCGAAACGCTCGTCGTGCGAGCCGCCACGCGCTGGACCGACGACGTGGCCCGTCTGTGCAGCGGTGCCATGACGCCGCGGCAGGCCCGCCAGCAGGCCGACTACCTGCGCATCTACCTGCCCCACGCCCAGATGGCCGACGTGGCCCGCCTGGCCCTGCGCTGCAACGACGCGGAGCTCGCGCGCGCCCTGGTGCACGCCCTGGGCTGGCACGGCGCCTCGTGGCGCGCCGCCGAGGTGCGCGAGCTGCTGCGCCCCCTGGCCACCGACCCCGCGGCCCCGCCAGCCGTGCGCGACGAGGCGCGGCGCACCCTGAAACGCCTGACGCCTGGCGGCGGAGCCCGCCCCTGACGCCCCGCTGCGACACTTTCACCCGAACATCAACCCGACACATTTTATGATACGCAAAATCCTACTCACCGCCACGGCCGCCCTGCTGGCCGCCCTGAGCGCCGCAGCACGCGGCGGCTTTGCCATCGTCATCGACCCGAAGAGCTACGCCGAGGCCCGCGCCGAGGTGGAGGCCTATGCCGCCGCCGTGCGCGAAACCGACGGCCTGACGCCCCACATCCTCGTGGACCGCTGGGGCGTGCCCGACTCTATCCGTGCCGCCCTGCGCCGCATGCACGACGACAGCCGCACGGCGCTCGAAGGCTGCGTCCTCGTGGGCGACATACCCGTGGCCATGATACGCGACGCCCAGCACCTGACGAGCGCCTTCAAGATGAACCAGAAGATGGACCGCCGCCGCTCGTCGGTGCCCTCCGACCGCTTCTACGACGACTTCGGCCTGCAATTCACGCCCTTGGGCCGCGACGAGGGCGAGCCCTACTTCTACTATTCGCTGGCGGCCGAGGGCGAGCAGCGCCTCGAGCCCGACCTGTACAGCGGCCGCATACGCCCCACCGACGTGGGCGGCACCTCGCGCTACGAGAAGCTGCGCCGCTACCTGCGCAAGCTCGTGGCCGAAAAGCGGGCCCGCCCGCAGCTGCGCCGCATCTTCTTTTTCAGCGGCCACGGCTACATCTCCGAGTCGCGCCCGGCGCGCATGGACGAAAAGGCCGGGCTCTACGAGCACTTCCCCATGCTGCGCGGGCAGCGCGAGGCTATCGGCTACATGGACCACAGCGACGTCAACCCCGTGAAGGAGCACCTCATGAACGAGCTCATGCGCGACGACCTCGACTTCGCCCTGCTCCACCATCACGGCCAGGACGACACGCAATACCTCAACGAGATTGCCATGCCCCGCATGCCGCGCCAGGCCCGCGAGTGGATCAAGGCCTACTGCCGCGCACGCCTGCAAGCGGCCCGCGAGCGGGGGCGCAACGCCGACTCGCTGCGCACCGTGCTCGAAGGGCAGTATGACCTGCCCGCCTCGTGGCTCGAAGGCTGGGACGCCCCCACCCTGCTGCGCGCCGACTCGCTGCGCGACGCCGCCCTCGACCTCCACTTGGAGGACTTTGCGGGCTACGGCTTCGCCCCCAACTGCCGCGTCGTGATGATCGACGCCTGCTTCTGCGGCTCGTTTCATCTGGACGACTGCATTGCAAACGAATATATCTTCTCGCCGGGGCGCACCGTGGTGTGCATCGCCAACTCGGTGAACGTGCTGCAAGACAAATGGAGCGACCGCCTGGTGGGCCTCATGGCCATGGGCGGCTGCGTGGGCGACGTCGTGCGCTATTCCACCTATCTCGAATCGCACGTCGTGGGCGACCCCACGTTCCGCTTCGCCGACGAGCAGGGCCGCCGCCTGGACGAACTGATACGCCGCGACCGCGTGGCCGACTGGAAGAAGCTGCTGCGCGTCCCCGAGGCCGACCTGCAAGTGCTGGCCATCGAGCATCTGCACCGCCACGGCGCCATCGGCAGCGACGAGCTGCTCGACATCTTCCGCACCTCGACGTCGGCCCTCGTGCGCATGCAAGCCTTGCAGACACTCTCGCAAATAAACGACGCCAACTTCATCGAAGCCATCCGCCTGGGGGTCGACGACAGCTACGAGCTCGTGCAGCGCCACGCCCTGCGCCTGCTGGGCAGCACGGGCAACACCGCCCTTGTGCCGGCCCTCATCGGCGTGTGCATACGCAACAACACGTCGGAGCGCTGCAACTTCAACGCCCGCACCGCCCTGTCGTACTACACGGCCGACGTGCTCCTGCCCGAGTTTGCGCGCCAGTTTGACAGCCCCACGGTGAAATACGTTCACAAGGACACGGTGCGCGCCGTCATCGAGAAGAGCATACGCCACAACGCCGGCAAGTGGACCGAAGACATGGACCTCATCACCGCCCCCGACACCCCGCAGAAGCAGCGCCTGGCGGCCATACGCACCCTGCGGGGCAACTGCGTGCATGCCGCCGTGCCGCGCCTCGTGGCCTACCTGCGCTCGTGCACCGACGCCGCCACGCAAGTGGCGCTGCTCGAGGCCCTCGGGTGGCACCGCCTGTCGACGGGCGCCCCCCTCGTGCGCCAGGCCGCCCTCGACATGAGCCGCGACGCCCGCCTGGCGCCCGAGGTGCGGCACGAGGCGCTGAAAACCTATAACCGCCTCAAATGAAACGTAACAGCCTGCTCCCGGCAGCCCTCGTGCTGCTGGGAGTTTTCGTGCTCCCTGCGGCCGCCCAGCTGCGCCGCCCGCTCTATCCCGCCCCGCGGCTCACGCCCCGCGTGGCGGCCATCCGCGCCGCCCGCACGCCGTGGCAGCCCGCGCGCCCGGCCGCCGCGGAGCTGCCGCCGGCCGTCGACAACTCGCAGACGGCCTTCTTTCCGCCCGTCATCGACCAGCAGGGCGGCTCCTGCGCGCAGGCCTCGGCCATCGGCTACGTGTTTACCTACGAGATGAACCGCCTCCTGCGGCGCAGCGCCGCCGAGGCAGCCAACCGTTTCAGCTATTTCTTCGCCTGGAACTTCCTGAACGGGGGAGCCGACGAGGGAGGCTTTGCCGAAGAGGGCTTCTTCCTGGCGCAGCGCTTCGGGATGATGACCGAAGCCGACTTCGGCACGGCGCTGGCCACGCAGTTCAAATGGGCCTCGGGGTTCGAGAAATATCTGAACGCGCAGCGCTACCTCGTGGAGCGCATCTACACGTTCCCGGCCACCGACGAGGCGGGCCTCGCCGCCATCAAGCGCTACCTGGCCGACGGCGGAACGGGGGCTGCCGTGGGCGGCATCGTTAGCTTCTCGACATACAGCGGCAACTGGACCGTGGCGCCCTACGACGGCCCCTCGCTCACGGGCTACGGCCGCCTGCTCACGCGGCTGGCCACCGAGGGGGCCCACGCCCTGACCATCGTGGGATACGACGACACCGTGGCCTGCACCGACGCCGAGGGCCGGCGCCGCGAGGGGGCCTTCATCGTGGTCAACACGTGGGGCAGCGCCATGCACGACCGCGGCCGCTTCTACATGCCCTACCATTTCTTCACCGACCGCAGCGCGCTGGCCTTTCCCGGCCAGCTGGGCGAGGACATGACGGGCGTGAGCGTGCGCACGGCCGAGCCGCGCCTCCTGCTGCGCGTCGGGCTCAGCTACACCTCGCGCGACGACCTGTCCCTGCGCTACGGCGCGGCCGCCGCGCGCGACGCAACGCGCCCCGCGACGTGGCACGACCTGCCCATCGTCCGCAACCAGGGCGGCGACTGGCCCCTGCCCGACGCATGGAACGACACGGGCACGCTCACGCTGGCCATCGACTACACGCCCCGCCTGGCCCGGCCCGACGGGCGGCCCGCCCGCTTCTTTCTCGACGTCATACGCTCGGGCCGCGGCGCCACGCTGGGTAGCGGGCGCCTCACGGAGCTCAGCGTGGTCGACCTGCGCACGACGCCCGCCCGCACCTACACCCTGACCATCCCGGAGGGCGAACTGGCGCTGGGCAACAACGTGTTCAGCCTGCCCGTCGTGCCGCGCCTGCGGGTGTCGGCCTCGCCGCTGCGCCACACCGCCGGCGACGCCCGGGCCTACGTGGTGCGCTGCGCCGACGGCCGGCTCGTGAAAGTGCAGATTGTCGACGGCCCCAACGGCCGCCGGCAGCTGCGATATGCCCCCTTACGCATTCAGGAAGCCTTATGAAGCACCTCCTCTCCCCCCTCTTCCTGGCAGCCGCCCTGCTCACGGCTGCCTGCACCGACGACACCCCCGCCACCGCACCCGACGAGGCCCGCACGAGCGAGGCCTGGACCGACGACACGACGGCCTGGACCTACCTGTCGCTCTCGACGGGCCGCGTGGTGGGCCGCTCGGCACTGGGCGACGCCCGGGCCGACTCGCTCTGGGCCGCCCGCACCGACTGGGACATAGCCACCTGCGGCTCGCTGCTGCGCACCAACGGCGGCACCTCGGGCGGCGGCCGCGGCGCCATAGGCCGCTCCGACGCCCCCTTCGACCTCACGGCAGCCCCGCCGGCCACCGGCCTCGTCACCGACTGCGACACCGTTGAGCTCTGGTAGCCGCCGCGGCGCAGGGCCGCCGGCAGCGCGGGCGGCGGGGGCTGCGGCCGCGGCAGCGCCCGGGCCCTGCGCACCCTGCGGCGCAACGTTAAAACGGACACGACAGAACAAGCGCCCGACGCGGGCAAAGAGACGCGCGGCGGGCGCTTTCGGGCCCGGCATGGGGCGGTTTCAGATTTCCATGGGATGGATTTCGCCATCCATGGGATGGAATTTGCCATCCATGGGATGTTTCGACGCAAAAAAGCCCTCCATTTTGTGACACATGGTGGCAAAAACGCCCGCGCGGCGGGCTTTCTGCCGAAACTTGTTTTCTTACCTACTCATTATCAGACGTTTCCATTTTTCGCTCATTTGCGCCCGCCGGAGCAGCCGCGCGAAAAAAGGCCGCTCTCCATGTTAACGCCGCGGCCGGAACCGAAAAATTGACCAAAGGGCCCGCCCCCGCCTCTTGCCCGCCACGGGCGGTAAGAAGCGGGGGCGGGTCGCAAAAAAAGGCCGGTGCCCTCGCACGGAGAGCACCGGCCGATTTCGGTTTGAGCCTTCCCGGCCTCAGCGGGCCAGACGGCCGAACAGGCGGGCGTGGCAAACCGCGGTGGGCATCGGGCCTGTCAATCCTTTTCCCGTAGCAGATGAGCGACAACGGTCTCCCAGTCGGGAAAGGCTGCGGAACCAAACTGTATCCATTCACCCTCAAACTCACTGGTTCCGTTCTTGCCCCTGTCATCTATCAGGATGTCGCCTTTGCACAGGTTCTTGCAATGGGTGATGACCATCCTCTTATGGAAAACGTCGTCCAAGTGTTTTGTAATCCAGACCACTTTATCGCTCCACGCCGACGGATTTTTCCAGGGAGCCGTCGACAGGATGTAACAATCGTAATGCTCGCTCAAGCGGTGGACGGCCTCTATGGCTCCCGGCATGGGTTTCATCATTCCAAACATGCCCGGTATCTCATCGTAGCGCCCCTCGTATTGTTTGAGCGTCTGTTCGTCCTGTTGCGCCAGCCCCGATTCGAAATCGACAAGAACGCCATCCATATCAAAGAAGAGCCTGCGCTTTCGCGTGGGGCACGCGCTCACGGAAGTCACGCTTTCGCGCATCTCCGTCAGGATGCTGCAAAACTCCGCGTCCGTCAATATCGTTTTGCGCGGGTCCTGCCGGCCCGAGTCGTGATAGAGCTTCGTGTTTCGCATGGATGCCAATGCCTCGCGCAAGCCCTCGTTCTGCTCAAACATCGCGTGGTATGCCTTCCGTATCAACGCCTGAAATGCAGAGCCCTGACGGTCTATTGCCTCTGCCCTCCACCAAACGGTTTGGTTGGCCAGCCATCCCTCGATGGCCCCCGCCTTGGCCTCACAGGCGTCCATGGCACATATTTGCCGCTGCCTGCCCGGCTCCTCCCATTTAAGCGCTTGCAGGAAACTCTCCATGCTGCGACAAAAGACCCCATCGAAGAAAAAACCGTGGGCGCAGCAATTGGACAAAACGTGCAACGGATTGTCCCTGACAGCCCGCACGTTCAACGCTTTCCCTCTCCTTTCCTGCCATTTCAGGCCAATGTTTCTCCGCTTCATCTCAAAGTCTTTGTTTTTCAGTCTACAAAAATACGGAAAGACGGGAGGCAAGGCAAGGGGAAAGCTCGCTTTTCTCTGCCTTGCCCGAACTGCATCCTATCTTCGTGCAACAAAAATAGCGAAAGGCGAGAGCAGCGCCAAGGAAAAGCTCGTTTTCCTTGGCATTGCCGAGCCGCCTCAATCTTGGGCGCAGCCAAAAATAGCGAAAGGCGAGAGGCGGGGCAAGAGAAAGCAGTGCCCTCCCATGGTCGTCCAGATGTTGTGCAGATCCGTAGTGGACATGGGGACCAGTTCCAAAGTATAACTTTCATTGCCGACCTCGAACCGAGGCAGCGACTGAATGAAAGTGAGTGCATCGGACAATACTGACAACGCTTCTGCATACCGTTTGTCTTCATATACAGCCGCCATCATGATGTGCATGTTCAGCAGCAGCGGCTGACGTCTGCCGGCATAGCCGGTTGCGGCACGCTGCATATAGCCGCCGTCGCCGCTGGCTTCCCGTTCCAGATTAACGAGAGAGACCACCAGCTTGTTGGGGCATTGCTCGCCGGCAGAGCCTATCAGCCCGACCTCGGCCACCCCTTCGGGCTGCCGGTGTGAGCGGGCCAGATATTCATCCAGCCGTGCAGCGTAAGTTGTCAGTATCTTGCGTATCATAATGCCCTGTAATTTACTGTTCTATATCTCTGTCAAGCGGAACTTTTCCCACCCGACGGTTCACTGTTTCTTCAATGTCGGCAGCGCTCCGTTGAGTACGTAGTGCCAACCTGAGTCTGCGCTCTGCAAGGCGGTGTTCATGGCGACAACTGCCGTCTGCCAGGTAACGTCAGTGCCGTCCACCTTATGAGTGTCATCCTTGCCGTTATTAGAACCGGTGCCGCTGCTGAGATTGCTGTCCCAGTAGCAGGCAGCGACAGTTCCGATGTAATTTTCACCCACGATGCCGCCGATTCTACCTCCTCCTAAGCTGGTAATTTCGCCCGTGGCGTGGTAGCAGCCGGTTACGGTACCTTGGGAGTTAATTCCCACCACACCGCCGACAAAGGAACCATCCGTACTCGTGACAGTCACGTTGCCCGTGGAGTAGCAGGCCATGAGGAAGCTATTGTTTCCCAGGTTGCCCAGCACGCCGCCGACACATAAACTGCCCGATACAGCCGCTGTAGAATGGCAGCCATCGATGATTACCCCGAGATAGCTGCCTCCGGCTATTCCGCCGACATTGACACTACCCATCACAGTCCCTTCCGCCGAGCAGCCGGAGATGGTGCCATAGTTTGATCCCGCAATGCCGCCGGTATCGGTGAACCCCTTACCTGTCACCGTGCCATTGACCGAGCAATTCTCTACAGTGCCATAGTTCTGTCCCGCAATGCCGCCGACGCAGTTTGCACCGGATACGCTTATATTTGTCAGCGTCACGTTCTGCACCTTACCTCCACTGCCGAGACAGCCAATCAGTCCTACATTGTCCGTTCCCGATTGGTCAATCTTCAGCCCCGTGATGGTATGGCCGCCGCCGTCGAAGTTGCCGGTGTATGGTCGGCTTTCAGTTCCTATCGGCGTCCACTCCCCGGTCAGGGTGATGTCGCCGGTCAGGGTGATGTCGATGTCGGTCTTCCCCTCTTCGTTCACCAGCTTGGCTACATTTCTCAGCCCGTCGTCGGTGGTGACGGTGTAGCTGCCGTCGCCCTCTATGGTGTATCCCGGGTCTTCTGCCGCAGCGAGGGAGACGGTGTAGGTATATTCCTCGCCCGCTTTCCATTCGGCAGCCCCCTGCATCCGGTAGGCGAAGGTCTTGCCGTTGGTGAAGGCGCAGGTGATGAAGGCCGTGCCCGCTGCCACACTTTGCGGGGCTACGAGGGCGGTGTAGGTGTCGCCGCCCTTGTCATACGGGGCGATTACAGCCGGGTTGCCATTCTCGGTGGAGAGGCCAGTCAGCTTGACGGACGCCAGCCCCTCGGTGTAGTCCGTCAGGATGACGGTCACCCGCGCCGTGCGGTGGGTGAAGCGGAGCGTGGGGTTGCCGTAGCTCACCGGCTGGTTCTCGGCGGAAATAAAGTCGCTTCCCTCGAAGTCAGTCGGCGAACTTTGGTCGGCTCTTACCACCACGGCAGGCGGGGTGGTCTCGCCCTCGGTGTAGGGCCACCACGCCGTGACGGTGATGTTATCGTGGTTGGTCCAGTAGTGCGGGTCGGTGGAGGTCAGCGTGGCGCCGGTGTTGTCGGCGGTGGTGGGCGTCACGTCGTACGCCTTCACCGTGCCGTCCATCAGGACTGCCACGCTCTGCACGCCCTCCCAGTTCCCGTCCACGGGGGCACGGGTACCGGCGGTGGCTGTCGCCGCGGGGTTCAGTCCCGTGGCGGTAAAGGTCATGGGTGTGCCCTCCGATGCTTCGGGGAGCAGACCCGCGTCGTCCTGCGTGCAGGCGGTGGCCGCAAGTAGCAGGGCGAGTGCCGAGAATGTATGTATGGTATATCGTTTCATATCGTCCTGTTTTTACTTCTTCTTCAACACAGG
>CALUNU010000023.1 GCA_944322095.1 uncultured Alloprevotella sp.
GGGCGCTTAGCTCAGCTGGTTCAGAGCGTCTGCCTTACAAGCAGAGGGTCGGGGGTTCGAATCCCTCAGCGCCCACCTCTTCAAAGGGATGATGCCTCACTTCGAGGGCGCTTAGCTCAGCTGGTTCAGAGCGTCTGCCTTACAAGCAGAGGGTCGGGGGTTCGAATCCCTCAGCGCCCACAGTCTAACGGCTGTTTTCTTTTGCACGACGAAATGCAGCAAGAGAAACACAGGTAATAGCGAAAGTTTTTTCATCAGCGGACAGTCTCAAACAGAGCTGTCCGTTTTTTTATCTGCGCAAAGCTGCGCTTCCGGCTGATTTAGCAGGCGGAGGCGGACGTAAATCAAGATTTTACACTACCTTTGCAAGTGTTTTCCTGACTATAAAACATCGAAGGACATGAGTTTAGACAGACTGACAGCCGTTTCGCCCGTCGACGGCCGCTACGGCTCCAAGACCGAAGCCCTCTCGCCGTATTTTTCGGAGTGGGCGCTGATGAAATACCGCACCCGCGTCGAGATAGAATACTTCATCGCGCTGTGCGAGTTGCCCTTGCCGCAGCTGGCAGGCTTCCCGCAAGAGCTGTTTGGCGAGCTGCGCAAGATATATACCGGTTTTTCCGAAGCCGACGCCGCCCGCATCAAGGATATTGAGAAAGTGACCAACCACGACGTCAAGGCCGTGGAATATTTCATCAAGGAACGTTTCGACGCCCTGGGCGGACTGGATGCATACAAGGAGTTCATCCATTTTGGCCTCACGTCGCAGGACATTAACAACACGGCCTTTCCCCTGATGGTGAAGGAAGCGCTCTCCGACGTCTACATGCCGCAGCTCGAAGAGCTCGTCGGGCAGCTGGAAGCCTATGCCGAGGCGTGGAAGGACATCCCCATGCTGGCACGCACCCACGGACAGCCCGCATCGCCCACCCGGCTGGGCAAGGAAGTGGCCGTGTTTGCTTACAGAATACGGCAGCAGATGACGCTCCTGCGTCAAACGCCGATGAGCGCAAAGTTCGGCGGCGCCACGGGCAACTATAACGCCCACCACGTGGCCTATCCCGAAACGGACTGGCGGGCTTTTGGCGACCGCTTCGTAAAAGAAAAGCTCGGGCTCGAACGCGAAACCTATACCACGCAGATAAGCAACTACGACAACCTGGCAGCCGTGTTCGACGCCTTGAAGCGCATCAATACGGTGGTCATCGACCTCGACCGCGACTTCTGGCAATATATTTCCATGGGATATTTCAAGCAGCAGATCAAGGCGGGCGAAGTGGGGTCGAGCGCTATGCCGCATAAGGTGAACCCCATCGACTTTGAAAACTCCGAGGGCAACCTCGGCATCGCCAACGCGCTGTTCGAACACCTGAGCCACAAGCTCCCCATATCCCGCTTGCAGCGCGACCTGACCGACTCGACCGTCATACGCAACATCGGCGTGCCCCTGGCCCACACGTCCATCGCTTTTCAAAGCACGTTGAAGGGCCTGCGCAAGCTCCTGCTCCACGAAGAAGCCATCAAGGCCGATCTCGATGGCTGCTGGGCTGTCGTGGCCGAGGCCATCCAGACGGTGCTGCGCCGCGAGGGCTATCCCCATCCCTACGAAACGCTGAAAGCCCTGACGCGCACCAATGCAGCCGTCACGCACGAGGACATTGCCGGCTTTATCGACACGCTGAACGTGGACGAAAGGGTCAAGGCCGAACTCAGAAACATCACTCCTTACAACTACACGGGCATCTGATGCCGCAAACGCGCCGCGAGGCGCATCATCTTAAATTATCATCAACATTATGAGCGAAGAAATCTTTGAAACGAACAACTACGTCGGAGAAGACGGCAGCGAAAACAAGAACAACGATTCGTACAACCGACCGAGATACCAGAAAAACGGAGGAGGCTACAATCAGCGCTTCTCGTCCGACCGGTATGGCCAGCGCGGCGGATATGCGCCGCGGGGAACTTATGGCGACCGCCAGCCGCGCGGCAATCGCCCTGCTTATAGCAGCGGCTATGGCGAAGGCCGCGACGGCTATCAGACCGGCGGCTACCGCCAGCGCTACGACGAAAACGCCGACTATCGCGGACGTGGCTATCAGCAGACGCCCCGCTACGGCCGGCAACAGGGATATTCCGGCGGAAACGACTATCGCGGCCAGCGCTATAACAACCGCAACGATTATCCGCGCTATGGCGGTGGATATGGCGGCGACAATGCCGACTACCAGGGAGCCGACGGCAGTCGCGATTTCCGCGGGCGTCAGCAATCGCGCTACGGACGTCCCCGCCCCAAGAGCAACGTCCGCCCGAAGTTCAACTTCAAGAAGCGCATCGACTACAAGGACGACAACATCGACCTGAACGCACCGGTACGTCTTAACAAATTTCTGGCCAATGCCGGCATCTGCTCGCGACGCGACGCCGACAAGTACATACAGTCGGGCGTCATAACGGTGAACGGCAACGTCGTAACGGAGCTCGGCACCAAGGTGTATCGCTCCGACGACATCAAGTTCCACGACACGCCGGTACGCCTCGAAAAAAAAGTCTACGTGCTCCTCAATAAGCCCAAAGGCTACGTAACGACCAGCGAAGACCCCCAAAACCGCAAGACGGTGATGGATCTCGTGAAGAACGCCTGCCCCGAGCGCATCTATCCCGTAGGACGCCTCGACCGCAACACGACGGGCGTACTGCTGCTGACAAACGACGGCGAGCTGGCCAGCAAACTGACGCACCCGAAGTATCTGAAAAAGAAGATATATCACGTTTTCCTCGACAAGAGCCTCACGGCGTCCGACATGTACCGGATCTCGGAAGGCATCATGCTCGACGACGGCGAAATCAAAGCCGACCACATTGAATATGCCAGCGCAACAGACAAGAAGCAGGTGGGCATAGAAATCCACTCGGGAAAAAACAGAATTGTGCGCCGCATTTTTGAAAGCCTCGGCTATCATGTGACCAAGCTGGACCGCGTTTATTTCGCCGGCCTCACCAAGAAGAACGTGCGACGTGGCGACTGGCGCTACCTCACGGAGAAAGAAGTGAACATGCTGCGCATGGGGGCCTTCGAGTAAAGGTCTCCACCGCGCTGACTCATCACAGCAAACCGAAATCATGGAAAAAATCAAGAGAACGAGAATCATCGAAGCCCTGGCCAGCGAGGAATATGGCAAGGACATCAACGTAAAAGGCTGGGTCAGAACACGTCGCGGAAGCAAGTCGGTCAATTTTATCGCCCTCAACGACGGCTCGACCATCAAGAACATTCAGGTCGTGGCCGACGTCGACAAGTTTGACGACGAGGTGCTCAGAAAAATCACCACCGGCGCCTGTCTGAGCGTAGACGGAAAACTCGTGCAGAGCGTGGGAAGCGGGCAGAACGTGGAGCTACAAGCCACAGCCATTGAGATACTGGGTACTTGCGGGCCCGAATATCCCATGCAGAAGAAAGGGCAGTCGTTCGAGTACATGCGTCAGCACGCTCACATGCGGCTTCGCACCAATACGTTCGGCGCCGTCTTCAGAATACGCCACAACATGGCGATGGCCATCCACCGCTACTTCCACGAACACGGATTCTACTATTTCCACACGCCCATCATAACGGCCAGCGACTGCGAGGGAGCCGGCCAGATGTTCCAGGTTACGACGAAAAACCTGTACGATATCAAAAAAGATGAGGAGGGAAAAATAGATTACAGCGACGATTTCTTTGGCAAGTCCACCTCGCTCACCGTCAGCGGCCAGCTCGAAGGTGAGCTGGGGGCCACAGCGCTCGGCGCCATCTATACGTTCGGACCCACGTTCCGCGCAGAAAACTCCAACACGCCGCGCCACTTGGCCGAGTTTTGGATGATAGAGCCCGAGGTGGCTTTCTACGACATCAACGACAACATGGACCTGGCCGAGGACTTCATCAAATATTGCGTACGGTGGGCCTTGGACAACTGCGCAGACGACTTGGAGTTCCTGAACAAGATGATAGACAAGCAACTCCTCGAACGCCTGCATTTTGTCGTCGAGCACGACTTCGTGCGCCTCACCTATACGGAAGGCATCCGCATCTTGGAAGAGGCAGTGAAGAACGGCCGCAAGTTTGAATTCCCCATCTATTGGGGAGCCGACCTGGCCAGCGAGCACGAACGCTTCCTGGTGGAAGAACACTTCAAGCGCCCGGTTATCCTGACCGATTATCCGAAGGAGATCAAGGCATTCTACATGAAGCTGAACGAAGACGGAAAAACCGTGCGCGCTATGGATGTGCTCTTCCCGCAAATCGGAGAAATCATCGGCGGATCCGAACGCGAGGAAAGTTACGACAAACTCATGGCCCGTATTCAGGAGCTTAACATCCCGATGAAGGACATGTGGTGGTATCTCGACACGCGTCGTTTCGGCACATGCCCGCACAGCGGCTTTGGTCTTGGCTTTGAACGGCTCATTCTGTTCGTTACGGGCATGCAAAACATTCGCGATGTCATACCATTCCCGAGAACGCCCAAGTCTGCCGAATTTTAAATCCCATAAACTTGTAAAAAGCCTCCGCTTCCTGCTTCTGATAGGGGCGGAGGCTTTCTTTTTCACTTATCTCAACCGCCTGAAAACGGTTACAAACTGAAAATTCACGATGAACGCTTCCACCGCAAAACGACAATCGGGTATCGAACTGCTGCGAATCATTGCCATGCTCTTTGTGCTGGTGCTACATGCCGACTATCTGGCACTGGGCTATCCTAAACAAGCAATAATCAAGGCCGATCCGCTTTCAGTCGTTCCTTCTGTGCTTTTGGAAAGCATGGCCGTTGTCAGCGTAAATGTTTTTGTCATGATATCGGGCTGGTTCGGGCTTCGCCCGTCGTGGAAAGGAGCTTTCAAACTTCTGTATCAAAGTCTTTTCCTTTCGCTTCTCGTATTATTGGGCGCATTCGTTTATACACAGATTACAGGAGAGCAGATTTTGACAGAAAGCAACGTCATCGACTCCTTAAAAGACTATTGGTTTCTTTGGACCTACCTTATCCTGTATGCCATCAGCCCTCTCCTCAACAGCTTTGTCGAGCATTCGGGAAAAAGGAAACTGCTTCACTTTCTGATTATATTCTACGCGTTGCAATTCATCTGTGAGTTTTTCGTCGGCAGCCGTTATTTCAGCAACGGCTACTCCGTTTTATCTTTCATGGGCTTATACCTGCTTGCCCGTTATTTAAAATTGTATGCTTCCGAAAGCATCGGGCAAGCGAACAAAAATCTATTCCTGCTCATTTACTTGTTTTATGTCCTCATCTCCACATTTTTTATAATAGCAAGCGCGTTCCTGCTTCCCGAAAAATCAATTTTTTCATTCTGCATCGAAAAAAGTGTAGCCTACTCCAATCCTTTTATAGTCTGTGGCGCCGTTTTTCTCCTCCTCTCCTTTGTGGGGAGGAGGCTTGAAAATCGCGTTATCAACCTTGTTGCGGAAAGTTGCTTTGCGGTTTATCTGCTGAACACAAATGCTATTTTGTTTCCCTTTTATTATGGAACGGTCAGGAGTTGGTATAAAGTTTATAGCGGGGTTGAATTTTTACTTTTGACGTGGAGTCTTGTCGTTTTGTTTTTTCTGGGAGCCGTACTTGCGGATCGTCTGCGGATATTTACTTGGCGTAAGTTAAGCTCTTGGATATATCGTGACCGGAGGGGGCTTGGAACAGGCGGAGACCGAAGCGTGGAAGAACAGCAATGAGACGTTCTACGGTTTCGGCCGAAAGCTGTTCGTATTTTACGAAGTCGGTTTCCTTGAAATAGAAAAACAATTCGACGGGGAGGCCTTGCGGCGTCGACTCCAACTGGCGCGCCATCAGCCATTTGTCGTCCCGAACCAGGGGATTGCTTCGTAAGTGGCGTTCGGCGTAATGGCGGAACAGGGTGAGGTTGACTGCATCGGGCTCTTCGGCTTCTTCTTTCGTGATTAATTTATCGCGCCGCAACATGCCTAATTCCTCTTTTGAGCAGATGCGAATGGAGTTTACGTCAATGTAGAGCGAACGTTTGAACCTGCGGGCCTGCACTTGGAACATGTTGCTCCAATTCTGGAAGGAGTCGCTCACAAGCGTGTAAGGCGGCACAGTGGAAATCGTATTGTCGAAGTTACGGATTTTTACCGTGGTGAGCGACACTTCTTCTACGAAGCCGTCAATGCCCAGTTTCTTGATAGTCACCCAATCGCCGGGCTTAAGCATGCGATTGGCCGAGAGCTGTATGCCTGCCACCAGGCCGAGAATGCTGTCGCGGAAGACAAGCATGAGCACCGTGGCCACAGCACCCAGTCCTGCGATGAGATTCAGCGGAGAGCGGTTGAAAAGAAAAGCTATGACGACGATGCCGCCCATGCAGTAGCATATCAGTTTCAGGAATTGAAGGATGCCGACGATATGATGGTTTCGGGCCTTGTCCTGCTCGGTGGTAAACGTGTTGAGGTTGGTCAGAAAGGCCGTTATCAGCATGACCGTTGTGATGGTAATGTAGATTTTTACGGCCACCAGCAGCACCATGTGCAGCAGTGGGCTGTCGGCACCGGGTTGCGTCTCGGGAAAACAGTAGGGGAGGAAGATGTAAAATATGATACCCGGGACGATATGCGACAATCCCCGCAGCACGGGAACGTTTACAAAATAGTCGTCCAGCCGAGTTGAGGTTTTGGAAACGAGCTTCAGTATGGCTGGCATCAGAAACCGCGTGCATATCCATCCGCAGCAGAGGGCTATAAGTGAAAGTAGCAGAAGCAAGGCCAACGGAGCCAAAATGTGGGCTGTTGCCGAAGCCATGCCCGAGGTTATGAAGAGTTCTTCAACGAAGCTGTTCATATATATTTATGGTAATAGGGCTGTTTCGTTTGTTTTCCCGACGTTTGGCGGAAGTGATGAGAAAGAAAAAGGTGTACCCATGACTACGTACTGAACCGACATGGTACGTCCTGCATGAGTACACCCGGAAAAAGCTTAAATCAGTTGGCCGAAATAAATTCGTCCAGGAAGCGCACGTCGTTTTCAGAGAACATGCGCAGGTCTTTCACCTGATATTTCAGGTTTGCAATGCGTTCCACGCCCATACCAAAGGCATAACCCTTGTATTTTGTGCTGTCGATACCGTTTGCATCCAGCACGTTCGGGTCTACCATGCCGCAACCGAGGATTTCCACCCATCCGGTGTTTTTGCAAAGGTTGCAACCCTTGCCACCGCAGATGTTGCAGCTGATATCCATCTCGGCAGACGGTTCTGTAAAGGGGAAATAGGAGGGGCGAAGGCGTATCTTCGTGTCGGGTCCGAACATTTCGCGGGCAAACGTGAGCAGCACCTGTTTCAGGTCGGTGAACGAAACGTCCTCGTCCACATATAAACCCTCCACCTGGTGGAAGAAGCAGTGGGCCCGTGCGCTAATCACCTCATTGCGGTAAACGCGTCCCGGGCAAATCACGCGGATGGGCGGCTGCTGGCGTTCCATAACGCGGCTCTGCACCGAACTGGTATGCGTGCGGAGCACAATGTCGGGATGCTGCTCCACGAAGAACGTGTCCTGCATATCGCGGGCGGGGTGGTCGGGAGCAAAGTTCATGGAAGAAAAGACGTGCCAGTCGTCTTCCACCTCGGGGCCGCTTGCCAGCGAAAAGCCCAAGCGGGAAAATATGTCGATAATTTCGTTTTTTACGAGCGAAAGCGGATGTCTGGTTCCCAGCTTGACGGGATAAGGCGTGCGGGTGAGGTCAAGGTCGAGGTGGTCGTCCTCGTGCGTCAGCATCTCTTGGCGCAGGGCGTTGATTTTTTCCTGCACAGCCGTTTTCAGTTCGTTGAGCTTCATGCCCACTTCGCGTTTCCGGTCGGCGGGTACGTTGTGAAACTCGCTCATCAAATCGTTGACAACACCTTTTTTACCGAGATATCTGATGCGGAGCGTCTCCACTTCCTTTGCGTCCGCCGCCAGCAAGGTTTTCACCTCTTCCAGCAAGCTCTCTATTTTTTCTATCATGCTTTTTGGTTTATGTCGCTAAAACAGACGCAAAGATAGCGAAAGGCGAGCGCCGAGCCAAGGAAAAACTTGTTTTTCGTTGGCTTGGCCGAGCCGCCTCCTGTCTTCGTGAAACAAAGATGAGCGAAAGGCGAGCGCCGAGCCAAGGAAAAGCTTGTTTTTCCTTTGACTGAGCCGAACTGCATTTCCATGTGCTTGTCATGTAGCAAAGAATTATTCGCTTTTCTACCGGCTTTCGAAAGAAAAGCCGTATTTTTGCGGCCGTTAAAAAGTTTTCAATCATGAGGAGAATGTTATTGAGCATTTCGACTGTGGCGATGCTCGCTGCCTGCTCAGGTGAAAAACGAGAAACCGCGCCCGAAAAAGAAACAAGCCGTGACACGGCTGCGATGGAAATGCCGGCCGACACCGCCGATGCCACTGCCGCCACGCCGCCCAGGGCCGCCGATAAGCTTTTCGACGACTTTATTTATGCGTTCATGAAGAACGACCGTTTTCAGCGCGACAGAATAAAATTTCCCCTTGCCAACTACGTCGACGGACGCAACCGCCCCATTGCCGAAAAGCAATGGAAGCACGACTACATGTATTCGCGCGACGACATATACACTATGATTTTCGACGACGAGGCGGCCCTCGACGCCGAAAAGGATACCGCCGTCCATGACGTGACGGTGGAGTGGGTGTATCTGGACAAAGACCGCGTCAAACAATATCATTTTAAAAAGAACAACGGCATGTGGCAACTTGTTTCCTTAAACTCCCACGCCTTGGAGAAGAACGGAAACAGCGAGTTCTATCTCTTTTACCGCCGCTTCGTCACCGACTCCACCTTTCAGCACGACCACATCAGCAATCCCTTTGCTTTCAGTACGTACGACTCTGACAATTTTGAAAACATCGAGGGCGTGCTCGACGTTGACCAGTGGATAGACTTCCGCCCCGAGCTGCCGCAACACGTCATTACCAACATCAACTACGGACAAGCCTACCGGCCCACGGCCGAACGCATCCTCGTGCTCAACAGCCTGTCGGGAGGAATGAACTGTACGTTGAAATTTTCAAAAAAACATGGCGAATGGATGCTCACGCGCCTTGAAAACTGACGACATGAAAGTTTACGAAAATTATTCCCTGCTTCATCACAACACATTCGGCATCGACGCCCGTTGCCGCCGTTTCATCGAATATGAAACGGCCGACGAGCTGCATGAGGCCCTGGCCGTGCTGCGCGAGCATCCCGACGAGCCCTTTCTCCACATAGGTGCGGGCAGCAACCTGCTCTTCACCCGCGATTTTCCCGGCACCATTCTCCACTCGGCCATTCGCGGTGTCGACATGGCGGGCGGCAACGCCGACACCGTGCTGCTTCGCGTGGGCGCCGGCGAGGTGTGGGACGACTTTGTGGCCCGCTGCGTAAGCCGCCACCTTTACGGCATCGAGAACCTCTCGCTCATTCCCGGCGAGGTGGGAGCTGCCGCCGTGCAGAACATCGGTGCGTATGGCGAAGAAGTGGAGAAATTTATCGATTGCGTCGAAACAATCGAAGTTGCTTCGGGCAAGGCTCGTGTATTCACGCACGACGAATGCCGGTACGGCTATCGCAGCAGCTTCTTCAAAGGCGAAGGGCACGGCCGCTACGTCGTGACGCACGTCGTATTCCGCCTGTCGTGCCGTTTCGCGCCGGTGCTTTCGTACGGCGCGCTGCAAAAGGAAATGGAGCGGCGAGGCATGCACAACCCCACGGCCGAAGAGTTGCGCCGGCTGGTGGTCGACATCCGGCGGGCCAAGCTGCCCGACCCTTCCGAGCGGGGCAACGCCGGCTCTTTCTTCGTCAACCCCGTGGTGAGCGAAGAAAAATACCGCGAGCTGGCCGCCCGCTATCCCGACATGCCCCATTATGCCATGCCCGGCGGCGTGAAGATACCGGCCGGCTGGATGATAGAGCAATGTGGCTGGAAAGGGCGTCCGCTGGGCCGCACCGGCGTCCACGACCGCCAGGCACTGGTGCTCGTCAATCTTGGCGGCGCCACGGGCAGCGACGTCGTGGCTCTTTCCGACGCCATCCGGTCCGACGTACGCGACCGTTTCGGCATCGATCTGCACCCCGAAGTCAACTTTATATAAGGCCGGTCGTGAGGCTCACGTTTCTCGGCACCGGCACCAGCACGGGCGTGCCCCAGATGGGCTGCACGTGCCCCGTCTGCACGTCGCCCGATGCGCGCGACCGCCGTTTGCGCACCTCGGCCCTGCTCGAAACCGACGGCGGCCGCCGCATCCTCATCGATTGCGGGCCCGATTTTCGTCGTCAGATGCTCTCCCTGCCGTTTCGCAGGCTCGACGCCGTTCTCCTCACGCACGAGCACTACGACCACGTGGGCGGGCTCGACGATTTGCGCCCGTTCAGCGTTTTCGGCAACGTCGACGTTTATGCCGAGGACTATTGTGCCACCCATTTGGAGCAACGCATTCCTTACTGCTTCGTCACGCATAAATATCCCGGCGTACCGCAAATCAGCCTGCACCGCATCCGTTTTCACGAGCCGTTCAGCGTCGGCGGGGTAGAGGTGGTGCCCTTCCGCGTGATGCACGGCCGGCTGCCCATCGTGGGCTACCGCATCGGGCCGTTGGCCTACATTACCGACATGAAGACGCTGCCCGACGAGGAGCTGCCCTACCTGGCGGGCGTCAAGACGCTCGTGGTCAACGGGCTGCGTCGCGAGCCCCATCCGTCGCACCAGAGCATCGGCGAGGCCGTGGCCTTTGCCCGGCGCTTGGGCAGCCCGCGCACGTTCCTCGTCCACATGAGCCACGGCGCGGGGCTTCATGCCGGGGCACAGGCTCTCCTGCCTCCCGACGTGACGCTTGCATACGACGGGCTCTCCGTAGAGCTGTAAACGGGGCGTAACGACCTTGTTTGCAATTCTGTATTCTGTTTTATCTCACCTTTCGCTCTAACTTTATTCTCACCCGTCGATGCGTAAGCTTTCGCCTGCGCGCCCCCGGTCGTTGCGCGGACGCGGGCAGCGTCGTCTGTCGGCATTTTCCCGCCTTCTTCGTCGGCGGAGGTGGGAAGAAAACGAATTTTACCGGCAGAAAAACGATTTTTGCCGGCAGGAAACCGATTTTTGCCGCCGGGATATGTTCCAAAAAAACAAGGGGACGGTTTGCCGTGCGGAAGCTTTTCCGTAAATTTGCCCTCAAATCGATTTTATTTCAGCTGAGACCCCCATCCTTATGAGGAAAAAATTCATACGCATCCTTTGGAGCTTTTTCGTGCTGGTCGTGCTGGCGGTGGCCGGCGGATTTCTGGCCATTGCCAAAGGATGGATCGGCTACATGCCCCCGCTCGATGAGCTGCAAAGCCCCATCAGCCGTTTTGCCTCGCAGGTCATTACCTCCGACGGCAAGCTGCTGGGCACGTGGTCGAGAAGCGAAAACCGCATCTTCGTGGATTACGACAGTATTTCGCCGCATCTTTTCGATGCGCTCATAGCAACGGAGGATGTGCGCTTTTACGACCATTCCGGCATCGACATCAAAGCGCTTGGGCGAGCCGTCATCAAGCGCGGCATCCTGGGCAACGTCAACGCCGGCGGCGGGAGCACCATCACGCAGCAGCTGGCAAAACAGCTTTACTCCTCGACTGCGGAAACTACGATGGAGCGCCTCTTCCAGAAGCCGATAGAATGGGTCATTGCCGTCGAACTGGAACGCTATTACACGAAGGAAGAAATCCTTACGCTCTACCTGAACTATTTCGACTTCCTGCATAACGCCGTGGGCATCAAGACGGCGGCCAACGTCTATTTCAGCAAACTGCCGAAAGACCTGAGCATCGTGGAATCGGCCACGCTCATCGGCATGTGCAAAAACCCCTCTTACTACAACCCCGTGCGGCAGCCCGAGCGCTGCCGCGAGCGGCGCAACGTCGTGCTGTCGCAAATGTGCAAGGCCGGCTATCTGACGCAGGCCGAATATGAAGAACTTTCGCGCGAGCCGCTCGAACTGAAATTTCACCGGATAGACCACAAAGAGGGGCAGGCCGCTTACCTGCGCGAATACCTGCGCCGCATCATGATGGCGGGAAAGCCCGAACGCGAAAACTACATGGCATGGCAGGACCAGCAGTTTTACGAAGATTCGCTCGCGTGGGAACGCGACCCCCTCTACGGCTGGTGCAAGAAAAACTTCAAGAAAGACGGTACGAACTACGACATATATACCGACGGCCTGAAAATATACACCTCCATCGACTCGCGCATGCAGCGGTATGCCGAGGAGTCGGTCTACGGCCACGTGGCGCTCTATCTGCAAAAGAAGTTTGAGCAGCAAAAGGCCTCTTCGCCCAAATTTCCTTTCTCCACGGCGCTCACGAACGACGAAATCAACAAAATCCTGACCCGCTCGGTGCGCCAGAGCGACCGCTACCGGGCCATGAAGGCCGACGGCGCCACGGAGGAAGAGATAAGGCTCGCTTTCCGCACGAAAACGCCCATGACCGTGTTCACCTACCACGGCGAGGTAGACACCACAATGACCCCGCTCGACTCTATACGCTATTACAAGTCGTTCCTGCGCGCGGGCATGATTTCGATAGATCCCGCCACGGGCTACGTAAAAGCCTATGTGGGCGGCTTAAACTATAAGCACTTCCAGTACGACATGTGCATGGTGGGGCGGCGGCAGATAGGCTCCACGATGAAGCCGTTTGTCTACGCCCTGGCCATGGAGGACGGACGCTCTCCCGACGACAGGATGCCGAACGTGCAGCGCACGTTCTACGTGGCCGGACGGCCGTGGACGCCGCGCAACGCCAGCCGGGCACGCTACGGGCAACAGGTGCCGCTGCGCTGGGGCCTGAGCCAGTCGAACAACTGGATCACGGCGCAGCTGATGTATGCCGTCGACCCAACGGGCTACCGGCTCGTCAATCTGCTGCACGAGTTCGGCATAGCCAACCGCGACATCCATCCGTCGCTGGCTTTGTGTCTGGGCCCGTGCGACATCACCGTGGCAGAGCTGGCCAGCGCCTATACAGCCTTTGTCAATAAAGGCATCCGCTGTGCTCCCATCCTCGTGACGCGCATCGAGGACAACCAGGGGAACGTTATCGCCGAGTTTCATCCGCGCATGAACGAAGTGATCAGCGAAAACAGCTCGTATGAAATGATTGAGATGCTGCAAGGCGTTATCGACCATGGAACGGGCGGCCGCATCCGCTACAAATATCACCTCACGGCGCCTGCCGGCGGCAAGACCGGCACGACCAACCGCAACTCGGACGGCTGGTTCGTCGGTTTTGTGCCCCGCCTGGTCAGCGCGTGCTGGGTGGGCGGTGAGGAACGCGACATCCACTTCAACTCCATGACCTACGGACAGGGCGCATCGTCGGCCCTGCCCATCTGGGCCTACTACATGACGAAGGTGTATCGCGACAAATCGCTGGGATATTTGCAGACGGAGACTTTCGACATCCGCAAAGACACGACGACCGTCGACTTGCAGCTCCCGGCAGCCGACAGCATCCCCGCCACGCCCGACAACAGCGGCGGCATCGACGCGCTGTTCGACTGACGGCGGTGAGACATGAAAGAAACAGACCCTACAAACGAACGAAAAGATATGAAGTTTTTAGCACTGATACCCTCCCGATACGCATCGACCCGTTTCCCGGGAAAGCCTTTGGCCTTGCTGGGCGGAAAGCCCATTGTACAGTGGGTTTACGAGCGGGTGCGCAGCGTAATCGACAACGTATATGTGGCCACCGACGACGAACGCATCCGCGCAGCCGTCGAAGCCTTTGGCGGCCGCGCCGTCATGACGGGCAGCCACCACAAGAGCGGCACTGATCGCTGCAACGAGGCGGCCGATCTGGTGGGCGGCAGTTACGACGTTGTCATCAACGTGCAGGGCGATGAGCCCTTTATCGCCCCTTCGCAGCTGGAAAGCATCAAAAGCTGCTTCGACGATGCCGGCACGCAGATAGCCACCCTTGTGCAGCCCTTTACGCCCGACATGGGGCCCGAGGCGCTGGAAAATCCCGGCAGCCCGAAGGTGGTTGTCGACGGAAACGGATTTGCCATGTATTTCAGCCGCTCGGTCATCCCGTTCCTGCGTGGCATCCCGCGCGAAGAATGGCTCAGCCGGCATACATACTATAAGCACATCGGACTGTATGCCTACCGGCGGCCCGTTCTGCGGGCCATCACGCAGCTGCCGCAGTCGCCGCTCGAAATGGCCGAATCGCTGGAACAGCTGCGCTGGCTCGAAGCAGGCTACAAAATAAAAGTGGCTCAGACAGCGCTGGGAACCGTGGGCATCGACACGCCCGACGACTTACGCAAAGCCGAAGAGCTGCTGGCCAAAGGCGGCCGGTAACCACAACGGGGGAGACAGGAACGTTTAATGATGAAACCCGGGGGCGCAACAGCTGATGGAGGCCCCTGCCAACAAAGACAAGCAACAGAAAAGAATGATTTCAAAGCGGAGATACACAGCTCTCATTTTATCGCTGACATTTTTCATGGCAGCCTTTGCACAGAAACTGCAAGTGGGCTCCTATACGTTCAAGGACGGCTCCATCTACACGGGAGAGCTCGTCAGCGGCAAGCCGAACGGCAAGGGCCGCACCGTATTCAAGAACGGCGACATCTACGAAGGCGAATATGTGAAGGGAAAACGCCATGGCTACGGCACCTATACCTATGCCGACGGAGAACGATATGAAGGGCAATGGTTTAACGACCAGCAGCACGGCCGCGGAACCTATTATTTCCTCAACAACAACCGATACGAGGGGCTGTGGTATCGCGACAGCAAGGAAGGGGCCGGCGCCATGTTCTATTACAACGGTGACGTCTACCGCGGAAACTGGAAAGAAGACAAGCGAAACGGCAAGGGCACCTATACGTATGCCAGCGGAGCCTATTACGAAGGCAACTGGGTGAACGACGAGAAAGCCGGCGAGGGCGTGTTCGACTGGAACGACGGCTCCCGCTACGAAGGCGAATGGGCCAACAACCTGCGCAACGGTTACGGCACGTTTGTCTATGCCGACGGCGACACGTACATCGGAGCCTGGAAAGACGGCAACCAAGACGGCAAGGGCATCTAC
Source organism: uncultured Alloprevotella sp. (assembly GCA_944322095.1). Taxonomy (GTDB): domain Bacteria; phylum Bacteroidota; class Bacteroidia; order Bacteroidales; family Bacteroidaceae; genus Alloprevotella. The sequence continues at coordinate 15,129 of CALUNU010000023.1, forward strand.
CGCTTTAAGAACGGCGACGTCTACGAAGGCGAATATGCCGACGGCGAACGCACGGGCGAAGGCGTCTTTACGTTTGCCAACGGCGATAAATATGTGGGCCACTTCCTCAACGGCGAACAGGACGGTCAGGGCACATTCACGTGGAAAGGCGTGGCCGTTTATACCGGCACGTGGAAAAACAACAAACGCAACGGGCACGGCACGTACAAATGGAAGAACGGCGACGTGTATGAGGGCGGATGGAAAGACAACGAGATGCACGGCGAAGGCGTGCTCCGCTATGCCTCGGGCGAAAAGTTTAAAGGCATATTCAAAGACGGCAAACGCAACGGACGGGCCATCGAAATACACGCCGACGGTTCCCGCTTTGACGGCAACTATAAAGATGGCGAAAAAGACGGCCCCTTTGTGGAGTATGACCGCAACGGAAACGTTGTTAAAAAAGGCAGCTACAAAAACGGCCGCCTGGAAAAATAACGGGAGGAGGGCTGCGCCCCCCTTCACGGCACCAAACACTTACCTTAAACTATAAAACGAAAAAACATGGCAGCGACAAAAAAAGCAACGTTGAAGCTCATCAAGGGCGACCCCTGGCTCGAACCGTATGCAGACGCCATCGAAGGGCGGCACCGGCATGCGCTGGACAAAATCGACGAACTGACGGGAGGCAAAGGAAGCCTTTCCGACTTTGCAGACGGGTATCTCTATTTCGGCCTGCACAAGGAAGGACGTAAATGGGTATTCCGCGAGTGGGCCCCGAACGCAACCGCCATTTATCTGATAGGCGATTTCAACGGGTGGACCGAAGACGAAAAGTATAAGCTGAAGAGAATTTCCGACAGCGGCAACTGGGAAATCAAGCTTCCGGTCAAAGCCATGAAACACCTCGACCTGTACAAAATGAAAGTCTACTGGGACGGTGGCGAAGGCGAAAGGATACCGGCCTGGTGCCAGCGCGTCGTGCAGGACGAGCAGACAAAAATATTCAGTGCTCAGGTGTGGGACCCCGCCGAGCCCTATCAGTTCAAGAAAAAGAACTTCCGCCCGAAGCGCAACCCGCTCCTGATTTACGAATGCCACATAGGCATGGCCCAAGACGCTGAAAAGGTGGGTACGTACAACGAATTTCGCGAGAACATCCTGCCGCGCGTCATCAAGGACGGATACAACTGCCTTCAGATTATGGCCATCCAGGAGCATCCCTACTATGGGAGCTTTGGCTACCACGTATCCAGCTTTTTCGCTCCGTCGAGCCGTTTCGGAACGCCCGACGAACTGAAACAGCTCATCGATGAAGCCCATCGCAACGGCATCGCTGTCATCATGGACATGGTGCAAAGCCATGCCGTAAAGAACGAAGTGGAGGGCCTCGGCAATCTGGCGGGCGACCCCTGCCAGTTCTTCTACACGGGCGGCCGGCGGGAACACCCGGCATGGGACAGCCTGTGCTTCGATTATGGGAAAAACGAAGTAATCCACTTCCTGCTCTCCAATTGCAAGTATTGGCTGAGCGAATTCCAGTTTGATGGTTTCCGTTTCGACGGCGTTACGTCGATGCTGTATTACAGCCACGGCCTGGGCGAAGCCTTCGGAGGCTACGGCGACTACTACAACGGCCACCAGGACGACAACGCCATCTGCTATCTGACGCTGGCCAACCAGCTGATACACGAGGTGAAGCCGCAGGCCATCACCATCGCCGAGGAAGTGTCGGGGATGCCGGGCCTGGCCGCACCGTTTAAGGACGGCGGCTATGGGTTCGACTATCGCATGGCCATGAATATCCCCGACTACTGGATAAAGACCATCAAGGAGAAGCGGGATGAGGACTGGAAACCGAGCAGCATATTCTGGGAGGTGACCAACAGACGCGCCGACGAGCACAACATCTCGTATTGCGAAAGCCACGACCAGGCTTTGGTGGGCGACAAGACCATCATATTCCGCCTGATAGACGCCGACATGTACTGGCATTTTAAGAAAGGCGACGAGAATGGCGTTGCGGAGCGCGGGATAGCCCTGCATAAGATGATACGTCTCGTCACGGCCTCGACGATAAACGGCGGCTACCTGAACTTTATGGGAAACGAGTTCGGACACCCTGAGTGGATCGACTTCCCGCGCGAAGGTAACGGGTGGAGCTACAAGTATGCACGGCGGCAATGGCATCTTGTGGACAACCACGATTTGTGCTACCACTACCTGGGCGATTTTGACCGGGCCATGCTGGAAGTTATCAAGAGCGAACGCAATTTCCAGAAGCTGCCCGTGCAGGAAATATGGCACAACGACGGCGACCAGATACTGGCATACAGCCGCGGCGACTTGGTGTTTGTCTTCAATTTCAGTCCGACGCGAAGCTATACCGACTATGGATTTATGGTGCCCGAGGGAGCATACAGCGTGGTGCTCAACACCGACGCCACCGAGTTTGGCGGGCATGGATTTGCCGACGATTCGGTATGCCATTTCACCAACTTCGACCCTCTGTTGAAGCGCGACGGAAAGGGATGGCTCCAATTGTACATCCCGGCGCGCTCGGCCGTTGTTTTACGTAAGAACAAAGATTGACCAGCACGAATGAAAGACAACATTCGCGAAAAGGAAACGCCCCGATGGGTACGTATATTTTCATGCGTGCTCTTCGGGGCGTACGCCTTTATATATATATATGCGTTCCAAGCCGATGCGCTGGCGCTGACCCAGCACATGCTTTCTTGCGGACAGACGCAATTTAACCCACCGGTGGGCTCCTGCGTAATCACCCTGCTGGCGTTGGGCCTGCAATGCTTGTCGCAGCGCCTGCTGCCGTTCGGCGGCGGGTTTTATCCGCTCTCTTTCATACCGTCGGCGGTTTTTCTTGTGCTGCTCACGGCCTTTACGCCCTCTGTGAGCCACGGCGCCATCGTTGCAGCCGCAGCGGCCCTCTTGGCATGGGTGGCATCCTACTTCCTTCTTGCCAGGCAGCGGAAGCAGACGTCAACACCCACGCCACGCCTGGTTTTATACAACGCCACGGTGGGCTGCCTGGTGGCTGTGTTCTTCTTTATCGGATTGGCCGGCCAGACCAACGACGTATGGCACTACGAACTGCGGACAGCCCGCTACCTGAACGAAGGGAAACACGACAAAGCACTATCCGTGGGCGAGCGTTCGCTGGCAACATCGCCAGTGCTCACCGCCCTGCGGGCTTTTGCCATGAGCCATGAGCCGGAAGGCCTCGGCGGGCACCTCTTTGAGCGGCCTTTGCCCGAGGGTGGGGCAGCGTTGCTCTATCTGGAAAGGGGCGACACGGCGCGCATGCTGTTTCCCCCCGACAGCCTGTATGCCTATCTGGGAAAAGCTCCGCGAGAGAACGAAGCTCCGCAACGCTATTTCGAGCGCGTGGCCAAGACGCACCGGAAATATGCTTACCGCACGTCGGCCCGCGACTATTGGCTGTGTTCTCTTTTGCTGGAAAAGCAGCTGGATCGGTTTGCCAGGGAGCTGCCGCTGTTTTACGAGGTGAGCGACAGCACCGACCTGCCGCGCTATTATGCCGAAGCGCTTATCCTTTACAACCGGCTCCGCACAAAGCCCGTCGTGCTATACAGCAACGCGGCTGTGGGGGCCAACTTCCGCGACTTCATGGAGATGGAAAAGCTGTATACCGACCCCACCGTGCGCCGCAATAAGCTGTGGCACACTTATGGTGAGACTTATTTCTGGTACTATCTGTACCATCCGTATCAAGGAACGGGGAAAAAAGAATAAACGCTAACTAATCGCCGAGAAATTGGCGATTTGTTTTTTCAGGCGGCGGAGCTGCGTCCAGACGACGTCGTTCTGCGGCAGTTTTTCGTAAGGGTCGTTGTTGATAAGCTCGCGGGCTGCTTCGCGGGCTTCGGCAAGCAGCGGCGAATCCTTAACAATGTTGGCTATTTTCAATTCGAAGGGCAGGCCGCTCTGCTGGGTGCCTTCGATGTCGCCGGGGCCACGCAGCCTCATGTCCTCCTCCGCAATTTCGAAGCCGTCGTTTGTTTCCACCATGACCGCCATTCTGCGTCGCGTGTTTTCGCTCAGTTGCCGCTTGGTGACCAGGATGCAATACGACTGCTCCGCACCGCGCCCCACGCGCCCCCGGAGCTGATGCAGCTGCGCCAGGCCGAAACGGTTGGCGTCCTCGATCACCATGACGGACGCATTGGGCACGTTTACGCCCACCTCGATGACCGTCGTGCTGACAAGGATGTTTGTGTGGTTGGCAGCAAACTCGCGCATGGCCTGCTCCTTTTCCGCAGGCTTCATGCGGCCATGGATTTTTCCGATATGAAACTCGGGAAAAACTTTCAGCAGATGCTCGTAGCCCAGTTCCAGGTTTTTCAAGTCGCTCTTCTCGTTTTCCTCAATCAGCGGGAAAACGAAATAGACCTGGCGCCCGGCCTTTATCTCGTGGCGTATGCCGTCGTAAAGCCTGGCATGGTTTTCGGCATAATAGTGGAGCGTTTTCACCGGCTTGCGCCCGGGCGGAAGCTCGTCGATAACGGAGACGTCCAGGTCGCCATAGACCGTCATGGCCAAGGTGCGGGGTATCGGCGTGGCTGTCATCACAAGCACGTGGGGAGCTATTGTGTTTTTCGCCCAAAGGCGGGCACGCTGGCGCACGCCGAAGCGGTGCTGCTCGTCGATGACGGCCAGGCCTAGGTTGAGAAAGCTCACGGTGGGCTCTATCAGTGCGTGCGTGCCGACGAGCAACTTTATTTTGCCCGAAGCCAGGTCGTCCAGCACCCGTTTCCGCCTTGCTCCCGTGACGTTTCCCGTGAGCAGCGCCGCTTCGACGTCGAGTCCGTCCAACCAGCCCTGCACGGTTTTCAGGTGCTGCTCGGCCAAGATTTCGGTTGGCGCCATGATGCAGGCCTGAAAGCCGTTGTCGATGGCTATGAGGCAGGCCATGAAAGCCACCATGGTCTTTCCCGACCCCACGTCGCCTTGCAGCAGGCGGTTCATCTGGTGGCCCGACACCATGTCCTTTCTTATTTCCTTGATCACCCGTTTTTGTGCTCCCGTCAGCTCAAACGGCAACTTCTCCTTGTAAAAGCGCATAAAAGCCATCCCTACGCGCGGGAAGAGGAAGCCGGCGCGCGAGAGCTCACGGTCTTTGGCATAACGCAGGATGTCGAGCTGCAAGTAGAACAGCTCTTCAAACTTCAAGCGGCGCTGGGCTTCGGGCAGCACCGTGGCCGATTGGGGAAAGTGTATCTGCCGCAGAGCGGCCGGCAGGGAAACGAGGCGGTGCTTCGCCAGGAAGTAGGGCGGCAACGTCTCGGCCATTCTGTCCTTGACAACGTCGAAAACGCGGGCCACCAGTTCGCGGATGGTTTTCGACGTAAACCCGCTCCGCTTCATCCGGTCGGTGAGGTGGTAGGTCGACTGCAACCCGCGGTCCTGGCTTTCGCCCTCCTTCACCACCTCCAACTCGGGGTGGGGGAAAGAGAAGCGCCCGTTGAACGACGTGGGCTTGCCCAGCAGCAGATACGTCTGATTGACCTTCAGCGTCTTTTCCACGTATTTGATGCCCGCAAACCATACCAGCTCGACGTAGCCCGTACCGTCTGTAAACACAGCTTTGAGCCGTTTCTTCCGTCCTTCGCCCTCGGTGGCGAAATCGAGGATATGCCCCCTCAGCTGGACGTAGGGCATATCCTCTTGCAGTTGCGAAACGGTGTAGACAACCGACCGGTCGATGTATTTGTAGGGGTAAAAGTAGAGCAGGTCGCCAAACGTCGCCACGCCCGCCTCGTCGCGCAGCACGGCTGCCCGCGCCGGCCCCACGCCTTTCAGAAACTTGACGTCCTGCGCCAGCACGTCGCCGCCGGCAGCCGGGCGTGGCGGCAGCCTGTCATTCGTGTCGGAAGCACATGTCATTTTGCAGCGCCTCTATTTTCGCGGCATCCACAAATTTTCCTCCGATGGCCATGGCAAAGGCAACGGCCGCCGCCGGTCCGCGGCCTGTGACGATGTGGCCGTCGCAAGCCACCATCTCGCCGGTGCATTCAGCGCCCGCCAAATATTTTTCAAATCCCGGGTAGCACGTGGCACGTCGGCCTTCGAGCAGACCGTTGCGCCCCAGGATCATCGGCGCCGCGCAGATGGCCGCGATGAGCGTGCCCCGCTCGTTGTGTTGCAAGAGCTCTTTTCGCAGCCCTTCGTGCCGAAACAGATTAGAGGCACCGGGCATGCCTCCCGGTAAGATGAGCCCCTGGCTCTCGTCGATGTCGTTCTTTCTGAAAAGGGCGTCGGCCATCACGGGGATGCCGTGGGCGCCGCGTATCAGCCGGGCACCCGTTATGGTGATTGTTTTCACTTCGAGCCCCAAACGTCTCAGGATGTCCAAGGTCGTTATGGCCTCAATCTCCTCGAAGCCATTGGCTAAAAACATGTGTAGCATATATCGCGTTTTTGGAAAGGATGTGTTCGGGTAAAGCCCGCGTCTATGCAAGGCAGGCGCGGTAGCTGCGTATGGTTTCCTTCAAGCCCAGATAAAGAGCGTCGCAGATAAGAGCATGCCCGATGCTCACCTCGTCGGTCCAGGGGATGGCCCGGTGAAAGAAAGCCAAGTTGTCCAGGCTGAGGTCGTGGCCGGCGTTGACGCCCAGCCCCAGCTCGCGGCAGCGGGCAGCCGTCTGGGCAAACGGGGCAATGGCCCCCTCGCGGTCGGCAGCGTAGGCAACGGCATAGGGCCCCGTGTAGAGCTCTATGCGGTCAGCCCCGATGCGCGCGGCCCCTTCGGCCATGTGCACGTCGGCCGCAATGAAAATGGAAACGCGTATGCCGGCGGCGTGGAGGCGCTCCGTCGTTTCGCGCAGAAAAGCCTCGCTGGCCCACGTGTCCCAGCCGTGGTCCGACGTCAGTTGCGACGCGGCGTCGGGCACCAGCGTCACCTGCGTGGGGCCGACCTTGGTCACCAAGTCCATAAACGACGGAGAGGGATAGCCCTCGATGTTAAATTCCGTCCGAACGAGCTGGCCGAGCCTCACCACGTCGTCGTATCTGATATGGCGGCCGTCGGGGCGCGGATGAACCGTTATGCCCTGTGCACCAAAGCTTTCGCAATCGGCCGCAACGGCCAGCACGTCGGGCACGCGGCCGCCCCGGGCATTGCGCAGGGTGGCTATTTTGTTGATGTTTACGCTCAGATGTGTCATATATGGCTACTTTTGTTAGGTTCGACGGCCGCCCCTCAAAAGGAGAGAGAAAATGCGCAGCTCCCCGATGTGCCGACGCAGCTACGCGCCAGCCCGGTTGTTTTTGAGAGCAGCCGTTGTAGCGGGCGAAGTTACAAAAAAAATCACACTCCGGCTTAGCCTGGAAAATCCACAGCGTGTTGACCCCGTCGGCCAGGATTCATACGAGGCGTATGCAGATTTTTTTCGGAGGGTCAGCGGCGTTCAATTAATCGTGGCATAGCAATGATTACAACCTTTACAAGAAATTTCCATACATAGAAACTGAATGGGATGGGCAAGTATGTGTGGCAAGTATGTGCCACGATGGAAAAGCTGCTGGATTATGTTGCTAAGAATTATTCATCTTTCTTTTATCCTTGAAAATCGAAACGTCTATGAATATGATGGACTGACTCCGTCAGACGGAACCAGCCCCTCATTATAAGTACACTCAGTTTGGAAATTTTAATATTCCTTATCGCAAAGTCAATCCCCTTTGATTCATATTTTAATGTTTACGTCTTTATTTGCCTGACCATGGTATTGATTGTCGTAAACTTTAATCAAGATTTTTCTCCATTCCCCATTGCCCACTTCGAGCATATAATCCAAAAAACTGGCTATTTCACCGATAGTATCCAAAAGGTCAGCATCTTTCATTCGAGGATGTTGCTTTAATAACGAAATCTGTTTCCAGCCATCCATTATCTTGCTGAGTGAGACACCGTTAGATTCCACATTTCCGAACAAACTCTGGACCGTTTCAAAATCAAAATTTTGAAGGAATTTCCACAGTTCTGTTGACAACGCCATGCTCATTTCATCTGTTACGGCAACTTCACTGCCATGCGATTGATAAAAAGCAAGCCCCTCACTTATCTCTTCTGATTTCTGCCTTATTGGGTCAAATGCTTGGCTGGCATCATTGGCATACATTATTGTCCAATATATCGCATTAAGGGCACCCTTTCTTTCAGTATTTTGCCACAAGAACTTGTAAATTTCCAAGTCCAGGTCACACCACTTTTTATAGAGTGGTTTCAAGTATTCATTTTGCAAAGCCAGAGGTTCATCAACATCGGCATAAAGTTTTCCGTCATAAATGAAATGTCTGGCATCAATTTCCCTGGACTTGATTTGTTCCAAGAGGCGAAAGTCATTAAAGCCTTGGTTATATTCCAAAATCAAGTTTCTGTTAGCCTCTGTAAACGGATTTTCCACGTGTTCGGTCTTTACCTTGTTCTCATTAGGAAAAGCGAAGCTGTGTATTCTTTTGTTTATGAATGTCGACAGGAAATAGTGTCCCAGTTGTTCTCCATAGTGGTTTGAAAAAGACTCTTCGAAATCTTTCTGGCTCATGGCCGATAGCTTTTTCAAGTCGACTGGCTGTTGCAGATTGGCGGCAATGAAACATTGGCGCATTTCTCCAACGGCGTTAAGCATTTTCAGCCCAACCAAGTCGGCAGGGTCATCTGTGTAAGTGGTTTCGTTGACGTTGACATATTGCCGAGCGTTGTCTATTCGTTCCGACAGCGAGGGATGAGTGTTCCATCCGTCCACAATGGAAATTTTAGAGAGGTACTTGGCGCTGTCTCCAATGGGGCCATCCAGCGACGTGTCTTTTTCCACAGTCAGCTTGTCGCTATTTGAAAGCTGGCCGTAAACGAAAATGTATGTTTGCCAAAATTCCGGCATATAGTGTCCTTGTGTCAACGTGTCAGCTATCACTTTTTCGTATGTTGAATATCTGTCCGATAATGTTTCGAGCTTGCATAGTGACGAAATGAACGGTCTTGCCCCCACAACCTTGCAGGCCACGGTGTCAGCCTCGAACTCCATGTACCTGGACAGGCTTCTGTTTTCTTTCTCTATCCAATTGTAAAAAGAAATCGTTTTCTTCGTAATGAAAGAGATGGGGTAAACTGCCAGATGCTGATACCATTTGTAATCTTCTTGGCTTCTCGCTATTGCGTCTTTTTGTAACTGCTCCCTTGCATGGTCTATCATGGCACGGATAATCAGCATCAAGCGGTATGTAAGGGTGCCGAAACGCATGGACTGTTGGGAGAAATGCCCGAATTCATGGCTTAGGATGGCCTTCACTTCAGATGAGTTCATTCCGTGGAGCAGTCCTATTCCGACCATTAGGTTTCTTCCTGTGGGAAGGAAAATAGACCAGATGCTTGCCTTGTCATAGAAAACGCAGGCATTCACTTCTGGCGACAGATAGACGTGTTTGGGCATCTTGTTGCCAGTGGCATGTGCTACATTCTTAATCATCGAAAAGAGGCAGGGACAGTCGTTTTCGTCTATTTCAAACCTGTTTTCGTTTGATGTCTTAGGCGAGAAGAACAGCGGCTTTATCAGGTAGAAGCCAACTTGTATGCAGAACCACCACATGGCGGCCAAGGCTATCACTCCTACAATCAATAGCCTAACGTTTATCATCTCCAATCCTCCAAGGAAATCAGGCATTGAAATTGTCACTAAGGCGGCACCTACAAGAAGTAAAAAACCGATTACCATCAACGCCACATAATAAATGAGGAACAATATCACCCTTATCAGTACAACTGTTCCCTCTTTCTTTATTTTATTACTTATAATTTCCGCCCTCATCTTGTATTTAATATCGATTACTCATAAAACGTTTTTATGATATTAGTATTTTTTTATTTCTTTTATAGCCATAATAGCATTGATTCGTACCTTAAATACTTCATGACATTCTTTACAACAGTATTGATGCCATGATTTGCCCATAGCTAAATTCACACCTAAAATACCGGGAACCCCGGTTGCCATTTGAAGAAGTGTACCTCCTACTAAACTTGCTGCCGTTTCAATACCACGAGAAAACTTGCCGTTAGTAGTTTTAGATGTGTTATAACTGCCACAATAAGGGCATTGAACAATTGTTGCCATAATAATTTTCTTTTTAATTCGTTTATTTACTATCTTTAGATACCACAAAAGTTAATTTTGTAAATGGTAGTCTACAACTTTTTTTCAATTTCGTCTTTCAACTTGAGCAAGTTCGCATAATCATATTTGCAACAAGTGAGGCGAGATGTTATATCCTCAGCGATAGCATGCTTATCTGGATGTGCCTTGACAACCAAATCTTTATATAACTTCCTAGCCTTTACCATTCCGGCTACTACATTTTTACTCTCGTTTGATTTAATCAAACGTTTAAACTTTATTCGATTGATGAGACGATACAATATATTCATTTGATAAAGTATTGATTGAGATTCGCGAAATGCTTTAATGCATAATACTGAGATTTACCTGTGGTTTTCCCTTTTATGACAAGCGTGGAAAAGCCACGCGACTTTGACCCTTTTGGCCAAACAGGATTTGCCCACCTTTGGCTACAATATGATTGCCCCTT
>CALUNU010000024.1 GCA_944322095.1 uncultured Alloprevotella sp.
GTAAACGCCGTTGGAGGACTCTTTTTTTGTGCTTTAGGCGCGGAAAAGGGTGGAAGGTGCGGATTTGCTGGTGGATGGCGCGAGGTGTGCGGCGGAAGGTGTGGGGAGTGGGGTAGAAGGTGTGGATCGCGAGGTGGAAAGTGCGGGGAAGATAGCAGATGATGCAGGGCGTACGGAGGAGGGAGCATTGCGTGATGTGAATTGTGCGAGGCGTGCGGCGGGTGGTTCAAGTGTCGGATTATTCGAGGTGTTGCTGATAGCCGATGTAGGGCTCTTTTTTGTGTTTATTTTTTGTGTACTATTTCTGGCGGATTGATGGGATGGGGAGATTGATTTATAAAAATTGTATGTTGAGGTGTCTATGGGTTGTTTGTTTTCATAAAGATATGTATTTCTGCATTGGCTCTCGTCAGCCCACAGCGGGAGGGTGGGAGCTACACATATTTAAAGAGGACGTTTTTCGAAGCGTTACCCTTCAGGCTTCAAATCTCGCAAATTCGAAACCACTGAGGAAGGTAATGGCAACAAGAGCGTCTGCGTGGTATGATTATACCTCGAGGTCGTGCGGCCGGTGCCATATATGGTGCTGCCGCATGGCTGAGGTTAATTATACGGGCGTGGGCTGGCTGGCGTTGCTTATCTTTCAGTGGTAGGCAATGCGAGAGCCTGAAGCCGGGATAAGCACGAACAGACTCCCCGCCTTCTTTTTATGTGCTTATCCTACTTTTCACTTCATTGAGTTGCACCGGGGGGCTGCAAGCTTGCTATTGCGGCGCGCGGAGGTATGCATATTGGAAATCTCATTCGCGAGAAACTGGAAGAAAAGCAGAGAACGGTGGTCTGGCTGGCGCATGAACTATCGTACAGCCGAACCAATGTGTATAAGATTTTTGCTAAGTCGTCCATAGACACGCATGTGCTGATGCGCATTTCGCAGATTCTCCGATACGATTTTTTTCGAGCGTATTCGGAGGAGCTTGGTGCAGATGGCAAGGACTGACGTGTGGCGTACCTGACGGCAGAGGCACCCTGCTACCGGCTGACGGGCCGGCGGCGGGGCGCTTTTCTTTTCCCGGAGGTGTGCGTGCCGTTGGCGAGTGTACCTGATAAGTTTACATGTTAACCCTTCGGGGACATATTCTTCTTTTTATAGTTTGGGAAATCGCTTCCTTTGCAAAAAAGTTATTTCAAAGGAAAACGAATATGAAAAAGAGTCTTGTTATGCTGACATTCCTTGGGCTTGCCACGGGGGTGTCGTATGCACAGAAGCAGACAACGGTTAAAATTCAAGAGACGCAGGCGCGTATTCTTGACGTCAGTCCGAATGCTTATGTCAAGCCCTTGACGGTGGAACTGAAGGTGGATACCGAGGGCGCGAAGTTCCTGGGTAATGTCGACGGCCAAATTCTTACGCGCGAGGCCGGCGGCCGGGTCATCTGCAACGTGATTATTACGAACGAAGAGGTCGAGGGCATGAATGGCAACATAGAGAATATGCGCAGTTACGCCCTATTCCAGACGGCCCAGCTTTGCCATTGCGACGTTATCGTGGCGGCTACGTTCAATTTGAAGACGCGCGATGAAGGCGATGGCTATGTGATGAAGGTGGTTGGCTATCCTGCCTCGTTCACCGGTTGGGCCACGGCTACGCAGCAGGATTATCAATGGATTCAGATGGAGAAGGTGCAGACCACGTCCGACCGTGAGAAAATTCAAGCAGTTATAAAGCGATAATCATTAATATATAAAAAGATTTGTTAGGATGAAAAAGTTTTTAGTAGCGGCCGCATTTGCCTTCCTTTCGGTAGCAGGTGTGCAGGCACAGATTGTTTCCTCGCGCAGCGTCAACGTAAGGACGACAGAGGTGAAGAAACCTAAGACGACGACCTGGATGGTGCGTGGCGGTATGAGCGTAAACAAATTTGTTGGCGACGGAGCGGAAGATACCGACTCCAAGATTGGTTACGACGTTGCCTTCTCGTTTCAGAAGCCAATAACGGATATCGGCCTCTTCTGGGGGATGGAGTTTGCTCTTGGCACGCGCGGTTATAGCATCAAGGAAGATGGCGGATACGGCGAGGGAGAAGATTTCAAGCAGACGTCGCACGCTTTCCGCTGGTCGCCTTTCACGCTCGGCTACCGTTACGATATCAACGACAAGTTTGCAGTTGACGCTCACCTTGGCGCTTTCGTTTCTGTCGATTATGTGGGCAAGATGAAGCAGGGTGACTTCGATTTGAGCATCGGCGACTGGGATCAGTGGTACGAGGACGACTGGAACCGCTTCGACGCCGGCATGGCGCTCGGTTTCGGCGTGTGGTACGACCGTTTCAACCTGGATTTCACTTGGCAGCGTGGTTTTGTAGATGCCATCTCCGATTGGGACGTCTACACCAGCAACCTCATGCTGCGTCTCGGTGTCGCCTTCTAAGGACAGGTGCTCGTGGGCCTGCGCTCCATGAGGAGTGCAGGCCTTTTTTATTCCCGTAAACGAAAAGCTTATGACAAAACGTATCTTCCTTATACCCCTCTTATGCCTGGCGATGGCCCTTTCGCTGCATGCCCAGATGATTGGCGCCACGGGCAAGACCTATCCCGTCACGGCCGACGGCGACCGCTACGTCGTGAACGGCTTTTTCGCCTACGAGGGGCAGGCCGACCGCGACATTTTTGCCAAGGCCCTCCTTTGGACGGTCGACAACGTGTGCACCACGATGCACGACGGCGTCTCCTCCATCGATTATGAAGGCTTGAAATTCACCTGCGACCTCCGCCTGACGTCAGTGCCCGGCACGGGGCAGGACAACTTGTTCTACTGCAAGGCCACGTTCCAGGTGGGCGACGGCCAGTTGCTCTATTACATTTCCGACATCGTGGCGCAATCGTCCGTGCTCTTCATGAAGCGCGTCACGCCGCTCGAAAAGCTCACGCCCGAAAAGAAGGAGAGCCACAAGAAGCTCTTCGACGACTTCGTGGCCGCCGAGTCGGCGCTGCTCAACAAGGTGAGCCATTACGTTACGTCCTATCCCCTTTCCCCCGTCACCCACTGGGACAACATCGTGAACCGCAACCCCGTGAAAGGCATGACGATGGACGAGTGCAGGCTGGCTTTCGGCAAGCCGCGGCTCGAAAGCAAGATGGGCACGACGACGCAGTGGACCTACACCTCGTCGCTCAAGCTCTTTTTCAAGGGCAACGAAGTTTCCACCATCCTGCGCTGAATTTTTCCTGCCGGGGTTGCGTCAAAGGGGCATGCTCCGGCGTTTTTCCATCCTTCCATCTAATGGCGGCCGATGTGAAGATAAACGTTGCGCGTAGAAGATTTAGCATCGCGAGCCGTGGTGCATTTGAAATATATTCCTAAAATTGCTGCATAGTCCTGGAATTGACTGCTATATCTTATTAATCAAATTAAAAAGTGTGTTTATGAAAAAACATTTTTTCTTAGGCCGCCTGCCGATGCTTTGCCTCAGCGCGGCTGCATTGAGTTTTATGGCTTGTAGCGACGATGACGACGAGGGTGGCGTGCCTAACGCGGGCGTCATTCCCTCCGTGGCCGACCCTATCACGGCCATTGAAACCCCGTGGGGCGATACAGAACATTATGTTTATGACGAGCAGGGCCGCCTTGTGAGCGGCAACGACAATTACGGCTCGCTCAGCATCACGTTCTCGCCCCTTGCCTTCACCTACGTCAGCACCTCCGACGGCTATACCGAGCGGTGGGACAACGTTTCGACCGACACCCGCGGCTACATGACGCGTGCACGCATGACGTATACGGAGGAGGACGGCTATACCAGTAGCGGCAACCTCCGCCTGACGTATAACGCCGACGGCTACCTTTCGCGCATCGAGGGAACGGGAACCGAGGCGGGCGTGACCTACACCGACGCCTATACGTTCGAATACGAAGACGGCAAACTGATGCGCGTCGTCAACGATTTCAGCGATCCCGAGTATGGCAACGAGCAATATACTTATACTTACACTTATGCCGCAGCCGGCGAGTATCCCAACTCGGGCATACCCTTTTATGAGAGTAATATAGACATGTCCCTGCCGTTCATGTTTCTTGGCGGCTATGCCGGGCGCCACCCGTCCGAGCTGCCCGTGGCTTGCCGCGAGGCTTATTCGGGCGAAGACGGAAACGAGACGTCTGCATATGCCTACGACTTCCGTTATGAGTGGACTTACGACGCTCAAGGACGCGTGGCCACGTTTGCCGAGACGGACGAGAACGGCTATCAGAACAGGGCCTATACCTACCATTACGGCAACGAGGGAACCGAGGCGAATGCTCAGGCAGCTGCCGTGCAGCGTGCAACTGTGGGCACGGGCGTGAAGAAGCGCCCGCTCTCCGTGCGCCAGCGCATCATGGCCAAGCGAGCACGCCTGGCGCGTTAACTTTGCAACGGGGCCGCCATGGCCCCGGGTCAACCTTCGGGACTGAAGGGTGCCGTCCGCATGGACGGTGCCCTTTTTTTGTGCCGTTCCGTCGTGGCCGGGCGGGCCGTGGAGCGGTGCGGCGAGCTGCGGGGATAATGTCGTTTGCCGGCGTCCTGCGGCGTTTTGCGGCCGCCTGCCTGCGACGGGCTGGCAGAAGCCGGGCGGTGCGGGTGAGGGGAGCAGCGGAGGTTGTGAATTTTTTGTGACAAAACGTCATCCGTCCTTTTCCCATGCGGAGCACAAACGTTTGTTGTCTAAGCGGATAGTTGTCGGTTTGGGAAAGTTTTTCTTTCCACCATTTAATATAAGTGCCTGATTGATAATTACTTAATTTCTGAAAATGGAAAACTTTTCCTGTGGCCGGAAAGTTTTTGTTGCTGCGGTTGCTTTATCGGGAATATATGTTTAGCTTTGCATCCCGAAACACCGGGGCAGCTCCCGCGCGGAGCTGCCGACGCAGACATTCCGTAATCCTCATATATCAAAATGGAGCATAAAACGTACAGTTACGAGGAGGCTTTTCAGGCTTCGCTTGCTTACTTCGGGGGCGATGAGCTCGCTGCCCGCGTGTGGGTAAACAAGTACGCCATGAAAGACTCTTTCGGCAACATTTTCGAAAAATCGCCTGCCGACATGCATCACCGGTTGGCGAACGAAATTGCGCGCATCGAGGCGAAGTATAACAACCCTGTCGGTGCCGATGAGATTTTTGAGCTGCTCGACCATTTCCGCTACATCGTGCCGGCCGGCAGCCCCATGACGGGCATCGGCAACGACTATCAGATTGCCTCGCTCTCCAACTGCTTTGTCATCGGCTTGGACGGCGACGCCGACTCGTACGGAGCCATCTTGAAAGAAGACGAAGAGCAGGTGCAGCTGATGAAGCGCCGGGGCGGCGTGGGCCACGACATGAGTCGCATCCGTCCGAAGGGGTCTCCCGTGAAAAACTCGGCACTCACCTCCACCGGCCTCGTGCCCTTCATGGAGCGGTTCAGCAACTCCACGCGCGAGGTGGCCCAGGACGGCCGCCGCGGCGCCCTGATGCTTTCGGTGAGCATCAAGCACCCCGACTCCGAAGCCTTCATCGACGCCAAGATGACCGAGGGCAAGGTGACGGGAGCCAACGTGAGCGTGCGCATCGACGACGAGTTTATGCGCTGCGCCACCGAGGGACGGCCCTATCGCCAGCAGTTCCCCATCGACAGCCCGGACCCCTTCGTGGCCAAGGACATAGATGCTGCCGCACTGTGGAAAAAAATTGTGCACAACGCTTGGAAAAGCGCCGAGCCGGGCGTTCTCTTCTGGGACACCATCATTCGCGAGAGCATCCCCGACTGCTACGCCGACCTGGGCTTCAAGACCGTTTCGACGAACCCCTGCGGCGAGATACCGCTCTGCCCCTACGACAGCTGCCGCCTGCTGGCCGTCAATCTTTACTCGTACGTGAAAAATCCCTTTACGCCCGAGGCCGAGTTCGACTTTGAGCTCTTCCGCCGCCACGTGGGACTGGCGCAGAAAATCATGGACGACATCATCGACCTTGAGCTGGAAAAAATTGAGCGCATACAGGAGAAAATCGACAGCGACCCGCAGAGCGACGAGGTGAAGCAGACGGAGCGCCACCTGTGGGAGAAAATCTATCACAAGACGGGCCAGGGTCGCCGCACGGGCGTGGGCATCACCGCCGAGGGCGACATGCTGGCCGCTCTGGGGCTGCGCTACGGCACGCAGGAGGCAACCGATTTTGCCGTGCGCGTGCAGCAGACGCTGGCGCTGGCGGCTTACCGCTCGTCGGTCGACATGGCGCGCGACCGCGGCGCCTTCGAGGTCTATTCGGCCGAGCGCGAGGAGCTGAACCCCTTTGTGCAGCGCATCCGCGAGGCCGACCCCGCCCTTTACGACGACATGGTGCGCTACGGCCGCCGCAACATAGCCTGCCTCACCATCGCCCCGACGGGCACCACGAGCCTCATGACGCAGACAACGAGCGGCATCGAGCCCGTTTTCATGCCCGTCTATAAGCGTCGCCGCAAGGTCAACCCGAACGACCCCGACGTACACGTCGACTTCACCGACGAAACGGGCGACGCCTTCGAGGAGTATGTTGTTTTCCACCAAAAGTTCCTCACGTGGATGCGCGTGAACGGCTACGACCCCGACCGCCGCTACACGCAGGAGGAAATAGACAAGCTCGTGGAGGCTTCTCCCTACTACAAGGCGACGGCCAACGACGTCGACTGGCTCATGAAGGTGAAAATGCAGGGAGCCATCCAAAAGTGGGTGGACCATAGCATCAGCGTGACGGTAAATCTGCCCGAGAACGTCGACGAAGAGCTCGTGGGCCGCCTTTATGTCACGGCCTGGCAGAGCGGATGCAAGGGCTGCACGATATATCGCGAAGGTTCGCGGGCAGGCGTGATGGTCAGCATGAAGAAGGAGACGAAGCAGGAGCTGCCTCCGTGCAGCCCGCCCGAGGTGGTGGAGCGCCGGCCCGAAGTGTTGGAGTGCGACGTGGTACGCTTCCAGAACAACAAGGAAAAATGGGTGGCTTTCGTCGGACTGCTCGAAGGCCATCCGTATGAAATCTTCACCGGTCTGCAAGACGACGAAGAGGGCATCGTGCTGCCGAAAACCGTGACCCACGGCCGCATCATCAAGAAGGTAAATGCCGACGGCACGAAGCGTTACGACTTCCAGTTTGAGAACAAGCGCGGCTACAAGACGACCGTCGAGGGGCTTTCGGAGAAGTTTAACAAGGAGTATTGGAACTATGCCAAGCTTATCTCCGGCGTGTTGCGCTACCGCATGCCGCTCGACCACGTTATCCGCCTGGTCAGCTCGTTGCAGCTCGAGAGCGAAAACATCAACACGTGGAAGAACGGCGTGGAGCGCGCCTTGAAAAAATACGTCACCGACGGCACGGTGGCCAAGGGGCAGAAGTGTCCCAACTGCGGCCACGAAACGCTCGTCTACCAGGAGGGCTGCCTCATCTGTAAACACTGCGGCTCGTCGCGCTGCGGATAGCCGACGGCCCGCAACCCTAACCAACCATGCGGGGCGCCCGGCCGGGGCGTCCCGCTCTTGTATGAAGAAAAGCTATGAACGTGAAACAAACCATCATCCGCCTCGACGGCATGCGCTTTTACGCCCGCCACGGCGTTCTGCCGCAGGAGCGGTGCGTGGGCGGCCATTACACCGTCAGCCTGCGCCTCGTCGTGGGGCCCTGCCCCGGGGCCGTCGGGGCCGATCGCCTCGAAGCCACCGTCAACTATGCCGAAGCCTATGCCCTGGTGCGCAGCGTCATGGCCGAGCCCTCGGCGCTGTTGGAGCGCGTGGCGGGGCGCATTCTCGAAGCCGTGTTCCGGGCGTTTCCGCTCGTCGACGAAGCCACCGCCGTCGTGCGTAAGGACACGCCGCCCATCAGCGGCGACATCGCCGGCGGCGCCTCGGTGGAGGTGACGGCCGTGCGCTGACGCCCTGCCGGCACCATAAAACCGCCGCACCCCTTCCCCTTGCGGGAGGAGGTGCGGCGGCTTGTTTTGCGGGCGCCGTGGACGGGCTATGCCTCGGTCCCGAGCTTTTTGCGCCCCAAGAGCAGGCTGCCCGTGACCACCGAGACCGACGAGAGCGCCATGGCGGCAGCCGAAACGGCCGGCGTGAGCGTAAGGCCCCACAGGGGATAGAGCGCGCCGGCGGCCAGGGGGATGGCAGCCGCGTTGTAGGCGCAGGCCCACACGAGGTTGCGGCGTATCGTGCGCACCGTCAGACGCGACAGACGGATGGCGGCGGGCAGCAGCCTGAGGTCGGAGCTCATGAGCGTCGCCTGCGCCACGCTGCGTGCCACGTCGGTGCCCCGGCCCATGGCTATGGAAACGTCGGCGGCGGCCAGCGCCTGCGAATCGTTGATGCCGTCGCCCACCATGGCCACGTGGTGGCCGTCGGCCTGCATGCAGCGCACGGCGTTTTCCTTGTCGGCGGGCAGGGCCGAGGCCATCACCTCGTCGGCACCCACCCGGCAGGCCACGGCTGCGGCGGCACCGGCGTTGTCGCCCGTGGCGATTACCACGCGGCAGCCCATCTCGTGCAGACGGGCCACGGCCTCGGCCGAGCCGGCCTTTATTTCGTCGCCAATGCCCAGCGTGAGCAGCAGGCGTCCCTCGCAGCCGAAGCCCGTGAGCGTGAGGCCTTCGGCTGCGGGCGGGGTGGCCAGGCTCACGCCGTGGCTGGCGGCCATTTTGTCGTTGCCGGCCCAGAAGGAGCGGCCGTCGGCCGTGGCCTGCACGCCCATGCCCGGCAGGCTCTCGAAGGCATCGATGCACACCGGGGCCTCGCCGGCAGTTTCCCGGGCAAAGGCTGCCACGGCGGCTGCCGTGGGATGTTCCGAAGCCCGCTCCATAGCCAGCAGGACGGCGGCCGCAGCGGCGTCATACCCCTCTTCGGCGCGGTGGAAGCGCACGCGCGGCTCGCCCACGGTGATGGTGCCCGTTTTGTCGAGCACCACCGTGTCGGTGTGGCGCAGCTGTTCGAGCGCGGCGGCGTCCTTTACGAAAATATGGTGCCGGGCCCCCATGCCCACACCTACGGCAAGGGCCGTCGGCGTGGCCAGTCCGAGGGCGCAGGGGCAGGCAATGACCGTCACCGAGACGGCGCAGAGGATGCCGCGGGGCAGGGCGTCCATTCCGCCCACGGCCACCCACACGATGAGCGTGAGGAGCGCCAGCGACAGGACGACGGGCACGAATACGGCCGTCACGCGGTCCACGATGCGTTGCACGGGCGCCTTGCTGCCCTGGGCCCTCTTCACGGCGTCGACGATGCCCGCCAGCACCGTGGCGGCCCCCACCTTTTCGGCCCGCACCAGGAGCGTGCCACGCTCGTTGAGCGTGCCCGCGAGGACGGGCGCCCCCGTCGTTTTCTCCACCGACAGGGGCTCACCGCTCACCATGCTTTCGTTCACCGACGAGTGGCCTTCGCTCACCCGCCCGTCCACGGCAATCTGTTCGCCGGGGCGCACGCGTACCAGGTCGCCGGCCTGCAGCACGGCGAGCGGCCGCTCGGCTTCGGTGCCGTCGGGCAGCACCACGCGGGCCGTGCGCGGTTGCAGCCCCATCAGGGCGCGTATGGCCTCGCCCGTGCGGTGCTTGGCGCGCTCTTCCAGGAGCTTTCCCGTGAGCACGAAGGCCGTTATCATCGTGGCGGCCTCGTAGTGGCAGGGAGGTTCCAGGCCGTGCCCGAGCCAGAAGCCGGGCAGCAACGTGCCCGAGAGGCTAAACACGAAAGCCACCAGCACGCTCACGGCCACGAGCGTGTCCATGTTGCTGCTGCGGAGCTTCAGCATCTGCCAGGCGCCGCGGTAGTAGGGCACGGCGGCCCACAGCACGACGGGCAGCGACAGCACCGCCACCACCCAGGCGGGCGCGGCGCCGGCAAACACCATCGACAGCAGGAAGACGGGCACGGCGCAGGCCCAGGCCACGACGCAGCGGCGGGCTACGTCGCGCAGATAGGCCCGCTCGGCGCGCAGCTGGCGCTCGGCCGCGTCTTCCTCCTCGACAATCAGGCCGAAGCCGGCCTTGGCCAGCTGCCCCATGAGCGTTTCGGGCGTCACGTCGGCGGCATACGCCACGCGCACCGTGGCCGCAGCCAGATTGACGGAGGCCGAACGGACGCCGTCGACGCGCAGCAACATTTTCTCCACGTTGGCCGCGCAGGCAGCGCAGTGCATGCCCGTCACGGGATAGGTCTTTTCGACGTATTTCTTCTCTTTCATCGTTTATCTTCTCATTGTTGGGTGGGCAAAAGTAGGCATTTTTTCGTGCAAACCGTGTGCAGGTTGCTCTACGCCCGCTTTCTGCGGTTTTGAACGGGTGATACGTGATGGGCGTACCGCTCCCGGCTGGACGGCCGGCTTAAACAAGGCGGGCATGACAAAGAGAAATGCGATAGAAGTCAGTCAGGAAATGAAAATCTTCTTGTTGATGGGCGTGGCGGCCGTGACGTTACGTACGGTGGAGGAGCCACACCGTTTCATCTCCCGATCTTTGACGGGCATTCAGATGGAATTTATTTCTTCGTCAATGAGCAAGAAACCGTCGTGCGCTTCGTGCCTGGCCTAGTTCCGGTGAGTGGAGGAAGAGGCATTACAATGTGAAGTGTATGCAGGCTCTTTCCTGCGGAAAACCGCTGGTGGGGCGCTACTCCGTCCGTATGCAAACGGGCGTCCCCCCGACGTGTCCTGCCTCCTGCCGTCCTGCTGCCGTAACCGGTAGCAGGGCAGCAGGAGGCAGGGAGGGGCAGGGCCGTGCGTATGGGCTCAGTCCTGGAAGTAGACGCGTTTGACGCGGTTGCTCACGGACGTAAGTATTTCGTACGGGATGGTGTCGAGCTGCTCGGCCAGCACCGTCACGGGCAGACGGTCGCCAAAGATTTCCACGGCGTCGCCCTCGTGGCACGGTATGTCTGTGACGTCGATCATGCAGACGTCCATGCAGATGTTTCCCACGTAGGGGGCTTCGCGTCCCGCCACGAGGCAGTGGCCCCGTCCGCAGCCCAGATGGCGGTTGAGCCCGTCGGCATATCCTATGGGGATGGCGGCGATGCGTGAGGGCCGGCAGAGTTTTCCCCGCCTGCTGTAGCCCACTGTTTCGTCGGCAGCCACGTCGCGTATCTGTAAAATGGTGGTTTTCAGCGTGGCCACGTTGTGGAGCACGCGGTTGTCGATGGGGTCGATGCCGTACAGGCCCAGCCCCAGACGTACCATGTCCAGATGGCGCTCCGGGAAGCGCTCAATGCCCGCGCTGTTGCAGATGTGGCGCAGTATTTTGTGGGCGAAGGCGGCTTGCAGCTCGCGCGAGGCGCGGTCGAAAAGCTCAAACTGGCGGGTGGAGAAGGCGTCGAACTCGGCGCTGTCGCTCCCCGCAAAGTGGGAGAAGACGGAGCGCGGCACGAGGGCCGTCTGCCGGCGCAGGCGGTCGATGAGCGCGGGCATGTCGTGCTCGGGGTCGAAGCCCAGGCGGTGCATGCCCGTGTCGAGCTTGATGTGCACGGGGAAGCCCGTCACGCCCTCCTTTTCGGCGGCGTGTATGAGCGTTTCGAGCATGCGGAAGCTGTACACCTCGGGTTCGAGGCGGTGTTTGAAGAGCGTCGCGGCGGCCGATTCCTCGGGGTTCATCACGATGATGCTGGCCGTCACGCCGGCGGCGCGCAGGTCGGCCCCTTCGTCGGCCACGGCCACGGCCAGATAGTCGACGCCGCGGTCTTGCAGCGTCTTGGCAATCTCGGTGGCGCCGGCGCCGTAGGCCGAGGCTTTCACCATGCACACCATCTTGACGCCCGGCTTGAGGAACGAGCGGTAGTGGTTGAGGTTGTCGGCCACGGCGCTCAGGTTCACTTCGAGCGTCGTTTCGTGTACCTTCTGCGCGAGGCGTTCCGTGAGGGCTTCGAAGCCGAAGGGGCGTGCCCCTTTGAGCAGCACGACCTCGTCGTGGAGCCCGTCGAGCAGGCCGCTGGCCAGCAGGGTTGCCGTGTCGGGGAAGAAGCGTGCCTCCATCTCAAACAGATCGGCGGCTGCCGCCAGTCCCGGGCCCACGCCCACGAAGCGGTCGGGCCGGCGGCGGTTCACCATCTCAGCCACGCGGGCGTAGAGCTCGGCGTCGGCCATGCCCGTTTGCAGGATGTCGCTCAGCACGAGCGTGCGCCGACGGCCGGCGTGAGCGCTGCGGCGGTTCATAAAGTCGAGCGCAATGTCGAGCGAGCGCACGTCGGAGTTGTAGCTGTCGTTGATGAGGATGCAGCCGCGCACGCCCTGCTTCACTTCGAGGCGCATGGCCACGGGTTCGAGCGCGGCCATGCGGCGGGCAATTTCCCCGGGGGCCACGTTCAGGTAGAGGCAGGCCGCCAGGCAGTGGATGCTGTTTTCCACCGATGCCTCGTCGGTGAAGGGCAGGCAGTAGCTCCCGGGCGTGCCCAGATAGGTGTAGCGCACGGTGGTCGAGGCCTCGCCTTGCTCCACGGCGCTCACGTAGAGCGCGGCCGAGGCGTCGCGGCGCGACCAGGCGATGCGTGCCCCCGCGAGGCCGGCGCGGTCGGCGCAGCGGCCGATGAGGGCGTCGTCGCCGTTGAAGATGAGCACGTCGCTCTGGCGGAAGAGCTTGAGCTTTTCCAGGCATTTCTCTTCGGGCGAGGCAAAGTTTTCCTGATGGGCCTCGCCCAGGTTGGTCATGATGCCAATGCCCGGCTGTATCATGGCGCGCAGGGCGTCCATCTCGCCGGGCTGCGATATGCCGGCCTCGAAGAGCCCGAGGCGCGTTTCGGCGTCGAGCAGCGTCACCGAGAGGGGCACGCCCACCTGCGAGTTGTAGGAGCGCGGAGAGCGCGTCACGCGCATGTCGGGCGAGAGCAGCTGGTAGAGCCATTCCTTTACCACCGTCTTGCCGTTGCTGCCCGTGATGCCCACCACGGGGATGTCAAACTGCTCTCTGTGGCGTCTGGCCAGCAGCTGCAATGTGCCGAGCGTATCCCGGCTTACCAGAAAATTTGCGTCCGGGTATATTTCGTTATGCTGCGGGGGCAGCTCTTCGACCACGAAGCCGCGCACGCCGCGGCGGTACAGGTCGGCGACGTAGCGGTGGCCGTCGCCCCGCGCCGTGCGGATGGCGAAGAAAAGCGTCGTTTCGGGAAAGGCCAGCGAGCGGCTGTCGGTGAGCAGCCGGTCGATGGAGCCGCGGCCCTCGCCGACGAGACGTGCGCCGGTGAGCGTGGCAATTTGCTGATACGTATATTGCATGGTTTATATTGGAGTGTGTGATTGTCGTTTGGCAGCCAAGGCCCCGGCCTCCTCGACGGAGAGGTGCAGCGCCTCGCGCCGGGCCGAAAAGTCGAGCCACGGGTAGGCCGCTGCCAGGCGTTCGAGGCGTTCGGCCGTGGCGTGCAGAAAGTTGAGGTGGGCGGCGCTCCCGGGATGCAGGGGGCGGTGGGTAAGGTTGCGGTCGAGGGCTTCCAGCTCGGCCAGAAAGGCGTGCATCGGTTCGTCGAAGCACCACTGCCCCAGGCGCTCCATCACGTAGTCGACGGCCTGGGCCGAGGGATGCAGCATGTCGCGGTCGTAAAAGCGGTAGTCGCGCAGTTCGTCCGTCACGATTTCATAAGCAGGAAAGTAGAAGCACTCCCCGGCTTGGCGGCAGATCTCGTCCGTGGCGAGCAGCAGCACGGCTTTGGTGAGCTGGCTGCCGTGGAGCCCCAGTTTCGCGTAGCGGTAGGGGCTCACGGTCATCACCACCTGCAGCTTCCTGTTGGCCTGCCGCAACCTGCCCAGCAGCATGAGCCACGTCTCTACGATTTTGCCTACCGTAAGCCGCCTTTGGTGGAACGTAGCGGCAGGTTCCTTGTGGCAGTTGGCCACGGTGCGGCCGTCAGCGAGCGTGTAGACGTCGGCCGTGCCGAACGTGACGAAGAGCACGTCAGCCGTGCCGAGCGCCCGCGCCGCGGCGTCCAGCCGTTCGGTTACGGCGCGGCGGCATGCCTCGCGCGAGGGGGCCGAAAATGCGCCCGAATGGAGCCAGCTGTGCCACAGCCCGTCACGTCCCTCGAAGAAGACGCCTTCGGAAGGCAGCCCGTCGAGCAGGGTCGTCAGCGCTAGGCGCAGGCTCTCGGGGTTGTAGAGCACGCCGAAGGGGTTCACCTCGGCCCGCAGCCCGGCTCCGGCCATGCGCAGGCCCACGTGCTCGGCAAAGCACGAGCCCAAGAGCATCAGGCGGCTCTCGGGGCGGAGCCGCGGCCCCTCGGCGGGCAGTTCGGTTTTTATGCGGAAGTCCATACGCATTTTTTGTGCGGCAAAGTTACGGCAAAAACGCATACGCCGTTTCCCCCGTGCCGCGCTTTCTTGCCGCACGGGCCACGTTTTCTGCGCAGGTGCGATGCCGGGCCGCGGAGCTCCGCCGCCCCCGTGCGGCAGGCGGGGCGTCCGTTTTTCGGCCCGCCGGGCATCGGCCACCCCGCGCGGATGGCTATCTTTGCATAAGATAAGGCTGCACTCGGGAAAGGGCTTGTGAAAAAACCTTCGTTTTTCCCGCCCTTCCCTCTCGTTGGCTCTATCTTTGCAGACCAATAAACGAAAAAAAGACATGGAACCCTACGATTCCGACCCCGCTCTCGGCAGCGGACAGGTGGTCATAGCCACGCCGCGCCTGCTACTGCGCCGCCTGACGGCGGCCGATGCCGGTGCGCTGCTGGCCTTTATGCAGAAGCCCACGGTGATGTATGCCTGGGAGCACGGCTTCACGCGCGAGGACGTGGACAGCTGGATCGAGCGGCAGACGGCCCGCTACCGCACCGACGGCTATGGCTACTGGGGCATCATGCTCAGGGGCGGCGAGCGCCTCATCGGCCAGGCCGGACTGATGAAAAGCCTCATCGACGGCCGCGAACGGGTGGAGGTGGGCTATATGCTCGACGACGCCTGCTGGGGCCGCGGCTATGCCACGGAGGCTGCCCGCGCCTGTCTGGCCTATGCGTTCGGGCCGCTGGGCGTGGGCGAGGTTTTTGCCTCCATCCGCCCGTCGAACGGGCCCTCGCTGCGCGTGGCCCGCGCTCTGGGCATGGCGGAGTGGGGCAGCCACACCGTCGTTTACCGTGGAAAGCGCATGCCCCACCTGCTTTTCAGGGCCCGGCGCGCTGGCAGCCGTTTTTCAATGGACAATTGATAATTGACAATTGATAATGGAAAATTGATAATGGACAATGGATGGTTGACAATTGGCAATGGTTCCTTGTTCAGGCCCTCGGCCGAAGCCCCGTCGCGTGGCGGAAAAAGCCGGCCCGACGAATTTTTTTAACACTGAGAGCAGCTTATTTTCAGACGACTGGGAACTTCGTCGGAAATACGCGAAAATCAGAAACGCCTGGAAACGAGGCGCATACGAAGCGAACTCATTTCGAGGAGGCCCCGGAATGCGCGTTTTTGCCACCATGTGGCACGTTTTGGGCCCATTTTTCGCTCAGAAACATCCCATGCAGCGCCACAGGCATCCCATGGAACGGAAAATCCATGGGATGCCTGCGCCGAAACATCCCATGGATGTGCCGCCCCCTCCCTTTTCGGGCCCCCGGCCACGCCTAAAAGGCGGACGGCCGCGGCGTCCGCTTTAACGCTTTGCCAAATGGCGCACAGCCCCGCGCCGGCCTTTTCGCCCTTTTCAGGTGCACCATCGCGCTGCACGGGGCCCCGCTTATCCATCGTCCCGGGGCGCATTCAAAGTTGTCCATTATTAATTGTCCATTCTCCATTCTCAATTGTCCATTGTCAGTAAAATCGTCACAAATCCCCATGAAATCGATACATCCTTTTGCACGATATGCCCCTACCTTTGCCATCCAGTCCGACCCGGAACTGCAACACCTCTTGCAGAACAAGTAAGAACGCCACAGGCGAAAAAAGGAAAATCCGTAGCTCGGTTCACACGACCGGGTTACGGATTTTCCTGTATAAATAAAGAACGCCTCCCAAGTAGGCTGCCTTACGGCTCGCATGGGAGGCTTATTGTCTTTTTACCTGATGGCTTTGTTGTCAGTCCTGTTCGCCGACCAATGAAATCAGGTCGAAGTACATCAGCCGTGTCCGCAGTTTCGTGTCCTTGTCAAACCCAGTGTTCTCCGCCTCTTGGCTTTCGCTGGAGAACAAGAAGGTAAAACCGTTCTTTTGGTAATATCCCAATGGAATTTCCTCGTTGTATGCATCCACGATTAGGAAACGGCATCCGGTCTTGTTACCCGCGTCTATGAACCACGACTTGATGAACTCCATCAGTTCGCTGCCGATGCCGCGATGGGCGAAGTCCACGTTGATGCCCAACCTTCCAATCAGCACACCCGGATAACGGCGCATCTGTTTGGAGAGGGGAATGTTCTTCTGTACTTTCTTCTCCCTGCTGTTCGGAAGCATGTCCACACGGATGCTGTCATTGGAAAGCGTAAAGGCGCAGACAATGACAGACATGTCCTCGTCCAACCTGAAACAATAACTTTTCCCCAACATCTGCTTGCTGTAAAGCGGAGCGTCATGCTGGAAGAACTCGTCCAAGTCGGCGTTGCCACACGAGAAAGGGCGGC
>CALUNU010000025.1 GCA_944322095.1 uncultured Alloprevotella sp.
CGTTCATCCTGAGCCAGGATCAAACTCTCCATTGTATATCTTATCTTCTTATTTTTTCCTTGACGGACGCTTCGATTGACAGCAAACTTCCTTATAGGAGTTTTCAAAAGCTGTCTTGCGTTTATCTAAGAACTTGCCGCCTTGCGGCGGTAAAATCCCTACTCTTTGTGCTACTTTACTGAAAGTTTATGGAATTATTTTCAAAGATCGCTTCGCTTTGTTCAGAACTCGTTCGTTCCCGAAAGCGAGTGCAAAAGTACAGCGAATATTCTTACAAACCAAGCATCTCGGCAAATATTTTTCAAACTTTTTTCTTTGTTTTGTTGGCGTTTCTTTACAATGATTTAATATACAGATAATTGCATATTCAGTATTTCTCCACTTTTTTTCTCACAATCAGTTGCAAACGACAAGCAACTGCGTATTTTCTCGCTGCTTTGAACGTTTCTGAGATCTGGAATAAGCGCGTACGCAGGGCTTCAAAAGAGTATGTGCCGTACAGGAGCCAACGGGTGCCCACTCCTTATTATATATAGGAGTAGTGTTGGTGAAAGCACCCGCATTGCGGCCTCATCCCCATAAATGGGGAGAAGGATAAGCCCGAAGCGGGCGTTTAGAATACACATTTTTAGGTATTGCAAGAGTTTTTCAAGCTCGATACTTTTGCACCGTATTTCAGACACAGTTCTACAAAGGAGCTGCAACCCTGAGGAAAAGATTAGTAACCAAACGACAAAGAACTGGAAATATCAACTAAATCATCATGAATCCGAGTAAACTTCTTTTGTCCGGCTTACTGCTGTTGCCTTTGGCCGGTTGGAGCCAAACGCAAGACGAGGAAATCCGCGAGAAAAGCTCACGTTTTCAAATTGGCGGGTACGGCGAAGTGGCCTACACGCGAGAATTTTTCAGCGACAACGTTTATCGCTACTCCAATCCCGGGCGCTACAAGAACGATCCGAGCCACGGGCGCTTCGACGTGCCGCATGCCGTCATTTACCTCTCTTACGATTTCGGGAAGGGCTGGAAGATGTCGAGCGAGATTGAATTTGAACACCTCGGAACCGGCTCGGCTGTTGAAAAAGAGTACTCCGAAGGCGGAGAATGGGAAAGCGAAGTGGAACGTGGCGGCGAAGTGGAGCTGGAACAATTCTGGTTGGAGAAATCCTTTTGCAAGCAGTTCAACGTCCGCCTCGGTCACATCGTCGTTCCCGTCGGTCTGACGAACGCTCACCACGAGCCGCTCAACTTCTTTACCGTATACCGCCCCGAAGGCGAAGCCACCATCATGCCCTGCACCTGGCACGAAACGGGTATCAGCCTGTGGGGGCGCACCAAGCACTGGCGATACGAGGTTCAACTGCTGCCCGGCCTTGATGCGCTGAACTTTTCACGCGAAAACTGGATCAAGGACGGCTCTGCCTCGATGTTCGAGTTCAAAGTAGCCAATAAATATGCAGTTGCCGCCCGCGTAGACAACTATTCCGTCCCCGGCCTGCGCATGGCTGTGAGCGGCTACTACGGACACAGCGTCGACAACAGTCTGACGCGCGATGCCAACGGGCTGGCAGCCGACCTGAAGGGCGCGGTCGCCATCGGTTCGTTCGACTTCACTTATGATGCCCACAACTGGATTGTGCGCGGCAATTTCGACTACGGCCATCTGAGCGACGCGGCCGAAATAAAATCGCTGAAAGGCGGGCAGAGCACGTCGAGCCCATACAACACGTCCGAGGTGGGCGAAGCCGCCATTGCCTACGGTCTCGAAGCCGGCTACAACGTGTTCTCGCAATTCAGCAAGCTCCGCGAACGCCGTCAGCAGCTTTACGTGTTCGGTCGTTACGAATACTATAACCCGTACATCCGCGACAAGGAAAAGCAGCTCGATTTCGGCTACACGGCCAAGGACCGCATGGCCGTCGGCCTCAATTATTTCCCCATTCCCGAGATTGCCGTCAAGGCGGAATACTCTCACCGCTTCCTCAAATCGCCTTACAACAACGAGCCCTCCGTATCGCTGGGCATTGCCTACCAAGGCTTTTTCACGAAATAGGCATATCAACTTCAATCATTCATAAACAACAATCACCCCATGAAAAGTATTTTCAAGCTTTTGCCGGCTGCCCTCATGGGCACCTGCCTGGCATTCGGTTTCACCTCGTGCAGCGACGACGAGACCACCGGCGAGACGTCCGGCACCCAGCTGACGGCCAACGAGCAGCTGCTCCAAGAAGTGCTGGCCCAAAACGTTGCCGGCACCATCAACCCTACCTACACGGCCCTGGCCGACAGTTGCGACCTGCTCTTTGAAAAGCTCAAAGAGATGAAGGCCGCCTCGCGCAACAACGCCGTCACCGACGCTATGGTGGCCGAAGCCTGCGAGATCTTCCTTGACGCACGCGCCAACTACGAACTCAGCGAAGCTTTTCTTCTCGGCGCAGCCGACCATTTCGGCATCGACCCGCACATCGACTCGTGGCCGCTCGACCTCAACCAGCTGAATAACCTGCTCACCAGCCCGAAAATGCTCAATCCGCTCGATTTTGAAAACGGCGACCAGGAGGCCGAAGACGCTGCCATCAGCAATACGACCGCTACGCTCGGAAACAACCTCTACGGCTTCCACGGCATTGAGTTTATCCTCTTCCGCGACGGCGCTCCACGGCGCGGGGCCGAGCTCAACGCCAATGCCTACGACACGTGGAACCAGGACGGCAACGACTTTACCTCCGTCAACGGCTATTCCGAACTGGTATATGCTACGGCTGTGGCCGGCGACCTGCGCAACAGCGTGTTCCAGATGGAGCTCTCGTGGAACCACAACGCCGCCGACGCCCACCGCTCCGTGCTCGACCGTTTTGAGATGAACTACTCGATGGACAGCGGCTGGTCCTACGGCGACAACATGGTCAACGCCGGAAGCGCCCAAAGCTCCTACTCTTCCGTGAAGAGCGCCGTGGCAGCCGTGCTCGTCGGAGGCAAGGGTGCGCTCGGCATCTGCGACGAGGTGGGCAACACGAAGATTAACAACCCCTTCTCGGGCGCCGATCCCGCCTATATCGAGTCGCCTTACAGCCACGAGTCGAAAACCGACTTCTGCAACAACATACGCAGCATCGAGAACGTCTGGATGGGCGGTCGCCCCGAAAGCCGCAACGCCGACAAGTCGTTCCACGCCTACTTTGAGCGCTATAATCCCGCCATCAACACCCAGGTTGAAACGGCCATAGCCAACGCCAAGGCAAAAATCATGGCCATCAACGGCGACGGCGCCTTTGTGGACTACATCAACGCCGGCCCCGCCAACGTCGACGGCGGACGTTCGGGCCAGGAGGCCATCGACGCCTGCGCCGAGCTCTCGGCAGCGCTCACGGCAGCCAACAACTTCATCAACAGCAACCAACAGTAACATCAGTTTCCAACCTGTCACCGGGAGAGGGCGGCGTCGTGTCGCCTTCTCTTCGGTGCATATAAAAGTTAAACGCAATGAAACTCTCAGATTTTTGCAAACTGCTTTGCGCCGGTGCCGTCACGCTGCTGCCCGCAGCCTGCTCCGACGACGACGTCGCCTCGTCGCTTCCCGTCGACGGCGGCGCAATAGGCGAAGCCAACGACGTATTCTCGGCGGCCGAATGGTATCCAGGCGGAGAGCTCGGCACCACCACCAACGAGCAGGGCTGCTACGAGAACGAGTCGCCCTGGATCACGCAAAACGGCATGACGCAGACCTTCAAGGAGGGTGAAAACTCTTTCGAAAACAACTTTACCGTGGCCACGGCCCCCTTCTCCGGTCTCGGGCCGGCCTGGGTGCGCGACGGCTGCCTGAAATGCCACCCCTCCTACGGTCACGGCTGGCGCCAGGAGGAATATCGCGCCGACGGCTACGGCAACGGCTACCTGCTCGTCATCTACCGTCAGGACGCCGACAAAAGCTACAACGAAAACGGCAATGCCATCGCCGCCAACGCCGCCGACTCGTACATCACCGAGGTGACGGGCATGCCGCAGACGAAAGCCATGTCGCCCTTTCTGCCTCCCATCGACGAGGAGCAAATCGACATCCAATGGCTCCCGGCCACCGACGAGCACGGCAACTGCTTCCCCGACGGCGAGACGTATGAGCTCATCTATCCCGAAGTGAGCATCCCGCTCACGGCCTTCAACACCAACCCCAAGCCCGCCGAAGGCTACCAGGTGCGTCTCGAATCGACCATCGGCATGTACGGAACGGGCCTCATCGACGCCATCGACAACGATTCGCTCATCGCGCAATACCGCCATGAGGCCTCGCTCGGCCTGCCGCTCAACCCCTCGTTCTGGGACGGCAGCGACATGACCACAGGCGCCTGGTACGGCCCGGCCAACAACGCCATGTGGGCCGCAGGCGGCACGCCCGAACCGCGCATCCGCCGCTTCACCTACACCCTCTCGCGCGGCAGCTTGCAGGACGGGCCGGGCGCCAACGCCATCTGGAACATTACGAACGTCAGCCGCAGCGACCGCCGCGCTTTCTACTCCACTGCGGCATGGGCCAAGGCCATGTCGGAAAACGACGACGTCATAAAAGCCATCCAGGCCCAGGGCGCCAGTCCGCTCTCGCCCCTGCATCCCTACTATGCCAACGGCACAGAAGAGGGCATCAGCCAGCGCGTGCTCGAAGCCCTCTCGCTGTCGAAAACTTACGACGCCACCACCTACGCCCGCTATCATGAAATGGGATTTCAGGACGAGATGAGCGACGCCGACTACTACAAATTCATGGTTTGGCACCGGGGGCTGGCCGTTCCGCAGGCCCGCGATCTCGACAAGGCCGAGGTGAAACGCGGCAAGCAGCTTTTCCACCAAATAGGCTGCGCCACCTGCCACCGTCCCTCGTGGACCACGGGCGACGACAACTACTGGCGCGACGCCGTTGTGGCCAGTCAGGGAGAGCTTCCGCGCTATGCACGGCAAGTGATCTGGCCCTACTCCGACTTTATCCAGCACCGGCTCGACATGAAAAACGACGTGCGCACGGGCTGGTGCCGCACGACGCCGCTCTGGGGCCGTGGTCTTTCGCTGCAAAACACGGGCCACGAGGACCGCATGCACGACTGCCGCGCGCGCAACGAAATCGAAGCCATCATGTGGCACGGCTATAGCCGCCGCAGCGATGCCTACGAAAGCGCGCAGCGCTTCTACAACCTGCCCAAGGCCGACCGCGACGCCATCGTGGCCTTCATCCGCGCCATCTAAGCGGAAAAACTTACCTTTGCAAGGCGGAAGCCCCCGTCGCTCCGACGAGGCTTCCGCCTTTTCACAACCCAACGCATAAACGCCTCAACATGTTGAAAAAAACCGCCTTCGCGCTGCTCTATCTCGTCATGGCCGCCATGGGTGCCGCCACGTTTGTCGAAAAGTTTCACGGCACGGCTTTCGCCCGCCTCCACGTCTACGGCTCCGCCTGGTTCGTCCTGCTCTGGACCGCCCTCGCGCTGACGTCCGTGGCCTATCTCGTGCGCCGCAGGGTGCGCCGGGCCTCGGTGGTGGCCCTGCACGCCTCCTTCGTGCTCATCCTGATTGGCGCCCTGCTCAGCCACCTGCTGTCTGTGCGTGGCAGCATCCACCTGCGCACGGGCGAAACCGCCTCCACCTTCACCGCCGACGACGGCCGGGGCGGCACGACGACGGCGCGCCTGCCCTTTGCGCTGCGCCTCGACACGTTCCGCGTTGTCTGCCACGAGGGCACCGACGCCCCCGCCGACTACGTTTCGCACCTCACGCTCACCGACGGCGGCAGGAGCCTGCCGGCCCGCGTTTCGATGAACCGCATTTTCACTTACGCCTCCACCCGGCTCTATCAGGCCTCGTACGACGCCGACGGAAGAGGCAGCGTGCTGGCCGTCAACCGCGACCCGTGGGGCACGGGCGTCACCTACGCCGGCTATGCCCTCCTGTTCGCCTCGCTGCTTTGGATGCTGCTCGACCCTCGCGGCCGTTTCCGCCGCCTGCTGCGCCACCCGCTGCTGCGCGGCGGCCTGGTGGCGCTGGCCCTGGTGGCCCTGCCCTGCGCCGCCCGCAGCGCCACCGTGCTGCCCGAGCAGACGGCCGCCCGGATGGGCCGTCTCTACGTGGAATATGGCGGACGCATCTGCCCCCTGCAAACGCTGGCGCTCGACTTTACCCGAAAAATCCACGGCAGCGACTCTTACGGCGGCCATACCGCCGAGCAGGTGCTCCTGAGCTGGGTGTTTTGGAGCGACGAGTGGGACGCCGAGCCCGTCATCCGCGTGAAGAGCCGCGCCCTGCGGCAGCTGGTGGGGCTCGACGAGTATGTGCCCTTCCGCACGTTCTTTACGGGGCGCGGGGGCAACTATCTGCTCGGCCCGCTGGTCATGCAGTACTACGCAGGGCAGCGCGACGAGCTGCACAAGGCGGCTGCCGAGGTCGACGACAAGCTGCAACTCGTCTTTGCCCTGCGGCGCGGCACGCTTTTCCGCGTTTTCCCGCACACGGCCGGCGGCCGCACGCGCTGGTATGCCCCCACCGAGGCGCTGCCCGCCGGCATGGAGCGGCCCTGCTCGCTGTTTGTGCGCGGCGCCTTCAACCGGCTGAACGCCGAAGCCGGGCGGGCCGACTTCGCAAGCTTCGAAGCCACCGTGGCGCAGCTAGCTGCCTTTCAGCGGCAATACGGCGGCCGGTCGCTGCCCAGCCCAGCCGCCGTGCGGGCCGAGCGGGCCTACAACGCCCTGCCCTCCCTGGCGTGGCTCTGGCGCCTCGACCTGGCGGCGGGCCTGGCCACGCTCGTCTTTGCCCTGTGGCAGCTGGCGGGCCGCAGGGCCGGGCGGCGCCTCGCCGCTGCCGTGCGCTACGGCTCGGCCGGCCTGCTGACCCTGTCGCTGGCGTGGCTCAGCGTGCTGCTTGTGCTACGCGGCATCGTGAGCGGGCGCGTGCCCATGTCGAACGGCTACGAAACGATGCTGCTGCTGGCCTGGTGCACGCAGCTCGTTGCCCTCGCCTTCTGCCGCCGCGTGCGGCTGCTCGCCCCCTTCGGCCTGCTGCTCTCGGGCTTTTTCCTGCTGGTGTCGTCGCTCGGCATGATGGATCCGCAAATGTCGCCGATGATGCCCGTTCTGGCCTCGCCGTTGCTGAGCGTACACGTGTCGCTGGTGATGATGAGCTTTGCGCTGCTGGCTTTCACGTTTCTCTGCGGCGTGGCCGGCCTGCTCATGCCCGCTCTGGGACGCGACCGTGCCGCCGGCCACCGGCAGGCCGAGGCGCTCCGCGTCCTCTCGCAGCTGTTTCTCTACCCCGCCATGGCTCTGCTCGGGGCGGGCATCTTTACCGGCGCGATATGGGCCAACGTTTCGTGGGGAAGCTATTGGAGCTGGGATGCCAAGGAGGTGTGGGCCCTCGTCGCGTTCCTTTTCTACGCCGTGGCGCTCCACGACGCCTCGCTGCCCTTTCTGCGCTCGCCGCGGAGCTACCACTGGTACATGGTGGCGGCCTTTTCGACGGTGCTGATGACCTACTTCGGCGTCAACTATTATCTGGGCGGCCTGCACAGCTACGCCTGAGCCCCGCCCTCGCCCGCAAACGGCCGGCCCCGACGGGCGGCAACAGTTCCCGCGCGAACCGCTGCCGCCCGTTTTTCTGCCGACGGCCGCAGCGGACCTGCATGCCGACGGCCCGCGCGTGCGAGGCGGCTTAATAACGGGCCGAGCCGGCGGGAAAAGGCGTTATCCTCCCTTCTCCCGCCCCGCAGCCGAAACGAAGCGGGAGCGGCGGCGGATTTAAACTTTTTTCAAATCCGTTTCATGCTTTTGTAACAGATATTTCGTTCATTTGCATGACCATAGATCAACAAAAGACATGGACGCACGCCCCCACTACAAGACCATCGTCATCTCCGATGTACACCTGGGCAGCACCCACTCGAAGGTGAACGAAGTGAGCCGTTTCCTGGCCACGGTCGACTGCGACCGCCTCATCCTGAACGGCGACATCATCGACGGCTGGCAACTGAAAAAATCGGGTATCAAGCGGTGGAAACACGAGCACACGCGCTTTTTCAAAGTGCTGATGAAGATGATGGAAAACCGAAGCACGGAAATCATCTACGTGCGGGGCAATCACGACGATTTCCTCGACAGTCTTGTGCCTTTCAGCTTTGCAACCATCAGCGTCGTGCGCGACTGCGTCATTGAGAGCGCCGGCCGCCGCTATTTCGTGACGCACGGCGACGCTTTCGACAAGGTGACGAGCCACATGAAGTGGGTGGCCAAGCTGGGCGACGCCGGCTACACGATGCTGCTCTGGATGAACGGCCTCTACAACCGCTACCGTGCCCGCAGGGGCAAGCCCTATTTCTCCATCTCGCAGGCCATCAAGCAAAAGGTCAAGAGCGCCGTTTCGTACATCTCCAACTTTGAAGACGTGCTGGCCGACTTCGCCCGCTCGCACCAGTGCGACGGCGTCATCTGCGGCCACATCCACCACCCGGAAAACAGGATGGTGGACGGCATTCACTATCTGAACTCGGGCGACTGGGTGGAAACGCTCTCGGCCCTGACGGAAACGGAGGACGGGCAGTGGAACGTCGTTTACTACACGGCCACCGAGACCGCCGAACCCGAAACGGCTGCCCCCGCGGCCGCCAAGCAAATACAGCCCGCGTTATGAAAGTGATGTTTATCGTGCAGGGCGAAGGCCGCGGCCATCTGACGCAGGCCATCACGCTGGAACGCCTGCTCCGCCGCAACGGCCACGAAGTGACGGCCGTCCTGGTGGGCAAGAGCCGCCGGCGCAGCCTGCCCCGCTTCTTTCTGGACAACATTCAGGCGCCCGTGCGCCAGTTTGCCAGTCCCAACTTCCGCCCCGGCCACGCCAACCGCCGCTCGCGGCTGGCCGGCAGCGTGCTCTACAACGTGGCACGCCTGCCGCTCTACGCCCGCAGCACGGCCTTTGTGCGCCGCGCCATAAAGGAGAGCGGGGCCGACCTGGTGGTCAACTTCTACGAGCTTGTGGCAGGTCTGGCCTACCTGTTTTTGCCGCCCGACGTGCCGCAGGTGAGCATCGGCCACCAGTATTTGTTTCTCCACCACGATTTCCGGTTTCCCCACACGAGCCGCGCGGCCCTGTGGGGACTCAACTTTTTTACGCGCCTCACGTCGGTGGGCGCCTGCCGGCGGCTGGCGCTGTCGTTCCGCCCGATGCCCGACGACGGGCGTCACCGCCTGGCTGTCGTGCCGCCCCTGCTGCGCGAGGAGGTGATGCGCCAGCAGCCTGCGGCGGGCAACTACATCCATGGATACATGGTGAACGACGGTTTTGCCGCCGACGTGGAGGCATGGCACAGCGCCCATCCCGACGTGGCCCTGCGTTTCTTCTGGAACCGCAAGGGGGCGCCGGCCGTCAAGCAGGTCGACCCGACGCTCACCTACTACGCGCTGGACGACCGCGCTTTTCTGCACCAGATGGCCGGCTGCCGCGCCTATGCAAGCACGGCCGGCTTCGAGTCGGTGTGCGAGGCCATGCTGCTGGGCAAGCCCATCCTGATGGTGCCGGCCCACATCGAGCAGGAATGCAACGCCCACGATGCCGCGCTGAGCGGTGCGGGCATCGTATGCCGGCGTTTCGACCTAGACCGCCTCACCCGCTTTGCCGCCACCCACCGGCCCGACCCGTCGTTTGCCCCCTGGGTGCGGTCGGCCGGGCCGCGCATCGTCGACGAACTGGAACGCGCCGCAGCTGCCCCGCTCTACGGGCTGGCGGCACGCGCGGGCCTGGCCTGAACGGCCACGACGCCCGCCACACACCCACGGCGGCGGCACACACCGCCGCCTGCAAGCACATAAAAACATCTTGACATATGACAGAAAGAAGAAAGAAGAAGCCGTTCATCGAACGGGACATCAGCTGGATGTATTTCAACCGGCGCATCTTGCAGGAAGCCTGCCGCGACAACGTACCCTTGCTGGAACGCATGATATTTCTGGGCATCTACTCGAACAACCTGGACGAGTTTTTCCGCGTGCGCGTGGCCTCGCAGAGCCGCATAGCCGAGTGTGAGGACCGCAGCGCGGCCGAAGAGAGCGCCCATGCCAAGAAAGTCATCAAGCAAATAGGCAAACTCAACGCACAATATGCCGCCGAGTACAGCACGGCCGTGCAGCAGGTAACGGAAGCCCTGCGGCGCGAAAACATCTACCTGCTCACCCCCGGCGAGCTGACGGAAGAGCAGAGCCGCTTCGTACATAAATATTTTAAGGAGAAGATATTCGGCCGCACCATCCCCATCTGGTTCTCGGCCACGAAAGCTTTCGACAGCGCCAACGACGCCTACATATATTTAGGCGTCAAGATGCTGCGACCGGGCTGTAAGTCCGCCTATGACTATGCCTACATAGAGCTGCCCGTCGACACGTGCGGCCGCTTCGTGCAGCTGCCCGACGAGGACGGACGGAGCTACCTGATGTATCTGGACGACGTTGTGCGCCATTCGCTCCCCATCGTGTTCGAAGGACTGGGCTACACGCAGTTTGAAGCCTACGCCTTCAAGTTTACGCGCGACGCCGAGATGGAAATCGACAACGACCTGCGCACGGGCATGATGCAAAAAATTGCCAAAGGCGTCAAGACGCGCAAACGCGGCGAGCCGCTGCGCGTCATCTACGACAAGGACATGCCCCGCGACCTGCTGCGCCGCGTATTGAAAAAGCTCGACATCGGCCGCATGGACACCGTCATGGAGGGTGGCCACTATCAGAACCACAAAGACCTGATGAGCTTCCCCGACTGCGGGCATAAGCACCTGCGCTACGAGCCATGGCCCTCTTTGCTCAAAAAAGACCTGGACGGGCCGGGAAGCCTGCTGCAACGCGTGCAGGAAAAAGACCGCTTCCTGCACGTGCCCTATCACAGCTTCGACAGCTTCATCCGCCTCTTGCAGGAAGCCGCCGTGAGCAAGCAGGTAACGGCCATCAACATCTCGCTCTACCGCCTGGCCAAGGACTCAAAGGTGGTGAAGGCCCTCATCGGCGCCGCCCGCAACGGAAAGAAAGTGACGGTGGTCATCGAGCTGCTGGCCCGCTTCGACGAAGCGTCGAATATCTACTGGTCGAAACGCCTGCAAGAGGCCGGGGCCAAGGTGATCTTCGGCGTTGAGGGGCTTAAAGTGCATTCGAAAATCGTGCACCTCACCATGAAAAAAGGCCCCGACATCGCCTGCATAGGCACGGGCAACTTCCACGAAGGAAACGCCCGCACCTACACCGACTGCATGCTCATGACGGCCGCCCCGAAAATCGTCAAGGACGTGGCGCACGTGTTCGAATTTATCGAACGCCCCTACAACCCTTATAAATTCAAGGAGCTGCTCGTCTCGCCAAACGAGATGAAATCGAAATTCGTTCACCTCATCAACGACGAGATACGCAACAAACGGGCGGGCAAGCCGGCATACATAAAAATCAAGATAAACCACATCACCGACCCCGTCATGGTGACGAAGCTCTACGAGGCCTCGCAGGCCGGCGTCGACATCCGCCTCTCCGTACGCGGCAACTGCGCCCTCGTGACCGACGTGCCCGGCATCAGCCACAACATAAAAATCAACGGCATTATCGACCGCTATCTCGAACATTCGCGTATCTTTGTATTCGCTGCCGGCGGCGAGGAAAAGGTGTTCATCGGCTCGGCCGATTGGATGCCCCGCAATCTCGACTACCGCGTGGAAGTGGTGACGCCCGTCTACGACCCCGAAATCAAAGGCGAGATGGTGCGCATTGTCGACTATGCCCTGAGCGATACCTCGCAGGGACGCATCGTGGACGGCCGCGGACGCAACGCCCTGCCCGACACGGGCGGCGCCCCCCTCTTCCGCTCGCAGGAAGCGCTCTACAAATATTATAAGGAAGAAAACGAAAACCAACCGGCCGACGCCGACGCACAGGAAGCCTGACCCGCCGACGGCGACAAGCACGCCACAGCGAGCTACGCCGCCCCGGCCACAAGAAACACCGACCATGACAAAAAACAGCACAGCAAAAGTACGCAGCAACAATTATGCTGCCATCGATATCGGCTCAAACGCCGTACGTCTGCTCATCAAGCACGCGCACGAAGAGGAAGCAACGCCCCATCTGGCCAAAATCCTGCTGCTGCGCGTCCCGTTGCGCCTCGGCTTCGACGTGTTTGCCACAGGCCGCATCTCGGAAGAGCGCGCCGACAACATGGTGCGCCTGATGAAAGCCTACCGCCAACTCATGAAGATCTACCGCGTCGAGGCCTACCGCGCCTGCGCCACATCGGCCATGCGCGACGCCAAGAACGGCCCCGACGTCATCCGCGAAATAGAAAAGAAGACAGGCATACGCATCGAAATCATCGACGGACAGGAAGAGGCCAAAATCGTCTACAACAACCACCTGGAATACATGGAAAACAGCAAGGCCAACTGGCTCTATGTGGACGTGGGCGGTGGCAGTACGGAAATCAACCTCATGAGCGGCGGGCAGCTCATCCTGAGCCGCTCGTACAACATCGGCACCGTGCGTATCCTCGAAAACGCCGTGGCCGAAAGCGAATGGAGCCGCCTGGAAACCGACATGACCGAGCTCGGACAGTCGTACCCGGGCATGAACATCATCGGTTCGGGAGGAAACATCAATAAGCTCTACCGCCTGTCCGAGAAAAAGAAACGTCAACAGCGCCGCATGCCCGTCGAACTGCTCGAACAGATACATGCCGGGCTCAAAGAGCTCACCGTGGAACAGCGCATGGAACAATACAACCTGAAGCCCGACCGCGCCGACGTTATCGTTCCCGCAGGCGAAATCTTCCTCACCATCGCCCGCCTCATCAAGTCCGAGTTTATCTATGCACCCGAACTGGGCCTTTCCGACGGCATCATAGACGGCCTTTACATGCAAAACCGCGAAAAGGAAACGGCCAAAGCCTGAGCCACACCGGCCATTGGCCGCTCTGCGCATACCCCCCACAAACAGCCCCCGGCAAGCGTCAACATGCTTGCCGGGGGCTATCGTTCAAATGAACTGTTTCTCGCGCATATAAGCCAGCAGCTTTTCGTCGCGACGGAAGAAAAAATAAATGACCCCGAAGTTCAGCTTCACATAAGAGGTAAACCTTTCGGGCCTGTCGCCAATG
Source organism: uncultured Alloprevotella sp. (assembly GCA_944322095.1). Lineage (GTDB taxonomy): Bacteria > Bacteroidota > Bacteroidia > Bacteroidales > Bacteroidaceae > Alloprevotella. Next base: position 13,147 of record CALUNU010000025.1, read on the forward strand.
CCGCCGCCCAGCCATAGCTTAAGCCGCGAAAACTCCGACATAAACGTCAAAAACATGAGCTTGCGAAAATCCTCGGCACGCACCCCGTCGCCATGCAGCGGCTGCGTCGGGTCGACCCGTCCGTCGTCCGACTTTCCACGGATCAGATATTCCAGAACCCAGGCATAAGCCTTTCTGCTAATCTGATATTCAAAAGGAGCCTGCTGAATGCTTCTCAGACGAAAGGAGCAAAACCCCTCCCTGTCGATGTTGAAATACACCTCAAACCAGTCGCGCCGCGCCATCATCCGCTTCACAGTTTCATGAGCCGCCACATTATCATAATGATTGACATGCCGCACGTTTTCCATCTTCTCCCCTGTTTTATAAAGCAGAAACCGCCTGCTCACGCAAAAGTAACGAATTTATTTTAAATTTGGTGACTATATACGACATTACCCTAAATTCTGCGATAACAAATCTTTCTCATTTCCAGAGCAGGTTACGCAGGATTTAGGGTATTCCGATGTCGTAGTGTAGGTGGTAACGGTGGATGGCAAAGTGATGGTTTGAGCATGAAACTACAAACGTAATATAAAGATGGTGTGCCATAATTAAAAAAGCCTTTGAAATGCAGATACGATATTCTCCAATTCATAGACAATTATTCCAATAATAGAAAGCCCAATAATAATTTTAGCTATAATAGAAAGTATTGGATATTCCCTTTTGAGAGTTTCCTTATCTGCTATCACCTTACTTTTTCTTATATTGTATGTTGGTTGTTTAGAGAGCATTTCAAGATTTATCAGCTGAAATAAACTTGTAACAGCATAGATTGTTAGTATGAAAAAATCAAGTAGGAAATATACAACGCAAAAACGCACTATGTATACCAGCGTCATTTTAATAGTAAGATTGACATTCACATCTTCTATTGAAATGGTAATATAGACATCAGAAAAATCTATTTGTTGCCCATATAGCAAAGCACCCATAAGATTGAGATAACTATTAGAGAAATAAAAATTGCGTATGACGCTAATGCATTAAATTGTTGAAGATAATTCCAAGATTTTAATCTATTGATTTTTTCACTGTCTGAATTTACATCAAATCTTAATTCCTTAAATTTGTCATAGACAACAACAATGAGAGCAAGGAATAATCCAGTCATAATACTTAATGAATTAAGCAACGTATCTATGGCGTCATTACTCAGTCCTGCGTTATTTGTTATTGAAATATAAATGCCAATAAGATGGCAATCCACTGCAAAAATGTAAAATAAAACTTGGGCGGTTTATTAGTACATGTTGCATTTTGATATTGCCACTTGTGTCCTTCTGAAATTAGTTTGAGGATGTAATATAAAAGAGCTGATATATTCATAAAATCTTTATCCTACAATATACACTTCTTCATGTATTTGCGCTAAAAGGTCATCGCACATAGATTTAATATCTGCTCTTTTCAACATTCCAGTTTCTTCATCTTGCATCTCATCGTTTATTGGAATCATAGGCTTTATTTTTAAGTCATCACCAATGACAAATGAATATTCTTTATTATCTTTTTTGAGCGTTCCTTTCTTTTTGCTAAAATTAGAAAGTGATTTAGTTGTATTCCCAATATTAAAATTGCCTTGACCAATAAAACCTAAAGCATTTCTAATCAAATCATAGGAAGGCCTATTCTCTCTTGTTGGCGTTATTTTAATGGAAACATCATATCCTCTTACAATTTCATCTATCCCATTACCATCCATAACTCCCGTTGTAATGAAATCAGTAAATGTAAAGCTATCTACAATTCCTGCGTCTTTATATTCGTCTATTAAAGACTGAGGAACAAATCTTTCGAGTTTAATCTGACGATTAGTTCGTAATAACTCTTTTAAGAAAAATTCTATTGCGTTTTTTATGCTTTGTCCAGTCTTACGTTCAAGAAACAACAAACCCACAGTTGAATCTAATGGTAAATGCATATATAGGTAGAAACGACTTGCTATCATTTTATCTCTTCCTAAAATCATTTTATCTGAAACATTGTTCATTTGAGCAGCAGTCCTAATTTTATCATATGGGCCACCATCAACAAATCCCTCTATGATATTTTGTTCTGAGTGACATGTTAAAATACGATTAACATCTTCGCCATTGTTAGAAAATAGAGACAAACCTATTTTTGTTCTATCAGAACGCCATGTGCTGTATTTTGTGTAAGAGTATGTAACATTTTAGAAAATAAAAGGCTGAAAAGTGTGTTGTCTTCAATATTTCTATTTCTGACATGCTCCTTTTCCTTTATTATTTCGCGAACGGTTTTGCGCCCCAAAATAATCTTGTAAATTTCCAATTGACTTTCAGTTTGTGCCATAATCATTCCGATTTTATTGTTTTTGCAAAGCTACAAAATTTGCCTGAAAGTGCCACATTTTCTTGTTAGATTTATTTAACTATTTAACAAAATTCCTTTGATAACAATGATTTAGCAACGTTCCACATATATTGCCACCACGAAAAGCCACAGTTTCCAGGCGTTTTCTGCCCAAAGAAATTTTGCCGCCAAAGTTAATGGTAGCAAACATATAGATTTGCTACAATGAAAAAGTCAGCAATATGCAATAATATCGGCAAATTCAAGTCTCTGGTAGATTTTCACAATGCTTTTCCTGACGAGAAAAGCTGCATAATGTACCTTGAACACCAGCTCTGGCC
>CALUNU010000026.1 GCA_944322095.1 uncultured Alloprevotella sp.
CGGCCTCACCGGGCAGACGGCCCCGAAGGGGTCGCACTACTCTGTAGCCGTGGGTGAGCGCAGCGAACCCGCGGAGGGTGGCCCTCCCATCATCATCGGCCCCAAGGGGGTCGAACATACCGTACATGCTGGGCGATCGGACGGCACATCGTCGTGTCACGGGCCGCATCACCGCACGGACGGCACATCGTCGTGCCGTGGGCTGCATCCCGCACGGCCTCACCGGGCAGACGGCCCCGAAGGGGTCGCACTACTCTGTAGCCGTGGGTGAGCGCAGCGAACCCGCGGAGGGTGGCCCTCCCATCATCATCGGCCCCAAGGGGGTCGAACATACTGTACATGCTGGGCGATCGGCCGGCACATCGTCGTGCCACGGGTCTCTGACGCCTGCGGCCCCAAGGGGGCTGAACAACCGTATGCACTCTCGTGGATGTTCGGCCCCCTTGGGCCGCAGGTTGCGTCATGCCGGCGGGCAGCACAAGCCGCATGGGCCGCGCCGCGCAGCGGAATAGGTTTTCATCATGTCATTATGGCGCGCCTCGCTTTGCGCGTCGGTTTCATCTTTTGGAAAAACCGCGGCACGGCGCACGGTGTAGTGGCCGTGCCGCGGTGTATGTGGGAGGGGGATGGCGTTAAAGGATCACGCTCTGCTTGCGCACGGCCCAAGAGAGGATGTTGATCTTCACGGAGATGTAGCGGGCCACGGGGTCGTCGGGGTCTCTGACTACGGGCACGTCCGAATAGCCGATGTTCGTCACGTTCTCCACGTCAATCTGGTACCAGTTGTTGCGCAGCACGCCGTAGCGGCCCAGCCACTTGTTGGCAGCCTGGCCATCGGTGTTGGGATACGACGTGTTGAGGTCGCCCGTCGTCGGGGCCGACCACGGCGTGTACACGTCGCCAAAGTGCTTGATGCTCACGGGATAGTAGGCCAAGCCGTTGTCGTAGCACTCGATCTGCAAAGCCTCGGCGTTGTCAAGACCAGCCCGGTTGGCCGAACCATTTTCTTTCAACTCTTCAGGCACGCCATCTGCGCCAAAGAGCGTCGTGGCTTTCTTGGAGTCGATTTCCACCTTGGTCACCGTCCACTTGCCTGCCTGCGGGTTCGTGCCTGTTGAGGCCGAGCCCTTGTCGTACGTCACGATGAGGTCGGTGGCAGGGTTGAACGTTTGGCCGCTTTCCAAATTCTTCTCGATGCAATCCTTCACGGCCTGCGTGTTGTAGAAAGCCAGCTTCACGAAGTTGTCGATGTCCGTCTGGTTGATGTAGATGGTCGAGGTCGAACCGTTGAGCGTCCAGAAGTCTTTACCACCGTTGAACTGCACAGCCACGACAGCCTGCGTCGTCTGGTCTTGGTTCATGAAGGCGGTAGTGAAGGTGTTCTCGAAGCAGTAGTCGTAGTTGTCGATACCGAGCTTGTTAGCCTTCCAGTCAGCGGCCTTGATTGCGGTGAGGGCAGGCTTACCGTTGCTTCCTGCTGCTCCGTCATAGTTCGGGTCGATGCCCCAATAGATGCGGTAGCCGGCCGGGGTCGTTCCGTCGGCCTTTTCGCCCACCTTGGTCGTACCGATGAAGCGGTAGCCAGAGCTGTTTGCGTTATACTGCCACCAGGCTTTGTCGGTCGCGGCCGTAGGATAGTTGTGGGCAAAGTAGCTGGCCGTGTTCGTGTTGTTGAGCATCCAGCCGTTGATGCTCCAGGCTGCCACCTCCGTCTGCCCACCATTTACGGTTGTAGGCTTGTCAGTCAGCGTGCCGCTCGCTTTCGTAGCCGTCACGCTCACCTTGGCCACGGCACGCTCCACGTAGATGTTGGCGGCGGGGTTTTCCTGTGCCTCGCGCTCGGTGGTGTAGATGCCGTTGGTGATTTCCACCAGCGTGTTCACCGTTCCGCTGTACGATGCAGCGCCCGGGGCGGTGGCCAGCGGGGCGTTCATCATCAGGATGCCGTTGTTCGTAAAGGCATCTGAAGCATTCACACCGGTGCTGGCCCCCGTCGGCGTGATGACCATCGTCATGAGGTTGGCGAGCGTCAGGTTGCTGGTAGAGTTATACTCTGTCGTACCAAACGTCAGTGTGGGGAAATCTTTGCCCACCGTGAAGACCTTGTTCTGGTTGAGCACCACAAGGGCGTAGAGCTTGTCGCTGCCCGTCGCGCTGATGCTGTTGATCTTCTGCGTGAGCTGCACGGTGGAGGTCACCTGGTCGGTTCCAGGGTTTTGAAACTCCGAGCCGGCCACGGGCAGCGAATAGGCAGCCTGGAACGTGGCGGCGCTTTCGCTCGCGCCCTTAAAGATCAGGAGCGTGGCGTCTTTCACGGCGTATTCGCTGGGTTCGCCGTCGTTGAACTGGTCGTTCTTCCAAGGATTATCCTGGCGCATACCTGTTGCGGCCTGCGTCGGCAGGTTGAGCGAGAGCGACACGTAGCCATTGCCCTCCGAGTTCCACTGCGGACCACCGGCACCTTCGGCAAGGTCGTCGCTCGAGCAGCCTGCCATGGCCAATCCCAGCAACGCGGCCGGGATGAAATACAACTTTTTCATTTTCATTGTTGGTTGAGGTTTAGTAATTTATTTAATTAAATTGGTCGACTGTTTGTTCTGTTGTTCGCCCGCAGGCGTTGTCCGCCACGGGCGGGGGCATTTTGCACCGTTGTCATCATTTTTTCCGCACGCGCCTCCACGCGCACGCACTTTTTTTTACTCCATGTCCTCGAACAGGCGGAGGTTGTCCTTGGCCTCTTGCAGGCCTGCGGCGGCAGCCTGCCCAAACAGGGCGATGGCCTCGTCCTCGCGGCCCTCGCGCATGGCTATGACGCCCAGGGCGTTCAGGGCATAGGGCGAGCGCCCTGCCTTGTCAAGGTGGCGCTTGGCGGCCTCGGTGTTGCCCTCGCTCAGGGCGGCGCAGGCTGCGTTGAGGTTGGCCGTCGTGTCGTTGGGGAACATGCGCACGGCCACCTCGAACACCTCGTTAAACTCGCGGCTGCCGGGGGCGTACGTCTGGGCCACCTGGTACATCTCTTCCTGCGAGAGCTGCTGGGGCTTCGTGTGGAGCAGGGCCTTGGCCTCTTCCACGGAGAAGGGCCGCACGGTATAGGAGACGGTATAGTCGGAATGGCGCAGGGCGGGATACCACTCGCGGAGCATGTAGCCATACTCCTCGGGGTAGGTCGACTTGATTTTCCACTCCCTTGCGTCGGGCTCATAGCGCGCGTCGTCGATGATGGCCAGTATCTCGTCGCGGTGGGTCAGCGTGCTCGTCTCGACGCGGCGGCGCAGGCCTTCCCAGTCCTCGGGCGTGGTGCTCACGGTGAACAGGGCGGGGTTGAGCTGCATGAGGCGGCTCACGTAGTCTTTGAGCGTGGCGGCGCGGCCGCTGGCCAGCATGGCGTTGTGGTCCCAGGGGCTCTCGGGCGAGGCGTAGCCATGTATGTCGATGGCGGTGATGGAGGCGTTGGGGTCGTTCTTCACCACGTTGATGGTGCTGATGATTTTTTGCAGCTCGGCGGGGTTGTTGCGGTAGTCGGGGTGGAGCTCGGTGCGGTCCACGGGGAAGTCGAGGAAGGCGCTGCCCGAGAGGTTGTAGCTCTTGGGGCGTGCCTCGGGGCGTATGAAGGCCAGCTTGGGCGCCCGGCGGCGGCCCACGACGGTGCGGGCGCGCTCCAAGAGGTCGCCGCAGCCACAGAGGTCTTCGTAGAGGGCCAGGTCGGCGTTTTCCATCCACGGCTCGTAGGGCAGCGTGGCGGTGTACGTCACGCGCTGGGGCTCGTGGCTCTCACGGCGCACGGCCACGGTGGCGTCGGGGTAGCGGCGGTGGTCGGCCCGCTCATACATGACCTGCTGCTTGCGCCCGTTGACGACGACCTGGCCCATCAGGCGCTCTTCGCCCCTGCCGCGCAGGGCGGGGGTGTAGACGTAGCGCTGGTTGGAGGGCACGTCGACCGAGTCGAGCACGAGGTCGAACGTCACGACGAGCTGCTCGCCGGCGTGCTGCATGCGTACGCCGCGGGCTGCCACGCCCGACGTCACGGTGCTGTCGGCCACCGGGCGCAGCGGCGCGTCGGCGCAGCGGGCAGCGTCGCACATCCCGGCCACGGCCGGGAAGGTCAGCAGAAGGGCTGTGAGGTATCTCTTGTTTTTCATTGCTCTTTCGTGTCAGAATACGTACAGAAAACTCAGCGAGGCCTTCGTCGGGCCGAAATAGTTGGTGCGGCCCGAGCCCAGGCGCTCGCCACACACGCCGCAGGCATACTTGTCGTAGACGATGTGGTCGTAGCCCACGCCAATCGAGGCCTCGAAGCCCCAGTGGTGCGAGATGGGCACCTGATAGCCCACGGTGACGCCGCCGCCGTAGTAGTGGCCCTCGTAGCGGCGCTCCGAGAGGTCGTCCCAGATGCCCAGCGGCAGGTCGATCTCGCCGAGGTTAAACTCGCCGCCCATCAAATGGACGCCCACAAACCAGCCGTTCAGGCCCTGGCAGAACCAGTAGCGGTATTCGGGCTGCAGCACCCAGTGGCGCAGGCTGGCGCGCTCCGAAAAGCGCCACGGATTGTAGCCGTAGAAGAGCTGCACGGAGTGTTTGTCCTTGAAGGCGAACTCGGCGCCTAGGTTGGGCGTGGCCGTGGCCCAGTAGAGGGCGTTCGTCTTCAGCGCAAATGTATTTTGAGCCTGCACGGCAAAAGGCAGCATCGCCGGCAGCGCAATTGCCAGGAGTAATAATAGACGCTTCTTCATGTTCTGTCTCTCTGTCATTGGTTGCGACCCGCCAGCGGGTCTCTATTCAGCCGGCCCGGCCGGCCGCTCACTCTTTGTCTTTGCTCGTCGTTTCTCTGAATAACGACATAATATATAAAGGAACGCGCATGCGCATGCGCGTGCGCGCACACGCGAGGGAACTACAACACTTTCGTAAATAAACGCTACAACACCGTTCTCTCGCTCCGGTGGATGGCTCTCCCCTCTCTCAGTTCTTAGACAATGATACGGTCAACTTCGGGAGAAGCCAACTTTTATGGTGCAAAGGTAAAATGTGACTTCCGATTTTACCCCCCGGGAAGGTTAAAAAACGTTTACACGGCGTAGTATTAACAAAACAGCCCGCATTTCCGCGCCATTTTTCAGGTAGGTATGCCAAAAATGAGCGCAGATCGGGCCTAATCAAGCGAAATGACAGGAGCGAGAAGTTCGACCCTCCGCGGGTTCGCTGCGCTCACCCGCGGACGAAGAGCCATACATATATATGTACGGCCCCAAGGGGGTCGAACGGACATACGCTCTGCACAGCCAGCCACGGCAGCAGACCGGTGTAGAGCTGCCACCCGAGGGGATGCCGGCGCAGGACACCCACATAGGGCGTTCGACCCCCTTGGGGCCGATGGTGGTGGAGGTACGCACCCTCCGCGGGTTCGCTGCGCTCACCCGCGGTTATAGAGTAGTGCGACCCCTGCGGGGCCGGCAGCATCGCAGGATGCCTATACAGATGTGGTATGAGGACGGCGATACCACCACGGCATGCAGCGGGGATGGCGACGGGGACGGCGTCGCTCCCGCGATTTTGCAGCGGAATGGCGACAGGGAAGGCGGCCCCAAGGGGGCCGAACTACTCTGTAGCCGCGGGTGAGCATGGCGAACCCGCGGAAGGAGAGCCACACATATATATGTACGTCCCCAAGGGGGTCGAACGGACATACGCTCTGCACAGCCAGCCACGGCAGCAGACCGGTGGAGAGCTGCCACCCGAGGGATGCCGGCGCAGGACACCCACATAGGGCGTTCGACCCCCTTGGGGCCGATGGTGGTGGGGGCCACTCTCCGCGGGTTCGCTGCGCTCACCCGCGGCTATAGAGTAGTGCGACCCCTGCGGGGCCGGCAGCTTCGCGGGATGCCTGTACAGATGTGGTATGGGGACGGCGGTACCACCACGGCATGCTGCGGGGATGATGGCGGGGACGACGTCGCTCCCGCGATTTTGCAGCGGAATGGCGACGGGGAAGGCGGCCCCAAGGGGGCCGAACTATTCTGTAACCGCGGGTGAGCATGGCGAACCCGCGGAAGGAGAGCCACACATATATGTGCGGCCCCAAGGGGGTCGAACGGGCATACGCTCTGCACAGCCAGCCACGGCAGCAGGCGGTGGAGAGCTGCCACCCGAAAGGATGCCGGCGCAGGACACGCACATAGGGCGTTCGACCCCCTTGGGGCCGATGGTGGTGGAGGTACGCACCCTCCGCGGGTTCGCTGCGCTCACCCGCGGTTATAGAGTAGTGCGACCCCTGCGGGGCCGGCAGCATCGCAGGATGCCTATACAGATGTGGTATGAGGACGGCGATACCACCACGGCATGCAGCGGGGATGGCGACGGGGACGGCGTCGCTCCCGCGATTTTGCAGCGGAATGGCGACAGGGAAGGCGGCCCCAAGGGGGCCGAACTACTCTGTAGCCGCGGGTGAGCATGGCGAACCCGCGGAAGGAGAGCCACACATATATATGTGCGGCCCCAAGGGGGTCGAACGGGCATAAGGCATGCGCCACACACAGACAGAACGCATGCCGCACCCACACCACCGGAGAGGCTGCCACGGCCTCAAGGGGGCCGAACTATTCTGTAACCGCGGGTGAGCATGGCGAACCCGCGGACGAAGAGCCACACATATATGTGCGGCCCCAAGGGGGTCGAACGGGCATACGGTTATGTATGGCCGGGGGATGACAGAGCCCGCAGATACCTACTCAATCCTTCAAAAAGAATTCCATATCTTCCTCTTTTAGGCCATACTCCCGAAAGAAAGAAAACAATTCCTCACGAAAATCCATCTTCTTATGGTGTTCTTTTTGATTCTTTATATAGTTGAATACCATATCCTTTGAAGTCGATGAACATGTCAAAGCACAATACGACTTGCCCCACCCATAAAAGAGTGGAAATTTATCCAAATTCTCCCTCAAAAACTTATGGGAAGCTGTCTTCACATCGCGTACACAATCAGATATGGCAAGAGAAGGAGGTATGCTCACCAACATATGCACATGGTCGGGCATTCCCCCAATACGAAGCAGCTTACATTCCTTCTTGTTCAAGATACCCAACACATATTTATAGAATAACTTTTCATGTTCTATGGCAATGGCTGGTACGCTGCCCTTCGTGCGAAATACAATGTGGTAGTATAGCTGGTAATAGCCCATATGTCTGTGCCTTTACTTGGGCAAAGGTAGTGCAAAAAGATAAAATATCGTAAGAAAGCAAAGATAGACAATCCATCTCCTACGGAAAAATCCCACAGAGTGACGGAGTATCCCCACCGGAGAGAAGCCGCACGCCCCCAAAGAGGGCAAACAGGCAGACGGAGAGCTGCCACCCGAAGGGATGACAGCGCGGGACACCCACACACGACGAGCGTTCGACCCCCTTGGGGCCGATGGTGGTGGGGGCACGCACCTTCCGCGGGTTCGCTGCGCTCACCCGCGGTTATAGAGTAGTGCGACCCCTGCGGGGCCGGCAGCTTCGCGGGATGCGTTGCACCGACATAGGCACGAGGACAGCGGTACCACAGCGGCATGCTACGGAGATGATGGCGGGGACGACGTCGCTCCCGCGATTTTGCAGCGGAGATGGCGACGGGGACGGCGGCCCCAAGGGGGCCGAACTACTCTGTAACCGCGGGTGAGCATGGCGAACCCGCGGAAGGAGAACCACAAATATATGTACGGCCCCAAGGGGGTCGAACGGGCATACGCTCTGCACAGCCAGCCACGGCAGCAGGCCGGTGGAGAGCTGCCACCCGAAGGATGCCGGCGCAGGACACCCACATAGGGCGTTCGACCCCCTTGGGGCCGATGGTGATGGGGGCCACCTTCCGCGGGTTCGCTACGCTCACCCGCGGCTATAGAATAGTGCGACCCCTGCGGGGCCGGCAGCTTCGCGGGATGTGCTGCACCGACATAGGCACGAGGACAGCGGTACCACAGCGACATGCTGCGGAGATGATGGCGGGGACGGCGGCCCCAAGGGGGCCGAACTATTCTATAACCGCGGGTGAGCATGGCGAACCCGCGGACGGAGAGCCACATATATATGTACGGCCCCAAGGGGGTCGAACGGGCATACGCTCTGCACAGCCAGCCACGGCAGCAGACCGGTGGAGAGCTGCCACCCGAAAGGATGCCGGCGCAGGACACGCACATAGGGCGTTCGACCCCCTTGGGGCCGATGGTGGTGGGGGCCACTCTCCGCGGGTTCGCCATGCTCACCCGCGGAGGGATGGCCCGCGGAAACAAACAACCGCCCCGGCGCGGAAGCGCGGGGCGGTTGTCGGGGATATTTACCGGCGGATGCCGGGAGATGGGTTTATTTCACCACTTTCTTGCCACCTACGATGTAGATGCCGGCGGGGAGGCCTTCGAGGGCCTGCGTGGCATCGGCGGCGCGACGCACGAACTGTCCGCCTATCGTGTAGACATCGGCGGGTGCGCCTTCGGTCGTAAGCGTGGGACCACAGATGCCCACCGTTTTTCCGTCAATGCTCAGGCGATAGCTCTCATGCGTACCGTCGGTCTGCAGGGCTGCGCTGAAGGGCAGGAGGACGGCATCGGCGGCGACGGGAACAAACTCGTCGTTGACGCAGCTGTACCAGCTTTCGTCAGCGCTCGAAGCGAGGGCCAGCGACGTATATGTACCGGTGAAGCGCACGTTGTCGTAGGCTACGACAGGCACCTCGGCGGGCGTAGCATATACGGGCACAACCGTGAGCTCCGTGTCGTCGGCAAAGAGCTTCGTATCGGCCGGGCGGAAGAGGAAGGGCACGTGGGCATCGATGGTACCCTCGGCTGTGACGAATTGGAGCACGTCGCCATCGACACCGTCGAGCGTGTAGGCCGTACCGTCGAGCTGCGAGGCGTCGACGCCGAAGGGCAACACGACGGCTGCATACTGCCCGGCCGTGAGCGTGCGGTTGTAGGCGAGCTCGGTAGCCGTGAAGTCGGCGGGAACGTAGAAGTCCTCGGCATCAGTGATGACGAGATCGGCGCAGGCACCGCCTGCCACAACGTTGCTACCGGCGAGCTGCGTGTCGGCTGCCACGTAGAAGAGCGTATTGGGCTGCGTGTTGGTGAAGTCGCCGGTCTCGACGTCTTCGCCCAGCGTGGCCTGCGTCAGGTCGATGACCAGGAAGCTACCGTCGGCAGGCACCACCGCGGGAGCTGCCTGCTTCGACACCGTGCCCGTCACCGTGAGCGTGCGGCCGTCGGCCTCCACCTGGAAGGGTACGTCGCCCACCGTCACCTGAATAGGCATGTTGTTCCATACGATGCCGATGCTGCCCGTGAGCTTACCGTCGGCAAGAGCCATGTCGAGCGTGACGGGCAGCTCGCCCAGCCCGGCACCGGGACCGTCGATCGTGATAATCTGCTCGGGCGCCGTCAGGCTGATGCTGCCGTCCTCGGCATAGGCGGCCGTCACGCCGGGAACGACGATGTTGCCCAGATTGCTGCCGCTGAAGAAGAAGTCGTTAAGTTGGAGCGTATAGCTGCCGTCGCCGGCTGCCGTGATGAGGATGTCGTTCATCGTCTGGCTGATGACGGAGCCCGCCATCTCCACCGTCACCTGACGGTTGTAGGTACCCTCGACGTCGGCGGCCTGCACCGTGCGGTCGCCCACCGTCACCTGGATGGGCATGTTGTTCCATACGATGCCGATACTGCCCGTGAGCTTACCGTCGGCAAGAGCCATGTCGAGCGTGACGGGCAGCTCGCCCAGCCCGGCACCGGGACCGTCGATCGTGATAATCTGCTCGGGCGCCGTCAGGCTGATGCTGCCGTCCTCGGCATAGGCGGCCGTCACGCCGGGAACGACGATGTTGCCCAGATTGCTGCCGCTGAAGAAGAAGTCGTTAAGTTGGAGCGTATAGCTGCCGTCGCCGGCTGCCGTGATGAGGATGTCGTTCATCGTCTGGCTGATGACGGAGCCCGCCATCTCCACCGTCACCTGACGGTTGTAGGTGCCTTCCACCTCGGAAGCGGGGACGGGAACGGCAAACTGCACCGTATAGACATGCTCGTTGCGGTTTTCCTCGGTCCAGTCGTTGCCTTTCACGGTGAGGGTGAGCACGCCCGTGCTCTCGTCGTATGCCTTTTCAAGGGTGGCACCGCGACCCGTCAGCGTGCAGGAGAGCTTCGACTCGTCGTACTCCACCGTGGAAAGATCCATCTCGGCGGCTACGGGCACCTCCTGGCCGTCGTAGGTGAGCGTGGCCAGCTCGGAGTAGTAGAGAAGGCGGACGTTGTCGATGGTCAACGTGTTGCCGGGGCCGATGGCATCGCGGTCACCGAAGTAGTCGGCAGCCGAAAAGATGATGTTGAGCTTCTCGGGAGCCTCGTCGGAAACGTAGTTGAAGGGAATGGTCATTTTCGCCCACTCAGCTTGGTCGCCGCTGATGGTTTCGTTGATGTAGGCGATGCAGGCAGCGCCATCAGTCTTCGTTACCTCCAAACCCGAGGCCACGGTGGGCACCACCTCGCCCAAAATGTCGCGGTCGCGGTCGATCATCGTTTCCTTCTTGGGCGAAGAGAACAATTCGATCCCAACTCCAACAGAAGATGTGTACGTTCCGTTCCAAAGATAGGCAACAACAGAAGCAGCCTCTTTCGACGTCTCCGAGTGAGTGCGCTTATATTGGAAAGAAATGGCATCTGGCTTATACGCAAACGAACAACCTCCGAAACTTCCACCGTCTTTTTCTGTAATGGTCGGTAAAGCCTTGGCAGCACTCCAAGACGTGCCAAGAGTCAAATAGGCAGGTGCGTTTTGCCCCAACGTACCATATCCCATAAATATATTCGTTAAGCTAACAGCTTTTCCCGTACCGTTGGCAACTTCTTTCGCAACTTCATAACCACCCATATAATACACATTGGAAACGCACCATCCCGCCGGCTCTGTTCCAACTTGATTTTGGTTTTGCGAGCTTGCTTTCTGATAGGGGTAGCAAGCCACCCACTCGGCATCAAAGTCTCCGCTGATTTGCTGGGCCTGCACCTCAAGCCCCATGCAACATGCGAGGAACATGCTGCCGCAAAGTAATTTTTTGTTCATATTCTGTTAGTTAAAGTAGTTCGGTTAAGATGGCGGCACGGGGTCTGTTCCCGTCCGCACGGGCAATAGTGTCGTATGGATACGCCGTTCGCAGCGTATCGCACGGTTCCGGGCGCAGACCGCCCAAAGCGTCCCCCCACGGGCGGCGAGAGGACGCGACGAAGCCGCGCCTCTCCCGCGCAAGGGATGTTATTTCACCAGCGTCTTCTTGCCGTCGATGATGTAGAGGCCTGCGGGCAGGCGGGTGGCATCGGTGGCGTTGACGCGGCGGCCGCTGATGGTGTAGATGCCGCGGGCGGTCTTGGCGGGATTTGCCGTGATGCCGTCGATGCCCGACGTGCCGTCGCTCACGAAGCGCACGTAGATGGGCACGGGAGCGTCGCCACCGGAGTTGATCCACATGACGTCGATGTCGGCCGTAAGGATGCCGCCGCTGATGTGGCTCGTCTCGGGGTTGATGCCGGCCGTGGCTTCGATGAAGCCGCCGAGCACGAGGCTCACGGGTTCGTTCTCGCCAAAGGCGATGCTGCCGTCGGCGTTTTCCGACACGGGCACGGCGGGCACGACGATGTCGCCCATGGGCTTGCCGTTGAACTGGAAATCGAAGAGCGAGAGCGAGACGGTGCCCTCGGCCTCACCTGCGGCGAGCGTCACGCGCTGGTCGGCGATGGGCTCGGTGGCGTCGTTGATGGGCGCAAAGGAGATGTAGAGGTCGCCCGTGTAGTTGCCGGCGATGTCGGCGGCCACCGACTGGGCCCGGGCTCCGAATGCCGTGCAGAGAAGCACGGCTGCTGTGAGTAGAAATTTCTTCATAAGCCTATATTTATTTGGTTCGTATCATACTGAAAAGGGTCAGAACAGGTAGGAGAAGCCCACGTTGGCGTAAATGGGGTACATGTCGAAGGTGACGCCGCCGAAGTCGGCAGGGAAAATGGAGTTGATTCCCCATTCGAGGTTGGCATAAACCGAGAGATGCTTGTAGGCTTTCCACTCGGCCCCGGCCTGCACGCCCCACTGGAACTTGCGCAGGTCGTCGGAGAAGTCGTAGGTGGCTTCCGACACGTCGGCGCGCGGCCCCGTGGGGTCGCCGTGGCGCAGATAGCCGTCGTAGGCCGCGCCCGAGAAGTCGCCGTCGTACATCCATGCCACGTAGGGGCCGGCCGAAACGGTCCAGCGGTCGCCCACGGCATAGGTGGCCAGCACGGGGAAGGTGAGGTAGGTGTTGCGCACCTTGGTCTTGACGTGTCCCGTGAAGGCGCCTTCCATGTATCCGCCGTCGCGCTCGGTCATCTCCATGTGGTAGTCTTTGACGGTGGCGTCGGTTTTCATGCCTTTGGTCTCAAGGCGCACGCCGATGAGCATGCCCCAGGGCGAATCGTCGAAACGCTTCTGCACGGCGCCCTCGATGGAGACGCACATGGTGGGGTTGTAGCTGTCGATGCCGCGTATTTCGCGGGGCAGGGGCAGAGGCGACGTGCCGCCCAGGTTGAAACCCGCCGAGAGCTTGACGTGCCAGCCGTGCAGGGCGGCTTTGAGCAGGTTGTCGATGCCGTTTTTGGGGCTCTCCTCGGCCCGCAGGGCGGGCACGGCCACGGCGGCGGCCAGGAGCAGGGCGGCCGTGCGCCGCAGGGTGTGGGTGAGCTGTTTCATAAGGTGTCCTCCGTTTCTTCTTCCGAGCCGTCGCCCGTGTCTTTCCATTCGATGTGGAGCTCGTCGACGTAGAGCACGCTGCCCACGGCGCCCTCGAAGTAGGCCCCCTGGCGGCTCGACGTGGCCACGATGGCTATGGCGTAGCCGTTCTGCGCGAGGCGTGCCTCGTCGAACGTCTTGCCGTTCATCGGGCGGAAGGGCTCGCGGAAGAAAGTCCACTCCTGCGGCTCGCCGGGCTTGTCGATGCGGGCCAGCGACACGATGCGTTCGCTCGTGAGCACCTCGTCGCCGTCGAGGGCCTTGAACTTGGCCGGGTCGCACTCGTAGAGCACGGCGTAGATGTCGGCCGTGTCGCGGCGGTCGGTGAGGACGTTGCCCTCGATGTCGCGGTATTCCGGGCCGGCCGTGTACTTGTACCAGCCGGAGAGGTAGAGGGGCTCGCCCGCCACGAGTTGCAGGCCGAACTTCGTGGCCTGGCGGGGGAAGAGCATGGCCTGTGCCGAGTTGAACTCGCCGATGAAGAGGTTGCCCGCGGCGATGGGCATGTTGACGCGCTTGCCGAAATCGCCCGTCGAGAGGGTTTCCAGGCGCACGCCGTTGCCGCGGTAACCCACGGGCTCGGTGACGGTGGGAAACTCCTCGGGCGTCTTGGCCATGCCGCAGAACAGGTAGCCCGAGTTGCCGCTGTCCCAGTAGTTCTGGCGGGCGCCGTCGGGAGCCACCTCGTAGTAGACATAATATTTGCCCTCGCTGTCGAGCGTAAAGTGCTCGAAGGCGCAGTCCTCGATGGGGAACAGATAGGGGAACGACACCTCATACTGCTTGCTCCACGCGCCGTCCTCCGACACCACCGTGTACGTCTGCGGGGTCGAGAAGTCGCGCACGACGCCATTGCCGGGCGTGCGGCCGGTGCCGTCGCCCAGATAGATGGAGGCGCCGGGGGTGAGCACAAAGCTCGGGTCGAGGGCCGAGCGGTCGGTGCCGGCCAGCACGTAATGGCTCACGCGGTCGTTCTGCACGTTGGGCGCCCCCGTGAGGGGATAGCCCGCATCTTTCTTGGCCTGAAGCCAGGCGGCGTCGAAGCCCGTGATGTCGCACTCGGCATTGAGCGCCTCCTCGCGGATGCACGAAGAAAGAAGCAGGGCCGCGGCGCCAAGCACGAGGGGATGTGTAAAATGTTTCAAGAGATAATGGGTTTGAAAAACGTTTTTGCGGTGCAAAGGTACGAAAAACGGAGGGCGTAGGAAAACTTTTCGGTCAAAGCGCTGATTTTTACCGCAAAAATAACGGAGTAGTACCGATATTTCGGCTCCGACCGGAGCCGAAAGACACATGACGGCGCATGAAAACAGCCGGCCGTTACCCCCGCTTTTTTACATCGTACAGTGGCAGTGGCATGACTGGCGTCGCTCCCGCGATTTTGCAGCGGAATGACGGCAGGGACAGCGTCGCTCCCGCGATTTTGCAGCGGAATGGCGACGAGGAAGGCGTCGCTCCCGCGATTTTGCAGTGGAATGGCGACGGGGAAGGCGTCGCTCCCGCGATTTTGCAGCGGAATGGCGACGAGGAAGGCGTCACTCCCGCGATTTTGCAGCGGAATGGCGACGAGGAAGGCGGCCCCAAGGGGGCCGAACTACTCTGTAACCGCGGGTGAGCATGGCGAACCCGCGGAAGGAGAGCCATATATATATGTACGGCCCCAAGGGGGTCGAACAGGCATACGGCCTGCACAGCCAGCCACAGCAGTAGGCCGGTGGAGAGCTGCCACCCGAGGGATGCCGGTACACGACACACACGCACACACACGATGAGCGTTCGACCCCCTT
>CALUNU010000027.1 GCA_944322095.1 uncultured Alloprevotella sp.
GGCGCAGGTTGCGCACGGTGCTGCGCATCGGGGCGGCCGAGCCCTCCACGCCCGTCAGGTCCACGTTGTTGTGGTAGTTGTAGTCGGTGCGGCTGTCAAAGGTGAAACGCTTTTGCTCGCCGAAGGCGCGCGTCCAATTTAGGTCGCCCCAGAGCTGCCAGTTGCCGTTGACGTTTTCGGGCCGCGTGGTGTAGGCGCCCGTCGCGGGGTCGTAGGTGCGTCCCATGGCGATGGCGTTGGTGGTTAGACGGTAGTTCACGTTGCCGCCCACGCTTCTTAATCCTTGTTTCGCGGCTTTGAAGGTAAACTTGGCCTGCGTCTGCCTCGTATCCTTCAAGCCGGGGTTGCCATGGCTGATGTTGAGCGGGTCGCTGTCGTCCGTGTAGTTGAGCAGATAGAACTGGTCGGCGGGTGTCTGCGTGTGCGAGACGTTAAGCTGCATCCAAATGTTGCGGCCGTGCTTAGACAGATGTCGTTCCATGAAGTTCAGGCTCGGGTTAAACAGCGTTTTCCTCCTCCGTTGGTCGGCCGTCAGGTAGCGGGCGGGGTTGGCTTCGTTGCCGCGGCGGTAGTCCATGTGGTCTTCGCGCCACGTGACGGGAAGTATCAGATCCCACTCCATATAGAGCGATCCCACTTGGTCTGAACGGGTGATGTGGAGTGTCAACTTATGGTCTTTGGTCCACTGTTCGCGCCAGGCGCTGTTGTCGAAGTCCTTGGCTGTTTCCATTTCGGCCGTCGAGGGCAGCAGGCCCAGCCCGTTCGCGCCGTCAGGCTTCCACCCGGCCAGTCTGTCGAGCCGATACAGATCTTTCCCGCCTGACGAGTAGCTTTGGCTGTACTGATAGTTTAGCGCAAAGCTCGTGTTCCAAAAGACGCCCCAATAATCACCGTAGGCCGAATAGTTGTAGCTGCGCGAGGGTGCGTTCTGATAGCGGTTGCGCAGGTCGGCGGCAACTTCCGGCCGGGCGGCGGGATAGTCGAGCCCGTAGTGGTTCCACCATTCGTATTCACGCTTGTTGTAGGCAAAGGTGCCTCCGAAACTGTAATTGTCGCTCCCGGACGCATAGGCGGGCCTATAGCTGAATCTGAAGCTGTTCAGATTGAAGTTCCACCCCTTGCTGCGCGACAGATAGTCCTGCCGCAGACGGTTAACGGCCAGGCTGCGCAGCAGGTTTGAGGCGTCGGCCGAGAAGAGGCTGTCGAGCAGCCCCTCGCGCCCCATCGTCCACGGATCTTCGTTCCACGTACCCGAGCGGTCGGTCGAGGTGTAGCGGTTGCGGTCGAAGTTGAAGATGAAGTCCCCCACTGTAAACATGTTATCTTTCTTGTATTGGAAGGCGTGCGAGGTGCTTACGCTTGTGGCGCAGTTGTCCGAGGCTGTTTCCGAGAGGCCGTAGGTGTGTCCTTCGGGCAGGAACGTCTCGCGGTTCGTGCGCGTGGCAGTGCTGTTGTCCGTGTGGGCAAATTCTACGTTCGAGCCCCAGTAGTTTTGCGTCACGGGGTCTTGGTAGAGAAACTCCGCGCCCGCCGTCTTGGCCGCCTGCTGCCCGTTGGGGATAGCCGCCGGCGTCCACTCGCCCGTGCGCCCCGGCCGGCGCGTGTCGTTCGTGTTGTTCAGGTTGCCGTAGAGGGCCGTGTGCGTCTTGGGCGTGAACCCCAGGGCGAAAACGCGGCCCAGATAGCGCTCCTCGGTGCCATAGGCCGCTTCGGCGTTGGCCACCCAGCCCACGGAATATTCTTTTTTCAGGTTGACGTCCATCACGAGGGGCTTCACGGCCGATTTACGGCCTGAGAATTCGTCGTAGGCCGACGTTTGTTCGTACACTTTCACCTTGTCCACCATGTACGCGGGCAGGTTGTCGAGCGCCACCGATGGGTCGCCGCGGAAAAAGTCGCGCCCGTTCACGAGCAGGCTCTCTATGCGTCGTCCGTTCACGGTGATGACGCCGTTGCCGTCCAGCTTGACGCCCGGCAGGCGCTCAATGAGGGCGTCGAGCATCGACCCGTCGGCCAGCTGAAAGGCATCGGCGTTGTACACCACGGTGTCGCCGCGCATCACCATCTTGATTTTCGTGGCCCGCACGACGGCTTCGCCCAGTTGTCGGTCTTGCGTTTTCTTCTGCACCTTGCGCAGGTAGATGTCGGGGGCGAAATAATATTTGCTACCTCTGACAAAGCGTACGTGGATGGGCACGTAAGCCGTTTCGTAACCTTCTTTCGAAATGCGCACGATATAGTCGGCCGGCTCCTTGGTTGCCAAGTAGAAATAGGCAATAGATTGTACGCGCCAGCCGCCAGTTATTGTGCCGCGCCGTCCCTTGTCGTAATATGTTCCGTCGCAGATGTAGGTGCTGTCGGGGCGCAGCAGCTCTGCCTTGCAGCCGATGATGCCTTCGTGGGTGAAGCTGTCGAACACTTCGCACCAAACTTTATAAGGATATCCTTGGGGGGCTGTGGGAAATTGTGCCTTTACAATTTGTGGAACGAGAGTAATAAAAGTCAGAAATGTGAGGATGAGTTTTTTCATGGCGCAAAAGAATTTTTAGGGTGAAATTCTCCTGCCACCGTTCAACGGTGGCAGGAGAAAAGAGCGTTAGAACAGAAAACCACAAGAGATATAGCTGTTGCTTCCTTTTGTTGGCTTTTCTGATAGTTCTGGGGTAGGATCTGGCTTGGCGGTAGTTGAAGGTTCATTACCGCATTCGGCATTAATACATTCAACGTTCATGCAAACTCCATTAGGGCATGGATCGTTAATGCACTTTTGGTTTGTGCATGTTCCATTTACAGAGAGCGGGGGATCTGAAACTGCGTAACTTCCAAAACCACCTTTCAGCAGGAATTCACCGTCTTGGGTGACAGGCGTTGCGAGCTCCTCGCAGAGCGCCATGAGGTTTGTTTTTTTACAAATCATACTTTTTGTTTTTTAGTTGGTTGTTAAAATAAGGCATAGCCTTTTTCTTTGATGTTTCTGAGCGTCCGCACCAAGTGGATGGCATAGCCGTCGAGGTGGGCCAGACCGTTTTGCCAGTAGGCGGCGTCCTTGGGTAGGAACGCGGACAGGTCGGCGACGTCTTACTTACGGTCATTCTTAGGCTTGATGTTGAGCCGGTAGACGACGTGTGCCATGAAGTAGCTTGGCAGGACGTTTCGGAACGTCTCGGTGCGTCCCTGCGCGTTGAGGCTGCGCGTCACGCCCGAGAGTTGGCCGAGGATGTCGAAGCCGTCGACGATGAACGTGAGGCTGCCGCCCAGAATGCTTTTCGTGAGGCGCGCGTTCCACACGAGGTCGTCGGTGTTGAGCGTGCGGTCTTCGTATCCGCGGCGGCTGTAGAGCGTCAGGTCGGTGTCGAAGCCCACGCCTCCGGGCAGCTCGATGCGGCCGGTGAAGGCGAAGTGGTAGTCCACGGCGTCGACGGTCTCGAAGCC
The DNA here is from genome assembly GCA_944322095.1 of uncultured Alloprevotella sp. Classification (GTDB taxonomy): domain Bacteria; phylum Bacteroidota; class Bacteroidia; order Bacteroidales; family Bacteroidaceae; genus Alloprevotella. The sequence continues at coordinate 3,433 of CALUNU010000027.1, forward strand.
CTGCCGTGCGCTGGTGGCGTGCGTCCAGTTGGCGTGCGCCTTGATGCCTGCGCGCCATTTCTCGCGGCTGTATTCCAGGCGGAGCGTCTCGCCCAGGCGCAGGTTGCGCACGGTGCTGCGCATCGGGGCGGCCGAGCCCTCCACGCCCGTCAGGTCCACGTTGTTGTGGTAGTTGTAGTCGGTGCGGCTGTCAAAGGTGAAACGCTTTTGCTCGCCGAAGGCGCGCGTCCAATTTAGGTCGCCCCAGAGCTGCCAGTTGCCGTTGACGTTTTCGGGCCGCGTGGTGTAGGCGCCCGTGGCGGGGTCGTAGGTGCGTCCCATGGCGATGGCGTCGGTGGTCAGGCGGTAGTTCACGTTGCCGCCGATGGTCCCTTTGTTTCTTTCCATGGCTTGAAAGGTAAACTTGGCGTGCGTCTGTCGAGTGTCCTTCAAGCCGGGGTTGCCATGGCTGATGTTGAGCGGGTCGCTGTCGTCCGTGTAGCCCAGCAGGTACAGCTGGTCGGCAGGTGCCTGCGTGTGCGAGGCGTCAAGCAGGAACGTGATGCGCCGTCCGTGCTTTGATGTATGAATCTCGGAGAAGCTCAGGCGTGGTTGGAACAGCGTTCTCTTCCGCCGCCGGTCGGCCAGCAGGTGGCGGGCCGGGTTGGCTACGCTGCCGCGGCGGTAGTCCATGTGGTCTTCGCGGAATGTCACGGGCAGGTACAGTTCCCAGTTGAGAATGGACGAGCGCGTTTGAAGCGAGTGGGAGAGGTGTACCTGCACTTGGTGGTCCTTCGTCCATTGCTCGCGCCAGGCGCTGTTGTCGAAGTCCTGCGCGGTTTCCATCTCTACGGTCGATGGCAGCAAGCCCAGCCCGTTCTCGCCGCCGGGCTCCCACCCGGCCAGCCGGTCGAGGCGGTACAGGTCTTTCCCACCCGAGGAATACTGTTGTGCGTAGCTGTATTTCAGCTCGAGCGCGATGTTTCGAAACCATCCTGTATAGCTGCCGTCGACCGAATAGTTGTAGCTGCGCGAGGGGCTGTTTCGGTAGCGGTTGCGCAGGTCGGGCGTGCTGCCCGGTTGGGCGGGATAGTCCAGCCGGTATTGGTCGAACGTTTCACTTTCGCGGTGGTCGTAGCCAAACGTTCCGCTGAACCTGAATTCGTCACCGATGCCTTTATCCATGAAAGGGCGGATGGAGAAGGCCAGGTCTTCGAAACTGACGCTCCACCCCTTTCCGCGCGACAGGTAGTCCTGCCGCAGGCGGTTGACGGCCAGGCTGCGTAGCAGGTTCGGGGCGTCGGCCGAGAAGAGGCTGTCGAGCAGCCCCTCGCGGCTCATTGCCCACGGGTCGGTGTTCCACGTGCCCGAACGTCCCGTCGAGGTGTAGCGGTTGCGGTCGAAGTTGAAGATGGCTGAGCCCGAGGTATAAATGTCGTCTTTCTGAAATTGGAAAGAGTGGGTGGTGTACAGGTTGGTGGCGCAGTTGTCGCCCGCGTTTTCCGAGAGGCCGTAGGTGTGTCCCTCGGGCAGGAACGTCTCGCGGTTCGTGCGGGCGATAGTGGTGTTGTCTGTGTGGGAAAATTCAAAGTTCGATCCCCAGAAGCTCCGGGTTGCGGGGTCTTGGTAGACGAATTCTCCGCCCGCCGTCTTGGCTGCCTGCTGCCCGTTGGGGATGGCCGCCGGCGTCCACTCGCCCGTTCGCCCCGGCCGGCGCGAGTCGTTCGTGTTGTTCAGGTTGCCGTAGAGAGCCGTGTGCGTTTTTGGCGTGAAGCCCAGGGCGAAGAGGCGGCCCAGATAGCGCTCCTCGGTACCGTAGGCCGCTTCGGCGTTAGCCACCCAGCCCACGGAATATTCTTTTTTCAGGTTGACGTCCATCACGAGTGGTTTTATGGCCGATTCGCGGCCTGAGAATTCGTCGTAGGCCGACGTCCGCTCGTACACTTTCACCTTGTCCACCATGTACGAGGGCAGGTTGTCGAGCGCCACCGACGGGTCACCGCGGAAAAAGTCGCGCCCGTTCACGAGCAGGCTTTCCACGCGTCGCCCGTTCACGGTGATGACGCCGTTGTCGTCCAGCTTGACGCCCGGCAGGCGCTCAATGAGGGCGTCGAGCATCGACCCCTCGGCCAGCTGAAAGGCATCGGCGTTGTACACCACGGTGTCGCCGCGCATCACCATCTTGATTTTCGTGGCCCGCACGACGGCCTCGCCCAGTTGTCGGTCTTGCGTTTTCTTCTGCACCTTGCGTAGGTAGATTTTTGGCCCACCAAAATATTTCATACCTCTGACGAAACGTGTGCGAATGGGCATGTAGGCTGTTTCGTAACCTTCTTTCGATATGCGCACGATATAGTCGGCCGGCTCCTTGGTTGCCAAGTAGAAATAGGCAATAGATTGTACGCGCCAGCCGCCCGTTATTGTGCCGCGCCGTCCCTTGTCGTAATATGTTCCGTCGCAGATGTAGGTGCTGTCGGGGCGCAGCAGTTCTGCCTTACAGCCGATGACGCCTTCGTGGGTGAAGCTGTCGAACACTTCGCAACTGATTTCGTAAGGATATTCTTTCGACTTTACGGGCGATTGCGCCTGCACGGCAGAAGTGCAAGCCAAGGAAAGTGCGATAACAAGGAAAAGGAGGTTACGTTTCATGGTGAAGTTTTTTATTTATGGATAGGATGAAACAGCTCTCTCTCGCCTCTGAATCATCATGAGGCGAGAAAGAGCTGTCAGAATAGGTTTACGAAAGGAAGCCGCAGTTGATTAAACCTTTTTCTTCCTTCGTGCTTCCACTTTCTTCCGAGGAGATGATTTCTACTTCCAGAGTGACATTTTCGCAATCTGAGTTAGAGCAAAAAACGTCACTGCATCCAACGTTCTTGCATCCTTTGTTGGAACAGCCTTCGTTCTTGCATCCAGTGTTGGTGGGTGGAACAACTGCAACAGGTCCACCACCGGTACCAAAACCGCCTTTCAGCAGAAATTCACCGTCTTGGGTGACAGGCGTTGCGAGCTCCTCGCAGAGCGCCATGAGGTTTGTTTTTTTACAAATCATACTTTTTGTTTTTTAGTTGGTTGTTAAAATAAGGCATAGCCTTTTTCTTTGATGTTTCTGAGCGTCCGCACCAAGTGGATGGCATAGCCGTCGAGGTGGGCCAGACCGTTTTGCCAGTAGGCGGCGTCCTTGGGTAGGAACGCGGACAGGTCGGCGACGTCTTACTTACGGTCATTCTTAGGCTTGATGTTGAGCCGGTAGACGACGTGTGCCATGAAGTAGCTTGGCAGGACGTTGCGGAACGTCTCGGTGCGTCCCTGTGCGTTGAGGCTGCGCGTCACGCCCGAGAGCTGGCCGAGGATGTCGAAGCCGTCGACGATGAACGTCAGGCTGCCTCCGAGGATGCTTTTCGAGAGGCGCGCGTTCCATACGAGGTCGTCGGTGTTGAGCGTGCGGTCCTCGTATCCGCGGCGGCTGTAGAGCGTCAGGTCGGTGTCGAAGCCCACGCCTCCGGGCAGCTCGATGCGGCCGGTGAAGGCGAAGTGGTAGTCCACGGCGTCGACGGTCTCGAAGCCCTGCCGTGCGCTGGTGGCGTGCGTCCAGTTGGCGTGCGCCTTGATGCCTGCGCGCCATTTCTCGCGGCTGTATTCCAGGCGGAGCGTCTCGCCCAGGCGCAGGTTGCGCACGGTGCTGCGCATCGGGGCGGCCGAGCCCTCCACGCCCGTCAGGTCCACGTTGTTGTGGTAGGTGTAGTTGGTCTCGCTGTCGAACGAGAAGCGCTTTTGTTTGCCGAAGAGGAAGTTGCCGCCCAGACCGCCCCATACGAGCCAGTTGCCGTTGACGTTTTCGGGGCGTGTGGTGTAGGCTCCCGTCGTGGGGTTGTAGGTGCGCCCCATGGCGACGGCGTTGGTGGTCAGGCGGTAGTTGGTGTTGAAGTTGAAGCCCCGCGCCTCTCCGTCCTTGCCCATGTTCATGTAGAAGCCCAGGTCGGTGCGCCGTGTGTCTTTCAGGCCGGGGTTACCCACGCGGATGTTGAGCGGGTTGCTGTCGTCCATGTAGTCCAGCAGATAGAGCTGGTCGGCGGGCGTCTGCACGTGCACTCCGAGGTAGCGGAACTGGAACTTGCGCCCCTTCCCGGTGGTGAAGCGGTGTATCACGTTGAAGTCGGGCTGAAACAGCACGTTGCTTCTCCTTTCGTCGGCCGTCAGGTGGCGGGCCGGGTTGGCCTCGCTGCCGCGGCGGTAGCTTATGTGGTCCTGCCGCACCATGACGGGCAGGTTGAGCTCGGCCTCCATGTAGTGGCCCCGCTTGCTCGTGAGCGACTTGTGCATGGAGAGCGTCATCGTGTGGCCCTTTTCCCACTGGCGGCGCCAGGCGCTGTTGTCGAAGTCCTTGGCGGTTTCCATCTCGGCCGTCGATGGCAGCAGGCCCAGGCCGTTCGAGCCGCCGGGCTCCCACCCCGCCAGACGGTCCAGGCGGAACAGGTCGTTGCCGCCCGACGAATATTTTTGTGAGAACTCATATTTCAGCGAGAAGCGCGCCACGTACAGGTAAGCGCCATACTTGGCAAAGGCCGAGTAGCGGTAGCTGTCCGTCGGGCTGTTCTGATAGCGGTTGCGCAGGTCGGCTGCCGCGGTGGGCGTGGCAGGGTAGTCGAGCTGGTAGTGGCTGAACGTTTCGCTTTCGCGGTGCGTGTAGCGGAACGAGCCTCCGAAGTCGAGGTTGTCGCCCACGTATTTAAAAGGAGTGAGCGAGAGTAGGAAATCTGCCACGTCGGCGTCCCACCCCTTCCCGCGCGACAGGTAGTCCTGCCGCAGGCGGTTGACGGCCAGGCTGCGCAGCAGGTTCGAGGCGTCGGGCGAGGCGAAGAGGCTGTCGAGCAGTCCCTCGCGGCTCATCGTCCAAGGGTCGTCGTTCCACGTGCCCGAGCGGCTTGTCGAGGTGTAGCTGTTGCGGTCGTAGTTGAAGCCGAAGTTGCCCAACGTGTACAGCTTACCCCCTTTTTCAAAAAAGAAGCTGTGGCGTGTCTTGACGTTTGTGGCGCAGTTGTCCGAGGCCGATTCTGCGAGGCCGTAGGTGTTGCCTCCCGGCAGGAAGGTCTGTCGGTTGGTGCGGGTGCGCGTGTCGTTGTCGGTGTGGGTAAACTCCACGTCCGACGTCCACCCCTTCATCCCCAGTTTGTCCTCGTAGCTGAACTCTGCTCCGGCTGTCTTGGCCGCTTGCAGTCCGTTGGGCAGGGCCGCGGGTGTCCACTGCCCCGTGCGTCCCGGCCGGCGTGTGTCGTTCGTGTTGTTCATGCTGCCATAGATGGCCGTATGCGTCGTGGGCGTGAAGCCCAGGGCGAACAGACGGCCCAGATATCGCTCCTCGGTGCCATAGGCTGCTTCGGCGTTGGCCACCCAGCCCACGGAATATTCTTTTTTCAGGTTGACGTCCATCACGAGGGGCTTCATGGCTGTTTCAAGGCCCAGGAAGCGGTCGTAGGCCGACGTCTTTTCGTACACCTTCACCTTGTCCACCATGTACGAGGGCAGGTTGTCGAGCGCCACCGAGGGGTCGCCGCGGAAAAAGTCGCGCCCGTTCACGAGCAGGCTCTCCACGCGTCGCCCGTTCACGGTGATGACGCCGTTGTCGTCCAGCTTGACGCCCGGCAGGCGCTCAATGAGGGCGTCGAGCATCGACCCCTGTGCCAGCCGGAAGGCATCGGCGTTGTACACCACGGTGTCGCCGCGCATCACCATCTTGATCTTCGTGGCCTTCACCACGGCCTCGCCCAGCTCGTGCGTCTTTGCGGGTTGCAGCTTCTTCATGTAAATGTTCGGAGCAAGGAAGCTTTTCTTGCCGCGTGTGAAGCGTACGTGGATGCGTTGGTAGGCTGTCTTGTATCCCTCCTTCGAAACGCGGAGAAGATAGTCGGCCGGTTCATTTGTGGTCGTGTAAAAACTGGCAATCGACTGCACCCTGCCGTTCACCCGCCCTTTGTCCCAATAGCTGCCTTCGCTTATGAGCGTGCTGTCGGGGCGCAGCAGCTCCACCTTGCAGCCTTCGACGCCTTCGCGCGTAAATTCGTTATAGACGTAGCAGGCTATTTCGTATTTTGTTTCTTCTTCCTCCGCAGGACTTTGTGCATGGAGGGCTGACCCTGCGGGGAGCAGTAAAAAGGCCAATAGGATCTTCTTCATGGTTCGTGGCTTTTTGGGTAGATGTTAAGAAAATTCCCCACCTCCGTGGAAGGAGGTGGGAAATACTTAGTACTCGTCAGAATAAGAAGCCACATTGAATGGCTTTATCTTCTTCTTTGGTTGGTACGTCAGTTGGTTCTGGCTTTGCAGTGGTATTCCTACAAATTTGGTTCGTACATTCTTTTTCTCCATGGGCAGAGTTGATGCATTCGCCATTGACGCAAACAACGTTTGTGCATCCCCAAGCGTTTTTACAGGCAATGTTTAAGCAATCCTGGTTGGTAATTCGGGGGCTTATACCACCGCCAAAGCTTCCAAATCCACCTTTCAGCAGAAATTCACCGTCTTGGGTGACAGGCGTTGCGAGCTCCTCGCAGAGCGCCATCAACTTTGTCTTTTTGTATAACATGCTGTTTAAAATAAAATGGGAGTGAATATTATGAGATATAGCCTTTTTCTTTGATATTCCTAAGCGTCCGCACCAAGTGGATGGCATAGCCGTCGAGGTGGGCCAGGCCGTTTTGCCAGTAGGCCGCGTCCTTGGGCAGGAAGGTGGGCAAGTCGGCGACGTCTTCGAGCTGTGGGGGCAGAATGGTCCAGTCGGGCTCGTTGCGGCAGAGGAATTGCAGGGCGAAGCTGTGGCAGCGGAAGCAATCGGTGGCGTCGAGCACGCGTCGGGCCGCGGCGTCCAGCTCGTCCAGATAGGCGGCGTCGAAGGGGGCGGCCGTCGTGTCGCCGGAGCGAAGGCGGCTGTGGGCCAGACGGTTCACGACGTAGCACAGGACGCCGCCCAGCCCCGTGGCGAGCGAGAGGTCGGCCGTGCGCAGGGGCGAGCGCTCCTGCACGAGGCGGTCGACGAGATGCAGCTCGGTCTCGAAACCGTCGGCGGCAAGGCCGTTCCTCACGAGATAGAGCAGGGCCCAGCCGATGCCGCAGAGGCCGTGGCCCAGACTGACGGGCAGCTCGCCCTGCAAGCCCCGGCCGAGGCGGTCGAGCAGCCGGCCGGCCGCGTCGTTGGCCGAGGCATCGTCGGCATAGGCTGCATACTCGGCCAGGGCCAGGAGGCGGGCCGCCTCGCCCTCCCACAGCGAGAGGTCGGGGCGCGGCCCGGCGGTGAGGGCGCGTGCGATGTCGGGCAGACGGGCCGCCATGTCGCGGGCCGCAGCGGCCTTTTCGGGCGTGACGATGTCGTTGAGGACCAGCACGTCGGCAAAGCTGCGCCGGGCCATGTCGCGGTAGGCGGCGCGCAGGCGGGCCACTTCCTCGCGGGCGTAGCCCATGCGGAAGCGTATGCCGGCATAGACGCTGCGGCTCTTGCGGAAGGCCGCGGCGTTGGCCCAGCAGCGCAGCGAGGTGGGGAAGAGCGTTTCGCTGATGAGCAGGTTGTTGTAGTGCATGGCCGGGCTGTTGATGCGGTAGGGCGGCGTGGTGCGGTAGATGTGGCCCACGACGACGTCGGGCAGCAGGCGGCAGCGTCCGCCCTCGAGCCACGTTTTGAGGCTGATGTAGGCCTCCTCGCAGCCGTAGTGGATGAGGCCTTCGAGGCCGTGCAGGCGGTTCCAGTAGCGGCGGCTGGCGGCATAGCCCGCCCCGAGCACGCAGGCCACGTCGTTGCCGGGCAGGGCGGCCGCGGCGGGCCACGTGTTCCAGCGGATGCCGGGGATGTATTCGTCGCGCTCGAAGAGGGCATAGGCACCACGCGTCAGGCGCGAGTCGACCTCGTGGACGTGGCCGTCGGCCTCCTTGTGGAGCACCTTGGTCTGGCAGCAGAGCAGCCGGCGGTCGTCGGCTTCGAGCTCGCCGACGATGCGGTCGGGCCAGCGGTCGTCGTAGAAGCGCATGTGGGCGTCGAGCAGCAGAAAATAGGGCGTGGCGATGCACTGCACGCCCTTTTCCTTCGAGGCGGCCGCCCCGATGCGGTAGCGGTTGCGCACGTAGGTGACGGGCAGGCCGGCCAGGTCGGCCTCATAGTCGTAGCCGTCATCGGAATCGTCGTTGACGACGACCACCTCGACGCGGCCGCGGGCCGTCTCGAGGGCGCTGCGCACAGTGCGGCCCACCTCCTCGCCCTCGTTGAGGAAGGGGATGACGACGGTGAGTTTCCTTGGGCTTGGTGCCGGGGCAGGCCGTTCGGCGGCGACGGCGACCTCGGTGGCGCGGAGCCAGCGCATGGCGTCGTCGCGGATGGCGGCCGAAAGCTCCTGCTGGCGGGCGTGACGTGCGTGGCTCACCTGGGCGTCGTGGCAGCGGTAGCGCAGGACGACGCGCGGCAGGTTGCGTATGCGGAGACCATGCTTGAGGGCTTCGACCCACAGGCGGTAGTCCTCGGCCCAGACGTAGGCCGCCTCGTAGCGCAGGCCGTGGCGCATGAACGCCGGGCGGCGGAGCATGACGGTGGGGTGGGCCACGCAGCAGCGGTCGACAAGGTCGTGCAGGCTCACCCGCTCGGGCAGCATGAGGGTGCCCGAGGCCGCGCCGAAGCGCTCGACGCCGCCGCCGAGCACGCTCACCTCCGGGTGGGCCTCCATGTATTCGTATTGCCATTCGAGGCGGCGGGGCAGCATGACGTCGTCGGCGTCCATGCGGGCGATGTAGCGGCCGCGGGCCTCGTCGACGAGGCGGTTGAGCGTGGCGATGTAGTCGTGGCGGCCCGTGACGAGGCGGATGCGCGGGTCGGCATACGAGCGCACGATGTCGGGGCTGCCGTCGGTGGAGCCGTCGTCGGCCACGAGGAGCTCAAAGCGGGTGAACGTCTGCGAGAGCACGCTGTCGATGCACTCGCGCAGCCAGCGTGCGGCGTCGTGGACGGGCAGGGCCACGGTGACAAGGGGTGGAGCGGAGGCGGTGGTTTTCATGGCGTCGGCGGTGGTGAGGGCTAAGGTCTTTCGGTGTTTTTCTGTTGTTCGCGCCGTCGGGCGTCGCGCGTTTCTCGGCCACATAGAGCAGGCGGCCGCGCAGCATCTCTTCCTTGCGTTCCTCAGAGTAGCCTTTGAGGCACCCCGTGCCCTCGTATTCGAGCTTCATCTGCGAGCAGCCGCCGTGGCAGAGCGGGAAGACGCGGCAGGCGCGGCACGCGGCGTTGCCCGCGCGGACGTCCATGCGCCGGGCGTAGCGCTCGTTGGTTTCGATGCGGCCGTCGGGCAGCAGACGGCCCTCGGCCCGTTCGGGCGTGAAGTCGCGGGCGGTACACTTGAAGAGGTGTCCGTCGTAGTTGACCACGACGTGGTTGCGGCTGTCGGCGTAGCAGAAAGGCGTGAGATGGGTGGGCTCGGCACCGGCCCGGAAACCTGCCTCCTCGAAGCGGGCGGCCATTTCCGCGACGCGGGCGTTCACCTCGTCGGGGTTGCCTGCGTTGTCCTGCCACACGCGCTGGAAGTCGAAGCTGAGCAGGCGGCGCTCGGCCTCGGTGCAATCCTTGAAATCGGCAAGGACGTCGATGAACGACGGGAGGAAACGGGCCGTATAGTTGAAGCGCACCGTGACGCAGAGGCCCCGTGCCAATGCCCGGCGGATGTGGCTCACAACGGTGCGGTAGGTAGGCCGGCCGGCCTCCGTCCGCTTGACGCGGTCGTGGACGGCCTCGTTGCCGTCGAGGGTGATTTGGAACGAAGCACCGTAGGGGGTCAGTTCGTCGATGAGGGCTTCGTCGAGCAGCGAGGCGTTCGTCGTGAAGTGGTAGGCGGCCGTGAGCCCGTGGCGGGCGCAGACGTCGGCCGTGTGGCGCAGGATGGGGCGCACGACGTCGGCATACGGTAGCAAGGGCTCGCCGCCAAAGAACGAGAGGTTGAGCCGGTCGTGCCTGCCGTCGGCAGCCACGCGGTCGACGAGGCGGCAGACGGCCTCGCGTACGACTTGGGGCATGTCGGTGAGGTGGTCGTGCTTTTCGTAGCAGTACCAGCAGCGCAGGTTGCAGCGGAGCGTGGGGTTGACGATGATGCCGAAGCTGCGGTCGGCGCGTTCGCGCTCGTCGAGCGAGGCGATGTAGGCGGCGGGCTCGTCGGCATCGTCGGCCACGAGGAAGCCGCCCGAGCACAGGCTGTCGTAGAGCGCGGGGTGGCGTTCGGCCAGGCTTTCGGGCCGGTTGGCCGCGGATTTGTAGAGGGCGGCCACCTGCGGGAGCAGGGCCATCATCTGGTCGGTCGCGGCGTTGTAGAGAAAGAGATAGCCATTCTCTTCGAGCCGGTAGGTGTAGAAGCTCTCTTTCATTGTTTGCAGGTATTGGATTTTCAGGTTTTCATGTGTGCGCGGGCGCATGGCCGAGCGGGCGTTGGGTTGTGCCCGTGCGGAAGGGCGGTGAGTGGATGTGGGGGCCGCTTGTTTTTTCAGGTTAGTGCGGCTCTGTTTCCGTCTTTCACGGCGCAAGGTAAAAAAAAGTGGAGTATTAGCCAAATTATTCGCAGAAAAAATGTGTTTTCCCGTGAAAAAATGCGAGGACGTCGGCGGGGTGCGTGGTGGGGGCCGCGGCGGGGGAGAATGCCGCGGCGGGGCTGGATGCCCCGAGCGTTTTCGGGCGGCAGGAAAGCCGCCCCTCCTAAGGCAACATCTCGTGAGGTATGAAGAACGCGGTAGGATGAAACCACACCGCGAGGCAGACGGCCGCAGAGCGGTCGAACTATTCTATAACCGCGGGTAAGCGTAGCGCGCCCGCGGAAAGGAACGGCAACGACAAATGGGCCCCAAGGGGATCCAACGCCGCCGACGATGTACGTTCGCCTATCCTATGCTATGCCGCCGTGCCTGACAGGCCTCGCGGGCGTTCGACCCCCTTGGGGCCGAGCTGGTAGGGGGTGTGCGTACCGCGGGCGCGCTGCGCTTACCCGCGGTTATAGAATAGTTCGGCCCCCATGGGGCCGTCAGCCCCGCCGCATGCACATTGCTACCATGCGAAAACGCAACACGCCGCCCGACACCTTCCGAACGGCCCACCACGGGGAAAGTATGCCTCGGCGGGGCTGG
>CALUNU010000028.1 GCA_944322095.1 uncultured Alloprevotella sp.
AAAGTGTGCGGAAAATCAAAGCCGGGAAAAACAAATAAGCCAAAATAAAAATGACCCCGTCGGCCAGGATTCATACGGGGCGTATGCAGATTTTTTTCGGAGGGTCAGCGGCGTTTGGCACACGGGGGCAACACGCTGTGGATTTTCCAACTTTGAGCAACATTTTGCAGACAACGACTTCCGTTCAGCCACCCGACCTTCCGACGATGGCCTCGAATTAATACGACAGCTGGTTGACAAATATCATGATGCGGTGCTAAACAATTAAGGAAGCTGTATCTGAAAGAAAGAGCATAGCTACGCCCCGCCAAACGACGCGCGAAACGCCGACGATTGGCGGAGCCTTATTTTTATAACGGCATAAGCTGAGCCACCCAACCGTTCACGAGCACTCAAATGACCGACAGCCCGGCTGCTTACCCTGACAACTTGAAATAAAATGGAGTGGGACTGCCGACTTCGGAATAAAACATATCTTTCAGCTCATAAAAAAGGGCGTATATCAAAGCTAAGGCTTTTGATATACGCCCTTTCGTCGTCTTTGTCGGGGTGAAAGGATTCGAACCTTCGACCCCCTGCTCCCAAAGCAGGTGCGCTAACCGGACTGCGCTACACCCCGCCTTTTTGCCCATTTGTTGCAAAAAGCGATGCAAAATTAAGATTTTCCGCCGAACTACCCAACGCGCGGAGGTGAAAAAGCATCAGTCGAAGCGGATGGCCTTGGCCGGTTGGATGAGCGACACCATGTAGCTCGGGCCTACGAGGGCCAGCACCGTTACGGCCAGCGTCGACACATTGAGAAGTACAAGCACGGGCACATTTATATCTACGGGCACGGCGTCGACATAATAGGCTGCGGCGTCGAGCCCCACCAGGTGGAAGCGATCCTGAAGCCAAACAATGCCGAGGCCGATGACGTTGCCCAACAGCATGCCCCGGCCCACGACGAACGTAGCCAGCCACAGGAAGACGTGGCGTATGCGCGTATTGCCGGCCCCCATCGCTTTGAGAATGCCTATCGTGCCGACGCGTTCCAAGATGAGGATGAACAAGCCGCTGACCATCGTGAACCCGGCCACGCACACCATGATGACCAGAATGATGAGGACGTTGAAGTCGAGCAGATCCAACCAGGAAAAGATTTGTGGATAGAGGTCGCGTATGGACAACACTGCGGGACCGCCGCCCGCTCCATTCAAAGCTCCATTTACCGCAGCGGCTATGCGCGGGGTGATGGCGTCAAGCTGCGAAGGGTCGCTGAGCACCACCTCCAAGCGGCTACACTGATAGGCTGGCCAGTTGTTCAAACGGTTGACGGTGGCGATGGGAGCCACAACCGTGGTGCGGTCGAACTGGGGCATATTCGTGTTGTAAATCGCAGCTATTTCGAAACGGCGGGCCTTCACGGTCTGTTCGAAAAAATAAGCATAAATCTTATCGCCCACTTGCAGCCCCAGTTTGTCGGCCTGAAGCTTCGAAATGACAATTTTATTGGCGTCGGCTTCCTCTCCGAAACGAGGCAAACGGCCTGCCACCAGATGGCGGCGGATAAAGGCGGGATCGTAGTCGGCTCCGATGCCTTTCAACGACACGCCCTGAAAGTTTTCATCGGTTTTCAGAACGCCCGGCTTCATCGACGTGCGCTGCACACGGGCCACGCCTTCCACTGCGGCCACCTTTTCCGTCAGTCCGCGCACGTCGATGGGATAAGCCTCGGGCTGCCGCCCCGACTTTATGTTGAAAATCTCAACATGCGAGCCGAAGCCCATGATTTTTGCACTGATTTCGCCTTTGAACCCCCGTACGACGCAAACCGAAACGATCATCACAGCCAACCCGAGGGCGATGCCGAGCGTGGCGATGCGTATGGCGGGAGCGGAGGCCTGCGAACGACGGCCGCGGCGCTTGCCGCCATAGAACCGACGTGCCAAGAAGAAGGAGAGTCCCATTTTATACGTTCTTTCTTCCGGGATAATTCTCCAAAGCTGCCTGCAATATGGTGAGCGCCCGCGACAGGTCGGCACAATTCAGCACATAGGCTATTCGCACCTGGTTGCGTCCCATGCCCGGCGTTGCATAGAAGCCGGCCGCAGGTGCAAGCATGACGGTGGCGCCGTCCAGCTGGAAATCTGTCAGGCACCAGGCGCAAAACTGCTCCGCGTCGTCGACGGGCAGCTCGGCTACGGTGTAGAATGCTCCCATGGGGATGGGCGAATAAACACCCGGTATGCGGTTCAGCCCGTCTATCAAGCATTTACGCCGCTCGACGTATTCGTCGTAGACCTCGCGCATATACGCCGGCGAAGCGTCGATGGAGGCTTCGGCCACGATCTGGCCCAGCAAAGGCGGGCTGAGACGGGCCTGGCACAGCTTCATGACGGCATCGTGCACGCTGCGGTTTTTCGTAATGAGCGCACCGATGCGTATGCCACATTCGCTGTAACGCTTCGACACGGAATCAATCAGCACAACGTTGTCCTCTATCCCTTCCAGATGGCAAGCCGAGATGTAGGGCGAGCCCGTGTAGATAAACTCGCGGTAAACCTCGTCGGAAAAAAGGTATAAATCGTACTTCTTGACCAAATCACGTATCCACTCCATCTCACGCCTTGTATAAAGGTAGCCTGTCGGGTTGTTGGGGTTGCAAATCAGTATGCCCCGCGTCTTTTCGTTGATGAGCTCCTCAAACTTTTCGACCTTGGGCAAGGCAAACCCCTCCTGGATGGTCGTCGTGATGCTGCGGATACGCGCCCCGGCTGCCACAGCCATCGATGTATAGTTGGCATAAGCGGGCTCGGGGACGATAATTTCGTCACGGGGATTCAAACAAGCCAGAAAGGCAAACAAAACAGCCTCGGAGCCGCCGGCGGTGATAATGATGTCGTCGGCATCGAGACGGATGTCGTATTTGGCATAATAGGTGACCAGCTTCTTGCGATAGCTTTCGAAGCCGTCGCTCGGACTATACTCCAAAACGGAACGGTCTACGTGGCGCAGAGCGTCCAGCCCCACCTCGGGAGTGGGTATGTCCGGCTGACCGATGTTGAGATGATACACTTTTATGCCACGTGCCTTTGCGGCATTGGCCAAAGGTGCCAGTTTGCGGATGGGCGAAAGAGGCATCTCAGTAGCCCGGGTAGAAATGACAGGCATTGCGTTCTGATTAAAACCGACGAACGGCCGGAGGCTTTCGTATGGCTTTCGCCGTAAGCCACCGCCGTTCATCGGATGTGATTTGACTGATGTATTTTTATTTCCCGGGTAACACCGTTTTCAGGCACAGCTCTTCCAGCTGGCCGGGTTCGAGCGTAGAGGGAGCATCCAGCATGACGTCGCGGCCCGAGTTGTTCTTGGGAAAGGCTATGCAGTCGCGGATGCTGTCCAGTCCGGCGAAAAGCGACACCCAGCGGTCCAAACCGTAGGCCAGTCCGCCGTGGGGAGGCGCGCCATACTTGAAGGCGTTCATCAGGAAGCCAAACTGCTTCTGTGCCCGCTCTTCCGTGAAACCGAGCACCTTGAATATCTTGCTTTGCAGCACGCTGTCGTGGATACGTATGCTGCCGCCACCCACTTCTACGCCGTTGCAAACCATGTCATAGGCATTGGCACACACTTTGGCCGGGTCGGTGTCGAGCAAAGGCACGTCTTCGGGCTTCGGGGCGGTAAAGGGGTGATGCATGGCCATGAGGCGCTGCTCCTCGTCGCTCCATTCGAACATGGGGAAGTCCACCACCCAAAGCAAGGCAAATTTGTTTTTGTCGCGCAAGCCCAGCCGCTCGCCCATGAGGAGGCGCAACTCGCACAGCTGCTTTCTGGCCTTCATGGCGTCGGGGCCACTGATGATTAAGATGAGGTCGCCGGCCTCGGCCTGCATCTGGTCGCGCATTTTCTCCAAAACGTCTTGTGTGTAGAACTTGTCGACGGAGCTCTTCACCTCTCCGCCCTCGCCCACCCGGGCATACACAAGTCCCTTGGCACCGATCTGCGGCGTTTTGACGAAATTGGTCAGTTCGTCAAGCTGTTTGCGCGAATAGTGGGCGCAGCCTTTGGCGCAGATGCCGCCGATATATTCAGCCTCGTTGAAAACGGCAAAGCTGCCGGTGCCTTTCAGTACGTCCATCAGCTCTACGAACTCCATGCCGAAGCGCATGTCGGGCTTGTCGGAGCCGAAGCGGCGCATGGCCTCGCTCCACGGCAGGCGCAAGAAGGGAGCCTCGCCCAAGTCGTAGCCGCGGACGGTTTTAAAAAGATGTTTGGCCATCTCTTCGAAGAGGCAGAGGATGTCGTTCTGCTCAACAAAGCTCATTTCGCAGTCGATCTGCGTAAATTCGGGCTGGCGGTCGGCACGCAGATCCTCGTCGCGGAAACATTTCACGATCTGGAAATAGCGGTCCATTCCCGCCACCATCAAAAGCTGCTTCAACGTCTGCGGGCTTTGCGGCAGGGCATAAAACTGACCGGGATTCATGCGCGAGGGCACGACGAAGTCGCGCGCCCCCTCGGGCGTCGAGCCCACGAGTACCGGTGTTTCAATTTCCAAAAAGCCTTTCGAATCGAGAAAACGACGCACCTCCATACAGAATTTATGCCGCAACTCCAAATTGGCACGCACGCATTCGCGACGCAAATCGAGGTACCTGTATTTCATGCGCAGGTCGTCGCCGCCATCGGTGTTGTTCTCAATGGTAAAGGGGGGCGTCTGCGATGCGTTCAGCAAACGGAGCTCCGACACGATGATTTCGACGTCGCCCGTCGGCAGGTTGGCGTTCTTGTTGTAACGCTCGTTCACCTCGCCCGTCACCTGTATGACATATTCACGCCCTAACTTGTTGGCTTCCTGACACAAGGAGGCGTTAGCCTCTTCGTTGAAAACCAGCTGCGTAATGCCGTAACGGTCGCGCAGGTCGATAAACGTCATTCCGCCCATTTTGCGTATGCGCTGCACCCAACCGGCCAGAACCACTTGCGTTCCGACATCTTTCAGGCGCAGTTCGCCACATGTTTTATTTCTGTACATATTATAAATGCTGACTTGTTCGTTCTTATTTATCGCTTACGGTTGTCTGCTCAATATTCCTGCCAACTCTTTATTGCGAGATCGTCCACCGACACCGTGCAGAAAGCATTGATATAGGCACTGGCCAGACGGGCATTCGTAATCAGAGGAATGTTCAGGTCGATGGCAGCGCGCCTTATCTTGTAGCCGTTGGAGAGCTCTCCCGCCGTCAGGTTCTTAGGTATGTTCACAACCATGTCTATCTCCTTGGCATGCAGCATATCGAGCGCCTGAGGCTGCCCTTCTTCGCTGGGCCAGTAGACGGTGGTGTTGGCAATGCCGTTTTCGGTGAGATACTTGCTGGTGCCTCCCGTGGCATATATCTTATAACCGTGCTCCTGCAACATTTTCGAGGCTTCGAGCATTTCTGCCTTCTGCTTGGCTCCGCCCGTTGAGAGCAGGATGTTTTTCCGCGGAACTTTCTGGCCGACCGACAGCATGCTCTTCAGCAATGCCGTACGGCTGTCTTCGCCCAGGCAGCCCACTTCGCCGGTCGACGCCATGTCGACGCCAAGCACCGGGTCGGCCTTTTGCAGACGGTTGAAGGAGAACTGGCTGGCCTTGATGCCCACGTAGTCGAGATCGAACAGATTTTTGGCGGGCTTTTCGACGGGCAGCCCCAGCATGATGCGCGTGGCGAGCTCGATAAAGTTAATTTTCAGCACCTTGCTCACAAACGGGAAACTTCGCGATGCGCGCAGGTTACACTCAATGACTTTTATCTCGTTGTCGCGTGCCAGGAACTGTATGTTGAACGGGCCGCTGATTTGCAGCTCGTGAGCAATTTTCTTGGATATTTTCTTGATGCGCCGCACCGTCTCGACATACAGCTTCTGGGGTGGAAACTGTATCGTGGCGTCGCCCGAGTGGACGCCGGCAAACTCTATGTGCTCGCTGATGGCGTAGGCTATGATTTCGCCGTTGCGGGCCACGGCGTCCATCTCCACTTCCTTGGCGTGCTCCATGAAGCGGCTCACCACGACGGGATGCTTTTTCGACACGTTGGCCGCCAGCTTGAGGAAGCGTTCCAGCTCTTCCTGGTTGGAGCAGACGTTCATGGCCGCTCCCGACAGCACGTAGGAGGGACGCACCAGAACGGGGAAGCCCACCTTTTCGATAAACTTGTCGATTTCGCCCATGCTGGTCAGTGCGCTCCATTCGGGCTGATCAACCCCTATCCGGCCGAGCATCTCCGAGAACTTTTCGCGATCCTCGGCGTTGTCGATGTGGCGGGCCGACGTGCCGAGCAAAGGCACGTGCTGCTCGTCGAGACGCAGGGCCAGGTTGTTGGGTATCTGTCCGCCCGTAGAGACGATTACGCCGAACGGCGTTTCCAGATCGAGGATGTCCATGACGCGTTCAAAGGTCAGCTCGTCGAAATAAAGCCGGTCGCACATGTCATAATCGGTCGAAACCGTCTCAGGGTTGTAGTTGATCATCACGCTTCGGTAGCCCTCTTTGCGGATGGTGTTCAGAGCCTGCACTCCGCACCAGTCGAACTCGACAGAACTGCCGATGCGATAGGCTCCCGAGCCCAGCACAACGACCGAACGCTTGTCGTTTTCGTAACGGATGTCGTGGGCCACGGCGCTGTACGTGAGATAGAGATAGTTGGTCTGTGCCGGGTATTCGGCCGCGAGCGTATCAATCTGCTTCACGTATGGCACGATGCCAGCCTGCTTGCGGCGGTTGCGCACAGCCAGAATGGCCTTTTCTATGTCCATCTCCTTTTCCATCCCCAAGGCACGGGCTATCTGGAAATCGGTGAAACCCTGCACTTTGGCCAGCTTCAGCAGGTCGTAGTCGAGCACGTTGATGCTTCCGCAGGCCCGCAAGCGGCGGTCGGTCTCGCAGATGTTGGCCAGCTTCTGCAAGAACCATTTGTCAATCTTCGTAAGGTCGTGAATGGCGTCGATGGTATAGCCCTGGCGCATGGCCTCGGCTATTACGAAGATGCGCTTGTCGGTGGGTTCCTGCAAAGCTTCGTCGACGTTGTCGATGCGCAGCTCCTTGTTGTCGACATAGCCGTGCATGCCCTGCCCGATCATGCGCAATCCCTTCTGGATGGCTTCTTCGAAGGTGCGGCCGATGGCCATCACCTCGCCCACCGATTTCATGCTCGAACCCAGCTCGCGGTCTACGCCGCGAAACTTGCCCAAGTCCCAACGGGGTATCTTGCACACCACATAATCGAGCGCAGGCTCGAAGAAAGCGCTCGTTGTTTTCGTCACGGAGTTTTTCAGTTCGAACAGGCCGTAGCCCAAACCGAGCTTGGCAGCCACAAAAGCCAACGGATAACCGGTGGCCTTCGACGCCAAAGCCGACGAACGGCTCAGACGGGCGTTCACCTCGATGACGCGATAGTCTTCCGAGTTGGGGTCGAAGGCATACTGCACGTTACACTCGCCCACAATGCCGATATGGCGCACAATGCGGATGCTGAGCTCGCGAAGCTTGTGGTACTCGCTGTTTGTCAGGGTCTGCGACGGCGCTATCACGATGCTTTCGCCCGTATGTATGCCCAACGGGTCGAAGTTCTCCATGTTACATACGGTAATGCAGTTGTCAAAACGGTCGCGCACCACCTCATATTCAATTTCCTTCCAGCCTTTCAGGCTCTTCTCAACGAGCACCTGGGGCGAAAAGGAGAAAGCCTTTTCTGCCAGACGGTCGAGCTCGGCCTCGTTGTCGCAAAATCCCGAACCGAGGCCGCCCAGCGCATAGGCCGCGCGGATGATGATGGGGTAGCCCAGCTCGCGCGCTGCGGCACGGGCCTGCTCTATGTTTTCGCAGGCTTCGCTCTTAATCGTCTTGACGTCTATTTCCTTCAGCTTCTCGACGAAGAGCTCGCGGTCCTCAGTATCCATGATGGCCTGCACCGACGTGCCGAGCACCTCGACGCCATAACGTTCCAGCACGCCGCTCTTGTAGAGCTCCACGCCGCAGTTGAGCGCCGTCTGGCCGCCAAAGGCCAGCATGATGCCTTGCGGACGCTCTTTCTTGATGACCTTTTCGACGAAGAACGGCGTGACGGGCAAGAAGTAGATTTGATCGGCCACGCCCTCGCTCGTCTGCACCGTGGCTATGTTGGGGTTGATGAGTATCGTCTTGATGCCTTCTTCTTTCAGGGCTTTCAGCGCCTGCGAACCGGAATAGTCGAACTCGCCGGCCTCGCCTATTTTCAAAGCTCCCGAACCGAGAAGCAGAACTTTCTTTATTTCTTTTTCTTTCATAGCTTACCTTTCAGGGATGGATGCGTTTTTTCTGAATAGAGGGTTGACTCGTTATAACAACTTCACAAATTCGTCGAACAGGAACTCCGTGTCGACCGGGCCGCTGCATGCTTCCGGGTGGAACTGCGCGCTGAACCACGGCTTTTCCTTGTGGCGTATGCCTTCGTTCGAACCGTCGTTCATGTTGACAAACAGCTGCTCCCATTCGCCGGGCAGCGTTTCGGCCTTGACGGCATATCCGTGGTTTTGGCTCGTGATGTAGCAATGGTTTGTTCCCACGCGACGAACGGGCTGGTTGTGGCTGCGGTGGCCATATTTCAGCTTGTAGATGGTAGCGCCTGCGGCCTTGGCCAGCAACTGGTTGCCCATGCAGATGCCCATGCAGGGACGCACTTGGGGCGAAGCCATAAAACGGCGGATGTTGGCCACAGTGGCCTCGCACGTGTCGGGGTCGCCGGGACCGTTCGCCAAAAACAGGCCGTCAAAGGGCATATCGTTGAAATCGTAGTCCCAAGGCACTCTTACGACCTCGACACCTCTTTTTATCAGGCAGCGGATGATGTTGTGCTTGACGCCGCAGTCGACCAGCACGACCTTTTTGCCGGCTCCCGGGTTGTAGCGTATGACGTCTTTGCACGAAACCTGCGCCACGTAGTTCACGCCGGCATAAGCTGCCGTCGGCACGTTGTCGGGTTCGTCGTCGAAAACGATCTTACCCATCATCACGCCGTGCTCACGGAGCGTTTTTGTCAGCTCGCGGGTGTCGATGCCCGTGATGCCGGGCACCTTTTCGCGCATGAGCCAGTCGGCCAGGCTTTCTTTCGCATTCCAATGACTGTATGCCTGGCTGTAATCGCTCACGATGATGGCCGAGGCATATATGCGGTCGCTCTCCATGTACGTGGCCAGCCCGTCGGGCTCCATCGTAAAGGGCGGGACGCCGTAATTGCCTATCAAAGGATAAGTCAACGCCATCAGCTGCCCCGCATACGAAGGATCCGTAAGGCTCTCGGGATATCCCGTCATTGCCGTGTTGAAAACGACTTCGCCGGCCACGGGCGACTCATACCCGAAAGACGTTCCATGAAATTTGCTCCCGTCATCGAGCATTAGCGTTACTTTTCTCATCTTTTTCTCGCCTTTATTGATGTTCATTTATTCTTCTTTCTCGCGCAGGGTCAGTTGCCCGTTTGCTTTATCAGGTTCTTCTCGTAATAGTCAGCATAGGCCGCAAGCACCCGGGCCACGCCGCCCGGCGTCGGGTAGCGTCCGCTGAAATACCAGTCGCCCGGATGGTTCGGACAGGCCTCGTGCAGCCCCTCCAACGTCTGGTAGACGATGCGTATGTCGGTGGTCACACCTTCGGGCCGCAGCAGCTCGGCCGTCTTGGCCGATATATCTTCGGCCGAAAGGCCGGCATATACATCTGTTACGACGTTGACAACTTCTTCTTTCGGCCTGCCGGCCTGTGCCTTGCAGCGGTCGTACACGTCGCGCAGCACGTGGGCTTCTCCCCGCTCCAAGCGCAGCGCCACGGCTGCCTTGAAGGCGATGAACTCGTCCATGCGCGCCATGTCAATCCCGTAATAGTCGGGGTAGCGTACCTGCGGCGACGACGACACTACAACGATGCGCCGCGGGCCAAGGCGGTCCATGATGCGGACGATGCTCTCGCGCAACGTCGTGCCGCGCACGATGCTGTCGTCGATGACGACCAAGTTGTCCTCACCCTCGTTCAGGCTGCCGTACGTCACGTCATACACGTGGGCCGCCAAGTCTTTCCGGCTGTGTCCCTCGGCTATGAAGGTGCGCATTTTAATGTCCTTCCAAGCCACCTTTTCAGCCCTGACGCGGGTCGAAAGGATGCGGCGCAGGACGGCATCGTCCGAAGCGCCACCCAGCTGCTTTATCTGTTGCAGTTTCAGCTCGTTAAGGTAGTCGTTCAAGCCTTCCACCAGGCCGAAATAGGCGGCCTCGGCCGTGTTTGGTATGTACGACACGACGGTGTGCTCCAAGTCGTAGTCCACCGCGCGCAACACCGGTTCAACGAGCCGTCGGCCGAGGCTTTTGCGCTCGCGGTAGATGTCGCGGTCGCTCCCGCGGCTGAAGTAAACGCGCTCGAACGAGCAGGGGGCCACGTTGCGGCGCGGCAGGATCTGCTCCGTGCGGATGCGTCCCGCCGCACTGACAAGCAGGGCCTCGCCCGGCCCCAGTTCGCGCACGCTGCCGATGGGCACGTTCAGCGACGTTTGCAGCACGGGACGCTCCGAAGCCAGGGCCATCACCTCGTCGTCTGCATACCAGAACGCGGGGCGTATGCCCCACGGGTCGCGCATGGCAAAAAACTCTCCGCTACCCGTTACGCCGCACAGCACGTATCCCCCGTCCCAGACGGAAGCCGCCTGACGCAGCACGTTGGCCGGATTGATGTGCTCCTCGATATATCGCGTGATGGCGCTGTCTTTCAGCCCCATCTCCTTCGCTTCTTCAAACAGGCGCTCGCTCTCGCGGTCCAGCCGGTGGCCCAGCTGCTCCAATAGCAAGTATGTATCCGAGAGCATGCGCGGATGCTGTCCTTTTTCCTCGATGGTGCGGAAAATTTCCTCCACGTTCGTCATGTTGAAATTACCGCATATACACAAGTTTCGCGCACGCCAATTGTTGCGCCTCAGGAATGGATGGACATATGCAAGGCCACGGCGTCCGGTTGTCGAGTAGCGCAGATGGCCCATATAGAGCTCACCCGCAAAAGGCAGATTGCGAGCCGCTTCGGCAGCATCTGAAAGCTCCTCTTCGCCATACTCAGCCAGCCGATGATTGACCGTAGAGAATATTTCCTCAATGGCCCCGGCTCCCTCCGCACGCTCGCGGAACATATACTCGCTGCCGGGCTGTGCACCCATCTTGACGCACGCTATGCCCGCGCCCTCCTGCCCGCGATTGTGCTGCTTCTCCATCATCAGATAAAGCTTGTTCAGCCCATACATCCACGTCCCATATTTTTCCTGAAAATATGTCAGAGGGCGCAACAGGCGTATCGCAGCCACGCCGCATTCGTGCTTCAGTAGTTCCATTCCAAAATGTTTATTTTCATGCAAAGATAGTGCAAACGAGCGGAAAGAAAAAGGAAAGCGCGCAGCGAATTACTTTTTCTCTCCCGAGTGCAGCCGTATCAGATGAAAAAAGTCCGGCATGCCTGCTGCAACACGGCACGCCCCTCCCGGGAAAAGCAGGGAAGCAGGCTGCGAAAATCCATAATAAGCCGGGATAATAAATTCAGCTCCCTTCTCAGCCACCTTTTCCGCTTGAAACGCCTCTATCTCAAAGCTAAATAATACGCGGAACGGATAAAAACACTATTTTTGCGGTGGAATGCCGCCAGCGACAGCCAAACCACAAACGTATGAAAGACTTCGCAGCCATCGATTTCGAAACCGCCAACTATAACCGCGCAAGCATTTGCAGCGTCGGCGTCGTCATCGTGCGCAAAGGCGAAATCGCCGAACGCCTGTACCGCCTCGTACGCCCATACCCCAACTTCTACTGCCGCGTAAATACAAGCATTCATGGCCTGACACGCAGCGATACAGACCTGGCCAGCCCCTTCCCCATCGTATGGCACGAAATAGAGTCATACCTCAAAGGGCTGGCGCTCGTAGCCCACAACAGCCCCTTCGACGAAAGCTGTCTGCGGGCTGCATTCACGGCATATGAAATGGAGTATCCCGCAAACTATCATTTCCTGTGCACCTGCCGCGCGGCACGCCGCATCTTCGGCCACGCGCTCCCCGACCACCGCCTCCCCACCGTGGCACGCGCCTGCGGATACGACCTGACAAGCCATCACCATGCTTTGGCCGACGCTGAAGCATGCGCCTACATCGCAAGAGAAATACTATAAGACCATGCATTCCGCGCCACCGCACGTCCGCTCCGGCAAAAAACGGAGAGCATGCCCAAAAGTTTACAATGCTCCCAATGACAAAGTCGTGCACACAGCTCTTGCACCCAAAGGAATACGCAGGCCGACGAGGCCATCGCCGGAGAATATGGCAGGCTCCGTTCATCCATCATTTACCCGTCGGCCCCCACAGCCCGGATTGCATGCTTACTCACTTCGCCGACAGGCAAGCCACCTTCCAGATGAACAGCAGATTTTCTCACTCAAACATCCACACGAAATAATGATTAAAGAAATAGTCACAGATAGGCTTATATTACGTCCGTGGCGGGAGACAGATGCCGCATCTCTATATAAATATGCCCAAGACCCGGCAATAGGCCCCGTCGCTGGATGGCCGCCTCATACTTCTGCGGAAGATAGCTTGAATGTCATACGCACGGTTTTTTCCGCACCGGAAATTTACGCCGTAGTCTTGAAAAAAAGCAATGAGCCCGTCGGATGCGTAGGCATCATGTTCGGAAACGACATGCACAATGCCGAAGCACAAGCCGACGAGGCTGAGATAGGCTACTGGATAGGTAAGCCGCATTGGGGACAAGGCCTGATACCCGAAGCCGTTCGCCGCCTGCTGCGACGATGCTTCGGCGAATTAGGAATAACAGCCGTCTGGTGCGGATATTACGACGGCAATACGAAATCACTCCGCGTGATGGAAAAATGCGGTTTTCGCTTCCATCACACGGAAGAAGGCAATACGTCTCCGCTGGGAAACATCCGCACGGAACATTTCATGAAACTGACAAAAGAAGATTGGCAAACATCTCAGATTCAAATCCAGCCCGTAACGACAGACAAGAAAAAATACTTGCAGCTTCTTCTCCTTGGCGACGAACAAGAATCCATGATAGACCGCTACTTGGAGCGGGGCGATATGTTCGTAATGCTTGACGCTGCAGAAACACCCGTTTCCGTAGCTGTGGTCACGGATGAGGGAAATGGCGTATTAGAATTAAAAAATCTGGCCGTAGCCCCTCACTTTCAGCGGAAAGGATACGGCAAAAAAATGATAGCATTCTTACGCCACCGCTATAAAAACAGATTTCACACATTGCTCGTCGGCACAGGGGACAGCGAAAAAAACAAATCCTTTTACCGGAGCTGCGGTTTTGACCATTCGCACATAATAACAGACTTCTTCCGAACAAACTATGATCATCCGATCATAGAAGACGGGAAGCTCCTGAAAGATATGATTTATTTCAAACAAACAATATAACAAACGTTGGAAGACGCCATACATAAAAAGCAAAACGCCGTCCACCACACGAAAACAACAAAGAACATTTAAATACACCGCCTTAAAACACCATCCCGCCGGACCGCCCCGGTCATAGCCTCCGTCTACCCGCGACCATGCCCCCTGCCCTCCACCACGCCGGACCGGGCCATTCAAGCAACATGACGCCAGGCCTCAAAAAACACATCACAGAAACCGCCGGCCGGGCAGCTGGCCACAAATACCCACGCGACAGGCGCATCTCCGCAGCCATCAGACTAACCACGCCACCCGCCTCACACGGAACACACGGCAACAGCACGCACTGCACAGGCTGGCCGGCCGCCCCCGTAAAGACATCTCGCCGCACGCCCCGCAACATCCGCCGCACACTACGTACCTTCCGCTCCACGCTCCTCACCTTCCACCCTTTTCCGCGCCTAAAGCACAAAAAAAGAGTCCTCCAACGGCGTTTACCGTTGAAGGACTCTCGCT
>CALUNU010000029.1 GCA_944322095.1 uncultured Alloprevotella sp.
GCCGCGGGCGGCTCGGCTCCTGCCACGCCGGGCGGTGCGTCTGCTTCGGGCGGCTCGGCTCCCGCCACGCCGGGCGGTGCGTCGGCCTCGGGCGGCTCGGCTCCCGCCACGCTGGGTGGTGTGTCGGCCTCGGGCGGCTCGGCTCCCGCCACGCCGGGCACGGCGGGCGGGGCTTCGGTGGTTCCGCCCGAGATACCCGAGGTGCCGGTGACGTCTTCCGGCAGCGCCGGGTCGGCCTCGCGGGCCGCGGTTGGTAGCGGGGGTGGAAGCGTGGAGCAGGAGATCCCGTCGTTCGACCTGCCGGAGCAGGACGGCGCGCAGACGCCCCCGGCCGCGCCTGCGGGCAAGGGACGGCGCCTGTGGCTGTGGATTGTGCTGGCCGTTCTGCTGGGGGCCATGCTTGCCGCCGGCGGATGGTATGTGTGGACGCAGTGGAGCGACTACGACCGGCGAACAGAGGATGCGCGGCGCGAACTCTCGCGCGACGAAGTGGACGAGTACGACAGTTCGGTCGATCTCAACACGCTGAACAATTCGTCGTCGGGGTCGCTCTTTGGCGGCGATGCTTCGTACAACGATTCCACGGCTGAGATTGTCGACAGCGTAGTTCCCGACACGGTGGCTTACGACGATTTCGCCGCCGACTCGCTGGCCATCGGGTAAGAGAGCGGCCGCTGTGTATCGTGCTCAGGCCGGTCGGGAGCTGTCCCGGCCGGCCTGAGCGGCTTTGTGGCGTTGGTCAATTTTTCGGTTTCCGTCCGCTCAAAGCTCCCGTGAATGGCCTCGGAGCGAGCTGCGACGCCCTCGCGTGGCTACGGCCGACTCTCAGCGCCTTTGCCCCATGCCTCGACCGATCCATGGGATGCCTCGACCGATCCATGGGATGCCTCGACCGATCCATGGGATGTTGTCGCCGATCCATGGGGTGTTGTCGCGACGGCAAGGCCTGCATTTTCTTGTTCCGACGCCTCGATTTTCCGACCATTAGGCCAGTTGTGTGGCTGTTTAGGCCATTGTGGCAGGCTTTGGCCCCATGCTTTCGGCTGTTGGAAAAGCGCAACGGGCGACGAACGGGAGATTTTGGCGGACAACTTGTGGCAAATGGCAGGCGCCGCGGGGTACAAATTTCACCCCGAGTCGGAAAAAAGCTTAACGCCGCGTGCGGCCGAGAGGGCGCCGGGGCGTCGAAAACGCGCGGCGGACACTTTTTAGCCCAGATTTGGCCATTGGTCAGTTTTTCGGTTGGCCGTCCGCCCGCTTCGCCCCCGGCGGCCGCGGCGCGAGGGAGCGCCCGCCTCTGTGGCCGGGGCCGGCGCGGGGCGCGAGGACGTTTTTTGCACGCGAGGCCCGCGTTTATTAAAAACGGACGGCCGTGTCAGAGGATAATTTGCTAACTTTGCAAAGCAAAACTTTAACAATCAACATCACCAAACAATGGAACTCATAGAACAGCTCATTGCCCGTGCCAAGGCATCGAAGCAGCGCATCGTTCTGCCCGAGGGCACCGAGGAACGCACCCTGAAAGCCGCCAACCAGATACTGACCGACGGCGTGGCCGACCTGATTTTGCTGGGAAACCCCGACGAAATACGCAGCCTGGCCAAGGAATGGGGCCTCGGCAACATTGAAAAGGCCACCATCATCGACCCCGAAAACCATCCGAAGAAGGAAGAATACGCACAGCTCCTTTGCGAGCTGCGCAAGAAGAAGGGCATGACCATCGAAGAGGCCCGCAAGCTCGTGCTCGACCCGCTCTATCTGGGATGCCTCATCATCAAGAGCGGCGATGCCGACGGCCAGCTGGCCGGTGCCCGCAATACAACGGGCAACGTGCTGCGGCCTGCCCTGCAAATCATCAAGACGAGCCCCGGCATCACCTGCGTTTCGGGCGCCATGCTCCTGCTGACGCACGCTCCCGAGTGTGGCGACAACGGCGTGCTCGTCATGGGCGACGTGGCCGTGACGCCCGTGCCCGACGCAAGCCAGCTGGCCCAGATTGCCGTGTGCACGGCGCGCACGGCGCAGGCCGTGGCCGGCCTCACGCCCCGCGTGGCCATGCTGAGCTTCTCGACGAAGGGCTCGGCCAAACACGAGGTGGTCGACAAAGTGGTTGAGGCACTGGGCATAGCCAGGGAAATGGCTCCCGAACTGCTCATCGACGGAGAGCTGCAGGCCGACGCAGCTCTTGTGCCTGCGGTGGGGGCAAGCAAGGCGCCGGGATCGCCTATTGCCGGCAGGGCAAATGTGCTTGTGGTACCCAGCCTTGAAGTGGGCAACATATCTTATAAGCTCGTGCAGCGCTTGGGACATGCCACGGCTGTAGGCCCCATTCTGCAAGGCATCGCCCGTCCCGTCAATGACCTGTCGCGTGGCTGCAGCATCGACGACGTGTATAAGATGATTGCTATCACTGCCAACCAGGCCATAGCGGCGAAAGAACTCGAAGCCGGCAAGTGAACCGAACCGACAAACGAACAAACATATCAGCATATCCGCATGAAAATATTGGTTATCAACTGTGGCAGCTCGTCCATCAAGTATAAGCTCTACGAGATGGACGACAAGAGCGTCCTGGCTGCCGGAGGCATTGAGAAGATCGGGTTGGAGGGAGCGTTCCTCAAAGCCAAGCTCCCCGACGGAACGAGCAAGGTCGTCATGGCCGACGTGCCTACGCACACCGAGGGCATCAAACTGATGTTTGACGCCCTGCTTGACAAGGAGTATGGCGCCATCAGCTCGCTCGACGAGATTGGCGCAGCCGGCCACCGCATTGTGCATGGCGGTGTCTTTACGAAGAGCCTTGTCGTGACGCCTGAAATTCTGCACGAATGGGAGAAGTATATGGATTTGGCTCCGCTCCATAGCCCGGCCCACCTGAAAGGCTACGAGGCCGTGAGAAAACTGCTGCCCGAGCTGCCGCAGGTGTTCGTGTTCGACACGGCTTTCCACCAGACCATGCCGCCCAAGGCCTACATGTATGCGCTGCCCTATAAATATTATGAGCAGTATCACATCCGTCGCTATGGTGCGCATGGCACGAGCCACCGCTATGTGACGGGACGTGTGGCTGAGTTTCTCGGCGTTGACGCAGCTGACAAGCGTATCATCACATGCCACATAGGCAATGGGGCTTCCATGAGTGCTGTCGATCACGGCCGTTGCGTCGATACGTCAATGGGCCTTACACCGCTCGAAGGTCTGATGATGGGCACGCGTACGGGCGACATCGACTCGTCGGCCATTCTTTACATCATGAAGAAGGAAGGCCAGACGCCCGACGAGGCCAGCGACTTGCTCAACAAGGAAAGCGGCTTGAAGGGCTTTACGGGCATTTCGAGCGACCTGCGCGAAATAGAGCAGGCCATCCGCGAGGGCAACGACCGCGCCAAGCTCGGCATGGAGATGTACGAATATCGCATCAAGAAGTACATCGGCGCCTACGCCGCAGCCATGGGTGGCGTCGACATCATCGTCTTTACGGCAGGCGTCGGCGAACATCAGTGGGACGTGCGTGCCGGGGCGCTCGAAGGCCTCGACTTCCTCGGAATCAAGCTCGATGCCGAGAAGAACAAGAAGAATTTCGGCGAGGAGGAGGTCATCTCGGCTCCCGACAGCGCCGTTACCGTGGCCGTCATCCCAACGGACGAGGAACTGCTCATTGCCAGCGATACGTTGGAGCTCGTGACGAAGTAAACGCAGGACGGTTAACCGCAAAATAAGAAAGGCGGGACGCTCTCATGTCGGGGCGTTCCGCTTTTTGTTTGCAAACGGTACGGAGGGGTTGCTCGGGATGCCGGTATCAGCATGTTTTGTGGCGCAGAGCGTCAAGCCGGGCAGCAAAGCGCCGGCGGGCACCGAGGATGTCGTTCCGGTAGACGAGACAGGCCGCGAGGAAATAGACGATGGCCTGTGCCCACAGGGCGTCCCATTCGGGGCGCACGTCGATGAGCCGCGCCCCCATGTTGTTGATTTTGACGAAACCGTTGATGCCGAAGGTCGAAGGGAAGAGCCAGCTCACGTAGCGCCAGAAGGGGGAGATGGAAGCGCCGGGCCAAGAGATGCCCGAGATGAAAAGCAGCGGCACGCTGCTGAAAACAATGAGCAGGATGCACGTTTCGCGCCGGCGCATGAGGCCGCCCACGGTCATGGCAAAGAAAATGCACGCCAGCAGCAGCGGGATGGCGAACAGGCCGAGCGTCGAGGGCGCGCCGAGCTGGTTCAGGCGGAACAGGTGCGGCACAACGCCCAGCACGTAGACCGATATGGGCAGGTAGATCATGAGATAGGCCATGGCTTTTCCGAAGACGATACGCAGCAGGCCCGTGTAGTGGCGGTCTATGGGCACAGGATGGCGGAAGAGGTTGTTCTCGCGAGCCGTGCCTGTAATCATTCCGACGCCCAACAATAGCGTCTGCTGGATGATGAGCACGAGAACGGCGGGAATGAGAAACGAGGCAAACCCTGCCGCCGGGTTGTACAGGTTCACCTCTTCGTAGGCGATGGGATGCTCAACCACTTTTGTCTCCTCGTCGGTACTGCTTCCTGCGCGCTCTACTTTGATTTTGGCGTTCATGTCGAGGGATACGTTGGTGTTGGCCAGCAGAACGGACTTATAATAGAGCAGGCCGCTCATGTCGGAAAAAGCGCTGACGTGCGTTTGCCGGCCTGCTGTCAGGTCGGCTGTGAAGCTTTCGGGGATGTAAACGATGCCGTAGGCGTCGCGTCGGCGGACGAGGTTTTCGGCTTCGTGCATGTCGGCGCAATATGACACGATGTGTACGTCGGGGGTGGCGTCCAGGTGGCGCAGGTAGAGGCGGCTCGTGGTGGAGCCGTCGGCGTCTACGACGGCGATGGGGACGTCGCGTACCACTTCGTCGGTATAGATGAAGCTGTAAAGGAGGGGATAGGCCAACGGGACGAGGAAGAAGAAGATAAGCACGCCCCCGTCGCGGAAGATGGTTTTCAGTTCCTTTGTGAAAATGTAGTTCCAATCTTCCGTGGCTTGTTTCCAGTAGTTTTTTATGCGTTCAGTCTTCATCATGGTTCATATTGACTGTAGAGCAGGGCATGTTTCAGCCTTGGCAGCAGAAGAAGGGGCAAGATGGCGAAGGCCAGCAGGCCGGCTACGAACGGCCAGGCGTTGGCAAGCGGATAGCCGTCGAGGGCACAGTTGACATAGAGCAGGAAATAATGGCGCAGCGGGAAGAGATAGCTGACGCCTTGCAGCACGGGGTGCATGCCCATGACGGGAAACGACATGCCGCAAATGCTGAAAGATATGACACCCCACAGTGAGGCGAAACTCAGACCGAGACGCGGCGTGGGCAGCGTGGAAATCATGATGACGCCCATGCCTTGTGATGCCAGCA
This sequence comes from uncultured Alloprevotella sp., assembly GCA_944322095.1. Lineage (GTDB taxonomy): Bacteria > Bacteroidota > Bacteroidia > Bacteroidales > Bacteroidaceae > Alloprevotella. The sequence goes on from CALUNU010000029.1 coordinate 5,370, forward strand.
CGAAGAGCGCCATGACGAGCAGCATGGTGGCGATGCCGCAGTGGCAGGGAAAGTGGAGGAAACCATACAGATAGACCACGTAGAGACTGCCGACGAGCCAGAACACGAGCGTTTGCGGCAGGAGCTTTCCCGTCAGCGCTTTCCACATGGAGCCCCGTGCCGCCAGCAGCCAGCCCCGCGCCGTTTGCTCCTTTATTTCCATGCTGATGGTGTACACGGTCACCATGAATACGAAGAGCATGAGCATTCCCGGCACGAGCGTGTTGCTCAGATACACCGAATAATTCAGCCAAGGGTTGCCTATGGGGTGCGAGTCGATTACGACTGGTTGCAGGAAAGCCATTGCCTGGCCGGTTGTGGCTCCCCGGGCATACAGCACGGCCTGCGTGGCCGCGCCAGAGACGAGTTCGGACATGGTGCGCATGTCGCGGTAGAGCAGGGAGCCTGCAATAAGGAATGAGTAGTTGGTGTAGAACGATACGGTGGGTACTGTCTGCCGCTGCGCCTTACGTGTGGTACCTTCGGGGATGTAATAGAAGCCGTAGATCAGTCCGCGTTGCATGTCGCGCCGTGCGTCGCTCACGCTGGCATATTCGCGGACGATGTCCGTCTGTTGGAACGCGTCCAGGTTGCGGGCCAGTTGGCGGGTCGTGGTTGTGCGGTCGCAGTCTACGAGGCCCAGAGGCAGATTGGTGGGCAGGCCCGACGCCATGAGCGACGTGAAGAACACGTAACAGAAGAGCGGGGCCAGCACCATGCAGAACCACATGAGCGGGCGGCGGGCCAGGCTGCGCATCTCGCGGACAGCCACGCGGTAGATACTCTGCATTTTCTTTCCTTCTTGATAAAACGGGGCCGGTGCGTCAAGGTTGTGCGGTTCAGCGGGCGGGCGTCAGCACAGACATGCCCGGCCGCAGCCCGGCCACCGGGGCTACGGGGGCGGCTTTCACCTCGAACGTCTTCATGTCGAACTGGCCTGTCGTCTTGGTGGCTTTCCAGGCCGCGTAGCTTCCCAGATCTTTCATGTAGAACACTTTGAGCTGCACTTTGCGGTTGTCCAAGGCCGGTATGGTGGCTTCGAACGTCTGGTTCATGGCGAAGCCGGCCAGATGGTCTTCGCGCACGTTGAACGTTACCCACATGTCGTCCATGATGGCCACGTTCATAATGGGAGCGCCCGAGCCGACCAGCTCGCCCACCTGCGGGAAAATGTCGGTCACCTCGCCGTCATGCGAGGCCGTCAGCACGGTTTCGGCTACGTAGGAGTCCACTTCCGACACGGCGCCGCGGGCCCGATCCACCAAGGCGCGGGCGGCTTCCTTGTCCTCGCGCTCGGCTCCGTTGCGGGCCATGTCGTATTGTGCCTTGGCCGCCTTTTCCGTGGCGATGGCGGCATCGCGCTGCGCCGTGACCTCGTCGAGCTTCTGCGCCGTGACGACGCCCTGGTCGTACAGGTTGCTGACGCGGCGGAACGACTTCTCGGCGATGGTGACGCCGGCCTTGGCCTTCTGCCACATCTCATAGGCTGCGCTGATTTGTTCCTGCCGTGCGCCTTTTATGGCCTTACGGTCTTGTGCGGCAGCCGCGGCTTCGGCGGCGCGGGCTTGTGCGAGCTTGGCCTCGACGTCGGGGGCTTCGAGCAGGGCCAGCGTGTCGCCTTTGTGGACGAACTGGCCTTCTTTCACGCGGTATTCGAGGATGCGGCCAGGCACCTTGCTTGAGACGCGATACTCGTTGACGTCGGCTTGTCCCTGTATCGTGTCGGTTATGGGGCGGAAAGCGAAAAATCCGCACACGCCCACGAGGATGACCACGCCCACGACGATGAGAAGGGCGGGGAGGAGGTTCACTTTGTTTTCGCGTTGGCTTGACATAATGCTTGTGGTGGTTTTATTTTCAGGATGGGATAAATGGCGCGCCGCGTGATGTGCCGCCGGGCGGTCAGCGACTGCCGGCGTCGAGCGTGCCGAGCGATTTTTGCAGGATGGAGCGCGTTATCTTGGCGTCGATCTGTGCGTCTATCTTGTTGCTGTGGGCCTGAAGCCAGGCGGTTTGTGCGGCCAGCACGTCGCTTGTGCTGATGACGCCCTCTTTAAAACCGATGGTGGCGGTGCGCAGGTTTTCTTCGGCCTGCTCCATGTGTTTCTGGCTGAGTTGCAGCTTCTTGTCGGCCTCGTTCACGTTGAAGGCCGACTGATGCACTTGCAGCTCTATCTTTTCGCGGGCGTCTTCCATTTGCAGGCGTGCCACGGTGGCCTCGGCCCGTGCGGCGTTCATCTTGTATCGCGCCTCGCCCCAGTGCCATACGGGCAGGCTCAGCGTCACGCCCACGTTCCACGTGCCGCGCAGTTTGTTTTCAAAGCCGTTGAATACCGATGGCGTCGTGAGCAGGTAGCCGCCCGTCAGGGCCAGCTGCGGCAGCCGGGCCGCGCGCTCCACCTTGACCTTCTGCTCGTAGATGTCGACGGCCGTTTGCAGCTGCGCCAGTTCGGGGCGCATGGCAAATGCCTGTGTGGCGTCGGGCACGGCGGCCGTCGTGTCGGCGGCAAGCTCCTGCAAGCGTTCGTCGACGGTTTGTATGTCGGTGTCGAGCGGCAGCCCGCACACCTGGCAGAGCAGCATGCGCGAGAGCGTCAGCCCGTCATTCACTTTGGTGAGCGTCATCTCGGCCTCGTTCACCTTTACGCTGACGGCCAGCTGGTTGGCCCGCGTGGCCAGTCCCTCGGCCATCATTTTTTCCACGTCGCCTTGCAGGTGGCGCAGCATGTCGAGATAGTTTTCAGCCAGTTTCTTTTTGTTTACCAGCGACACGACCTGCCAATAGGCGCGGTCGGTTTCGAGAATGACGTTCTGGCGGTCGGCCCGCAGCTGCTCGCCGGCGATCTGCCCGGCATATTTTGTGATGCGGTCGTAGGCTTTGATTTTCCCGCCCATATATAAAGGCTGCGTCAGGACGATGGCGGCGCCGCCCATGTTGCGCGTGTCGGTGTCGAAGGCGTCGACGATGCGTTTGCCCACGGCGTCGAGCCCGGCCGGCAGCTGCGAGCCGATGGCGCCCACGAGGGGAGCCAGGTCGGGAAACTGTTGCAGGATGGCGCCCGCCGCTTGGTTGAGGCCTGCGCCCAGCTGCGTACCCAGCGTGGAGAGCGACTGCTTTTGTTCGTCGCTGAGCAGTGAAATCTGGTCGCCCGTGCGCATGTAGCCGGCCATGACGGCCACCGAGGGCAGATAGTTGGTGCGGGCCGCCTTGTGGTCGTAGAGCGCCTTGTCGCTGCGTGCCTGGCTCACGGCCAGCGTTTTGTTGCCCGCCAGGGCCAGGGCGCGACAGCTGTCGAGCGAGAGCACGCGCTGGCTGTGGGCGCTCAGAAAGACGCAGCACAGGAGTGCGAAGGTGAGTAGCGTTCGTTTCATTGTTCGAGGGTTGTTCGCGGGCAGGCAATGGGACGTCTGCCATTGCAAATGTATGCCTTTTTTTCCGATGTGGGCCGGGCGTTTCCGCAATTTGGAATAATCTTCCCGCCAAAGCGAAACGTTTATGCCGGCCGGGGCGTGCATTTTGTTGCCGGGCGGCGACGGCCGGCCGGCGGCAGCCACAAAAAAGCGGCCTGCTTATCGAAACAAGCAGGCCGCAAACGGGGCCGGGCCGGCGGCAGCCGCAGCTGCCCGGCGCGTTTAGGCGTTGTGGACGAGGGTGCCAATTTCTTCGCCCTCGAGCACGCGTTTCAGGTTGCCGTAGACGTCCATGTTGAAGACGTATATGGGCAGGTTGTTCTCCTTGCACATGGCCGTGGCGGTGAGGTCCATCACTTTCAGGCCGCGGTTGTACACTTCGTCGAAGCTAATGTCGTGAAACTTCACGGCCGAGGGGTCTTTTTCAGGATCGGCCGTGTAGACGCCGTCGACGCGCGTTCCTTTCATCATGACGTCGGCCTCGATTTCGACGGCCCGCAGCGACGAGCCCGTGTCGGTAGTGAAATAAGGGTTCCCCGTACCGCCGCTCATTATGACGATTTCGCCGCGTTCGAGCGCCTCGATGGCTTTCCACTTGGTGTAAAACTCGCCGATGGGCTCCATGCGGATGGCCGTCAGCACGCGGTTTTTCACGCCGGCCGCGTCGAGCGCCGAACTCAACGCCAGACTGTTGATAACCGTGGCGCACATGCCCATCTGGTCGCCCTTGACGCGGTCGAAGCCTTTGCCTGCGCCGCTCAGACCGCGGAAGATGTTGCCTCCGCCGATGACAATGCCAATCTGCACGCCCATGGCGGCGGCTTCCTTGATTTGTGCGGCATATTCGTTCAGGCGTTTCACGTCGATGCCGTAGCCTTGTTCGCCCATGAGGCTTTCTCCGCTGAGTTTGAGGAGTATTCTCTTGAATGTAGCCATGTGTTGTTGGGTTTTGATGTGTGAAAGATGCGTTTCGTTGGGGTATGTTTCTACAAAGTTACTACAAAAAAGTGAAATGCGGAAAGAAATAGTGATAGAATTGAGTTACAAGGGTTTCAGTCGTGCTT
>CALUNU010000030.1 GCA_944322095.1 uncultured Alloprevotella sp.
AAACTCCATCTGCACAGGCATTTGGACGCATTGGTGATGAAAAAGTCTTGCGGCAGGTTCGATTGCGGCGGTCTGCTTAACCCCAAGCAAACAAATAAATAACTAACTATACGAGTGACTGAATAATGCCCGTTTATCGCAAATAAGTGTAATTTTGCCTCCAATAGCGCATCTCCCGTCAGGAGATACGCTTGGCTTCACGCATATAAAACATGCATCTCTATGCAAAATATGGTCTTTCTGATCAAGATATTGCTTTCATAGAGAAGATGATGAAACCAATGTAGAAATGTAGAGATGTGAGGGTCGGGACAACGCGCCCGACCTTCACTTTACCCATTGCTTCGTCACGGGATTGGAGGTTTGACGCTTCTCCTCGCGCGCGTATATATATAAGGTGTGGAAGCCGCGAGGGGTGAGGGTAATAAAAAACCTCAGCCCCTTCTCCACCGTGGGAGAAGGGGCTGAGGTTGAAAATGATGGGGCGGGGCCCCGATGTGTCAGGCTTTGCCTTCGGGAACACCGAACGGCGTGGCCGTGCGGCCGCCCTGAGGAGCGGGGGCACCCGGCAGATTGATGGTGCCGAAGGCCTTTTCATATTTTGCGATGTTGTCCTGCAAAGCCAGGAGCAGACGCTTGGCGTGTTCGGGAGCGAGCACGATGCGCGACTTCACGTTGGCCTTGGGTACACCCGGCAGCACGCGGATGAAGTCCATGACCACTTCGGCGCTGGAATGGGTGATGATGGCCAGGTTGGCGTAGATGCCTTCGGCCACCTCGGGCGACAGTTCGATTTGCAGTTGGTTGGAATTGTTGGGCTGGTTTGCGTTGTCCATAAGTTTCGAAATGTTGTTTAAAATGAGTGTGTAATGTGTTTTGTCGAGCCGTGTAGCCGGGGCGCGTGCCCGTGGCGGGCGGCTTTGCACAGCAAAAGTAGCTTGTAGAACTGGATTAGGCAAGCCTTTTACGGACAAAATCAAATTTTCTTGCGTTGCGGGTCTTAAAACATGTAAATTTTTTGGCAACGTATTGCTTGTTTCCATATCTTTGCAGTCAAAGGGTGAAGACATTATGCCTTTATAATTGTCATCCTAAATATAAAATGATTATGAAAAAGGTTTTATCAGTGGTCCTCATGGGATCAATTGCCGCAGGTGCAGCAGCACAGCAGGCAAACGCCTTACAAGAAAGCAAGTTTTTCGACAATTGGTCGATTGGCTTGAACGTAGGAGCAGCCACTCCGTTGACCCATTCGGCTTTCTGGGGTAACATGCGTCCGCAGGTGGGTATTGAACTGACCAAGCAGATTACGCCCGTCTTTGGCTTGGGCTTCCAAGGTACGGCCGGCATCAATATGCTGAATACGTATCCCTATTGGGAAACGAGCTGCACGGCCTTTGATATTACGAACGTGAGCGTCTTGGCCAAAATCAACATGAGCAACCTGTTCTGTGGCTACAACGGCGTGCCCCGCCTGTTCGAGGTGGAGGCTGTGGCCGGCGCAGGCTGGATACATAAGTATTGGCACGGAGATCGTCCGGGCGACGACAATGCATTCAGCACGAAGTATGGCTTGAACTTCAATTTCAACCTGGGTGAGAAGAAGGCTTGGACCGTGGCTTTCAAACCTGCCATCGTATGGGACATGGACGATATGCCCAGAGGCGTGGACTATGATGCCAACAAGGCATACGTAGAACTGATGGCCGGCGTGACTTACCACTTCAAGAACAGCAACGGTACGCACTACTTTAAGAAAGTGCGCGCTTACGACCAGGCTGAGGTGGACGGCTTGAATGCCAAAATCAACGACCTGCGTTCTTCTTTGCGCGACGCCAAGGGACAGGTTGAACGCAGCAACGGCGAAATCCGCAACTTGCAGCGTCAGCTCAACGACTGCCGCAACAGCAAGGCAACGCAGACCGTCAAGGGAGCCGACGGCTTGGAGAGCGTTGTAAGCTTCCGCCAGGGCAAGACGGTGGTCGACGCCACGCAGCAGGCCAACATCGAACGCTTTGCTTCTTACATGAAGGACAACCCCGACGCCAAGGCCGTCATCAAGGGTTATGCCTCGCCCGAGGGCGGCGCAGCCATCAACAAGAAGCTGGCCCAGAAGCGCGCCGACGTGGTGAAGAGCATCCTCGTGAAGAAGTATGGCATCGACGCCGACCGCATCACGGCTGAAGGCCAGGGTGTGGGCAGCGTATTCTCGGAGCCTGAGTGGAACCGCGTCAGCATCTGTACACTTGAAATCCAATAAGCGACCATAGTTATTGGTTCTTTAAGGTTAATAATCTCTTCTATGGCGTAGGCCGGGCGACCCAGTCGCCCGGCCTTTTTGGTGCATGGACTGATGTTTTTCTTGTCGGTGTGTTAAAAAAGCGTCACATTGTCGTGCAATGCTTGCAGTGTGTGTACAATCAGATGGATTTTGGCTAACTTTGCCGTGCGTTTTAATAAAACTACAACGGTATGAATAAGATGAAAGCAGCTGTGGTCGGTTACGGAAACATCGGCCATTATGCGTTGCAGGCCTTGGAGGCCGCACCCGATTTCGAAGTGGCAGGTATCGTACGTCGTAAAGGCGATGAAAATAAGCCGACAGAATTGGCTCCCTACAAGGTAGTCAAGGACATTCGCGAGCTGGGCAAGGTGGATGTGGCTATCTTGGCTACGCCGACGCGCAGCGTCGAAACGTATGCCAAGGAATTTCTGGCATTGGGCATCAACACGGTCGACAGCTTCGACATCCACACGCAGGTGCCTGCGCTTCGCAGCGAGCTGGACAAGGTGGCCAAGGAGCATGGAGCAGTGTCGATTATTTCGGCTGGTTGGGACCCGGGCAGCGACTCGGTGGTGCGTACACTGTTGCAGGCCATTGCGCCGAAAGGCATCACTTACACCAACTTCGGCCCGGGCATGAGCATGGGCCACACGGTGGCTGTCAAGGCCGTGCCGGGCGTCAAGGCAGCGCTCTCCATGACGATACCGGTGGGCACGGGCATCCATCGCAGAATGGTGTATGTGGAGCTGGAAGAGGGTGCCGACTTTTCCAAAGTGGCTGCCGACATCAAGGCCGACCCCTACTTTGTGAACGATGAGACGCATGTGGTGCAGGTGCCCTGCGTGGACGACTTGCTCGATATGGGGCATGGCGTCAATCTGACGCGTAAAGGCGTGTCGGGCCGCACGCAAAACCAGCTTTTCGAGTTTAACATGCACATAAACAACCCTGCACTGACGGGGCAGGTGCTTGTATGCGTGGCGCGCGCCGCGATGCGCCAGCAGCCGGGCTGCTACACGATGATTGAGGTGCCCGTTGTCGATTTGCTTCCCGGCGAGCGCGACGAATGGATTGCCCACCTCGTCTGAACCGTTTCCCAAACGGGGAGCGATAGCTCCCATATTGGCGGGCCTCGAAGGTAATTCCTCGTTTATGCACGTTGTTTTTTCAGCTGCATAAGGTGGGATTTCGTTTGAGGCCCGCTCTTTTCTTTGTTTTCTGCCTTCGTTTATGCGTTTGCCGACCCCCGTCGGCCGAAAAACGCCCGCCTCAATGGCGGTAGGGGGTATACTCCTTATTATATATATAAGGTGCGGAGAAAAGGAAGGCTTTTTACAGTGTGGGCCACAGATGCCAGACGTATTGCACCGCTCCGCCCGATGAAAGCAGGCGTTAATTTTTAACTTGGCTCTTTTTAAGTGCTTGAAAATCTTGCTCATTCCGTTTTTTAGCGCTAAATTTGCAGGCCGAAAAGGTGCATAGTGCGCCTTCGCAAGCATGGAAAAATAGGAAAATAATATATACAACAAATTAAAAATCAAACAAATGCCTACTATTCAGCAATTAGTAAGAAAGGGTAGAAAGGTGACAGCGGACAAGAGCAAGTCGCCTGCGTTGGATTCGTGCCCCCAGCGTCGTGGAGTGTGTGTGCGTGTGTATACGACTACGCCTAAGAAGCCTAACTCGGCTATGCGTAAAGTGGCCCGTGTGCGCTTGACAAATTCGAAGGAAGTGAACTCCTATATCCCGGGAGAGGGCCACAACTTGCAGGAGCACTCTATTGTGCTTGTTCGTGGCGGTCGTGTGAAAGACCTTCCTGGTGTGCGTTATCATATCGTGCGCGGAACGCTTGATACGGCCGGCGTGGCTAACCGCACGCAGCGTCGTTCCAAGTATGGAGCAAAGCGTCCTAAGGCTGGTAAGAAATAAAAAGAAAATTGGTTTGCATCAACGGGTTGAGTAAATTTTCCAACGGGAAGGTTGAAGAACAAGCATGCAGCCTAATACATAACCAAGTTTTAAAACACAATGAGAAAAGCTAAACCTAAGAAACGTGTGGTCTTGCCCGACCCCGTGTTTGGAGACCAGAAGGTTTCGAAGTTTGTGAACCATCTGATGTATGATGGCAAGAAGAGTATCTCGTATGAGATCTTCTACAAGGCTTTGGAGATTGTTGGCGAAAGAATGAAAGACCAGGAGAAATCTGCTCTTGAAATCTGGAAGACGGCTCTCGACAAGGTTACGCCGCAGGTGGAAGTGAAGTCGCGTCGTATCGGTGGTGCCACTTTTCAGGTTCCTACCGAGATTCGTCCCGAGCGTAAGGAGTCGGTTTCGATGAAGAACCTGATTAACTACGCTCGCAAGCGTGGCGGCAAGACGATGGCCGACAAGCTGGCTGCCGAAATTATGGACGCTTATAACGAACAAGGCGGTGCCTTCAAGCGTAAGGAGGATATGCACCGTATGGCTGAGGCAAACCGCGCATTCGCTCATTTCAGATTCTAAAATATAAATAGCAGAAAGATGGCAAAACACGATTTGCATTTGACTCGTAACATCGGCATCATGGCTCACATCGATGCTGGTAAGACGACAACATCGGAGCGTATCTTGTTCTATACGGGCAAGACCCACAAGATTGGTGAAGTGCACGAAGGTGCAGCCACGATGGACTGGATGGCCCAGGAGCAGGAGCGCGGTATTACGATTACATCCGCTGCTACTACAACTTATTGGAACTGGAATAACAATCAGTATAAGATCAACCTGATTGATACCCCGGGACACGTGGACTTCACGGCTGAGGTGGAGCGCTCGCTTCGTGTGCTCGACGGTGCTGTGGCTACCTATTGCGCCGTTGGTGGTGTTGAGCCGCAGTCGGAGACGGTTTGGCGTCAGGCTGATAAGTATAATGTGCCCCGTATCGGCTATGTTAACAAGATGGACCGTTCGGGTGCCGACTTCTTTGAAGTGGTTCGCCAGATGAAGGATGTGCTCGGTGCTCATCCGTGCGTTATCTCTGTGCCCATCGGTGCCGAGGAAAACTTCAAGGGTATTGTTGACCTTATCAAGATGAAAGCTATCCTGTGGCATGATGAGACCATGGGAGCTGAATATGAAGTAGACGAGATTCCCGCAGAGCTGCAAGCTGAATGCGAGGAGTGGCGTCAGAAGATGATTGAGGCTGCTGCCGAGTGTGATGAGGCTTTGATGGAGAAATTCTTCGAAGATCCTTCTTCTATAACGGAAGAGGAACTCATTGCTGCCATCCGCAAGGGTACGCTTTCTATGGATATCGTGCCCATGACGTGCGGCTCCTCTTTCAAGAACAAAGGCGTGCAGACGCTGCTCGACTATGTATGTATGTTCTTGCCTTCGCCCTTGGATACGCCTAACATCATAGGTAAGAATCCCGAGACGGGCGAAGAGGAAGACCGCAAGCCGAGCGAAGATGAGAAGACGTCGGCTCTGGCCTTTAAGATTGCTACCGACCCCTATGTAGGACGTCTCACTTTCTTCCGTGTATATTCCGGTAAGATCGAGGCTGGCTCCTATATATATAATGTGCGCTCGGGTAAGAAGGAACGCGTGTCGCGTCTCTTCCAGATGCACTCGAACCACCAGAACCCTGTCGACCTGATCAGTGCAGGTGATATCGGTGCTGGTGTTGGCTTTAAGGATATCCGCACGGGTGATACGCTTTGCGATGAGGATGCACCTATTGTACTCGAATCGATGGACTTCCCCGACCCCGTGATTGGTATTGCTGTTGAGCCGAAGACTCAGAAAGATTTGGACAAGCTCTCCAATGGCTTGGCCAAGCTGGCTGAGGAAGACCCGACCTTTACGGTTCACACCGACGAGCAGACGGGTCAGACGGTAATCTCTGGTATGGGTGAGCTTCATCTGGATATCATTATCGACCGTCTGAAGCGCGAGTTTAAGGTGGAATGTAACCAGGGTAAGCCCCAGGTGAACTACAAAGAGGCCATCACGAAGACTGTTAACCTCCGCGAGGTGTACAAGAAGCAGTCGGGTGGTAGAGGTAAATTTGCCGATATCATTGTGAATGTTGGTCCCGTTGACGAGGACTACAAGGAAGGCGGTCTGCAATTTGTCAACAAGGTGACCGGTGGTAACATTCCTAAGGAATTCATTCCTTCTGTACAGAAAGGTTTCGAGAACGCCATGAAGAATGGTGTCCTTGGTGGCTACCCGATGGATAGCATGAAGGTCGAATTGCTCGACGGTTCGTTCCACCCGGTTGACTCTGACCAGCTTTCGTTCGAAATTGCAGCATTGAATGCATATAAGAACGCTTGCGCTCAGGCAGGTCCCGTTCTTATGGAGCCCATCATGCGCCTTGAAGTGGTTACTCCTGAGGAGAATATGGGTGACGTGATTGGCGACTTGAACAAGCGCCGTGGTCAGGTAGAAGGAATGGAAAGCAGCCGTTCCGGTGCCCGTATCGTAAAAGCAATGGTGCCTCTGGCTGAAATGTTTGGCTATGTAACGGCTTTGCGTACGATTACTTCCGGTCGTGCCACTTCTTCCATGCAGTATGATCACCACGCTCCTGTTTCCAGCTCGATTGCAAAGGCAGTGCTGGAAGAGGTGAAAGGCCGCGTAGATTTGATTAAGTAATCCATAAATAAAATGAAAGCTCGTGGAGAGGCGGGCTAACGAATGACTCTTAGCCCGCCCTCCTCCATGAGTTATAATGAAAACAAAATGAGTCAGAAAATCAGAATTAAATTGAAGTCTTACGATCACACGCTCGTTGAGAAATCGGCAGAGAAGATCGTGAAAAATGTCAAGGCAACGGGTGCAATCGTCAGTGGACCGATTCCCTTGCCTACCCGCAAACGCATTATTACTGTAAACCGCAGTACGTTTGTCAACAAGAAGTCGCGCGAGCAATTCGAGCTGTCTTCTTATAAGCGTCTGATTGATATTTACAGTTCGACGGCAAAGACAGTTGATGCTCTGATGAAGCTGGAACTGCCGTGCGGCGTTGAGGTTGAAATCAAAGTGTAGTAGACACAGACCACATCAATAATTTAATCACAAAATCAAACTGAAATGCCAGGATTAATAGGAAGAAAAATCGGAATGACATCCGTTTTCAGTGCCGATGGAAAAAATATTCCATGCACTGTTATCGAAGCAGGTCCTTGTGTGGTGACTCAGATTAAAAGTGTGGAGAAGGATGGTTACGAGGCCGTTCAACTCGGTTTTGCTGATGCAAAAGAGAAGAACACGTCGAACCCTCTTCTTGGTCACTTTAAGAAAGCTGGAGTAACCCCCAAGCGCCACTTGGCCGAGTTCACAGGTTTTGATCACGAATTGAATTTGGGAGATACCGTGACGGTAGAGCTGTTTAACGATGCAGCTTACGTTGACATTGTGGGTACTTCCAAAGGAAAGGGCTTCCAGGGCGTTGTGAAGCGCCACGGTTTCGGCGGCGTCGGTCAGACCACGCACGGCCAGGACGACCGTTTGCGTAAGCCGGGTTCGATTGGAGCTTGCTCGTACCCCGCCAAGGTGTTTAAAGGCATGCGAATGGCAGGCCGTATGGGTGGCGACAGAGTAACGACCCAGAACTTGAAAGTTTTAAAGGTAATTCCTGAACATAACCTTCTCTTGATCAAAGGTTCTGTTGCAGGATGCAAAGGTTCAATCGTTTTAATCGAAAGATAATGGAAGTCAGTGTATTGAATATAAAGGGTGAAGATACTGGCAGAAAGGTAGCTTTGAATGATGCTGTTTTCGGTATTGAGCCGAACGATCATGTTATCTACCTGGATGTAAAGCAGTACATGGCTGCTCAGCGTCAGGGAACTGCAAAGTCGAAGGAGAGAAGCGAAATCAGTGGTTCTACGCGTAAGCTCGGTCGCCAGAAAGGTGGTGGCGGTGCTCGCCGTGGCGATATCAACTCTCCGCTGCTCGTAGGTGGTGCACGCGTCTTTGGTCCCAAGCCCCGCGATTATTCGTTCAAGCTTAACAAGAAAACCAAGGCTTTGGCACGCAAGAGTGCCCTTTCGTATAAGGCCCGCGAGAATGCTATCGTGGTTGTGGAGGATTTCAATTTGGAAACTCCGAAAACCAAAAGCTTTATCGAAATAATAAATAACCTTAACATTGCGGGCAGGAAGGTGCTGATGGTTTTGCCGGAAGCTAATAAAAATGTATATTTGTCTGCTCGTAATCTGAAGCGCGCAAAGGTTGCCATTGCTTCGGACATCAACACGTATGGAGTGTTGGATGCCGGAGTTTTGGTCGTGACTGAACGTGCGCTGAATGGTATAGAGTCTGTCTTAATCAAATAACAAGTCGAAAGTTATGGCATACATCATAAAACCGCTGGTCACTGAGAAGATGACCGCTATCACGGAGAAGCAAAACAAGTTTGGCTTTGTTGTTCGCCCTGAAGCAAATAAGGAACAAATTAAGGCAGAGGTAGAAGTAATTTATGGCGTTCATGTGGTGGCAGTCAATACGATGATTTATGCGGGTAAGAATAAGACCCGCTATACTCGTTCAGGCTTGCTGCGTGGTCGTACGAATGCTTTCAAAAAGGCCATCGTAACGCTGAAAGATGGCGAAGCAATCGACTTTTATAGCAATATTTAAATAACAGATGGCAGTACGTAAATTTAAGCCCACAACACCGGGGCAGAGACACAAGATTATTGGTACGTTCGAAGAGATTACTGCATCCGTACCAGAGAAATCTCTCGTTTTCGGAAAGCGGTCGAGTGGTGGCCGCAATAATACGGGAAAGATGACGATGCGCTATTTGGGCGGTGGTCATAAGAGACTTTTCCGTGTTATCGATTTCAAACGTGAGAAAGATGGTGTACCCGCTGTGGTGAAGACAATTGAATACGATCCGAATCGCTCGGCTCGTATTGCTTTGCTTTACTATGCGGACGGTGAGAAGCGTTATATTATTGCTCCTAATGGATTGAAGGTGGGAGATCACTTGATGTCCGGTGAGAATGCTGCTCCTGAAGTAGGTAATGCTCTTCCTTTGCAGAATATTCCTGTCGGTACGGTGATCCATAACATCGAGCTTCGACCCGGTCAGGGTGCATTGCTCGTTCGTTCGGCAGGCAATTTTGCGCAGTTGACTTCCCGTGAAGGAAAGTATTGCGTTGTGAAACTGCCTTCAGGAGAAACCCGCCAGATTCTGAGTGCTTGTAAAGCAACTATCGGAAGTGTAGGCAACTCTGACCATGCACTTGAAAGTTCAGGTAAGGCTGGACGTTCGCGTTGGTTGGGACGTCGCCCGCACAACCGTGGTGTTGTCATGAACCCTGTGGATCACCCGATGGGTGGTGGCGAAGGCCGTCAGTCTGGTGGTCATCCGCGTTCGCGTACTGGTTTGTATGCTAAGGGCTTGAAGACCCGTTCTCCGAAGAAGCAATCGAACAAGTACATAATCGAGAGACGTAATAAGTAACAAGCACAAAAGAATTCAATTATATGAGTCGTTCATTAAAAAAAGGCCCTTATATCGCTGTGTCGTTGGAGAAGAAAATTCTCGCAATGAATGAAAGCGGTAAGAAGAATGTTGTGAAGACATGGGCTAGAGCTTCGATGATATCCCCTGATTTCGTGGGGCATACCATTGCGGTTCATAATGGAAATAAGTTCATTCCTGTTTACGTTACCGAAAACATGGTAGGCCATAAGCTGGGAGAGTTTGCTCCTACGCGTAAATTTGGCGGTCATGCTGGTAACAAGAAGAAGTAAGCAGGTATTTCAATCCAGCAAAATAAAAATAAAAATAAATGGGAGCAAGAAAAAGAATTGCGGCTGAAAAGCGAAAGGAAAGCCGAAAGACCCAGTATTTTGCCAAACTGAACAATGTTCCCTCTTCTCCGCGTAAGATGCGCTACGTCGTTGATATGATTCGTGGAATGGAGGTAAATCGCGCACTTGGTACGTTGCGTTTTTCAAAGAAAGCAGCTTCTGCTGATGTGGAAAAATTGTTGCGTTCCGCCATTGCAAATTGGGAGCAGAAGAATGATCGAAAGGCAGAGGACGGAGAATTGTATGTCACGACTGTCTATGTTGATGAGGGTGTTACGCTGAAGCGTATGAGACCCGCTCCTCAGGGAAGAGGTTACAGAATTCGTAAGCGTTCGAACCATGTTACCTTGTTCGTTGGTACAAAAAATAATGATTAATTGAAGGAAGTATGGGTCAAAAAGTAAATCCTATAAGTAACCGTCTTGGAATCATCCGTGGTTGGGATTCTAACTGGTACGGAGGTTCTAATTTCGGAGATAATCTGCTTGAGGATAGCAAAATCCGTAAGTACTTGGATGCTCGTCTGGCAAAAGCAAGCGTCTCTCGTATTGTCATAGAGCGTACCCCCAAACTGATAACTATCACCATTTGCACTTCGCGTCCTGGTATCATCATCGGTAAAGGTGGACAGGAAGTAGATAAGTTGAAAGAGGAGCTGAAGAAGATTACTGATAAAGATGTTCAGATCAACATTTTTGAAGTAAAAAAGCCTGACTTGGATGCTACAATTGTAGCGAAAGGTATTGCTCGTCAGATAGAGGGGAAGATTGCATACCGTCGTGCCATCAAATTGGCAATTGCTAACACGATGCGCGCAGGTGCAGAAGGCGTGAAAGTGCAAATCTCGGGCCGTTTGAATGGTGCTGAAATGGCCAGAAAGGAAATGTATAAGGAAGGACGTACTCCTTTGCATACTTTCCGTGCCGATATTGATTACTGTCAGACCGAAGCTTTGACCAAGGTGGGCCTGATTGGTATAAAGGTGTGGATTTGCCGTGGTGAAGTTTATGGTAAGAAAGACCTGGCTCCTGATTTCACGGTAGAGAAAGATAACGGCCGTGGCAATGGTTATGGCAACGGTGGTCGCAAATTCC
This sequence comes from uncultured Alloprevotella sp., assembly GCA_944322095.1. Lineage (GTDB taxonomy): Bacteria > Bacteroidota > Bacteroidia > Bacteroidales > Bacteroidaceae > Alloprevotella. The sequence goes on from CALUNU010000030.1 coordinate 11,197, forward strand.
GCGGCAGAAGAAATAATAACCGTTAATTAGTAGACTGAGAGTATCATGTTACAACCGAAAAGAACAAAATACAGAAGACCGCAAAAGGGACGTTGTAAAGGCAACGCTCAGCGCGGTAATCAGCTGGCGTTTGGAAGCTTTGGTATCAAGAGCCTGGAAACGCATTGGCTGACCAGCCGTCAGATTGAAGCTGCACGTGTTGCGATGACTCGTTATATGCAGCGTGAAGGACAGAGCTGGATTCGCATATTCCCCGATAAGCCCATTACAAAGAAGCCTGCTGACGTCCGAATGGGTAAAGGTAAGGGTGACCCCGTAGGTTATGTGTTCCCCATTACTCCGGGTCGTATCATTTTTGAGGTAGAGGGTGTTCCTTTCGAAGTGGCCAAGGAAGCGCTTCGTCTGGCTGCTCAGAAGCTGCCCGTTACGACAAAGTTCATTGTTAGACATGATTACGACAAAAACGCATAATTATGAAAATTGCAGAAGTTAGACAGATTCCGGTGAACGAATTGCCAGAACGCATCAAAGAAGAGAAGGCTAAGTATCAGAAAATGCTGTTGGATCACAGCATCTCTCCTCTTGCTAATCCTGCACAGATTAAGGATGCACGTCGTACGATTGCTAAGATGATGACGGTGATGCGTGAAAATGAACTTAACAAGCAATAATGACCAAATGGAAGAGAGAAATTTAAGAAAGATAAGACAAGGGGTTGTTATTAGCAACAAGATGGAGAAGACCATCGTTGTGGCTGCTAAGTTCAAGGAGAAGCACCCCATTTATGGAAAGTTCGTTTCTAAAACGAAGAAGTATCACGTTCATGACGAAAAGAACGACTGTCATGTTGGCGATACGGTGCTGATTATGGAGACTCGTCCTTTAAGCAAGACAAAGCGTTGGAGAGTTGTAGAAATCGTAGAAAGAGCTAAGTAATTATGATACAGACAGAATCTAGATTGACCGTCGCTGACAACAGTGGAGCTCGCGAAGCTCTTTGCATTCGCGTACTGGGTGGAACGAGAAGACGTTACGCTTCCGTAGGCGATGTTATCGTAGTGGCTGTGAAGAATGTAATCCCGTCCAGCGATTTGAAGAAAGGCGCAGTTTCAAAGGCTCTGATTGTACGTACGAAGAAGGAAATTCGCCGTGCAGACGGTTCTTATATTCGTTTTGATGATAATGCTTGCGTTCTGCTTAATAACGCAGGTGAGTTGAGAGGCAGTCGTATTTTCGGTCCGGTAGCTCGTGAGCTCCGTGCCGTCAACATGAAGGTCGTTTCCTTGGCACCCGAAGTGCTTTAATTTCGAACATTTATGAGCAAGTTACACATAAAGAAAGGTGATACGGTTTATGTGAATACCGGCGAGGATAGAGGAAAAACTGGAAAGGTTTTGAAAGTCTTCGTTGACAAGCAACGTGCAGTTGTTGAAGGTATCAACATCGTGACCAAGAGCCAGAAGCCCAGTGCAAAGAATCCGCAAGGCGGTTTCGTAAAGGTTGAAGCACCTGTTCATATCTCAAATTTGAATGTGCTGGATCCTAAGAGTGGAAAACCGACGCGTATCGGACGCAAGCTGAATGATGAAGGCAAGTTGGTTCGTTATGCAAAAAAATCAGGTGAGGAGATTAAGTAATGAGTAATACCGCAAGTCTTAAAAAGGAATATGCTGAACGCATAGCTCCTGCATTGATGAAGAAGTTTAATTATTCTTCTCCGATGCAAATCCCCGTTCTGAAGAAAATCGTTATCAACGAAGGCTTGGGAATGGCTACTGCTGATAAGAAGATCATTGATGTAGCTATTAACGAGTTGACCGCTATAACAGGTCAGAAAGCGGTGGCAACGGTTTCACGAAAAGATATCTCAAACTTCAAGCTGAGAAAGAAAATGCCTATCGGCGTTATGGTTACTCTGCGTCGTGAACGTATGTATGAATTCTTGGAGAAGTTGGTGCGAGTTGCCCTTCCGCGTATTCGCGACTTCAAAGGAATTGACAGCAAGTTTGATGGTCATGGCAACTATACGCTTGGTATCCAGGAGCAGATTATCTTTCCTGAGATCAATATCGATACGATCGAAAGAATCTTAGGCATGAATATTACGTTCGTGACATCTGCTGCAACTGACGAGGAAGGTTACGCTCTCCTTCAGGAGTTTGGCTTGCCTTTTAAGAACGCAAATAACAACTAATAGATAACAATGGCAAAGGAATCAATGAAAGCGCGTGAGGTAAAGCGCGCAAAACTCGTTGCCAAGTATGCCGCAAAGCGTGCAGCTTTAAAGGAGATCGTAAATAAATCGAATGATCCCGTAGAAGCTTACGAAGCAGCTCGTAAATTGCAGGAGATACCTCGCAACGCCAATCCTATACGTTTGCACAATCGTTGCAAATTGACTGGACGTCCCAAGGGATATATCCGTTTGTTTGGCCTTTCACGTATTCAATTCCGAGAAATGGCATCACAAGGACTCATCCCTGGTGTAAAGAAAGCCAGCTGGTAAAGAAAGCATTTAATATTGTCGGGGCAGTCCCGATTAATTAAACACTATAAATTATGACAGATCCAATAGCAGATTATTTGACGAGATTGCGCAATGCAATCATGGCCAAACATCGCGTGGTGGAGGTACCTGCTTCCAATTTGAAGAAGGATATTACGAAAATCCTCTTCGATAAGGGCTATATCTTGAACTACAAGTTTATTGAGGATGGCCCCCAAGGTACGATTAAGATTGCTTTGAAGTATCATCCTCAAAGCAAAGTCAATGCCATTAAGAGCTTGACTCGTGTTTCGAAGCCTGGTATGCGTAAGTATACGGGTTATAGAGATATGCCGAGAGTAATTAACGGATTGGGTATTGCAATTGTATCCACTTCAAAAGGTGTGATGACAGATAAGGAAGCTTCCGAACTGAAGATCGGAGGTGAAGTCCTTTGCTACATATATTAATAGGAGGAAGATATGTCTAGAATAGGTAAATTGCCGATTAACATCCCTGCAGGAGTCACGGTTACCCTGAAGGATAATGTAGTGTCTGTAAAAGGACCGAAGGGTGAGATGAGCCAAGCTGTCAATCCTTCTATCATTGTAACTGTTGAAAACAACGAGATACTTTTCGCCATCGATGAAGCCAACGACACGGTAGATCGCAAGCAGAAACAAGCTTACCATGGTCTTTACCGTGCATTGGTAAACAATATCGTCGTCGGTGTGTCTCAGGGTTATAAGAAGGAGATGGAGTTAGTAGGTGTTGGTTACCGTGTTTCCAATCAAGGTAATCTGGTTGAATTCTCCTTAGGTTATACCCATAGCATTTTCATTCAGTTGCCGCCTGAAATCAAGGTAGAAACCAAAACTGAGAGAAACAAGAACCCGTATATTTGTCTTGAGTCATGCGATAAGCAGCTTTTAGGACATGTATGTGCTAAAATTCGTTCTTTCCGTATGCCCGAGCCCTATAAAGGAAAGGGTATTCTCTTCGTTGGCGAACAGATTCGTAGAAAGTCTGGTAAGTCGGCAGGTGCTAAGTAATTAAAATAGGAGTTGATTATGATTACGATAAAAGAACAAAAACGCTTAAGAATCAAGCATCGGGTACGCAATAAGATTTCTGGCACCGCAGCTCGTCCTCGTATGAGCGTGTTTAGAAGCAATAAGCAGATTTACGTTCAGATCATTGATGATATAGCTGCCAAGACCTTGGTATCTGCTTCATCGTTGGGCATGGAGAAAATGCCTAAGAGAGAGCAAGCTGCCAGAGTGGGCGAAATTGTTGCTAAAAAAGCCTTGGAGGCTGGAATCACTGCTGTCGTTTTTGACAGAAATGGCTATTTGTACCATGGACGTGTCAAGGAGGTCGCAGATGGAGCTCGTAATGGCGGACTTAAATTTTAAGAGATTATGGCAAACAGAGTAAACGTAAGTAGTGAAGAGCTGAAAGATAGACTGGTTGCTATCAATCGCGTAGTCAAGGTAACTAAGGGTGGCCGTACTTTCACGTTTGCTGCTATTGTAGTAGTAGGCGATGGAAAGGGCGTCATAGGTTATGGCCTTGGTAAGGCTGGAGAAGTTGCCGCTGCAATTTCGAAAGGCGTAGAGGCTGCTAAGAAAAATTTGATCAAAGTTCCCGTCATTAAGGGTACGGTTCCTCATGAGCAGATTGCAAAGTTCGGCGGTGCCGAGGTTTTGCTTCGTCCTGCCTCTGAGGGTACCGGCGTCGTAGCAGGTGGTGCTATGCGTGCCGTGCTTGAAAGTGTTGGTGTGAAGAATGTCTTGGCTAAGTCGCAAGGCTCTTCCAATCCTCACAATCTTGTGAAGGCTACGATTAAGGCTTTGAGTGAAATGCGTGATGCGCGTGCCATTGCAGAGCTGCGTGGAGTTTCCTTGGAAAAAGTATTTAGAGGTTAAATTTATGGCTACGATAAAGATAAAGCAAACGAAGAGCCGCATCGGAGCTCCTATTGACCAAAAGAGAACTTTGGATGCTTTGGGTTTGAGGAAAATGAACCACGTAGTTGAGCGTGAGGATACTCCTACTCTCCGTGGAATGATACGTAAGGTTCATCATCTGGTGACGGTAGTAGAATAAGCGACTTCAAAAAAGGAAAATATGAAATTACATACATTAGCGCCGGCTGCCGGCTCTACGAGAAACCGCAAGCGCATTGGCCGTGGCCCCGGTTCGGGAAAGGGAGGAACCTCTACCCGCGGTCATAAAGGTGCAAAGCAGCGTTCTGGTTATAGCAAGAAAATTGGCTTTGAAGGAGGTCAGATGCCTTTGCAGCGTCGTCTTCCAAAGTTTGGTTTCAAGAACATCAACCGTGTGGAATATAAGGCCATCAATCTGTCTACGCTCCAAGAGCTTTCTGAAAAGAATCAGTGGAGTAAGATCGGCTTGAATGAACTTATCGGTGCTGGTTATTTGTCTTCCAAACAGAAGGTGAAAATTCTTGCAAACGGCGAACTTACTGCAAAACTTGATGTTGTTGCTCATGCATTCTCAAAAGCAGCTGTAGCTGCAATTGAGGCAGTGGGTGGCACTGCTACGAAACTCTAAATCTGACTTCGATGAAGAAAATAATCGAGACAGTGAAGAATGTATGGAGAATTGAGGATTTGAGAACTCGAATCCTCATCACTCTCCTGTTTATTGCAATATATCGTTTCGGATCTTTCGTCGTTCTTCCCGGCATCGACTCCAATGCATTGGGGCAGTTGCAGAGCCAGACGAGCGAAGGTCTGATGTCGTTGCTGAATATGTTTTCGGGAGGTGCATTTTCCCAGGCTTCTATCTTTGCCTTGGGTATTATGCCCTACATTTCAGCATCTATTGTAATACAACTTTTGGCCGTGGCTGTACCCTATTTCCAAAAGATGCAGCGCGAGGGTGAAAGTGGCAGACGTAAGATTAATCAGTATACGCGTTGGCTGACAATAGCCATTCTGCTATTCCAGGCTCCGACCTACTTGATTAACTTGCATGCCCAGACGGCACCCTCTGGTGCCTTCTTGGTCGGTGATGGCTTTTGGTTCATGCTTACGTCTACGATTATCCTTGCAGCCGGAAGTATGTTCATCCTTTGGCTGGGTGAGCGTATTACCGACAAAGGCATCGGCAACGGTGTTTCTTTGATAATCATGGTGGGTATCATCGCCCGAATGCCTGCAGCTTTGGTTGAGGAGTTTACGACGGCTTTAACCTCTTTGGAAGGAGGCGGTCTCATCAAGTTCCTCTTCGAGATTATCGCATTGTTGGTTGTAATGGCCTTGGCTATCATGCTCGTGAAAGCTACCCGTAAAGTGCCCGTGCAGTATGCCAAGCGCGTTGAAGGTAACAGACAGTTTGGTGGTGCACGTCAGTACATCCCTCTGAAACTTTTCGCAGCCAACGTAATGCCTATCATCTTTGCGCAGGCCATCATGTTTATTCCTCTTTCGTTGGCTCAGGTTGCCGGCGATGGAAGAAGTTGGGCATTAGGACAGTTTATGGATCATACGAGCGTGTTGTATAATTTCGTATTCGTGCTGTTGATTGTCGCGTTCACATATTTCTATACCGCCATCACACTCAATCCGGTGCAAATGGCTGAGGATATGAAGCGTAACAATGGCTTTATCCCGGGTATCAAGCCTGGAAAGAGCACGGCAGACTATCTTGACAACGTGATGACGAGAATTACGCTTCCGGGATCTTTGTTTATTGCTTTGATTGCCATTATGCCTGCATTTGCTGGCGTGTTTGGCGTAAATCAGAGTTTTGCACAGTTCTTCGGGGGTACCTCATTGTTGATTTTGGTCGGAGTTGTTCTCGATACGATACAGCAGATTGAGAGCCATCTTTTGGTGCGTCATTACGATGGATTGCTCAATTCTGGTCACACGCGCTCCCGTGCATCTCACGTAGCTGCATATTGATCTTTGAAATTCAATGGTATATCTGAAAACCGAGGATGAGATTGACGCGCTTCGCAGTGCGAACCTCTTGGTCAGCATCACGTTGGCAGAGTTGGCACGGGTCATTGAACCCGGCGTGACCACTAAACAGTTGGACACGCTTGCGGAGCAAGTCATTCGCGATCACGGAGCTGTGCCTACGTTCAAAGGATTCCCCAATCCTTATGGCCCTCCTTTTCCTGCCTCGATTTGCACGTCGGTCAATGAAACAGTCGTTCATGGCATTCCAAGCGAAAATGTAACCCTTAAAGAGGGAGACATTATATCGGTTGATTGCGGTACGTTGTTGAATGGCTTTTGTGGAGATTCTTGCTATACGTTCCGCGTGGGCGAAGTTTCACCGCAAGTGCAGCGACTTTTAGACGTAACCAAAGCTTCTTTGTATAAAGGTATAGAGAAAGCAATAGTTGGTGGAAAGCGTTTGGGAGATATCGGGCACGCCATCCAGACACATTGTGAACGGGCAGGTTTTGGAGTAGTTCGTGAATTCGTGGGTCACGGCATCGGACATGAAATGCACGAAGACCCCCAAGTTCCCAATTATGGGAAGCAAGGTTCAGGCATGGCATTGTCGAATGGCTTATGTATCGCGATTGAACCGATGATTACGATGGGAAATCCATCCATACGGATGCGCCCCGATCGTTGGACCGTTGATACGCAGGATGGAAAACCTGCTGCTCATTTTGAGCACACAATCGCGATACACGATGGCAAGGCAGAGATCTTATCTACGTTTGAGGAAATTGAAAAAATAGAAGAGCAAAAATATGGCAAAGCAAGCTGCGATTGAGCAAGACGGGACTATCGTGGAGTCGTTGAGCAATGCGATGTTCCGCGTGGTCTTGGAAAATGGGCATGAAATAACAGCTCATATTTCTGGCAAGATGCGTATGCATTACATAAAGATCCTTCCCGGCGATAAAGTGAAAGTGGAGATGAGTCCCTATGATTTGTCGAAGGGCAGAATAGTGTTCAGATACAAATAAAAAAACAAATATATGAAGACAAGAGCATCTTTGAAAAAGCGGTCGGCCGATTGCAAGATTGTACGCAGAAAGGGCCGCTTGTACGTGATCAACAAGAAGAACCCGAAGTACAAGCTTCGTCAGGGTTAATAGGTTTACGCGAAAAATAAGAAAAAATATATGGCAATAAGAATTGTTGGCGTTGACTTGCCTCAGAACAAGAGAGGTGAAATCGCCTTGACCTACATCTATGGTATCGGCCGTAGCAGTGCTGAAAAGATTTTGGATAAGGCAGGCATCGACCGTGGCATCAAAGTAAAGGATTGGACCGACGACCAGGCAGGTAAGATTCGTGAGATTATCGCTGCCGAATACAAGGTCGAAGGTGATCTTCGCTCCGAGGTGCAGATGAACATCAAGCGCTTGATGGACATCGGTTGCTATCGCGGCGTGCGTCACCGCATTGGTCTTCCCGTGCGCGGACAGAGCACGAAGAACAATGCCCGTACACGTAAAGGTAAGAAGAAGACTGTTGCTAACAAGAAGAAAGCAACTAAATAACGAATAGATATGGCAAAGAAAACAGTCGCAAAGAAAAGAAACGTCAAGGTCGATGCTATGGGCCAGTTGCACATCCATAGCTCTTTCAACAATATCATCGTATCTTTGGCAAACAGCGAGGGCCAGATCATCTCTTGGTCTTCTGCCGGTAAGATGGGTTTCAGAGGTTCTAAGAAGAATACTCCCTACGCCGCTCAGATGGCTGCGCAGGACTGCTCGAAGGTTGCTTTCGATTTGGGTCTCCGCAAGGTAAAGGCATATGTGAAGGGTCCGGGCAATGGCCGTGAGGCTGCCATCCGTGCCGTCCATGGTGCCGGCATCGAAGTTACGGAGATCGTCGATGTTACGCCGTTGCCCCACAACGGTTGCCGTCCTCCCAAGAGAAGAAGAGTATAACAAAACGTAAGAACCTATCTAAAAACAGAATAAGATGGCAAGATATATTGGTCCGAAGTCTCGTATCGCCCGTAAGTTCGGTGAGGCCATTTTCGGCCCCGACAAAGTACTTTCCAAGCGTAACTTCCCTCCCGGTCAGCACGGCAATTCGCGTCGCCGCAAGACCTCTGAGTACGGAGTCATGCTTGCTGAAAAGCAGAAGGCAAAGTACACGTACGGCGTACTCGAAAGACAATTCCGCAACCTGTTTGAGAAAGCTGCTTCTGCCAGTGGCATTACGGGTGAGCTCCTGTTGCAGGGTCTCGAATGCCGCTTGGATAATGTGGTTTATCGCCTTGGCATCGCACCCACTCGCTCAGCAGCCCGTCAGCTCGTAGGTCACAAGCATATCGTCGTGGACGGTGCTGTGGTTAACATTCCGTCTTACAGCGTGAAGCCCGGTCAGATCATCGGCGTGCGTGAAAAGTCGAAGTCGCTTGAAGTCATCGCTGACTCTTTGGCAGGCTTCAACCACAGCAAGTATCCTTGGCTCGAATGGGACGAGAATTCCAAGTCGGGCAAGATGCTTCACAAACCCGAACGTGCTGACATTCCCGAAAACATTCGCGAGCAGCTGATTGTCGAGTTGTACTCTAAAAACTAATTAAACTCATTAAATTCATGGCGATATTAGCATTTCAAAAGCCTGACAAAGTCATAATGTTGGAAAACGACTCTAAGTACGGAAAGTTTGAGTTCCGTCCCTTGGAGCCGGGTTTCGGCACGACCGTCGGAAATGCCTTGCGCCGTATCCTCCTGTCGTCTCTCGAAGGATTCGCCATCAACACCATCAAGATTGCGGGCGTTGAGCACGAGTTTGCTTCGGTGCCGGGAGTGCGCGAGGACGTGACCAACATTATTCTGAACCTCAAGCAGGTTCGCTTCAAGCAGTTAGTAGAAGAATTCGAGACTGAGAAGGTTAGTATCACCATTTCGAATTCCTCGGAATTCAAAGCTGGTGATATTGGCAAGAATCTCACTGGATTTGAGGTGTTAAACCCTGAATTAGTGATTTGTCATTTAGATCCCAAAGCCACGATGCAGATTGATCTTACGATCAACAAGGGCCGCGGATATGTTCCGGCTGAAGAAAACCTGGACTTCTGCACCGAAGTGAACGTAATTCCAATCGATTCTATTTACACGCCCATCCGTAACGTGAAATATACGGTCGAACCTTACCGTGTCGAGCAGAAGACCGACTACGATAAGCTCGTACTGGAAGTCACGACGGACGGTTCCATCCACCCGAAGGACGCGTTGAAGGAGGCTGCCAAGATCCTTATCTACCACTTCATGCTCTTCTCCGACGAGAAGATTACCATTGACGACTCCGCCAATGTAGAAAATGAGGAATTCGATGAGGAAGTGCTCCACATGCGTCAGCTGCTCAAGACGAAACTTGTTGATATGAACCTCTCGGTGCGCGCCCTCAACTGCTTGAAGGCAGCCGACGTCGAAACGCTGGGCGACCTCGTACAGTTCAACAAGAATGACCTCTTGAAGTTCCGCAACTTCGGCAAGAAATCGCTCACGGAGCTTGATGATTTGCTCGAGAGTCTGAATCTGTCGTTTGGAACCGACATCTCAAAGTACAAATTGGATAAAGAATAACAAATGAGACACAATAAGAAATTTAATCATCTGAGCCGTACTGCTTCTCATCGCGCGGCTATGCTTTCCAACATGGCCTGCTCCTTGATCAAGCACAAAAGAATCACTACGACTCTCGCCAAGGCCAAGGCACTGAAAAAGTACGTTGAGCCGCTCATCACGCGCAGCAAGCAGGACACCACGAACTCACGACGTGTTGTGTTCCGTTATCTGCAAGACAAATACGCCGTGACGGAGCTCTTCCAGGAGATTTCCGAAAAGGTGGCCAATCGTCCCGGCGGCTACACGCGCATCATCAAGACGGGCTTCCGTCCCAGCGACGGTGCCGACATGTGCTTCATCGAGCTTGTCGATTACGATGAGAACATGGCCAAGACGACGAAGAAGGCTACGCGCACGCGCCGTTCGCGCAAGTCGTCTTCTACGGCTGCCGCTGCCACGACGGCCGATGCTCCCGCAACGGAAGCCGCAGCTGAGGCTCCTGCCGCCGAGGCAGCAGCCGAAAGCGCAACCGAAGCTCCCAAGGCTGAGTAGAATAAACAATACTTATTGCTATGAAGGCCGCCTCGTCATCAGTCGGGGCGGCTTTTTTCATTGTTCTCCGTTATTTTGTGACCGAGAAGCAAAACCTCATGGGAAACGTTGTCTTGTTTGTCGAAAAAGGCTTATCTTTGCCATGTCCCGGGGAGACATCCCGGAGCAAGAAGGCGTTTTTTGCTTTATCCTTAAAAGCGAAATCTGGAAAATTGAGCAGAGGGGTAGAGACAAGACAACGTTCATTCTGTCTGTATATGTGCTTGTATGGCTTCGCGCCATGCCTGTTCATCATACGACAGCGTGGGGTTATTGTTTCTCGGTTCATTTCTGCAAGGCTTTTCCAGATGCCCGCTTTTGGATGAACGGAACAAGTCTCACGCTTTTCTTGTATTCCGCCCTCGGGCGGAGCTCTCACCATTTGTTCACGGTCGTCTTTGGAGGCTTGGCGGCAAACAGCTAAATCTATCAATGCCATGCAGAAAGAACATTTTGAAACCGTCATTGCTCAAATGGGGCCAACGTTCACTTCGCACGCCTTCATCGAGCGTTTCATGAGTATGTACGAAAGCGTTTATGTCGGTCGGCTCAGTGGCTATTCCGAAGCAAAAGCCTCGTTCCGTACGCTTCATGCGCAGATTGGCCGTTATCTTGCGCAGCATGCCGAGGAATTGGGCATACGTCCCAGTGGCCCTGTGCCAAGCAAGAACATCAAAGGTAATGAAACGTATTGTCAAAAATGGGAAAAGCTATGAAACGCATCAATATCATTTTTTTCTTTTTGTGCTTCTTCTTTTATCTCAGTGCCCCCGCTTATTCACAGGCCAATTTAGATTCGCTTGCAATTGCAGCTGAGTCTGGTGATGCAGAAGATCTATATCAATTAGGACGAGCTTATGACGAAGCATGCGCTTTGTTAGATTATTCTGATAGTAAATACGATATTTATAGAAAACAAGCAGCCTCGTGCTATAAGGCAGCTGCCAAGGAAGGATCTCATCATGCCCAAATGGCGTTAGGGTATTCCTATTTGAACGGTAATGGAGTCGAGCAGAATTATAAAAAAGCATTTTATTGGCTGTCTTTAGCTGCTCCATATTTCCCTGCTGCTGAACGTGGTTTGGCTGAATGCTATTATCATGGTTGGGGTGTGAAAAAAGATTATGAAAAGGCTCTTTCCATGTTCTTAAAACTTGTAGACTACAACTTAGCAGACCATGGCGTGAATTATGGTGTTAGCTCTAATTATTTAGGCCTTTGCTATGAAAATGGTTTTGGTAATTATGCGGCAGCGGTGTCATGGTATCAGAAAGCTGCTGAGAATGGGCTCCCCGAAGCGAATTATAATTTGGGCATTTGCTATGCCGAAGGTCGTGGCGTTGCGCAGGATTACGTAGTAGCCTTTTACTTGTTGCAAGAATCTGCTGCGAAAGGGTACGACCCCGCAAAAAAGAAGTTGGAAGCCATTGAGTCGGAGATGCCCGAGCTGACTGATAAACTGAATAAGATGGATCCAGAGGTGTTCCGACTATATGTTTCTGCTAGACAAGGGTATGCAGTCAGTCAATTAGAATTGGGATATTGTTATTATTTGGGGGAGGGCGTTGCTCAAGATTACGCAGAGGCAGTGTCATGGTTTCGGAAGGCCGCCGAGCAGGGAAATGCCGAGGCTCAGTTTAATTTGGGCTCTTGCTATGAGAGTGGTCAAGGCGTTGCTCAGGATTATGCGGAAGCTGTGTCATGGTTTCGGAGGGCCGCCGAGCAGGGGCATGCCGACGCGCAGAACAATTTAGGCGTTTACTATGACAAAGGGCAAGGCGTTGCTCAGGATTATGCGGAAGCTGTGTCATGGTATCGAAAAGCCGCCGAGCAGGGGCATGCCAGCGCGCAGTACAATTTGAGCAATTGCTATTACTTTGGGCAAGGCGTTACTCAGGATTACTCGGCAGCGGTGTCATGGCTTCGAAAAGCCGCCGAGCAGGGGCATGCCAGCGCGCAGAGTAATTTAGGCACTTACTATGCCAATGGGCAAGGCGTTGCTCAGGATTACGCGGAAGCTGCGTCATGGTATCGAAAAGCCGCCGAGCAGGGGAATGCCGCCGCGCAGTACAATTTGAGCATTTGCTATTATAAAGGGCAAGGCGTTACTCAGGATTACTCGGCAGCGGTGTCATGGCTTCGAAAAGCCGCAGAGCAAGGACATGAGCTTGC